>NZ_JHXE01000008.1 GCF_000621865.1 Pseudobutyrivibrio sp. MD2005
AGCACCGCCTCGTTTCCTTGTACGGTGGTTACTCCTTTCGGAGCGTTTCACACAGACCTCCCTAGGTACCACACGTTTCTTCCTCTCCATCTATCTGCCTCATTTATCATGCATGATTCCGTGTAGTTATTGGGCTTCGACTTGTGATGCAGCCTTACCCTCATGCATAACCTCGTATGAGATTTCTGTACGTCAGACCGGAGATTTGCCCGTGGGTTAGTATGTTCCCCACATCCAGCTTCCTTCAGATTCCACCTCGCGGCGGACACCCTTGCCTTCGGCTATATCCTTCCCACTACCGGGTGGATTCGGGACTTGAACCCGTTAGAAACGTGCGCCGCTAGGCGCACATCAAAGAGCCATTAGCAAATACATGCCAATGGCTCCAAACTACTTAGACAATATTTCTGTATCATTGGTAAATTCTGTACCAGATACCTCTTCAAATTTGTGTAGCAAATCCTCAATAGTAAGATTTTTCTTTTCTTCTCCGCTGATATTGAGGATTACTCTGCCTTCATTCATCATGATAAGGCGATTTCCATATGTGATAGCATCACGCATATTATGTGTGACCATCATCGCTGTAAGACCATGCTCTCTAATAAGCATATCTGTTATTTCTAAAACCTTTGATGCAGTCTTAGGATCAAGAGCCGCTGTATGTTCATCTAGTAAAAGTACCTTCGGTTTTTGGATTGTAGCCATCAATAGAGTGAGGGCCTGGCGCTGACCTCCTGAAAGAAGACCAACCTTGGCTGTCAATCTATCTTCTAGACCTAAATCCAATTCTTTGAGCATTTCATGGTATTTCTCTCGCTCATCTCTTGTAACGCCCCAGCCTAATCCTCTGAACTTGCCACGTCTTGCAGCTAATGCCATATTCTCATCAATCTGCATATTTGCAGCGGTTCCTGTCATTGGATCCTGAAATACTCTACCTAAATATTTTGCTCTTTTGTGTTCTGGAAGACCTGTAACATCTACTCCATCAATTGAAATAGTACCTGCATCTACTGGCCAAACACCTGCTACTGCATTGAGGAATGTGGATTTACCTGCACCGTTTCCACCGATTACAGTACAAAACTCTCCATCCTCCAAGTACAAAGAAGCACCGTTTAAAGCAACTTTTTCATTAATTGTACCTGGATTAAATGTTTTACGTAATTTATTTGCATTTAACACTATCTTCTTCCTCCTCTTCTTGCAGCCTTTCTAAATGAGCTGTTCATTTGACCTTTCAAGTAAGGAACAGCGAGGAAGATTGCTACTATAATAGCTGTAAATAGCTTCATATCGTTTGCTGGCATCTTGAGCCATAATACGATTGCGATAAATATGTAGTAAAGAATTCCACCTACAATTACAAATCCTAGCGAAAGCCAGAATGCACTCTTTTTTCTAAAGAATGTATTACACAAAACATCGCCAATAATAATTGATGCAAGACCGATTACAATGGCACCTCTACCCATATTTACATCTGCATATCCATTGAACTGAGCAAATAATGCTCCAGCAAATGCAACTAACGCATTAGAGATAACAAGTCCCAAGGCTTTCATAACATTTACATTAATACCTTGTGCCTTTGTCATTGCAGGATTTGTTCCTGTAGCACGTAAAGCAGAACCCATCTCTGTTCCAAAGAACCAGTACATGATTGCGATGATAATTACTGCAATAACAAGTACTGTAATAAGTGCGTCTGTCTTGTATCTAAGAGAAATAGCCAAATTGTATTTATCAACTGGAATTGATGTATTTGGCTGATTTTTAGCTATTCTCAGATTTATTGAATATAACGCTAATTGGGTTAGTATTCCTGCAAGAATATCTGGTATACCAAGAACCGTATGCAAAAATCCAGTAATAAATCCAGCTAAAGCTCCTGAAATAAAAGCTAATACAAGGGCTAAAACCCATGAGTGTCCAGATATTATCACCATAGCTGCAACAGCGCCGCCAGTAGCAAATGATCCGTCTACAGACAAATCTGCAAAGTTTAATAATTTAAATGTAATAAAGATGCCTAGTGCCATTATTCCGTATATTATACCCTGTGCCACTGTACCAGGCATTCCCGCTATTAATGTTTCGATTCCCATTTTTAACTCCAAAGAGCAAGGTCAAAATATCTGACCTTGCCCCAAAATAATTTTATTTTGTTGCTAAATCTTATTCTTCAGCATTTTCTTCCATATCAATTGCTTTGTAATCATCTGGAAGTGTGATACCGAGCTCCTCAGCTATTACAGGATTGTATTCCTTAGTGAACTCTGGAGCATACTCGATTTCATATGTTGCAGGATCCTTGCCGTTTACAAGAATTTCGTATGCCATAAGACCTGCTGAATATCCGATGTCGTAGTATGAAATTGATAATGTTGCAAGACCACAACCTTTACAGATTCCTTCCTCACCAGCGATGATTGGAACACCTGCTGTTAATGCAACATTGTTGATTGTCTCTGCACAGCTTGCTGCAACGTTATCTGTTGGTACATATAAAACATCGCTTGCTCCACATGCTGACTGTACTACAGTAGCTACATCTGCTGAATCTGAGAATGTGTAAGCTGTAACAGTGTATCCATATCCCTCAAGATATTCTGTAATCTGATTTGCCTGATATAATGAGTTATCCTCACCTGAGCAGTAGATGATACCTACCTCTTTTGCATCAGGGAAAAGCTCGTTGAGCATTTCTGCCTGGCCATCAAGTGGTGCTAAATCAGATGTACCTGTTACATTCATTCCTGTTGTTCCATCCCAGTCCTTGATTCCAAGTGCTGTGCCATAATCTGTAATAGATGTTGCAACGATTGGAATAGAATTTGTAGCTGTAGCACTTGCCTGCATAGCTGGTGTAGCATTTGCCATAATTAAATCTACATTATCTGATACAAATGATGTAGCGATTGTTGCGCAAGTAGCTGTATCACCAGATGCATTCTGTACGTTGATTTCTACCTGATCACCAAGCTTATCCTTTAATGCATCAGAAAAGCCTTCTGTTGCTGTATCAAGTGCTGGATGCTGTACCAGCTGAAGTACTCCTACATTATATGTCTGATTAGCATCTTTCTCTGTAGATTCTGCTGTCTGAGCAGTTGAGGATTCTGCTTCTTTCTTAGCTGCTGCGTCTGTTCCACAACCTACCATACTAAGAGCCAATGCCGATGCCAAAACTGTTGCCAGAATTTTCTTCTTCATGTTTTTCCCCTCCTGATTTATATTCTTTTGTGATACTTTAGCACTTTTAATCGCTAAAGTCAATATATCTTATTTTCTGAACAAGAGCAAAAATTTTATTTTGATATAAGATTACTGGTTGCTGGATTTTATCAATAACAAGGCCTGGGATTATTAATCCACATTTTAAAAAATGGGCTACTAGAGCCCATTTAATTTACATGCATGTATATCCACCATCTACTGGAAGAATTACACCATTTACATATGTACTTGCTGGAGACGCCAAGAAAATGGCTGCAGAATCCAATTCACCTTCCTTGCCATATCTATTAAGCGGAATCATTGTCTTAGCATATTGCTGGAAAAACTCACTGTCTAGTGTTTCCTTTGTAAGTGGAGTTTCAAAATAGCCCGGACAAATAGCATTTACCGTAATGCCTTTATTGCCCCATTCAGCCGCCAAGGCTCTTGTAAGATTAACTACACCCCCCTTTGCAGCGTGATAAGCTGCCGCTGGCGCAATATTATTTCCTACCAAGCCATACATTGAAGATATGTTTATAATTCGACCATATCCAGCCGGAATCATTGCCTTTTTAGCAATTGCTCTTGCCATCTTAAAGCTGCCGGTGAGATCTATAGCAACTTCGCCTTCAAACTGTGAATCTTGAACATCCTCTGCAGGTGTTGCACCAGAACCAGTTCCTGCATTATTGATTAAGATATCAATTCTGCCAAATTCTTTTAACACTGTATCAACCGTTGCATTAACTCTATCAGTGTCAATGATATCACATGGTACACCTATAGCTTTTACACCAAATTCTTTTTCAATTTCAGAAGCAACTTCTTCAATAAGATTTTGGCGTCTTGCCACTGCAACAATGTTGCAGCCCTGCGATGCCAATGCTTTCGCCATCTGCACCCCGAGACCAGAAGAGCAGCCCGTTACAAGAGCGACTTGTCCTGTTAAATCAAAATACTTTCTTTCCATAATACAACTTCCTCCTTTAATTTGAGGTTATTGTATCAGATTATGATTATTAATGTAAGCATTGTTGTTGCAATTTTATATTAATTTTACACTTTTCTGACAATTAGTTTGTTAATTATCAAACTTTTACAGATGATATATTTGTGCCCCGTTAAATTTATTATCAAGCTTCTTGCAACATGAATAAAATCCAGGTATTAAGAAGAAGACTGCAAATAGCCAAGCAACTGGACTTGCCCAAATTGCACCGGCATATCCAATCATAGGAACAAATGTAAACGCCACAAGAATTCTGGCGATCATTTCCATTACTCCCGAATATATTGCGAATGTCGAAAATCCCATACCTTGTATAGCGAACCTAAAAATATTTACTGCAGCAAGCAAAGTATAAGTCACTGCATTTGCCAACAGAAATTGCATAGCCTGGTCTATAACAATACTTGTGGAAGTGAATAAATGTAAAATATACCTGCCCGAGAAAAACAAAACCACTAATATCACTACCGCATAAATTGTGCCTAATAACTGAGCAACCCAGGTACCTTTTATTACTCGAGGTATATTCTTAGCACCCACATTCTGGCCTGCATAAGTAGCCATGGTGCCTCCAAGAGCGTCAAATGGACAAACCACAAACATTGAAACCTTTGAGCCAGCAGTCATTGACGCGACGGCCACAGTTCCAAGCCCATTTACTGCTGTTTGTAGTATTACTGATCCTATAGCTGTTACAGAATACTGTAAACCAAAAGGAATGCCCATAGATATCAAGACCTGACTATGATGCTTGCCAAGCTTACAGTCTTCCTTTGTTAATTTGAGGATAGGGAATTTCTTTTTCATGTAAATCAAGCAGCTCATACCTGCTATTAACTGAGATAGCACTGTTGCTAAAGCTGGTCCGTTAACGCTCATTCCCAACACTATAATAAACACTATATCTAAAACTATATTTATGCCCGCTGCCATAATCAGGAAATATGTAGGCGTTTTACTATCGCCAAGAGAACGCATTATACCGGCTGTTAAATTGTATAAAAACGTTACTGGTATTCCTAAAAATATAATAGATATATAAGAGTAAGCCAAATCAATAATGTCTTCTGGTGTACGCATTATAGCCAATATCTGATAGCAAAATATACCGACTATAATAGTAAGCGCTACTGAAAATATTGCAGATAAAACTATTGAATTACCAACAAATTTTCGCATTGAATCATATGATTCAGCACCAAAACGTTGAGCTACCGGAATTGCAAACCCAGAACATATTCCCATGCAGAATCCATTAATCAAAAAGTTAATAGATCCGGTTGAACCTACCGCTGCCAGTGCATTATCACCAAGTGTTTGCCCAACTATTATTGTATCCACCAAGTTATACATCTGTTGAAATAATAATCCTGCTAGCATAGGAACTGAAAACCCTAATATTAATGTCAAAGGGTTGCCTTCTGTCATTTTTCTTGTTGAATCTGATGCCATTAGTTATCCTCTCATAGTATTCTTATTTCTTTCTCTTATATTTGTATAATACACTTCTAAACTATTTTAGGAAACATTAAAATTAGTGTTTGTCATTTAAAACAAAATAATCCCAGGACATATGTCCTGGGATCTTGAAGGCATAAATTATACTAACTCAAGAACTACTTCCATAGCAGCATCGCCCTTACGTGGTCCGATCTTAATGATACGTGTATAACCACCCTTGCGATCTACATACTTTGGAGCGATCTCATCGAATACGAAGTTTGCCATGTCAACCTTGTGTGTTTCGCTCTTCTTAGCACCCTTAACTGTTGGTGTGTAAAGAACCTGCATCATCTGACGACGAGCGTGAAGTCTTGAAGGAGAATCCTTCTTGATCTTCTTATCTACTGTATCGTATACAGTAACCTTCTTGCCATCAACAACTTCCTTAACTCTCTTACCATCTTTATCTTTACGAGCAACCTTAGCCTGTACTGTAACTTCTTCGAAGTTATCCTTTTCCTTGATACCAAGTGTAATGATATGCTCAGCGATCTTCTTTACTTCCTTAGCCTTAGCCTCAGTTGTAACGATCTTACCATGGTGAAGAAGCTCTGTTACCTGATTTCTTAAAAGAGCCTTTCTCTGAGATGATGTTCTGCTTAATTTTCTGTACTTTGCCATTTTGCTTTCCTCCTAATAAACAAGCCATAGGTGCTCATCGGTCTTACCCTACAACCACGTGATGGAAAGTATACACGGAAATGCTCATCGGTCTTATTTTCCCTGCATTATTTCCTGTTACTTTATAGCTAGGAATTAGTCCTCAATCATTCTGAGTGAAAGACCAAGTTCCTGAAGCTTCTGCTCTACTTCTTCCATAGACTTGCGACCAAGGTTACGAACCTTCATCATGTCATCCGGTGACTTGTCGCAAAGCTCTGCTACTGTGTTGATACCAGCTCTCTTTAAGCAGTTGTATGAACGAACTGAAAGCTCAAGCTCATCAATGCTCATTTCAAGAGTCTTTCCTGTTGTATCATCAGGCTTATCAGCGATAACGCTAAGATCCTGAGCAGCATCTGAAAGATTAACAAATAAATTCAAATGTTCGCTGAGTACCTTTGCAGCCATAGAAACAGCCTCATCTGGACCCATTGTACCATTTGTATATACATCAAGTGTAAGCTTGTCATAATCTGTAACCTGGCCTACACGTGTGTCTTCTACAGTCATATTTACACGCTCAACTGGTGTGTAGATAGAATCAACTGCAATCTTACCGATTGGAGTATCTGGAGTCTTATTCTTATCTGCTGAGATGTAACCACGATTCTTTGTGATTGTAAGTTCCATATATAACTTGCAATCATTACCACCATTAAGGTGAGCAATAACAAGATCTGGATTAATAATCTCGATATCAGAATCAACCTGAATATCAGCAGCAGTAACTACTCCCTCGCCCTCGAACTCGATATAAGCAGTCTTTGGCTCATCAGAAGAACTATTATTTCTAATAGCAAGCTCCTTGATGTTCATAACGATTTCAGTAACATCTTCCTTTACTCCAGGAATAGCACTAAACTCATGAAGTACGCCTTCAATCTTTATCTGGCTAACTGCAGCACCTGGCAGAGACGAAAGCATAATTCTACGAAGAGAATTACCAAGTGTTATACCGTAACCTCTCTCAAGAGGTTCTACAACGAATCTGCCGTATTTTTTGTCCTCAGAAATCTCTACGATTTCAATATTTGGGTTTTCAAAATTTAACACTACATTGCCTCCTTAATATAATGTAATAGACTCTAAAAAACAGAATATTAAAAAATATTCTGCAAATTGCTCATTGTCGCATAGTAAAATTGTAACAAATCGCACTTATACAAGCAAGCTTGTATAAGTGCTTTTTGTAAACATTCACTAAAATTTATTATTTTGAATATAACTCGACGATAAGCATCTCGTCTACAGGAACATCAATCTGCTCTCTATTAGGAAGCTCCTTAACTGTACCCTTAAGGCTCTCAGCGTCAACCTCAACCCACTCAGGAGTTGTTCTACCAGCTGTAACCTCTGTAATATCCTTAAATCTCTGAAGGCTCTTTGACTTCTCACGAACCTCGATAACGTCTCCAGCCTTTACAAGGTATGAAGGAACGTTAACTGGCTTACCGTTTACAAGGAACATCTTGTGATCAACAACCTGACGTGCCTCTCTTCTTGTACGAGCAAATCCCATACGGAATACTACGTTATCAAGACGGCTCTCAAGCATTGTCATAAGGTTTTCACCTGTCATACCCTTCTGACGGTCTGCCTTCTCATAGTAATTACGGAAAGGCTTTTCAAGTACGCCATAGATGAACTTAGCCTTCTGCTTCTCCTGAAGCTGAAGAGCGTACTCAGACTTCTTTCCTCTTCCTCTATTTTTTTGTCTGTGTGACTTCTTATCATATCCTAAAAATGTAGGATCTAAATCAAGAGATCTACATCTTTTAAGAACTGGTGTCTTATTAACTGCCATTAGATTTCCCTCCTAATTAGACTCTTCTACGCTTTGGTGGACGACATCCGTTATGTGGAACTGGAGTAACATCCTTGATTGTAAGAACCTGAACGCCGTTTGCATCGATTGCTCTGATTGCAGCTTCACGTCCTGAACCTGGTCCCTTAACGAATACATCTACACTCTTTAAACCGTGAACTAATGCAGCCTTAACTGCTGTCTCTGCTGCCATCTGTGCAGCATAAGGAGTAGATTTCCTTGAACCTCTAAATCCTAGACCACCAGCACTTGCCCATGAAAGAGCATTGCCCTGAGCATCAGTAATAGTTACGATAGTGTTATTGAAAGATGCCTGAACATGTACCTGTCCGTGTTCAACGTTTTTCTTTACACGCTTTTTTGTTGTCTTCTTTGCAACTTTAGCCATAATTAAACTAACCTACTTTCTTTCTATAAAATAATTACTTCTTCTTATTTGCTACTGTACGCTTTGGACCCTTACGAGTACGAGCGTTTGTCTTAGTCTTCTGTCCACGAACAGGAAGACCCTTTCTATGACGGATTCCTCTATAGCATCCGATTTCCTGAAGTCTCTTAATATCAAGGGCAACTTCTCTTCTAAGATCACCTTCAACAGTTAATGTCTCATCGATAACTGTGCTGATCTTCTTAACTTCTTCATCAGTTAAATCCTTAACACGTGTGTTAGGATCTACACCAGCTGCCTCAAGAACTTTGTTTGAGCTTACTCTACCAATTCCGTAAATGTAAGTTAAACCAATTTCAATTCTCTTGTCTCTTGGTAAATCTACACCTGCAATACGAGCCATGTGTGTTTACACCTCCATAAATTTCTACTATTGATAAGCGATACAGAAAATACAGCTCCGATCACTCGGCCTGAAATGTGTGTACTCCCATATCTTGTCCAATTTGGTCCCGGTATGATGGACCTATTTATTATGAACAGCCTAAATTAGATACTCTTTAGACTGCAGCCGCACATAATAAAATGCTACATAAACAAATCAGAATTAACCCTGACGCTGCTTATGCTTTGGGTTTTCGCAGATAATACGAATACTACCCTTTCTTTTGATGACCTTGCACTTCTCGCACATAGGCTTAACAGAAGATCTTACTTTCACGATTTTCCTCCTTTCCATGCCCCTTTTTTCAAGGGTTGTGGTCAATCTTTATTTGAACATTCTAAAAACGTCCGCTTAATAGTATAGCGACCGTTCTTAAGTATGTCAATAACTTTTTTTATTTATCTCTCCATATAATTCTTCCTTTTGAAAGATCATAAGGACTCATCTCAATTGTTACTTTATCACCTGGTAAGATTCTGATGTAATTCTGTCTTAACTTACCACTGATATGAGCAAGAATCTGATGACCATTTTCGAGCTCTACCTTAAACATTGCATTTGGAAGCTTCTCAACTACAACTCCCTCAACTTCAATAACATCTGCCTTAGACATTTTCATTCCTCCTATTATAACTCTTAAGAATTCTTTTGATTGCTACATCATCTAGTGAATTTCTATCTGCTATTTCATCCAAAATATCAGATGGAATATTTTTAATTAGCTGTAAATGAATTTTCTTTTTCTTTTTTGGCTTTTCCAAAGTCTTTGTAGTGCCATTCGCAAGATAATAATAATTATCGTCCTCGTTAATTATTACATATATATCTTTCTTATCATGGCCTGCCTTTGAAATTGCTAGCATTAAATCCATTTGTTTCCCTCCGGATTTTTTAATTCAGATGGGGTTAGAGTCAGAATTTCTGGAGCTCCATCAGTAATTACAATCGTGTTCTCATAATGGGCTGAAAGTGATTCATCCATAGTAACAACTGTCCATTCATCATCCATCCATGCAACATCGCAGCTACCAGCATTTATCATTGGTTCGACAGCTAATGTCATTCCTTTAATGAGTTTAGGACCTTTTCTAAACTTACGTCTAAAATTGGGAATTTCTGGTGCTTCATGTAAACTAGTACCAATTCCATGTCCAACTAAATCTCTAACAACACCGTAGCCAAAGCTTTCCGCATAATCTCCAATTGCACCAGAGATATCGTAGAGATGTTTTCCTGCAGTAGCATACTTCATACCTTGGAAAAATGATTGGCGTGTTCTCTCTATAAGAAGCTTAGCCTCTTTACTAATCTCTCCAATTCCTACAGTACGAGCAGCATCTGAATGATAACCCTTATATAGTACTCCAGTGTCAAGACTGACAATATCGCCATTAACAAGAATTCTATCTTTTGATGGAATTCCATGAACGACTTCATCATTAACAGAAACACATACACTTCCTGGATAACCATATAGTCCTTTAAAATTTGGCTCGCATCCAAAGCTTCGGATTACTTCCTCGCCAAGCTTATCCACTTCATATGTAGACATGCCTTCATGAATCTCATTAGCAAGAGTTTCATGAACCTGAGCCAAAATTTTTCCTGCCTCACGCATCAATTGAATTTCTTCTTCAGTTTTAATAGTGATTGTCTCTGACATCTTAAGCTCCTAAAATAGATGTGATATCATCAAACACCTTTTCCATTGGCTGTGTACCATCAACAGACTTAAGAATTCCTTTGCCCTTATAGAAATCAATAAGTGGCTGTGTCTGCTCATGATATACATCAAGTCTCTTCTTAACTGTTTCTGGCTTATCATCATCTCTAAGTACTAATTCATTTCCACAAGAGTCACATACGCCCTCTTTCTTTGGTGGAATAGATACGATGTGATATGTAGCACCGCAATTTAAGCAAGCTCTACGTCCAGACATTCTATTGATGATATTCTCATCAGGAACATCTACATCAATCGCATAATCCATAGCCTCACCAATCTTAGTAAGTGCAACATCAAGTGCCTCGGCCTGTGGAATAGTTCTTGGGAATCCATCTAAAACGAAACCGTTTTTAGCATCATCCTGAGCAATGCGGTCCATTACAAGATCACATGTAAGTTCATCTGGAACAAGCAAACCTTGATCCATGTATTCCTTAGCCTTTTTGCCCAGTTCAGTACCGTTTTTTATGTTGGCACGGAATATATCACCTGTGGAAATGTGAGGAATTGAATACTTGGCAGCAATCTGCTTTGCCTGTGTACCTTTGCCTGCACCAGGTGCACCTAACATAATAATCTTCATAAACTAAACCCTCCTGCTTTCGGTTAAATAAAAAAACATCTAAAAACACCTTAAGAGATACGTAAAAACGTATCTCCTATGGTGTAATAAATGATTAACGATTAATCATTCAAAAATCCTTTATAATTACGAACCATCATCTGTGATTCAACTTGCTTAAGTGTTTCTACAATTACACCAACAATAATGATAATTGATGTACCGCCGAATGAAACACTAGCACCAACTAAACCATTAAAGACAATAGGAAGTAACGCTACTATTGAAAGACCAATTGCTCCGATAAAAATTACATGCTTTAAAATAGCTGTAAGATAATCAGATGTTGGCTTTCCTGGTCTAATACCAGGGATAAAACCGCCTGAGCGCTTAAGGTTCTCTGCAATCTCAAGAGGATTAAATGTAATCTCTGTATAGAAATATGCGAAACCAATAATAAGTAGTACATATACTACAGCGCCAATTGTGTATATCCAATTTGCTGGATTAAACCAATTTGACTGATTCATACCATTTAACACTTTGCCCCAGAATCCTTGAACACCATTCTTGTCAAATAACTGAACAAGCATGATTGGAGTCTGAAGTAAAGACTGAGCAAAGATAACTGGGATAACACCAGCTGTATTAACCTTCATAGGAATAACTGATGAATTACCACCAACCTGTCTTCTACCCTGAATCTTATTCGAATATTGAACAGGAATACGTCTCTCTGCACTTTGTAAAATAACTACGAATACAACTAATGCAACAATGACTGCAGCAATAACTATTCCTGCTAAAGTAGCCTTTGGAATTGTTCTGCCCTTCATATATTGCTCATAAAGCTTTGTTAAATCAGAAGGGATACGGCTAACGATGTTAATAGTAAGAACTATTGAAATACCATTACCAATACCCTTTTCTGTGATTCTTTCACCGATCCACATTAATACTGCAGAACCAGCTGTAAGAGCGGCAACAACAAGTACATAATTAATAAATGGAACAGAATATGTAACAAGATATCCGCTTCTACCAAAGCCTATTGCCATGGCGATTGACTCACCTAATGCCAATGCTATAGTAAGATAACGAGTAATCTGCGTCATCTTTTTTCTTCCTTGCTCTCCATCACGCTGCATCTCTTCAAGCTTAGGAAATGCAATTGTAAGCAACTGCATAATGATTGAAGATGTAATGTATGGTGTGATATTTAATGCAAATACTGACATTGCAGAAAATGAACCACCAGTGATTGAATCAAAGAAGTTTAATGCATTATCACTATTTTCAAAAAGACTTGCAAAGGCACTACCATTGATGCCAGGCACAGGAAGTAAACTTCCCAGTCTGACAACAATAAGCATTAAAAATGTAAAACCTATTCTTCTTCTTAAATCTTTAATTTTAAATGCATCGCGTAGTGTTTGAAGCATTAGATCACCTCTACAGTTCCGCCTAAAGCTTCAATCTTTTCCTTTGCGCTAGCGCTAAATGCGTTTGCCTGAACGTTGAGCTTCTTTGTAAGCTCGCCGCCGCCAAGAATCTTAACGCCATCGCGAGGGTTCTTAATGATACCACTCTCGATAAGTGTATCAACAGTTACAGTAGCACCATTTTCAAATCTCTCTAAATAAGAAACATTGATACCAACGATTTCCTTTGTATTTCTATTCTTGAAACCACGCTTAGGAAGACGTCTGTATAAAGGCATCTGTCCACCTTCGAATCCAAGTCTAATGCTTCCGCCTGAACGAGCCTTCTGTCCCTTATGACCCTTACCAGCAGTCTTGCCATTACCTGAACCGTGACCACGGCCTCTTCTGAAATTATCGCTATGCTTTGAGCCTTCTGCTGGCTGTAAGTTAGATAAATCCATTATGGCACCTCCTTCTATTAAATTTCTTCAACTTTTACTAAGTGATTGACCATTCTAAGCATTCCGCGAACGCTGTCGTTGTCAGGAAGCTCAACAGTCTTGTTGACCTTTCTAAGGCCAAGTGCTTCTACAGTCTTCTTGTTCTTAGGAACAGCACCGATTGTAGACTTTACGAGTGTTACTCTTAACTTCTTCTCTGCCATTTTAACTTTCCTCCTTAAGCAAGAATGTCTTCAACCTTCTTGCCACGAGCCTTAGCTACTTCTTCAGGTGACTTAAGAAGCTTAAGTCCTTCGATAGTAGCAAGAACAACGTTCTGCTTATTTGATGATCCAAGTGACTTTGTACGGATATTTCCGATACCTGCAAGCTCACATACGGCACGAGCTGGACCACCAGCGATGATACCAGTACCTTCTGGAGCCTTCTTAAGAAGTACAGAAGCGCCTGTGTGCTTACCCTGAATGTCATGTGTAATACTGTGGTTGTCGTCAAGCTTAACTGTAATAAGCTTCTTCATTGCATCTTCCTTACCCTTGCGGATAGCTTCTGGAATTTCAGCTGCCTTGCCAAGTCCAGCGCCAACGTGTCCGTTCTTATCGCCTACTACAACAAGAGCTGTGAAACGCATGTTACGTCCACCCTTAACAACCTTTGTTACACGCTTAATTTCTACAACCTGCTCAGTTAACTCTAACTGGCTAGCGTCAATGATTTCACGTTTCATGTGTTCTCCTCCTAGAATTCTAATCCAGCTTCTCTAGCTGCGTCTGCAAGAGCTGCAACCTTGCCGGCATAAATGTAACCACCTCTGTCGAATACGACTTCCTTGATTCCCTTTTCCTGTGCCTTCTTTGCAATAACTGTACCAAGCTTTGAAGCAGCTTCTACGTTATTTGTCTTTGCAAGATCTGCCTTAACGTCTGCGTCAAGAGTAGATGCTGAAACGAGTGTATTTCCACATGTATCATCAATAACCTGAACATACATGTGATTATTGCTTCTGAACACTGCTAAACGAGGTCTTTCTGCAGTACCGGCTAGAGTGTTACGAAGTCTTCTATGCTTTGTCTGGCGAACTACTTGTCTAGATTTCTTACTTACCATTTTACATTCACTCCTTTACTATTTCTTACCGGTCTTACCGACTTTACGTCTAATAACTTCATCAGCGTACTTAATACCCTTACCCTTATATGGCTCAGGTCTTCTCTTATCTCTGATGTTGGCAGCGTACTGACCAACTTTTTCCTTGTCGATACCCTTGATGATAATTTTATTTCCGTCAACAGTTGACTCGATACCCTCTGGATCTTCCATCTCTACTGGATGAGAGTAACCAAGGTTAAGAGTAAGCTTCTTACCAGCCTTAGATGCTCTATAACCTACACCGTTAACCTCAAGAGTCTTCTCATAGCCTGCTGTAACACCAACAACCATGTTGTTGATAAGTGTTCTTGTAAGACCATGTAAAGACTTCATTTTCTTTAAATCATTAGGTCTTGTAACAACAACTTCTTCACCCTCAAGCTTGATATCCATCTCTGATGGAAGTGTTCTCTCAAGAGTGCCCTTAGGACCTTTTACAGTCACATGATTATTTTCTGCAATCTCAACTGTAACACCAGCTGGAACTGCGATTGGCATTCTTCCTATACGTGACATGCCCGTACCTCCTTAAATATACTGTATGTCCGGCTTCTGTAACCGGGTTATACTTTTAGGTAATTAGTTACTAAATTGTTTGGATATATTACCAAACGTATGCAAGAACTTCGCCACCAACCTGAAGCTTACGAGCTTCCTTATCTGTGATGATGCCCTTGTTTGTTGAAAGGATAGCGATACCAAGTCCACCTAAAACGTATGGGATATCGTCCTTACCAGCGTAAATACGAAGACCTGGCTTAGAAATTCTCTTAATACCAGAAATAATCTTCTCGTTCTTGTTTGCACCGTACTTTAATGTAACACGGATATCCTTGAAGTTACCATTATCAACGATGTCATACTTTGTGATAAATCCTTCATCTACAAGAATGTCTGCAATTGCAACCTTCATCTTAGATGCAGGAACATCTACTGTATCATGTTTTGCAGTATTTGCATTACGGATTCTTGTAAGCATATCTGCTATTGGATCACTCATTGTCATGATGCAATTTCCTCCTAATTTTCAATCTGTGCTCGCTTAATTACCATGAAGCTTTCTTAACGCCAGGAATCTGTCCCTTGTAAGCTAACTCACGGAAACATACTCTACAAATACCATACTTTCTAAGGTATGCATGTGGACGACCGCAGATTTTGCAGCGGCTGTACTCTTGTGTAGAGAACTTAGCTGTGCGCTGCTGCTTAACTTTCATTGACTTCTTTGCCATAACTTTCCTCCTATGCTTCCTTAGCGAAAGGCATATTGAATAAACGAAGTAATTCTCTAGCCTCTTCATCTGTCTTAGCTGTAGTTACGAAGATGATATCCATACCACGAGTCTTGTCGATCTTATCGTACTCGATCTCTGGGAAGATAATCTGCTCCTTAATACCAAGTGCATAGTTACCTCTTCCATCGAATGAATTAGGATTTACACCTCTAAAGTCACGTACACGTGGAAGTGCAAGGTTGATGAGACGATCTGCGAACTCATACATCTTTTCTCCACGAAGTGTAGTCTTGCAACCAATTGCCATACCTTCACGAATCTTGAAGTTAGCAACTGAGTTCTTAGCCTTTGTTGTAACTGCTTTCTGGCCTGTAATCTTTTCCATATCATTAACTGCAGACTCAAGAAGCTTTGCATTGTCCTTTGCTTCGCCAACACCCATGTTGACAACGATCTTTTCGATCTTAGGAACTTCCATAATATTCTTGTATCCAAACTTCTCTACCATTGCTGGTACGATTTCATTAAGATACTGATCTTTTAATCTACTCAACGAACTGTTCTCCTTTCTTCAATTAGTCAATCACTTCGCCAGTCTTCTTAGCGAAACGGACTTTCTTATCTCCGTCCATCTTGAAGCCAACGCGTGTAGGCTGACCATTATGAAGTAACATAACGTTTGAAGCATCGATAGGAGCTTCCTGCTCGATGATACCGCCTGCCTGGTTAGCCATGCTAGGCTTAACATGACGCTTAACCATGTTAACACCTTCAACTGTAACGGTGTTATTCTTCTTATCTACTGCGATAACCTTACCTTCGTTGTTAACATCGCCACCAGCGATGACACGAACAGTATCGCCCTTTTTAATTTTCATAGTTGCCATTCTACTCTTCCTCCTACAATACTTCTGGAGCGAGAGAAACAATCTTCATGAACTGCTTCTCACGAAGCTCTCTAGCTACAGGTCCAAAAATACGAGTTCCTCTTGGAGTCTTGTCATCTTTGATGATGACTGCAGCATTTTCATCAAACTTGATATATGAACCATCTTTACGACGGGCACCCTTTACTGAACGAACAACTACTGCCTTAACAACGTCACCCTTCTTTACAACGCCACCTGGTGTTGCATCTTTAACGGTAGCAGTAATTACGTCGCCAATGTTGGCATATCTTCTTGTAGATCCACCCATAACACGGATAACAAGGATTTCCTTTGCTCCTGTATTATCGGCTACCTTTAATCTACTTTCCTGTTGTACCATTATAGTAGCCTCCTTTAATTATTTTGCTCTCTCGATTACTTCAACAAGTCTCCATCTCTTATCCTTAGAGAGTGGTCTAGTCTCCATAACCTTTACTGTATCTCCGATGTGAGCATCGCCGTTCTCATCGTGAGCCTTAAGCTTATATGTCTTCTTAACGATCTTGTTGTAAAGTGGATGCTTTACGTTATCACGGATTGCAACAACGATTGTCTTATCCATCTTGTCACTTACAACAACACCTGTACGTGTTTTTCTTAAGTTTCTTTCCACGTTTTTGATCTCCTTTCAAATAATTAAGATTCGTAAGTTAATTATGCATTCTTCTCAGCTTCTGTGATAACAGTCTGAATACGAGCGATGTTACGACGAACTTCACGAATTCTTGCTGTGTTATCTAACTGGTTAGTAGCATTCTGGAATCTTAAGTTGAAAAGTTCTTTCTTAGCTTCTACGAGCTGAGCATTAAGCTCTGCTACTGAAGTATTCTTTAAATCCTCTACGTACTTTGTATTCTTCATTATGCTTCACCGCCTTCTAAATCCTCACGGGAAACTATCTTGCACTTGCAAGGAAGTTTATGTGTAGCGAGACGAAGTGCTTCTCTAGCAACTTCCTCAGATACTCCTGAGATCTCGAATAATACACGGCCCGGCTTAACAACAGCTACCCAATATTCAAGTGTACCCTTTCCTGAACCCATTCGAGTTTCAGCAGGTTTTGCAGTAACTGGCTTGTCTGGGAAAATCTTGATCCAAACTTTACCACCACGCTTAATGTAACGTGTCATAGCGATACGAGCAGCCTCGATCTGGTTTGACTTAATCCAAGCTGGCTCCATTGCAACGATACCATACTCACCGTATGAAATCTTATTTCCTCTTGAAGCTTTACCAGCCATGTTTCCACGGAACTGTTTTCTATGCTTCGCTCTCTTTGGCATTAACATATTACTCGGCTCCTCCTTCCACATTCTTCTTCTTTGGAAGTACTTCACCCTTATAGATCCATACCTTTACGCCAACCTTACCATAAGTAGTGTCAGCCTCAGCGAATCCATAATCAATATCAGCACGAAGTGTCTGAAGTGGAATAGTACCTTCGTTGTAAGACTCGCTACGTGCCATATCAGCACCACCAAGACGTCCTGAACAGCTTGTCTTGATACCCTTGATGCCAGTCTTCATTGCTCTTGACATGCAAGACTTCATTGCTCTACGGAAAGATACACGGTTCTCAAGCTGACCTGCAATGTTCTCAGCAACAAGCTGTGCATCACGATCTGGTCTCTTGATTTCCTTGATATCTACAACAAGCTTATCGCTTGTCTGCTTCTGGAGCTCTGTCTTAATCTTGTCGATTTCAGCGCCACCCTTACCGATAACTACGCCAGGCTTTGCTGTGTAAACTGTAACCTTTACTCTACCAGCAGCGCGCTCGATTTCAATCTTAGAAACGCCTGCAGCGTAAAGCTTCTTCTTAAGAAATTTTCTGATATTATAGTCTTCAACTAAGTAGTCTGAGAAGTTCTCGCCCTCAGCATACCACTTAGAATCCCAGTCCTTAATAACACCGACTCTTAAGCCATGAGGATTAACTTTCTGTCCCATGTTTTGCCTCCTTAATTTTTCTGATCAAGCACGATAGTGATGTGGCTCATTCTCTTTTCGATTCTGTAAGCTCTACCCTGTGCTCTTGGTCTGATTCTCTTCATTGTAGGTCCCTTGTTTGCATAGCACTCTGCTACAACAAGATCCTTACTATCTAAGCCGTTATTGTTCTCAGCGTTTGCAATAGCAGACTTAAGTAATTTCTCTATAACACTTGAAGCGTATCTTGGATTGTACATTACGATAGCAAGAGCTGTGTTAACATCCTTACCACGAATGGCATCAAGTACGAAACAAGCCTTCTGAACTGACATTCTAGCATAAGATAACTTTGCTGAAGGTCTTGTATCCTTTACATCGTTTCTCTCACGTTTAATTTGAGATCTATGTCCCTTAGCCATGATTAAAACTCCTTTCTGTTAATTAGCGTACCTTTGACTTCTTTTCGTCCTTACCGTGACCTCTGTAGGTTCTAGTAGCAACGAACTCTCCAAGCTTGTGTCCAACCATATCTTCTGTAACATATACTGGAACATGCTTTCTTCCGTCATGTACTGCAATTGTATGTCCAACCATCTGTGGGAAGATTGTAGAACGGCGTGACCATGTCTTGATAACTGACTTGTCTCCGCTAGCGTTCATAGCATCAACCTTCTTTAATAAGCTTGCATCAGCAAATGGTCCTTTTTTTAATGAACGTGCCATGTGTATCCTCCTTATTTGATAGCTCTACCATCGCGTCTTCTTACGATGAGCTTGTTAGACTGCTTGTGCTTCTTTCTTGTCTTGAGACCAAGAGCTGGCTTGCCCCAAGGTGTACATGGACCTGGACGTCCGATAGGAGCGCGGCCCTCACCACCACCGTGTGGATGGTCATTAGGGTTCATAACAGAACCACGAACTGTAGGTCTGATACCCATGTGTCTCTTACGACCAGCTTTACCAATCTTAACAAGGTTGTGATCACCGTTACCGATAACACCGATAGATGCACGGCAGTTGATAGGTACCATTCTCATTTCGCCTGAAGGAAGACGGAGTGTTGCATACTTTCCTTCTTTAGCCATGAGCTGAGCTGAGTTACCAGCTGAACGAACAAGCTGTCCGCCGCGGCCTGGATAAAGCTCGATATTGTGAATAAGTGTACCAACTGGAATCTTCTCAAGTGGTAAGCAGTTACCAACTCTAACTTCAGCGTCAGCACCGTTCATAACTGTCATGCCGTCTGTAAGACCAGCTGGAGCAAGGATGTAAGCCTTCTCACCATCTGCGTAGCAGATAAGAGCGATGTTAGCTGTTCTGTTTGGATCGTACTCGATACCGATTACCTTTGCAGGAATTCCATCCTTATTTCTCTTAAAATCAATAAGTCTATATTTTTGTCTGTTACCGCCACCGTGATGTCTAACGGTAATCTTACCCTGATTGTTACGACCAGCGTGCTTCTTTAAAGAAACAAGAAGTGACTTCTCTGGAGATGACTTTGTGATCTCAGCAAAATCTGAACCAGTCATATTTCTTCTAGAAGGTGTATATGGGTTATATGTCTTAATTCCCATTTTAGTTCTCCTTTCGTTACTCGTTTATTATCGCGCTCGACTGCGCATAAAATTAATTAACTCTTGCCTATTTTATAGACCTGAGAAAATCTCGATGTCTTTGCTATCAGCTGTAAGCTGTACGATAGCCTTTTTTGTCTTTGCTGTCTTACCGAATGTCATTCCACGTCTCTTTGTCTTGCCATCAGCGTTCATTGTGTTAACTGATGCAACCTTTACTCCGTCGAACATCTTCTCAACAGCTTCCTTAATCATTGTCTTGTTAGCTTCTGGATGAACTAAGAATGTGTACTTCTTTTCAGCCATAGCGTTCATTGACTTCTCTGTGATTACAGGCTTTAGGATTACGTCATAATATTGTACATTTGCCATTATGCATATACCTCCTGAATCTGATCTACAGCAGCCTTTGTAACAACTACTGTGTTGTACTTAAGGATGTCATAAACGTTGATTGTGTTTGTAAGAGCTGTCTTAACTGTAGGAATGTTCTTTGCAGACATTACTACGTTCTGATCATTTGTATCAAGAACAACAAGTGCCTTCTCAACGTTAAGGTTTGTAAGAACCTTTGCAAAATCCTTTGTCTTAATCTCGTTTAACTTAAGCTCATCAACAACGATAAACTTGTTCTCATTAACTGCAGAAGTGAGTACAGACTTAAGAGCTGCTCTCTTCTCCTTCTTATTGAGCTTAAATGTATAATCTCTTGGTGTTGGAGCGAATACAACGCCACCACCTGTCCACTGTGGAGATCTTGTAGAACCCTGTCTTGCATGACCTGTTCCCTTCTGTCTCCAAGGTTTTCTACCACCACCAGAAACCTCAGAACGTGTCTTAGCCTTCTGTGTTCCCTGACGGTTATTTGCAAGCTGTTGAACAACTGCCATGTGAACTAAATGCTCATTAATCTCAACTGCGAAGATGCTGTCGTTAAGATCCATGGTGCCAACTTCTTTGCCTTCCATATTGTATACGGATACTTTAGCCATCGCTAAGCTCCTCCTTTCCTATCGTAAGATTACTTTCCTGCTTTAACTGACTCTTTGATTGTTACAAGAGACTTCTTTGGTCCTGGAACAGCACCCTTTACTAAAAGCAGATTGTTTTCAGCATCAACACGTACAATCTCAAGATTCTGGATTGTAACTCTGTTTCCACCCATCTGACCAGGCATACCCTTGCCCTTGAATACACGGCTAGGTGATGAACAAGCACCATTTGAACCCTGGTGTCTGTGGAACTTAGAACCGTGAGCCATAGGACCTCTGTGCTGGCCTAATCTCTTGATAGCGCCCTGGAATCCTTTACCCTTTGATGTAGCTGTTGCATCAACCTTGTCACCAGCCTCAAAGATATCAGCCTTGATTTCCTGAGCAAGTGCATAATCTGCACAATTATCAAATCTGAACTCTCTAACAAATCTCTTTGGCTCAACTCCAGCCTTATCGAAGTGACCCTTCTCTGGCTTGTTTACGCCATTACGATGAATGATTTCTTTGCGTCCGTTAGCATCTTTGTTAACAAGCTTAACCTTCTTGTCAATAAAGCCTACCTGAACTGCATCGTAACCGTCATTCTCTACTGTCTTGATCTGTGTAACAACACAAGGACCAGCAGAAAGAACAGTTACAGGAATAAGCTCGCCGCCTTCTGAGAAGACCTGAGTCATTCCGACCTTTGTAGCTAAAATAGCTTTCTTCATGTTTCTTACCTCCATTTTCTACAGCGGAACGCTTCGTGCCCTATTAATAATATAGAGTGGGTAGCGGAACCGTTCATCCTAGAACAGTGTCATATAAGTGGAACTAGATAAGAAATCTAAGTTGCTTCTATATAAAACCATCTTGGATGTTAACTTGATTAAATGAACTCACAATGTGACTCGCCATCATAATTCGCTTCGCGAATGGGCTCGTCGCTGTTCACGATTTTCCGCGTTACACTAGAAAATCCTGAAATTACTTGTTCTTGATGCTGATTTCAACACCTGCTGGCATTTCTAACTTAGAAAGTGCTTCAACAGTCTTCTGTGTTGGATCAATGACATCAATCAATCTCTTATGAGTTCTCTGCTCGAACTGCTCACGAGAGTCTTTGTACTTATGTACGGCTCTAAGAATTGTAACAACTTCCTTCTTTGTTGGAAGAGGTACTGGACCACTAACCTGTGCTCCGTTCTTCTTAACAGTCTCGATGATTTTCTTGGCAGATGAATCTACTAACTCATGATCATAAGCCTTGAGTGTGATTCTCATAACTTGATTTGCCATAAAAAAAGTCTCCTCCTTTTTCGTTTTTCTAGACTTCTGAAAAATCGAACAAGTGGCGACTGTACACTTACCCGTGTGTTTCATGTATCAACTTTTAAAAAGTGATTCAAGCTCTCACACGTCGTTTCCGCAAAGCGGACGGTTTTCTGTTGTACAGTGACTTGTCGTCAGTTTCCTAACTTGACATTCGCTCCACGGAAAACCAACCTGAGTAACTAGGTTGCAACCTCACGCTTCATAGCTATCATGTCACAGCAAGTAATAATATACACGCTAAAGGGGATACATGCAAGAAAAAGATAAAAATAATTGTATTTTATTTAGTACAATCTTAAAAACCTCTAAATATTGTGGTTGAAATGATTTTTTTAGACTAGAAGTCATTGAAGATTAATATTCTTTCAGTATAATAGTCGGAGTGACAATAAAAATCAACACCTCATTCGACCTTCGGGCGCCTTCTCCTCTTGGTGAGGGCTGGGGAATATAATAGAAAGCAAGGTGTATTATATGCAAGTAGCAAATAATTGGAAAGATTACGAAATAATAGATTGTAGTTCAGGCGAGAAACTTGAGCGCTGGGGAGAATACATTCTCCTTCGTCCTGATCCTCAGGTAATTTGGAATACAAAAAAATCATCTCCTTATTATAAGAAGCTAAACGGACATTACCATCGTTCAAACAGAGGTGGCGGTGAATGGGAATTTTTTGATTTGCCAGAGCAGTGGACAATCAGCTATCCTATTTGCCAGCACGAGCTTACATTCAATATTAAGCCTTTTGCTTTTAAGCACACAGGTATCTTCCCTGAGCAGGCAGTTAACTGGGATTGGTTTTCTTCTATTATAAATAAGGAAATAACAGAAAAGAACCGTCCTGTAAAAGTACTTAACTTATTTGCCTATACTGGCGGAGCAACACTTGCTGCTGCAGCTGCAGGAGCTCAGGTAACACATGTTGATGCGTCAAAAGGTATGGTTGGTTGGGCAAAAGAAAATGCCATCTCCTCAGGATTAGGTGATGCACCAATCAGATGGCTCGTTGACGATTGCCGCAAGTTTGTTGAACGTGAAATTCGTCGTGGCAACAAATATGACGGTATCATCATGGATCCACCTTCATATGGAAGAGGTTTAAAGAACGAAATATGGAAAATCGAAGATGATATTTTCCCATTCATTGAACTTTGCGAGCAGATACTATCTGAAGATGCTTTATTCTTCCTTGTTAATTCATACACTACAGGCCTTCAGCCAGCAGTTTTAAACTATATGATTAGCACTGCTCTATTAAAGAAACATCCTGGTAAGGTCACTGCTGATGAAATCGGCTTACCTGTATCAGAATCAGGGCTTGTTCTCCCTTGCGGTGCAAGCGGCAGATGGACTAGAGAATAAATCACACTATATTATAGAAGGAACACTAAAAATATGACAAAGAGAACTATGGCAAATCCACTGGGTACAGAGCCAGTAGGAGTGCTTCTCAAAAGATTTGCAATACCAAGTATTATAGCAATGCTCGTTGGTTCACTTTACAATATGGTGGATCAGCTGTTTATCGGAAACTTTGTAGGACCTTTAGGAAATGGTGCAACCAACATCCAGTTCCCACTTTCCATACTAAATGTTTCCATAGCTTTGTTATGTGGAATCGGATCAGCCTCTACATTTAACCTTGCTATGGGGCGTGGCGAGACAAAAAAAGCTGGTTATTATATAGGAAACGCCGTTACTGTAATGATTCTTGGCGGGCTATTGCTTACAGCCATTACAGAATTATTCCTTGAGCCTATCCTTATTGGTTGTGGCGCAACAGAAAACATTCTTCCATATGCGGCTGAATACTCTAAAATCTGCGCACTTGGATATCCATTATTTATCTTATCCGCTGGTGGTGCTCATATTGTTAGAGCGGATGGTAGTCCAAACATGACCATGGCAATCAATATGACCGGTGCCATCATTAACACAATACTTGATTTCTTGTTTGTAGCAGTATTTGGTTGGGGCATGACTGGTGCCGCTGTTGCCACCATAATCGGTCAATATGTTGCAGGTTTTATGGTTCTTTTCTATCTTACAAAGTTTAAAACCGTTAAATTAGAAAAGAAACATTTTGTACCTAGTCTTCATAATATAGCCGCTATCACATCACTTGGTGCAGCACCATTTATAAATCAAATTGCTATGATGCTAGTACAAATCGTAATGAATCACGTTATGGGCCACTATGGTGCACAATCAATATATGGTTCTGATATTCCTATCACATGCGCAGGTATCATATCAAAGGTAAATGGAATCTGTTTCTCATTTGTAATCGGTATATCACAGGGATTGCAGCCTATTATCAGTTTTAATTATGGTGCTAGACAGTTTCAACGCGTAAAAGACGCATATCATCTTGCCATCAAGCTTGCATTTTGCATCACAATGGTAAGTTGGGCTTGTTTCCAATTATTCCCACGCCAGATTGTGTCAATATTTGGATCCGGAGATGAGTTATATTTTTCATTCTGTGAAAAATACTTTAGAATATTCCTCTTTGGAATATGGACAGCTTTCCTACAGCCTTTATCATCCAATTTCTTTACATCAATTGGAAAGCCATACAAAGGTATATTTATGTCTCTTACAAGACAGGTATTATTCCTTACACCGCTCATCATATTCTTACCTATGATTTTTGGATTCAATGGAGTACTTTATGCCGGCCCTATCGCCGATGCACTTTCATTTATAATATGTTTTATCCTTGTACGCATCGAGTTCAACCGTCCTGAATTTAAACAGATTTAAAATAAGCCGCCTAGCAACATTTGCTAGACGGCATTTTTATTATCTTCACATATCAATTATTTACATATAATCTGATTTCTGCCAGACTCCTTTGCTGCATATAGATTTGTATCAGCGCGATTAAGAGATTCATCGGTAGACTCTCCTGGCACAAGTGCAGTTATACCAAAACTCATTGTAACCTGCTTATCAGTCTTTGGTATATAAATCGTCCGAACATCATCCAGAATCATCGATAGTTCTCGATTGGCAATATCCAATTCTCGGTTTTCAAAGATTAACAAGAACTCTTCGCCGCCCCAACGAGCCACAAAGCCTTTTCCTGTCATTCCCTTTTTGAGCTTATCCGCCACGGATTTTAGTATAACATCACCCATTTCATGTCCATAAGTATCGTTTACTTTTTTAAAAAAATCGATATCGCCAATGCACACGCAATATTTCATTCCCATTTCTACTGCCTTAATTCGGATTTCTTCAAGTTTCTTATCGGCAGAGCGTCTGTTATTTAGCTCAGTTAGAGCATCAAACTCTACAAGCATCTTCAAGGCTTTCGCCATCTTTTTACCATCAGTAGCAAGACTCTTTATTTCATCATCGGTGGCCATTAATTCTCTTGGCATTTCTGAATCAAATTCACCATTAGCAAGCTTATTCATGTATCGATCCATATTATGGATTTTTTCAGCCAGCTTACCATTGAATTTAACCATAATAAAACCAAAGAATAACGCTACAACTATGCATACTCCCACAACGGGTAAAACATAATGGAATACCTGCTGTTGAACATCTGCTCCAGAACGACAAACAGCAATCATTCCTATGACTTTATTGTTTTCATCAAAGAAAGGTTTGTAGTATGCAAAGCTCTTGGTATCGTGAACTATTACGTTGTCATAGAAAGCTGGTTGACCTCCTTCTATGACATCTTTCTTTACAACTGTAGCAGCTTTTGTACCCACCGCATTATTACCATTTTCATCTACCAAAGTAGTGAGCAATCGTGTATCGTTGTAGAATATCGAGACGTCAATATTTTGAATACGTGAAAGCTTAGACATAAGAGTATCTTTGCCATTTAAAAGCTGCTCGCCTTTGTAGATCTCGTAATCATTTTCGCCTTCACCTTCTTCAATATGAAACTCACCTTCATAAAACTCATCAAAAATAAACCCAACCAGTTCTGCATCATGTATCAGTTCAGCTTTAATCTGATCAGTGATAGACTTTTGCACTATGCTTGCACTGATTGCCACAATAGCAATTGTCATGAGCGTCAGAGGCACTAGAGTTATTTTTAGCATTTGCTTTTTTAAACTGTTTTTCATATCTGCATTAGCCATACGAATCTCCTTATTATCAAATGCACCTATGTATATAATACTTCAACTCCAAGGAGAAATGTAAGAATTTACAGTGAACAACTAAGCTTACTGAATCAATCATTCTAATATTAAATTTCTAAAATCTGAATATCCTCCTATTTCTCGCGTAGGGTAAGAAAAAATACCTAAACGATATCCAACAAAAACATCTAATGTAAATTCCATATCAAGGCTTTCATCCATAGCAATAAATTCTTTTCCATCACAAGAATAGTAAAAATAAGCCTTATCATTATTTTCAAAATCAAATACTATTCTTAGCCAAAAACTTTTGCAATTAAAGCCCTTAATCTTAAAACAATCAAATCTCCTTTCAGTCCCATCAAACAGCTTAAATAATATATAATGCCTTCCATCATCCTTTGTAATACCAATCATTCCATAATGGCCCATAAATGCACTAATTCCCGCAACATCTCCATCCTTTAGATTAGAAAAATCTCCTTCTATCGTATATACGGATCTAGGCAAAACTGTTCTTTGAGTCAAAGTATTTCTAGCCGTCAATAAGGAATCTGCAATTACGGTATTTACTAATCTTAGATATCCCCTTCTTTCAGTAAAAGACCAGGCACTATTAATAGGATTATGATTCCATTGAAATTGAACAGGTAATTCATTCTTAGCGTAATCAAAGGAATCACTTACGGCAATAGGTGCCACTTGATATTCAGGAGTAGCTATTTCAAATGTCTTTGGAGCCTTACCATCTATACCAATTATAGGCCAATCATTTTCCCACTTCATTGGAATGAGATAAGGAATCCTACCTATTCCACCGTGATCCTGAAATAACATACTGTACCATTTATTATCATAACCTTCTATAAGCACACCTTGAGCAATACCGCGGTTATTATCTTCCATATCATCATCGAAAATAATTCGTCTTTCAAATGGTCCTTCTAAGGATTTTGACCTATAACATATTTCTCTTCGTCTTTCATTGCCATGCCCCTCCTTTGGCCATTCAATAAAACAAAGATAAATATAATCATTTCTAACATAAGCTCTACATCCCTCGCATCGAAGCATAATTCCATCTTCTGCGCCAGGAGTAGAAAACAATAGCTTATTTAACCCATCCTTTTTTATACCTGTTAGCTGTTCATTTAGTTCAGTTATATATATGTCGCCATTACCATATACTAAAAATGATCGATTTTCCCAAAACAGAAAACTCATATCATGATATATTCCATCAAGCACATGCTGGTTCCAAAATGATTTTTCTATATCATCTGACGAATAGATAAAAGTCTTTTTCAAATCATTGCATACAAATGCCCCATAAAACCTGCCATCATTGTAAGCCAATGATGTAGCCCACTGGCCTGCTCCATAAGCATTTTTACCATTCTTTAGACTATAAATATCATTATCAGCAATTGTATCAAAAATATACGAAACTATTTCCCAGTTCTTTAAATCCTTAGACCTAAGTATTGGCCCCCCAGGCATAAAAAACATAGTGGTGCTGACCATATAGTAATAACCATTAGCCTTAATCACGTCCATATCTGGCATATCCATTTTTAATAAAGGGTTTGATATTTTCATAAATAATCTCCACACTTTCGCATATATTAATCAACATTAGTTATAAAACTAACACTATAATAGTATCATTCATAAAAACTCCAATAACACCCGTAAACTATGAAATACAACCAGAATATTTAAATGGATTCTCGTTAGACTGTTGAAATTCATCAAACGGCATCTTCACATTATCCGGCATCAATTCTTCATCTTCAACATTGGTAGCCATCTCATTCGTATTAACAGCCGACTTTTGAACTGCAGTCCCATCATCTCCAACTGCTTGCCTTTTGATGATACAACTTCTGTATTCATCAGATACTCTAGTATAGCCATAATCATTATTCCCTAAAAATATATTTTTGCAACAAGCAGTGCTGCTGTACGAACTCTTACTATAAGAATTATAAATAATGGCTTTTCTCCATAGAATTCTTACCTCAATTTACCACTGCATTTACTACTATCTGCTTTTACAGTGGTAACGGATGGCTGATTTTACCACTGCATTTACCCATGCCTGGTTTTGCAGTGGTAATTGGTGTCTGTTTTTACCAAGACAAGTTTTTACATTATGGCATAACAAAAGAGCAAGCGATTTACGCCTGCCCTTTTGCTTTGAAGGATTAAGTTAAGAAAAAGAAAGTTACTTGTTGCGGCGTGCCTTTACAAGAGCAAACACCGACTGAAGTATAATGAATACGCAAAGGAGAGCTGCTGTTGCAATATTAGCCCAGCTTGATAAAAGCTTTCCGTTTGTGTTTACAAGCACTGTAATAGTACCGTTGATAAGTACACCAAATAGTGAACCAATAACATTACCTACACCACCAGTTAGGAGAGTTCCACCAATGACAGCAGATGCAATTGCATCCATCTCAAGGCCCTTGGCCTGGTTAACTGAGCCTGACATTGTGTTTAAGCAGTATAGAATGCCACCGATTGAACATAATAAAGATGAAAGGATGTGTGAAAGCATCTTTGTCTTCTTTACATTAAGTCCCATCATAGTTGCTGATGTCTGATTACCACCTACAGCATATAGGTTTCTACCGAACTTTGTGTACTTAAGCATTAAGAATATAAGGATTAATACCACTAATGCTATAACTACTGTTGGTCTCATGTAAGGTACAACAACCTTACCATGCTTATTTACCTTACCTAAAAACTCAGGAAGATTGATTTTTGCATTAGCCCATGAATAGAATACTGGGTTATCTGCCTCTGTAATTGAGATCTGGCCAGAACAGATAACTGCTGTCATACCTCTTGCAAAGAACATTCCTGCCATTGTTACAATGAATGGCTGAATCTCTAAATAACCTACTAAGAATCCTTGTACTGCACCAAACACTAAACCAATAAAGAGTACAAGTAATACCATTGGAACCGCACTCATATGCCATGTTGTCATGCCAAATACTAAGAGCATACAATCCATAGCGATAACTGAGCCAACCGAGATATCAATTCCACCAGTCAGCATAACGCATGTCATTCCACAGGTTACACAAACTAATCCGGCATTGTTAATAAGTATGTTTAAAAATGTCTGTAAATTTCCAAAGCCCTTATCCTGATAAATGACACATCCAACGATGTACATGAATATGAAAAGTGCAATTGTAATGAAAATTAAGACTGTGTTTGAATCTAGTTTTCTCTTTGTCTTCATTATGCTGCCTCCTTTATCTGAGCCTTCTGGGCCTTTCTTGCTGCCATGTAAGCCTTGAATGCAGGAGCCTGCACTACTACGATTATGATAACGATGATTGCCTTAAACACTGGTGCTTTATCTGTTGATACACCCATAGCAAGAAGAGTTGTTGTGATTGCCTGGATTGTGTATGCACCGATGATTGAACCAGCAAGATTAAACTTACCACCACCAAGTGAGTTACCACCAAGAGCAACTGCAAGGATCGCATCAAGCTCGTAGTTAAGACCAATATTATTTGAATCCGCTGAATAGATTCTTGAAGAAGCAACGATACCTGCAATACCTGCACATACACCGCAAAGTAAGTAGCAGATAAAGCAAATTACATCTGAATTAATACCAGAAATTCTAGCTGCTCTACTGTTAATACCAACTGACTGAATATACAAGCCAAGAGCTGTCTTTCTAAGAAGTATAGCTACAACAGCGATTACGATTGCCGCTACAAATAATGGGGTTGGTATAGGACACTTAGGGAAGAAGTTTCCTAAATACTTGTATGGCTCATATCGTATATACGTAATCTGATTGTTGCAAAGTAATAATCCAATTGCTCGTGCTGCTGTGAACAGAATCAAAGTAGCAACCATTGGCTGAATTTTTAGTTTTGATACCAGGGCTCCGTTAAATGCTCCGCATACACCACCCATAAATATACCAAATAACATTCCAACTCCCATTGGAACCATGAGTGTTGTAACTGAGTTGTTGCCATAGCCTGCAAGTAACATACAGCAGCTACATGCTGATAATGACATTACTGAACCAACTGAAATATCTGTTCCGGCAGATACAGCAACTACAAGTGTCTGTCCTACTGCAAGGATAGCGATTTCTGAACCACGGTTCAAAATATCAATTATACGTCCAAACAATACACCATCCTGAATCTTAATAGAAAAGAATGCAGGGCTCTTAACCAAGTTAATTAAAAGCACCAGAATCATACAAAAGATTGGTAGGAATAGTGGTTGTTTTGTTAGTTTCTTAAAGTTTTCCATTATTCTGCACCTCCTGCGATGGCTGCCATTACTGATTCCTGAGTCATCTCGCCTGAGATTTCACCTACCTGTGCACCATCACGCATTACGTACATTCTTGTGCATGTACGAAGCATCTCCTCAATTTCTGATGAAATGAATACGATACTCATTCCCTCTTCCTCAGCAAACTTTAATGCAAGCTTCTGGAATTCTGTCTTAGTACCGATATCAATACCACGAGTTGGCTCATCCAGAATCAAGAAATCAGGATGTGTACATAGCCATCTAGCAAGAATTACCTTCTGCTGATTTCCACCTGAAAGCTGATTAATTGGTGTTTCACGAGATGCTGTTTTAATTTGAAGCATATCGATAAACTTGTCAGCTATTTCATTTTGTTTTGATACAGGAATCTTTTTGAACATTCCATTTCTAGCCTGCAGGGCAAGAATAATATTCTCCCTAACTGATAGATCTCCGATACATCCATCGGCCTTTCTATCATCTGGCAAATATCCCATACCAGCCTTGATAGCATCAAGAGGTTCTTTAATATTAATCTCTTTGCCATTTACCTTTAGAGTTCCTGTCTGAGCCTTGTCAGCACCGTAGATACAGCGCACCATTTCTGAACGACCAGAACCCAAAAGACCAGTAACACCGACAACCTCGCCTTTTTTGATTTGGAAATCAAATGGCTTGATTGTTCCCTTGTGGCTAAGTCCGCTAGCCTCTACCACAACTTCTTGAGATGTGTTTGCCACACCTTCTTTTTTGATAGATGCCAAATCATCAAAATCCTTACCAAGCATTGCCGCTACAAGCTTGACACGAGGCATTTCCTCTACAGTGTACTCTCCTGCAAATTCACCATTTCGAAGTACAGTGATGGTGTCGCACACTTCATATACCTGTTCAAGGAAATGTGTTACAAATATAATTCCAACTCCCTTTGATTTAAGATCTCTCATTACTCTAAAGAGCTTTTCAACTTCGTTATCATCAAGTGAAGATGTTGGCTCATCTAAAATAAGTACCTTACAATCCATATCTACAGCTCTTGCTATTGCAATCATCTGCTGGATAGCAAGAGAATAATTTTCAAGAGCAATTGTTACATCAATATTAATATCAAGACCATCCATTATTTCTTTTGCACGCTTGTTCATTGCACGCCAATCGATGGTTCCAATTTTTGTCTTTGGTTCTCTTCCTATAAATAAATTTTCAGCAACAGTAAGATTAGGACATAGGTTTACTTCCTGGTAAACTGTTGCAATTCCCTTTTCTTGAGCTTCTAAAGTTGAGTGGTTAACAACAGGGCCTTCCACTCCTGCTACATGAATTTCGCCCGCGTCTAAAGAATACACGCCTGTCAAAACCTTAATTAGTGTAGATTTGCCGGCACCATTTTCTCCCATAAGTGCGTGAATTTCGCCCTTGCGAAGAGTAAATTGTGCATGATTAAGTGCTTTTACACCAGGAAAGGATTTGGATATCTCTCTCATAGTAATTAACAAATTTTCATCCATATTCTTTCTCCACTTTTCTAAATATTACGCCAGTTACGGCCACAAGCCTAATATTTCCCCGCTCGACCAGAACGTCTCGCTATGGAAATATTAGAGCTTGATGCCTACTGGCTCACTCTATGAGAAGATAATTATTTCTTCTCACCCTTTCTTAATATTAAAGGGAAGGAATATTCCTTCCCTTATTACTAATCGTTACGAACGATTTAATACCTTTTAGTATGAAGCCTGTGAAGCTGCATCTGTTACTACAACAAGTTCCTCTGTTACTTCTTCGCCTGCATTATTTGTGTATGTAATGCTATCAAGAACATCTTCTGCAACATACCATGGCTCTGTCATGAATGTCTGCTTTGCAACTGTCTCGCCCTTCTCTAACTGCTGAACGATTGCTGCACAATACTCACCCTGAAGTGGGTAGCACATGAAGTCTGCATTGATATCGCCTGACTGTACATACTCAAGACCAGCCTTGCAAGCATCGAATGAGATAAGGATTACGTCCTTGTCAACACCATAAGAAACACCAGCTGCCTTCATAGCATCCATAGCACCAAATGCTTCGTTATCATTCTGGCAAACAACTACGTTGAACTTACCTTCATAAGACTTGCAGTATGATTCCATAACCTGCTGTCCACCATCCTGTGTGAAGTCACCGTCCTGAGAATCAATAATCTTCCAACCTTCTGCATCAGCGATCTTCTTAAATCCATCTGTACGTCCGATCTGAGCTGAAGAACCATTTGATCCCTCGATTACAAGAATGTTAAGATCCTCGATACCCTTAGCTGCTGCATAATCCTTTAACCATGTACCAGCTGCAAGACCTTCGTTCATGAATTCTGAACCAACCCATGAAACATATTTGTCACTATCATCAATTGTTCTATCGATTACGATTACAGGAATACCTGCATCCTCGCACTCTGTAAGAACTGTATCCCAACCTGTTGAAACGATTGGATCGATTACGATGTAATCAACATCATCCTGGATAAACTGTCTAACTGCTTCAATCTGCTTAGCTGAATCGTTATCGCAGTCAACAAATTCAAGGTCATAACCATTCTCCTCTGAGAAAGCTGCCTGAACTGAATTTGTAGAAGCTGTACGCCAATCAGATTCATGTCCAACCTGTGCAAATCCTACTGTGATTGCATCCCCACTTGCTGCAGTGTCACCGCTTGCCTCTGTAGTTGTTCCGTCCCCTGCGTCTGCTGCATCACCAGAATTTGAATCTGCTGCACCACCACAAGCAACTAACGATGTAGCCATAAGGCTCACGAGCAATCCTGCTACTAATCTTTTTTTCATAAGGTTTCTCCTTCCTTCTCCTCTCCCAGTTCTGCTGGGCTTTTGTTTTCTGTAATTAATGTATCATTCAAAAAGATTAGCAACAATGAAATCGAAAGAAATAAATACCTTTCTAAAATCACGATAATACCAATTTTTGTAGTTTCTAATTTTTGCATACCAATTTTATTTTTTTATTGAAACATCGTTTCAAAAGGTGAAAATTTTTAGTCTCAATTGTGAAATTCTTATGATTGGTATGTTTTCACTTTTTCCAAAAAACATACCAATTTTCGCAGAAATGTGCTACCATTTTGTGTATAGAAGGTGAAACTATTATAAAAAAGGGGAATAATTTTATGATTCCAAAGTATATTAGAGTAAAGGATAGTATTAATTTAGATATTACAAATAATAAATATCCTATCGGTTCAAATCTGCCTACCGAAATTGAGCTTGCGAAAATATATGATGTGAGTCGCTCTACTATCAGGCAGGCATTAGAGCTTCTCTGCGAGCAGGGTATCATTTCTAAACATTGGGGCAGTGGAAATGTTGTCAGGGCTAAAAAAGAAAATACCAAAGACAAAACTGTCATGATTCTGCTACCTGATACCAAATCAAGCGAATCACAGCGCTTTATTTCTGATATCACATCAACACTTGCCAAAAATGGCTATCAGCTTGAGGTCCACGAAACAGGTAACAGCTTTCAAAGGGAGCGTCAGCTTCTACTGTCACTTTTAAATGATGTTTATGGAGGGCTTATTATTTCTATTGCCCACTCCAATACTCCATCGCCAAATGCTGATTTATTACAGCTGCTACTCAAAAGATTGTTACCAATTATATTTGTAAAAAATGCTCCTACTAATATATACAATCCTTGTATCGTTAGATACGATTCCTATGACAAGGGATATCAGATGGCACGTTCATTAATAAACGCAGGCAACAAAAAGCTGGGTGGCATTTTTATAAATGATGATGCCAGTTCTCTACTTTCTTTTTCAGGCTTTATTGATGCAATCCGTGATGCTAATCTAGAGATAGTGGACAACTGCTTTTTATTCTGCAACTCTTCTGATCCGGTGGGAATCAACAGTCGTTCCACAACTACTATCAACCGCTTTTTGAAGAAAGCCTACGATAGTGTTTCTGCTGTCTACATAGACGATGACAGATTATCAAGCGAAGGAATGTATCCTCTCTATAATTGCGCCCTTACCCCTTCAAAGTCCATTGGTAAAGAATGCGCAAACGCAATACTTGCAATAAAAAAGAATGGTAATTTCAAACCAATTACCATTCCTTATAAAAACTAATATTTTCTACTCTTTATAAAATCTTCACTGAGGTTATCTTTGGTGTAGCAATTTTCTTCAATGTATGTAATCTTTGGGACCATTTTTCCGGCATTTAACATTTCTACTATATTTAGCAAATATGGTCCCTGAAGAGGATTGCACTCTACAATACAGCTTATCTGCCCATTCAAGCACATTTCAAGGGCAGAATTTGTTGCATCAAAAGATACGACTGTAATCTGATTACCATCACCATAATGGATTCCTATCTCATTTAATGCAGCTATGGCACCCATGGCCTCTTCATCATTTTCACAATAGATTACATCTATAGTTTTTGGATCAACCTCCTCAAGAGTTTTTTTCATTATTTCTCTGGCCTTCGCCTTTGTAAAATCACCGCACTCCTGAACGATTATATTCCAATTGTCATGCTCTTCCACCGCTTTTTCCAATGCCTCTGTTCGGCCTAGCTGCGCAGAGGAATCTAAGGTTCCCTGAATATGAACAATATTTAAATCCTTGTATGTTCCCTCTTCCTCTAAATAATACTTATCCTCGATATAGGAAATTGCTTTTTCTCCCTCTGCCTGGAAGTCAGAACCTACAAAAGCGGTATACAAAGATTCATTTGATACAACTACATTTCTATCACATATAATCACAGGAATCCCAGCCTGTTTTGCCTCTGATAAAACCGTATCCCAGCCTGTCTCAACAATAGGGCAGATTATAATATAATCTACTCCCTGTTGGATAAATGTACGAATATCACGAATCTGCTTATCCTGCTTTGACTGTCCATCCTTGTATATAAGCTTATAGCCTCTGGCTTCTGTGAACACCTCTTTCACTGAATCTGTAAGGGCTACTCGCCATGCTGATTCTGCGCCAGGCTGAGAAAAGCCTATTACAATCTGGTCTGAGTTTTCCTCAATTTCACTTGTTGCGCTATTACTTTTTCCACAACAAACACAACTTATCGCCAGTATGATTGCAAGAATACTTCCAAGTACTTTTCTATATCTAAACATTAAATAATCACCTTCTCATTTTGCTTTTGCTTTGGTATTACAGCTGTAATTGTGGTTCCCACACCTTCTGTACTTGAGATAGTCAAACCGTACTCTTCTCCAAATAGGAGCTGCATTCTTTCATGAACTGTCCTTAGACCAAAGCCGATTTTTTCTCCAGTCTCAATGGCGTGGTTCATCTCCTTCAATCTTTCTTCTGTCATGCCCGCACCATTATCCCTGACAATAAGCTCTATTTTGTCATCCATGTCAACAGCTTCCACAACAATCTTACCTTTTTCGCGCTGTAATTTAATTCCATGATAAATGCTGTTTTCTACTAAAGGCTGCAATGTAAGCTTCGGTATTGAATATGGATAAAGGCTCTCAGGAATCTTCACCTCATAATCCATTCGATCCTGATAGCGAATCTTTTGAATGGCAAGGTAGCTTAATACGTGCTTCTCCTCTTCCTGCAAAGATATAATATCCTTTCCTCTGCTGAGACAGAATCTAAAGAAATCAGATAATGCGCTTACCATGTTTATGCTTTCCTGCTTCTTATCAGCCTCAATGAGCCATATAATTGTATCCAGCGTGTTGTAAAGAAAGTGAGGATTTATCTGAGCTTGTAGCAGTTCCAGTTCCGCATGGCGTTTTCTTCGCTCAGCTCTCTTGTTTTCATCAATAAGGGAGCTTAGCTTTCCTGCCATATCCTCAAATCCATCTGAAAGCTTTTGTATTTCTATTTCAGCCGCTTCTACAGGCTCCTTGGCATTGAAATCTCCTCTGGTGATATCTTCCACTCGGCCTGTAAGCTTGGTCAAAGGAGATGTGATGGTATCAGTCATCTTTGCAACATAGGTGATGATAGATATGGTTACAAATATGATAAGTACGATTACCGAAAATACGATATATTCTACCTGCTTTGCTATTTCCGTTTGAAACTCACTTAGATGAACAGCTTCATAATACAGATAGTCATACATATATGTCTGAATCAAATCGGTAAGAATATAAATATTATTCTCCAATTGAATCATTCTTTCATCGTAGCTGGAGACGTTATCAATTTCCTCCATTCGCTTTTCAAGTGTAATACACAGGTCGCGCACGGATTCTATTGAATCAATACTGTCTTTTTCGGTGGTATGCTCCAATAATTGTTCCGCCAGCTTTCTAGCATTTTCTACCTCTTCAATTGGCATTCCATCAGCATAGGCACTATCGCTAACGTAATAAAACATCTTTAAATCTATGTCATCTTTAAAGTTCTGGTTGAAAGCAGATGCCGATGTGACATTTGAAAGTATCGTTCTATATTGAAAAGAATACCAACATAAGATACCTATGAGTATCGCAATTACGATACTCATAGGTACTAGAATTACTGCTATAAGTCTATGAAGCATGCTGCTCATAGTATATTTTTGTTTTTTCCCAATCTCTTTATTTCTCATTAGTCTGTTCCTTCATGCGATATTCCTTTGGACTCATTCCAAAGGTCTTTTTAAATATATAGCTAAAGTAATGAGGGTCCTTATAGCCCACCTGCTCTGCTATGGATTGGGATTTATCTTTTGTGCTTACAAGCAAATGCTTTGCCTGTTCCATTCTTTTTGATGTCATGTATTCTACAAATGTTGTCTTGGTTTCTCTAGAGAACATTGCAGACAAATAGCTAGGTGAAATATTCACAGCCTTTGCCACCTCATTAAGACTGAGGGATGAATCGGCATAGTGTTCGTTAACATATATCATTGCCTCAGACAGCTGTGACTTTGACTGATTTCCAAGCTTATTCTTTCTTGTGGAAATGGTTAATCGATACATTTCAGTCACAAGTGGAATGACACTTTCAGCAGTAGCTGCCTCAAGTTCTAGTCTTATCCTTGCTGGAAGGATTTTATCAGGATCCATATCAAGCCTCTTGAGATAATCGCAAACACACATGAACATTGTCATGGCAAAATATCTGCAAAACAGGCTTGAGTTTAACGCATTCTTTGTCTGAGCACTTACAAGATTATCTAAAAATCCTTCTATCTCAGATTCTTCTGCATTTTCCAAAAACAGCTTTACCAAATGCTGATCTACTGTGGCATTATTTTCTTCACCCTTGGATTGGATAGCCTGAATATTATCGTCTGTAAAAATATGAGTGTCAGGCTCCATATATCTGCAGCTGAGCCTCTTGCTGGCACGTCTATATGCTGCAGCAAACTCAGAAAGTCTTGTAATAATATCACTTTCTGCAAGATACCAGCGAATCTCATCATCGTACACCATACAGCGACGTTCGATATTCTCTATTAAATTCTGTGTGTGCGAAATGATAGTGGTCTCGTCACCCTTTACAATTATTGCATAGGTATCTGTGCTTGTATGAAAAACATCATATTCCGGACAGCACTTCAGATACTGCATCAGCTGATCTGAAAGCCTTGCCATATGTTTAGAATACACAGGCGCAGTAGTAACCTCTGTCATTGGTGTAAAATCCAATAACACTAAATTGTAATGTGTTGCATTTAAAGCTAAACCAAGCTCTGCTGATTTTTCGTAGACCTCTGAAACAGACATTGCGCCGCTTACCATTTGATTAAAGAATTTAACTCTGGCAAACTGCTCGTACTCCTGACTTTCAGCTTTGAACTGTTCTAGATATTTATCTCTTTCATTTTCCTTATCCAGCTTATTTCTTGCTTCAGACATTACATCACCAAGCTTATCCTTAGTGATAGGCTTTAGAATGTAATTATCAACTCCTATATTGATAGCTTCCTGCGCATAAGAAAAATCATCAAAACCGCTAATGATAATAACCCTGGTGTTAGGCAGCTCCTTCTTTATCATTCTGGACAAAGATATCCCGTCCATAAATGGCATCCTAATATCAGTTATTAAAACATCCGGTTTTGTCTGTCGAATGAGTGGCAATGCCACCTCCCCGTCAGCAGCATCACCTACGTATGCAAAGCCATACTCTTCCCATGGAAAGCTGGCCTTCAAACCGTCTCGGATAACAATTTCATCCTCAACTAAAAAAACACTATACATTATTCCCCTCTACCTCAATTACTTATATTACATTATTACTTTTTAAATACTCAGATATCATGTTGTACAAAGCATCCGCTGTTGCTTCAACACCCATAAGTGAGCTATTTACACAGAAGTCATACCCCCTGCTGTCTCCCCATTTCATTTTTGAATAGTAATTATGATAAGCTTTTCTCTTTTTATCGTGGCGATACATCTTTGCCTTCGCCTCTAATTTGTTTAGCTTATAAAGCCTGCAGATTCTTTCTGTTTTGGCGTCTTCCTCGCCTCTAATAAAAATAGAAATCAATGCAGGATGTTCTCTAAGGACATTCTCCGCACATCGTCCAACAACCACAAAGCTTTCCCCGCTGTCAGCCCTCTGCCTGATGAAATCGAACTGAAGCTGTGCTATTGTATCCTGAACACTAGAGGAATAACCTCTAACTGTTCTTGTTAGACCACGGCGTTTCATTTCCTCATGCTTATAAAGATCTTCTGCATCTATACCGTTTTTCTCCGCCATGTGATCAAGCATATTGCGATCATAAAGTGGTACATTAAAAGCATCTGCTAATCGAGTGGCAATTTCGTGTCCTCCACTACCATACTCTCTACCTACTGAAATAATAAACTGCCCCATAAATTATCCCCTTTCAGTAATCTCTTTAATTATATTCTATCTGATTAATAATAATAAGTCGAGGCTTACAAATATCTGACAAATATGTTAATCATTGAAACTACCAACACAATAATAGTGCCTGGCACAAGCTCCTTGCAATATGTTCCCCAGCTAATTGGATAACCTTCTTTACCAGCTGTAGAAATGCCAACAACATTGGCACTGGCACCGATAGGTGTCATACTTCCGCCGATATCAGTTCCAATTGCAAGTGTCCATGCCATAGTTGAAAGGTCCACTCCAGTTGTTGCGGCAAGTGTCCTGATTACCGGAATCATTGTTGCAGAAAACGGAATATTATCAATAAATGCTGATGCAATTGCACTTACCCAAAGAATAATCGCAATCATCAAATATGGATTTCCACCTGAGATTTTAGCAATAAACTCAGCAATAACTACAAGTACACCTGTAGATTCCAAACCGCCTACTACCACAAACAAGCCTATAAAGAAAAACAAAGTTTCATAATCGACTCTTCTTAAGAGCTTAAATGCTTTTCTTCCTGATGTAGACAGTGTGATAGCAGCAATAAATGTGCCAATAAATGCAACTGTAAGTCCTGTCATTGCATGAGTAATAAGAAGAGCTATAGCAATAAAAAAGATTATTGTACTTCTCAAAAACTCTCTCATATTGTTAATTCTGACATCTACTTCTATGGTACTTGGGTCCACTTTATCAGATGGATCCTGCAATCTATTTCTCATAGTCAAATAGAAATAGATAATAATAATCACAAGGGATACTGCCCCTATTGCCCCAGTATTTAAAACAAAATCTGAAAATGAATAACCTAAAGAAGTTCCAATGATGATATTTGGTGGATCTCCACACATAGTCGCACTTCCACCTAAATTTGCGCAGAAAATCTCTGCCATAATCACTGGCACAGGATTGAACCTAAGTGTACGCCCCAGTCTGATTGTCACTGCAGCCAAGAATAGTATTACAGTGATTGAATCAATAAACATGGCCAGTACCGAAGATAGTACCATGAAAGCCACAAATATTCTGACTGGCTCATAATGAGCAAGCTTTGCAATCTTCAAGCAAAGCCAATCGAAAAAGCCAGCCTCTGCCATCCCCTCAACCATAACCATCATTCCCCATAAGAAGATGATTGTAGCCCAGTTGATACCTGATGTCTGCTCTGCAGACTCACCAACAGAATACCAAAAGCTGGTCTTAAAAATCCCTTTAACAGCAATAGTCTGTAAAAACGCCTCTTTGCTGCGCATGCCTATACCAAATACAAACACACTGGTAAGCAATCCGCACCCCAGAGTCACATAATGCTTTGGATACCTATCCAAAACAATAAGTGCAAACATTGCCACAAAAATAACCACCGCCATAATTTCCGCAAACATAAAAGTACCCTCCCTACGCAAGCCTAAGTTACATTGTATACGAGGGTGGCCACTTTTAAAAGAAATTTTTGCAAAAATATGTGAATGGTAACTATAGCTTTGCATTTTCCATGAGTTTTTTCATGGATGCAGAATCCTTTATTTCGGATAAAATGTGGATTACTGCCTGCTGCAAATCACCTAGTGAGAGGTATGCGCCTCTGTTGATTCCTTTGTATGTGATGAGCTTGCTTCCATCTGCATTTTGTATGACGCTGCAGTATCCTTTTTCTTGGAGTTTTAGTACCTTTTCGTTGATTTCTATGCCAGGCTTTACCATTGTTTGTACCTGGTCGTGGCCATTTTTATCTAGAAGGAATGAACCCCAATTCTCGTATCTAATCATTGGTTCATCGAATACAAATTCTTTTTCCACTACATTAACGTAGCCATCCTCTTCAAAGATTGGCATTGCCGCCATCATTGCTTCGAGAATTTTGTCTGGATCAAATCCCGGCATTATCAAATCGCAGCCGGCATGTAAATCGTAGGCTTTTTCAGAAAGTGAGCCCCAATCAGATAATATGAATCCTCTGAAGCCCCAATCACTGCGCACGATGTCCGTATTAAGTCCTCTACATGATGATGAATAATATCCATTTAACTTATTGCCAGAGTTGATTAGTCCTGCAGGCCTTACTATGAATTGGCATACAGAAAATGGTCTTAAATATATCTCACCGAAAGCTCGCCTAGAAATATTGATGTCCACATCAGCAGAGTTACTCTCCTGATTATAGGTTGCAAGATTTTTTAGTATTACATTTCGGCCTTCATAGCGCTTAATGCCCATCACAAATCCTGCTCCCATGATTCCCGCCAATCCCGGATCTTCAGAGTAAAATTCATAGGCTCTGCTTCTCATTGGATTTCGGTGGATATTTAACGCTGGTGCCAGACAGTAATCAATATCATAGTATTCCATCTCACGGCCATAAGCTCTTCCCATTCTAATCATTGCACTCATGTCCCAGGTTTGAGCCATATTATTAGGTGATGGGAACATTGTGCATGGCTGGCCTTCGATTCTCAAGCCTGATGGCCCGTCTGCTATGCTGACGCTTGGTATGCCAAGGGTAGATGCAAACTGATCTGTTGTCCTGCTTGAGATATTGTATTTCTTTCTTTCCACATTGAAGTCGATTTTGAATCTGCTTTCATTTTCAAATACAGACTCATTTGCCACACCTGCAACCAACCTTGCCATTATTTCAGGAGAAAGCGATGATACAAATTCTTCTATAGTTATATTTTCTCTAATTACATCAAAAAATGTTGATGAACCACAAGGCTTAACATAATGCACTGTCTCATGTGTCTTGACAGGCATGGCGTAGGAATTTTCATTTATATAAGAAATGTAATTGCTTCCTTCTGGTATATAAGTCTCAACCTCGGTACATAGTTCTACAATCTTATTTTCTGAGTTGTAGTCATCAGAAGATAACGATGCCACTAAAATGTATCCAGCTTCCTCCTCTGGACGTTCTGGCGGCGTAAGGAAATTAAGCTCCTTGTTTGGCTCCATAACCTTAGCAACTCTTTTTATGATTGTGTGCTTATCTAATACAACTTTGCCGCTCAAAGTTGTGTCTCTTGAATTGTTTCCAATTCTAAGTAGATAATCACCCTTTTCCATCACCCATGCTGTAGTCTCTTCGTCAAATGAACAGAATGACATAATCGGAATCTTGACTGTAACTTCTTCTGATTCCCCAGGCTTTAGCTTGCCTGTCTTGGCAAAGCCCACTAGAATCTGATAAGGCTTTTCTATACTTCCTTTCGCCTGCGAGCAATATATCTGAACTACCTGACGGCCTGCATGCTGCCCCGTATTTGTAACCTTGATTCGCATCACAATGGCAATCCAGCTTGCCTCCAAATATTCCAACTTCATATCGAAAGTTGTATAGCTTAGCCCATATCCAAATGGATATAAAGGCGCAACATCGAAGGAATCAAAATATCTGTATCCCACATAGATTCCCTCTTTGTATTCTATTTCATTGTTCTTTGCATTTTTATTTATAATAGCTGGACTATAGCAGGTTGAATAATCCTTGTATTTCTTCGCCCAAGTACATGTCAAACGACCATTAGGATTGACAGCTCCTGTAATCACATCTGCCAGTGAATTTCCAGCTTCCATGCCAGGGATCCCCATTAGAATAATAGCCTTCACATTTTTCATGCGAGCATACTGTCCAAGCTCCAGCATACTTGAGTTTAATACAAGAATTACATTTGCAAATTTTTCTGTAACTAGTTTAAGATTTTCCTGCTCTACTTCATTTAACTGATATGAGTGTTCTTCGTTATTTTTCTCTGCACCAATTCCGTGTCTAATGACATATACACATGTATCTGTTCCAAGAACGGATTCTGCCAAATCTGCCTTAGAAATTGGCACCTCCTTAGTGTCACAGCGATGGCCTTCAAATATGACCTTTTTATCAGCCTTTCGCTGGCTCTTTTCATTCTTAATAGCCTTTTCCATTTTGGCAAGCCAGTTTTCAGTAGAAAACGTAAATCCGTTATTTTCTAATCCTTCACGCACATTTACGGTATAATCCGTAAATACGTAGTTAAAGTATATTCCACAAAATACCGTATCAACAGCACCCGCTCCAAACAAAGCAATCTTCCCTTTTTTCAAAGGAAGAATATCATTGTTTTTAAGCAAAACCATGCTGTCAGCTCCTAAGACCCTAACTACATCTCTATGTTCAGGAAACTGCATATTTTTTGTTCGCGTAATTAATTTTTTTAAATCCTTCAGCCTCATATTTATTAGCACTCCTAAAATTCTGCAATATCTACTGAAAACGCCATAAAGCCTTTATTTTAACTATGGAATATGATACTATTTTTTTATTTATAAACTGTGATAAAATTGTTAAAGTTGAATAATTATTAGGAGAATTCTATGTTAAAAGATATGTTCGACCGCAATTCATCTCTCTCTTTCGAGGTTTTCCCTCCAAAAAAGGATGATGAATTTGAAAACTGCTACAAAGTACTTGATTCACTATCAACCTTGAACCCTGATTTTATCAGTGTTACTTACGGAGCTGGCGGTAGTCGTTCAAAGAAGACCGTCGAAATCGCATCTTACATTCAAAACAATCTAAAGATTGATGCGATGGCACACATGACATGTGTGGGTTCTACAGAGGATGATATACTTGAAGTTACAAACGACTTAGCTAATGTTGGGGTTAATCATGTTTTAGCTCTTAGAGGTGACAAGCCTCGCGATATGTCTGATGAACAGTTTGAGAAACGAATCTTTCCTCATGCAACAGACTTAATTCGTTTCCTTAACACCCATACCAATTTAGATGTATCTGCATCTTGCTATCCTGAAAAACATCCAGAGGCAATTTCAATGGATTCGGACTTAGCCTTCATGAAGATGAAACAGGATATGGGAGCAAAGATGTTTATTTCTCAGCTATTTTTTGATAATGCTGATTTCTACAGATTTATAGAAAGAGCTGATAAATCCGGCATCACAGTTCCTGTTGTTGCAGGTATTATGCCTATCACTTCTGCAAAGCAGATTGGTTCAACAGTTACACTTGCAGGCTCATCCGTTCCAAAATCACTTGCAGATATTTGTGCTAAGTATGGTGATTCACCAGAGGATATGCGCAAAGCTGGTATTGAATTTGCAGTTAATCAGATTAAGGATCTTCGTAAATGCGGTATGGCACATATACATATCTACTGTATGAATAAGCCTAAAATGACTAAAGAAATTTGCACTGCTATTATTTAGGAGGATATTTCATAATGGATGGAAAAAAGATTGAGCAGGAAATGCTCGAAATCACAAAAGAACTCATGAAAGACTACAAGTCTGACAGAGCCATCGACAAGCTTGACACTTATCACCAGCCTAACAAAGATAGCATCATAGATATTACCATGAAGCTTATCAGAATCGTTTACCCTGGTTATTATCGTGATCATGTTTACAAAGTTTACAATGTTGAGACCAACATTAACACTCTCATGGAGGATGTTGTTTACAATCTCAACAAACAGATTTCTCTCGTGCTCTGCTACAACAGCGTTTTCGATGGATGTGGCGACGAAATCTGCACTACAAAAGCCGAAGAGCTTTCGCTTGCATTTTTAAAGCGTATCCCTCATGTTCGTGCACTTTTGGATACCGATTTACAAGCAGCTTATGATGGTGATCCTGCTGCAACAAGCATAGATGAAATTATTTTTGCATACCCTGGAATCATGGCAATCACAGTTTATCGTCTTGCTCACGAGTTATATTTACTCGGGGTGCCAATCATTCCTAGAATTATGACTGAGTATGCTCACTCTAACACAGGTATTGATATTCATCCTGGTGCCACTATCGGTGAATTCTTCTTCATCGACCACGGCACAGGTATTGTTATCGGAGAGACCACTCACATTGGTAACAACGTAAAAGTATATCAGGGTGTTACTCTCGGTGCACTTTCTACAAGAGGCGGCCAGAACTTACGTGGTGTACGACGTCATCCAACCATCGAAGACAACGTTACAATCTATTCAAACGCATCTATCCTTGGTGGTGACACAGTAATCGGACACGATTCAATCATCGGAGGTTCAACCTTCATAACTGAATCTGTTCCACCTGAATCTAGAATATATTATGATGTGAAATAAAGAGAAGGGAGTGAAATCTGAAGATTTCACTCCATTTTTTTGGTTGTAGCACTAATCATCTATCATGAAATATCTCATTTTTATCACATGAAAACGAAAGCATAAGGCCTCCCAGAGTTCTTGCGATACAAATTTAGTAAAATCTGCTCGTTTTTATCGCAAGCCAATGAAAGCATAAGACTTTCCCGGCTTCTTGCGATACATTTCCAGCAAAATAAGCTCTTTTCGTATCGCAAGAAAATGAAAGTATAAGGTTTTTCCCGACTTATTGCGATACATTTACAGCAAATCAGCTCTTTTCGTATCGCAAGAAAATGAAAGTATAAGGTTTTCCCAACTTATTGCGATACATTTACAGCAAATCAGCTCTTTTTGTATCGCAAGAAAATGAAAGTATAAGGTTTTTCCCGACTTATTGCGATACATTTACAGCAAATCAGCTCTTTTCGTATCGCAAGAAAATGAAAGTATAAGAGTTTTCCAGACTTCTTGCGATACATTTCCAGCAAAATAAACTCTTTTCGTATCGCAAGAAAATGAAAGTATAGATTCTTGAAAAACATCAGTTTTTCAAGAATCGTAAATACCATAAAAATAGATTTATCTATTTTCATGTCCTGCAAAGCAGGATTCTTGCTGACAATTTCATTGTTCTGTCAGCAAGAAGTCATAAGGTTTTCCAGGCGCCTTGTGATAAAAACATATTTCCCAATGTAATAATCAAAAAAAGAAAGATGCTGCAAATGATTTATTGCAACATCTTTTTTTGAAAACAAACATATTTATTTAAAAGTTACTATTGTGACACCAGCATCACCTTCGCCAAATTCTGCAAGGTGGAAATCGGCTACGTTTTTACATTTACGTAAGTATTGCTGCACGCCTTTTCGAAGTGCACCAGTACCTTTACCATGTACCACTCTAACAGAGGTCAGATGGCTTATATAAGCGTCATCAAGGTACTTCTCAAGCTTTGCTATACCTTCATCTACTGTACAGCCTAAAAGGTTGATTTCAGGCGAAATTGAGGCTGCCTTGTTGAAGCCTCCGTAGGTCATATTCTTGACTCTAGTTCCCTTCTTTGGTACAAACTTGTCTTCCTCTTCAATGAGAACTAAATCCTTGATATTTACATTGGATTTCATGATACCCATCTGTACCATTACATCACCTTTGGCGTTTGGCTTAGAGCATACATTTCCAATAAGATTCATAGAAAGGACCTTAACCTTATCACCCACGTGCAAATCAGTAGGAACATTGGTGTTCTCCTGAACTTCAACTTTTTCCTTAGCCTTGCTCTTGGCTTTGTTAACTCCCTTACCAAGGGCTGCACGCTTTGCCTCCATGGCAGAAATATTTCCGCCGCCCTTGCCAAATTTATTAAAGTCACGAATTGTTTCGTCAGCAATATCCTTTGCTTCCTGAAGAATTGCCGCTGCATCCTCATGAGCCTGACGAATAAGCTCTTCTCGCTGTGACTTAATCTTTTCTTCTTTTGCTGTTGCGTTTGCAAGCTTTGTTTCAGCCTCTTTAAGAGCTGCCGCAGCTTCAGCCGCATCACTTTCTACCTGATGGCGTTTCTGCTCCAAATCCACCATTAAATCCTCGAAGGATTTATCATTTTCAGATAGACGTCCCTGGGCATCTTCTATCAAATCAGCAGGTATACCAAGCTTTGATGATATCGCAAATGCGTTAGACTTTCCTGGCACACCTATAATCAAATGATATGTTGGACTGAGTGTCTCAAGTGAAAACTCGCAGGATGCATTCTCAACTCCGTCAGTTGAAAGTGCGTATACTTTAAGCTCACTATAGTGAGTTGTAGCCATTGTGCGCACATCTAAGGTGTGCAACCTATCCAGTATGGATTGTGCCAACGCAGCACCCTCTTTAGGATCAGTACCAGCACAAAGCTCGTCGATTAATATCAAGAATTGAGGCACCTTATTTGGCTCATTAGTGCCATGTAATACCTTAGAATGCACAAAGTCCTTTGACCTTTTTTCCACAAGCTCTTCTGTATCATGGCTATAGTTTCCACTATTGATTGCCTCTAATATGTGGACAATGTTTACCATATGAGATGAGAATGTGGATAGTGACTGCTCGATAGACTGCTCATCACCAATATCTGCATACACATCATCAAATACTGCAATCTGGCTGCGATCCTTTGCTGGAATATGAAGGCCTGCCTGGGCCATAAGTGTGAGCAAACCACAGGTCTTAAGTGATACAGTTTTACCGCCAGTATTTGGACCTGTAACAAGTAACAGATTATAGTCCTCTCCCAGCTTAATATCTGTTGCAACCACCTTCTTTGGATCAAGAAGTGGATGACGAGCGCCGCGAAGATTAATAATACCGTCCTCGTTAAACTCTGGGTTGCTTGCATTTAACTCAATTGCATATCGACCCTTAGCCAAGATAAAATCAATCTCTGTAAGCAATTCGTAATTACGAATTATTCCCTCTGAAGATTCTGCAATCCTGTTAGAAATATTGGCAAGGATTCTGTTTATCTCATCCTGCTCTCTAACCTGAAGCTCTCTTAATTCGTTATTTAAATCAACAGCCTGCATTGGCTCGATAAAAAATGTGCTACCTGTAGAAGATTGGTCGTGTACCATACCTGGCACTCTAGATTTATAATCCGCACGTACTGGTAAACAGAATCGGCCACCCCTGACTGTAACAACAGGCTCCTGCAAATATCCACGTGTTGTAGAATTGTTAAGCATTGAATTCATGACACTTTTAATCTTGTCATTTGTGCGCTTCATGCCCATACGAATATCGTAAAGAGCGGTGCTTGCATCATCTGCAATAGTCTCTTCATCAATGATACAGCGTCTGATTTCGTTCAAGATAGCCACTTCTGGAGAAAGGCCATTAAAGTAAAATGTAAGAGCGTCTTCCTCTTCCATTTGCTTGCCATATGCAGCTACTCGTTTTGTAACTTCAAGCACAGATGCTACTGCAAGAATCTCTTCGATTGTGAGGGTAGAGCCCAAATCAAGTCTTGCTAATGATGGACGTAAGTCTGTTGTGCCACTAGCACTAACATCCCCTACCTTTACCAATCGATTAAAAGCGCATTCTGTCTCCTTTTGCATGACCTTTATTTCTTCAATGTCATTAATTGGAAGCAGCTCTTGGCAACGTTTCTTACCTGCATCGCAAGTAGCCAGCTCCGCCAATCTATTTATAATTTTGTCATATTCAAGTGTTTTTAATACTTTAAGATTCATTTATTCTTAATCCTTCTATATATCCCTACTTTGCAGGACAATTATAAAAAATATATTTACATATTTCAATCACAAGCACTATGTTTTCACAAATTTAAAAACCTCTATCCCATTTTAGGATAGAGGTTAACATTTTACATATCTCTATTTTTTATTTCGATATAGGATTTTACAACTTCGATTAATTTGTCGTAATCCATCACGCCTGTATCCAGGCAGAAGTCGTAGTTTCTAGCATCATTCCAGTCCTTGCCAGTGTAATAGCGATAATAATCTGAACGATGCTTATCAATTTCATGCATACGCTTAAGCAGCTCTTCGTCGGTTCCAAATACCTGCTTACGTAATCTTTCCAGGCAATCTGCTTCCGACGCATAGAAATAAAGTGAAAGAACATAAGGGCGATCTTTTAAAATATAATCTGCACATCGACCAACAAAAATGCAGCTTTCTGTATTTGCAATCTTCTTTATAACATCAGCTTGAATCTCAAAGAGATTGTCGTTGGATGTGAATGCGCTGTTCTCTGGTGTGAGTGGAATGCCCTTGTATTTGCCCTTGCTGGACATGAAGATTTTTTTAACGCACTCGTCTACCTCTCCAAATAATTCTTCACTAATTCCACTCTGATCCGAAGCTCTTCTAAGAATCTCCCTATCATAGACAGGTAAACCCAATTCTATTCCAAGCTTTTTCGCAAGGGTCAATCCTCCTGAGCCATAACTTCTAGCAATAGTAATAACCAACTTCTTGTCTTCCATACAAGTGTCCCCCAATCCGCATCTCTGCCCCAGGATATCTGTCAGATATGCAATTATTCTCCTAAGTATGCCTTCTTAATAGAGTCATCATTCATAAGATCACTAGCATTGCCAGAAAGAACGATATTTCCAGTTTCAAGAACATATGCCCTATCTGCTATAGCAAGAGCCTTCTTTGCATTCTGCTCTACTAGAAGTACTGTAGTTCCTGCATCAGAAATTGACTGAATGATTTTAAAAATCTCATCTACATAGATTGGTGAAAGTCCCATAGAAGGCTCATCCATCAGTACAATACGTGGCTGACTCATAAGTGCACGTCCCATAGCAAGCATCTGCTGCTCACCACCTGAAAGAGTACCAGCCAACTGATTCTGACGCTCCTTTAGTCTTGGGAAACTCTCGTAAACCCTCTCAAATGCATCTGCAATCTCTGACTTGTTACTTCTAGTATAAGCTCCCATTTTCAAGTTTTCAAGCACTGTTAATCCCGCAAAAACTCTACGTCCTTCAGGAACATGCGCCATTCCCATTGAAACAATCTTATGGCCTGGAATCTTTGTGATATCAACGCCCTCTAAAAGGACTTTTCCTGATGTAGGAGAAAGCATGCCTGATATAGTCTGAAGAGTAGTTGTCTTGCCGGCACCATTGGCACCAATAAGCGCGATTACTTCCCCTTCATTTACTTCGAAGCTGATTCCTTTAAGAGCCTGAATCATTCCATAATTTACAATTAAATCTTCTACTTTTAACATGTTATTCTCCTAAATATGCTTTGATTACCCTTGGATTGTTAAGTACCTCAGAAGTCTTTCCCTGAGCAAGTACCTGTCCAAAGTTGAGCACTGTAAGCTTCTCACAGATTCCTGATACAAGCTTCATATCATGCTCAATAAGAAGAATTGTTACTCCAAATTCTTTACGAATAAGTGCAATTGTATTCATCAAATCACGTGTTTCATTTGGATTCATTCCAGCAGCTGGCTCATCCAATAGAAGCAGCTTTGGATTTGTAGCAAGAGCTCTTGCTATTTCAAGCTGACGCTGCTTACCGTATGGTAGATTTGATGCCAGTACATTCGCCTCTTTATCAAGTCCAAAAACAGAAAGGATTTCTAGTGCCTTCTTGTCCATCTCTTTTTCTGTTGCAAAAAACTTTGGCAATCTAAACACACCTGCAAATGTGCTATATTCATATGAATTATGAAGACCAATTTTTACGTTATCAAGCACTGACTGATCTCCAAAAAGTCTGATATTCTGGAAGGTACGAGCCACTCCAGCCTTATTAATATCTGCAGTATGCTTACCTGTAATATCATTTCCTGCTAAGCGAATCTTACCATCTGTAGGCTTATAGATTCCTGTTAACATATTGAAAACTGTTGTCTTACCTGCACCGTTTGGTCCGATAAGTCCATACAATTCGCCTTCTTCGATTGTGAGGTCAAATTCGTTTACAGCTCTAAGTCCGCCAAAGGAAATGCCTAAGTTTGTAACTTCAAGTAATGCCATTATTGCACCTCCTTATGCTTCTTAAATCTATCAAGTATTCCCTTGGAAGTAATTCCATGCTCTTCTCTGAATTTAAGGATTCCTGGTGCCCAGTTAAATAACATGAGTACGATAAGTACGATTGAGTAAATAAGCATTCTGTAATTTGATAATCCTCTTAACATCTCAGGAAGCATTGTTAATACAACTGCTGCAATTACTGAACCAGAGAAATTACCGATACCACCAAGAACTACATATACAAGAATCATGATAGACATGTTGTATCCAAAGTTGTTGGTTGTAGCTGTAAGCGAATTGATGTTGTGAGCATAAATAACGCCACCAACACCTGCTATAGCTGCTGAAATTGTGAAAGCAATAAGCTTATATTTTGTAATTGGAAGACCTACAGTCTCAGCTGCAATCTGATTATCTCTGATAGCCTTAACAGCTCTACCTGTTCTAGAGTTAACAAAGTTGTGAGCTACAACAAGAGCTAAGATTAATAAGATTACTGCTATTGTAAATGTGGACTGACGAGGTGTACCTGTGATTCCCTGTGGTCCATTTACAAGAATCTTTCCGCCTGGTTCCATGCCAAGTGACATCATATCCTTCATTGAAAAATGTAATCCACTGCTATCCTTACCAATGTACAATACATTGATTACGTTCTTGATGATTTCACCAAAAGCAAGAGTAACGATAGCTAAATAATCGCCGCTAAGTCTAAGAACTGGGATTGCAATTAAAAATCCGAAGAGAGCTGCAGCGCATGTTCCAATAACAAGCGCAAGTATAAATCTTGGTACGTCAGGAATTGACTCCTGAAATGCCTTTGAAAAGAATGCAGATGTGAATGCACCTACACACATAAATCCAGCATGTCCAAGTGATAATTCTCCCAAATATCCAACGCAAAGGTTAAGGCCTACTGCAACTAAAGAATAGGCACATACAGGAACCAACAATCCACTCATAAGAGAGCTAAGATTTCCTGTGCTTTGCATTGTCTGCATGATTGCATATAATACTGCAATTACTGCGATAGTAGTTATTAATTTTTGTGTAGTTTTATTTAGATTCTTCATGCCATACCTACACTTTCTCTTTTATTTGTTTGCCTAAAATACCAGTAGGCTTTACAAGTAATACAATAATCAATACCGCAAATACGATAGCATCTGCCAACTGGCTTGAGATGTATGCCTTTGCTAAAATCTCGATGATTCCAAGAAGTAATCCACCAATCAAAGCTCCAGGGATTGAACCGATTCCACCAAATACAGCAGCTGTAAATGCCTTGATACCTGGCATTGAGCCTGTGTATGGAGTAAGAGATGGATATGAGCTACAAAGCAATGCACCGGCAATTGCTGCAAGTCCTGAACCAATTGCAAATGTAAGGGAAATTGTTGCATTAACATTTATTCCCATAAGTACAGCTGCATCTTTATCTTCTGATACTGCTCTCATTGCCTGTCCTGGCTTTGTGTTCTTAACAAACCACATAAGGCCTACCATGATAATTAAGCAGGTGATGATTGTGATAATAGCAGTACCTGTAATCTTAAGCTGACCGCCAGCTAAAGAAATTCCCTGCCATGTGATAACTGATGTAAACGAAACAGGATTTGAACCAAATATTAATAGCGCCATATTCTGCAAGAAGTAGCTGACGCCGATAGCTGTAATCAAAACAGCAAGATTTGTTGCTCTTCTAAGTGGCTTATATGCTATTTTTTCTATAAGCATTCCAAGGGCTGTACAGCAGACTATAGAAATGACTATAGAAACTACAGCAGGTGCTCCTGTATTTGACATACACATAAAGACCAAATAAGCCCCGACCATAATTACATCGCCGTGGGCAAAATTTAGCATCTTTGCAATTCCGTATACCATTGTATAACCAAGGGCTATAATGGCATATACGCTTCCTAGGCTTAATCCATTAATTAAATAGGTTAAAAATCCCATATTAATTCTCACTTTCAAATAAATTTAAATGCAAGGCGACCTATATAAGACCGCCTTGCACCACATTGTGCCATGACCAAAAAGTTTGATTATATTAGAAATCCGCTTTTGTGGTCCAGTATTTTAATTACTGTACTGATACGTATCCGCCATCCTGGATAATAACAGCCTTAGGTGACTTAGATACCTCACCTAATTCATTCCATGTCATGCCCTCACCTGTAAGTCCGTTGTAGTTAACTTCCTGGATTGCTGAAATAAGTGCATCGCAGATTTCTTCGTTTGATGCCTCTGGTGTAAGGTTGGCAGCCTCAAGAGCTTCCTTGATGATGTAAACTCCGTCGTATGCATCTGCTGCAAACTGGTTAGGTGTTCCACCAAACTGCTCTTCGTACTTTGATACAAAGTTCTGTGTTGCCTCATCTTCTGCATCTGCTGCGAATGGTGTAAGAAGATATACACCCTCTGCAAGTTTTACGTCGAAGTTTTCAACACCAAGAAGACCATCAAATCCATCTACACCGAACATTGTTGGTGCGTATCCCATCTGATTAGCTTGTGTAAGAACGATTGATCCTTCTGTATAGTAGAATGGAAGGAATAATAAATCTGCCTTTGCATCCTTACATTTCTGAAGCTGTGTAGAGAAGTCTGTCTTGTTATCAGCTGTGAAAGCTTCTGTTGCAACGATTTCAAGTCCTACATTAGCTGCCTCTGTTGCGAAGTTCTGATAAACACCTGATGAATATGGATCAGAGCTATCATAAATAATACCAATCTTTGTTCCAAGACCATTCTCAGCAATATAATCAGCTGAAACTGTACCCTGGTTAGGATCTGAGAAACAAATCTGGAATGTGTTATCGTGTCCTTCTGTTACGCTTGTAGAAGAAGCTGATGGTGTAATCTGGAAGATTCTGTCGTTGTATGTCTCAGCTGATACGGCTGCACATGCACCAGATGTAACTGTTCCTTCAAGAATCTGCATTCCCCAATCCTTAAGTGTGTTGTAAGCATTTACAGATTTCTGAGCATCGGCCTCATCATCCTGGAAGTTAAATGAAATCTGATATCCGTTAATTCCGCCTGCCTCGTTGATTTCATCTACTGCAATCTGAATTGCATTCATAACGCCCTGTCCGTACTGAGCAGCACCACCAGTAGTAGGTCCAATACCTCCAAGTCTCCATGTAAGCTCGCCAGAAGTTTCAACATTGTCTCCACCTCCGTTAGAACCGTTGCTTCCACAACCAACAAACAATGAAGCTGTCATAGCTGCGCATAATCCAAGGCTAAGTAATCTTTTCTTCATCTTTTTTCCCTCCTAATATCCATGAAACTGCCTCCCCATAGAGCAAATTTCACTTTCATTCTTTAACACTTTAAAGACTAAAACCCCTTTGTTGCCAACTATAATAAAACTTATTAATTCAAGAGTCAATACTTTCACGCTTTAATTCACTAAAATATCCTAAAGGAAGTTTTTCCTCATCTAATTTTAGTGGGCCAAAAGCCGTTCTTTTAAGCTCAATTACCTCTCTTCCAACGGCAAAAAACATTCTTTTTACCTGATGAAACTTTCCTTCGTGAATAGTAATGTAGCAGGTATTGCCTCCTTCATACTCTACTTTTGCTGGTGCTGTTAAGTCTCCTTCGCCTATATGCACCCCGTTTTCTAACTGGGTGATATCATCTGATGAAAGCTCACCATCTAATGTAACAAAATATGTTTTGTCCACATGTTTTTTAGGAGAGAGTAAATCGTGGGCAAGCTTTCCATCATTGGTGATTAACAACAGTCCAGTAGTGTCCTTATCTAAACGTCCAACAGGACTAAGCCCCTTTGGTGCATCCTTACACTGTGCATAGAATAAATCCATTACCGTTTTTTCTTTGGCATCCTCTGTTGCTGTAATTACCCCTTTTGGCTTATTCATTATGTAATAAGAGAACTTTTTGTATGTGTAATCTTTGCCTTGGTAAGTGATTACTACACTACTCTCATCTACCTTTTCCTCTGGGCGTGTAGCCTTATTTCCATCAACTAAAATAAGGCCCTTCTTAAGAAGAGCCTTTACTTCAGATCGTGTTCCTATTCCTTGTTCAACCAATAGTTTATCTAAACGCATCAATATGAAATTACCTCGTATCCTGTTTCGGTTACTAATACCTGGTACTCCCACTGAGCTGATGGCTTGCCATCTAATGTAGACACTTCCCATCCATTGTTAGGGTCGGTCTTTATTTTCTGAGTACCCATATTTATCATCGGTTCGATTGTAAACATAAAGCCTGGCACAAGCAGAAGCTCTGTACCTGGAAGTGTGTTGTATCCAACCCATGGTTCCTCATGGAATTCGATTCCTACACCGTGTCCACCGATTTCACGTACAACCTGGTAGCCATTTTCGTGAGCATGCTTGCAAATTGCAGCTCCAACATCTCCTAAAAAGCCCCATGGCTTAACCTGCTCTAATCCAAGGTCACAACATTCCTTTGTGACTTCAACAAGCTTTTTAGTCTCTGGATCAACATCACCTATCATAAACATTCTAGATGAATCTGAATAATAGCCGTCTAAAATTGTAGAACAGTCTACATTGACTATATCGCCACTCTTAAGGATAACATCCTTTGATGGGTATCCATGACATACCTGATCGTTAACCGAGGTACATACACTGTATGGAAATCCTTCGTAATTAAGTGGTGCTGGGATACCTCCCATTTTTGTGGTTGTATCATAAACAATTTTATCGATTTCTGCAGTATTCATGCCCTCATGAATAGCCTCTGCTACAGCATCAAGACATGCCATATTAATAACTGCAGACTGCTTAATCTTTTCAACCTGTTCTGGTGTCTTAATCATGTTGTGCTTTGGCACCTTATGCCCCTTTACAGCAAAGCTCTCTATCTTTCTATCGAAAGCCTCATGGCACTGCTTATACTTACGACCACTTCCACACCAGCAAGGGTCGTTTCTGTTTAACTTAATCATTTGTATTGCCTTTCTATTTTTTGCTCTTTTTCTTGTCCTCATCAGTCAAACCATTAATATAATTAATCTTACTATGCTTGATTGTGATATCGCCTAAGACAAGCTTATCCCAAAGCTTTTTGTTAGTCTCCACATTGTGTTTTTCTAAAATCTGACTGTAATAATAGCCGTCATATTTATAGGCAGCTGCGCTTGGGCCATGTTCTTTGGCCAGATAGTTGCCATATTTTTCAGCAACTGCTGCGATGCGAATCTGGTTATTTATGGTAGCTTCATCGCATGGCAAATAATTCCACTGGATATCTAACATATCCTCCCAAAAATCTGTAATGGAACCTTCAAGCTCGATTTCCTCTGCCGGTGTGAGCTCATCCAATCCTTCCTCAACTGCAAGCTGATAGAATAAATGGTCATGAATGGCCATTCCCATCACCACGCTCTTTGCCTCAGACTGAATAAAGGTATCGTTGGTGTGAAGATTCCAATAATCCTTGGTGTAGTCCTTATTATAGATTTTAGCTTGCTCCTCAACCTTTCTTTCTTCAAATAGAATGTAGAAAGCTAGATCTTCAAACGTCACTTCTTCAGTATCAATGCTAACTGCCGTATCATCCAGGTGATCAAAATAATCTATAGGACCTCGTCCTCCCTGCATTGTAAAAAGGGCATAGGCCACCACTGAAATACATAACGCAAGTAATATAGGTTTGAGCAGCTTTTTAATAATCATAATACCCTTCGTATAGTAATAATTGAATGGCAATTGACTGATCGGTAATTAGTAATACCAGTAGCTGTACTCTGTGCTTCCACAATAATACCTCCACCAGCATATATTGCTACGTGTCCAGGGTAGCAAACTATATCACCGGGTTGCATGTAATTGTAGCTTACTTCTTGTCCTACACCTCTGAATGAACCAGATGTCATTCTAGAGCCGTATGTTATTCCAAAATTTGCCAGTACTCCTTGTACGAATCCTGAACAGTCGCATCCATTTGTAAGAGATGTACCACCCCATACATATGGATTTCCAACAAATGATTGTGCATAAGATACTACGCTTGAACCACTTGTACCAGTTCTATAACCAGGATTCAAATCTCCATTTACATTGTAACTTGAGCTTGCTGCAGTCTTAGCTCCTCCGGCACTATTTCCGTTGGCTGCTGCCGCTGCTGCTGCACGGGCTGCTGCAAGAGCTGCCTCCCTAGCTGCAATTTCTTTAGCTTCCTTTAGCTCTGCATCCAAGTCATCCATCTCACCACGTTTTTCATCAACCATGGCTTCAAGTGCAGATTCCTGAGATGCCAATTCCTTCTTGGAAGCTTCAAGACTTGTCTTTTCCTCTTGAAGTGAAGCTGCAAGCTCTTCTATTTCAGCCTGTGTAGCTTCAAATTGCTCAAGCTTTTCTCTGTCGTATTCATATACGCTATTGGCATATTCCAACCTATTTAAGAACTGGCTGATAGAGCCAGACTCAATCAACATTTCAAATACGCTAGGATCTTCAGTTTCGTACATATATTTGATACGAAGCTTCATGGCTTCATACTGAGAATCCCTAGCTGCTTTTGCTTCCTCTAAGGCAGCTTCTGTTTCTTCTATTTCTGCTTCTGTATCAGAAATCGCTGTCTCGATTTCTGTAATCTGACTAACTAAACTATATAAATCTGCATCCAATGCATCGATTTCATCCTGCAATGAATCCTGCTCAGCTTCAATCTCTGATATAGAACGAACTGCGTTCGAAACTGTGGAATCAGACGCAAGCAAACATACTGTAACCGCAATACATGCCAATGGTTTAAACAACTTCTTATATTTCATAAACACTATCTCCAAAACAATTAACGCAATATCTAGTGCAAAATTCTCATACTCTCTCTACATTATGATACCTTTTATATCCCCCGTTTTCAATAATTAAACTCAGTATTCCCATTAATTGTTACCATTCACCGCTGCCATATAGTGACTGGCCCGCCCTCCCATACTCTGCGGCCCGCCCTTCACACTGGTGTGATTTTGCGAATATTGCTGTTTTTATTATGGGCCAAACTTATGCATCACACATGTGTCTTGTTGCGGAATGAACCATTTTGAAAAATGTTTTTTGAGTGGCGGACACTATAGTTTTTTATGTACTTCTCAGGCTAAGGGGACTTGGTTTCATATTGCGCTTGCTAAGTAACATGACAAAGCAGGTTTTGCATATATAATCACCGTGGCACATTCAACATCGTGTTTCAAGTGACCACTTGCGCTGCCATCCGTGGCAGCGCATGCTTATATATGCAAAACCTGCTTTTATGTTACTAAGCTCGCTCCAAAATCAACCAAGTTCCCCTCAGTCTAAGAAGTACACTTTACACTAGGTTTTGTGTCCGCCAATCAAAAACCTTTTTCAAAATTGTACAGGCCTGCAAAAGACACATGTAAATAAAGATGCATAAGTGGCCCATTAGAAAAACGCAATATTCATGCAATGCACCAGTGTGAAGGGCGGGCCGCAGCATAGGGGAGGGCGGGCCTCTAAAAAACTAAGGTGAATGGTAACAATTATATTAACAAAAGAACCATCGGCTAAGCCGATGGTTCTACATTTTGCAATATTCAATTTTAGGTCATAACTAATCTAGCCTGCAAGTTTAGCAAAGCTTCATGCGTATTTCCTTAGTGATGATATCAGTGTAACTGAATGAAAGTAACTGTGATGGGCTTGTCTCTGTGTCGTCAACTAAGATAGTGAAAACACTTGGGTAAGCTTCCTGGATAACACCCTGCTGAATGTCAACCTTGTTACGTCCTCTGTCTAACTGAATAACTACTCTACTACCGCACTGCGATCTCACTGAATCGCGTACTTTGTCAAAATCCTCGCGCTCCATGATGTCTCCCCCTTTTCTAGCATTTGAATACCTTAATGATATTCTTATGTCGTTGGTGGAATTATATCACTTTTTGTTGATTTTGTCAAAATTTAACTTCCATTTTTTGAATAAATATTATAAAATAAGTAGGTTTTGTTGATATTATATGGTTTGATTATTCAAATTAAATTTACATATAATCACTCGTTTTATCTATCCGCTATGTTAACGAATAATTCACATGTGCCGTAATTGCTAAATATAGCACTGTATTTTATAATTATTATATTCAGAAGAAATATCTGATTAATTACAACTATTTTATTTGGAGGAAATATGTTTAGAACAATATTCGCTGTAACATTTGTTGTCATCTTCCTGATTCTGAGTATTCCACTTTGGTTAATTCTCTTTATAATCGGGCTTTTTAATAAAAGGGCAAAGGATGTCATTGGATACAAGGCCGTTGCCTGGGCTTTCGGAGTCGTTGCCTTTATCTCAGGTATCAAATATGAGGTTCACGGAAAGGAAAATCTTCCAAAGGACAAATCAGTGCTTTTCATCGGTAATCACCAGAGCTATTTCGATATCATTCTAGGTTACCACGTTTGTCCACCTGTCACTGGCTTTTTATCAAAGAAGACCTTCGAAAAGGTACCTTTACTTAATGTTTGGATGAAGATGAACTACTGTCTTTTCCTTACTCGTACAGATCCACGTCAGGATTTAAAGCTTATCTTAAAAGCTCAGGATTATATTAAAGCCGGCATTAACATGTTCATCTTCCCGGAAGGAACTCGTTCCAAGACTGGTCAGATGGCAGATTTCCATGAAGCATCTTTCAAGATTGCTACCAAGACAGGATGTCCAATAGTGCCGATCGCTTTCACTAATACACGTGAAGTACTTGAAGCTCATTTTCCTAAAATAAAAAAGACCCACGTCATCATCACCTTCTGTCCTCCAGTAGATCCTACTGCACTAGAAGGCGACAATAAAAAGCGCGTGGGTGCATACGTAAAGCAAATCATCGAAACTCAGTTAGAAAGCGATGCCAAATTGCTTTAATTATTCTATTTAAGATGATTCTCAATAGCCTCCACTACATGACTAAAGTTCATGAAGTGTGAGGCTTTTATTAATATAGTATCGTTTGTTCTGATGATAGGTAACAAATCAGCAAGCATATCATCTACAGTTGAATAGTGATAAGCAAGACATGAGCTGTTGCTATTTGATAAAGACTTATTAATCTCTTCAGAAAGCTCACCTACAGTAAATACATATCCGATATGATTAGCCTCTAAAGCTTCACCGATTTCATAGTGCAGCTTGCGCTCATCAGCGCCCAGCTCTCCCATATCACCTAAAATGGCAATTGTACGTCCGGCAGCTTTGCCAAGAACTTCTATAGATGCCTTCATAGATACAGGGTTAGCATTATAACAATCGTCTATGATGGTGGTTCCTCTAACTGTAATGATATTGTTTCTGCCAGCAATTGTGCCTGCAGTGTTAAGACCTCTTTGGATTTCCTCGTTAGTGAGACCAAGCTCATGTCCAACAGCGGCTGCTGCAAGACCGTTCATTACATTATGTGTACCTGGAAGTGGAATCACCACATCAAAGCTTTTTCCATCTACTGTGATAGTAGCTGCTGTTTCTGTGAGACCTCGTGGCTCCACATTCTTGGCATTAACCTGCTGATCATTAAGGCCATAGAACACCTTTCTTAGGCCAAGTGTATCAGCGTTTATAAGCTTATCATCATCACCATTTAGTATTACAAGGCCGTCCTTAGGCATATGCTCGAATACTTCTGTCTTTGCCTTTAGGATACCATCTCTAGACTTCAAAAACTCCAAGTGACACTGTCCAATGTTTGTCATTACAACGATATTAGGCTTTGCAATGTCCCCAAGGCGATGCATCTCTCCAAAATCAGATATTCCCATCTCTACAACTGCCACCTGGTGCTCATCACGAATGCGGCAGATAGTAAGTGGCAAGCCTATTTCGTTATTAAAGTTTCCTTCAGTCTTAAGAACTGAATACTTTGTCTCAAGCACAGATGTAATCATCTCTTTTGTGCTTGTCTTACCTACACTTCCAATAACGCCTACAACGGGAATATCAAGCTCCTGTCTATAGGCTGTGGCTATTTGCTTCAGTGCGATTTTAGTGTCCTCAACTAAAATGTATGGTCCCTTAGGACTTTCCAATGTTTTTTCAGATAGTGTAGCAAGAGCGCCCTTAGAAAAGACATCATCAATAAAATCATGCCCATCAACCTTTGCTCCTACCATTGGAATGAAAAGAAAATCTTTCTCTATCTTACGATTGTCATTAACAGCTCCAGCAATCTCTTTATCGCTATATGCCTCAAATCCCTCTGGAAGAATCAGCTTTCCATTAGTTGCTTCAGCTATTTTATTAAGTGTCATGTTCTTCATATATTTCTCTCTTACTCTATCTTCTAAAACTCTAGTTGTATTTCTTTAATGAGACCTGTATTAAATACTCGCACAAATCTTCAAAATTGATTCCAGTAACAGCTGCTTCCTGTGGAAGTAAGCTTGTTGGAGTCATACCTGGCAATGTGTTGGCCTCAAGACAGTAGATATTTTCATCTGCATCCATCATGAAATCCATTCTTGCATAAGTTGTCAGGCCAAGTGCCTTGAATGCTTTTTCAGCATAATCCTGCATTGCCTGTGTAGCCTTTTCGCTGATTTCAGCCGGGCATGTTTCTACTGCAGAGCCTGCAGCATATTTATTCTTATAATCATAGAAGCCTTGCTTTGGAGCAATTTCAATGACTGGTAAAGCTTTACCTTCAATTACACCATCAGAAAACTCTCGTCCCTTAATAAACTGCTCAACTACAACTTCATCTTCCCATTCAAATGCTGCGTCTAACGCTGCATCTAATTCTGCTGCAGATTCAACGATTGTTACACCGATTGATGAGCCGCCACAGTTTGGCTTTACAATGCATGGGAAGCTTTCAAATACGAAATCTTTTCTATCTGCTTTCTTAAGAGATTTTCCTTCTGGAACTGGTACACCAGCTCTCTTGAAAAACTCCTTAGTCATATTTTTATCCATGGCTATTGCACTTGAAACATAGTCATTTCCCGTGTATTTAACACCATATAAATCTAAAGCAGCCTGAACCTTACCGCTTTCTCCATCACCGCCGTGAAGTGCCATAAATACAATATCAGCCTTTTGGCAAATCTTTATAACATTTGGTCCAAAGAAGCTTGGGCTTTGATCTGGACGGCTAGCGATAATCGCCTTAATATCTGGTGCTTCTGAAGGAATTGTTTCTATCTTTACAGAATTTTCCTCGCTATGCTCGAATATATCTGTAATATCACATTCCTTATCTGAGTATCCCATAAATACATCTAAAACAAGTGCGCGGTGGCCCTTTGCTCTTAAAGCCTTTGCAACCATCTCTCCTGATTTAAATGATACATCTCTTTCAGAACTAAGTCCGCCTGCTAAAACTACAATATCCATGATTATTCCTCTTCAAAAAAATTTTACTTTCTGCGTTAATATAGTCTTTTTTTGAAGAAATTACAAGTCGCAAGCCTTAACAGCTTTATGTTGCATGTAGTTTACAAGTCTTTCTGCAACCTCAATAAAATCCTTTATCAGCTTTGCGCCTTCCACATCCCCACGCGCCACAAACAATTTTTCCTGTAAAATCAGGCTTTGAAAGAAAAGTCTGGTATCTGTATTCTCAGCTATCCTCTCCATCACATAATTGATGCACTTTTCCGCTTCAACAAACTGATTATTTCTGATTAGCATCTGGGCATAGCTTGTGGCAACATCCTTAGTCCTATTTTTCAGATATTCAGTATCACCCCCAAAACCACATATTATAAGTTCTTTTATATACTCCATTGCCTGTTTATCATTCCCTACAGACATATGCGCTAACCCCATTTTATATATCATCATATATTCAATTCGCGAAAGCTTCAGTTCCGAAATTTCATGAAGCTTTGGTAATTTCCTTCTAATCTCGAACAGAGCAGTTATTCGATCCAAAAACTCTTCTATGGTCATTCCATTTTTTCTCATATATACAAGATAGCCCAGTACGTAATACTGTTTATGCTCCAGGTCTTCCTCATCCATCAGTTCCTTGAATCGCATCAGCTTTCTATCCAATTCCTCTGCCCTACCATTTTGAATTGCTATAAGCAGTTCTTCCTTCGCTCTTTGAAATTCAAAGATTTCCTCCATTGATAGTTCCTCATAAGTGATACCAAAACCCTCAAAAACCTTATTAAATTTTTCAAACAACTGCAGCTTAGGGATTTCCAAACCACTTTCAAGTCTGGAAATAGTCGATAGGGAGCAATTAACCCTTTCCGCCAATTGCATCTGCGTCATTCCATTCTTTTTACGAAAATAAGCCAGGTGAGAACCAAATCGTTTTTTATCCATAAAAAACCTCCTGCAAATAATCGCCCTTTAAGGTGATTATATCAGCAGGAGGTTAAAAATCCTTGATGATTCCTTGTATTAAATTAAAGATTTAGAACTCAGGCTCAATTAAACCATATGCTCCATTCTTTCTCTTGTATACAACATTGATTTCGTCTGTGTCTGCATTTCTAAACATGAAGAAGTCATGTCCTAACATTTCCATTTCAAGGCATGCATCCTCAGCATACATTGGCTTCATATCAAAAGTCTTTTTACGGATGATTTGGATTTTTTCCTCTTCATCTACCTTTTCCTCAATGAAATCCTGTGCAAAAATTGTTCTTGAATCAGACTGCTTTTTGTCGATAATCTTGTTTCTGTGTTTCTTTAACTGTGCCTCTAATGTATTAGTAACAGCTTCGATTGAAGCGTACATATCGCTTGTTGTTTCCTCAGCTCTTAAGTAAGAACCCTTCATAGGAATAGTAACTTCTATTTTTTGACGTCCTTTCTCAACGTCTAATGTAATGATTGCTTCTGTATCCTTATTAAAATATTTGTCTAATTTTTTGAAACGCTCCTCCACTGCGTCCTTTAATCCCTGTGTTAATTCGATATTCTTTCCTGTGATTGTTGTTTTCATGATGTCTACCACCTTTGCGATGTATTTGAAAAACTATAGAGCAGATTAGTGACTATCACTAATTTTGTATTTGCTAGGAAGTTTTTCATGTTCAAATTATACCAATTGTGACATCGTTTCACAAGGTTTTTATCTGAAATCTTTATTAAATATTTATTAATTGTATACACAACGGAAGTATGCTAAAATCCCCCAATCCCCTTACTTTCCACCATTTTTACAGTTCTGGGGCCAAAAAAGTTGTTGAATTTTTCCATTTTAGGTAGTAGAGTAAATGCAAGTTGAGGTGGGATTTAGTATGAATATTAATAAGATAGAGCTTTCTAAAGTTGATGGAATATCGCTTATGGATGGTCTAAAGTATTGTGGCAGCCTCAAGGACTTTGATAAGTTTCTTGAGTCTTTTTATAATGATATAGATTACAATGCTTCTATCCTTGAGGATTCCTATTCAAAGGGCGATATTTCTTTATTTACAATAAAAGTACACGCTTTAAAAACATCCGCAAGGATGATTGGTGCAAAGGAATTATCTTCTGAAGCCTTGGCGTTAGAAATGGCCGGCAAATCTTACAACACAGATTATATCAATGCCAATCTAGACGAGCTTCTTACTTTACTTAGAAGCTACAAAGGCAAATTAGAAAACTATATTTCCGAAAAACAGCGCCTTAAGGCAGAAAAAAAGCCCATCTCTGACGATGAGCTTGATCAGGCTTTTGATGCACTTAGAGAAGTGTGTCCCTCAATGGATTATGGCGCAGTAGAAATGATACTGGACGAGCTAAACACCTACCAAATCCCTAAGAGTCACAAATCCCAGATTGATGAAATCACAAATCACTTCCACAGATTGGAGTGGGATGAAATAGATAAAATCCTTATGGTTTAAATGTATCCACCATCAACCCCGATAATCTGCCCCGTCATATACGATGGGGCTTTTATTATACTTAAAACAGTTTTTCCAATTTCTTCAGGCGTGCAGAATCTTCCAGCTGGAATTTCTTCGGATAATTCATTTTTCTCATCCTCTGAAAGCATGCTATTCATATCTGTATCCACAACACCACAGGCGATGGCATTTACAGATATGTTGCTAGGTGCAAGCTCCTTTCCCAGAGCTTTTGTAAAGGAATTGACAGCTCCCTTTGTGGCAGAGTATGCCACTTCGCAGCTAGCTCCAACTGTGCCCCACATAGAGCTAATGTTGATAATATTGCCCGAACCTCTTGATACCATATTAGGAACAACAACCTTTGCTGTATAAAATAGCGGAGAAAGATTGGTTCCAACCATATCATCCCACTGTTCCAAAGACATATCTGTCAAAAGGCCGATGTATGCAATACCAGCATTATTAACCAATACGTCTACATGGCCAAGCTTATCTATGGCATCCTCACAGGCAGGTATAGTAAAACCGCTATCAGAAATATCTCCACAATAGGTGTACACTTCGATTTTGTACTGGTCCCTAAGCTCAGCTGCAAACTCATTAAGTGTGTCTATATTTCTATGGCAAAACAAGGCTAAATGGTAGCCCTCTGACGCCAAAACACCGGCAATTCCCTTTCCTATCCCGCGGCTTGCTCCAGTGATAATTGCTGTTTTTTTCATATCTATAAACCTTTCTTTAGGACTCAAGTATTGATTTCAAGTATTGTTTAAATTTTTCCGCTTCATCATCAGGAAAACAGATGGTCGCGCCTATGCCGGTAAGCCACCCGTAAAGCTGAGGTGATATAGCCACTGATATACGGGCTTTGACATGGCTTTCTCCATCTTGGCGAATGTCTATTTCTGTGCCGAATTTATCAAGCACTACGCCTATTAAATGTTTAGCAAACCTGATGGTAATGATGCGCTCTTGCCCAGCAAACATGCTTATGTGCTGCAGAGCATATTCACGAGGATTGAGCTTTGCGATTACATCTTCTCCAGCTCGATTTTCATCCATCATCTCCGCAGAAATCATCTTATCCACACGATAATGTCTAATTTCGTTGCTATCTTCATCAAATGCAACCAGATAATAGTTTTCATCATTTCTCAAAAGAAATGCAGGGCTTACCACATACACCCTTCCGCCATGTCTTGGCTTCATCTCTTTGGTAAGGGTCCATTCCTGATATTTAAATGACATCTTTTTATTATTATCCAGGCATTGGTAAATAACATCGATTGTATAAAAAATCCTCTCATTTCCTGAGGATTTCTTTTCTGGCACTACCACCTGACGGCTTAATTGCTTTGCATCGTCTATACCGGCAAGACTTGTGATTTTATCCACAAGTTCGTTAGTTTTTTTCTGAGATATAAACTTTGATGCACCAACTGCATCCACAAGAAGCTTTAGCTCCGCAAGCTCAAAAGTGCGGCTTGCGATGTAGTAGCCCTTATCTCCTTTGACCACATCAATCCCAGCTTCAATCATGGTATCCATATCTTTATAGACCGTTTTTCGCTCTGCCGGAATCCCTTTAGCCTCAAGGCGTCTTGTCATTTCAATGGCATTTATCTGATGATTCTCGTCGCTTTCATTCATAAGAATCTGATATTCATTTAGTATTTTGTATTTCTGGCCTCCAACGTGTGGCATATACTCTCCTTACAGGACTATTTAAATTAGACTTTTTTATGATATAATTCTTGTGGGTAAACATTGATTTTCCCCACAAAATCTATCTTTTATTATAAAAGAAATATTAGACATTTAAAAGGAATTATATGAGCAGACAAGATTTTTATAAACAATGCAGAATCGATTATCCGACCTTCACATATCAAGGTTATTCTTACGATTTAACTAATAAAGGCATTGCTGTAACTTACGATTTTTCTATTGATGGTCTTTCTGAATTCCATCCAACCTGGAATATTCCAATTATTCATCCCATTGAAAATATGGATGACTCCTTAATCGATGAAATGGTATTTTCCCTTGGAATGGTTGAGCTTATCAGCTATTGGAAAATAGCATGCCCACCTACAGTTATCATAAAAGACCGCGCTTTAACGCCTGATCAAATCAGCTGGTGGAAAAAGCTTTACTGGGGTGGTCTCGGTGAGTTTTATTACACAAATGGCATCCAGGAAAACAACGATGCATTCATGACAATTAATTGCTCATCAGAAAAAGCAAGCAATCCTCCAAAGTTTAATACAAGCTTTGATTTAGGCTCTGTTCAAAAGCCTTCTGTCATGGTTCCAGTTGGGGGCGGCAAGGATTCTGTAGTTTCTATCGAGTTATTAAAAAAGAATGCAGATGTAAACTGCTACGTTATCAACTCTCGCGGTGCAACTGATGCAACTGTTGAAGTGGCAGAGCTGACAGATAACACAATCTACGCATCACGTACACTAGATAAAAATATGCTGGATTTAAATGCTAAGGGCTTCTTAAATGGACACACTCCTTTTTCAGCTCTCGTTGCTTTTTCAAGCATCATAGCAGGCTACCTAAACGGCCTTTCATTTGTAGCACTTTCAAACGAATCAAGCGCCAACGAATCGACCGTTGCCGATAGCTATGTAAATCACCAGTACTCAAAGAGCTATGAATTCGAAGAGGATTTCAGATACTACGAGCGTTCATTTATTGGAAGTGGTGTTTACTATTTCAGCTTCCTTAGACCCCTGGCTGAGCTACAGATTGCTATGCTATTTTCTAAGTTCAAAAAATACCACAGCATCTTTAAAAGCTGCAACGTAGGAAGCAAGCAGGATATCTGGTGTGGACATTGCCCTAAGTGCTTATTCGTTTACATCATTTTGTCACCATTCCTTTCTTTGGATGAATTAGACAATATATTTGGAAAAAGACTGTTCGAGGATGAGAGTCTCATGGAAGATTTTGACAAACTTTGCGGCATTCTTCCAGAAAAGCCATTTGAATGTGTTGGTAGCCGTGATGAGGTTAATGCTTCAATTGTTGAATCAATCAAAAAATATGATGAGGCAGGCATTGCACTTCCTGTTCTTCTTGAGCATTACAAGAACACAAATCAAACAAGCGAATCCTCATTCAATGGAATCATTAATCAGTATTCTAAAGAGCATGGCTTAAACGAATATTTCGAAAAAATAATTAAGGACGCACTAAAGTAAAATGAAAGAAACAATTAGAAATCTTGTAAAAGATAAAAAGGTATTAATTTTAGGTTTTGGACGTGAAGGCCAATCAAGCTTTCGTCTTATTTCTTCAGTAGGTGGTTATGAATGTCTTGATATAGCTGATGCTAATGCTGTAAGCTCTGATTTAACAGCTACACACAATGTTATCACTGGCGCCAACTACCTTGATTGCTTAGATGATTATGATGTAGTACTAAAGAGCCCTGGCATTGTTCTTCCAAAGGACATCAACGATTACAAATGTCATATCACATGTCAGGCCGATTTATTCCTTATGGTTTACGGTGCTCAAACAATCGGTATCACTGGAACAAAGGGTAAATCTACAACATCATCCCTTTTATATCACATACTAAAAACTTGTGGTAAGGATGTATTGTTCGGTGGAAATATTGGTCTTCCTATTTTCGATATTACAGAGCAGATTCATCCACGTACAATTATCGTTTTCGAGCTTTCTTGCCACCAGCTTGAATATGCTCACTATTCTCCATCCAAGGCTATCCTTCTAAACCTTTACGAGGATCACTTGGATCACTACGGCACTGTTGAGAAATACTGGAATGCCAAAAAGAACATTTACAGAAATCAAGGCTACTGCGATTTCTTGTTCTGCAACCCGGAATTCCTTCCAACACCTGGAGAATGTAAGGCTGCTGTTATCAAAGTGAAATCAGCTGATTTGCCATTTAATTCATTTGAAGAAATACCTGACGTTACACTCAGAGGTACTCACAACTTATTCAACTGTGCCTTTGTTTATGATGTATGTCGCAGATACGATATTTCCGATGAAGATTTCATCAAGGCCTTGGCAAGCTTTAAAACACTTGCTCATCGCCTTCAGTTTATTGGTCAAAAGGATAATATTGATTACTATGATGATTCAATCTCAACCACTGTGGAATCTGCAATCAGCGCTATTCGTGCTATTCCAAATGCAGGCACAATTCTTCTTGGTGGTATGGATAGAGGAATCGATTATGATCCGCTAGTTGAGTTTTTACCAACTACAAGACTTGAGCACATCATCTTAATGTATGATAGTGGCAAGGTCATTTTAGAAAAATTACAAGCAACTGCAAGTGAAGAGTTCCTTAATAAAGTTCACTATATTGAAGAACTTGCTGATGCATGTACTTTTGTTAAATCCAATGCCAGCAAGGGTACAGCGGTAATTCTTTCACCAGCTGCTGCAAGCTATGGTCACTTCAAGAATTTTGAACAGCGAGGAGATTTCTTCAAAGAACAGATTGGATTATAGTGGAGGGTACAACATGTCTAGAGCCAGATTCCCATTAGGTGATGAAAACCAATTAGTGCGTCGTTGTGTAAAATGCGGCTGTCGCATTGCTTATCATTCACCATATGACAAATGTCGAGAATGCATGAAAAATGAACTTTTCCCAAGGGTAAAGGAATACATCCTTAACAACTATAATGTTAATGAATTGATGGTTGCAGAGGAATTTGGAATTGAAACAGAAATTATTCACGAGTGGGTAAAAGAAGGACACTTAGAATACAAAAAGAGCCAGTAGCATAAGCTACTGGCTTTTGCCTTATATTCTGCTGTCATGACATGTAAAGTAAATAGTTTGACGCTCGTCAGCAATCTTATGTAGGAGTTTTAATGACTCCTTTATTTTTTTGTCATCAAGATTGGTGAATGGGTCATCAAGGATAAGTACTGGCTTTTCCTCAGGATAAAGCACATCCACAAGTGCAAGACGGGAACATAATGCCACCAAATCCTGATAACCCTGTGACAAGTACTCAGCCCCCTTCGTACTACCTGAATACGAAAGCTTGATATTTAAATCCATATCCAGCTCGAAATCGTCAATAGCATAGCCTGATTGAGTCCCTTCTGGGCCATCGATAAGGCTTAGGTACTTATGCAAACCATTTTGAAGTGGTTGCATATACTTAGACTGAAAGCTCTCTCTTGCTCGATTAAGGAAATCCTCTGTCTTGGCAAGAATATCAGCCTCTTTTTTGTATTCCTTTTCCTTTATCTCCAAACGCTCAAGCTGCTCTGAAATATCTGTAAGTCTTTCTACCTCTTCAAGTGCCTGAGATAGATTTTCCTTTTCTTGGATAAGCTGCTTATTGAGGCTCATGATTTGTTCATCAAGAACCGCCTGTTGTTGCTGCAAATCGTCTACCGACTGAACATCCTCATTTACATCAAACTCAGTTTCAAACTTAGCTATTTCCTCTTTGAGCTCTGTGATACGCTCTTTGATAGCTTCGTACTCATGCTTTTTCAAGCCTATACTCTGAATACGCTCTGCTCGCCTTAAAGTGGCATCTACAGGGTATTTCTCAAGTACATTTTCTATATCCGAAGACATAGTCTTAATTGAATTGACATGACTTGCGATTTCTTCCTGCTCCTCAAGATATTTAGAATATCTATCAGCATCCTTTTTTAACTGGGCAAGGAATTCGTATTCTCCGCCCATCTCATATAGATTGATTCCATAGCAACTTGCAAATGGCTGAATCTTTGTATAAAGCTCGAGCTGTAAATCAGCCAGCTCATCAAGTGTGCCCTCTGCCTCCTGATGGCGAGATGTCTCTTCATCAATAAGATGGCGATACTGATCCAGCTTACGACGAATCTCATAAACATTTTCCTGCATGGTAGAAGCTCTTGTAAGAAGGAAATGAGATAAGAATTCCTCACACTCCTCCTGAAGCTCTCTAAGCTCTATCTTGCTAACCTCAAGTGCATCCTCTTCCTCGGATACGCGTTCTGCATACTCAGCCTTTTGCTTAAGCTTGTTTTTGCGGCTACGTCTGCCGCCGATGATTAGCAGTATCAAATCTACCACAATTGCCACAAAGCTTGAAATCTCGACGATTCTACCAACAGTGCTGGCCATATAATTGCTAAAGACAACGCCGGTAAGAACAAATATTATCAAAAGAATGCCGCCTAAAATGTACCATAAAGCACCGGTATTCTTTTTAATAATCTTTTCATTAGCCTCCTGCTCAGCTCGTAAGGTGATAAGCCTTTCATTGCTTTGACTGATGCGGGCTTCCAAGCCAGTGATTAAGGTGGTCTGTCTTTCTATGTGAGCAAGCTGCTCATCTGTAGGCTCCAACTTATCAAAGAAAAACTTTAATTCTGTAAGCTGTTTTGTTGATTCCTCAGACAGTTTTGAATGCTCGGCCTTTGCTCGCAAATCAGAAAGATTTGCAGCCATTTTGTTCCAGATTGCAAATTCTGATTCATCTGGCAATTTGTTTTCGAATGGCTTCTGGAAAACAGCCTGCTCCTTTGAAGCATCCTCTTCAAGAGCTTTGTAAGCTCTCTCATGAACAGCCAAATCTCTTTCTGTCTGTTCCAGAAGAACAAGCTCGTCATCTGTAGGCACTCCAGCCTTAAAGAATTCCTCAAGCTCAGCAAACTTTTGCTCTTCCGCCATAAGATTTTCTTTGTGAATCCTGTAGGCGCCAAGCTCCTGCTCTTTCTTACTCTGAAGCTGAATCTCTTCTGCAAGCTTTGCCTTGGCCTGATTCAGCTGCTCTAAGTTATCCTGCTTTTCTTCGATTAGGCAGCTCATGGCATCCACACTCTCAAGTGTAGCTGGAAGCTTTTCGTATTCTTCCTTACACTTGTTTATCTCAAGCTTTGTGCCAAAGAGCTTTCCTGGATTGATTTTACTATTACGAGTGTATTCAACTTTGGCTTCCTTAACACTCTTTAAAGCAGCATCAAAATTGCTGATATCATCCCTCGCCGAAACAAGATTTCCCATTTTAGCATTTAGGGAATCTGTCATGGCTGTACCAAGTGAAAGCTGTGGAATATAGACACTCTTTTCGAAGGAATCTCTATCTACCTTGAACAGCTCTTCACCTATGTTTTCGCTGTAATCTGTGCTGGCAAAACCTGTCTTGGCATCATATATTGCAAATGTATCATCTTTATCGGTTCTGCCAAATGTACGCTCTATTCGATATGTTTTATCTTTTGTGCTAAAAACAATGTTACCTCCGCACAGGCTACCATCCCATGGAAGATAGTGGTTGCGCTCCAGAAGTTTCTTTTTAGTGTTTGGCGAGTATTCAAGGCCGTAGAACATCGCCTTGATAAAGACTGAAAAGGTAGTCTTTCCCCAGCCATTCTCCTGAAGTACAGGATTAAATCCATCTTCAAAACTATATGTAAATTCATTTATCTTGCCAAAATGGGCAATATAACACGAAATAAGCTTCACTATATATCCTCCCCCATTATGGCTCTGATACCAATTTCAATAATTTTTGCTTTCTCGTCTTCGTCCATATCCTGTGACTGAACAAGTCTAACGAATTCGCCCTTAAGACTCTTGTCGTATTTGTAGCTTTCGTAATCAACTAATGTCTTTGTTCTGTCATAGCATTTTACAAAGAAATATTTATTTTCAAATATACGAACAAACCTGATAACATCCAGCTCGTCGTCTAATTCTCTTTCTCCAGTGAGAACAAACTTTACCAAATCCTGGTCATCCACATCAAGCAAAAGCTCTCTGGCCTTGGCTGCTACTGCCTGCATATCCATTTCTGCTGTAACTTCCACATTGATTTCGTGTAGTCTTCTGAGTGCAAATGGTATGAATTCAGATGTGATTTCGCCGTTTTCTATGTCCATAAGGATAAAGCCTTTATCCCCTGTCTCATCAAAGCCACGGCCCTCGAGACATCCTGGATAGCAGTAAACACCTCTATCATCCAGGGGCTCAAAGATAAACTTATGAACATGGCCAAGGGCCAGATAATCGATAAACTTTCCCTTAAGGGATGTAGTGTTAATGATTTCTGCGCCATCCTTGCCATCGTAATCAGACTGCTGACCATGAAGCATTACGATATTGGTGTTGGCTGAATCAAGAACTAAGCGCTGCGCCATTGTGGATACATTTGAGGAGTTGAGCTCCATACCAGTAATAACCACATCATCGCACTCATAGCTAGTCCATCCATCAGCATTAAACATATGAAAATTAGAAGGAATGTCATCTATTCCCTCTTCCATAAAATCGCATCTGTCGTGATTGCCCTTGAGATAATAGAAATCTATCTCTGGTGCATCTAAAATCTGCTCTACGACACGTCTTTTAACGTCCTTTCTGATATGTGACTTATCAAACAAATCGCCAGCTATCAAAATAGCCCTGACGCCATTGTCTTTGGCGTACTTCACCATACGCTCGTAAGTCTCTACCAGCTCTATACGACGCAAGCTCGCTTGCTCTTTATCTAAATTGCTCTCCATTTTGGAATCTAAGTGCAGGTCTGCACAATGAATTATCTTCATACATATACTCTCCGCATTTCTAGATACATTCTATCATAAATAAAAAAATGAGACCACCTATGATAAAACATAAATGGCCCCACCTTTTATCGATGGTTATTAAATTTTGCCCTACTGCTGTGATAATTTAAATCTATTAACCACTTCTGTAAGGTTCTCTGAAATATCATTCTGCTTATCAGACATTCCATTAATCTCAAATACTGTTTCTGAAAGGCCTTCTACAGAATCCATTACATTTCCACTGTTGGCTGCTGTATTCTGTGTTGCTTCAGCAATATTTGCGATTGCATCCTTTACCTCATTCATGATTGTCTGAATTGAATCAGTCATCTGTGACAACTGCTCTGATGTCTCTTTGATAGATTCGGCATCCTGTCCGTATCTCTCTGCAACCTCCACAAATTTCTTGTAATCTGGTGTAACTGTTGTAGAAACATATTCTAAGAGTGACTTAGCATTAGTAGCCAATCCCTCGAATGCTTCCTGAATTCCAGAAATTGTATCCTGAATCTTTTCAACTGAATCAGATGTCTGGCCTGCCAGCTTACCAATTTCAGTTGCAACAACTGCGAAGCCCTTGCCCTGTTCACCAGCTCTAGCTGCTTCGATTGAAGCATTAAGTGAAAGCAATGTAATCTGGTCTGCAATATCAGCGATAACGCTTGCCATTTCACCGATATTTTCAACAACCTTAGACTGTGCAATACTTTCTTCCAACTTGGTCTCAAACTTGGTCTGTAATGTCTGAGATTTATCAAATGCCTCCTGGCTATCTCTTCCGATTTCAGCTGCACGCTTCTGAATATCGGTAGCAAGCTCAAGGCTGCCCTTTGTCTCTTCGTTAAGATTGTCTGTAGACTGTGCTACCTGATCTACAGATGCTGAAAGCTGCTGAGTTGCTGCTGAAGAATTCATCATATCAGAATTAACTTCAGTCATCACATCTACAATCTTATCAAACTCAATCTTAAGCCCTTCTGCAGAATTCTTTAATCTGCTACTTGCATCATTAATCTCTACAGAATAATCTGCTATGCTTTGGATTACGCCCTTGTTGTTGCCATACATTTCATTTAATGATGTAGACATTACTGCAAGCTCATCCTTGCCTTTAACTGAAAGCTCATCTATCGTGAAGTCACCACCTGCTAATCTGGATGCAAATCCCTGAACCTTTCTAATAGTCTTAGCAACTCCACCAATTCCCATAACAATAATAACAATTGCGATAGCTATAGCACCGATACATACAGCAATCAGTCTGTTGATTAACAGATAAATTGGCTGCATAAGCTCGTATGAGTCAATTGAAACCATAAGCTTCCAGCCTGTAAGTCCAATTGTGTCATAGTACACTTTATTAGTAGTCTTACCTTCTTTATAGCTTGTGATTCCGCCTTCATTTGCAATGATATCCTTCATCATAGCAGCAACTGATGCGTTATCATCTGATGTAAGATATGCTCCATCCTGAACCTTTGCATCATCATAACCAGCAATCAACAGACCATCAGCTGATGTAAGAATTCCTACACCTGTTTCACCAACCTTAACATTTCCGATAATATCTGTTATGGCTGTAAGCTCTATATCAACTGTTACACAACCAATCTTCTTACCATTTACAACGATTGGTGTTGAGCAAGATGACATGATAGTACCTGATGTAGGATCGTAATATGGATCAGTAATCATTGCCTCATCGCTGCCCATAGCATTTGTGTAATATTCCTGTGTAAAATAATCGTAGCTGGCATTGCTATATTCCCATGTGGTTACGGCATTTCCGCCATCCTTATATACATATGGACCATAGTATTCCTGCTCTGGGTCATAAGCATAAGGTTCAAACCACAAGCCGGAACCTAAGACAATGTCATTCATTGCTATCATATCTGTCAGCATTTTTTCATAGTCTTCCCAGCTTGTATAAGTATAAGAAGAAGCAACACTCACAGCGATAGCATCAGCAAGCGTTTCTACATCCTGTAGATATCCGCTAACCTCGGCACTGTTTGCTCTAAGCTCAGCCTTCATAGACTCTTGGGTCTTACTATCTACCAATGCTTCACTTGATGTTGCAGAGATAATTGTCAATATGACCTGTGCAAGCACAAGAATTGGCAAAATCATAACCAGCATCTTAGTTCCAATTTTTCTGAAATTCATAATATGCCCTCCACAATTATATATTCCCCATATGTGGTAATTCTAATCTATAACTGTGTATATTTGTTGAAAATTCTACATCATTCTATGAACAATATATATAAAATACCCGCCTCCTAAGAGACGGGTATTAAATAGTTACATTATGAATTTGATTGTTTCAAAAAGATATTTTCTATAGCATTTATGATTTTAGTCTGCATTGGTGGCTTTACAAAATAACCTGCTGGCTTTAAATCAAGCACTGCATCGACATGCTCTTTATCAGCGATTCCTGTAAGGAAAATAACTGGCACATCCTTGTAATCCTCCTCAGCGCGGATCATCTCAAGTGTCTGTTTGCCATCAACAACTGGCATCTCGTAATCTAAGATGATTAAATCAGGCTTATCTGTACCCATTGCTTTCATGCATTGAGCTGCTGATGTAGCAAGAGTAACTCTGTATTTGTCCTGAAGCATGTTTCGCATATTTCTAAGGAGAACAGGATTATCATCTACAACAATGATGTGGCGCTTATCTGTCTCTATTACCGCATTGAGAATCGCATCTGCGTTCATGCTAAACTCTTTGCATATTTCACGAATAATGATCTCTCTGCTAGGCTGTGGAATATGCTTACACTGGCCTGAATAATAATATGATATAAACATTTGCTTTTTAAGCTCGCGGCCAAAAGTGATTACCGGCAAATCCTTATTGTACTCGCTGATTGCTTCATAGATATCAGCCTGATCTGCTTCGAAATCATCTATATCCATCAAAACCAAGTCAGGTGAGTAGAGCTTTAACATACTCTTTATAATCTTGGCGCTACTAGTACACAGCTGTGTGTGAAAATGCTGTGCAAGAAATGAATTAACATCCGATGGCGAATCGCTATTGCTAAAATCGCCTACAATAAGTATTTTACGCATCGTTATTCTCCTTAACTTTGTAACTCGTTTATATCGGCCAATGCCTCATCTTCTTCCAAATTGATGATATGTTGATTCAAATGGTCAAGTCTTGCTTGTATATCGTCCTCATAAGAAAAGGCCATTATCTGTTTCATATTGTTATCAGCAGATTCTGAATCGTGTGTCATGATTGCCATCTTAAGCATTTCAAGCATTCCAAATAAATCATCTAAATCTTCTATCTTAGGCTTTTCAACATCAGATGCCAGAACAGACAATCTATCTCTCATTATATCAAGCTCTTCCAGGAAAATAGGTGTAAGCACTTTGATTCGTTCTAAATCATGGTCTCGAGCTGCGTATTCGCAGAGCTTTGCCAAGCCGCCCAAGGCTGTCGCCCCGATTGTGTTGGACATACTCTTAATACTGTGTACCTTAATCCTATAATCCTCTAAAATAGAGTCATCTAGACTATTATAATACCTTAAGACTTCATCTCTTTCAAACCCTATTGATTCATAAAAATCAATCGCTGTCTGATATACCAAGTTAGTATCTGGGAAATGTAGCAATGCATAGTCCCAATCCACACCTTCGATGTCTGGCAGTTCTATCTTTTTAGTCCTGTTTTTTCTAGCCTCGTCCTTGGCATCAGGCTCATGATACTCTAATAAGCTTTCCGGCAGAAAATCTCTAATCATTTTTTCAAGCTGAGAAGGAACTACCGGCTTTGCCAAAAATCCATGGAAGCCCATTGTCAGATATCGCTCTTTAGCTCCTGCTATGGCATTTGCTGTAAGAGCAATGACCGGAGTACCAAGACATTTGTTGCCCTCTAATGTAGCCATGGCTTTGAAAGTCTCAACACCATCCATTCCAGGCATCATGTGATCCAAGAAAATCATATCGTAATGCTGATTCTTTATAAGCTGTAGACACTGAGAACCACTGTCTGCTTCGTCGATTTTTACCTTTGAATCCTTTAGTAAGGCTACAAAAACCTTGCGGTTCATTGTATTATCGTCAACAACCAAGAATCTTGCATTTGGTGCTTCAAAGCTTGTGCTGTATTCATAATTTGATGAAAGCTGTTTAAGCTTTTGTTCGAAATCTCCAATAGGCTCATCATTAATTATTTCCTGAGAAATAGTAAATGAAAAAGTGGAGCCCTCACCGTAAACGCTTTCAACATTTAGTGTGCTTCCCATCATCTTAAGAAGATTCTGAGTAATTGTCATTCCAAGGCCTGCACCTTCGATATTTCTGTTTCGATTAACCTCTAATCTTTCAAAGGAATCAAACATACGCTTGATATCCTCTGGCTTGATGCCGATTCCAGTGTCATGAACTGAGAATGTCAAATCTGCATAGTTGCCAAAGCTTCTAATGCAATCGACAGTGATATCGATATGTCCTTCCTGGGTGTACTTTACTGCGTTAGTAATTACATTTGTAAGGACCTGCTTGATTCTTATATCATCCCCCAGCATGTAGCAAGGAATATTGTTTGATATCTTAAGCCTGATTTCCAAGCCCTTTTCCTTAGCTCGCAAGGTTACATTATTAAGAACATCATGCATAAGGCTCATAAAATCATATTCGCCCTTAACTATGCCCATTTTTCCTGATTCAATCTTTGTGATATCAAGAATATCATTAATCAACGAAAGTAGATTCTGAGATGCCGTCTTAATATCTAGCGCATATTCTTCTACCACTTTTTCCGATGTCTCTCTAAGAATCATCTCATCCATACCCATGATGGTATTGATTGGAGTTCTGATTTCGTGAGACATGTTTGCAAGGAAATTACTCTTTGCCTCTGTAGCTGTCTGAGCCTGCTTTTCTGCTCTCTTAGCCTGAAGAGTCTTTTCCAGCAAATCATCGTTATTGATTGCAGCCTGCTTGTAAAGCCTGTCGTAAACACTTCTTTGGAATTTGATAATTGATCCAATTGCAAAAGCGCTAATCATCAATGACTGGATAACATCAAAGAACACGCTTTTTTTAGAATGAAGATCAACAATATACTCCGGATGATAATATGATATAGCGTAGCATCCAATTATGATTGCCACGTCTGTAAGAAGCATAAACAGAAAATCCATCCCCTCTAAGAGCATGAAAATAAAGATAATTCCCATGGAGAACCAGCAAACCATTCCACTGTTAATGCCTCCAGTAACGAAAAACATCACAGGGAAAAGGCCTATTCCTACCACAAAGCAGACTGCTATTGTGCTGTTTTTAAGCCGGTTCTTATAATTGGCCATGTAAATACATACACCGTCAATAAAAATAGACACCAAAATAGCGACTGTCAAAACTCCTGACATGCCGTTAATAACATTAAATGGAATTGTAACGATTCCGCCTACAAACCCCGTAATAGTAATAATGTTGAATAATACCAAATCCGTAGGCAAATCTTGACTAAAAAATCTTTTCCTGAATTTCCTTAACGCTTTCAAGCCAACTCTCCAATGTACACACGGCATTTCAAATGCCCAATCCCCTAATATAAATATAAATGAATCCTGTCTAATCCACAAGATTATTGGTCTGAACATTTGATGAACAATCCGTGTAACCCCTAAATATTTTCTATTTGCCAATCAATTGGAGTAAGGCCATGTTCCTGCAAAAAATTATTTGTTTGACTAAAATGTTTGCATCCGAAAAACCCTCTGTATGCAGATAGAGGTGATGGATGCGGTGCTCGAAGAATCAAGTGATTTGGATTGTTGAGCTTTGCGCATTTTTTCGCAGCAGGTGAGCCCCACAGCAAAAATACTATTGGTCTGTCCTGCTTATTTAAGATATCGATTACAGCATCGGTAAACTTTTCCCACCCCATGCCAGCATGACTGGCAGCCTGGTGTGCACGCACAGTCAGAACATTGTTGAGCATAAGCACGCCCTGACGAGCCCACTTTTCCAGATAACCGTTATTTGGAATGTAACATCCCATATCTTCATTTAGCTCTTTATAAATATTTACAAGAGATGGTGGAGTCTTTACCCCTGGCTTTACTGAAAAGCATAAACCATGAGCCTGACCTGGCTCATGATATGGGTCCTGCCCTATAATTACCACCTTAACCTCTGAAAGTGGTGTGAAATCAAATGCATTAAATATATCATCTGCAGGTGGATAGACTGCATGCTCATGATATTCTTTTTTTACATTTTCATATAGGCTCTTGTAATAAGGCTTTTTAAATTCTGGTGTAAGTGGCTCTAGCCAATCATTTGAAATTGCTGACATTTTATTCTCCTAATTATTGTAGTATCCAATCATCAAGTGGTAGCCAGTACCCCTTCTCCTTTAGCTCATTTTCGATGACATCCAGTGTATCCTCACTATCTGCGCTGATGACATGATAATGATACCCGCTGGTAGCTGAACTTAGGGATTTTGATTTACCAGATTCGATGGCATCCATAAATTCCTTTGCCGCACGTCTTGAGCTGACATTTAGCGGTGCCTCCAAGCGATTATAATATCTGTGATTGATTATTATATTCTCGGCGCAGCCGCCATTATCTACTATTGTAAAAAGCTCATCTAAAATCTGTTCGTCTGTGTGTCGGCTTTTGATAATGCGCTTGCATTTGTTGCCAGAATCGATAACATAACCTCTATTTGTGGATGTTACCGACACTCCATTTGCTCTTATTAAAGCAATATCTGTCACTATCACCTGTCGGCTCACATCTAATTCCTTTGCCAGAGAAGCGCCAGACACCGGATTATCGCTTTTACGAATTATCTCTATTATTTTGTTACGTCTAGTTGCTCCGTCCATCGGTACCCCCGTTATACTGCGTGAAGATTTTTCATTGATATATCAAGTATTGGCGATGAATGTGTCAACGCTCCGCTTGATACATAATCCACTCCACTGTCTATAATGTTTTTAATATTTTCTTTTGTTACGTTGCCAGAACATTCTGTTTTGGCACGACCATTTATTATTTTAACAGCTTCCTGCATTGTTGCAACATCCATATTGTCAAGCATAATAATATCAGCACCTGCATCTGCAGCTTCCTTTACCTGCTCAAGAGTCTCTGTCTCGATTTCAATTTTTCTTACGAATGGAGCATACTCCTTTGCCATTTGGATTGCCTTTGTAATAGAGCCGGCTGCTCCTATATGATTATCCTTTAAAAGCACCCCGTCAGAAAGATTGTAACGATGGTTTTGTCCCCCACCACATTTTACAGCATATTTTTCAAAGATTCTCATGTTAGGTGTAGTTTTTCTTGTATCTAAAAGAACTGTCTTGCTTCCTTCAAGAAGTGAGGCAACCTCATGTGTGTAGGTGGCAATTCCGCTCATTCTTTGAAGATAATTGAGGGCAACTCGCTCGCCAGATAAAAGAACTCTAATATCCCCCTTTACCTTTGCCATAAGCTGACCTTTCTTCACTTCATCCCCATCCTTAACATACTTTTCAACTACAGTGCTATCGTCAAGAATCTTAAATACACGCTCGTATACATCCATGCCGCAGATTATTCCATCCTGCTTACAGATAAGCTCTACCTCACCAGCCTTTGCCTCTGGCATCACTGCATTGGTGCTAACGTCCTCACTTGAAATATCTTCACGAAGAGCCATTGTGATAAGCTCATCTGCGTTAAGCTTCATTGTTATATCGTTCATTATATTGCCTCCTTCTCTGCTCTAAGGTTTGCTTCTTTTTTGATTTCTCCTACCACCATCGCATGGTAGTATTCCATAATGCTTGGAAGATCTTCGTATCCATCCATGTTTACCAGATTATCAAAATCATCTGCCTCTTTAAACTCAGTTTGTGCTGCTATATCCTTTGCAGCACGCTTTGCAAACACAAGACTTTCAAGCAGGGAATTGCTTGCAAGTCTATTGCGTCCATGGACACCATTACAGCTTGTTTCGCCTACAGCGTATAGCTGCTCCATTGTGGTTTTAGAATCACGGTCCACATATATGCCACCCATAAAATAATGCTGTGCAGGAACAACTGGCACCCATGTCTTAAGAGGATCAAATCCAGCTTCCACACAATGCTTGTAGATGTTTGGAAAATGATTCAATATTTCATCCTCTGGAATTGGTGAAAAATCAAGCCAGACATGTTCTGTCCCTTGCTCCTTCATCTTCTTTAGAATTGCATTTGAAACCACATCTCTAGGCTGCAATTCATCTACAAATCTTTCTCCATTTTTATCTCTTAATACAGCACCTTCTCCTCGCACTGATTCTGAGATTAAAAAGCTTCTACCATTTTGTCTTGTAAAAAGCGTTGTAGGATGAATCTGCACATAATCGCAGTTTTCAAGCTTTACATTGTGATACATAGCAAGGGCAAGGGCATCGCCTGATATATGCCTAAAGTTGGTTGAATGAGGATATACGCCGCCTAATCCGCCACAGGCAAGCACTGTCACATCAGCCTTGATGGCTGTTGTTTTGCCATCCATATCAGCTACCACAATGCCATAGCATGTATTATTTTGGCACACCCAATCAACCATTGTTGTATGTGCCTTTAGAGTGATGTTGTCTCGTTCCATTGCTCTTGCTAAAAGCTTGCTTGTTATTTCGCGGCCTGTAACATCTGCATGAAACAAGATTCTATTATTGGAATGGGCACCTTCCTTCGTAAATACGAATTGCCCATCCTTTTTCTCAAACTCAACCCCATAGTTTTCCAAATCAGCTATGATTGCCTGCGAGCTCTTTATCATTATTTCTACAGATTCTTTGCGATTCTCATAATGACCTGCTCTCATGGTATCCTCGAAATATGATTCATAATCAGCGTCATCCCTAAGCATGCATATTCCGCCCTGTGCCAAAAAGCTATCGCTGCCATCCAGCGCATCCTTAGAAATGCATAATATCTTTTTATCCTTTGGAAGGCTCAGTGCACAGAACAATCCTGCTGCACCTGTACCTACAATAACCACATCATATTTTTCCATTTCTTTCTCCTTATAGGCTTCCCTTTTTTGGGGAAGTGCCACATTTATCGTGACGTCAGATTACTTTGCAAGCTCCAGCATTCTCTTAAGAGGCGCTAGTGACTTTTCCCTTTTCTCATCGCTGACTTCTACCACACCAGTAGTGTCTCTCAGGCAATCTCTCACCTTCTCAAGTGTTACCTTCTTCATATTAGGACAAATCTGTACTGAACCAGCTGCGTAAAATTCTTTTTCAGGATTATTCTTTTTGAGCTGATATAAGACACCTAATTCTGTAGAAATAATAAATTCCTTTTTATCTGATTTAGTAGCATAATCAATAATTCCTGATGTGCTTCCGATGTAATCAGCTAGCTCTAGCACATCAAGGGTACACTCTGGATGAATTAGGATTTCCGCTTCAGGATGTGATTCCTTTGCTCTCTTTAACATATCCACTGTTACAGCCTTGTGCACATGGCAGTAGCCATCGTTGAATATGAAATTCTTTTCTGGAACCTTACTTGCAATGTAACGTCCTAGATTTTCATCAGGGATGAAAAATATATTCTTATTTGGAAGTGCCTTTACAATCTTCATAGCATTTGCCGATGTAACACACACATCAGAATGCATCTTTAGCTCTGCTGTAGAATTGATATAGCATACAACAGCCACATCATCATATTCTTTTCTTACTTCCTCAATTCGTTCTATCTCTGCCATATGAGCCATAGGACAATCCGCTTTTGCATCTGGAAGCAACACTGTCTTTTTTGGATTTAGAATCTTGGCAGATTCCCCCATAAACCTAACTCCTGCAAACACTATGGTGCTTTCCTTTAAATCTACAGCAACCTTTGCCAGATAGTAGCTATCCCCCACATAGTCAGCAATTGCCTGTACTTCATCATTCACATAATAATGTGCGAGAATCACCGCATTCTTCTCTTTTTTCAACTGTTGAATCTCTTCTGCCAGTGTCATAACTTTTCTCCTTTTACTTCGACTTGTCAACTGTCTTGTCAGTTCAATTGACAGCAAGTATATCATATGTTCAGTCATGTGACAAGACAGTAACGTAAACTAAGTTACCATTAATAATTACTATGGAGGGTGACCCACCCTCGCACATTCTGGGATAAAAAAAATGACCTTTATCTCGCATATGAGATAAAGGTCTATATTTTTTACATTGGATCTAAAGAGTTTATTAAGTCCAGATTCTTAACTTCTGTTTCTGAGAATGTATCCTCGGAAAAATCTGCAGGTAATACAGTTGGGGTGTACCAAACCTGTCCCATGAAATAGTTGTATATCTGAACATCCTTGAATGAATAGCCGTGTCTTGCATAGATTTCATTCTTGGCAATATGAATAACTTCTGGTGATAATCCGCTAAAATCTGATGCGCTGTAGACTTTTTTATCTGTATCGAAAAGATATGTGCAGTAACGAGCATTATCAGTCACGCCTTTGCTCTCCCAATATGATGCAACAGCAGTCCAATACTTGTTCTTCTCGAGATAGCTACTGCGCTCACTGACTGCTGCACTAACCTCATCCTGAGACCAGTTGGCAACCGCTGGGGCATAGCCGCTTGGATCAACTACTGTAATAACAACATCTGAGAAATCTTCCTCTGGCTCTTCAGAAGCTTCCTGTGATGCACCATCTGCCGCTGCAGCTGTCTTCTCATCCTCAATCGCTACTGTATCCTCACTGGCAATCTTGAGACTCTTGTCCTCTTTATTAAGGAGTCCATATGTGATACAACCTGCAAAAATTCCAATAACCAAAGCTATACCAAGTTCGATAGCCCAGCGCTTAAAATTAGCTGGAAGCTTAACTCCGTCTTCACCTTTCTTTTTGAAAATTCTACGAAGCTCATACTTTGCTTCATCAATTAAATCCAAAATATTTCCCATTATTCATCCCTTTTCTATCTATTTCTTAGCTTATTACTTTTTTATCATAACATATTTTTAATAAATTGTTACACATTTATTACAATGTTCGCTCAATTTCATTGCGAGTAGCTTGAACATTGCCTTGTGCCATCTGCTTGCTGCCTCCGCCTTTGGCCCCAAGCAATTCTCTAAGACCTGTTGCAATAGCCGCGCAGTCCCTTGTTTTGCTGCCTATAACGAAATCATAGCCCGTCTCATCATCACCTGAAAAAATAGCGCACAACCCATCATGGCGCTCTACAAGTGTATTCACGCCTTCCCGCATAGTCTTTGCATCTAGACCATCCATGAAAATTGTTACATCAGTGAGATCTGGCAATATTCGCTCTATCTGATCATTAAGCATTCCAGCTTTTATTTCGCTTATACGATATTTTAGCTGCTTATTATCTTCGATTAATCCTGAAACTTTTTCTGGCAACTCATCCTCTTTACAGTTCAAAAGCTGATATGAAGAAGCCAGAAGCTGAAGTCGCCTGTTGTAATCCTCAAGGGCTCTCATTCCACATAAAATATATACTCTGGTGCCGCCTTTATATTTGCCAAAAGAAACTACCTTAAGAAGCCCTACCTGGCCTGTGGTACTAACATGAGGCGCACAGCATGCGCACAAATCAACACCCTCAATTTCAACAAGCCTTACAGCACCTTCAATTTCCTTTTTACTGCGATAGTTGATTGCACCTAGCAATTCCTGATTTGGATAGTAGGCCTTTACTGCCACATCAGAAGCAATTATCTCATTTGCCTTTGTTTCAATGGCATCTATCTGCTCTTGATTAAGCTCAATATTTAAATCCAAGGTGACCGTGTTATCACTTAAATGAAATCCTACATTATCTGCACCATAAGTGTTATGAGCTACTCCTGTAAAAATATGCTCACCTGTGTGCTGCTGCATGTTATTAAAACGATGCTTCCAATCAATTTTGCCGTGAACTTCCTCGCCAATCAAAAATCCAGAAGCACAATAATGGTAGATAACATCATCTTCTATCTGAACATCCAAAACCTGTGCGTTATCAAGCTTTCCTATATCGCTTGTCTGTCCACCCTGCTCTGGAAAAAATGCTGTTTTGTCTAGAACTACCTTGTAGCATCTTTCCTGCTCCTTCTGCACTTCCTCACAAGATATTACCTTGCCGACAAAATCTTTTAGGTATGCATTTGTATCAAATAATGCTTCTGTTTTCATAATCCATCACTCTCATTAATATCTATCTGGTACTAGTTTTTTCCAATTGGAATACCAAAAATCTTCATCTGGAAACCATCCATCAAAGTCTCGTAATTTGTATAAGATATATTGCTCTTAAACTTGCTGTTCCATACATCTTTTATGGTATCGCATATACGAATCGCTTTTTCCTCTTCCTCTGTGAGCTGAATTGCAGGGAACACATAATAAATCATAAAATAATTAAGATTCATCAAAGCACCACCGCGAACCTTGCCGAATTTCTTGAACTCGTTAGCCACATCATCACAGAATATTTCTGCCTCCGCTTTTGGATCTTCAGCATCTATGATTCCTGAAAGCAGACTATATCTATTCTCTTTAAACATATTCATCTGCTTTTCGTAATCCTTTTTTGTATGAACCTTACTTAGATAGTCTACATCTTCAAATATCTTTTTAACCTCGTATCCCATATCATTATCTCCTTCTATTCAATCACTTCTGCAAGCTGTGTTATGTCATCTACCTTTGCCACATAGCTATCAACCTGGTTGCCATATCCATATGCCGCCCAGATAAAACCAACTCCTGCTGCATCGCAAGCGTCTTTATCACCTTGAATGTCTCCGATATAGACAGGCGTTTTTATGTCATTCTTCTTCGCAATTAGTTTGATATTATCGGCCTTGCCAAGGCCATTATCTCCATAACAGATATAATCAGTAAATAAGTATCCCAGGCCGCTTCGCTCAAGAAAAGTCTCGATATATCCGGACTGGCAATTGCTTACTATATAGAGCTTCACACGCTTGCTAAGAGATTTAAGTGTATCCTCAAGACCTGGATAAGTTGTATTCTCTGTACTCTTAGCCAAATCATCCATTTCGTACTCTTCACATAGTTTTAATGTGGCATATCTTTTTTCAGGATTTTCATCTGGAATGCAGGCATCAGCAATATCTGTCATGGTCTTGCCAAAGAGGCCTTTCAAAGTATCCTGTGTAAATTTAACGGAATAGCCCATATCCTTACAAGCACGCTCCCAGCTTGAAGCAAATAGAGGTGTGTTGTCCCAAATTGTGCCATCCATGTCAAATATTATTCCATCAGTACTAATTTTGTTCATTACTATTCCTATCTTTCTAATTCCAACTAGCTGATATTTTAACGTATTTTCAGTATAATTGATAGAGATTTATCAAAGGATGGTTTTAAATATGACAGATGACGATCAGCTTTTATACAAAAGATTAATAGAGCTTTCCAACAGAGCCTATCAAAACAATATATATACCTTTAGCGACTTCTTAAGTCTTAGCCAGCAGGATGTGCTATTTCAGGCTGCTAGGGACAAGAGCTTTGCGCCTATTAAGTTCGATTTATTCGGCGGATATGAAAACTGTGAGCGAAAAATGGTCCGCTTCGGCAGCGAGGATGATTTAGGTTACATTGTAGATTTTCCTATCAAATGTATCAAAATAGAGCCTCTTGCCAAGAAGTTTGCAAAGGAATACACACATCGTGATTATCTTGGCAGCCTTATGAGCCTTGGAATTGATCGCAAAAAATTCGGGGATATTTTTGTAGATGGCATGGATGCTTATATGTATGCAGATGAATCCACTGCCGATTATTTGCTGGAGAATTTTGTTTCTGTAGGACGTAACAGTGTGAAATGCTCCTACTCTGAATTGCCAGAAGAATACAAAAAAGCAGCCCTAAAGGAAATCACCATTCAGGTGGCTTCCCCTAGGGCAGATGCTGTAATTGCAAAAGTATATAACCTGAGCCGCAAGGATACGATTCCTTACTTTACAGAAAAGAAAGTCTCAGTCAACGGGCACATCGTAGAAAACAACGACAAAATGCTAGCGGCTGGTGATACTGTCTCTGTACGGGGCTTTGGCAAATTTAATCTTCTCTCAGAAGGTGGCCTGTCTAGAAAGGGCAAGCTCAACCTGACTGTGGAAGTCTTTGGTAGATAGACTAGCTACGCTTGTAAGCTGGCATCAGCTGAAGCTTGTGGAGGTTAGCCACATGCTTGCGCTCGATTGAAGCAATAACATCAGCTGGAATACCTTCTTTATTACCAGAAATGTATTCATCAAGCTGAGCATATGTGAAGCCTAGCTTATCCTCGTCAGACATGCCAGAAAGTCCATCAGATGGTGTCTTGTGTACAAGCTCATTTGGCAAACCAAGATATTCACCTATCTGTAAAACTTCTGTAACTGTGAAATCCTGAAGTAATGAAACATCGCCTGCTGCGTCGCCGTATTTTGTTGAGTATCCAACATAATCCTCTGATGCATTGCAGGTGTTAACAACAAATGATGTAACGCCCTGGCCTTGAGCTGCTGCATAAAGTGTAGACATACGGAGTCTTGGAGCAAGATTAATTCGTAAATCCGAAGTAACCTCCATGCTAGATGCATTTTCAAATGTAGCTATAGCTGCATTGTAATAATCTGTAATAGGAACAATTTCATTTGGAATTCCAAGGAAATTAACTAAAAGCTTGGCATCATCTAAATCGCTCATTGTGCCATTTGGCATTATGATTCCAAGAACTCTATCTGCGCCTAAAGCTTCCTTCAGGACTGCCGCTGTAACAGAAGAATCCTTTCCTCCGGAAATACCAATGATAGCCTTTGTATTATCTCCAAATTTATTAAACCAGTCTCTTGTGTATTCTATAAGCTGTTTTGTTTGCTTCTCAACATTAAACTCTCTCATAAGTCACTCCTATTTTAGTCGATATAATTCAGACATTCTTTTACCAATAACAGATTTATCCTTGGCCCCTACATCCTCGATACGGTCTGCAACCATGATTCTGAAGTTGGCTTTATATAGCTTGTGACCAAGCAATAGTTCGTAAATAGCCTGCAAGTCCGGAAGAGTAAATTCCTCTTTTGCCATACTGAAAGGCAAATCCGTATATTCGATTTCCCTTCTAAGCTTTATCATAGACTCTACAATGATCTCAACATGATCAAATGCAAGTCTTGTCTTAGTCTTAAGAGTTGGTACAAGATTTCCGTATTTGATATTTCCATTTCTGAAGCGCTTTGTTGAAAGCTGATAGATAATGCTTACACCAATATCATCGTTGTAAATATGAAGCATATTATCGGTAAATTCAAAATCGAACCAAGCTGCCTCTAAGGCATCATCTCCACCTTTAACACGTGGAACCACTGGCGAAAGAGCCATATAAGCAACGCTCATTACTCGAGTTCTTGGATCTCTATCTGGCTTTGAAAATGTGTAAACCTGCTCAAGGAAAACATGCTTTAAACCAGTCTCCTCTTTTAATTCTCTGGAAGCAGCCTCATAACATGATTCTTCTGGGCGAACAAAACCGCCTGGAAGAGCCCAACAATTGTAAAAAGGATGCTCTCCTCTTTTTACTAATAATATCTTTAGGCCTGAATAGTCTTTCTTTGGGCCTAGCACCATCATGTCTACTGTGACAGAAGGTCTAGGATAATCGCCAGGGTCATATTGAGCAAGGAATTCCTTCTCTGTCAACCCATTCTTGTCTCTATACTCCATATTCACCTCCGAATGAACCTTTAAGGTCTTATAGGCTTTTCGTTATGCAGCCCATAAGAAGTCATAGTAGTAGACTACTACCTGTTTTTTATTTTGTCAATGCTTTTATAATTAGTATTCATTTATTATTTTATCAAAGCACTGTCACCGTCTCGTCCAATTTACAGTACAATTTCATTTATTCTCTTGTGCACTGTATTTATATAATAATTATTACAGTATTATGTTAAAAATTGGGGCCGGTACTGTATTTTTTTACTCTATATTACAGTGTCCTTTGAGTTTTTTTCCAAAATAATGCTTATATCACTTAAAAACTACAGTGTTCTCTCTCAAAATCACATCCCCGCTGTAATTTGAACTTGTAAGTAGCAGTGCCACCGACCAAATATACTCTCGCACTGTATTCTACTAAGACTGCATACAGCGCCAAAGTCAAAAACCCTATAACTATTGCCAACGTACCAAAGAACAAGTTTGATTAATTATTTATACAAAAATAGCGTTCTCCAGAATCGCAAAAATACTATAATATCCTTGCGATTATAATAGAAAACGCTTGATTATTAATGCATAGTTTAGGTATTATAAAAATTCACTATACCAACTGTTTTTAGTTAATAGTTTTTCATTTTAAATCAACAGACCATATTTATTTACACTAGAATAAACACTAGTTGTATTCTTCAAATACCTTTGATATGAGTGCATATTCTATCAAAAGCGATTGTGGAACATCGTTAAAACCTAAGTATACAATTTCAGCCCTTCCCGTATCCATATCCACCTCAAATTGAATAGTTGCAGTCACTTCAGTATTCGCATAAATACAGCCTCCGGTAAATTCAACAATATCTCTACCTTTATCGCTTTCAAAGTAAGTCCAGTCTGGATTTGAAAAAAAGCTTTCAAAGGCATCTCCATAAGTTATATCTGGATATGCCTCAGGAGCACCATTTTTGATAGCGGTGATATGAGGCTCCTCAGAGAACATATCATAATCTCCGGAATAATATAAGGCAAGACAAACTATCAGTATTGAAATAAGAATCCCACCAATGAATATACCTAATCCCGAATTGTTTGATTTCCGTAACAACGGACTATCTAGAATCTGTGTATCCATAAGACTCCGACCACAAATCTGGCAAAATCTTGCTTCATCATTATTTTGATTTCCACACCTCGGACACTCCATTATTACCTCCCATGATAATATAGATAGCATCAGTAACAATGTAATAATATCACCAAATAGTGTATTCACTGTGTACTCTTGTCAATCCATCCACAATTCATGTTCCATTTTAGCCAATCCCAAAGCAAACTCTTCAGCGGATTCCAAAAACGCTCTATCATCATCACTTACAGGAGATATACCTGCTTTATCAAAAAAATCTCTATATTCTTTCAATATTTCTAATTGATGTTCTAAGAAATATGATTTTATCGTTTCGGATGTATTATTCTTAAAAGGTCTAATCAACATTCTTCGTTTCATTTTATAAAACATATCATATACCCATAATTCATACACTCCACTATCATCAATATAATTTTTCCAAATCTCAGCATAAGCACAAACACTAATAGGTATTTCAAAGTATTCAACTAATTCTACCCCCATTGTTTTTGCCCCATTATTTTCACTATCTAAAGGGTTTCGCCCAAGCAGCCAATCAACACTAACGTTAAATATTTCTGCTATGCGAGACAAGTGATCACCGGGTGAATTCTCACCTTTTTCCCATTTTGATACTGATGGTTGTGTAACAGTTAATATTTCTGCAAGTTTATTTTGGGTAAAATTGTTCTTTTTTCTTAGAAAGATTATTCTTTCTCCAATAGTTTTCAAATCAGATTCCGTCATTAATTAATTCCTCCACTTAGAATATACTATACTGACGAAATATGTGTAAAATGATTAAACCGACTTTTTTCCACATTATAGTGACACTATGTATCAGATAGAAAAACAGCCTCTCTAAACTAATCTATAACATAAAATTCCAAAACAAAAACTTTCCTATCCAGCTCTATTATCCGAAAGATATCGCCGACATTTCCTTTTGCAACATAATAATAATCTTCAAAGATTCTATAATACCCATCACACTCAGAAGCAAGAATGCTAAGCTCCTCTATCAACTTACAATCAAAATGCCATTCTTTGCAGATGCTTTTCATATCGTCTTCCGGAAAACTTATTTCTTGTAAATCAATATTTTCATTTTCCTTGATTACTTCCATACCAAGAAAATAGTTCCTAAGGGATTCAATCATATCTCCATTTATCAACAGCTGCTCCGCGAAAAAATAAAATGATACAGTGCCTTCAGTATATTCATTTTCTTCCACCTGACGCTCAAGTTCTTTCAATTTATTTAAAATATTGTCCATCTTATAAAATCCTTTTCTAAATCGCATCATTTTTTGTATTATCATAGGTCACGTGTTTTTTCATTTTCATACTATTCTTAGTTTAAAAATGACATATGATGGGAGTTCTTGTAAAATACCCCATAAAGATACTTTTTGAAGCGAGGGAAGAATAATGGCATTTATTGGAATACTCTTGGTTGCCATTCTTTACCTAGCGCAGACTAGGTGTTTCTAATTAACCAATATCTCTTGATTAATATGGCGTACATAATATATATTGGCAAGACTGCAAATTCTAAAATCTATCTTTAAAAAATATCTTTTAAAATTCCAAAAGTTTCCCTAACCATGTTGTTAAGAAGATATTGATATTCTGTGAAAGCTGCAATGCCTGTTACGTCAACATCTGTGTAGCGCTTTGCAATCATAACTCCTCTAAACACATGGAAATTGTTTGTAACAATCCCCACCTTCATGTCGCTGTTTAATTCTATAAGCTCAAAAGCATTACTGATATTTTGATTTGTATCAATTGATTCACTCTCAACTATTATTCTATCCTCTGTTATCCCTTGCTCCATAAGGTATTTTTTCCCGCCTTCACCTTCAGATACGGATTCATTAGCACCCTGGCCACCAGTAACAATTACCTTTGTATCGGGATTATTATTCAAGTATTCAATAGCAGCATCAAGTCTTGCTTTATAGACTACACTAGGTCCCCAGTCTCGCATTTGAGCACCCAAGACAATTATGTAATCAGCGCCATCATCGCCCTTTGAAAAGAACTGGGTAAGTATACAGCCTTGGCATAGGATAAAAATTGCAAGTCCAGTAGCTACTATAAACCTGAATGCATATCTTAGGGCTTTAGGCACTTTAGGCCATAAGCTTTTCTTATCCATCAGATATAAGAAGCTAAAGAACATGGCCGCAAAAATCCATATAATAAATGAAAAGGTACCACTTCCAACCATGTATACTGCTACCGAATACAATAATGAAATAATAGCCAAAAGTGCATATACTAATCTTAACTTACGCATTAATTATTCCCCTTAACTTTTTTCATCTCATTATAATCTTTTCAATTGTAACACATGTGCTAGACCATATTACTAATAAATTCTGAATCTTCTTTCACACTCTTTGCATTACAGTCAAAATACCTGAGTGTGGCATAGGATTTTCAGAAACACAGTCTTTTTTGAGAAAATCTCTATTTTCGCTGTCTGAATTACATAAAAGATCTAATAATATGAAACTTCTATAGGCTATCAAGGCAAAATACTTTCATTAGATAAAGACAAATACACTCAATCATTGATGTGTGGCCTAGTTACGCCACAGTCGCTAAAATAAATCAGCGTTTTTACGAATTTTCCATAAAATTGCTGTCTTTTCCCATATTTACTCTATAAAAGGCGTTCTAAACCATGCCTTATTTGAATCAAAACATAAAAATAGCACTGCCTATATAAAAGCAGTGCTATTTTGACCTAACTATTAATTAAAATATCCCAATTAGTACGCAAAGAAACCAGCTTCCTCACAATCAAAACCATTCTTCGTCAATATATCTGCCTCGTCCTTCAAGATTGTATAGAGTATCTTTCCAGTCTTTTTGTTTGTCAGCTTGTAGACCTTGTGTCCTAGTTTATCCGATGCATACCAAGCAATTCCTTCATCAGTATAACCATTTGCTATGTAAGCACTTCGCTCGTTTGCATCTACTGTATATACATGGCCTCCGTTTTTAGCATCAAACAAACGATATACTGGTTTACCAGATTTAGGGGATGAATGCCATGCAATTCCTTCATCTGTCCAACCATTTGCCTTGTCACTTATCAAGTAATCACGTTCACCCACGTTAGTGGTGTATAAATGCTCACTAGTAATGCTATTGAATAATCTATAGACAGGAACTGTCTTTGGATATGTCTTAGTACTTGATGAGCTTGATGAACCTGATGAACCAGAAGAGCTTGATTCCTCTAATTCTCCTGTTTCTTCTGATGAATCTGATGGGGTTGATGAGCCATTCTCTCTGTTTTGTGCATTACCATCTTCTGTCGAATATGCAATCACATATTGTGAGAAGTATTTCGAGTAAATGTAAATCTTGTTATTTGCAACATCAGCATAGAAGGTACCATCCTGATAATTGCCACTTGGTCTACTGCTAAGAGCTGTAAATATCTGTGTTGAATCATCATGCTTTCTTACAACAATTGGATCATATTTTCCTGTGAAGTCGTAGCCTATTGAAATTTCAATTACTTCATCTGTCTCGGTTAAAGCTGTAATCTCTGAGCTATTAATAATCTGCTGAATATCAATTGCCAATACATCAACAGTAACAGCTCCTTCCTCTTTGAACTGATTCTTAATTGCATTGTCCATCTGACCATCGTTCTTTACGATGTCACTTTCAGTTGCCTTACTCTGTCCCTCTGGAGTAACTATAAGATTAAGTTCAATATTATCCCCTAGTTCTCCCGCAAGTCTCTTAGCCTGTGCATCAAGATTATCACTTACCTGAGGATTTTCTGATGTATCAATTGCAGTTTCCTGGCCAGCTGGTAGTGCTCCCATAGATGTGGCTGCTTCACCGGTAACTTGCTTTGGTCCGAATTTGGCTATTTTCTTATTTACCCTATAATATCCCGCTATGTGTTCAGATATATCTATATCCGTCCATGTGTTACCATCGTCTGATTGACTAGCAGTTACATCTTCTCCTAGTTTGATATCATGGGTAATGGCTCTACCAGTGTCTCCAGTAGCTTCTGCATATACAGTTCCACCTGTTATCGCCATACTATTAGATATGCCCAGACCATCGCGTCCACCTTTGACCGTTACGTTACCACCACTTATAACTGTTGAATCAGTACCGCTAGAGTTGTTATTAATACCATAGTTTGCTCCTGTGATGGTAAGAGTGCCACCTTCTATTTTCAGATTAGCTCTTAGACCTATGGCATTGTACCCAACTGCTTCAAGGCTACCTGTTCCTTTAATTGTGAGTGGCTTCCATTCAACCATGCGTATAGCATAATTTCCTTCAGTGTTTGCTGCAGTCAATTTATTATTACCAACTAAATTGATTGTAAGCTCTTCATCGCTATAGATTACTGCATAATAATGGAGATCCAATTGTTCATTATTATAAAAATTATATCCAGTTGAACTACTGTAGTTATTAAGTGTCAATGTTTTGGTAACTGGATCATATGTTGCAGTACCTGTGGTTCCATTAACTGTAAGGTTATTTTCGTCTAATTGTATGCCACCGACATAGATAGGGTGTTTGGCAACCTCAACCCACTTCGCATAGAGCGTTGTAGCTGCTGTGACTGTATCGGTTTCAAAGTTCCATGCATTTGTACACGCTTCTTCCTTATACCATCCCGCAAAAGTGCAAGCCTGATCTGTAGGGTCGCTTGGCTTAGTAATATTTCCACCGCTTGCTACATACTGATTGGCTGGTGCAACACCATGGCCATTGGCATCGAATGTTACTGTATATGTTTCTGCCACCTGTGCCTCATCGTCAGAATCATAACACACATTATAGCTACCATTATCACTTGAAAAATAGGTTGCTGGAACCTTGTTGGCATTATATGTATTATAACCATTAGTAAAGGTTCCTGTAACACTAGTCATTGTTACACCAATAGAAGCATTTCCAGTTAAAGCTCCTTTAATTTTAATTTTGCAATTATCGTTTAGACAAACATTATTACTATTACTGTTAACATTATTACCTGCGATTACAGGATTGCCTGATATATTCATATATCCGTAATCGTATTTTTGATAAACACCGCCACCTTCTGCTGCTGTATTAGAACTAATTTCTCCACCTGTCATGGTAAATGTAGCTTTGTTGTTTACACCACCGCCGTTTCCTGTTGCTGTGTTACCGCTAATTGTACCACCTGTCATGGTAAATCTATCTTCGTTATTTACGCCACCGCCGTTTCCTGTTGCTGTATTACCGCTAATTGTACCACCTGTCATCTTAAACGTACCGAAACTGTTATGCACGCCTCCTCCATTACTAGCGTAAGTTTGTGATGCTTTATTAGTACTGATTGTTCCTCCTGACATGGTAACCATACTGCCATTAGCTATTCCTACACCAGAACCAGTATTACTGCTAATCTCACCCTCAAACAGATTAAACTTGCCCGAAGACTTCACATAAACTCCACCGGTAGTTGTATTTGCCGTATTCTCCTTGATTACACCTCCACGCATATTGAAAGTACCAGAGTTTCCACTAACACACACTCCACCACCATATTCTGCAGTATTATCTATAATTGTTCCTCCATACATATTTAGCGATCCATTATTAATGTATACTCCTCCACCACTATCTGCTGCAGTATTACCGCTAATTGTTCCTCCATACATATTTAGCGATCCACTATTAATGCATACTCCTCCACCATATGTTGCATTACCACCGGTTATCATTCCTGCTGAACCACTGCAATCATATAGATTCAATGTGCTACCACTACCAATCTCAATAACTCCAGCACTGCCGCTTCCTCTTATTGTTTTGCCATTAAGACAAAGGCTTGTCTCGCCACTTGGAACTGTCCATGTATTGCTCAAAGTCACATTACTAGACAAATAATAATTACCAGCCACTGTTGGAAGACTATTAGATGTAGTCCACTCTGTCCAACCTGCGTGGTGACTGTTATCATCTGTCACAACAATCACATAATCATTTCCACCAATAGTAACAGTAAGTTTTTGCTCTGTAGAAAATGCCTGCTTTGCTGTTACCATCCAGCCATTTTCTGTATTTTCTACTGAAAAAAGTTCCGGTGCATCAGAAGTTGCTGCTGTCACCTCACCAGAAAGACCTACTGCATTTAAAATTTCAGACAATGCTACAGTAGTGTCGCCATTCATAACATACTGTAAATTGTTGTATGTAAATTCTACTGTATAGAATGAGAATCCATCTGTTACAGCTTCAACTGTGGTCTCAGCTACTTCTGTAGCCTCAAGCTTATCTACAGATAAGTCTCCTACTTCACCCTTTACGTGATATACATCTGTCTCAAGATTTACATCAGCTACTTCTTCAAGTGTGAAAGAAACCTTTACCTGCCCCTTTGAATTATCAGGCTCGATTTCATTGTCTTCTTTATCAAGTACTTTGATATCAAATGTGTAAGACTCTACTTTATTCTTTTCATCGGCACGTTCTTCTTCTACTGCTGCTTCAACAGCCTGTAAATCTGCACCGTATACCTTTTCTACATATAGCTCTGCTCCTTCTGGGAACACACCTGCATCAGCCTTTACAGTAATTCTTACTCCATCAACTACCTGCGATTTTTCAAAGGCTGCTTTCAAATTCGTATTTACGATATTTACTCTAATTGTAGGAACAGTAGTAGCCACAACATAATCTGTTTCAAATGAAGGCTCAAATACATAACTTGCTTCCTTACTAGTATCAAACTCCTCACTGTCTGCAAGCTTCCATTCAACATTTTCGATTGTAATTTCTGATTGTAATGTTTGCTCTTCTATTACTGTTTCATATTCAGTTTCTGGCATTGCTGCTTCAATAGCTCCCGCTACTGGGCTAGAATTATCTTCATCTAATTCTGCAGCCTTTGCCACCATTGCTGGAAACAGAATATCGATAAGTCCTGTATCTACAGACTCTTCTGTAGACTGTGACTCATCTGCTGGCTCTGAAGTTTCTGCAGTAGGTGTTTCCTCAGCTGTTGGCTCCTCAGCTGACGCCTCTGGTTCTGTAGCTTCCTCTTGCTCTACAGAATCTGCTTCTTCAGCTTTCGTTTCATCTACTGATTCTTCTTTTGTCTCAGTAGGCTGTTCATCAGCAACATCCTCAGCCATAGTATCTTCAGAATCAATCGCATCTGTAGTCTCTATAGGCTCCTCTACTGGTTCTTCTACTATCTCCTCTGGTTCAACAGCAGGTTCTTCGGCTTGCTTTTCAACAGCCTTCTTTACCTCCACTTCTTCTACAGTTTCCACTGTTGCTTTCAAAGTGTTTGGAAGATTTACATCCTCAAGGCTGGCCCCCACTGGCAATTCCTGCACTGCCACTTTATCCCCTAGAGCACTAAAATCCACAATCCTTGCTGTATTGGCATCCATTGCATGAGAGATGATACTCAAATTCATGCTACTTGCCACTAACAACAGAGAAAGTCCCATGGACAATGCTCTCTTTGCATTTTGAATTTCCATTCTTTCCCTCCTCATAAATAATTTTATAAACAATGCAAAAGCTCATAGAGCAAACCTCAAATAAGGTATGCTCTATGAGCTTTTACATTTGGTTCCCTATTACCAGAAGACAGAGATAGCCTATGAACTGAACTGAACTGAACTGAACTGAACTGAACTGAACTGAACTGAACTGAACTGAACTGAACTGAACTGAACTGAACAAGGTTGCTTCATCTGCTTCATTCTGTCAACTCACTTTCTAAAATAGTTTTCTAGTGACTAACCTATGACTTTTTGCGAGAAAACCAAAGAAATCTCCCGCAAAAATCTGGCCTCGCCAGATACGCCTTTGCATAAATGCAAAGCCTAGTCAAATACGATTATTGAAAAACTGATGTTTTTCAATAATCTATAATAAATTATTTTCTTTTCTATTCTGTGAAAATCCATTTCTGTTCACACAGTTTTCAAATATATATTCACAGTCGCAAAAATAGAGCAGTCATTTAGGAGATTTTCCCAAAATGACTGCTCTTTCATAAAATACTTCTAATTGAAATCCCTATGCTTCTGCCCGTTTGTAACCTAAACATGGTGGACATCTTAACCTTTTAAGTTAAAATAGTTATTTTGTAAATTCACTTAACAAAAAATCTTCAAATTATTAAGTGTAATATAACTTCCGGATTTTTCACTTAAAAATCCGATGACCGTGTAAGTGTAGATAACTAATTCCATTAATAAACTTATAAAAATCAGTACTATTTCAACCGAAGTTAAGTTAATGTACAAATCCACATAAATAAACTGAACTCTAGAAACAAATTGTTAAGTGAAATATCATTTTTTCTAGAATAAACTCAATTATAGTTAAAATAATTTAGTCAAAGTTAAGTGAATACTATTTACACTATAATAAACTTAACTGCCACCACCAATTTAAATGAAACCAATAGCAATTCAAATTTACTTAACAGTATCCTCCCATTTTAAGTTAATACAGAAATAAAACTAAATGCCCCGCTACAATACTGCAATCAAATGGGACGCTATAGCCTGGAAGCCTGCGTCGTTTGGATGGCCTGACAAGAATGAGCCTATGGTATACACTGCGCCGCTTGGAGTGGTGAATTCGTCGCCTTCGTGGAGCTGGTATTCGGCTACGCCTTGGATGTCGGCAAGGCTTACGAATGTGCAGCCTGTTTCTTGAGCCACTGCTTTTTTGGTGGCGATGATGCCGTCATATTTCCAGAAATTATCAAGCATGACAATTCTTGCATTTGGGTTGTAGGTTCGAATGTATTCAATCATGTCTGTAAGGTCTTCTTTGAAGTGTGACTCGTGGCCTTTTACATTTTCTCCTAGCTCAATAACAATGGTGCCATATTGATAGTTTGTGATGTATGGATCCAAATCATCAAGCTCGTAGTTTCTTGTGTTTGAAAATTCCCATGAGCGCAGTGACATATAGTCGTATGAGCTATAGCCCTTGGCTGCTACTGTCAAATGCACATAATCATTTTCTGGCGCTGTTGCTCCACAGCCCCAGCCAGAACCCCACCAGTCACTTGTGGCTGGATAAAGTGTGATTGAGTTTCCAATGAATAATATATCTTTTGTAGCTGATGGGACCGATTTATTACTTGAAACCGGGATTGGAATATCAATATATTCCTCTGATACATCGTCTACAGCCATATATCCAAAGTCGCCATTGATTTTCATTTTGTAGTAGTCAGTTTCATTGCATTTTCCTACAATAGAAACCCTTTGGTCCAAAGACAATGTGCCGATTATCTCCGCTGTGTCATATGGCTCCTCACGTACCTTTGCATCAGATGTAGAGTAGTAGGTAGCCTCTAGATCCTCAAATGTATATTTCTCTTCCTCTGGTGCTTCCGCCTCTGCAGCTGCGCTCTCCTCTTTTTGCTGAGCTAGCTTTAGGGCCTTTTCCTGCTCTTCGGCCTCAATTCTTGCAGCCTCAGCTTCCTTGGCAGCTTTCTCCTTGTTCTGATATACAACAAGTGAACCAAAGGCGATTATTAGCATTACAAGTGAAATCCATAAAACAACAAGTATTTTCTTTCTCAAAACAATCTCTCCTTATCAAGCTAGTCTATTTACTAAGTGTATTTATGATTCGCTGCACGCAAGAAAATGCTTCGTAATCATATCGTTCTACCGCTTCTACAACAATGACATCCGAATTCTTAATGTCAGATTTTGTCTCTGACATATAGTCTCTGTGGACAAATGTACAACTAGTAAAATCCTTTGATAAATACGGCATCATATTCACTCTAAAGCTGTCGCCTATCAGACATAGCTTTTTGTCGATTGGACCGTCTGATGTTGTGCGGCATATCATTGAGTCTAAATTCAAGCCATTAACTGTAATCTCTGGCTTATAATCCAACGTGTATTCCGTGTCATCATGTGTAACCATGGAATCAGGTATGCCCATATATGTGTATAGCTCGTATTTATCGGCATCCTGTGTACCTGTAATCCAAGTGCTTGGATCCACATATTCTATGCCCATGGCATCATAAAGGGCATTCACTCCAAAAAGCCCGCCAAGCAAATTCCAATGACTATCGTATTTGTAATATGTTTGATAACGCCCCGCTGCCACTCGCTCATCTTCTATTGGGTAAATAAAGGATGTGTTGCAATTCGTATTTACGTATTCATACAGCTGCTGGCTTCTTCTGTATGGATTTACAATGTCTACCGTAGGCATGTATTTCCCGTAGACAGATGATTTATTCGGTGCGATGTAGATGTATAACTCTTTTCCCTGAGCGTCGCACAGTGCCTGCAGTGTATTTAGCTTACTAACATACTTCTGCATCTGCTCTTCTGTAAGATTATTGGTGCCTTGGTAGCACTCGATTTCATTTTCACCGTATAGGAAGAGCCAGCCTTCACGGCCAATTATTACATCCTGATACACTTGAAGCGGATAATAGTCATCATATACTTCCTCTTCTTCTGCCTCTAAAGCTTCAGCAACTTCCTCAACCACTTCTTCACCGGGAACAATAGGCTTGTTAGTCTTTCCTCTATCTATCTCTTTCTCTGGCTCAGGTGGCTTATAAAAAACATTTCCAACGGCAGTTGCTGCTATTTGATATTTAGATTCCACACTATCATTCAAAGATTTATACCATGAAATCATCGTATATCTGAATGGAATTCTATCATCAATGTAGTTGGATATGCTTTCGCCAGTATTCATGAGATTAGACCACTCAATTTCTGCCATCTGCCTTTTTTCCGTCTCAACCGCAGATAGCTTAGCGTAAGTCTTAGGGCTAATCACTCGCAAAGCTCCACCTAACACCCAAGGAGACACTAGTATTCCCAAGAAAACCAATATGAAAATTTTATTCTTAATCGTAGTAAAATTCATATTACCCTTTCTCTTAGAATTGATAGTAAATAAATGGATTGTAGGTTCCATTAACAAGGAACAGTAAGCTGAGCACTAAAAGTACAATGCAAATCACCATACTTCCTTTTACTGCCTTGATGCTGATATGAGCCTGAACAAAACCTCCAAATAAGATTGCTAAAAAGATTGCAATCAAACTCATTCCAGATAGATAAGTCAAGAGATTCAAAACTCTTATACCGCCAACAAACATCCTTGAGATAAATAAAAATGCGTCTAAAATTGTCTTCGCTCTAAAGATTACCCAAAGCAGATTCACAATAAAAAATGTAAGTAGCCTGTTTATAAATTTAAGCTTATTTTTCTTTAAAATCTCGCCAAACCAAAGGCGTTCAAAAATAAGAAGCAGACCATATATTAATCCCCAGATTAGGAATGTAAAATTGGCTCCATGCCAAATGCCGGTCAGTAGGAAAACAACAAAAATATTTAGGCAGGTTCTTTTCATGGAGCATCTGCTGCCCCCCAGAGGGATGTACACATAATCTCTAAACCATGTGGATAAAGAGATGTGCCAGCGTCTCCAAAATTCCTGAATCGATTCAGAGCGATATGGATGATTAAAGTTCTCTTTGAAATCAAAGCCAAACATCTTGCCAAGACCAATCGCCATATCCGAATATCCGCTGAAATCGTAATAGATCTGGAATGTGTAGCAGATGCTTGTAAGCCAAGCAACTGTAGCATCAAGCTGTGAAATATCTGTCTTCCAAACCTTATCTACTATTCCTGCTAACGTATTTGCGATAATTACTTTCTTGGCCAAACCAAAGCAAAACCGCTTTATACCTTCTGCAAATTCATATGAGCCAACCTGTCTTTCTGTGATCTGTGTTGCCACATCTCTGTAGTGAACGATAGGGCCAGCTATAAGCTGAGGAAAGCAGGAAATATAAAGTGCGAAATTGAATAAATTAGGCTGCAATTCCGCAGTATCGTTATACACATCAATCACATAGGAAAGTGCCTGGAATGTAAAAAATGATATACCAACTGGAAGCACAATCTCTGCTATTCCAAGAGCTCCTGTGCCATTGCCTGTAAATACGCCAGTGATTCTTTCAGATAGCTTTAAATCGCCTGCATAAAATATATTTTCAATTGTAGCTATAAATAGATTGAAATATTTAAAAAAGAAAAGTAGCCCTAAGTCACCTAAAATAGCCAGAATCAGGCCCAGTCGCCTGATGTGCTTGCTATCTTGTTTCTTAGAGCATAAGAAACCTGCTCCCCAGTTGATAAGAATAACCAGAGAAATCAGTGCCAGGTACTTTACCCCTCCAAAAGCATAAAAGAGAAGGGAAAAGCCTAGCAATATGTAATTTGATAGTAGAATTCTATTGTAGATTCCTCCACCCACCAGTCTAGGTATACCGTAGTAAGCTAGCAGACAGATAGGCAGGAAAATCGTACAAAATGTAAGTGAGCTGAAAACCAAATTATTCTCCCTCTCCTTTAATCATCAGCCTGGTGAAAGGTTTAGTCTTATTGAAAAATCCAACCACAATATTGCAAAGAATTGCTCCTGCGAAAGTAACTACTATACATAAGATAGCCTTTGCTGGAAAGCTTAGCTTTGGCAACAGCGACTGAATTAATCTAATGCTATAAAACTGATTCAAATATATCAGCAAGCTCATCTTTCCAAACCATGAAAAGATAGGCTTGTCAAAAATCTTGTGACAAGGATTAACATTTGAAAATGTAAGAATCAATCCTATGCTCATTGCAAACAATACCATAAATGCATATTTAGGCTCGATTTCCTTAACTGCATATCGAAGTACCCACAGATAACATAATAGCTCCACAGCTGCAAGAATGCGTTTGCCCGCAACCGTAAAGTTAATTTTGTTAAGCTGTCTTGTGATGCTGTATGTGCTACATCCCAGTGCCATCTCTCCGAAGCCTCTTAGGAAGCATTTATAGAAATGACCTGTCCAGGTTTCGACTCCACCAAGGCTATGGTATTCGTGGGCCATATACCCAAGTACAAACATAGCCATTAGTGGGCATACGATTTTTACAAAGGTGTCGTAGTGCTTTCTGAGGAAATACCAGAACATGAATGTAACCATAAGCCACACATCTAAATACCAGGTGAGCTTGTTTACCCATGAAGTATCGAAACCGAACACCTGTAAGAAGAACAATGAAGCCCATGATTCTGTCACATACTCAATCCTTGCTTCTGCTGTCTTCTCCAAAAATATCGTATTTACGATAAGAGTAAGTAGGATTGCATACAGATGATATGGAAATACATTTTTTATCTTCTTCCACATCATCTGAGCTGTTTCAGTACCGATAAATTCAGTACTTACACTTCTTTTTGCATATGCACTGGCAGCCAGCAGATATCCTGAGACCAGGAAGAAAAACTCTACTCCTATATAACCCTGGTGAAAGAAATATACATCCTTTATGCCGATGCTTATGTTTCCATTTAACGCAAATCGCTTGTGAATATGGTAAAACAAAATACCTAACGCAAAAATAAAACGTAAAAACTCCACTCGTCCATTTTTTGCATGTTTACTCATAATTCTTAAAAATCTCCTTCGTGGATATCGCTTTCATCCACATCATCATTCATGTTTTCTCTGCTGATTACACGCTTTGCTTCACGCTGCTGTTCCACCTGAACAGAAAGCATCTCCTTAACGTTTGCAGAGTTCTTAACATTTTTAATTTCAAAAGTTCCAAGGCTCTTATCAGATGAGCTAACTATGATAGAACCAACTCCAAATATTCTCTGCCCTAAGCTGCGCTTAAGCTGTAAATCTAAGATTCTATAAAGTCTAACTTCATTTTGTGTGAGATTTAAAAAACCAGTCTCCACAAATAATCTGTCCTCACTCATACTATACTTTGTAAAGCTTAATGGAAGCCCTAAGTAACGCTTTCTATCGCTCCATAAAATGTTTGCCATGATTATCCTCCCATTTCTATTCTTTATATAAGTATAATATTATGAGCCTCAATGTTCTAGTGATTTATCATCATATGTGTATTATCAACGAAAAAGATGTTAAATCTGTGACTTTATCGTCTATACGTTATAAGCCACAGGAACTCTTCTAAATGTAAGCCAGTTGATGAATACACAGACGCATGTGAACAAAAGCACTCCACCCCAAACAAAAAACTGATTATAAAATGGAGTTATAATAACATCTATCACTACAGCGCCTGCATCATACACTGCTGGAATCGACTCAGCGAGACGTGGTCCTCCAATGATTACTATCATAAATAGTATGTAATAAATCCAATATACTATTTTTCCATATCGTAGCAAGCTATTTCCTACAAGGCCCTCAGATATCATTAGCATGCCAAATATTATCATAATGATTTTACCTGTAGTGTTAATTGTAAGTACTGATGAACAGCTAATAGCTATGATTGCGAGAATCAATAGCTCTGCAAATTCGATTGCCCTGCTGTAGATAAACAGCTTTTTTCTTGTCATTCCAAAGCTGATTCCACGTGGCACCTCCTCGGCAACAAGCATTACTTTTATAAAAAAGTTCATTAGAATATATGCGAAGCTCATGGCGCCTAGAATTACATCGCCAATATAATCCTCATCCATTCCCATTTTTCCAAATATGAAATTCAGAATCAGTCCACCAACAATTGCAACTGAAACTACAATTAAACTAAAGAATTCGCTCTGCTTCTTTATCTGCCATATCGCTCTTATATCTCTACTCATAATAAGCTCCCTTATCTAACCATGCTCTTTTGATTGAGTTTATATACCCATATTTCTGCTAAAACAAAAATCACAAGTGCTACTGCAAATAAAAATAGTTTAGTTTTTGCAATCACAGAAAATATCTCAAGACCGAATGCATCGCCTGACAACGCCTGGGTCACACCAACAAATCCACCAATGATAGCGCATATAAAAGCAATTATAAACACAAAAATCTTTCCAAATCTTTTAACTTTATGGCCAATAATTAATCCAATAGGACCTAATGCAATAGCGATTATGCAAGATATAAAGAGCTTATTAACTTCCTCAGATCTACCAAAAGCTACACATACTGCTGTAAAAAATAATAGATTTCCAACTACAAAAGTAAGCTGCTTTATAATTTCCCCTACAAAAATATCTTTTCTTCTAGCTCCCATAGATAATGCAATGCTATCGTACCAGCCTGGCCCATAAAATGCATACAGCATATTCATTAATATAATTAAAATGCTACCTACTTGCAGAAAATAATAGAACACTGAGTCTACCACAGACTCTTCGCCATAACTAAGTGCAATCCACTCAATAATAAGAATCAATTCCAATCCTATTACAATGCCAAGACACTTAAGCCCTTCTTTAAAGAAATACTTGGCAGATCTTTTAGCAAGACTATTCATACTAGGCCTCCTTTCTACCATCTACACACATAGCATAGAAAAGATTTTGAAGTGGAACTGCCTCCACCTGCACATCTCCTGCAAAATCATCTACAGGTCCCTCGGCAAGCACTGTTACGACTTTATTTCTACCAATGCTTTCTGGATGATAAATCTTGAAACCTCTAGCTGCTGCGTCTACCGCAGTCTCTTCACCACTGATTCTATAAGCTCTGGCCAAAAGTTCCTCTGTGTTTTCCTCTAAAATAATCTCACCATTATCAATGATAATCACCTTTTCAAATAACGAAGCCGCCTCCTCAATAATGTGTGTACTGATTACGAAGGTTCTGCCTGTAGCTGCATACTCGTCGATTACAAGTCTATAGAACTGTTCTCGAGCTACTACATCAAGACCTGCAACAGGCTCATCAAGAATTGTGATTTCGGCCTTGCTTGCCATTGCTACAATAATTGTTACTGCTGAAAGCATACCCTTTGAAAGCTTGTTAACTCTCTTCTTTGGATTAATATCAAATAACTTGATTAATTCCTTGGCGTAATCTTCATCCCAGTTCTTATAAAATGCCCTAGCTGTTGCTAAATAGTCCTTCACCTTAATTGTATTTGGACCAAACATTGTAACCTGAGAAATCTCTCTCGAATAACAGATACGAGAAAGAGCTTTCTCATTCTCCCAAACTGGCTCACCATCTATTGTAATTGTTCCCTCATTGGCAGGATTTTGAGCTGTAAGAATAGAAAGAAGTGTTGTCTTACCGGCACCATTTCTTCCAATCAGTCCGTAAATCTTTCCAGTCTCAATTTCCACGTCCACATTCTTTAGAACTGTATCTTTCCCATATCTTTTCACTATATTTTTTCCAGATAATGTACTCATATATCCTCCATTCTTCCCATCAGGGATTACAAATCATTCTCCTCATCTATCATTTTTTTCAATTCATTTTTGCTTATGCCTATAAGCTGTGCCTCGCTAATAATTTTCTTTAGGAATGTTTCTCTAAAGCTTTTCTTGCGTGTTTCCATTATTTTTTCTTTAGCCCCTGTCTGTACAAACATACCAATACCTCTCTTCTTATAAATAATGCTCTCATCTACCAATAGATTAATTCCCTTTGCCGCTGTAGCTGGATTAATCTTGTAGAACTTAGATAATTCTGTCGTACTAGGAACCTGTTCTTCTTCTTTTAAAATATCCCTTAATATTTCATCCTCAATCATCTCTTTTATCTGCAGATAGATTGATTTATCTTCCCCTAGATTGCTTAGCACATACTCACCTCCTTTAGTTCATTGGTTAATTACTTATGTAAATAACCATAACACCTATTTATATTTCTGTCAACAAGTAGATAAAAAAAATGACAACATGCAAATTGCATGTTGCCATAAATTTAAAATTCCTAGTTTGCTGTAATTGGTGAATCACAGTACTCACACTGAGCCGAGCTGCCTCTTACAAGCAATACCTTTGCGCCACATCCTGGGCAAGTGCATGTTACTTCTTCCTGAGGATCAGCCTGAGCAAATGCATTCATTGCATTGTTTATGAAAGATGGCTCTGGCTGAACAAGTGATATTGTTCTGTTTACCTCATCAATTGAAATGTTGCTAAGTACACCAACTGTTTGAAGATACTTAAGCTCCTTAACTGCAGTATCATAAGGGATATTGCAAACAGCGGCAATGTTATCAATGCTGCCTTCCTTCTGGTTTACAATTAAATCGATGTATCTACGGTTTCTAGCAGCTTTGTCTGTCAAAGTCTTTGAGTAATAAAGAAGAGCTCCACCACCTGCTATCATTAATATACCGTATATAGTTGACTCTGTAATCATTGCTAGGCCGAGCACGATAAGCGCAATACCCGCGATGATGTACTTCTTTTTATCTGTAGAGCCAATAAATAAAGCATTTTTATTACCAGCGTTTCGCATTATTAGAAGAGCAATACCTGCTGGCCAAAATACGATAAACATTAATACGATAAACCAACCTGATAGATACCATTTATTCTGATTATTATTCATTTTTATTCCCTCACTTCTATTATTCTAAAAAGGAGCTTTTATGCTAAGCTTACGCTTTCTTTCATCAGAAAGCTTCTCAATCTGCTTGCATAACTCCTCAATTTTTCCTTGATTGTTTTCATTAATTGCTTCTTTAAGAGAATCGATAGAATTTAAAATGTTTTCTTCCAAATCTACCACGTCTTCTCTGCTTGTTACCTGACCGCTAGCTAATGAATCATATGCATGCATTACTGTCTTGCGCTGTGGATTAGCATAATCCATATCAGCAACAGCACTCTTCATGCTCTCAAGAATGTACTTGAAGTTGATAAGCTGCTTGCTTCTTACAGCCTGCTGTTCTCCAATGTGTGAACCATGTAAAACAACGAATAAGAAAGCAACAAGGAACAAACAAAAAATACTAAACTGAATGAAAAAAGCTCTTGCTGGTAAAAACCATAAAACAGTCTTGCAAACTGTACCAGCAATTAACTCAACTATGAGATAAAAAACTGTTACGCCTGTAACTTCATAAACAATAGGAAACGGTTTCTTATTGATATAAAAAATCTCAACGTATGCTGTAATCAATGCTGCTAGCATCATAAATGCGTAACAAATCCAAAATGTCATTGTGAATGTGGCACTGAACAAGAATAAGCCAACATTTCCCATAAGGATAAGTATTGCAGCAATAATGCCTCTAATAAATGTTCTGTTATTCATAACATTCCTCCTTCATGTTATATTAATCTTCTTTTTTTGCTCCGCACGAACCACAGAATAGCTGTCCTGGCTGAAGCTCTGCGCCACATACCTTGCACTTGTTTACTACAGCTATTGGAGCGCCACACTGTCCACAGAATTTCATTCCTGGAAGGAGTTCTGCACCACATGAAGGACAAACTTCTTTTTTCTGCTCCATAGGCTTTCCGCAATTTATACAGAATTTGCTTCCTGCTGGAACAGCTGCGTTACAGCTTGGACAGATTAGCTTTGCTGGGGCTGCTTCGGCACCTGCTGCTGCGCCTGCTAGAGGGCCTGCATTTTCACCTGTGTGCATAAGTGATTCAGCCATAGAACCCATAGCCTGACCCATTGCGAGTCCCATGCCGGCTCCCACAAATGCACCACCTGTTGATGTATTTCCTGCTGCAGTCTTTAATGTGTCTGCATATTCCTGGCGTGCCCAACCGTTATTACCATCCTGGTCTCTAATTGTCATACGCTCGTAATCAGCCTGAGCCATCTGACCTGAAACATAACGATCAGCTTCAGAAGATTCTCTTCTAAGATTGAATCCAAGTCTCTCATCTGCAGCTAACTGCTCACGCTCAAACATCTTCTCCTGACGCTGGATTCGAAGCTCTCTAATTCTGCCCATGCAAGGGTCATCTTCAGGAACTTCTATGCTCTCAATATAATAATTGATAAGCTCCATTCCATATTCATCAAGAATATCATTGAGGATTGGCATCATATCATCAGCCAATGCCTTCTTTTTATTGCAAGTAACTAAGACTTCATCTTCTTTAGAAACTAAATACTCAGCAAGTCCATCAGTGATGTTCTGAATAAATGCAGCTCTAAAGTTCTTAACGATATCCTGCTCTACAGCGCTTGCATTTGCTCCAACAAACTTAAGGAAGAACTTCTTTCCATCCTTAACTACTACTGAATATGAGCCACGAGCCTGTACATGAACCTCGATTCCCCATACAGGATCAATAACTCTGATTGGAGTACCTGTACCCCACTTAAGCTCTAAGTGATGTGACTTGTTGATGTAGTAAACTTTACAGTTGTAAGCACTTACTCCACCTGATACAAACTTTGCAACAAACTTAGTTAAAAATGGATAGTTTTCAGTAGTAAGTGTATATTTACCTGGACCAAAAACCTCCTCGATAACACCATCCTTCATGAACAGTGCTTCTTCATATTCAGCGACAATAAGCTGTGAACCTATATTAAAGTCTTCATAAGGGACCTTTGAACACAGTGAATTGCCCATTGATGTATTTTTTATTACAGAAATAATTGGCATATTTTCCACCTCCGATAGTAAAACCTTTTTAATTATACAGTATTGGATAATCTAATTCCATAAAAATGCCCCATTCCTAGGGAATTTTTATTGTTTTTCTATTCTATAATTTCGTATTCATCATTTTCCCTTATTCTAAGGTGTAAATCAGCTTTCTTGGAATTGCGCAAGACCTCAATGGCATTTCTCATATCAGATTTTTCTACAAACTCTTTTGCTTGTTCCAAAGGAGTGTTCTTTGCCTTTCGCTCCACTAGGCGACTTCTCAGCATATCCTCATCAGCAGATATAAAGATGGTGTAATCCGCATAGACCGACAAATCTCTCCAGCCATCTTCATCTAACAGCAGATAATTGCCCTCTAAGAGTACAATATCCGAATCTATCTGAATTGTGTCTTCCACAGGATTGTGTAAGTTTCTATCATACGTAGGCCAGCCGCATTTTGTACCACTAGCTACCAGCCTGATTCTATCTGTAAGAGCTTTCAAATCAAAGGTAATTGGAGCGCCTTTGATTTCTACCATTTTTATTATCTGTCCATCTCTTTCGATTTCATGGCTAAGCAAATAATCCTGATAATGATGGAATCCATCCATTCCGATTGTCTGAATCCCTTTCAAGCCCTTGGTGGTCTTGGACAAATGCTCCAAGAAATCTAACAATGTACTCTTTCCTGCACCTGGAGGTGCAGCCAGCATCACTAATAGTCTTCCATTCTTTTGCTTTTGCATTTCTGTCAGCCTTTTAAGCAACGGTATAAAAATCTCATTTATGTTTTCATCACTGTAATAGGCTGTTATATCATATCCATTTATACATGCATTGTATTCCATTGTCCCCTCCATTTTATAGTTACACTCTCACTTGTTTAATTATGGCATAATGCATTCATTTAATAAATAATTCAACCGACACAATTATCGAACATTTTGCAACAAAATGTTTGATATGTCGTGGACAATTCTCTTTTAATTGTTCATTAACTTCCCTGCCCTCTAGAATCCACATAGTCAATATGCTATCTTCCTTTAAAAATAATTAAAACAACGAGAGGGCAGGTTATGAAAAAATACCCACTGACACCAGCGCAGAAAATGCATTATAACTGGATTCGTAGGTACAATACTCAGCAGGTTTCAGGGCTTAGTATTGTGGCTTCTTTAAAAGCAGATATCAATTTTGATTTGCTAAAGAAATGTATCCAGCTAGAAATCGAAAGATACGGTTGTATGCGCGTTCAATTTACAAAACCAGATAAAGAGGGCAACATACTTCAGTATATTGTTAAGAATAAAAAATATGATATTCCATTAAAAGATTTATCAGACATGACCATGGAGGAAGCCAACAAGACAATGCAGTCATGGGCATATCAAACTATAGATGGCGATGACATCCCAATGTTTGAGATTTTCCTTATGAAGCTTCCTGATGGCTACAATGGATTCTTCCTCCATATGGATCACCGGCTTATCGATTCATGTGGTGTGACAGTTCTTACTAACGACATTATGTCTCTTTACACTCACTTTAAATTTGATGCGCCTATGCCTGACGATTTAGCTGATTACGAGACAGTTTTACAGAATGATATAAAGAAAGCCTCAAACGAGAAACGCTTCCTTAAAGACAAAAAGTTTTGGGACGACATGCTTGATAAATGGGGCGAGCCTATTTACAGCGATATTGCAGGTCCCGAAACACTTGAAAAAGCCAGAAAGGCTCATAATAATCCAAAGCTTAATTCAGCGGATATAGAGCTTAAAAATCTTTTTGTTGAAGTAAGTGATTATAAGTTAGATGCCGTAGCTGCAAAGCAGTTGTTTGATTTTTGCCAAAATCATCAGCTATCTATGACAAATCTTTTGTTGCTTGGTATGCGCACATATCTTTCAAAAGTTAACAATGGACAGGAAGATATTTCCATCCAGAATTTCATTTCTAGACGCTCTACACACGATGAATGGACTTCTGGTGGAAGCCGTACAATAATGTTTCCATGCCGAACAGTGCTGGGGAGTGAGACTGAATTCTTGGAAGCTGCTTATGAAATACAAAATATGCAAAATCAAATCTATATGCATGCCAATTATGATCCTGATTTGATTTATGAAGAAATAGAAAAAAGATATGGCACACCTAAAAACACCACTTACGAAAGCTGCTACTTAACATATCAGCCGATGCCAGTCAAATTGGAAAATCCTTATTTAAAAGACATTCCAATGTACTGCAAATGGTTTGCAAATGGTGCAGCTACAAAGAAAATGTATCTAACTGTTTCACATACTGAAGATGGTGGTATGAATTTTTCTTATCACTATCAGGTTGCTGACCTGACAGAAAAGCAGGTTGAAGTATTTAACTATTACTTGATGCGAATCATTTTCAGAGGTGTTGAACAGCCTAATTTAACACTCGGAGAAATTATTAATCTTGTATAAATGAATGGGAGGTAATCATTATGTCATTAGAGAAAAAGTTTAAGGAATTAGTATCACAGTACTGCATGGCTTCGCCAGAAGATTTAAAGGGCTCAAGCCGTTTTCGTGAAGATTTAGATTTCAGCTCACTTGATTTCATGTCTTTCTTGGGCGAGCTTGAGGATGAGTTTGATGTAGAGCTTGAGAAGGACAAGATTGTAAATATTCGCACTATCGATGAAGCTTTATCTATGATTCAGGATTTACAGGAGGCATCATAATGGATACTATCAGAACTCTTTGGGATAGAACAGCTGCAAGCTTTAAAGACCTGACAGCAATCAGATATCTGGAAAAGAAAGATGTTAAAGAAGTCACTTATGATAGCCTTAATAAGAGAATCACATTGATCAGAACCGGCCTTTTTAATACTGGTATTTCTGAAGATCATATTGCTATTATTGGCGAATCTAGCGTCAATTGGATTGCCAGCTACCTTGCTGTTGTCACAGGCAACAACATTGCTGTTCCACTGGATGCATTGCTTCCTGCAGAGGATTTAATCGATCTATTAAATCGTTCTCATGCAAAGGTCTTGTTTTTAAGTCCAAAGCTCATTGACTTAGCAGAAGTAGCTCTTAAGAATTGCGCTGAGCTAAAACAGATTTGGTTGCTTAGCGATTCCTATGAGCAATTTGTTCCAAATGCAAAAATCGGCACTATACCTGAGTTGATGAATCTTGGCAACAATAACGCAAAAACACCTACATCAGATTCTGCTTCTCTTGCTACTATCATCTTTACTTCCGGAACTACTGGAAAGAGCAAGGGCGTAATGCTTACTCAGAAAAATCTCTATGACAACGTGGAAAATGTGCACTATGAAGTGGATCCTGGTTGCGTCATGATGAGCGTTCTTCCAATTCATCATGCATACTGCCTTGTAATGGATTGGCTAAAGGGATTCTCGCTTGGCTCTATAGTTTGTATCAACGATTCCTTCATGCATATGGTAAGAAACATGAGCATATTCAAGCCAGAAGTAATGCTTATGGTTCCTTTGATGATTGAATCTATTTATAAGCGTATATCTGCTACACCAGATGCGCCAGTAGAATTAATCAAAAATAAAGTGTTTGGTGGAAACCTTAGGATAATATTTACAGGTGGTGCCCACCTAGACCCGTTCTATATTGATGAATATGCGAAATATGGTGTTGATATTTTAGAAGGCTACGGCATGTCAGAATGCTCTCCTGTTATCACAACAAACACTCCTGAATGCCATAAGCCAGGCTCAATTGGAAAGCCTCTTGATAATGTTGAAATAAAGATTGAAGATGGCGAAATTCTCGTACGTGGTACAAGCGTAATGCGTGGCTATTATGAAATGCCAGAAGAGACAGCGCAGGCATTTACAGATGGCTGGCTTCACACTGGGGACAAGGGTTACATCGATGAAGACGGATATCTTTTCATCAATGGACGTGTGAAGAATCTTATTATTATGTCAAATGGTGAAAATATTTCTCCTGAGGAAATCGAAAATAAGATTGCCCTTAATCCTCTTGTTGCTGAGGTTATTATCGCTGGAAACAACACTGGCCTTACAGCCCATATATATCCAGATCAGGATGTAATTGAAAGACGCGGATTAAGTGATGCTGATGTGCAGACCACACTTCAGGAATTTATTGATAGTTACAACAGTGCTCAGCCTAGCTACAGACATATCACTAGTCTCATAGTTAGAAATGAGCCATTCATTAGAAACACTACTGGCAAGATTAAAAGAACTCAAATTGCTTAGTTGAACAAAAACCTGCGAAAATAGTTAAGTGATTATGTCTTATTTCTAATTTCACTTAAATTGCGAAGGCTGTTAAGTTTTTTAATTCGAAAAAATTTTTTCACTTAAAATTTGTTAAATATTTTTAATTATAGTTAGGTTGAATTTAAATGATTTTTTATTTCACTTAACTTTCTTGGGTTTATGTTAAGTTTATTTAGAAAAATCACATTCTAACTTAACCCAGATAAAAATTGTAATGAAAAATTTAAGTTTATTTTTCGAAAGTGACTTTGATACTTAACAGAAGTTGGCAATTTTAAGTGTAAAAATCAGAATTCATATTCCACTTAACTTTTTCCTTGTTTTTCATTAAGTGAATCTTGCTAATTTGAAATCCAAACTTCATTTCCTATAAAATGGGCAGAATTTGGCTTTGCCAATCAATATTTTCTTTCAGAAAATATTGGTCATGTCTATACTCCCATAAACGGAAGAACTCCATTTAAAAATATTTTTGTTAGAATATCTGCAATTTCTTCTGCGTCCTCTTCACAGTCTCCCGCTGTCCATTTGTGAAGAATACCAAGATTCAAACCGATAGTGGCTGCAATATAATACGAAAACTCTTTATTGTTTTTTACAATTTCCGAATCGCCCTCACTTATTTTAGCAACGTAGCGATGGAACATAATCATTGCTTTTTCTAAGAAGCTGTCACCTCTTGGGCTATGCAAGATACTTGATAAGAATGGATTATCCTTTGTGTAATTGCAAATTGCTAAGAAATATGAGTGACATAACTGATGGTCATTCTTTGGATGAAAGCTCTCCATCAATTCAAAAATATCCTCAATTGTCTTGTCCTCTGCAGCTGAAATCAAAGCTGGCACGTTCTCATAGTGATTATAAAATGTGCTTCGAACAATACCTGATTTCTTAACTACATCAGCCACTGTGATTTTCTCGAATTGCTTTTCTTTACTCAGCAAAAAGAACGCGCCTAAAATGGCTTCTTCAGCTGTGCTGTATCTTTCATCTAATTCTTTCATAACAATCTCCGTATATAAAATGTTGTAAAAAAGCCAGTGGGTAGCTAACAAGCTCTAATATTACTTAAGGAGAGCTTTCTTCAGCTCGACGTAGTAATATTATGGCTTGTAAGCGTAACACACTGGCTACCTATAAAACTTAGCTAAATATTGGCTTTAATGCATCTGCAAGCTTATCCTTCATAGCCTGTGCTTCTGCAAGATCCTTACCCTTTGTAGTGAAGTAAGCTTTAATCTTTGGCTCTGTACCTGAAGGACGAACAACTACTGTGCAACCATTTTCAAGTGTGTAGATAAGAACATTTGATGATGGAAGTCCTGTCTCTTCAGTATTCTTGTAATCTGTAACCTTTGTTACAGCAATGCCTGCGATATCCTTTGGTGGATTCTCGCGAAGTGAGCTCATGATACCAGCCATTGTATCCATTCCAGAAAGGCCTGGGAACTCGAATGAATCTACCTTGTTGAGGTAGCGGCCATACTCTGCATAAATCTCCTCAAGACGCTGCTTAAGTGAGCTTCCGATGCTGCGATAGTAAGCAGCCATCTCACAGATAAGCATTGAGCCGATAACAGCATCCTTATCACGAACATAAGGGCCTGCAAGGTATCCGTAAGACTCCTCGAAACCGAAGATGAATCTGTCTACTTCGCCATCAGCCTCAAGACCAGCAATCTGATCACCAATCCACTTGAAACCTGTAAGAACTGAACGAAGCTCAACACCATAGTGCTCTGCTACTGCATCTGCAAGTGGAGTAGAAACGATTGACTTAACAGCTACAGGATTCTTTGGCATTGTGCCCTTTTCGATACGTCCTGCTGCGATGTAGTCAAGAAGAAGTACACCAACTTCATTACCAGAAACAAGCTCATAGCTTCCATCTGGACACTTCATAGCAATACCCACACGGTCTGCATCAGGGTCAGTAGCGAGCATAAGATCTGCGCCTTCTTCCTTTGCAAGCTCAAGACCAAGCTTAAGAGCGTCAAAGATTTCTGGGTTTGGATAGCTACATGTTGTAAAGTAACCGTTTGGATATTCCTGCTCTGGAACGATAGTGATATCTGTGATACCGATGTCGTTGAGAACACGTGTAACTGGTACTAAACCTGAACCATTAAGTGGGCTGTAAACAAGCTTAAGACCTGCTGTCTTGCAAAGACCTGGACGAACCTGGCGGTCTTCGATTGCTGCATAGAAAGCATCCTTGCAATCATCACCAACAAACTTGATAAGTCCTTTCTCAACACCCTCAGCAAAAGACATAACCTTTGCACCTGTGAGAACATCAGTCTTCTGAATCTCCGCATATACGATAGCTGCTGCATCATCTGTCATCTGGCAACCATCTGGACCATATGCCTTGTAACCATTGTATTTTGCAGGATTATGTGAAGCTGTAACCATGATACCAGCATTACACTTGTAGTAACGTGTAGCAAATGAAAGTGCTGGAACTGGCATAAGAGCATCGTAAATACGAACATTGATGCCATTAGCTGCTAGTACACCAGCTGCTGCCTTAGCAAAAACATCACTCTTAAGGCGTGAGTCATAGCTGATAGCAACTGTCTGATTGCCCCCCTGAGTCTTAACCCAGTTTGCAAGACCCTGTGTTGCCTGACGTACAACATATACATTCATTCTATTTGTACCTGCACCAAGTACACCACGAAGACCTGCTGTACCAAATGCAAGAGCCACTGCAAATCTGTCCTTAATCTCTTCATCCTTACCCTCAATCTTTGCAAGCTCAGGCTTTAAATCTGGATCATCCAAATCAGATGCAAGCCAACGCTTATAATCGTCATTATACATAATTACATCTCCTTTATTTTTTCATAACTAAAACTCTCTTAATTTTAAATTTTTAGGTTAGGCATGTCAACCTAAGTAATGTTAATTATTTTTTGTATAGATTCCTGAAAGACATCAGTTTTTCAGGAATCTATATCTAATTGGGGTGGGTGCGGCGCCTAAATTTACCACTGTAACCCGGATTCTTGTAAATACAGTGGTAAAATTAATGTGCTTTTACCACTGTAAATCAGATTCTTCTATATTAAGTGGTAATTTCTGAGTATCTTTACCACTGTAAATCGGCTTCTTCCATATTCAGTGGTAATTTTTGAGTATCTTTACCACTGTAAATCGGCTTCTTCTATATTCAGTGGTAATTTCTTTGTACGGTAAAATATTCAACAAGCAACAGCCATACCGTAAATAAGTACAAATAACGATTTGTTAATTTAACTGTCTTCAATTATACAGAATCCTCATCCATCAATGAACACACAATTCAAAAATTGGTAACAAAAAAAATTTCACAGGCTCTACTTGCTGAATAAAAAGGTATAACCATCTATAATTATTGCTCTTAGTTATACCTTTTTAGATTCAATATTATGTTCCATAGCTCATTAAAAGGTATAACCTTCCATAATATTCCTCGCTAGTTACACCTTTTTGACTTCAATATAGTGTCTCATTGCCCACCAAAAGGTATAACCCGCCATAAATTTCCACTCTGGTTATACCTTTTTGACTTCAATATAATGTCTCATTGCCCACCAAAAGGTATAACCCGCCATAAATTCCCAAGCCAGTTATACCTTTTTGACTTCATATTAATCCCTCATAAATTATAAAAGGTATAACCACCTCCCATATCAGACCAAGATTATACCTTCACAGAAAAGGAGCCCGCCACAAGGGAAGGCTCTAACAATTCAATTATTTAATTCTTCAAACTGGAATTTATCGATTACAATATACAGATTGTCATACTACAATCCGTGGTACAATCAAAAACTCATATTGAGTTATGCCCTTAATATAAGTATAGGATTATAATCCAGTATTGTAACCCTTAAGATAAAGCCTTCGGTGACTGGCTTAAGTTCATCCAATTTTTGATAAAAGATACAGTGAACCACATATGCATACAACTTCTGCATGGCTACTGATATCATTTAAATTCATTTCAAGAGTGAACACTTCTGCATCAACGCCTCTAGCGCGAATCATTTCGGCCAGTTTTTCTGGTGGCATAGTTCTAGCATTTGGTACTGCCACAGTGTAGCATTTGTCAGCGATAGGCATGAGTGTATCAAGGATAATACCTACTTCTTTATCAGCAAGAATTCCCATTATAAAAGTGATTTTTTTATCTGGGAAGTATTCTTCGAGTGATTTACGAAGTACTGCTGCACCCTGCCTGTTATGACCGCCGTCTATAATGACTGGCGGATTATCTGAAAGCAGCGTGAATCTGCCATACCACTTCGTATTTACGATACCATTTTTAATGTTATCTTCAATGATTTCGTAACCAAGGCTACTAAGCTTTCTTGCTGCTGCTATGGCTAGTGCTGCATTATCAATTTGATATGTTCCAAGCATTTCTGTGAAATACTCTTTGCCATCTGCCACTACAAATTTTTGTCCATGAATATCTCTGTCTATTATTTTACTAGGGGCAACAAAATCAATCGGTACTACTGAATTTATATGCTCAACATAATCAATTTCAGTGCAGCTATCATCTTTAAAATATGTTATTTCCATATCCTCAAAAGACCTGCACACTTCTGTTAGGACCTCTGTAACTTCAGGCTCCTGCTTAGCACTCACCACAACAGTCCCAGGCTTTATTATCCCTGCTTTTTCTACAGCAATCTCCCTTAGGGTGTTGCCTAGTATGGTCATGTGATCATAACTGATTGGCGTGATGACAGAAACAAGCGGCGCTGGTATTACATTGGTGGTATCCATTCTGCCACCCATGCTTACTTCAAGAAGCACTATGTCGCATTTCTTTTCGATAAAATACATAAATGCCATGACAGTCAAAAATTCATATTCACTGACAAATATTCCTTCTTTGGCAAGCTCATCATAAGCAGGCTTAACCTTTGAAAACACATCTGCAAATTCTTCATCCGAAATGTCCATTCCGTTCACCTTGAACATCTCGTTATATCGATATAAAAACGGTGAAGTAAAGGCACCCGTAACGACGGATGCCTCATACAAAATGTTAGCAAGATATGCCGTAGTGGAACCTTTGCCATTGGTTCCTGCAATGTGAACATATTTAAGTTTGTCCTGAGGCCTATCAAGTTTTTCTAAAAGCATAAGCTCCGCATCTAATGAGAAGAAATTCTTCTTTGCACCGCCATCTTTCGGTGGCATAAAATGTGGCATGTTCTTGAAAAAATCTATTGCCTCTTGATATGTATGTTTTCTCATTTTGATAATCTTCTTTTTCATTTTTATCGGCTCATTCCGACTCGGTATCTTCCGAGTTAATTACATTATATCCTTATGGAACAAAAAATAAAGCCACACTACCACCGCAGTAATAGTATGACTTTATAAGATATTTATATTGGATGTGCTATCCTTCTAAAACTAATTAAGACCTGTCCACTTCCACTCTGCAATTTCTGGCATATCTACACCGATATCGTGGATGTATGTCTTGTGCTCAACAAGCTTGTCTCTCATCTTCTGCTTTAAGAATGCGCCCTTGTTTTCCATCTCAGGCATATTGTTAAGCATAGCGATAACAAGGTTGAAACGGTCAATCTTGTTCTGAACTCTCATGTCGAATGGAGTTGTGATTGTACCTTCTTCATGATATCCATAAACGTGGATGTTTCTGTTGTGTCTTGTGTATGTAAGCTCGTGGATAAGTGTTGGATATCCGTGGAATGCGAATATGATTGGCTTATCCTTTGTAAAGATTGAATCGTAATCTACATCTGAAAGACCATGTGGATGCTTGTTGCTTGGCTCCATCTTCATAAGGTCGACAACGTTTACGAAACGAACCTTGATTTCTGGCATCTCCTTGTGGAGAATGTCAACTGCTGCAAGAGCCTCAAGTGTAGGTGTGTCACCGCAGCAAGCAAGTACAATATCAGGCTCTTCACCATTGTCTGTAGAAGCCCAATCCCAGATACCGATACCCTGAGTACAGTGCTTAACAGCCTGCTCCATTGTGAGCCACTGTGGTCTAGGGTGCTTAGATGCAACTATCGCATTTACGTAGTTCTTGCTCTTTAAGCAATGATCCATTGTAGAGAGCAAGCAGTTTGCATCTGGTGGAAGATAAAGTCTTACCACGTCTGCCTTCTTGTTAGAGATGTGATCAAGGAAGCCTGGATCCTGGTGTGTAAATCCGTTGTGATCCTGCTGCCATACGTTTGATGTAAGAAGAAGGTTGAGTGATGCAATTGGTCGTCTCCAAGGAAGGCTGTTGCAAACCTTGAGCCACTTAGCATGCTGAGCTGCCATAGAATCGATGATTCTGATGAAAGCTTCGTAGCTTGCGAAGAAGCCGTGACGACCTGTAAGAAGATATCCCTCTAACCAGCCTTCACACATATGCTCTGAAAGCATTGAATCCATTACACGACCATCCTGTGCAAGGAACTGATCTGTGCCTTCTTCGATTGGTGAGTTCCAATCTCTATTTGTAACCTCGAATACCTTGTTAAGACGATTAGACATTGTCTCATCTGGTCCAAAGATACGGAAGTTCTTCTGATCCTCGTTAAGCTTGAATACGTCACGAATGTATCCGCCAAGCTCAATCATATCCTGCTTTTCAACTGCACCTGGAGCTGGAACATCGATAGCGTAATCACGGAAATCTGGAAGTCTAAGATCGTGAAGAAGCTTACCACCATTTGCATGTGGATTAGCGCCCATACGTCTGTCTCCCTTTGGAGCAAGTTCCTCTAGCTCTGGGATAAGGCGACCATTCTCATCGAAAAGCTCCTCTGGATGATAGCTCTTTAACCACTTCTCAAGGATTTCCATGTGCTCTGGCTTGTCCATCATAACTGGAACCTGGTGAGCTGCGAAAGAACCTTCGATCTTGTTGCCATCAACAACCTTTGGACCTGTCCATCCCTTTGGTGTACGAAGAACGATCATTGGCCATACTGGTCTTGTAGCATCGCCTGTTTCTCTAGCGTGCTTCTGGATAGCCTTAATCTTGTCCATACATTCATCAAGAGTCTCTGCCATCTTCTTGTGCATAACCTTAGGGTCATCACCCTCAACGAAGTGTGGCTCCCATCCCATACCTGTGAAGAAGCTTACAAGCTCTTCATGAGACATACGAGCAAGGATTGTAGGGTTTGAAATCTTGAATCCGTTGAGGTGAAGGATTGGGAGAACTGCACCATCTGTTACTGGATTTAAGAATTTATTTGACTGCCATGAAGTAGCGAGTGGGCCTGTTTCAGCCTCGCCATCACCAACAACGCATGCGGCAATAAGTTCTGGATTATCGAATACTGCACCGAAAGAGTGAGCGATAGAGTATCCAAGCTCACCACCTTCGTGGATTGATCCTGGGTTCTCTGGAGCAACGTGGCTTGAGATACCGCCTGGGAATGAGAACTGCTTGCAAAGCTTCTGCATACCATCAATATCGCGGCTTACATTTGGATAAACCTCACTGTAAGAGCCTTCAAGATATGTGTTGGCTACAAAGAAGTTTCCACCGTGACCTGGACCAGAAATAAGAATCATGTCCTGATCGTATTTGTTGATAACACGATTGAGGTGAACATAAATAAAGTTCTGTCCTGGTACTGTTCCCCAGTGACCTACGATTTTTTTCTTAACCTGCTCTCTTGTAAGTGGCTTACGAAGGAGTGGATTGTCAAGAAGATACAACTGTGCTGCTGCGAGGTAATTAGTTGCACGCCAGTAGGCGTCCATTTTCTCTAAATACTCGTCGGTGATTTGACTGTGATTCATTTTACTTCTCCTTTAAATACTTTAGGTTTTTCTAAAAGACAAAAATCATTATATAACAAAAGGATGTACATTGTACATCCTTAATTGTTATTTTGTTAAATTTTTATCTAGCATCTAAATAATAACCATTTCAATTTATAACGGCTATTCGATTTTTTACCTGTTAAGGTTTAATTTTTGTTTTCACAGAATCATTCTTTCTCAATCTCTGCTAATAGATTCTTTACAGATATTGTATAATCAGAAAGATTAATCAGCTTATTACAAACCCCGCAAAATAGTTTTGCAAAGGCTTCAACTGTACTTTTCTTATAGATGCCTGCATCATAATCAACCAAAACTGAATAATCTTCTTTACTATCAAGAATTTCCAAATCCATCTTGTTATTGCAAGCCATATTGTCCGATGATAGCGTTGTTATTTCTTTTACAATATCATCACTATCTCCGTAGTCATAAATATCGCCCTGGTATATAAGGCAGAGTAGATTTTCTCCAAAATATTCTCCAGCCTCTTCCCAATATGATAGGTTACCATGAGCAATGCCATCTTTTATTTGATCAGCCACCATATAGAGAAAATCTTTCACAGACAGCTCCTCTTCTAAATAAAATGTGACTGGCAAATCCTTTATGAAACAGCCAACAGTATTAATTCTTCGTAAGTCGTATCTTCCATTCCACGTCCATTTGAAAGCTACATTGTTGTTCTTACGATTTATAGCAAGCGCTATAGCCACAGCGGCGATATATAATCCATTTCGGCCAAGTCCATACATATCGCTTATTTTCTTTACCCCCGCTCTTTCAAATGGAAAAGCCAGAATGAACTCCTCATCCTTATTATTTTGCCCATTATAATCAGGGATTGGTAGGGTGATACAACCATCTCTGTGATAGCGCTCTTTGAAATAATCCATATTTTTTCTGAAAGATTCTGACGCTCTGTAATTATTCTCTTCAACACAGATAGCCAAATAATCATCCCTTGAGACAACCTCTTCCCTATATATGTCTCCAATATCCTCCAAAAATTTGTGATACGAGCTGCCATCGCATATAGCATGACATATATCAAGCAGTCCTTCTTTTGACTCTTCTGTTTCTATCAACCTGCACCTAAATAAAGGACTATTATCAAAAGTAAAAGGATGCACAAACTTTTTCACCAGTTTATCCAGCTCCTCTGTACTCATCCTTTCAGGCATGATATCAGGCTGTATATTCTTATCAAACCTCTGTATAAAGCCGTCCTTCGTTTCTTCTATAGTACTGCAAAGGGATGGGTGTAACAGAATAGCTTTATTGATAGCTTCTGCCAACCTATCTAAATCAACAAATGGATCAAGATAAAATCTTATTGGCAAGTTCAATACCGAAGCTTGCCTATTTTGAGCCTGTACACGAAGAAGATAATTCTGAGAAGCATTCACTTTTACATATTTTACTTCGTTAGATAACGATGTGTTTTCATGTGACGCTTTTTTTATCAGATCCTCTATGGCTTTTGCACATCTTCCCTCATATATTTGTTGCACACAAAAGCCCTCGATTTGACATCGCACAACTACTAGCATTGCCGTAATCGATTCTCCACCTATCTCAAAAAAGTCATCATTTATTCCAATTTTCCTATTACACTCAAGTACGTTTTCAAATGCCTCACATATTATTCGCTGAATATCATTTTCCGGCTCAACATAGGTACTCGATTCAGAAAAAGCAACTGGTTCTGGCAAGCGCAGCTTATCAACCTTGCCATTTGAATTATATGGTATCTCTGAAAGCCTGATGAAATGCTGAGGTATCATATAGAATGGAAGATATGATTTCAAAACATGAGATTCATTTTCCTGTGAAAGATTACACTCATCGACATAATATGCACATAAAAATGGGGTTCCCGTATTACCCTTAAATGCTTTCACTGCGCAGAAATCTATATTATATGCCTTCTTTATAGCACTCTCTACTTCTGTCAATTCCACACGATTGCCGTTTATCTTAACCATTTCGTCTATACGACCCCAAATGGTGTATCTTCCCTGTTTATCCACAGAAGCATAATCCGATGTTCTATAAAAACGTTTTCCCCCAATTGTAACAAATGATTTTTCATTTTCATTAGAGAGATTATGATATCCTCGAAAGAATGGAAGAAATACACATAGCTCTCCCTCATTCCCTTGATTACCGTCTTCATCAAGCAATACAATCTCACTGCCTTTAGTAGGATATCCTATAGGAGAGTTGCTGTATGCCCTGTCCAATCTATAATATCCTAAAGGATGGCCTAACTCACTTGGGCCATAAATATTGACCACATCAAAATCCTTTGGTTCTATATCAGACACTATTTCTCCACCGGTGTATCCAACCCTCATACTTTTTATGCCAAGTTGCTGTAACACATTCAAAAACGTTGGCGTCATAAACGTAGAGTCTATCCCGTGGTCATTAAAATACGCACAAAGTCTTACTGGATCTTTGGTTGTCTCCCAAGAAAGCACGTGTATGGTAGATCCTAGACTAAGAAAACCTATGGTTATATATATGCCTGCCACGTACGATTCTGGAACAACATGAGCAAAAATAAGTGGCTCTTCTATGGTCTCATCCCCCAGTGGATACACATAATCACGCAGAAAAGCCTCTCCTTCATAAATACGCTCATATACCCCGTATTCCTGAGCAGCTCCTTTTGGCGTGCCACTGCTACCTGATGTATATATGTAAAATGCAAGGTCATGTAAGTCAGGCTCGACAAAATCTGCGCTTTCTGGTAATTTCATTGCCTCAGCCCATTCCTTGTCACTCATTACCAGCTTACAATCGCAATCTTTTATAACGTAATCTATACGCTCTTTTCCCATCAAGTCCTCAAGGGCAACCCACGCTGCACCAGCCATCATAACACCTATGCGTGTGGCGATATATTCCATTCCTTTTGCATAGTAGATTCCAACAGTATCTTCTTTTCCAATTCCAATATTTTGAAGGTAATGATTAACTCTCATGGCATATCCTAAGAGTTCCTTATATGTGGTTTTTCGATTGCCATCGTGATCCACCACTGCTATGCGGTCTGGATGATTTGTTGCCCATTTTCGCAATCTGTCAATGTATTCCATGCTTTTTTGACATCTCCTTGTAGAATTTACTCTATTTCGAACGCATTACGATTGAAACTGAGCGATATCAAATTAATTCTTTTACGTGTTAATTTTTCTGTTATCTCCGATACTATAAAAGATCTAAGTGACTCGATTTTTTGATCTCTATCTGTAAGGTCATAGTAAATACCATCATCCTTGGTAATAATGCGCACCCTATTTCCTGACTCGACAATACACTCCGCCAAAACAGTCTTTTCTGGATTAAGGTCGTATATAAGCATAAACAATTCCTCGAAGAGTATCATGACTCTGTTTACTGTGCCATCACTTTGACCGCTCTCTATTAGTGTATCCCCTATTTTATCCCTAATAGCAACAATCACTTCAGGGGTGACTTCAAACTCATACATCCAGATATGACGTTCTCTTTCTAATGGCGGAATAAATAACACATAACTATCCCTGCCATATTTTATGCAAACATAAAAGTATGCTATTAGATAGCCAAAGACAGGTGCTATCATAATTCCAATAAACAAGCCGTATACACCCCAAAGATAATCACCTATTACAGCAAATGGAACCGCAATAACAAAATCTCGCAAAGCACATATCAAAACTCCCAAAGGAATTTTATCAATAAGAATATAATAAGAGGAGTCAAGATACATTCTGCTTGTAAAAATCAGTGTTATAGACATTATGCGAAGTCCATCTACTGCAATTTTTACTGTTTGAGGATTCTCTATACCGAAATAGTAGACTATATAAGGAGCCCCAAGCATTATTCCAACTGTAACAATAATGCTTATAATTGCTGCAGTCTTCCTTGCCAGTTTCCAGACTTCTATTACGCCCTGATATGTTTTTTCTCCAAGATACACACTTATAATAGGAGTAAGAGCATCGCCGACTCCACTAAACACAATTTGGATTTCTTTTATAAAAGCGATTATGGGAACCAGTGCCAGCATGCTACCATTATAGGTTCTAAAAATAAATGAATTCATAATTGAAAGGAATAGCATCAAAAATAAATAAGTACTAGAATCCACAATACTGTATTTCACAATTTTGATAAACTTAGAAAATGAAAAATATAGTTTGATACGAAGTGAATTTCCTCTCCTAATAAAATGAAATGATAGGATGAATAATGATGCAACAAGGCTAATAAATGATGCAAATCCAAGACCACTTGCGCCATTTATCCCTGCTAAATAAACTGATAGAACTATATTGCTGATAGCCGAAGTCACATTAGCAATCGTACTAAGCAACTCATCTCCATCAGCAAAGACCATGCCTGAAAGAAGCGCTTCAAATGGTGAAATCAAAACAACATATTTTATCCAGAAAAGATAATTTTCTGCATGTATCAAAGTTGCACTCTCTGGATTCATGTATTCAAGATATGTATTTCCGCAAAAATAAAGCAAAACAAAAAGTACTACACCTATAAAAGAAGTGCATAGTATCCCAACACCTAAAGTATTGTCGGCTTCGCTTTTTTCAAAAGCACCAACTTCTCTTGAATAAATAATTGGAACTCCCAGTGAAAACAAGAGCGCAAAAAAGGATGCCAGCGAATAGGCAGGCATTACCAGATTAACACCAATAACAGCATGCTCTCCTAGCCTTAGTCCAGCTATGAATGCATCTGCCATGACTGTAAATGTTAAAAAAAACGATGTAATTATTCCACCTGTAAGCATGGAATAGAATTTTGAAGAAATAAATGTCTTTTTAGATAACATGTTGTCTACACCCCTGTAATTCAATTCTATAGAATGAAATTGTATTTTTTGTGAAAACAACGCTTATAATTAAAAAGGCCGGCGATTTTTATCCTCATATCAGATATAAAATCGCCAAAATGTGTTTAAACAACAACAAGCTGGCGATTTATCCTACATAATTAGGTTATAAATCGCCAGCTTGTTATTTTCAAGAAGTTAAATTGAATCAAACTTTATTTAATTTTTGCTATTACATCAAGCACAATACTAATTGACTGCTCTGCTGCCTTGCCTGCAAATGTGTTGTAATCCATAGCACTGCCTTCTGCGTCAGAGATAGAACGAATAAGTGTAAATGGAATCTTATTGACATAGCATGTGTGAGCTATGCTTGCGCCTTCCATATCTGCAGCAATAGCATCAAAGCGATTTCTGATAGTCTCGCGCTGCTTATTTGTATCTACAAACAAGTCACCTGATGCAATTACACCTGTCTCGTAATTGATTCCCTTTGCAGCGAGCACGCTTGTTACAGCCTTTCTGAGCTCATCATCTGCAGCAAAGTTGATTACATTGATTCCTGAAATCAAGCCTTGAGGGTCACCAACTGCTGTAGTGTTCATATCATGCTGAACAGCTGACTCTGCAACTGCCACATCAAGCACCTTTAGAGTAGGAACAAGTGAACCAGCTACACCGATATTGATGATATGATCTACTCCAAAGTGAAGAGCCATAATCTCTGTACAGATAGCAGCAAAAACTTTTCCGATACCACTAACTGCTGCTACCACTGGTACACCTTCTATCTCACCACAGATAAAAGTAACTCCACTGATTGTCTCAGTAGTCTGATTTTTTATAGATGGCTTGAGATTCTCAATCTCAATCTGCATCGCACCGATGATTCCGATTTTCATAAATGTCCCTCCTATTTGCGTATTAAGAATCAAAAAACTGTCTACCGTCATCTGTAACTAAGCGCTCAGACTTTGGATATACGAAGATAGCTTCGTTATCTGCATTCTCTTCAAGGTATTTTGCAAAACGTGCAGCATACCACTTAGCCATTGGAAGATTATGCATAAGGTTATTTCCACAGTTAACTGGCTCTGAACCTGGCACCTCATCAGCATCAGCAACAGACTTGTATGCTCTGAGTACTAAATCGTGGATTTCCTTTGGTGTACGGTCTCCCTTCATGATGAGATAGCATCCAGTAAGGCATCCCATAGGGCCCCAGTATACAATCTGATCCTTCCAATCAGGCTCATTTCTTAAAAATGTAGCAATGATATGTTCAAGTGTATGCATAGCCGCAACATCAACTGCAGGCTCCGTATTTGGTTTTGTCATTCTTATATCGTATGTAGTAACCTTGTAGTCTCCAAGTGTATCTACTCTACTAGTAAAGATTCCTGGAACGATCTTTGTGTGATCAACAGAAAAACTTGCTATTAATTCCATTTTTAATCTCCTTTACATAAATGGGTTGTTACTATATTTTTTATCCTAGCACAATATTCCTTGCTTTTCCATTATAATTCAAGCTTCGCAAGCATCTGCGCCATTGTCTCCCCGTATACGGGATGCCTTAACCATGGGGCAATTTGTGCTAGTGGCTTCAGTACGAAATCTCTAAGATGAAGCTCAACATGAGGAATGGTAAGATCATTTGTTTCCATTACTAAATCATCATATAAAAGGATATCTAAATCAAGTGTCCTTGGTCCCCAATGAATTGTTCTTACGCGTCCTGCTTCGTTTTCTATCTTATGTAGCTCATTAAGCAATTCATTTGGTGTAAATAGTGTTCTTATTAGCATGGCACTATTTAAAAAGTCATCCTGCTCTACTCCACCATAAGGCTTTGTTGTGATATAATCCGCCACCTTTATTACTTTTGTGTTCTTTAGCTTATCAATCTTTTGAACAGCATCATCGAGATATTTCTTTGTATCTCCCATATTGCTTCCAAGAGCAAGCGCTACATCATGCCAGGCTCTATGAATCTTCACGCTGACTGTCTCAAGAGGCAGCCCTATTGGAGCCCCTGGCTTTTCAATTTCCACATCTATTTCCTGCACAAGTGGATTACTTACAAGAAGATGTGTGGCCAGCTCTTCCGCACATCGCTCTATAAGCTTATAAGTATTGGCTGTCAAAAAATCATTTATCTGATGGCAGACAGTCCCATAGTTAACCGACTGCTCCAAATCATCTGTCAGGCCTGCACTTCTTGTGTCCACATAAAGGGCTACGTTTATCACAAACTTCTGACCAAGCTTGTTTTCCTCTGGAAACACACCATGATTTGCAAATATCTCCAAGCCTTTTATTGAGATTTTATCATATACATTTTTGCTCATTTAAAATTGCCCTCGTCATTTCTATAGCTCTTTTATTTTCCTTAACATCATGAACTCTTACAAATGCTGCGCCCTTCATCACTCCCATTACTGTGGTTGCAATAGTTCCCTCCACTCTTTCATCTGAAGGTAAATCCAAGGAAAGACCTATCATAGATTTGCGGGATGTAGCAAGCAAAACAGGATATCCAAGCTTGTTAAGCTCCTCTAATCTGTTGGTAAGAATCAGATTCTTTTCAAGGTCTTTTGCAAATCCAATGCCTGGATCCAAAATGATATTGTCCTTTTTAACCCCTGCTTTCAGCGCTATATCAACAGAATCCTGTAAATCACTTAGCACATCTTCTATATAATTGGTGTAATCCATATCTGGCCTATTATGCATTAGGCATACAGGTACATCATACTGGGCTGCAAGCTGGGCGATTCGAGGAACACCTCCACAATTTTCGTAGAACTTCTCGTATCTAAATCCCCAGATATCATTAATAAGATCTGCGCCACTCTTTAAAGCCTCTGCGATAACATCAGCCTTATAACTATCGATAGAAACAGGGATATCGAAATCTGATTTAATCATTTCGATAACAGGTGCAACTCTCTCAATCTCTTCGTTGATTGATATCTGTTCATGTCCAGGACGTGTGGATTCTCCGCCAACATCGATGATGTCGGCCCCCTCCTCTATCATCTTTGCGACATGTTCTTTTGCTTTATCTAAAGTGTTCCACTTGCCTCCATCAGAAAAGGAATCAGGTGTCACATTAAGTATTCCCATCACATAGCATTTATAGTCAGTGCTATTTACATCAAATTCTTTGTTGCCTATCTTCATTTTGTGTTCTCCCTTTTTGCCAGCCTAAGATTAGATATATACTTCCATATTACGTTTTTCCATGCTCCAATTGCACTCCTTTTGAGCCGTGCAATCAAAGCACTGGCGAGCCGCCTTGTCCGCTATATACAAAATGTCACCCAAGGTATTTTGGGTGTTATCCACATGATTGCTACGATGATTTCTTATGGCATCCACAATAAGTGCAATATCATCCTCACTATATCCACAATCCGCAAGAATTATCCCCGCCAAATCGGCGCCAGCCTCTTCATGTGGAATGCCCTCATCGTATTGCTTAGCCCTTCCGATATCATGCAATATGGCCGCAGCATAAATTATATTTCTGGAAATCCCAAGATTGTGTTCTAGATTCAAGATGTAAGCTATACGAGCAACGTCCATAAAATGGTCAAAACCATGATTACAAAAGATTCTATCCACCTCGAATTTTCGAATCCTCTCAAGCTCCTTCTGATAAAGTGGATGCTTATATATCCTTTGACATTCTGAAATATTATCGATTTGATACATATTGTTTTCCATAAACAAAAGCCCTCCTCATGCTAGTCCTGACAACTACATAAGAAGGGCTTATAAATTTAAAGCAATATCGTCTTGATATGTAGCAGTGGGATGCGACTTCAAAACCGCAAGCAAAATCTTTTCGTCCAAGTGACAACTCCCCGTTCACCTGGCACTTAACGCTTTGAAATCTACTCTGCATTAATGTGTGTGCGCTCTGCGCATTCTTTTGTAAAGATACTACTATGTTTTCTATTCTATTTCAATATGAAAATGCACTACATTCTGGTAGTATCTAGGGATTTTTCTCCTACCTGATTTCAATATTAATCCTATTTGGCAAGTTTTCGTCTTCCACGCACTCATAGGTCAGGTTCTCAGCCAGACCTTTTAAAACCGAAACACTCAGATTATCATCTGATTTTGTCAAATCTGTCCGCTCACCACTATACTCAAATGTCCACTTAGCTACACCTGATTCCTCAGAATATTCGCAGACAGACTTTACAAGGGGTGTTCTGGAATATGGAATTAAAAGCTGGGTTGCTTCCTCGAACACAAGCCTGATACGATTTGTCAGCTTTGGAGTAATTTGATTTTTGCCGCACCAAACCTCAATCAGACGAGCCATACCAAGGAAATCATAGTCATGACTGTCAATGTTCAGCTCAAGCACCTTTAGCTTGTGTACAAACCGTCTGGTTTTCTCACGTTTCGGATGGTCAAAGATTTCCTCTGGGGTGCCTTCTTCGTATATTCCACCCTCATCCATGTAAAACACACGATTAGATATTGCCCTGGCAAGATTCATTTCATGAGTGACAATCATCATGGTCTTTCCAGTCTTGGCCAATTCGCGGATAACTGCCTGCACTTCCCCAACCATTGTAGGATCTAATGCACTTGTAGGCTCATCCAATAGTATTACCTCTGGATCCATAGCCAGTGTGCGAGCTATTGCAATGCGCTGTTTCTGTCCGCCAGATAGCTCATCCGGGTAGCTCAAGGCTTTTTCCCCGAGACCTACCATTCTAAGCAGACGCATGCCCTCATCGTAGGCTTCCTGCTTGCTTATGCCTAGCAAATCCATAGGAGCCAGAGTAATATTTTCAATCACTGTCTTGTGACCAAATAAGTTGAAGTTTTGGAATACCATTCCAACACGCTTTCGAACCTCATTCATATCACAATCTGGAGCCGTAACTTCCACATCATCAACCCAGATTTTGCCAGATGTTGGCTTTTCTAATAGGTTGATGCAACGTAACAGCGTACTCTTTCCTGTACCTGATGGTCCGATAACAGATATTACATCTCCATCATTTATCTCCACACTTACATCATTAAGAGGTGTGACGCTAGCATACTGCTTTTTCAAATGTTCTATTCTAATCATCTGTCTTCACCCCTTTCAAAATATCTGATGCTTTGCGTAACTTAGGATTTAGTTTAATGGTTATCTTATTAATAATTAATCCAAGCACTCCCTCTAGCACAAAATATATTATGGTTACAGCAATCAGAGGGAAAAATGCTTCATAGGTACGGCTTCGAACAATATCTCCCATTTTGGTCAAATCCTGTACAGCGATATAGCCCACAATGGCAGTTGCCTTAATCAGCCCCACAATCTCACCTTTATATGCAGGCAGAACATGAGGTAATGCCTGAGGGAGAATGATTTTGAAAAATGTTCTGCGATTGGAATATCCCAAGGCATAAGCAGCTTCATACTGACCTATGTCTATTGCGCCTACGCCAATCTTTAAAAGCCCATACACCGAAGCGCCAAAAGACAGGGTAAACCCAATAACTGCAACCGCAATTCCGTTAATGGAAATATCACCAAAAACAATATAAAAAAGAATCATCAAAAGGACTACCATAGGCATTCCACGTACCAGCCAAAAACAAAAACGTGTAACTGCGTTGGCTACTGGATTTCCGTTTCTACAAAGCATCAGTACAGAAAATCCTAATATTGTACCAAGAAGTAAAGATAGAAGTGTTATTACCATTGTGGTTATAACACCATCCACAAACAGCTTCCATCGACCTTCTCGGATAAATGTTTTGTTGAAGCTATCTTTAGTAGTATCTATAAATGACCTAACTTCTGATGAAGAAGTCTGAGTGTCAGACGAAGCCCTGACAATCAATTCAAAGGCAGCAGGATAGTATTCAACAAAATCTACTGCCTGTGCTCTCTCCTCAGTGATAATAATGCTTCCGGCTCCCATATCAGCTTTGCCAGATTGCACCGCCGCAAGTATTGCCGAAAACTCCATGCCGGTGAACTCCACTTTTACATCCAGCTTTTCAGCCATCATAAGGATTATTTCAAGATCGAATCCTTTAAGCTCACCATCTCCACCTACATAACTCATGGGCTCAAGTGTATCACATACTGCCACCTTTACTGTGCCATTGGCCCCTTCCCAATCCTGCTCAGGGAGGACTTTTACACTTTCATCTGCCCCAGTCCACTTGTACCATGCATTTTCAATATCAGAGGATGAAAGCTTATCGTAAGCATCCTGCCATTCATCTCTACGGCTATCCCCCTTTGAAAATGCAATTCCAAATTCGCCATCCTTCAGACTCTGTGGAAACAATACAAGATCCGAATTTCTATTTAGAGCCAATTGGCCAACTGCGTTATTCATCAAAAAGGCATCAGTTTTATGGGTTTTAAGAGCCTGTATCATATCTGGCGTGCTGTTGAAGAAAGTAAACTCTCCTACATCTGGAGCTTTACTCTTAACCAACTCTTCAAATGGTGCCCCAGTGAGCATAGAAACTGTCTTGCCAGACAGCTCAGAAAACTCAGTAAGTTCTGGCTTGGCAGCATCTGCATCCTTGACCATAATACCAATCTCTTCAATAAAAGTAGGCTGTGAAAAACTGACGACTTCTCTTCTTTCTGGAGTAGCAAACATTGCAGCAAATACACAGTCCACATCCCCCACCTCTAGAGCTGCAATTAAACCGTCATAATTATATACATTAAACTCGATTGTGGCTCCCAGCCACTGGGCAAATCTATAAGCAAGCTCAATGTCATAACCTCTAAGCTCTTTTCCAACATAGTAGGTATATGGTTCATAAACACCAGAAGTGCCCACAACCAGATGAATATCAGAAGTTTCTGGAACGTCAATCTTTGGCATAGTTGTATCACCATTTATTATCCAACGATTTTGCATATCGTCACGTGTACCATCTTCATTTATTTCATCAATAAACTCATTTATTTTATTCTCTAAATCAGGAATTTCAGTTTTAGGAGATATTGCTGCCGCCATGGTGTAGCTCTCCCCTAAAGTCTCATCCAAAAGCTTAACGCCTTGCTGCCCATTCTTGATTGACGTTTCCATTGAAGTTTTGCCGAAAACATAGGCGTCTAATTTGCCCTGGGCAACTGCAGTGTAGCCCGTAATAGGATTGCTGTAATATACAATCTGAGCCTGAGGCAGTTTCTGGGCAACCACTTTGTCTTCACCTGTGCTCTCATTCATACCAATGGTGCATTCTGGGCTGTTGAGCTGTTCAAGTGATGTTATTGTCGAGTCATCCTGCCCTTCGTCTTTCGATTTGCAACCGGCAAACAAAGTAAGCGACAACGCCAGTATGCTGATTATGATAAATGTTCTTTTCATCATATCCCCTCAGTCCCCCATCACATATATACGTACTGTCTCGTTTATTATCTGACATTTCGCGAGTCCAATGGGCATTTTCACACATTTTTTAGAATTAATTGATATACTTACCATATCTATCAGTATGAGGAGATTACAATGTTCACTTCAAAGGATTATTTCGATAATAATAAAGAGAAGAAGCCTTACAGCAATCCAGCGGAACACCTACATGATTGCATTCAATTGCTTGATTTTTTGATAGATAAAACAGTTTCGTTCATGCTCAATGAACCTACAGATGTGTATCTGCCTGGAAGTATTATGTCTGATTCAATGGCCCAGTTTTATTATGAAACTGGCCCTTTAGAGCGCAATAATAGCGTTTGCTCCGATGATTTCAAGAATGATTTTCAGTTGGCATTGAATCATATAAGAAGCAGAGAAGAAGCTACTGGAATTGAGCTTCCAATTGTAACGCTGCGACAGGAATTTGACCTTAATTTTTTTGAGGAGCTTTCCTTACTGCTTTGCATTGGTTATTCACTAAATATTAATCGAAGGAATCTCTATGCCTACATTGCCAATGACGCCGCTCTTAATACTCCCACCACTGGTGTGCTATTTTGCATCTATCAGCAGATTGATAAAGATGCAGACATAAGCATGTTGTTTAATCTCACAAATAATATGGGAAAAATGAATATATTTTTCCTGATTCCCTTTGACAATCAGACCTCTAAAAAGTCTCTTATGGAGATTCCTTTGGCACTTAGAGATGATGTGTTTTCTTATATACTTTCCCAAGAAAATCCGGCTCAAAGTATTCCCTATACACGGGTATATGAATACGAAAAAACAAACCTTGATATATTTAGCCAGCTGTCTTCCTACGATATTAAAGACGATGGATTTGTTTATATATCCTCTGAAGAGCCAGAGGATGTGCTTCAGTTTATAAGAGAAAAAAATGATGAGAGTATACTTGTATTAAACAGTGAACTATTGCTTTCTGACGCTAAAGGCTATAGACCAAATCATGTGGAAAAGCAGCTAACACACACCATTTCTATGCTGTTATTTAGGCTAAGAACAAGCGATGATATTCTTTGCGTAAAAATGCCTTATCCTCTGCATGAATATAGCAGCCTGGTGTTACAAATCATTAATCAGTATTTGCCTAATAAAACTATTTATATTTATGGAGCAGATAAATTCCCAATTGAGCTTGTTTCTTCAGTATATAGAATTTCATCCATAGATTTGCCTACAGTAGATTTTGAAGAGCGAGAACGAATCTGGAATTATTTTCTAAGCAAAGAAGGCATGAAGCTTAATTCCGATATTAATATTTCTGATTTGGCAGATTGCTACGAAATAGCATTTTCTAAAATCCGCTATATAGTTACTGCAACTGCTAGAAAAGCTAAATGGAAAGGAGAAACCCAGCTTGATTCCTTTGAGCTAAAGGAACAACTCAGACACATGGGAGAATCTGGATTTATGTCCCTAGCTGTTTACATTCCTCCTGTTTACTCCATTGATGATTTAGAAATAAATGACACGCAAAAGAATGTCCTTAAGATAGCCTGCAACCGCTTTAAAATAAAAAATCGTGTAGAGAAAAAGCATGGAATAAAACGAAGCGGTGCTTACGGTAACGGAGTGTCTGTACTTTTGTGTGGGCCACCCGGAACAGGAAAAACCATGGCAGCTCAAGTAATATCAAAGGAATTGTCTCTGCCACTTTATAGAGTAGATTTGTCACAGCTTATATCAAAATACATTGGTGAAACTCAGAAGAACATAAACGAGATATTTGATCAGGCAAGAAAGTCCAATGTAATACTATTTTTTGATGAAGCTGATGCTCTTTTTTCAAAGAGAACAGAAGTAAAAGATTCAAACGATAAATATGCTAATTCCGAGACAGCCTACCTGCTGCAAAAAATTGAAGGCCATAGCGGTATGAGTATTCTTGCCACAAACCTGTTTTCAAACTTCGATGCAGCATTTGTCAGACGTTTATCTTATGTCATTCATCTTGAGAAACCTGACGAAGCTACCAGATTGAATTTATGGCAATCAATTCTTCCAGTTACGGTTGAACTAGCTAAAGATATAGACTTTAAGTTTTTCGCCAATAAATTTGATTTTTCTGGCAGTGAAATCAAGAGCATTTTATATAGTGCGATGTATATGGCCGAATCAGAAGGTCGGCCACTAGGTAATAAAGATATCGCCAGAGCAATACAATTAAGGCCAGATAAGCATAGTTCTATTAATATGGCCGCTGAACTTGGTAAATATTCTGGATTTATGCTTTCTTAGCAAATTGGAGGTTTTTATGTCAGATTTTAATAACATACTCGATGAAGTCAATGAAATTGATCCTAATTTAGGACTAGCCAATTCCAATAATGATATTGATGATGAGACCGATCAGGCTGTGCGCGTAAATACAAACCCTATTCCTGCCACTACAACTGAAGAAGGTGTAGCCTTAGGCGAAGCTCATCTTAGTATCCAAGCTAAAAAGCAGCAGCTAATTGCGTCTAAAGTAAAACACTGGGGAATCAGCTTTAGCGATAGCAACAAGATGGCAAGAATAAAAAGGGCTATTCCAGCCCTAGATAATGCCCTAACACAAAATATGCCTACACAGATAGATTCTTTCAACGACGCTCTTAAACATATTAATGATTTATACGGTGAAGTTATTGACGCTTGTATCTCTTATGTAGGAAACATAAAAACTCGAGATAGAGGAAAATCAAGAGATGGAAAAACCAGACTTGAGTTAACTCAGCAGGTTTTAGAGCAGACAAAAAAAGAGGCTGGCGCTTTTCAAGTCTATGCCACTGAATATTTCGCTGAACATGGTGAAGAAGGAAATCCTTGGACTTCAGTTCTTTATATGGTACGTGCAAATGATTTGCGTAAGGATTCCGATAGTTTTGAAGAAGCTTCTGGTGGTGGCATTTCTACAGTTTATAGAAGAAAAGTAAAAGATAATGAAAATGACAAGGCTCCCAATAAAGACAAAAAAAAGGATCCATTCAAAACAACTTATATAAAAGCTGAAGAAAGCCTTGCTTGGAAAGGAACCTATGATTCTGCTATAGAATTATATTTAAGTAGTGGCGCTCCGAAGGCTAAAGAGATTGTAGATGCATATAAAAAAGCTGAAAAAGGTCTTTGTAATAATATCAATTATGTGTGGGACTCCGTGGATCGCGCTTTAGATTTAGATCTTAATGAAAAGTTAAATAAATCACACAAGGAATACCTACAATATGAAGCAGAAAAAAGAGAACAAAATCTTAATCTCGCTATAAATTATTTAAGTACTTATAAAGAAACACAGATTTTCATAAATGAAAATAGAGAAGCAATAAAAGTCTTTCTCACATACATACATAGAAAAGCTGCAGAATTCAACGTTGCAACAAAATCCGCTGGAATTGCTCCTGGTTCTATAATATCCAATAGAAACGTGTCTACCAGCCGCGTTGCAAAAAAGCTTGGCGTCAAAGATGTTGTAGCAGAATCACAAACCATTCTTATGAAAGACAAAAATGGTTCTATGATTAAAGCCAATGAGATGGAAGACGCTGGAAGCAATAATTTGCATGATACTCTTATGCGAGCCAAGCGCCATAAGTTAGACGTTGTATTTACGCCAAGAGCATTGAAACAGGCTTGGGAGCTTCAAGTATTAGACCTTATTTGTGGACAGGTAGATCGTCACATAAATAATTATTCTGTAGATGCTGAATTAGATCATAAGCGTTGCCAAATGATAGTAAAGAGTGTAAAAGGCTTCGATAACGATATGTCATTTGGTGCGAAAACTTTGTCTGCTATGAATAAGTCGCCACATGTAAAATCTCTTGTTTCCGACGGAAAGATTAGCGTACCATATCTATCTAGGAGTTTTTATGAAAACATCATGGCATATACGCCTGAAATGGCGGAGTCTGAGCAACTGGATATCCGAAGCAAAGAAGAAATTAAGGCACTTCAATCAAGGCTAAAAGATATTCAAGCCCAATTAAAAAAGCTGGTTGACGATAATAAAATTCAATTGTTAGATAATGACGCACAGTGGCTTGCAGCTGCACGTAATTATTACGCAAATATAGATACTAATGAAAAATACTATGCAGATTCTTATGTAGTACTAAAACTCAACTAATTAACAACATAAAAGCCGGTAAGTTCATTAAAACTTACCGGCTTTTAATTTACATATCCGTTGTATCAACTGACTTTTCCTCCACCTCCATACTATCTGTGTGGAATGTAGCCTGGCTATCGAATACGCTTTGTTTGTTGTTGATAGCATAAGCATCTGCCATAGCGTGAAATATATCACCATTATCAGCATTGAATGAAACTGGATTAGGACGTGTCATGAATAGCTCATCCACCTGTTCTCCATCATCATTATTCCACTCTTTCAGCTTATCTCGTTCTTCCTTTGCCTGTTCCTCGTCGGTGATTAGCTGCAGATAAGCTTCCCAATCTGTTCCTCTAATCATAAAATACTCCCACTACTGAATTATGATATGTCCATCAAGCCTCTTCTTTTCATCGAGACTTCCATTCTTTTCATCGTACATTTGAGCATTCATATCAAGATATGTGTAGCCATCCATTGAAGACTTCTTTTCAAGATATACAATGTTTAAATTGGCTCTAACTGGAATAAACTGTTTTAGAAGATACATGATTTGCATACGCTTATCTTCTGGCACAAAGTTTTCCACAAACATTATGATATCAAATGGAGAATTACCATATATATTTTTATCCGCATCCAGATTATCCATCATAGCCTGCTCAACAATTATAGGCTTCTCTTCAAGGACGATCTCACACAGCTTCTCAAGGGCTGCCCTAGTACCCTTCATTCTGTTAAGGCTATACAAGCTTTTTACTAGTGTTCTTAGCTGATCGTCACTTAAAAAGCTTCCCTCAACGTTTACTCCCATCCAGCTGGCAAATACAGGTAAAAGCTCTACTGGCGTGGTGTCTATGTCTAAAAGCTTAGGCGCAGCTTCCAACTGCTCCTGAAAATCATTGTAGATAGTTGAAAAAATAGATAGGTACTTTTTCAAAAATTCATTGTTCTGCTGATATATTTCCGGCAATGTCTGGAAGAAATTATCTCCTGGTAAAAACATTCGTATTTGCGATATGCTACAGTCTTCCGTACCTAGGATCTCAAGATAAATAAAGCAATAACGTCCCACAACATCAAACAATATGGCATCGCTAGTTGCTATATATGCTTTGTTTTCTACAGAAATAAACACTTTTGCCTTTTCATTCAACGGAATACTGCTATCTAGTAGAAATTCATTCCAGGTGGTTTGTTCGCTCATGTATTTATTGTCTGTAGCAAAAACATGCACCTTAAATAATACCTCTTCGCTTTTTTCTATTTTCATAGATAATCGGCCCCAAGGCATTTCTGTATCTCCACTGTCTAGCGCAGAAAAAAACACACCGTGCTCGTAGCAATCTTTGTCTATTTTGATGGTTTCTCCATCCAGGGTAATTCCATAAATAGCAGCTTTTTCAAGGCGGCTCTTACGAAATGAATAATTTCTTAAATAGGCCATATCTACTCCTCAATGTTTGTTTCTATATCGACAAATAATTCTCCTGGCACAAGTAAAGCATTAGGGTTTGGCACTATGTCCATTCCACTTAACTTGGCATGTGCCCTATCTCTAGGGGTAATGCTGAAATCATAAACAAAATCAACGCAATCCAGTTTCTCAATATCATGGAACAAATCGTGGAATGATAGGGTTTCGCCAAAGTTTTGATTGCCGTTAACATAGTCTAGAGCTTTAAGCAACAAGTTCTTGATTACTCCATCGCAGTCCTTATAATTCTTTTTCACGTAAATTGTGCCATGAACATCTACAGGAACATACACAGGCTGTACCAACGATACTCTTGTTGTAAGCATTCTTCTGCTCTGCAGATAATCTGTGATAATTTCTGCGTACAGATTAGATATTCCCTGACAGCCTTTATCTGAATAAGGCATCAAAGTAACATATATATCATTTTTATTCTCTTCTTTGTAGGCATGGACTTTTTTAATACATAGCTCTGGAATTTCCGCAACCAGTTTCTCGTAATCCCTTTCTCTAACTAATGTATATGGCTTTCTCAAATCACCTAAGAATCTATTTGATAATTCCTTTACTGTCTCGCCTGCCCTGCCACCTTCACCAGGAGCCGGATTCGTAAATACGATATCACTATCATACCCTTCTGGTTTGAATTTCTTACCCGCAAGGATATTTCCTTTTTCGCCCTGAGTTACAGCGCAACCACAAATATAGATTGTGGAATTGATATAGTTGCCAGCGTCGTGGACAACTATATGTCCAACATTTTCATCAATGCTGTAGTTTAATACGCCCTCACCATTCTTATCTGGCTTTACAAAACTATAAGAAAAGCTATGATCAGGCTCTTCTGTCTCCACCAAAAGTGAGAAGGACTCCTTTACAACATTTTCAATATTAATATCAAACTCCTGATCATCAAATCCATATAGCTCACCAATTTTATAATGGCGCATCATTTTTTCGTTGTAAGCCACTATTTTAATTGAATCATTAGCTGCTGCTATTTGGTTTGAAAATCTAAATATAAATCTTCCATAGCCTACATGTTCTACATCGAAAGTTCTTTGGCCACTTTCTATTTCACCTGCTGTGTATTCATAATACTTTCCGTCTTTTTCCTTACAATAGACTCTAAAGTATCCTTCCTCAAGCAAGTCTAAATATAGCTGTATTTCCTTTTCCTTGGCAAAAGTGAGGCATGTGCTTTCTGTGCTTTTTTGCCATACTTCGAATAAGAATCCATAAACACCATTTATTACCGGTACCACATCATAGTTTGATTTCTCGAGTGTACCGCGAATCACATAACCCATCTTGCCATTTTCAAATTTATATTCTTGCATTGTTCCAGCGTTTTGCTTGATTCGAAGCTCCCCACTGGCAACCATGCCGCCTGTGTAGTCATGAACTGTGATTGGTGCAAATCCCTTATCTGTATAGGCTTCCCACTTTATTTCTCCAAAAGAATTAACAAACTTTCTATCTACAGTCGGATTGCGCCACTCATTATGAGATTGGCGAATATAGAATATAGCATCTTCCCCTTGTGCAATAGGATTCTCTATGCAGAAATAGAATTCCATACCCTCTTTTGCATCCTTGCCAAATGGATATCGATCAACTGTCATCTCATCATAAAGAATCAATGATAAATCCTCTATTTCTCCAGCCTTGGAGATACTATATAAGCCAATAATTTTGTTGCCACCGATTTCCACCTGACGATTGCACTCGTAGGAAAGATCTCCCAGAGTAAAACGCTGATTAACAGGGATCAAAAATGGCTCATTTGCATTAAGGGTCTGTAGCAGCACGCGAGCGCATTTATTGTTTTGTCTCCTGAAATTCATCATGTTCAGAAGCTTTTCCTGAACCTCAGGTGACACCGATGCAATCTGTCGCTGCTGATTTAACTGAACAGCAAAAAGGTTTTCCAGAATTGTAATTCCTGGATCAGAAGGATGAAAATTTGTCCAGTCTTTACAATATAATGGAATCTGCATTTTTGCTCTTTCCATTATGTCGTCATAGCTATCTAGTTTATCTTCCTGCGTAAAAATCATCCCAATACCTCTCAATAACTGTCTTTACTAAAATGTATGTATCCTATGTTCCCCACTAACCACTACGAAAAACATATTATTAGGAAGCTCCTCAAGACTAGCAACATGAGTTCCCTCAGCATCTGTGTACTCTGCAACAACTTCAAGTCTTTCTACTCTATTAGCGCCACTTACAGAATTGAGCTTCATAAATATCTGCTTTCTTCTTGGGATAGTTCCTATGTTCCATCCCATATGTGATCCTGAGGAAATTGGATTTAGATATTCCTTCAACACCCTCTTCATTTCTTCCATAACAATAAAGCTATCCTCTGTCATATCTCGCCTAATCCATGCATCCACAGATATTTTTACCTTTAGCGGTTCTACTACAAATACATCATCCTCGGCGACTGTCAGCTCGCTATTTTCTACTACATGTCTTTTTATTGTTGGTGCCAACCTTTGGAAAGTGAGGGAATTCTTTTCAAAGTCCTTCATCAGCACAATGATATTTAATCGATTCTCACTTTTTCTAAGATATGGGTCCACACCACTGACAACTGCTACATGCTCTATATTGTTGGACATGGCAGTTATATCTCTAATGTAATCTGCGGTAGACACAAGCCTTCCGCTGTTGCTTAGCAGATTGGCTCCATGTATAAGGGCATTCTGGAAGCTCTCTATATTGTTTCCTCCAGAAGCTGGAATAGGATTTGTAATATCTCCAATAAAATCCAGATACTCTACGGATTGATTAATGGCATTTTCACTGACGTTACCATTTTCGCCATCACAGCTTCTTACAAATACGCTGAAGGCCGGGCCATCCATGTAGGTAGGTATTTTATTGTACAAACCATCTCCGAATATAACCTGGTTAGTAACTCTATTTAAAATATAATGTCTATCCTCTTTTGTAGAAAACTCTAGAGAATCCACCTCATCCCATTTCACATAGAAATTCTGAATTGCCCCTAAAATATCTACGTCCACCTTCACTTTATCAGGGCTTGTTTTCATAAGGATATCCATCTGCTCAGGTGTAAGCACATTCCTTTCATTTACCCACAATTCAATATCTAAGATATTGTTGCCCTCTATTGGGAATGACATATTCGGTGTGATTTCGTCCAGATAGAATATCTGCTCCTCCTGAGAATCAATATTTAAAACTTCTACAGCGTTAAGCTTTAATTGTTGGATGATAGGAGCAACTATTTCATGGTTAGTCTGTCTGGCTGCAGTCAGTCTTAACCAGTATCCTTCTCTTCCTTCTATAGTTCTTTTTACAATATCCTCAGGTGGCAAAAATCTTATTACACCATTTTGAGAAAGATTGTGAGTGCCATCCTCTATCTGAATCTGCTTGAATCCATCTCGTGCCAAATACTCTAAAGCAAAAGGCTGACATGGCACGGCTGTTCCTGGTTTCAACCCCACAAATAATCCTATCGGACCATTTGATAATGGTTTGTCCAGGCACAGATATAAGGCATTATCGTTATATTGACTAGGATGGAATAAATCCACGCTTTCATCTATGATTACTTCATTACTTACATCCTTTGTTTCATTGCCGCCTATTAACAAGACCTCTTTTGGTTTGTACATCTTATTGTTGTAGTCATATGAACATTTAAGGTTCTTAAAAATAGGATAATGGTGAAGTGAAGGCACCATGTAGCAATTGTATGATTGAATCAACTGAATTCTAATGTAGTGGCCGGCTCTGCCAGATACGTCCACTGACTGCCAATCCGAAGGACATTCGAAAGTAAACTTCATATGCCCTTCATTGCCATTTGCAAACATTCTGATGTCGTAGCCTTCAATATCCAAACGTCTCCAAGAGCTTCCGTTGTAGTAGCACATTGTGACCTCATCTGGATACACATCTGGCCCAACCTCATCGACCTGATTTCTAGGCTTTCTTTTGATTATCTTTAAACTTTCATCCAGCTCCTTTTGGCTTATTTTTACTGCATTTGTATCAAATAATAAATCAAATTCCAATGTAAGAATTGACTCTTGCTTGATGAAATAATTTTCAAGATTAATGTAACACTCTTTATATAAGTCAAGCTTATCTGAAAATGGAGTGAAATTTTCTACTTTAAATGATTCCTCCTCATTACCTACAAAATCCATCTTACGAGGCGAACCTGTAGAGGATATATCTATTCTATCTACACTTATAGTTTCTATAATTGGCTCGTTTGATATGATTTTTAATGTTGTAGGCTCCTGGGCGATTGCTTCAAACTCTTCCTCTTCTTCATCTCCTTCTGGCAGGCCAATGCAACTAAAGTCCTTTTGAAGAATTACACCTGTGGATGTTACGTGGTATTCAGATACCGGCATGTAGCCATTAGGTCCCTTAAACAAAAATGAGAACATTCCATCTCTCATTTTTGATAAAAGAGATTCGTTGCCAATTAAATCTATTTTTATATCTTCGTTTTCAACATCAAAAATGTATGGATGGGAAATGATGACACTATCCTCTCCCTTTGCCTTCATATTTGAAAAATCAAATAGTGGGAATGGTTCAAATGAAAGTTCATCGATAAATTCATTTGCAAATTCATAAACTCTGCCATCACTTTTTCTGGTTAAAAAGCCACCAGCAAATTTTGAATTAGTAACATAAAGTGGTGCGGTAGTTTCAAAGACAACTCTTTCACCTGTCTCTGTAGATAAGAGTTTTGTTCCCATTGGAACAAAGGTACCTTCCATGGTATCTGCAATCAAATCTATAAAGACTACTGAACCAGAAGGCTGAGCCGGCATCAAAGATAGTCCAAGAAGGTTTACAAGCTGTGCATGATATTTAAGCAGCAAATGATTGAAATGCTTAACATTGCTCATTGTCTGCTCGGCATATAAAAGCGCGATAGTAGAACCTATGTCAGGGTTTTCGGTATCGAAATGCCACTGAGGGACATAGGATTTCGCAAGCTCCGCTATTCGCTTCTTAATATCTTCTTCTGTTCTGCCATCTAGAATAATTGAAAAAGAATCATTTACCATAAACTCTTATAACTCCTCTGCCTCATCTTCTATTGCGCTTTCATTGTTTAGATAGAAAGGAAATACAAAGCTATCCATGAAATCACTATCAACCAGATAGTAATCGATGTTAATAATCAATGCGCCCTCTTTACTATTAGGGTCTACATTAATATCAACATCAGATATTCTGGTCTCCTGCTCCAAAATAGTGTTTCTAAGCTCAGATGTAAAAATGTTAAGCATTGTAAGTGAAGTATCCATAAATGTATAACTCATCATCTTGGTACCAAAGTTTGGATTCATAATCCTTTCACCCACGGCTGTCATAAGAATCAGATACAAAGATTCCCTGACGCTATCTCTGCCAGAAGATACCACAAATCTGCCTGTAGCCGGGTCTACCTGTGGTGGAAACTTCATAGACTTGCCTAAATTTGAAAACATATCCATATGCTAACCCTCTCTTCCCTAGCCAAGAGAAATCATATTTCCTCCGATTTTCGTAGAGCCTGAGCTGCTCAATTCTACTGTGGAATTGCCCTCTACCTTTACCTTTGCTCCAGATACGCTTACATTCATATCCGATTTCATAGTAGCGCCTTCCGATGCCTCTACCAAAAGCTTTTTAGCTTTGAGAGTAACCTTGCCAGTGTCTCCATTCATAATTAGAGATATGTTATCACCTACCTGCACTGTGAGATTCTTCGCAGCCTTGATTATCATCTTGCCATTTTCTGTTTTCATAACAATCTGATTTTCTTTTTCTTTATCTGACAGGTACACCTCTTTCTTTTCGTTATCCATGTGAAATTCAAAGGCGTTTTTAGCTGTCTTCAATGTGATGGCATCCTTTGCGCCATCACCTTTATCATTATCAAAAAACTCTAGTGTGTTTCCATTTTTGGTAGTTATTTTTTTGTATTTGTTTTTACTGTCCATAGCCTTTGTGTAAAAGCTATCATTGTCCTTTGGAACACATCCGATGACATATGGTTTATCGATTATGCCATGGTCAAACACTAGCATTACCTGATCTCCAACTTCTGGCAGGAAATAGGTACCCCACTTTGAGCCAGATGACATCTGAACCATCTTTGCCCACTTAAGTTCATTAGCTTTCTTGTCTCGCATTGGAATACTGACACACACTTTGCCAGGGTGATCTTTATCATAGTTTTTTACAACCAATCCAAGGACTACACCCCAAATGCGATTATCCCCAGTTTCTGTTTTAAGTATCTGCTTGTTTGCAATGTCATCAATTACGTCGTATAAACCCATAAGCTTCTCCTATATTTTGTTTAAGGAATACATGCTGCCTGTCCCACAATATCTGTCAAGTATCCATCTGTCTGATTTAATTTGTGATGGATGCTGTATATATAAAACTTATTTGTAACTGGAGCTCCCAAATCCTCTAGATTTATAAATGCACCAGGGATTAGATTAGGAATCCCTATAGTTGTTCCTCTAAAGGTTCCAAATCTAAAGGATATTGATTCCTTCAAAGACTTCACTCTATTTGTAGCATCGCTATCTGACTTTATGGTTGGATCAATATAAATCTTTTCACTTCCCTTAATCAGTCCGGCAGCTTTGCTACCTAATGAGATTTTATTTTTAATTTTATCTTTTGCTGAAATCACCTTACCTTTACCATCATCCATTCCTCTGGCTTCGATGGTTTCTGCAAGGCCGGTGATATCGTATTCTACTTCACAATTGAATAATCCTTTTGTTGCTGAAATGTTAATCTCTTCCGAAGGATCACATTTTGCTGGTCTGAAATAAACATTTCCACCTACTGTAAAGAATTCATAATTAAACTTTTTTGCCGCCTTTACAACAAATTCATAATCAGACTCAGCCACCATTTCTATATTGGGATTATTGTTTGGTGTACCTGGCGGTGGAGTGTCCGGCGTATTTGTTATATAAAGCTTTTCAATGATTCCCGAAGATTTCATTTTGCTATAGGCTGTTTTTTCAAGTATTTCTTTTACTGCTGCAGAATATGTCTTAGCCTTCAACTGCTTGGAATAAGAGCCTGCCATCATGACTCCCTTTATGTCCATACCTGTAACTGTAATATGTGGAGCTTCTCCTGCTTCATAGGCAAAGGTTACCTTGGTGATAACTCCTGTAAATACTTCCTTTACCAGACTGGCATATCCTAGATATATTTTTAGTGAAGCACCAATAACTACTGCTTTTGACAAGCTTTCATATTCGAACCTGGCCTGAACCCTATCGAATACGTTATATATTTCAAATGTAGCTATGGATGCCTCAAAGCCTGCGGAGATTTCCACATCAATATTATTAATAACAATAGGATTTTTTGATATATCCTTACCGTTAATCTCTATTATTGATCTGGGATCCGTAAACCCGCCATAATCCTTATATAGATCACCATATATCAGTTTATCCATTTACACTCCCCATTTACTTTAAGTTAAGCAAATTATTAAAATCCTTCATACTGCTGTATGTCAACGTACTTCCAAGCTGTATATTCTTGTCACCTTTTCCAAAAAACTTCTTATAAACATTATCCCAATATTTGTTTGACTCAGAAGCGGTTCCTTCATGAGTATCATCCTTATTGATTTTTGCGGATTGACGTATGCTCATTGAGATTTTTGCTCTGATTGGCTTTCCATCTGTATCAAACATCACATACTCGGCGTTTACTTCCTCAAGCACACCCCAAAATATCATTTTTCCCCAAGCAAATATTATGTATTGTGTTTCAACATCGTTACACAGCGAGCAAAAGCCATCAACTATTGGTGCAATATTATAATAATCCCTACCCTTATATAGATTAGCGGCTGCTGAAACAACAGTAGATGCAGAGAATCCTGTGGTTGAACTCAGACAAATTGATGAATCTATATATATTTCAAAGCTCATATTAGTTTGGGCATCAATGTTGTATTGGGCAATATGGGAACCAATATCTCCAGTTACAGATTGTTGCTGTTGGAAAGAACCATTCATGGCCGTATATCGCATTGTACTTGGATTAAATTCTACCTCTATCCAATAATATGTAAGTTGAGAATTCAAAATCTGTATATTTTGCGCATCTGAGAGGGTAACTCCTCTTTTTAAACCAATTAGCTTAGAGGCAACTAAATATTGCGCAGCGTCAGCCGCCTTTTTCATTTGCTCTGCAGCTTCTGTTGTCATAGTTGTAGCTTTCGCTCCGTCTACTCTAGTAATCTTTTTTCTCGGAAAACCAATTATTGCTCTATTAAACCCACCAAAAAAACCCATATATATACCTCTTAATTACATAACTAAAATGGCAAATTGAAAAAGTTTCCGGCATTTGCATTCTCTCCCCATTGAGAAAGAACAGTTCTATCCATGTCCCTAAATTTATTGTACTTGTTAATCCACTGATTTCTGAAGCCGGCAGAAATACTTCTTTCAACCGTAAGTATCTGTAAATTTATTCTAGCTCTACACGGATCTCCGTTGCGATGAAACATCGTATAAGTAGCCTGGGCCGAAATAAGAGAACCAACATAAGACATTTTTGAGCCCCAAAAGAACCCTACAGTTCTAGTAAAGCTATTTCTTAAAAGTGACAATATAGCCTCTGTTTCTTCCTTCACTTGGCACTTGCTTCCTGAGCCCCAGTTAAGTAGATTCTGAGCAACATTTGATGCATTCAGTATGTTTGCGGAATCAGATGCAAATGCACTGGTATTATCCTCTTCATCAATGATAATAGGTATACTTACACTGATACGAGGTGGCACCTGTTGATATCCAGCACTTTCAGTTTTTCCTTCTTTGTTCTTTTCAGCTGTAGTATCTTGAATATAAGCAAGCTTACTACCTATTGCATTTATCTGTACCTGCGATGGATTAAACTGAACCTTCAGCTTTTTTACTTGTACACCCTTAGCTTTATTTTTTACCTCATCAATTGTCAATCCCGGAAATAATGCACTCATCAATGCCGCCAATTCTTGCGCATATACGGTCACCGCTGCAAGCTGTTCAGCCAATTTAGTTAAGTCTACTAACCCCGCTAAATTTATAGGTACCATTGGCCTGTTTGCCTCCAGCCTTTCAGCTTCTTCCTTCTTGATGGGATTTACCATACCTGTATCAAAAACTACAAGATATCCATGTTCAATATTTCCCACAGCAGAGCCCAATGCATTACCTGCCAAATCCGTAAATGCGTTACCCATACTTAATAACCTCTACGCTTTCTTTCTGTGTCTAGCTTTTTTTCCAGTCTTCTAAACACCTGATTTGAGATGGAATCTACCTGTCCCTTTATGTTTTTATCAACCATTTCCATCACATTGTTTTGTATATTTCTTACCACTTCTTCATTGTCAATTTGATTTACCACTTCGGTATGATTGGTTTCTGTGGTATTTACATTTTGGGTCACTTCCACAAGCCTGTTATCTACATAATTTCTTTGCTGCCTGATTTCATCTAAAATATCTTCAGAAATCGTCTGCTCCTCTGTCTTATGCACTAAAGTAAGTGTGCGCTGCTCCACCTCAATATTTTTTGCAACCTGCTCAACCTGCTTTTTTTGCTCAGTAATATTTCTAACCACTTCCTGTTGGCGTGAAATATTTTCCAGTTCTGTTATGTCGCCAGGTCGTCCGTTTTCTGCCAAATGTACTAGAAGCTCTCTTGTAAAAGGATCTGCCACCTGATTGACAATAACTTCTTTGATTTGATCATAAACAGTGTTTTGAATAGTATTGTCAGGTATGCTTCCTATTATCTCTCCAGAAAGCTCTGGATGCTCCAGCAGAAGCTGGCTGGTATTATATATATTCTTTCTGTCTGGAACTGGATTTGTAATCTGATTATTAATTACAATCTGCTGTTCCAGCTGTCTTATTTCTTCCAGCTTTTGCTGATTTCTAATATTGATTTCGTTTAATGCTTCCTGCTGCAGATTCTCTACATAATCCGATTTATATACAAGCTCATCTGTCTCTTTTATTATGTTTTCTTCAATCTGTCTGCTGTAGTCATTTTCTTCTATTATGTGGAAAACGCTTAAAGTTCTATCTGTAAAAAATCTATTTAAGGTGTTTTCTGCTGATTGATTGTAAGCATTTTTAAGCTGATACCACTGCTCATCCCTAATGTATTTATCACCTGCTCTAAGGCTCATTACATTTTCAATCAAATTCATGATGATTGATGCATTTACTGAAGATAAAATATCTCCGTTTTCTGTTACCTCTACTACATCATCACCTTCATTAAGCTCCTCCCATCTATGAACCAGATAGTTTCTGGTATCACCTTCAAATGTATGAAAGATGGAATTAAGCGTTAATTCTCTTGATTCATTTTTCTGTTCTGCCAAATGAAACTCTGCCTGACGAATTATTGCAGGCATATCTGGGTTTGCCCTAAGCAGCTCAGTTACTTCTTTGTATATTTCTTTACTGTGCAGTCTGTCGAAAACTTTTTCATATAATTCTTTTTCTTTTCGACTTGCCAGTACCTCTTTGTCACCCTCGTTCTTCTTTTCTGGAATCCTGCCATTTTCCTGAATAATTCGCTCCATCATGCTTCTAAATGCAACAGGATTATTTTCATTTATTCTGATATAGTTGATGGTTTCATCCATCTGTTCTTTTATTTCTTTAACCTGCTTTATAAACTGGCTGGTGTTTTCAACTCCCAGCTTTCTTAATACATTCTCAACATAAACCTTATCCTGATATGTAAAATGATGATTGTCCGAATAATACAGACGATTAATCATTTCATTTAACATCTCGATTTTGACATTCTTAGTAGAATTCACATTAGTAGTGTTTGTAAGAGTTGTCATGCCAAAATCTTCAAGATACACCTCTGGTGGCTCGGAAACTAAATGTATTAATTCTTCCTTTTCCATTCGCACATTCATGCATCCATAATTTGTGCGAATCCTCTCTGAAAAACCGCTGTAGAAAGGTGTCAAAGGTTTCAATTTTCTCATTGAATCAGCAGATTTGATTTTAAGCATCTATTATTTACCCTTCTTTTGTGCCTCTCCTATTCCAAATGCGCTTTGGGTAGGTGGCCACTTTCTTCCGTTATCTTTTGCTGTGGTAGCATAAGCTTCTAATATTTCTTGTCCGTAATAGCTTTTATCATCTGGATACGTTCTTTTATTAGCGTCTTTCTTTGAGCCAATCTCACCATCTAAATATGTATTGATATCAGCGCTCTTATCACCATCAAACTTACCATAAGCAGTTTTGTATGCTCTGGCATTTTCCTCTTCTTTTTCTTTCTTTCCTACCTCGCCAGTCAAGTATGTAAAGGTCTTGTCCGCACTTTCATCTCCACCTAAATGTCCATCAGACTTAATGTATGATCTGGCATTTTCTTTTTCTTTACTTGCATCTATCTGCATGTTGTATTCAGCATCGTCGGCCTGGCGTCCATATACAGCCTTCTTCATTGCCTCCTCTGTAATTTTGCCTCCGCCAAATAGCTTTGAATATCCATCTTTCTCTTTTAGAATCGTTTCAGGTAAATCCAGAACTACAATCTGTCTATAAGCTATTTTTATTACTTCAGTTAAAAGGCCGCCTTTTTCAGCATCTAATGTGCCATACTCTTTACCCGTTACAGTACATCCAGTAAAGGCAAAGGTTCTTCTGGAATAGCCCATAAAATTGCCTTGATAAGGCGATACCATTAGAAGTAATGGCAGCATTAACTCGGTACCATTTTGAAGAGGATCATAATACAAATCTGTAGCGGCATATCTTTCTATTTCAAGTGTAAATGGTTGTGAAATAGGCTTACGTCTCATGTGTACATAGTCGTTCAATCCACCTTCTTGAATGTACTCATATTCAAAATTTTTGGTAAAGGCTCTAACACTTTTGACTGGAACATCAAACATCATTTCCACTCTAAGTAAAAAGTTAAAACCTGGAACCGGGCTAAACCCATTGTTATCTGTAAAAATACTCATAGGCACTACCTACTAAAAATTAACGTGACCTAGATGGTTTCATATCTAGGATGCTTTTTTCTTTTGGTTTATCTGAGGGTCTTAAAGACTGGTTGATAGATGAAATTTCCTTACACCAGCGACGTCTCTGATTATGTTCTAGCGAGAGCACGTCCTCACTACCCCAATGGAAGTAATATGAGATAAATGACATCTCCTCATACATTTCCTTCTCTGGATAGAGCTTTAGCCCTCTTCTGTAAAATTTATAGGTACCTGAAATACCTTTCCACAATCTGGACATACACACTGAACCTTTGGTGGCTCAATATCGTTTATACGTTGATACATATCCTGAAGAAATGCCAAATCTGCTGTAAATAATCTTTCGATAAGTGTTCCGTTTACCGCTGGCATTCCTTCTATCTCTGTAACAACCTCGGCTAGAAGTGCGATTGTCAGATATGATGGATTTGATAATACTCTAGGATCTCTAGTAGCACTAATCTCGTCTCTTGCAGTGGCAAGTCTCATTTTTCCCCTCTTATGAACTCCACCTTCGCCATCTACATAACCCCTAGGTAACTCAAAGTCAAAAATTGTTTCCATACACCTTCCTCCTTAGCTTTTATATATAAGTACCAAAACCATCACCCGAAATGAGCCCACTTCAGATGATGGCAATGGTATCTACATACTAGTTAGGAATAATTAATTCTTCGTATGCGATTTCAACTGTTTCAATTGCAACCTCAGACTGAGTAGCATTCAAATCTGGAGCCTGATATTTAGTAACCCATGCGTTTACTAAAACCCAAACCTTAGTGCCTTCAATCTCGTTTTTAACTGTTGTTGGTGCACCAGAGTTAATATCAATAAGCTCTATCTGTACACGTGTACGAGGAATAGCACCTCTTGTCTCAGATACGCACTCACGAACCCAGTTCTTAAATGCGTTATCTGCTGTGTATCCAAACTTGAGTGTTACATTTCCATGCTTTACAAGTCCTGGAATCTTCTGTGGTGCAAGTGAGTTTGAGTTGCCCTGTCTAAACTCAATTACATCAACTGTTCCTTCAATTCCTGTTACTTCGGAGAACGCGGCCTTTCCATTTACGCTATCCACAGTAACCAGGAAATTCATTTTGGTTAATGGATAAAAATTATCCCCATCAGCATATGCTGTTAAAGCTCCATTCGCATTATCTGCCATAATTACTTCTCCTTATCTACTGTGATTTACTCTTCTCCACCACCGGCTTCTGCTGTAAACTGAGAAATTCTGAAGATTACAAACTCTGCTGGCTTTGTAGGTGCAATACCAATGTTACAAATCAGACGACCATTCTCGATATCATCTCGAGTCATTGTGTTGGTTCCGATTTCTACGAAGAATGCTTCTGCTGCAGAATCACCTGCAAGCATTCCTGCTCTCCAGAGGTTATCAAGGAATGATGCAACTGTGATTGAAACTCTGCTCCAAAGCATTGAATCGTTTGGCTCAAATACAACCCAGTTAGTAGAAGCCTTGATACTTTCCTCAACGAAGATGAATAATCTTCTAACATTGATATATCTGAAGCTTGATGAAGAGCTGGCTGTACGAGCTCCCCAAATTCTGATTCCCTGTCCAGGAAGTGCTCTGATAAGATTGATGCCTTCTGGATTAAGGATATCCTGCTCAGCCTTTGTGTAGTTGATAGAAAGTCCTGTACATGCTACTGTCTCGTTTGCAGGAGCCTTGTGTACACCTCTGTTGATATCTGTTCTTGAATAAACACCAAGAACTGAACCTGATGGAGGAATGTAGCTAGACTTATTTGCACTTCTATCAAATACCTGTACCCATGGATGATACATAGCTGCATATGTGCTATCGATTAAGCTTCTAAACTCAATCAAATCCTTTGGCTTAGAAAGCTTCTCTGGCATATCAAGAACTGCAAATCTGCTTCCAAGGTTCTCGCAGTGAGCAACAAGTGCTACCTGAACTTCAGGAATAGTAACACCAGGAACAGCCATCATGCTTACTGTAGTATTTTCTACAAAGCTCTGGATACCAGTTCTCTGGCCAGGTCCCTTATCAAGACCGATAAATGTTCCTGCATTTACCTTTGAGATGTTTCCATCTGTACCACCCTCAAGAGTGAAGGAAATGCTCGTAGCATCCTTTTCAAATATCTCTGCAAGAGGATTTACACTCTTAGGTGCACCACTGATTGTAATAGTAGCGATTTCAGATCTCTCTGTTCTATCAACTATATAATCCTGTGAACCTTCGATGAAATTAATTCCAGGATAGCTTTCAATCTGATCCTGATATCTGATTGTTAAATCAGATTGAACAAGGAATGCTACCTTCTTTGGAATCAATTCTGTATCGACTACATCACCCTTAAATGGTGTTGCCACTGTAATCTCTCTGTCGAAGATTCCTGTTACTGTATTGAATTCTTTTTCAAATACAATAATGTCGCCTTCTCTAATTCCCTCAGCATTCTTTGCACGATATGTTGTATCTGAAATCTTCTCAATAAACTGAATCTTACGCTTTGTTGTCTGAGAAAGTGATACGACAATCTTGTTGCCCCATTTACCTGGGTTAACAGCCTTTGCTGTAATAAATCCCTGCTTCTTAGATGCTTCCTTAGCATCATCAGGTGCAACTCTTTGTACATAGCATCTTGTTCCACCATTGGTGAAGAACTGCTCTACTGCATGTGCAAGGAATCTGTACTCGCCATGAGTAAATTCACTTAAGAATCCACCATAAAGTCTAATAAAGGAATTAAAACTGGTAACTAATTCCGGAGCCCCCACAACTGGTCCCTTTTCTGCCATTCCTACGAAGCCGGCTGTACTTGTGCCAACTCCTTCTATCGCTCTAGGACCATTATCAATTTCTTCAACATATACTCCGGGTGATAGATATTCCGCCATATAATCACTCCTTCTCTAAATAATAATTAATTAACAATAACCTTTGTCTGTCCGCTATTCGCAATTGAAATATTTCCAGCATAAGCGCACATCAGGCAATCTCCTTGACAAACGAACGCTTTTCCACCCGACTTGGTTTTCTGACCACTTGCCATCCACGGCCCTGGCAACACTGGCATACAAGGCTGAGGAGTAAGTACTCCAAGAGCTGCCGCTGTTGCTGCTGCAACCGCTGGGTTAGCAAGACTTGTGCACATTCCAAAGGGCTTTATGCTTGTCAATGGTGTATTGTCCATCATTGTCGCAGCAGGTTTGCCTTCTATCTGTACCGAAGGATTAGCCATTGCTGTAAAAACAGATGGTGCTGTTCCCATAGTGCATACCAGGCTTCCGCCACTTACCAATATTGGACCACTCATTCATCTCTCCTTTCCAATTGTAATTTGCGGGCATTTGTAAAATCCAATACTTGATACCGTCGTTTTCCATCCACGTGATAGCACAAGATTACGTTTTTGTTTTCTGTGCTTGTGGCTCTTACTCTCAAAAGGTATTTTCCGTTTTCATCCACATGACCAAAAACTATTCGGGCAATAGGATTTGTCACTTCAAATTCCTCCTCCAGTAAGTCAGCTAGCATCAGCTTGGTTTGAACCTTTAGCTCTATCGCCTCAACTGCTTCGAAGCTTGCTTCATCGGTATGAATCAGACCGTAGTCTTTTCCTATAAGCTCCAGGTTGTGAGGATTAAGAATCTTAACCATTTTCCTTGCCCTATCATATGATTGATAGGAAAATGAAGCTGATGACGGTACCACTGCCGAAATATCCTGTATTCCTGGCAGTTCCCCTTCTATACTCCACAAACTAGTAAAGGTGCTTTCTGTGACTTTTGGTATCAAAAGCACTTGTTTTATCGGTCGCATCTCATCAAGCTCTTCATAGTTCACATCTACTGTTATTGGCTCATATCCGTAGACATCCACCTGTATCTGGCGGTTTAGCCTTTGACTGTTGATGAGTATATAGTTGCCATTTTGTTTTCGCGTCATCGGAAAAAGTTTTCCATCTGAGTGAAAGGTAACTCTGGAATCGTTGATTCCTTGACCTGTTGTGGCATCTATCAGTTCCAAGCACAAATCCATGCGATGAACAATTGATAATAGCGCCATTTGAATACCTCCTTTCTTTACTAGTTTGATAAAGGGCTAATGCCTTTATTTCTTTTTCATATCTACATTGAATGCTGCCTCTACTACCTCCGGTGTAGTAATGACATCCTCAGATGACATGAATACTGGGCCAGCCTTAAAGAATAGGCTTAGGTTGTATGGTTTGTGCAACGCTTGCCATATTCTATGTTTTTCGTCTATGCTCATTTTTGCCTGAGAAAAGACAATTGGTGGTTCTGGATATTCCAGCCATGGCTGCAATTGAACCGGTAGCACTGAATCGTTATCGTTTATGATTTGTACAACCTTTCCAAGAATTTTTTGAACATCCAAATCCTTAAGTCCCATTTGGGAACCGCCATTTACAAAGATGCAATAATACAGCATGTATGGTCTTGGTGGTCTGGCAAGTCTTACACGGCCTTTTCTAATGTTTGGGCCAAGAGCTATGTCCTGCATTTCCACTATGTCATACAGGTAAACACCTACTAAGTAGTCAACGTCTTGAGACATTGGCGATGACACCTGTATGTTGTTTGATGATGGAATTGGCTCTGGACACATCTTCTCTCGAAGCAATGCCACCAAATGGTTACTACAATCTGAAATAATTGAATAGTCTGCCATAAATCTTCTCCTATAACCTGTTTACAGCAACGTCATTAACATTTCCATTATCTGATCTGCCCAATCTTCAACCTGATCTGTTACCACTATTCCATACTCTGTATCTGGTACATAGTAGGCAACGCAGTCGAAAAGCTCATCTGATGAATCCTCGTCGAGATAAACAGTTTTTCTAAAGGTAAGAGCTGTATTCAAATCATTGATAACACCTTCTGAATCCTCATAAGTATCTTCATAGGCTACAAATGAGTAATACTCTCCTCGATTTGATAATGTTGCTCTAGTCTCGCTGGCGTTAAATACGTATCTGTAATTTGTAACTGCAGCTATATGCTCCAAATCAAGATACTCAGGTGTTATTTCTGTCGGCTGCGTATAAACGTATGGATTCTGCTCTGTCGCTAACTGTGTGAGCTTTCCTAATCCGTAATTTGTAACATTTGAGTTGTTGTAGTTTTGTCCAAATTCAGTGGTTGCTTTTACAAGGGCCACCTTCTGTCCATCTGATAGGCTATCGAAGCCTCCGCCAAACAAACCGTTTAGAAGATTGTCTAAATCATCGGCTGAAATATCTCCACTGAATGCATCCTGCCCGTCTACTATTGCTTGGGCAACCTCATCCATAAGTTCATCTACATCTGCATCCGACAGGCCTGTGCTTGCTGCTATTTGCTTTTTCATATCATTTAGCGCATTTTTTACACCATTTGGATCTATGGCACTCATGGCAGCCAGGGCATTTAAATCATTCCTTATCTGACCTGCATTGCCTTCTCCTAATGCACTGCCAAAGTCATTCATTAGGTCTGAGACTGCCGAGCCAGCTAATCCCGAGCCAGCTGATCCTGAGCCATCGTCATCTCCCATTTGGCTTGCCACTGCATCTATAAGTGCTGCATATCTATCTGCTTCACCTAAATCGTTGTTATCTAATGCTGTCTGATATCCTTCCTGATATTCATCTAAAAGTGCCTGAAGCTCATCATCTCCGCCTGCCATGCCACTTTCAATGTCAGATTTTAATGCTTCCAAGAAATCGATATAGGCTTGAACTACCTCGTGAGCATAATCGCCATAAGGATCATCCTTTACTGCATCATACATTGCGTTTGCCTCATCAAGTCTTGCATCGATGTAGCTAATCATGTCTGTTTCGCCCATACGATTTCTAAGATTTGTGATGAAAAACTGTAGCTCTAATCTGGTGGATTCAGCCTCTGACTTTTGGTCATCTAAAGCTGCGTCTTTAGCTTCGTTTGTGGTTCCTTCATCTGCTGCAAGTCTTTGATATATGTCTCCGGCACCTGATGTTGTCTGTGTCTGAAGCTGCTGGGTGCCATATGGAACCAGCTCGTCTGTCAAAATTGATTTTTCTAGGTCTCTTCTGTAACCAACTACCGACTCTGAAATGTTTTCCATAGCCGCCAGTCTTTGAATATTCGCCTCTCCTGTTCCTCCATGTTTGAAAAATGGATTAACATCTCCTGTTCTATTAAATCCACCGCCACTTACGTTGTAATATAAATACTGTAAATCAGCGTATTGGCACTGAGCCAAGATTGACTGGCCTTGCACAAGCTGTTGAGACTCGTGTGTTGCACCACTGTCCTCTATTGTTCCCATGGTTTCCGATACTGCTTCGGTTGCCATAGTGCTTGTTGCCGCAGGTGGGTCTTCGAAATAATCTTCGTATGGGTCAGGATAATCTCCATCATCCTCTACTGGTGATGTCAATCTACCAGTCAAATCATTCAACCCATTTTCCTGCAGGTTTGCCATAACCTGTGCTCGTCTTTCATGATCGATGTATTCCTCGGCCACTAGTATTTGTACCAATTCCTGTAGCGGAATACTTTGGTAAGCTTCTGTTAGATAAAACTGGTGCAGCTGATCTAGTGTTGTATCAGAAAGATTCGTAACATCATCTCTGATTGGAGTATGCTCAAAGAAATATTTGATTGCGTGATACTCGTATTCTATGGCATCTGTTTCTGCATCGTTGTTTATCATTTCCTGGTCGTAATCATACACAGCTTTTAATGCCATTGTTTCAGTTAAATCAGAGATGTCATAAGGGTCTGTTGTGTTGTACGGACAAATTGGATTTCCTGTACGTAAATCATAAGTAATTGCATCAGACCTTGTTTCGTTTGTAAGCCCAAGTGCTAGGATTTCACTGTCATCAACTGGTGTTCCTTGATAGGAGATATCTGCTAAAGCACTTGCTGCAGATATTTCATACCACTGGCCATCTCCTAATTCTGATTTGTAATAGAGATTGTTCTGACCAGTATCACTCTGGCTTATCTGAGCCACTTCATAAATCTGATTGTTGATAACACTGATATGAATCAAATGAGTACCAACTATTAAAGTGGCATCGCTGACTGCATTCAGCTGGTCTTGAGTAAAATAAACTGCTCGGTCCAGATTAAATCTGGCAAGTGTATAGCTGGCGCCCTGCCAAATTCCTACTCCGCCAACAACGCAGGCTAAAGCAATTGCCAGAGGCTTTTTCTTTGCTTTGAAGAACTCAGCAAACTTACTTGTCCCCTTTGGCTGCTTGTCATTCAATATGTGATTATCATTTTCATGACTTCTTCTTACCATAATCACTCTTCCTCATTGCCTTCAGCGTCGCCCTCATCTTCCACCGGTCTTACTACTGTAAATTCCGCTGGATTAAAGTTTGCTTTGTAAAGCAATTCTTTGTTGACGTCATACAGTTCAATCTGAGCATGTTCAATATCTGTTAGTAACAAAGTCAGATATCTGAAATCGTTGTCTATCGAAATAAGTTCATCATCTACAAGTGGTGCATTTGTTGAATCAAGGAGCTTGAAATACTTAATCTTATCATCCTTGATATCCTTTAATCTAAAGCTTACCAGTCCGCTTTGTGATGATTTTATACTGTACTTTGCAACCACCTGGTAAATGGTCTTTGGAACTGTGTTATATCCATCTGTGATAGTAAGCTCTCCTTCGTAGGCCTTTGGATCAATCTCACAATCACTTACAAAGTTTTCTCCATCATAAAGTCTGATAAATACCTTATCTGTACTATTTATCTTTGCTATAGCAAGATGTCTGATTTCATAACCGACCTCTGTTCTCTCGCCTATCTGTTCATTTCCTACCCAAAGCTCGTAATCAGTGATGCTTCCTTTAAAGCTTTCCGGTATAGAAACACCAAGTCTGAATCCGTTTTTATCTATGAGGGTTCTTATATAATATTTAGGTCCGGTTAATGTGCTTGCCTCAAGGAAGCTATCTCCTCCTATGGAGTTATATAAAGCTGCATCTCCTGAAAGGAGATAGTAGGTGATTGCTCCGCAAGTTGTTCTGTCGTAAGAGAACAATGCTCGTGTATAATCATCTAGCGCCTTTAATGCATTCATTTGGGCTTCTTCATAGCTATTCTGAATATCTGTATATTCTGCATAGGTCATCTTGCCAGCCTTGTTTAGCATATATGCATTATCTAAATCTACCGAAAGATTGGTCTGGTCTTTTACGTAGGATTTATATGTATTCTTTAATGTTGTGATATTATCAAATCCGGCTGTTACGTTGTTTTCAAGCTCAGTTTCAATATTTATCCTTTCCTTGTGGGCTATCATATATTCGCAAAGGCTATCGTAGCAAACATATGGGTCATCAGATATGTATCTAAGTCCATCAAGAGTTTTTTTCCACCATTCCTTTGGAAAATATAATTTAATAAACCAAATCTTTATCTTTTTCTTACCTTCCCAATAAGAATCCAGCTGTTTTAGAAATGCAGCATATTGTTTCTTAAATTGGGTCTTATTAATTTCTCCTCCCGCCATGATAGTGTCGTAATATGGCTGAATCATGTATATATCTCGTGCAAAATGGTTTTTATAGAGAGAAAAGTTTGTCTCAGCAGCCATTTTGTCTGCCACTTCTACTACGTTTGCCTCATATAAAGCCTGGTCCCTATCCTTTGTGTACTGAATAATTTTTTCAAGTAATGCACGGTCAAGAGTGCTTTCTACGTAAGGTGAAGTATATGTGTATACCTCTGGAGGTAAGCTTAGATTTATCATCTTGCCAAGCTCTTTTTCGCTAGTGGCTTTTGTGTTCTTGTGAGTTGCAAGTGCTTCAGTCAGATTTGTTTTTTTGGTGTTCATCTTGTCCAAATCCGACTGTGTGGCTGTTCCAACCACCACCTGGAGTGTCGTCTTATCTATCTGTTCATCAAGAATTTCAAGCTGTGCTTCCTCATATTTTATCTGCTCTTGAAGAGTGTAAATCTTAGTATATAGATTTCCTGACTTTTCATATATTTCAAATACTTTATCCGTCAACTGGTGATCTAGCTTATCTATCTCGGCTTGCTTTTCTATAGCCGTATACTGGAAATCATATGATTCCTGTTCATTAGGCTGCTGTGGCAATTTAAAGCTTAATAGCGGTGACCAATTAAAGGTTGTAAGCTCTCTGTATTTTTCATAAGCTGATTTTACAGCTGATCTATACTTAATCTGAGCTTGATCATATTTAAGTAACAGTTCTTCCAATTCCTCCGAATTGGCTAGCGCTAAAGCTTTTGCTATATCAACAGTAAGTACAAAAGAATTTCTTGCCTCGGCCTTAGACGGGCAAATTGTGCCACTAATAATTGTTGCTACAAGTATGAAAGCAATTGCTTTTTTTATGTAATTCTTAATACGTAGCAACTCCATAGAATCCGAAATCCCCTCTCTTTTCCGGACAGAAAAACTGGTACTCTATTCCATCTTTTAAGAATGTATATAGATAAACTGTCGAATCTCTGGAATATCCAGTAACGCTGAACACGTCATTGGTGTTCCCCTTTGTTATTGTCATTGAAACTGGCTTAAAGGTTGCATCTCCACTTGCAGCCATTTCTTTGACTACAATTTGCTCTGCCAATTTCAACTTCGTATAACCTTGATAATTTGGTGTGCCAAAATATTCGATTAGCTCTGCAACCGATGACACTCTTTTTCCTCCAAGGGTAATGTAGTTATGAGTTACATAAATAATGTCTACCATTATTTCGTCTTCTATATTTGTATCTGTGCTGTCCCCTTGGTAAACAGCATCTATATCTTTCAAGCAAGCAACGAATTGATTGTTGTCCCCCATGTAAAAATCTGTACTGCCTGAATATACGCTTCCAATTTCTGCTGTAGACTTGCCAAGCAAATCGCTATATACTAGCTCGTCCTGACTAAATAGTCCCTGGTAAACTTGATTGGAACCGTTGTTATAGAGGATTCCCTGTCCATCCTTCTTGCCTTTTGAGAAAGCACCATTGTATTCCATGCTTCCATTTTCTCTGTACAGGGTGCCCTCTCCTTCGTAAAGGTTGTCCGAGAAGCTTCCCTCATACTTGAGTATATTAGCTGGATAATAGGCTTTGCCTTCTCCTTCATATTTGTTTGCTTGAAAATCTCCTATATAAACTGTGTCGCCAGCTTTGCTGTACAGGGTTCCTTTACCTGTGACAGCTCCTTTAGATACATTGCCTTCATAGGCTATATATCCTGATTTGGCTTTTATTTTTACAGGGCCACTTACAAATCTAAGAGGTATTGCATTGTAATAATATTCCCTTACTCCTGCAACATTGTTGAAGGATATGATTGGATTGATTACCAGCAGATAATATGCACAAAGCACGCCAATCGCCAGTACTATAAAATAGACTAGCCGCTTGGAGACTAACCACTTTGTTATGCCGTAGTAGTCTTTCTTATGCCGGGGTTTTACCGAAAGTGTTTCAGTAAAGAACTTTCTAATTACTGTAGTGACTTTGGTCTTTACATATGATGGGGTAGTCCACAGTTTAAACTGTGTATATATGCCCATTACCCTGGATTTAATGGCATTAATTAGAATCTGTAAAATATTTTCCATTTATTACCTTTCAACAAACAGGCTGTAATCGTATTCCTTTGTGCCTGCAAGTTTTAATAAATCTTCACATGCAAATACGTACCACTTAGCTATTTCATCATCGCTATCCTGTTTAAGGATTTCTGTAAACATATTTCGTGCCAGATAAAAATCATTATGATAATACATTGATAATGCCTTTTTAAACTGATCCCTATTAGCAAGTCTCTTTTTGCTAATAGCAGCAGGAAGAACATCCAGTACCTCATAAAGATTCATATTTCTTCCATCATCTGAAAGATTTACGTAGCCGATGCATCTAGACTTTATACTGTCATCCACATAAGCTACCATCTGCTCAGTCATTACCATACCCACTTTGTATTCCTTGATTTTTTTTGTGATTGCTTCAAGCAATTCCATATCTCCGGAATCAATGTAGGTAAAGGCCTGTTCACTTGTACCAGCTACACCAAATGTAAGCTTGGTTTCATGCATCAATACAACTATTTTTCTGTTGCTTAATGATTTAATTATGTTTGAGGCGAAATTAATTGCCTTTTTAGGATTGTCTTCAAAAAGGAAATGCATAGTGCCAAGTGTTGGTTCTCCAAATAGGAGTACGCCATCATTTTCCACCTGATTCTTTGTTAAGAAGGCAAAATCCTTATTCATCTGCTCAAGCAGTTGAATCTCACTTAAATCTCTGTTCCAGTCCAGGCCGATATTAACTATTATGCCTCGCATCTTTTGATACTCACCTGGTGTAACATCTAGCATGCTATCCTTATGTAGCATTGTGGTGATGTTTCGTGGGGCAAATCTTGAATATGCCATAAACATCTTGTCTCGTGAGTAGTTTGCCCTTTTCTTTTCTTCTAAAACATCTCTGGCTGCTAGCCAAATTCTTTCATAATCTCGATTTGGCTTTTTAGGAACTTTAACGCTAGTATCTCTTCCATTGGAAGCACTTTCTACCGCCATTGCCAGTCTCTGCAAATCATCATGTTCACGATTAGCAAAATTCAATAAAACTATTGCTCCTGCCACCCAGGCAATCACAATTCCTAAAAAATAAATCTTTTCAGTTACGAAATATGTAATGCCAACCACCACATACATAACCATTTGCTGTATGGCAAATCGCTGCCAAACGAAGGAATTTGTCTCTCGATATAGATATACAAAAACCATCATCAAAGCTACTGCTGCACCTACAAATAATAGTGCAATGAATAGAGCAACTAGATTGATTATTATTGCTGTTAGCAATCCATCTGGGAATGGCTCTGGAAGGAACTCAAATACCGTAGTATCGATTAAATTGTAATCTTCCTCGACCACCTCAATTGACTTGTCATATATTGCTGTACAAGCATATTCGTTTATCTGAAGAAAATATCTAACCCCTATTCCAGGTTCGACTGACCTCATGACCAGATATAACTGATCATTCAAAACATATAGGCCGTAAGCATCTTTTTCTGAAACGCCTGCGATTTTATAGGAATTTGTCTCTTCATATTTCTCATCAGAAACAATCAGTGTCATGCTGTCCCCGATATATAGAAGATAGTGACTATCCATTATTGCCAGGCCAGCAAGCTTACCATCAACAAACTTTGTAATGTCCACCGGCTTTGCGGCCAGACTTTTGTCTTGTTTAAGTTCATAGAGATAGGTACGACTGGTTTCCTGCTGCACAAACATACCGTTCTCCTCTGCTGTGCTTACACAACCAAGGATTTTGTCGCTAGTAGGTACAGAAGGTAACGCTATAACTGCTACTACTATTATCCATATTAAAATTGTTGTAATAATTCCATAGATAAAGTATTTTCTCTTTCTCATATCGTTACATCCTACTGAAGCATCGTCTCGGTACCAATCTCCTTAAATGGATTGAAAAAAATTCTTAAAAAAGGAACACCTCCAGTAAAAATCTGGCTAATCACCATTATGATTACTAGTACTAATAGAATTAAACAGAACACAAGTAGTATTCTAAATAATAGTTCCTGGTGTCGTTTGAACCATCGTTTTAGTCTGACACGCAGCTTGTACTTTTTAGCTGGTGCCTCGGCCATATGCACATCCTTGTATAATTCTATGAATGTGTTATAACCATTTCTCCATCGCTTTGCTGAAAGAATCAACTGAGAATTAGCTTTCTGATCAGCAAATGGTTCTAACATGTCTAACAAAAGTCCTACACACTCATTAGCGCAATCCCTTTCTTTTATCTTCTCTGAATACTCCGTCATATCTACGCAGTAATCAAAATAAATACTGTTGTCTTTTGAAAGGTTAATTCTATTCTGGGAGAGTATTAAATACAAAATGGAAAATGGAAGATTAATTGTCATACACTCCATAACCAATCGTATACAAATTCCCTCTCCTTCATTCAATGTAGGGCTGCTACCTCGGTAAAACTCATTTAGCGGTCGAAACTCTCTATAAGGGAAAATGAAAAACCATCTACTTCCCATAGAAAACATCTCGCATGCTTTGTTTCCTTCCAGTTCACTTACCAGCTGTTTTGCCAGTGTGTGATCTTTGATTTCCCAAAGCGTGCATTTAATGCCTCCGGCTTTATATTTGTCTTCGCAAATATGCACTGCATTTACCGAATTATTAACAGCGGTATATATGGAATTTAAGTGATATTGGTTTGTTACAAACTCCATATAGCTTTACTCCTGATTTTCATTTACGTCCTTTTTTACAATCGCATATGCGTATGTGCAAACAACTGGAATATCTGTAAGTGAAATACGAATTTCGTATACGCCCTCTTTATTAGGAGCAGTGTAAACACCTTCGGCTGAAATCTCTCCACTGTTAGGCTCTGTAAGTTCATATGTTACACCGCTCTTTTCAATTCCAGTGAATTCAACGTCAAAGAAATAATTATCCTTGTATCCAAGAACAACAGTAGGTGTTGTAGCTGCAATTGAAATATTGTCAACCTCATGCTCAAGTCCAAAGTCATCTTCTGAAGGGAATTTGATTGCTGTCCATCTAAATGAAAGAATCAGCTGATCAACATTATCTAAAAGATTTACACCTACAATGAAGCTTCCCTTATCATTAAGCACCTTTACTGCAACATCTACATTTGGAAGTGCATTGTCCTTGTCTCTAAATATATTTGCTGCTCCGTAGATAGTGCTTCGATTATCACCTGGTAGGACAGACTGGCTATCAAATACCTCAAAGCCAACATCTACATACACGTTTCCTTTACCAAGGCCATGTAATATTTCTCCTGAGAAATGGGTTGTGCCTTTTCCATTATCATCTCCAAGTGGTATCTCAACTATTCCACTTGCAATCTGAGGTGCCTTGGAATCGCCCATGTGCTCATACTTAATTACCTTACCTGCATCAGACTTGTAGTTTTCAATTACGGTAGGCTCGTCTTTTGAGAAATTGCTTATATAGTCTCGGGTTACCACTTCATTCTGTGGTATAGTAATGTATTTTTTTACCTCGGCTTCTGTAATCTGATCGATGATGTATGCCATATCGGTCTTAACCAGCTTAATCTTTGCTATGATTACATCATTGCCCTGAGCCTGAACATTTCTCATTTCAAGGCTAAGCTTTCCGGCATTTCTAGCAGCCAGGCTTTCAGGATCTTCCTTTAAGATAGCAACGTCGATTGTGCCCTTAACATTAACCTTCTTGCGCTCTCCAAATATTGAGATTGAACCTTCTTTTAAGATAAGCTCAGTGCTATCTACTGTGTTATTCTCGGCCTTAATCCAAAAGTCCTTATTGATAACCTGCTCATTAGCCACCTTCATCTCTGGAATATTAATTTCCATTTCATGGCTTCCTTCACTTGTTGTGAAAACAGGCATCTGTAGAATTCCCTGGAATGCTACAGGAACAGGCTTTTCTGCCTTTCCTGTAAACTGTAGGCGAACTCTTGATGAAATGCCGGCACAGTTTTCTGCTGGAAGAATCAATTTAACTTCAACATCTTCGCTATCGAAAACTTTAACTTCGCGATAGAATTCATCCTCCATCTCTAATAAATGAAATTCTTCTGAAGTATCCTTCAAGAACAATTCATAGCTTTCATGCATTCGATTGTATTCATAAGCCTGCTCTCCAGCTGACTGATTTAATGAATACACTGCGTGTACAGGATCTTCCCTGTATCGTATGCAAAGAAAAGCTTCATCTGATGTAAGCTTGTCAAAACCCTCTATTGCTGAAAGCTTTTTTACTACAGATGCTTCAACTACAATTTCACGACCACTTCCATCTATAGCCACACCACTTTCAACTAATAGTGATAAATCGTCCAAACTTACCACGTTTAGTCCGCAGACTACACCAGAGCCATACATCATGCTATTAAGGAAACGCCTTTTGTTATTCATGTATGTCTGCTCTGCCTCAAAGTCCACGCTCGTCAACATCTTTCCCGTATAATAACGGTTTCTTTCAAAAGGTAACAACTGATTATTTCTCATATATAGCCCCTCTTATCCGATAGTTTACTGATATTAATATAATACCATTTAAGCTGTCTAAATATTTTAAAGGTTTCTTAAAGATTTCTGTTAACAATTTGTTCACAATTTGGCTGACTTGGGTGCCTGATTTGGCAACTACATACATTGGTAATTGTAATTAAAATAATATGTAGTTTTTTCAAGCTTTTAGGTTGTGCGCAATCCAATTCTACATACTACTTGGGCTTAGCCTCAATTAATATGTAGTTTCCAGATTAATTACAAGTATCTTGCATAGTTTTTTCTTGTCATTCTACATATTTTTTCACTTCATACAGATATAATATGTAGTTCATTGGATTTCATTGCTGAAAACAACAAAAAAACTACATACTATTGCAGCTCGCAGCTACAATAGTATGTAGTTTATATTATTTTCTATGACTTCTTGTGGGCTACTTAAGGAAACAGCCCACAAGAACCTATATATTAGACGATAGAGATTCCTTCTTAGCTGAAATGAGACGTATCTATATTTTTATATTTATAGAATCTCATGCCTACCCCTTTTGTTTTGTTTTCCTCCGGGGTCTTGTCCTCATCATTTTGGGCCGGATTCAATACATAGCTTTTTAGATTATCCTTAAGTAAGTCATGCTTTTTTAGATACTCTTCCACAGCCTTCTCTATATCTAGAGTGACAGCCTTTGCGATTTCTTCTTTGTATTCGCTTTGCTCTACCAGCTCAGTACTAAGCTGAACAATCTGGTGCTGCATAGTACTCATGTTATTTGCCATATTCTTCATAATCTGAATGGCATCCTCAGGATTTTCTTGAATAAATGTCCCCATAAGAGCTTCAGTTACACGAAGAAGCTTTGTCTTTGAATAGGTGATTATGGTATAGATAGCAGGCTTTCCTGTAAGAATACCAAATTCACCAAAGCAAGTGCCCGCGCCAAAAATACCAATCAGTACTTCACTGTCTGTGCCGTATCCTGTGTACATTTCCACATGGCCAGATACAATCTTGTACATATCAAAATTGATTTCACCTTCACGTAAAATCATTGTTCCTGCTGGTACATCATAGATCTTATTCCTATTTAAGATGCTTTTCTCGTCAAACAACTTGCTCATTTTTTCACCTACTTCCCGTGTACAGTTCTTTTACTGCGTCATACATTTCAGGATTTTCCTGCCAATAAGCATCTTTTATGTCTTCCCATTGTTCTGAAGATATTCCAAGGGAAGAGTTTTGAATCATGCCGCGCATTACTAATGGGGTTTCATGTGTTCCAAACATCCCATCAATAAAATTCATTCCCCTTTCATTGCGGCAATAGTAGTAAAGGCTTGAGTGCTCCTTGCCTGCAAGCAGCACTGCCTGATATGATTTTTTCATTAAGCCCACCAGATATATTTGTTTGTCGTCGTTTAATGTATCAAAGACTACTATGTCAATCCTGCCACTTGGCCTTGTGTGCACAAGAAGTGCCGCTAAAATCACTCCATCTTTTATCACTACGCTAGATAAATCCGGATCAAAATAATCTTTCACATACTCCGTGAGCATAGGGTCTACATACATATCTCTTTTGATATATTTTTGTTCCATTTCCTTCAAGAATATGGAAATGGATTTATTATCTACATCAGATAGAGATTTAACGCCTTTTATTTCAGAGTCCTTTGTAACATCAGCTAATAATACATGGTCCTTTAGTTTAGAGATTTCTATTTCAAAATCCAGGTCATAGGTATTCTTAAACTCAAAATGCCAATCTCCAAAAAAATTGCCTAAATCTTCGTAAGTACTTAGGGCAGGAATATCTACAGTGATTGTGGGAACCAAAGTATTTCCAAAGTCCCAGAACAAATCTGTAAGAAGCTCGCTAGCTACATCCTCATTTCTTCTGTTGGAATCTACATAGAGCCATTTGATATTGTAATTTTCCGGCTTTTTGTCTTCAAACTCTACCACATAGATTAGAACTCCATACCCATCAAACTTTCCATCTTCATCTCTACGTAGACAGCCAATACCTATGGTATCTTTCCTGATGCGTAAATCCTCTATTAAATCATCAGGTATTAAATGTTCAAATAGAGAAATATTTGAATCTGATATAGTAGTAATCATATTAGAATTCCCCTCTCACCTTTAGCATTTCGATATATAAGTCCTGATAGTCCTTCAGCAGCTTTAATCGTTCCATGCCCACTTGCCAAAATGGATTTACGTTTTGTATTAAAACATAAATATTGTCATAGAGAGCTAGAAATGTTTGCTCAAGCTCATCCGCTGGCACGGTCTTTACTGTTTCAATGTCCCAAGTCTGTATCTTTCTTGTTAGGGCATCAATATTTTTCATAACATGGTCTTCATAAAAAGCCAACACCTCTACACCAGAGTCCGCCATTTTCCCATAGTATTCCTTAAATTTTGGTGACTCTAATACAGTCTGTTTGATTGTTTTTAAATCAAACTCTCCTTCCGGTAATTCTATTGTTAATTCTTCATCAATAGTTTCATTTACTTTTTCCATTTTTTATCCCTTTTATAATCAATTTTCTTGCTTATCATCTTCTTCATAATCTTCTTCCGAAATATTAATTAAACTATTCATTTCTTCATCTGCACGCCTTGCAATTTCTTCCCAGTTCGTTCTACCATTTATACCATGACCTGTTTTAATCTGAGCCGTTCCACTTCTATCCAAACCTGGCCTCCAGCCAAACAGCTTAAAGAAAACAGATTGTTCTGGGTTTAACCTATAGCTAGTTGCTTCGTCAGAAACAATATATTTTATTTCTTGCTTCGTTTTTTTACTCTTATCTTTTTTTGTACCTGCATAACGAGCTTTCTGAGCCGCCATTTCATTGTGATATCTAGTCCAGGTAGAAGGCATATGCGGCGTAGGCAATAACATCATAGGTACTTTTTTATTACCTAAAACTCTACCACCACTTATAAAATCTATGGTATTCGCAGCTCCTACCACAATACCATTAAGAATCCAAAATGGAAGAAATGCTCCCATTGCTACTAAATTAAATGCATTTCTAAAAATACCGCCCCAAATGTGATCTCTTAAGACTCCTTTTGCAACCTGCCCTGCAGTTCGGTTAGAAAAAGTGTTGGTAAAAGGTTTTTTGATTGCCCTTCCCATGTCTTTAAATCCATCAGGTATTCTTTTAGTAAAAAAATTTTTAATACCGCGACCAATACTTTTAAAGCCTTTCTTTATGAAGTTCTCCTGTGGTTCTTCCTGATAATTGTAAGAATTACGCTTTGCCCTAACCTGTTCTCTAAGTGCCTTTACTTGATTTGTTCTAATCTTTGCTGACTTAGAAAAACATATTTTAAAGCGAAGATAACTGTTGCATTGATTTTCTAATACATTCAATCTATCAACCAGTACAGGGATTTGGGCCTCAGCAGCTGCTGGATCATCCTGTTCAAGTTTCTCTTTATAGGCATCCTCTTCTTCGAAAAACTCAGCCATAACACTTCTTATTTGAGCCATAGTATCGCCATCGTCATCTCTAGCAGCCGTATAGCTCTTATCAAATTTGATAGCATCCCTATATCGAGCTTCCGCAAGCTTTTTTTCAGCAGCTTTCTCCGCCTTAGTTTTAGGACGGTTCTTTTGTCGTACGATGAACATGTTGTCTTCATGGGCATTAACTTGATTAATAAATTCATTATCCAATATGTTGACTTGTTCCTGCTGATTTTGCTGAATGTTATCAATCTGATTAAACCCATTTAATTGAATTGAATCATTCAAATTATTAAGTTGATTATTATCTTTTTCTATAAGATTCTGTTCATCTAGTTTTTTATCAACATATACATCACTCATAGCTTGTCACCTCCTAGCTATTTATCAATAAATACTCTTCTCACCATACATAACATGCACGTCTGCCTTTGGAGTTGCTAATGAATGTATAAAAGACGTAACACTTGGATTGACTGAATAAAAGTCAATTTGTGCCTCCTCACCATACTGCTTCACTATCAAATCAATCCATTCTATCAACAATCCCATCGTCACACTTGGATTATCTGTAAAGGACACCAGTAGCATCACTGTAACAATTATTGTCTCTAAGGTTTCCGCTGAACATAAAATAGCCGCACTACATTCATCCCTAGGTAAAGCTACCATCGAAATATCTTCATCAATTCCCTTTCCAACTGACCCATATCCATTTGACTCAATTTTTTTCCGCAAGGCTTCCTTTTGATTCGTCTCAATCAATCCAATTTTTTGCACCGACGATGACGGCTTCTTATTATTTAGCATTTGTTGAATTGGTTTGTTTGAGAGAAGATCTGAAACGCCAACACTTTCAACATTATTTTTCTGGTGGGTATCAAATTTCCTGGCTTTGAAAAATGCATCAAGACCGTTCATATTATCTGTGTAGTAGCATTCCATCCTAAGTAGCTTGTAATGCTTTGCTAAAACATCTATTGAATTCATAAGCATTGTAGCAGCCTTTTTTCTTCGCATATCAGGCCTAGTGTAAATGGAGACAATTCGCCCCACTTTTCCTTTCACGTCAATGCTAAAGGCTGCCGCCGCCACTGGGCTTTCAGCATGAATCACACCTAAAAGAATCAGCACATCATCTGATTCCTCCCCATCGAGAAAAAGAAGTGGATCAAAATATGATTGATTTGTACTATTAATGCCAGTCAATTCCATGCTACAATCTCTCCTCTCCTTTTAATTCACCTCTAGTTTTTTTGATCCTCACTGGATTGCTGTTCCTCCTCAAGGATCTGGTTAATTTGATTGACCTGATCGTCCTCTTTTTTCTTTTGGGCGTCTTGGGCCTCTTTAGCCTTTTTTTCCAGCTCTTCCTGTTTTTTCTTTTTAGCTTTTTCTAAATTAGCTTTTACCTCATTGTTCAATTTTCTTTCAGCCTCTTGCTTTGCATCTTTAAGCGCATTTTCCATAGTATCACCAGGTTTATAATAACTAGTCTGCTGAGATCGCTTAAGAATTGAAAGGGCCTTATTAAATTGACTCAACTCATTGCTTTGTTTGTACACACCTAGTTGGTGCTCGTACTCATATCTGTCAAGAAGAAGCTCATATCCATCACCAGTAGGCATCTCATTTTTATGTTTTTGGTAATAGAATATGTCATCCCCTTCAAACACTTTAGTCAAATCTTCAGTATCCATAAGTGCATATAATATTGAGCTATGTGAGGAAATATAATTCTGAAACAACATATTATAGTCCATAGCAACATTAACGCGACTTTGCATCTCAATGAACTCTTCATCACTCAATATACCTAAATTATAAAGTGCGGTAGGAACAGTCTGTACTTCTCCCATAATCTGTACAAAATGGTTAATCTCTTCAAGATTCGAGGTAATATCTTCTATATTCTTAAACTCAAGTTTTGTCATGTCAAAGCCCATAATATAGTCAATTAGTTCCTTATTTGTTTCTTTCACCTCCTCTATTTTCTTTCTTCTTTCTTCTTCATTTTGTGGAAGTTTATCTAAATGACTTGCCTGCTCATAGTTTATTAGTTCTACAGCTCCGTTATATTTCTTAACCTTATCTTCTTCACTAAGATTGCCAAGTAGATAAAAAATGGAATTTGCTTGTCGTGACGGTGTTATCTCCTCCTTATGGTTCTCACAAAATTCGTGAACCTTTTTTTCATGCTCATTCTGAGAAGCTTGCATAATTGTAGGATCTAATGCTTTTGCAGTATTAAATCTTTTTTCGAAATTCTTCTCAATCTTATCAAGCATGCTAGCTGGTATTTTCCTGCCTCGATGTATTTCTCCATAATATTTCTGAATTGTTTGGCGTCGAAGATTTTTATCCTTTAATAATATCTCCCAATGTTTCGGGAACATCCTTTTTGCATACTCACGAGCTTTTTCGTTCTGGTGGGCTAACCCGGCGACAGTAGTATTTACGCTTGAAGCATGTCCATTTAGTGTTGAGGTCATCTTGCTACGAATGGCGTCAATATCGACTTCTTGCTCGTTTTTCTCAGAGCTTTTACGTTTAGCATTAATCTTTTCCCTCTCTTTAATAAGCATTGCTTCAGGATCATCGCCCCTATTAAAAGTGAGGCCAGATATTTCAGCTAATCTAAGATTATGTATCGAGTCATAATATTCGTATTCTCTTTTTATATTTTTTCTCTGTTCCTCAGATATATCCTCCCTACCCATAGCTCTTTGGGCATCTCTCGTCTTCCGGTCCACAAATTCATCATCTAAACTATCAACAGTCTCCTGTCCAAATATTGCATATTTTTCGCAAGACATTATTTTTAGCTTTTTCTCAGTTTTTGTCGCAGTACCCAAAATTACGTCGGTTCTGGCTTTAATTTCATCAAGGACTTCATCATCTACATGCGTCTTCAACTTGCCAAGGTTAATCATTTCACGATAACTACTCATCGTATTATCTGCCTCCATTGCAAGCCTACAGATCATCATACGTTCGGAAGCATTTTTCAAAAATTCATCACTGTTATTATATTTTAATTTCTTCAAATCAAAATCTAGTATGATTTTAAACATTTTCTCTATCTCTAGAGCTTTTTTCTCAGCCTGCTCTTCAGTAGCCTCTTTTGCTGAAACGGACAGATTAATCATACTGTCCACCATAGAGATCACACTTCCTCCGTTAAATGTATTTATTAAAATAGCTGCTGTATAATTCAGTCGCGCATTATCCGCAACATTTTTTCCTGCTATATCCGTTGCAATATCTTTAACCGAATCCTTCATTGTGGTTAAATAATTGTTAAAACTGTCATTAATCTTTTGAGCCTTTTTTACGCGATTAATTTTCTTTTTATAATTCTTTTTAGCGCTGCGACGGTCTTTCCAAGTCATTTTTTTACCATTATTTATAATGGTATGCTCTGCCTCTATCTGGTTCATAACCTCCTCAGGAATCTCTTGCTGTGGAATCTTTTTCTGTTCCAATCCAGCCTCTTTTTCAGCAGCAAGAATAGACTGCTCGGTAACCGCCTCATTGGCCTCTGATTCTAGGTGCGCATCTAGATTAGCGTAATTGAAAAAGAAATCCTGACTCTGCTGCATCTCTTCCCTACGCTTATTTATATGCTCTTCTCTTTTTTGCTCTAATGTTGTTTTTTTACTACCGAATAACCACCCCATAGTTTCTTCCCCTCCTAACTATCGCCTTGTGCCACCGGTAATATAATCCTTACCGAAAACCCTTTTCCCACGTCAGATATAACACTAATATTGCCGCCATGATCCTTTACTATCTGATATACAAAATACATTCCCATGCCATGTCCATTTTCCCCCTTATGAATAGCACTTCGGTATCCGCTTTCAAATACATGGTCAACCTCAGCTTCAGGCATTCCCTTTCCATCATCCTTATAAACTATCAGGATTGAGTCTTTGCCGGCTTCGCTTACCATAACATTTATGTTGCCGGTCCTTCCCATGTACTTAAGTGAGTTTTCAAAGAGATTGTAAAATAATCTTATAAACTGCCATCTGTCAGCCTGTATTATCACTTTCTCACTTTGACTAATCACATTTACTTTGATTCCACTTCTGTCAGTAAAATCTTTCATATACTGTGATACTTCCTTCACCACATCTAGAATGTCCACCACTTCGAATTTGTACTCAAGCAGCGATGAATCATTATCGATTACAAGCTTTAGGATATTGGAAAGATATTTAATATTGCCACAAATCTTAGTCACAACCTCTTTTTGTTTTTCATCATCCAGCTTTCCTTCCTCCAACAATTCTCCGTAACCTTGAATAATTGAAAGAGGCATTCTTACATTGTGGGAAAGCAAGCTTCGCATCCATTTTACGTCATCCATATCTTCTCCCTTTTTATCTGGTTATCCATCTACTTACATCCATACTGCCGAAATGTTAGTTTGGAACAAGTCCTCTATTATTATCAAAAGAATCAATATCTTGTTTTTTTATATTTACATATCTATTGATATATGAACTTGTATTGTAGTATGGGCCAAAAATCATTTCTGGTAAGCTAATCTTCCTATTTTGCTTACTGTTAATAAATGCATCCAAACCATATTTAACATTTTTTGTTTTTGATGAAATAGGCCCCTCAAATAGTATAGAATAATGCATTGCCCATTCCTTTGGTGTATATGGACGGACCAATGTGAATGGTGAATGAGTCTTTCCTTTTATAAATTTATTTATACCCTTTCCTATCAACCAAGGAACAAGCTGGATTGCAAATACCCCTGTATTAACAACATTTTGAACTGTGCCAAGTGTGTATGCAGCAACAGTTGGTGCTATTCCAGCCCATGAACCTTTTGATGAATATGACTTTAATTCTTCATTGGCTGCATCCCTTAATTTTGATATAGCACGTTTCCTTACTCTTCCTTTTCTTGAAAATTTAATTTTGCCAATGCCTATATAGCTATCACATGCCTCTACTAATCGCTTAAGATTAACTGCTGTATTATCAGCATCTGAATAATACTCTCTATTCATAATTGAATCAGCATCTGCTCCTGAAAATTCAACACTACCATACTCAGTGAGTTCCCCAGCAGCTCTATTACGGAGAGCTTCTTTTCTTGATTGGCCGGTAAATTTACTCTTTAAACGTTTATACAGGGAAGCCTGCTTTACATTAAGCTTTCCACTTCGATAATCAGCCAAAGCCGTCTTAACAGCAATCATATTATCTGAATCATCTACACAAACCTCGCCAAATAGAGCTTCATTGTTAAGAAGGTCAGCACCCTCCACTTGTTCTATTCTGTCAATCTCATTATCTATTTCCTTTTTGTCCATCCACTTCATGAATTCTTTTTCTTTCTTGGATATGGTGTAGGTTTTAGCTTCTCCTTTTTTCTTATCTTGATGCTTAGCTAATGATTCATATTTAACGTGACTTGTTTTTACTTTTGACTTAAAGAAATCTGATGAGTGTTTATATTCCTCCTGATATATAGGAACCTGCACGTTTAATCTGTTACGATGAAAATCTTTAAGCAATTTCCATTTTTCATCGTCCAAATCACTATCTTTATACTTGTCTTTTTCAATAATGTCTTGGATTGTTCTATAGTCTTTATCGCTAAGATTTAAATGGGCAGGCACTTCCTGCTGAAACATATTGCTAGTAAACATTTGCTTACTTGACGTTTGATTGCTTGACTTTTGCCTGGTATCCATTATTGGATTATCAAATACACTGTCTTGTGGCTCCTCTTGCTCTTCAAGATCGGTCTGGATAATGTTCTCATCTTTATAAAGATTCTTATTAAGATATATATCACTCATATTTCCTCTCCTAACTACTCCTGAAGGACAAGTTCCTGGAATAATCCATCTAACAACTCTCTATCGTCTGGTTCCAGATAATCTACATAATTGCCTTTTACAACCACTTCTTCTTTCAATAAATCATACATTTCTTCTGTAAACGCATCATTTCTAGTGTTGGTGTAATTTAATACTCGCGCTAAACCACGTTTGCTGAACAACTTATCTGTTAAGTTGGCTATTGTTTCATTACGCACCTCGTACTTTACAGGTATGCTATCAGTATATTTTCTGATTGCCTTATCAATTGCGTTCTTTGCCAACAATAAAAGGGCTGGTGAAATTGTATTATCTGTACACTGTCCAATTTCTAGTTCTATTTCTTGAGCTCCGTTCTTATGTACAAACAAAGCCGAAACATTATTTTTTTGTTTGATAACGCCCGACAACTCTGGGTCATAATATTCTCTTCCTACATGGTATTTATAATAATCGTTGCCATCGTCATTTTTTTCCTCCAGCTCTCCCATTATGTCTGTATATTCATCGTCACTTAGTTCAGACAATGGAGTAATTTTGGAGGTATCTACATTTATTAATTTTATGTATTCAGATTCTGCTATTTCCTTAAGGGTTACTGAAACTTTCGTACTATATGTTAAATCTGAGAAGAATCCCCAGCGCTGCATAAAATAATTGAACGCTTCAATATTTTCTGACATTGGGCTTATCTGGCAATTTACATAGTCTGCCTTTGCATTGTTTACCTCTGCAAAAAACATTGCCATCAACTCATCTCCAACACCTTTGTGCTCATATTTCTTGCGAACATTCAGCCATAATAGATCTGCACATATTTTTTCGATGCTGTCATCTAAGTATTCTTTAAATAGGATTACACCAGCTGGATGGGACTCACCATTTTCTCTTCGAATAGCTCCAAAAGCGAAATATTCCGGCAAGCCTACTTTGTCATGGAATTCTGCGGGGATTAATGGGCCAAAGGCATCTAAGTCATCCTTATCCAATAACAAAACATCCTTTAGCTCCATCTCATAATCCATAAAGTACTCTAGACGCTCGGCGCCCACTGCACTCATTGGATTAACAAGCTTTATAAAATAGTAAAGGGCAGCAAAAACTTCGTAATAGTAAGGTGTAAGCTCTTCAATGACTTTATAGTCATCTTTGTTTGCTATTCCATCCTCTAAAATTCTGTCTAAATCTACACCTCTTGCTTTTATTTCATCCTGTATTCTGTAAAGTGTGTCTTGGCTTTTCATTATCAAATCTCTGAGCCAATCATCATTTACAGCAGCCCCTACAGGATCGTCAATACTCAAATAAGATATAAATGCAGCCATTTCTTTACTGCTTCGCATCTTATCTATTTCTTGTTCAAGCTCTGCCCCTACATTTATAGAGTTCCCCATACTAATCCCCTTCTGCTAATTTTATTTTTTCTTTTCAGCAAAAGTATAATCACTGTTATACCCATTCTCATTTAAATAATCATAAAGCTTATTTATGTTTTCTTGATTAAATGCAATATCTTCACAGTACTCTTGATAGTCATCGATTCCAATTTTTTCTAAGCCTAAATTGGCCTCTATCATTTTCTGAATAAGCCTTGATTGGGCATTCTTCTCTAAGGCTTTCCTAAGGTGGAGTCTCTCAGCCGTTGGCTTGTTACTAATCTTTGACTCTGCTGGATAGCCTTTTATTCCCTTGTCATAATCATCTTTATAGGATTTATAACTTTGGAATTCCTTTTTTAAATATTTTGCCAATATTTCATTTAATTCATCTTTTTCGTCTTTGTCTAGCTCTTCTGGCTGATGCCATAGCATTCTAAACAGATTTGCCTTTCTCATGTTATCAGTGAACGCTTCCTGATTTAGGATTTTATATGCCTCCTTTACATTTCCTTGAGCGTCGTACTTGACTTGCTTTGGATCTATAACATTCTTTGCAAATATATGCTTTATTGCCATATATAGCTCTGGTCCAAGTCCTTCTTTTACCTCTTGTGGTAGCACATCATCTGCTTTCATATCTTCTGTTATAACTCTGGTTATCTTAATCATATCAGGGGTTACATTTTCTGCACCTTTCTCGTACAGCCCCTGTAGTAAATATGTTACCTCTGCAGATTGTTTTATGTTTTGGTATTCACATTCTAAATCTGGCATAAATGTGCCTTTGTATTTCTCATGCATATTAGCTTCTGATTTCAAGGCTACTATTCTCAATCTAACCAGTTCTAAGTATGTCTGCATATGCTTTGGAAGCTTTCCTTTTTCGTCTGTGTAGTCCTTCCTGATGGTCTCCGAAATTCTTGTTAATGCATCTATCCCTAGTTTAAATATTTCAGGAATAGAGTCCTTACCAAGTGGGATGTTATAATACAATTCATTCTCTATCATGAACATGTATGGTTCCCATTGTTTCAGAATGATTTTTGCCATCTTTCCGTTTACGGTTACATTTTCAATTACTTCCTGCGTTTTTCCCTCAAGCAATTTGTTTTCAACAATAAAGTCATACTGTTCTACCATTCTTTTTACAATGTAATAACTATTGAGTTGCGAAGTATCAATTCTTGGTGATAAGAAATCTTCTGTTTTTTGAGGCTTAAGACTATAAAAACTATTTATGTCACGCTTCACCAACAGATCTGGACATATCTCTTTGTTTTTCTTTAAGTTTTCCGAATAATTCTTTTGATCCTCCTCATTATATGAAGACTCCTTCCATTCTTTTATTTCTTCAGCCATAGTCTTTATATCAATTACTCTTACATTATGAGAGTATTCGTCCATCACATTGCTATAAGCAACATTTTGTCCATAAGCCCCTTTATAATGTGCCTCATAGAAATCTTTTCTAATTCTTAACTCTGTCAGATTTCTATCAATTTTTTCAGTTGCTATTGTGTCGTTAATCAAAAATGTTTCTTCAGCATTAAAGGTTCTGCTACCATCAACCATTGAGATAATGGTAAGCTCATATGCTCTGTATTGGTCTTCTCTTTGAGTAAACAAATTCTGTAATTTTGCCAGATTATATTCTGCTGCATTCTTACGTAAAGCAGTGTCTAAAGAATTATCATCCTCCATATTCATAATCTTTTCATATGCCAACATTTGTGTCTCTAATCCCTGTAGGATTTCAGCATATCTACTGGCTTTACCTGTTATTCGTCTTAAAAGTTCTTTGTTTGTATCATATACAACTGGATTGTTAGCTATCTTTTTTATTAAAGCGTCATGTCTCTTTTGCATCTTAGAGTCATAATTTTTTTCCAGCTCCACTTTGAAAGGCAACATGTCTTTATATACTCCAATAGCATCCGCCTGTTTCTCATTAAGTTTACTTACGGTGCTACTAACCAGGTCATTTCTAGCCTGTGCTCTCTCTGCTGCAGTCTTTTCTACATTATCTACAATGGTTGAAGTAGTCATTGTTTTCCAATCAATTTTTAATCCGTTCTGCTGTAAATGACTTGTTATGAAATCCTCTAATATTTTTCCCCTTTCAAAAATCATTTTCTGTATCACAGCTTCCTGGTGTGCATAATGATCCTCGTTTGCATCATAAATAGTTCTAAATGCTTTAAACTTACAAGCCGTTTCTACCAAGCTTGTTATATTTGCTGCAAGATATTCATCCGTAAACATATTTGCAGTCATTTCAAAATTGATAAGGTCCGTGCAAATCTTGTTTAAGAATATTTCCTTTTGATTTGGTCTATATAAATAATCAGCAATTATTTTACTGTTATTCTCCGTCTGTTTGCCCTTATCCTTTTTACTAACTTCAGATCTGTCTACAAAATACTTAAGGGCATCTACCTCTACAGTATTTTTAGTTGGTACATTCATGCTTTTGGTAAGGTTCAAATATTCTGTGTTAAATGTATCGTGGGTGTTTTTATATGCCTTTAATTTATCGCTTTCTCTTACGGTTACTGCAGTAGCATTTACATTTTTAAAACTACGCTTGAATACACGATATTTCTCTTTTACTTTGCCAAAGCCTAATTTTGATGCAGCTGCTCTCTGTTCAGGAGTACCTGTAACTTTTTGCTTTATTTTTTTAGGAATAGGCAAAACTTGAGCCTGAAGTTGTCTTTGAAACATTGCATTAAGCTCTGCATCATCCTTATGAGCTTCCAGATAATCCATTCTACGGCTATATCCATCTTTTATCTCCTGCTGAGCAAGTTTCTGAGACGCGTACTCATTATCATAAATAGATTTGTCATACCTGTTATCTTCTAGGTCTTGCACTATTTGTTGGCCTTCAAGCATTGCAGGATTATCTCTTGAAATCACTTTTGGAAGTTGGTAGAAATCGCCCATATGAGCACCTCCTATAATCAACCGTAATAACTATTGCTCACTTCTATTGCGTCGGGAATAAAATACTTTACTAAAGCCTCCACACCCTCGCTGACAGCATTTATGTGTAATATCTGGTTTTCATCACATTTCTCTTTTAATACATAACTAGCCTCATATAGCAGATAACTAATAATTGTATTTGATGCTCCCGTTGAATAGAGCGTACTTAGCTCTAGCACATCCCCATTCTCCATAAAGACTATGTATGCAATAGGCTTATCCTTTTTTACGACAACAAAGCTCAAATCTTTTCTTATCGCTGGATTTAAAAAACCGCCTTCCGGCATCATTCTTTCTTCATTTGCAGCTTCATCATTTTGCATACTCTCAAGGAAATCTTTTCCTAGTTCTTCAAAAGAAACTACTTTATCACTTTTTTTATTAGTTTTTTCTGCTGGTGCTATGCTTGATATTTTTACTGAATAGCTTTTTATCTCTTGATTTTTCTCTCGCAAAAAACCTTGAGCATTTAAAAAGCCACATAATTCTTCATTAACATCAGGCTCGCCTTCCCATGCGACATGTATTGAAATAGCCATGGTATCCAGTATTTCTTTCAATGTGCGAATAAGCTTTTTCGCTCCGCCTTTTCGTCTTGAAGCAGGTTCCACATATAGCCAGTAAACCCTGTAAACTCCACCAATTATTTCCCCTATAAGACAACCAACTATTTCATCACCATCGATCAGAGCTAATGCACTTATATTCTCATCTCTATAAAATGCATTAAGCTCCTCTTCAGGAGCTAATCCATGCAATAATTCAGTTTCTTCTTTTTCGACCCTACATACAATCATATGGCCTCCCGATATAAATTTCTGGATGATATCATTTTACCATGTTTTGTGTAACTATTTTTAAAGATTACATAAAGATTTCTGACATATAAGATTAAAACAGTGAAGTTTCTGGAACTTCACTGTTTTATATCATTTAAAGTCCAACTAAATCAGCATACGGTTCAAAGTCAGCCTTGGTAAATACCTTGCCGACCTTAACAAACTCGTATTTAACAGCATTTAAATAATGCTGCATATGTACTTCGCCTCCTGCATTTGGATCTGCCGCTGCAAGGAAGGCCGCATTTAAAATGCAGTTTTTGATATTACCACCAACAAGCTCATATTTCTCGGCCAGGAATCTGATATCAACATCCTTGGCAAGTGGTGTTGTTTTTGGAATTGTTGTTCTCCAAAGCATTTCTCTTGTATCTACATCAGGGAACTGGAACTCAACAATATATTTCATACGTCTAAAGAAAGCTGGGTCAATGTTGTGCTTGTAGTTTGTGGCTAGCACAGATACACCATCGTATGCTTCAACCTCCTGCAACAGCAACGCTGTCTTATTGTTGTTTGAAGACTGATTGGAGCCACCGTCATCGCTTCGTTTTGCAAACAAGGTATCGCACTCATCGAAGAACAAAACTACGTTACACTTCTTGGCCTCTCTAAAAATCATTGAGATAGACTTTTCAGTTTCACCTACGTATTTATCAATTACCTTGGACAAATCTACTCGATATAGTTCCAGATTCAATTCATGAGCAATAACCTGAGCACACATTGATTTACCAGTACCAGGAGCACCAAATAATAGAACCGAAAGACCACGACCATATGGATACTTCTTGGTATAGTTCCAATCATCATAAATCTGCTTTCTAAAATTCATTTGGTCGATGGCATGCTGCAATGTTTCTCTCTGGGTTGGATTCATAACGATATCCTCAAATCCAAAGTTTGCCTTAACCTTGGTAGCCTTTTGCGTAAGCTCAGAGCTCATCTGATTGTAGCAGCCTCTAAATAATGTATCTCTTGGGATATCAATATTTTTATCCATAGTAGCAAGGGCTCTTGCGTTTTTAAGAGCATCTTTTATCTTGCCGGCTGTAAACAAAAACTTTATTGCCATTTCTGGAAGTTCCACATCCTTACCTAAGGTGTAATCCTTTGCAAAGAATTTCCAGCATTCCTCACGCTCGCCAGTAGTTGGTGTTGGAAGCTCCAGCTCTGTGAATTCTTCCTTTGTGATTTCCTTCATTGGAAGCTTTTCCTTGCTCATAGCAAAGCACAGGATATCCTTTTCAATAAGCTTTCCTAATGCCAAATCCATATATCCAAAGAATTTTTCTTTTTCCTCTTCTCTAAAGGTAAGCTCTGTAAGGCAACAGCAAGAGCCTGTTAAGATGCATTCTCTTGTTACTGCCCAAAGAGCATGCTCAACATATCTAAAGTCATAACTAAAGAGCTTTTTACAATTGATGGTTATGGCTTTTAACCCATTCTTTTCGCAGAATTTCTTAACAAAGAAGCGTCGTCCGCTGCCCTCATCACCATAATAATGAAAGACTCTAACACCTTCGCTATATGAAATTTCCATAGCATCAAGCACACCTTCATTTGCCATTATTGGGTCAAGCACCTCACCCTTTTTGGTTAGCAATTTGAAGAATCTACTATAATCAGCATCAAGCTTGTCGTCTTCGCTTCCAAACAAAAAATCAATTAATCTTTTATCTGGGCTGACAGCTGTAGAAAAAGGCATGGCCGGATTAACACTCAAAGACATTATTGGCTGTAGCTGCTCTAAGCAATGACTCATGTCATCATAAAACTTCGCAACCTGGTAATCGCTACCGTAATATATTTTTGCTGCCGATTCTATTGTTGGAACTGGCAATCCACTATTTTGATTAATAACTTGGAAAATCGTAGCATACTCTGTCTGAAGAGATGACAGAATGCCTGCTGTAAAACAGAACACAGCGAAATTAGTGTAGTTTAACTTTTCAGTAATATTTAAAAATGGCAGAATAATTCCTTGTTCTCTGGTCAGTTTACCTCTGTCCATGACATAAGAAATCATTTCCGCTATACCCATGTCGATTGTTTCATAGGTCGGCTCATCATTAGTTTCTTCTTCATCTGAGGTATTGAACGAGCTAAGTATATCCAGCAAATCTGTTGGAATATCCTCGTCAAATTCATTATCTTCCTCATCTTCAAAATTATCTAATCCATATTTATCATCTTCTTTTTGACTCTCTGTTTCTGAATTAGATTTGAAAAACTCATCGAAGCGCTTTTTGTTTTTGATTTCAGCAGTCTCCAAGTCCGGGTACATAACATTTCTATATCCACCCCTGTCTGAAGCATAATCCTTCTGCATCACTTTTATCTGTTCCTTTATTCTCACATCAACGCAAGAAAAAAGGTAACGCATAAATTCATCGTAACTTTCAAAAGGCTTCTCTCTATCATCTAAGTTGAATTTTTGTACCATAACCCCACCATTATTGTTTTAAGAATTAAAACCACTTAACGTTTTTGGCATTTGCCTCTTCTACTTCCCCGATCTTACCTTCTAACGGCTTCGTGCCTGCATCATTTTCATCAAAGGCCTTTAGCTCCTCTGGAAATGCGCTCACATCAATTTCTACTAAATCCAGATATGAATCGCTGCAATAGCCAATATAGCCATCAGCACAAACCAGTGTCCAGTGTCCTGTCATTTTTACCACATAGCCTGTGTATCCCCTTGGAAGCTTGCCTACTGGGTCATTGTCCATTCCTTCTTCAGCTCGTATGTGAAGCCATCTTGCATCCCTTACGGTATAGGTGTAGCATTTCACTTCTTCAGGCTCTGGCTCTGGCTCTTCAACTTGCTCCTCTACCTCTGGTTCCTGAGCTGGTTCCTCTACTACTGCAGGTTCTTCAACGCTTGCTTCCTGCACTGTTTCAACAGCCGGTGTCTTTTGTATTCCATTTTTATCAATCACCATATATGCAGTAACGCCAGCAATAATTACAAATATGATTGTTGTTAACGTATATACGAATCTATTCATTGTTTTCTCTCCCCCAGTTACTCTGCCTGTAAATGAATAAATATTCCCATTCCCTCTTCTATCGTGCTTCTTGCGTAAATTCTTCCACCAAAGAACTCTACAATAGCTTTAGCTTGGGCAAGTCCCAGTCCTGCTCCACCTTTGTTGTTCTCGCCTTGGTAGTTCATATCAAAAATCAAATCAAGGTCACTCTCTGGAACACCTTCGCCAGTATCTCTAATGACAATTATTACCTCTTCTAGCGCCTTAGAAATAGTTATTACAATCTTGCCATTTTCCCCAGTAAACTTAACAGCATTATCAATTATGTTCTTAAATAAAATTCGCAGGCACTTTTCCTCGGCTCTTGCGTATACCTCGTCATTCGGCTCTGAAATCTGAATCAGGATGTTGGCTTCCTTCATTCTTTCATGATATTCCCTGAGTACCTGTCTAAGTGGTGTTGCAACAGATATCAAATCCAACTCATCTGCAAAGATAGCGGATTCCGGCAAGATTCCCTTGATTTCGTCAAATTTCAAGGCAGCTTCAAGCCTGTTATTAAGTCCATCAATCTCATTGTTGGCCGACTCAATTGTCCTCTCCTTCAGCTCAACCTGATTTTCGAACTCCTTCTTCATCCTATCATTTCGTTCTTTTATATCGTCGTAGCGATCTGTTATGTACTGAAGCCGCTCCTTTTTTTCATCTAATTCTTCTTCAGACTCTTCCTTACAAGCCTTTGCGTACTGAACTGAAGATACAGCAAACCCCACAAAGCTTATAAACATTATCCATAATTGTTCCTGATAAAAACTAATCATTCCCACTATGAACATTGTGTACATTATCGCCAGTAATAGTCTTTGTAAATTTGTTTTCATAGTTTTCCCCACCAATAACAAGCCATTTACTTATCCGAAAAAATATAACCTGCACTTCTAACCGTATGAATGCAATCCCTTTTTTCTAAATCGATTTTCTTTCGGAGATTGGATATGTGCACCATAACAGTTCTAACATCTCCTTCATCGGAGCAACCCCATATTTCTCGATACATCCTGTCGTACATAATAAGCTCGTCAGGATGATTCACGAACAATACCAACAAATTGTACTCCGTTGGTGACAAATCAACCTTCTTTCGTTCTCCATTTTGTCTGCCGTAAACCGTGTGTGTTTTTTCATCGATATCGAACTGTTGAAAATGTCTTATATTGTCATAGTTTCTTGGCGTATCACTTGATTGAGCTCGCCTTATATTTGCCGCCATTCTTGAAATAAGTTCCTGATAATCAATCGGCTTGACCATGTAATCATCTGCGCCTGCATCGAAAGCGTCTATCTTAGTTACGTTATCCCCCACGCAACTAATAAAGATTATCGGCGCATTTGTATGCTCTCTAATAAATGGACATAGTTCCAACCCGGTAGTTCCTATAAGCATCATGTCCATTAAAATTATGTCGTACTCTTGGTGTAAGATTTTTTCCTCAGTGGTTAGACGATCCACTGCAGTATCCACTTCATAGCCTGCATCGTTCAGGCGAACTGTGTAGATAAAGCATAAATCCTCGTCATCTTCCACAACTAATACTCGTTTTTTCATACTCCCATACCTTTTTATTCAATCTCCAGTATCTTGATAAAGCCTGTCATCTCTAAGATACTTAATACTGTGGGCGACACATTGCGTAGCACCATATTTCCCTGCTTTGATTGAGCTGTTTTCTGTCCCATTAACAATGCTCGCAATCCTGCACTGGAAATGTAATTCAGTCCTTCGCAATCCAAGACAAGATGGCTCATCTTTTGCAAAGATAATAGTATTGCATCCTGGAGCTGTGGCGTTGTCAGACTGTCTACCTTGCCTTCAATTTCAAGTATTATTTTGTCCTCTTCAATTTTCTCATTAATAGTCATATATCTCCTTCTTTCCGCCAATTTGACTTAATTACTAGGACCATTGTATTGCACGCATAGCTGTGTAATATCATCAAACTGTGTTGCATCACCAACAAACTTTTCTATTTCTTCGGTAACTGCTTCTAGTGTGTCTTTTGGATTATTATATTCTTCTTTATTTAATACCTCTAAAAGATTATCCATTCCAAAGAATACTTCTTCCTCGTTTGCAGCCTCGGTAACACCATCTGTGTACTGATAAATGAAATCTCCTGGCTCCAATTTGAATGTGTAATCTTCGTATGTACTCTCCTCCATAATTCCCAGAGGCAAGTTGTGCTTATCCTTATAATACTCGTATTTACCGTTCTTTCTTTTGATTACAGGATACTCGTGCCCTGCATTTGTTGCAATTACATCACCTGTATTTAAATCAAGAATTGCAAGCCAAACAGTAACAAACATGTCTGCGTCATTTTTTATGCACAACTGCTGATTAACAAATGAAAGTATTTTTGCAGGGCTTTGACTACCACTTAGCATGGATCTATTCTTAATCAATATTTTGGAAACCATCATAAACATGGCCCCTGGAATGCTCTTTCCTGACACATCTGCCGTAACAAGGGCTAGATGATTTTCATCTATTAAGAAGAAATCGTAAAAATCTCCACCTACTTCCTTTGCCGGGTGCATGGATGCGTATATATCAAAATCGGTTCTATCTGGAAATGCTGGGAAATTATTTGGCAGCGCTGATTCCTGAATTCTTGTGGCTATTCCAAGCTCTGTTCCAAGTCTCTCTTTATCAGCGGTAACTTCCTTTACCTCTTCGATGTAGCCTTCCATCCTGCTGATCAGTGCCTGGAAGCTCTCTGCCAGCTTTCTAGTCTCATCTCCTACTGTTTCATTCCATTCGAAGGTAAGGTTGTCCCCCTCTATTGCTGAAACCTTTTCTGAAAGCAGTATAATTGGACCAACTATTTCATCTGCCATAAATACTGCTATAAATATTGACACTATAATCAGCAATCCGCCGATTATTCCAAGCATCAAAATCAGCTTTTTGAAAATCTTATCAATATTCTGTTCTGTAGCAAGTGATTCCTCAGACATTTTTTCTAGCAAGCTATTTGTAGATGCAAAAACTTCTTCCTTAGGAAGCATTACTACAAGTGCCCACTGTACAGCATCTATAGGTGCATAGGCTCCGCAGTATTCCATACCATCTAATGTGAAATAACCTACTCCATTTGCCCCACCCATACCGTCGCGAACAATCTGGTTTAGTTCTTTATTGTTAGTTTCTCTCCAATCAGTGTTTGCGTTTTCTTCAGACACTTCAAATGAACCTGATTCAACTGATGAGTAAACAAGCTGACCTTCGCTATTAACAATTATTACAATGCCGCCTTCTCCAACATCCGTTGTTTCAACAAGCTGGCTTAACTCGTCTAAGTATATTCCAGCGCAGGCAACACCTTTCAATTCATCACCCTTGTAAACCGGTGTTCCACACATAACAGCGATTCTATCGCCATTTGCCTCTCGTACAATGTTTGTAAAATGTGTTTTTCCAGCTGCTACCGCCTCCTGATACCAAGGTCGGGACTTTGCGTCATAGTTTATAGGATTGCCATTTTCATCACATTTTGCCGCAGCGTCATAATCTGCTTCAATAAAAAATCCTGTTTCTGAACCGTAATAACATTTTGAAATGTACGAATTAGATTCATTTGCATTTAATAGTGTTCCTTTTAGATTTCCTAAAAGTCCCACTTCATCTACTATGCTTGGATTGTCCGGATTAGTCGCCTCACTGTAAGTAACATGTACTGATATTTTGCCATCGTTTGCAGGATCTGGTGGTGCAACTGACACTCTGCCATAGTCATTTGGATTATTGTAAAGATGCTGTGCATCTGCACCTATCAATTCGACTGTTCTTTTAAAATGTTCAAAGTCTGAGTTGACGGATTCTGCATTAAGCATGGCTGTTTTCAGCAACCTGTCTGTCACTTCCTGCTCCATAGAAGCAGACGAGTTTTCCTTAACTGTTTCTGCTAAGTGCTTATCACTCTCTACAAGCACCTTCTCAGCATGATACATTCTAATTCCAACTATAATTCCAGTAACCAAAGTGTTGCCTAAAATCAGGATCAGCATACCTATTAAGATTTGTGTTTTAAGACTCTGTTCCCGTAATTTACTCATATACTTCCCTTTAGACTTAGTATTTCATCCATCAGGTATCTAAAGTCATCCGTAAAAACAAATTCTTCTGGATAAAACTTAACGTTCCCGATATATTGCATAAAAATCTGTTCTTTTTCATTACAAAGGGGCTTTAGCCCTGTGAAATAGAATCCCAGTTCTTTCAGCTTAGCCTGAGCCCAAATGCTTTCTCTATCGCTTGTAGGCAATATCAATTGCATGGTCCAAAGCTCACCTGCATATTTTTTCTGCAATTCTTCAATGACAGATTTTAAATCTAAGCCGATCTTATTAACTCTAATACATAGAGACTGTTCTCTTTCAGTTACCTTTACTGAAATCTCGCTAGCCACTTCTGTCGGTTCATTTATCGTTGTATCAATTTCAAAATCTACATTCAGCTTTTTATATAAGTATGTAACTAAATCTTTTTCATGCTCTGAAATATATATCTTGCCTGCATTTTTCTTTTTAAGTGGCAAAACCAGAATTGCCTGAGCATATTTTTCACTATTTCCCAGTGCATAGCTGTTATTCATCTTTGCTGTAATATAACTTCCAAAATTTACAGCCACAGGCACCATTCCGATTTTTTCAAACATGCTTTGTGTAACATTATGAAATGTGACCGTGGTCGTATAAACACAGCTTGCACCTTCCTGCTTCGCTTTTTCACAGGTATAAATAATAAGCTCTTTTGGTAATCCCTTGCCTCTATATTTCTTTCTAAATATCTGTGATGCCGCTTCCATGTTAGTATCCAACGGTCGTCGATCTATCATCGACTGCATTCCGCAAAGCTCATCACCATGACATACCAGAAATATGTTGTAGCTATCCAGACTATTCCTAAGCATATCTTCATCATAAAACTCTCGTCGATAATAGCTGTCGCCATATTCTTCTTTGACACAATTAATTATGCTTGGAACATCGGATTGTTCTGCTAATCGAATAATGTATTCTCCGTTTACCAGCTTTGGCTTAATATTCATCACTCAGTCATCATTCCTTATCAGCATCATCGTTATTAGTTTTGGATTTCTCTTTCTTCTTACTCTAGATACAATCCAAATAATCAAGAAATCTGTCAGTTCAACTAAGGTGAACGCGACCGCATAATATGTACCGTGAAATACTCTTATACATAAAGATGTAAAGCATGCTATCAATACAAATGTATGCAGCACTGTGTAGCTTACAGATAATACTGTCTCCCCTATTGCCATATAAAAATAAATAAAAATGTTTACAATGGTTGCTGGCAAAAGACTAATAGCAACCAGACGTACCATTATCACTGCATCCCCAACAAGCTGAGGATCTTTTAATCCAAATGAACGTGATATTTGCAGGGCACCAATAATAATAATTGATGCTGTAGCAAGCAAGGTTATGGTCCCGTGTCGCACTGATTCATTGATTAATCTCATCTGTCCCTTTATATCTTTCTTTCCATAGGCCTGTGCAACTATTGGGTATAAAGACATGCCAAAACCTGTAACCATAGCTGATGCAAAATTAATAATAGAATTGCCTATGGTAAGTACACTTACGCCATCAGCTCCATAGAATTTCAGCACTATGTCATTCAGCCATAATGTTCTTAGGACTTTGCTTAGGTTATTAATTCCTGGGGATGCACCAACATATAAAGAACCACCCGCAAGTTTTATAAATTCTTTAAAAGACACACTTGTTAGATTAAAGGCTTGTTTATTCGTAATTAAAACGAATATCCCCATGGCATTTGCTACAATTACCGAAATGGTACTTCCCCATGCCACTCCAATAATTCCCATGCCCAGTTTTAAAAATGCAAATACCAGAATTATATCCAGCACTCCCATTAATCCAAAGGTTAATGTTGCCGTTTTGATTTTTCCTTTTATTCGAAGGAAATTGAAGGAAAAATACACAAGTGTCGTAAATATTCCCCCAAGCAACATAACGCTTCCATAGGCCATGCTCATAGCATACATTTGCCCTTCCATCTTCCAAATATGGGTCAGCAATTTTAGGTTTAACCCTAGGATTATGCTAAATCCAACGGATAACACTATTGATAAGATAAGCGCAGTGGTTTCGTATTTTCCTGCCTCCCTGCGGTTTTCTTTTCCTAGAGCTACAGATGCTCTTGTGGCAGCGCCTATATTAATCCAGCTACCAAACATTGCATAGGCAAAAGTAAATGAAGACAATAATCCCATTACAGTCAGCGCTGATTTGCCCAGAAACCATCCTGCCAGCAAAGTGTTACCAAAGGTTGATAATGTTACACCGCCTATTGAAATTATGGTAGATACTTCATGTTTAATAAGCGTGTTATCATCCTTACTCATGGTCGCCCCCTAGAAAAACTTAATCATCGTAAGAATATTCTTGTTATCTTTATATTCATACTCAACGATATCCATGGTCTTTTTCATCATGAATATACCCAGTCCACCTATCTGTCTCTCATCAGCAGATAGAGTTATGTCTGGGTCAGGGCGGTCTAATGGATTATACTTAATGCCTTCATCCATAAATACAAACCTTATAGCTGAAGCTTTACTGTCTACTTCCAGGCTAACCATCCCCGCTTTTTCTTTGTAGGCATAATTTGCAATATTGACAAAAATCTCTTCAATTACGATACAAAGCTTAGTAACGTTTTCTTCTGGGAATCCAATAGCCTTTAGCTTTTCCTCAACAAAATCCAATACCGTATACAAATTATCTAATTTTGCTTCTACCTCTAATTTGTCCATATTATCAATTTACCTCCTATTTAATCGTAACATAGTTTGTAAAGCCAAAATCTGAACTTTCTGTTAAAAGTCTTTGTCTTTTAATACACAAAAACCAAAAAGAGAGTCTCTTTGACTGAGACTCTCTTAATATTAAGGGCAATATAGTGTTTCACTGATATATCTTTAAATGCTAAAAACTATTGATTTTGCAAGCTTATCAGCTACATCTGTTCCCTTGAATGTCTTTACAATTTCAAGTGCAAATGGGATTGCTGTTCCCATACCACGGCTAGTGATTACATTGCCGTCATGACAGACTGAATCTGTTGAAAAATCTGCTCCAATCAAATCATTTTCCATTCCAGGATAACAAGTTGCTTTCTTTCCCTTTAGGATGCCAGCTCTACCAAACACTGTAGGCGCTGCGCAGATAGCAGCAATATCCTTACCTGAAGCAAAAAATCCATGTACCTGATCCATAAGTGGCTCACACTTTTCCAGATTTAAAGTGCCTGGCATACCACCTGGCAATACAAGCATATCTACACTTTCAAAATCTGTGGTTTCAATCAATTTATCACAGTGAGTTGTGATTCCATGGGCACCAGTAACATTCTTATTTCCTGTGATAGATATCATTTGTATTTCTATTTCTGCTCTTCTTAAAATATCAACTACTGTAAGGGCCTCAATTTCTTCATGTCCCTCAGCCATAAATATTAAAACCTTGCTCATTTTATACCTCCCATTTTCCTTAAATCGTTAGATTTATAATACCACAATGCCTATATTATGTGCAGAGCATATTGTTAACACATATTGTTCACAGCAAATTCTTATGTAGATGTTATAATCCTTTAAATATGTTAACTAGCTAGAGGTTCTTGTATGTTTGCAATTAATCAAACCCCATTGAATTATAACGATTTTCTTCTGCAAAATCGTAAATATATAAATTCCTGCGTACTTCGCATAATAGCACTATGTATTTTTACAGGTCCCGCCATTGCCGCTGGAATCTATTTTGGTGTATTTAAAAGCACCTCTTATATTGCTTGCATTAATATTTCAGTTGCAATGATTCTTTTATTCATTCTTTGCACATACCTCTATAAAAAACAGCCTTATTCTATTGTTTCTTCCATGGTCGGTATTACAGCAATGAATTTTTTGCTTGTCTACATGACCATCGAACATATTAATATTAGTATTACCTGGTATCTGATGCCTCTGCTTAGTATGTTGCTATTAGATACTAAAATCTACTTGCACTCTTTGGGTGTTAATTATGTAATGAGTCTTTTGGCGCTCTATTTGACCTCATCAGGTGATGAGAGTTTTGCCACTATTTTGGGTGGAAGAACCATCGAGACTATTATCATGGGTATCGTTGGTCTTGAAATTGGGCGACTTATCGCCTTTTATTACAAATCATTAATAAGTGAAAAAGAAAATGTTTCCAACACAGAAGCCCAAATGCAAAAGCAGTTTACTTTGCTTGAATCTATGACTGATTTATATGATAAAGTAAATTTTCTCGACTTTGAAAATATGACGGAAGAATCTCTACAAGGTGAACAACGTGCCAGCTTCCAATTAGATTTCAATAAAAGCAATCACTCTACTATGGTCGACAATTTATCAAAACAGGTTTCACCGGTATATCTAAAGCGCTTTTTGGAGTTTACCGATTTGTGCACAATTCAAAAACGACTAAAAGACAAGAATATTATTTATATTGAATTTACCAATAAGACTCATGAATGGTATCGTGCTCAATATATCAATGTAGATGTTAATGAAGACAATCTTCCTCAGAAAGTAATTTTTACCGTTCTAAATATCGACGAAGAAAAGAAAAAAGAAGATCAACTGCTGCAGCTAGCTTTAACTGATGAACTGACCCATCTATATAACAGAAGATGCTACGAAGAAGACATTGCTGAACTTAATAAACGAGCTCTTCCTATGAATGTTGGAATTTTTTCTGTTGACGTCAATGGATTAAAAATTGCCAATGATACCCTAGGCCATTATGCAGGTGATGAATTAATTAACGGTGCAGCAAAGTGTATTCTTTCCGCTATCGGTGACCACGGAAAGGTCTATCGCACTGGCGGCGATGAGTTTATTGCTATCGTATTTACGTATGACTTCCCAGCTATCGAGCAATCATTGATTTCAAATATGCTGGGTTGGCATGGACAGTATATCCGTGAACTCACACTATCGTATGGATATGCAACTATTGCAGAGTTTCCAGATGCATCCATTTATGACCTTGCAAAAATAGCAGATAGAAATATGTATATTAATAAAGAAAATTTCTATAAAGAACGAGGCATAGACAGAAACAAATTATATGGAAATTTTGGTAAATAAAAAAGATTCAGCGATTTTATAGGTCACTGAATCTTTTATTTTGGGTTAATTAAGCGTAAACATCAAAACTGCTTCCCGCTGTGCTATAGCTAGCGCCAACTCCATTCATACTGTAACCAGTATTACCCGAATTGAACTTAACAGCTATATTATTAAAGTCACTGGAGACTTGAATAGTCTTTTTCTGTCGTTCAAGTGGATCAACCACCATAGATGAATCGCTGTCATCTTCTTTAATTGTCGCGTTAGGGTATTGGACCGGTGTTGCGCCATTAACGCTACCGGCTTTCTTCGTCGACTCAGTGTTATATACATCTGAGAAATCTGAGTCGTTTTCCACAGCATAATTCATCGGCTGAACACTACTAATTGAACCATATGAACTTAATCCGCCAATAGGTGCAATAGCCATAAAAAATCCCTCCATAGCTGACTAGTTTAATAGTATCATCTTTGGAGGGAGTAAAACCAAAATACACAAATAATAGATATTAAATTCTTAGTTTAGACACAAAGAAACAGCCAAATCATTTCGTGAATTATCTTAAGAAACCTGCTACAATCTGCTCCTCTGCCTCTTCTTCTGTAAGACCAAGTGACATAAGCTTAATAAGCTGATCTCCGGCAATCTTTCCAATAGCTGCCTCATGGATAAGTGCAGCATCTACATTTTTAGCATCAAGACGTGGGATTGCTACTACATGAGCATTTCCCATGATGATTGCGTCGCAAGCTGCGTGTCCGTTACATGCCACATTACCTTCAATGGCAACCTCAAAAATCTGCTCTGATTCATCCTTTGCAACTGAACGAGACACAACATCTGTGCTAGAGCCTTCGCCGTTAAGTATCACCTTGTAATCAGATGTAGCCTTCTGCTGTCCGTGAGTCATAAGTGCCTCATGGATAAGAAGTGTTGCGCCTTCTGCAAGCTCTGCATAGTTGGTACGAACTGTGGAATCAACGCCCTTAATCTGTACCATCTCCATCTCAACGTGGCTACCTTCTTCCTGATAAACATTTGTTACAGGATTAAGAATACGTGAGCCCTTGCCATCGCCTTCGCCGTAATGCTTCTCGACGTATCTAACCTTTGCATTCTTTCCTACATGGAAAGTGTGAATACCATCGTGCTGAGAATCCTGATCTCCGCAGTTGGAAATACCGCATCCCGCTACGATAGTAACATCTGCATCCTCTCCAACATAAAAATCATTGTAAACCATATCCTTAAGTCCACTCTCTGTAAGAACTACAGGAATGTGTACGCTCTCGCCCTTTGTACCTGGCTTGATGATGATATCGATACCTGGCTTATCTTCCTTTGTAACGATGTCGATATTGGCTGTGGTGTTGCGGCCAGCACTGGCACCATTTGAACGAATATTATATGCGCCCTGAGGAATGCCATCTAAATCTGCAACCTCATGAAGAATATTCTTTTGAATAGCATCAAGTTCCATTACTGGTCACCTCCTAATCTTTCGCATGCAATATTGGCAGCTGCAGATGTACCCAGTAACTCTGGAAGAATTTCATCCTTAGGTCCCTGCTTCTTAACCTTGCCGTTTTCAATAACTACGATTTCATCAGCGATATTTAGGATGCGCTCCTGATGTGAAATAACGATAATTGTACCGTTAACTGTTTTACGCATATTTTCAAATACTTTGATAAGGTTCTGGAAGCTCCAAAGATCAATACCTGCCTCTGGCTCATCAAAAATTGAAAGCTTTGTACCACGTGCAAGCACTGTTGCAATCTCGATACGCTTAAGCTCTCCACCTGAGAGAGAACCATTAACCTCACGCTCTACATAATCCTTCGCACAAAGACCAACTCTTGATAAATACTCGCATGCTGCTGCAACAGAAATCTGCTTGCCAGCTGCAAGTCTAAGTAAATCGATTACTCTGATACCCTTAAAGTGAACTGGTGCCTGGAATGCAAAACTAATTCCCATTTTTGCACGCTCAGTGATGTTTTTATCTGAGATATCCACACCATCAAGAATAATCTGTCCACTTGTCAACTGATTGACTCCCATAATAAGCTTTGCAAGTGTAGACTTACCGCCACCGTTTGGACCGGTGATGACGATAAACTTGCCATCTTCTACTGTAAGGTCGAGACCATCAATGATTTCTTTTGTTGTATCATTTTCATCATCAACCTTGTATGATAGATTTTTAATCTCTAACATAACCATACTCCTATTCTATGTGTTGCACTCCCTAACGCCATGCCAGTGGCAGTTAGGGAAGACTAAATTGATTCCATAATTCAGCTATATTATATTAACATTATTTTCTTAAATTCATAGCATTTATTTGTAAACAAAAGGGCTACTGAGAAACATTCTCAGTAGCCCTTTTGTGAGTCCTTGGTATTTTGATATCAATTCTTTCTTCTGATTTCAAAAGGTTCCTGCTGTCACACTTGATTGAAGTATCACTTTCGCCCCTTTTTCAAAAGTGATACCGATTTTTCTTAGAATCAGCCTGAATTTTACATTTTCTAGTATCACTTTTAGTCGTATTTTAAAAGTGATACTGAATTTCCCTCTTCTAAGCACAGATTCAGGGCTTTTTAAGTATCACTTTTATATATAGGCCAAAAGTGATACCTGATTTCTGCCAACATGCGTCATTTCCCCTGTTTTCTAGTATCACTTTAGATTTATCGAAAAAAGTGATACTTGAAAATCTGATTGTCTGCAAATAACAAAGGCTACCGAGATTTTCTCAGTAGCCTTTATATATCTTGCTTAACTAATGTTTTCTATTCATTTGATCTCATATTAGATTCAATTATCATAAAAATATATATGCTAAATAGAACTATCAAAATACGTGGATATACATATACTATTTCGAATACATCATCTCCATGAATGAACATTAATAAAGCAATTCCTATAATTGTGCTTGACACAAATGACAGCAAAAGAAACATTAATATGTTTGATGAAGAGTATGTCTTATGTACATTTTTGGTGATTAAATAATATATACCGCCTAGTACAATACTACTGATTATCCCATGAAAAACTATGAAATCAACTATAACCTCTACAATACTGAAAAATATTAAATCCAATAATTCTAAGCCCACCATATAAAATCCCCAAATCAATATACTTGTAACTATCGAATATAATATGGGATTGTTATTGGTGATATCTGACTTGTTCATCGTAATAATATCCTCCTTGTTGCTTAGATGTATTTTCTACAGAATATGCATAAACATCAGAATCTCTCTATATATGCTGACAACTTATCTTTTACCTTCCCCAGATTCCATTAGTGCTGCCATAATCTATCTTCTCACAAAATATTTGCGCCACACACAGATGGTGTTCATTCTACCATTAATGTAGTACTAATTAAATAGTTTAAATTTTTTTCATTTTTAATTCTTATGCGAATAAAAATAAATAAACTATATCTCCCCTTAAGTAAAACATTTTCTTTGCATCCATTCTTTAGAGGTTGTACCGTTCCTTACTTAACTATGCAGCATTTTTTTGCCTTCTGCATTTTATCAACTTTATCTCATTAAAATAACAAGTCTATTGCAAAGGCCTTCCCGTATTTACTGCCAAAAGGCTTCTAGCAAAATTGAAGTATCACTTTCGCCCCTTTTTCAAAAGTGATACCAATTTTTCTTAGAAACGGCATGGATTTTACATTTTCTAGTATCACTTTTAGTCGTATTTTAAAAGTGATACTGATTTTCCCTCTTCTAAGTCCAAATTCAAGGCTTTTTAAGTATCACTTTTATATATAGGCAAAAAGTGATACTTCATTTCCCCAAACACGCGTCATTTCCCCTGTTTTCTATTATCACTTTTACATATGGACCAAAAGTGATACTTCATGTTCAATGTAACAGTGCAGAAAGCAAAATAAAAAAAGCTACCAGGGATTCCCGGTAGCCAATTTTTTTATTTAACTGGTACACAATGCTTGTCGTTGATGTCGCATACCTTCTGTACACGTCTTCTGTATTTTTCCTCCATGAGAGGATCTGTGTTAAGCCATGTCTTAACAACTTCCATTGCCATAAGGCCGCCAATGATTTTAGCGCCTAAGCATAAGATGTTGGAATCTGTGTGCTGTCTAGCAAGTGTTGCGCAAAGTGGATCCTGACAAACTGCTGCGTAGCATCCGTTGATTTTGTTAGCAATAAGTGCACTACCGTAGCCAACGCCATCGCAAAAGATTCCTCTGTCGCATTCGCCCTTTGCTACAGCAAGAGCTGCTGGATAAACGAAATCTGATAAGTCGCAGCTGTTGTCATCATATGTTCCGAAATCCTCTACTTCATAGCCTTCGCTTAAAAGATATGCCTTAATTTCTTCCTTCATTTGAGTTCCTGCATGATCATTTGCCATTGCAATCTTCATAATGAGTTACCCCCTACTCGTATTCTCTTGCAATGATTATAACAAAATACTAGTAAAAATGCTCCTAGCCTTTTAATTAAAATTTGTGCTATCATTGAGACAATTTGGAGGATATATTATGCTAGCAAATTATCATTCACATACAGTCAGATGCAATCATGCTTCTGGCACTGAAAGAGAGTACATTGAGCAGGCCATCAAGCAGGGATTTAAGATTCTTGGATTTTCCGATCATGTTCCCCAGCCATACCCTACTGATTATGTTTCTCATATCAGAATGCAGATATCAGAAATTGAGAACTATACATCTACTTTGGTAAAACTTAGGGAAGAATATAAGGATGATATACAGATTCTTATCGGTTATGAAGCTGAATACTTTCCTAAGTACTTTGACAAGATGCTAAAGCACATCCGTCAATTTCCCCTTGATTACATTATCCAGGGACAGCATTTCATCCCTGATGAAATCGAAGGCTTTTATGCTGGCGCCATGACAGAAGATGAGCAGCATCTCATTGACTACGCTGCACTTACCATCGAAGGAATGCAGACAGGATATTTTTCATACCTTGCACATCCAGATTTGATTAATTATGTTGGAGATGATGATGTATTCCAGATGCACATGCGCCCTGTAATTCAGACAGCTATTGATATGAATATTCCACTGGAAGTAAATATGCTAGGCTTTGCTACAGGCAGAAACTATCCTTGTGACAGATTCTATTCGATGGCTTCACAGATGGGAGCAAAGTTCGTAATTGGTTGCGACGCTCACGCTCCATTAAGCATCACACAGCCTGAAAATATTCCAGGCTTTACTGATTTTCTACAAAAGCACAACATCACATATGGTGATAACGTAATAGAGCTAAGACCTGTATAGGCCTTAGCTCTTTGTATTTTATAATGACACTCACAGCCATTTAAAATTTGCCTTCGGCAAAGGCTGCTATTAGTAATTCTCTGCTCTAACTTCGAAGTATGCTTGAGGATGATTACATACTGGGCAAACTTCTGGAGCTTCTGTTCCTACAACAATGTGTCCACAGTTGCGGCATTCCCACATTGTCACGCCACTCTTTTTGAATACTTCCATTGCTTCGATGTTATGAAGAAGCTTACGGTATCTCTCCTCGTGTTCCTTTTCAATGGCACCTACACCTCTGAACTGCTCAGCAAGCTCATGGAAGCCTTCTTCATCTGCTTCCTTTGCCATTCTGTCATACATATCAGTCCATTCAGCATTTTCGCCTTCTGCTGCATGAAGCAGATTTGCTGGTGTATCACCAAGCTCACCCACTGCCTTGAACCAAAGCTTTGCATGCTCTTTTTCGTTATCAGCTGTCTTTAAGAAGAATGCAGCTACCTGCTCATAGCCAGCTTTCTTAGCAACTGAAGCAAAATATGTGTACTTATTTCTAGCCATTGATTCGCCAGCAAACGCTTCCCAAAGATTCTTTTCTGTTTTAGTACCTGCGTACTTGTTCTCACCCATAATAACCCTCCTTTTACATTACCAATAGTAATTAACTACATAATAACATATAACGAGTATTATTTCTGTAAATTATTTACCACTCTTCTTCATTCTTTGCAGATATGATGTTGCCTGAGAGGCTGAATAGGTGTGGACTGGTTTGGATTCTACTATGTCTTCATCGATTGGCTTGCTGTTGCTAAGCTCTTTGATAAATGCTGATGGGCGGTCTTTATACTTGAATATAGTAAGCTTGTCCTTTGCTCTTGTCATTCCAACATAAAAGATTCTGCGTTCTTCTTCAAAATCTTTTTTCTCCTGGGCTGTCGCTTTAGTATGCTGCCTTAAGACCTTGTTAGGGAATACGCCATTTAGCACATCCATCAGGATTACCGAATCATACTCAAGGCCCTTGCTAGAATGGATTGTGGATAGAATAAATTTTGTGCTGGTTGTATTTTCCTTTTCCATTAATATCATTCTAAGATCTGATAATCTATTTAGAAATCCAGGGATATCCTTTTCCTGCTTTGCCAGCTGTTTTAGGATGAAGATTTTATTGGTGTCGATATTGTTGGCACCAAGGTAATCTCCGTAGCCCATAAAATTCTCAATACGGTTGATGGCTTTATACGGATTCTCGTTTGCCATGTTTTTAAAATGGGTTCTTAAGGAACGACAATTGCCAAGAACATGGGGATTCATTCCCACTTCCTCTGCTGCATCAAGGATTCCGCTGTGATTAATCTCAGCAAGATTACACATTTCAATAGCATCTGTCTTCTTAATGTAAGCCTGAAATTTAAAATAAATCTTCATGAAGATTTCCGCGTCCATTGGCACAAATGCAAACTTTAGCATGTTCATAATGTCCAAAACCACTCGATTGCTAAAGAATGTCAAATCAGCACTCTTTATGTTGTATGGCACATTATTTCTCTCTAGCAAATCTACTAGCGGGAGGACACTTTCGCTGTCTCTGTAGAGCACGGCCGTTTTGGTAAGCGGATTCTCTGCCACCTTCATAAGATAGCTGTACTGAGCCTCCCTTGGGATGGTCACTAGATTGATTTCACTAGCACTTTGCTTGGTGGCACAGATATGCTTTGGGTGGCGTTCCTTATTGTGTTGAATAAAGATATCTGCTGCCTCAACTATTTTGGCATTGGAACGATAATTCTTATCCATGATAAGGACTTTTGCCCCAGTATGCTCTTTCTCGAAATTCAATAAAGCATCTGGATAAGCTGCTCTAAATCCGTAAATGCTTTGATCCTCATCTCCAACCATGAAAAGATTTCCAGCTGCCCCTGCCAATAGTGAGATAATCATATGCTGAATCTTTGATGTATCCTGAGCCTCATCCACGCAGATATATTTGTAGACTTCCTGAAAATGTTTGAGGGTCACCGGAGAGCCTTTTAAAATCTTGTAGGCATATATCATCTGATCATCATAATCCATCATGCTCTGACTCTTCAGCTGATTGTTATATAATTCGTATATACGATATAAATCTAAATCATTATCTTTTCCAAGCTTCTTTATTTCATCGGCAGATAGATACATATTTTTGCAATATGTAATAAGAGTACGAAGTCCCTTTATATCGCTTTCTGTAGGATAATCCTTTTCAACATTTAAATATATGTTGGTAAGCAGTTGGCCTGTGTATTTTTCATCACTGCACAGTTCAAAGGATGTCTTTCCTATCATCCTGCCATAATAAGCGATTATCTTGGCACAGATTCCGTTGATGGTTCTAAACTCTAATCTATCGGAAAGCTCCTCTCCAAAAATATGATTAAATCTAGCTGCCATATCCTTTGTGGCCGCTACCGTATATGTAAGTGTCAAAATGTTTTCCGGAACAATCCCCTTGCAATAAATCATGTAACCTAATCGATTTACCAATACGGTAGTCTTACCGCTTCCCGGCACAGCAAGAAGCAGCACAGGCCCCTCGACGGTCTGTACTGCTTCTAATTGTTGCGGATTGAGCTGCAATGTATATCTATCTAAAAATTCTTTTTCTGTCATATTATTACTTTCTAATATTTATCTTTTAGAAGTCCTCAAGATCTTCTATATCCTCTACTTCATCGTAAGTTCTCTTTGGCTTGCGAGCAGGTCTTTCCATTCTTTCTGCCCTTTCCACGCGCTGTGAACGAGTTGCTCTTTTATGCTTTGGTCTTCTACTATTGAAGTATTTTTCTGTTACAAAATGTGTAATGAAGATTGCAACAACAATATATAAGTGGCAGAAGAATATGTTTGTAATTACACCATTATGCTTTAAAAGATAAGATGTTGAATATCCTCTAAGGCAAAGAATACCAAGGAATGTCAGACCAATCAGCATGATTGGAATATTCTTAATTGCATTTCTCACACACTCAATAAAATCCTTGAAGCTGGCATCAAAATATACAAATCGTCCTATCATCAAAGTGAGGAAATATGCAATAAACATATCATAATTGTTATCTTCATAAATAAATTTGATATAGCAGAAGATAATAATCATATAAAGCATTCCTGTTAGTCTGATAGATGCCATTTCGCTTTTATCAAGCCGCTTCAGCTTCACCAACACATGGTCTAAAAAAGAATTTAACATTATAGAAATGATCATAAATATCAGCAACAGGTAATCGCTATACTCTTCCCAGAAATTGTAGAATGGACCACTTGTCACAAATCTGTTGATAAGATAATAAGCTGCCATAAAGCCGATGATACTTCCGCCTGAAAAAATCAGCTCATAAAATCTTTCTGTTAAGGAAAAGAATTCATGCTGAATCTTTAGTTCACCATCAAAAACTTTTTTCGAATAATTATAAAAAATTACATAGACTACAATTAGAAGAACCATTGTAAGTAACATAAACAATATACAATCTGGCATTGTGAAATAATGCTGTATATATTCTGCGTAAGACATTTTTCTCCCTCCAGTCAAAAAAATATGAGGCAGCTACCTGCCCCATATGATTTTACATTTCATCTTTATAATATGCAAATTGTTAGCCTACACGTCTTAAATCATCTGCAAATCTTATAATCCCTGCTTCCATCTCATCATATTCATCGCCGAAATCATAATCTCCACTCATTATTTCTTTTGCTTCTCTTCTGAGATTTATTAAACTAACAAATTCGATTCCATATAATACCAATGCTGCAAAAACCACGATACCCATTTTTCATACCTCCTATAAACTGTACTTGTTCATTTGATGAGTTAAGTATATAGGATGATATGTCACAGAAGTATCACACCAAATCTGCAGGCTTAATATTCGCTACTTTCTTTAAATCAGCAGGCGCCAGTTCTATCTGAAAACCAACCTTTCCTGCGCTGACAAATACTTTTTCATAAGAATCAGCTGTTTCATGTATAAATGTTGGAAACTGCTTTTTCATTCCAATTGGAGAGCAGCCGCCATGCACGTAACCTGTGAGGCCTAGCAAATCTTTCTGCTTTATCATTGTAATGGATTTTTCTCCTGCAGCCTTTGCTGCCTTCTTCAAATCAAGCTCTTCAACTACAGGAACTACAAATACATAATAGGATCCTGTTTTTCCTTGGGTTACTAAAGTCTTAAACACCTTTTCAGAAGGCTCACCCAAAATATTTGCAATCTCCTCACCAGTCATAGTGGCATCTGGCTCATAAGAATGACTATCATATTTTATCTTTTTCGCATCCAGGACACGCATTACATTTGTCTTATCATTATTCTTCATAGTTTGACACCTCGTTTTATTCGTAGCCATTATACATTAACTGCTCCGTGGTTACAAATTGGTTACCATTTACTGTATATTACTTTATTCCTCACAATTTTTGTATATTGTCGCGGTTGTTTTTTCTACCGCCTAATATGTATAATATTGTATTTGTTGAGAATGATTAAAGGTTGGTATTTAGTATGAATAATAAAAGCTTACGCGCTTCAAATATTGAACTGCTGCGCATTATCGCTATGCTGATGATAATTTGTTATCACATCATTATCCATTGCGTCAATGTCCAGTTAGTTAGCATTGCATCTATCGAAAAAATGCAAAACGGATGGTTCTGCTTTCCATTATTTTATAAGCAGCTTTTAGCTTTAGCTCTTATGATGCCATTTGGCCTGGTAGGAAATGCACTTTTCATCATGATTTCAGGATATTTTCTTGTAGATAGAGAGATTGATATTTTAAAAATATCTAGAAAGCTGTTATCACAATTACTGTTTGCTGCTGTTTTGCTTGTACTTGCTTCTTCAGCTTTCATTTTTAAATCCTCAAATGTTGAAGTTCCTGAAACACTCTTCAGCTATATTAAAATCCAATACTTCAATAAGATGTCCTGGTTTGTAGGATACTATTTCATAATTATGCTTTTAGCATTTTGCTTTTTAAATAATTTCCTGGCCACGCTTGATAGAAAGAAATATCTGGGATTCTTATTCACAATACTTGCTATTTCACAGCTCAGCTGGTCTGGCGCACTTTTAGATGACCTTGCAAGTGGTCTTCGAACAGTAGTTATTGGTATTTATTTTTATGCTTTAGGAGGATACATTAAAAAATACAATCCTTTTGATAGAATTAGAGGCTATGTATTCATTCTTGTGATTGTGCTTACCAATTGCCTAATAGGCATTTCTTACTACAACAATGTAATAGGAAAGATACAGGCTTATTATTACAATCAAACAATTCCAGGTGCTCTTATCACTGATTTTACTCAGTCGATTCCTAGATTTGAAAACTATAGCATTGTAGTTGTAGTCCTTGGAATATGTACATTCGAGTTATTTAGAAGATTACGTCTTCCTAATCTCAAGTTTTTGAACGCTTTGGCCCGTGGAACCTTTATGATATATCTGCTTCACGACAATGGCTTTTCTTACAGCATTTGGGAAACTCAGGATTGGATTACTCTTTTATACAATGATTTCTGGGGATTTATGTCAAAGCTATTTACTTGGGTGCTGGCGATATTTGTATGCGGGCTTATGGCCTATTTTGTATTTTTACTTATAGGAAAGTTACTCAGTAAAGCTAAATGGTTATATTTAAAATCCGAATAAATAAAAAGCTGTTTGTACTGTATTTCACAGTCACAAACAGCTTTATTTTTTAGAATCCTAATGAATCATTTACTAGAATTACGTGTATTCTATCTGCATGTTTTGAATATCTTGTAATCAAAAACTGGCAGCAAATTGTATCTGGTGATTTACAATTCATGCATGAACCTGTTTTAGCACATGGTGTTGATAAACCAAACCTCTGAGCATTGATTGGTGCTGCCACATTTCTTGCACGCTTCATAGCCCCATCCACATCATCACACACCTTGTTCATTCCTACGATTGCAATGACATGCTTTGGTCCCTGTGCTATAGCAGATACTCTGTTGGCATTGCCATCGATATTAATCATTACGCCATCTTCTGTAATTGCATTGGCGCTTGTAAGGAAATAATCGGCATCGTATGCAGCAAGCATAGCTGCTCTTTTATCATCTGTTGCATCTCTGTCGATGAAATTGTAATTGCCCTTTTTCAATGCATCCACAATGCCAATCTCATGAGCCGACATTGCACCACCCATAGTTATTGATGTGTTTTCTGGGATCAATTCCAATGCTATTTTCAATGCTTCTTCTTTATCGCTTGCATAATAGCCTGTCATATTTCTTGATTCAAGTCCTCTGATAACCTTTTGTGCCAGCAATTGGTTACGTTTAGTGATATTTTCGTTCATAAAGACCCCCTTTTAAAATATGTCTAACATACTATCGAGATAGATTTCCTCTCTAACTCCCAGCTGATACTCAGGCTTAGTCATATAATAAAGCAAGAACTCTAAAATTATGGCACTGCCTAAGCTTCTGCCTTCTATTTTATAGTTTGAATATCCGGCTGGCAAATAAATATTTTTTATATCCTCTATACCTATAAAGCCAGGATTATTCATAGCATCTGAAAACCTATAGCCTCTCGCCGCCTGAGGGGAGGCACATATGTGATCTTCGCAATCCTCACCTAAGCTCTTTCTACTAACATTTTCATAACAGGCTTTTCTATCAGTGCACCCGAAGGAGCAACATTCATTGCACAAAAACTCCACCTTATTCTTTTGAGTTTGATTGAGCCCTTCCAGCTTTTGAATGGACTTATTCAACCTAAAGTCAGGAACCACATACTTGAATTCTTCACGATTCAATTCGTTAACCAAATCATCGAAATCTGTAAGAACCTTTGTTGTGGATGATACAAAATAGAAGCCAGGGTAGTTTTCTTTGATGTAGTTTAAAAGCAAATCAGAATATATAATTACTCCATTTTGCACATACCCAGTCTTCTCAAATAATTCGCATATACGGTTACACTTTTTATCAGTTAGATGCTCAGGTCTAATGAGTGAATTACTAAATGTCAGCCTTGCAGATATATGATATTCCTGCAACAGCCTGATTACATCTGTAGCCTGCTCATCTCCAAATCCAACTCTTCCCCCGCCCCATAGGCAATCTGCCGGGGCGCCATATATTGAGCCTATCTCACACCAATCGTAAAAATAATCTCGATGTTTATGATAAATTGGGAGAAACGCCTTATATAAATCGTAAAACTCAAATAGTCCTGGTAGATGATAATATGCTGTCATTTATTCTCCTGTTACTGTTTTTATTTAGAAGAGGATTCAAAGCTATAAATAGCGCTACTATATTTACAAGCAATGCCCCTACCCAAGCGCTAACCTCGGCGTAGGCCGTGGCAGTAAAACCAATTCGTCCAATAAAAATAGATATGGTAAAAATTCTTAGAAACATTTCCAATATTCCAGACATCATTGGAAGCATCTGCTTACCCATGCCTTGCACTGTGGCCCTCACCACAAAAAGTACGTCCACAACTATAAGCATTAATCCACATATTGGCAAATACTGACATGCCAGCTCTATCTGTTTCTTACCTGACAGTAAAAACCCTCCAAGCTGAGCAGGTAGAAATACCATAATTGAGCCTAATAATATATATGAAACGACCGATATCTTCATGCACACATTAAGCCCTTCTTTGATTCTCTCGTATTTTCCTGCTCCATAATTTTGGCTTGTGTATGCTGTCATGGCACTTCCTGCCGTAGCAGCTGGATTCATAAACAGATTGTTATATTTGCCGCAAGCCGCATAGGCTGCTGTATAGACTACACCATAACTATTTACAAATCCCTGAACAACCATGCATCCTACTGCTGTAATAGAGTTCATAATAGCCATAGGTAATCCGTTTCTTAAAAGATCCAGATACACTCCAACTCTATTATGAAAATGTGACTTTTCCAATTTAATTTCAGGTATATCTTTTAAGCGATTAACGCATATTACTACTGAAACTGCTTGTGCCACAAGAGTCGCAAATGCAGCCCCCTCTACACCTGTCTTAATTACCATTATAAGCAATATATCCAATATAAGATTTATAATTGAAGACACAATAATAGCCTTTAATGGTGTCTTGCTATCTCCGAATGCTCTAAGAATTGAGCCTGCAATATTGTAACAGATTCCAACTGAAAGCCCTCCAAATAGCACATAACCATATTTTAAACTATCTCCTATAATAACAGAATCTGTTTTCATAGATTTTAACAGTAATGGCAAAAAGCCTACGCTTAAAATAGTTAAAACGATGGCCAGAATTATTCCTAACACTATTGTGGCCGCCATGCGATGTCTTAAAAGATCTATGTCCTTTGCACCGTAGCTCTGGGCCACAAGCACTGCAAATCCATTGGCAAGGCCAAATGAAAATCCCACTATCAAAAAGAATAAAGACCCCATATTTCCTACTGCTGCCAGAGCATTATCACCTAAGCCCTTACCCACAATAAGCGTATCAACAAAATTATATATCTGCTGTAACATGCTTGTTAAAAGCAATGGCCAATAAAATGCCAGTATTAACTTTGCAGGGCTGCCTTTTGTAAAATCTTTTTGTCCGCTCTTTCTATTTGAATTAACGCTCATATCAATACCTCAATTAATTCTTTCTAAGCAATTGACATTTTACGCCCTGATATTTGGAAATAGAATTTCATATTTGTTGAGTTTTGCCCAAATTTTGTTATCATAACTTTATGGAGAACTTAAATAAAGAATTTATCAAATTTGATACTGTTTCCTCTGTAAGTGTTACTGATGTATCTGTGCCAGGGTCCTACCATGCACATTGGCATAATGCTGCAGAATTTACAGTAGCCCTTAAAGATGGTTGTGTTTATAAGATTAATGACGAAACTTTTGAGTTGATGGCCGGGGATGTGCTCTTGGCTTGGCCTCAACAAATCCATGAGACTATATCAATCCCTTCAAACGGAGCCATGTTTACACAGTTTTCCGCAGTAATAATTGAAAACAATCTTGATTTAGTTGCTATTTCTCGTTTTTTATACAACTTCAAATATATTTCTGTCAAAGAATACCCGGAACTAGCCAGGTATATTGCAGATTCAATTAACGAAATAAAAAAAATACATAGTTCCTCTGATTCCCTTGCTGAAACCAGATGCAAACTATGTATTTACAATATTCTTATTAAAATAGCTGAACAGGTTATTTCTCAAATTAATTATAATTCTAATGATAAATTAGAGTCTGATGCCAGTTGGAAATACATTCAGGCAGCCTGCACCTATATCATCGAAAACTCTTCAGATGATATTAGTCAAAAGGATGTCGCCGACTTTGTTGGCTTAAGTTCATTTTATCTTTCAAAACTTTTCAAAAGATATATGAATATGTCATTTCCTGTGTATCTTTCAAACATCAGAGTTCAGGCAGCTGCAAAGCTTTTAATGGACAAGTCTATCTCAATAACAGATTGTGCATTTCTTGCTGGCTTCCAATCTACTACTGCATTTAATAAAGCTTTCCATGAAATCACTGGTTATTCACCAAGAGATTATAGAAAGCTTTATCAGTAATTTATTAAATTCTTGCAACTCCTGTGCGTCTTGCAGCTTCTGCTGTAGCACTTGCAACAGCATCCTTTACTCTTGGATCAAAGGCCTTTGGAATTACATACTCTGGGCTAAGCTCCTCATCTGATACAAGTCCTGCAATAGCGTAGGCCGCTGCTTCCTTCATAGCGTCGTTGATGTCTGTAGCTCTAACATCTAAAGCACCTCTGAATATACCAGGGAATACTAACACATTGTTAATCTGGTTAGGGAAATCTGAACGTCCTGAACCTACAACTGCTGCACCTGCAGCCTTACTATCCTCAGGCATGATTTCTGGAACAGGATTTGCCATCGCAAATACGATACCATTGTTCATGCTTGCAACCATTTCCTTTGATACAAGTCCAGCACGAGATACTCCAATAAATACATCAGCGTTTTTCATAGCGTCAGCAAGAGTTCCATGCTCATGGTTCTTGTTTGTGATATGTGACATAGCTTCCTGGCCTGAGTTTAATCCCTCATCGCCTTCGCAGATGATACCATTAATATCACAAAGAACAACATTTCCAAATCCCATAGTAACAAGTAGTCTACCGATTGCGCATCCTGCTGCACCTGCACCGTTGATGACGATTTTTACTTCGCCCATCTTCTTTCCTGTTACCTTTAGGGCATTAATCAAAGCTGCTGCAACAACAACTGCTGTACCATGCTGGTCATCATGGAATACAAGTATATCGCACTTTTCTTTTAACTTCTTTTCGACTTCAAAACAACGAGGTGCTGCAATATCTTCCAGATTAATTCCGCCGAAAGATCCTGCCATAAGAGCTATCGTATTTACGATAGTATCAACATCCTTTGAGCGTATGCAAAGGGGAATAGCATCTACATCACCAAACTCTTTGAAAAGAACACACTTGCCCTCCATTACAGGCATTCCCGCCTCTGGACCTATATCACCAAGACCTAAAATAGCTGTTCCATCTGTTACAACAGCTACTGTATTCCAACGGCGTGTAAGCTCCCAGCCCTTTTCTGGATCCTTTTGGATTTCCTTGCAGGCCTCTGCAACTCCTGGTGTATAAGCAAGTGCCAAAGCCTCAGAGCTATCTACTTTTGCTCTGGATTTGATTTCAATCTTTCCTTTTAAATCATAATGAAGTTTTAATGATTCCTTTGATACGTCTGCCATATTTCTCCTCCTTTATTTAGTGCTAAACCATCTTTTCTGGGCGTACTGTCTCGTCATATTCTTTTTCAGTTAAGAATCCAAGCTCAAGCACAGCCTCTTTTAATGTCTTATTTTCCTCGTATGCTTTATGTGCACAACTTGCTGCATTTTCATAGCCAATAACTGGGCTCAGGCAAGTAACAAGCATAAGTGAGTTGAATAGATTGCTTTCCATCTTATCTCTCTTTGCCTTGATTCCAGTAGCACAATTCTTATCAAAAGATATGATTCCATCACTGAGCAAGCGAATAGACTGAACCATATTGTAGGCAAGCACTGGCATAAATACGTTAAGCTCGAAGTTACCCTGAGATGCGCCAATACCAATTGTTGCATCATTGCCCATAACCTGAATAGCAATCATTGTGATTGCCTCGCACTGTGTAGGATTTACTTTTCCAGGCATGATTGAGCTTCCCGGCTCATTCTCTGGAATAGTGATTTCCCCTAATCCACATCTAGGACCATTGGCAAGCCATCTTACATCATTTGCGATTTTCATAAGATTTGCAGCAAGTCCCTTTAAAGCTCCACTTGTGTATACATATCCGTCCTTTGATGTGAGTGCATGGAATTTATTTGAACTTGGCTCAAATCTTTCTCCTGATAGCTCGGAAATCTTCTCACAGCACATCTTATCAAAACCTTCAGGGCAGTTAAGACCTGTGCCTACCGCTGTACCACCAATAGCAACCTTTCTTAGTCTGTCGGAAGCTTCAATAATCTGGGCTTTAGATTCTTCTAGCATAGCTCGCCAACCTGATATTTCCTGGCTAAATCTAAGTGGCACTGCATCCTGAAGATGTGTACGACCGATTTTTATTACATCGTAGTTTTCTTCTTCCAATCTTTTAAATGTAGCAATCAGTTTATCTATGCTAGGGATTAATTTCTCATGAATCATGATAACCGCAGCCATATTCATAGCTGTTGGAAATGTGTCATTAGAAGACTGAGACATATTCACATGATCATTAGGATGAATATTTATATCATTATGATTCGCATTTACGATATGTGCAACAACTTCATTTACGTTCATATTTGATTGTGTACCCGAACCAGTCTGCCATACTTTTAGCGGAAACTCATCTGGATATTTTCCCTGCACGATATCATCGCAGGCTGCTACAATCGCCTGAGCCTTGTTACTATCAAGCTTTCCAAGCTGCTGGTTTGTGCTGGCTGCTGCTGATTTAAGTATCGCAAATGCGTTAATTACTTCCATAGGAATTGTCTCAGTTCCTATACAAAAGTTTTCAAGAGAACGCTGAGTCTGTGCCCCCCAGAAATGTTCGTCTGATACTTTTACTTCGCCCATGGTATCACTTTCAATTCGAAATCCCATATTTTCCTCCATTATTCTCCATTGTTTGACAATTTACAGTCTCTTATCCGTATAATTATACAGCTTATATGACTATTCTGTCATCTTTATTATTTTAGGCTCCCGAAATCATATCCCGGAAGCCTATTTTTATTTTGCCTTTTTATTCAACTCTTTCTATCGTAATACCGCCTACTCCTTTTTCTTCTAGCACATCACGAAGGGCTTTTACATAATCCTCCTTGTGGAACCCCTGATACCAGTCAATGTAAAAATAATTTCCTACTTCTGCAAACTGTATCGATAATCCTTTCTCCTGCATTGCATGGAATGCAGTCATCCTTATACGATTTCCATAATCGCCAGTTCGCATTGTTCCAAGGTAGCTTAATCCAGTACCAGCTTTCATATTCTTACGCTGATCCATAGTAATCTTTCCCAGTGCTCCAAATCTAAATGCTTTAGCGTAGCCTTCGCAAATTGAACGGTATACACCTGCCACCTTTTTGATTCCCTGCTCTGAACTAAATCCCTTTAGATAATTTCTATATTCCACGTTAAGTTCTTCGTCTGTTTTTGAAGTAATATCTTCTACTGCAAAACTATGTGTGTAATGCACCACCTGATGTAGCAAAGAATTATTATTTCCCATAGTTTTTCTTATACTTACCGGCGCCATAATCGAGTATGGCAACGTGTTATCCGGATGAACTTTATATAAAGCCTGAGCCACACATACTACCATTGCAGACATCGGACTACCCTTGACTGACTTTGCATACTTTATGAAATCTTCTGATGGTACACTTATGCAGAAGCCTCTACAATCTGGCTTAGGTACAAAAATGCCTTCCTTTGGATTTTCTGGCGTCTGGAAAATATCCTGACTTCCCATTGCTCCCATAAGAGACTTTGGATCTACTGGGTCAGCCTTTAGATACGCATCTTCATCCTGTCCCTCTACTACGCCATCCTTTTCACAATATACTCCCTCTGGAAGCTTATACTCACAGCCATCTGTCAAACAATAATAGTGATAGAATAAAGTCTCCAACACCTTCATAAATCCAGTGCCATCATAAGGAACGTGGTCCACATAAAGCCATAAGGTATTTCCTAAATAGCACATTGTCACTGTATGGAAATTAGCAGCTGGCGTAGATGGTTCAATAACCTCACCTGTCTCTTCTATCACAAATTCAAGAGGATTTTCTGATAACACCAGGTCGCTTTTTCTAATCACCGTTGCATAGCTCACATATGGGTATATTTTAATTGTTTTATCCCACGCCTTTTTTAGAGAAATGCCATCCACCTTTTCTTTTAAATCAAATCGATATGTCATGAAAAATGGCTTTTCGACAGGATAAACACCTCTTGCGAACATACCTGCTGTAACTGGACGAATCTCCTTCCAGTCTTCTGTTCGTGGATCTCCGTTTATACCAACCATGAACTTGTATGTTCTTTCAAATTGATTATTATTTAATGATGTTACTGTATCCCATCCATTGCACTGACCTGAACATATAAAGGCATCACAATGTGACAGTAAATACAATGCATAAAAATAGTTAACTGTTGTATCTTCCAGCTTTTCTTTATAATCATTTCCAGCATTTTCTTTCTCATAATCAGATATTATTTGGCCAGCTCTTAAGTCTTTTTGCGATATTCTATGCTGAGATAATGCCACCAAATCTTTGCCAAATTCATCTCTCATCTGCTTTAGGATGTCACTATCTTCTGTAGCTAAGAATATTCTTTCATATCCATACTCAGACATCCATTTACGGATTGTAGGAATCATCTGCTCAACTGTCGCCATTTTTCTAGTGCCAGAAAGACCTGTAGCAATATAGTCACTACCGCGTATCAGTACACCAAGAGTCTTTTTTCCATTGAATACTGCCTCATAGTATTCATCCATTTCCTGGCGAAACCTAGGGGCAATAACTGACTTATCCATTACTCCTGGCTGCATCTGATAGAATTTGGTTTTAAGAAACATTACTAAATCTGGAACCGCCAGTGTATTTTCTTCATTTGCGTCCGTGCTCCACATATCCACAGCAAAATATCGCTCTACCATTTCTCGTGGATATTTACCCAATTTGTCCTTATCTGGAGCTGCAAATTTAAGATTAAACGTTGCAAAGGATTCTTTATATCGTTTATATCCAGTAAGTAATGCTCCGATTCCACCAGTATCATTTATTGGTAGTGTCATATATTTAAATTGTGAAAATGACTTACCATTTAATATCCATTGAAGGAAAAATATATTGTGAAATGCATATGTATTGCTAAGTCTATTGAAATTGTTGTCCTCTAAACCGGTTCTAATCTGTTCCTGAATATAAAAACAATCACCTTTATAATCATCTACAGGCAAATCTTTAACTATATGAAGCCTTTGATTTTCATTTATAAACCATAGAATCCTATCATCATTGCACCATATCTCAAGGTCAGTAAAATTCAATACAACCTTACTGATTGTTATGGTATATTCATTTAGTTCCTCAAATATCATATACTTGAGACCTTTAAAATAATCTAAATAAAGGGTATCTTTATCATTTTCATCGTATATATAATATTTAGCCATGTATGGAGGCTTTATGTATGCTGGATAAGCATCTCGTGGTTCTATATCCTCGTCATTATCCCAATAGACAATGTCAAAATCCTCCCCTTTATCATTCTTAACATGATAACGTGCTTTACTTTCAGGCTTATCCTTTAGAGCCTCATGGAATAAGCTATCAGATAAAGTCAATGTTTTTGCCTCTTCCTCCTGCAAAAACTCCTCAATTTTAAACATCCAACATCCTCCTTTTTCGTGAAAAAAGCCCCTCGAGGAACTCCTCGAAGGGCTTTGCGTAAAGCATGATTACAAATAATCCTTCGCATTTGAAGCATCTACAGCTTCAAAAGGAACCCACAAATGTAATTTGTCTTCTGAAAGTGTTTCAAAATCACTAATTGATCCGCCATTAGCCAATTCTATAGCAGCTTTTGCAGCTTCAGCCCCCTGTGGTGCAGCTGGCTGATAAACTGTAAATACCATCTCGCCTGCCAAAATAGCTTCGCAACCATCCTGTGTTGCATCTACGCCGAGAATTGGAACATCACTTGGATTGATACCATTATCCTGGCACGCCTGTATTGCGCCTCGTGACATTGCGTCGTTGTTGCATACGATTACATCAAACTGAATGCCTTTGCTAATTGCAAAGTTTACTGCTTCTCTAGCTTTAGTTGTATCAAAATCGGCAAAATCTTCGAATACATAGTTTATTGTCTTGCCGCTTGCATTTAATCCTTCTTTTAATGTCTTAGTTCTTCCAACTGTTGCAGAATGTCCATCAAGGCCTTTTAGTAACAAAACATTTATTTCATTCTTTGATGAAAATGCATTTAATATATATTCTGCCTGAAGCGCTCCAGCTACGCCTTCATTTGATGCACAATAGATGTATTTATCTTCTTTTAATGTTGCATCATCTGGAGCATTATTACAGAAGATTATTGGCAAATCTCCAGCTGCTGCTTCAAGCTGTCTTGCTGTTGATGCATCCTCTGCAATACAAAGGATTGCGTCATATCCATTGCTCTGTGCATTTTTTATTGACTCAATTTGCTTCTCCAAAGAATGCTCAGCATAGTCACATTCTACTGTGGCACCTACGCTTGCAGCATACTCCTGAGCGCCCTGTGCCAAAGTGTCTCTAAATGCGTTTCCTTCTTCTTGTGAATAAGAAAACATTATTTTTACACCACTACCTCCAGATGACGAATCTTTTGAAGAAGAAAATCCACAACCAGAGATAGAAACTGCAAATATTAACATTAATGATAGTATTATTTTTCTCATCTTGATTAACTCCTTTAAATCTTGAATTGATGTACTCGTCTATCTAATTCTGTTGAGGTTGATGCTAACAGCTCTGATTCCTTAGCAACCTTCATACTATTATCTGTTAGCTTAGATGATTGCTTAACTATCTCTTCTGAAGTAGTAAGAATGATTTCTGCACTTGCAGCCTGCTCTTCTGAAATCGCTGCTACATCAGTTGCAACCGCATCTACTTCTCCTACCTTTTCAATCATTTGAGCCACCATCTCGTTTGTCTGCTGGATATTCTCGTAGATTAAAGTAAATGTGTCTACTGCATTCTTGATGTATCCGCTACTCTCATCAATGCTACTTACACTCTCTTCTGCCTTCTTTTCTGCATCTTTTACAAGATTATCAATTCCAACAACAAGTTCGGTAATCTGCTGAACAGAATTTGTACTTGTCTGAGCTAGCTTACCAATTTCATTTGCAACAACTGCGAAGCCTTTTCCTGTTTCACCAGCTCTGGCTGCCTCAATTGAAGCATTTAATGAAAGGAGGTTTGTCTCTTCTGCGATACTACCAATTAATTTAACAATCTCAGTAATCTCGTTTGATGCAACACCTACATCATTGATTGCTGCCTGGAGTTCATTAATTGATTTAATGATAATGCCCATTGCATCGCTAACTTTCTCCATCTCTTTCTGGCCTTTGTTAGCAACATTTACTGTCTCTGTCATCTGCTCGCTTACACTCTCACCATTAGTTCTTGTATCTGTTACAACTAAGGCTAGTGTTGTGGCATTATTAGCAATTTCATTGATAGAACTCGCCAAGCCATCTACGGTTTCATTTAATCCTTGCATTGAATCTTCCTGTAGTTTAGAAGCATCATACAATTCTCTTGAAACTCGATTACTCTCATCTGCCTGATTATTTAAGTTAACAGCAATACTTCCGATTTTACTTATCAAATCATGCATTGTACCTGCAAAATCTCTGATTCCTTCTGACATTGATGTGATTTCGTTATTACCTTTGACTTCAACATCCATTGTGAAATCACCATCTGTCATAGTATTAATTACTCCTGAAAGCTTATTTACAGGATTAATTAAAATATGTACTGCTCTTTCAATTAATATGATAAGAACCAGTATTCCAACGATAGCAAGAGCTGTCATTACTTTTCCGAGAGTCTTTAAATCATTTAGGATAATGTTTGAAGGAATGAAGGATACCAATATCCAATCTGTGCCACTTACTTCACTAAACGTTGTCATGTTTCCACTTATTTCCTGAGTTGAAAGATTAGACTCTTCAATAGCTTTTTGTACACCGGCATAGAATTTATCTGAACTGTAGTCAGCTATATTAGCTCCAACCTTTGATGAATCTCTATTACTGATAATAGTTCCTGTTGTAGCTTCTACAAGGAAAGTCTCAGCATTCTCCATCTCAACGTTAGAGTTTACAATTACACTAATTCTATCTAGTGTAACATCAGCACCGATAACTGTGATTCCTTCTTCACCATTATTAAGCATACCTGTTGCACTAATGACTTCTTTTCCATCACTATTTACATATGGTTCACCAAATGACATATTGATTCTGGTTGAGCCTTCCATATACCAATTTGATGACAACACATTGCTTTCTGTCTTTGTTGAGCCAGAACCAGTTATAAATGTGCCGTCACTCTTTCCAATATAGAATCCGTCACCATAGGCGCTATTGAATCCTACAGAACCATCCAAAATCGCTTTTATGGTTTCCTCATCTGGATTTGCGCTTTCTATTGTATTCTTCACAATTCTAAAGGAATCCAAATTGTCTTTCATCCATGATTCAATGTCACTTTTCTGACTTCTGATTGATGTTTTTAGCAGTTCTTCTGCTTCTTTTCTTAAACTTCTTGACGAAATTTCATACGAGCATACTACTAGACCAATCATCATAATTGCCACTATCGGGATAATTATGATTAATAAATTGAATTTAATAGATCCTCTTTTTTTTGTTTTTCCCACCCCTGACATTGGAAACCTCCTTCCTATACCTTTTCCCATTTTACTCCTATTTTTTGTGTTTTTGTTGATGTTTTCAGATTGTTCACACAAATGTCAGACTTTTTACTTATTCTCAAATCGGCTGGAAAAATAATAAGACCTCCGAGTTTTCCTCGAAGGCCTTATTTGATCTATGTCTTACCACTTCAATCATGCGTTAACAATCACTCTATTCTACAGTTTGATTTTACCTGCCCCCCAGCAGCATAACGATAATAGTAGTATTGCAATCAATGAACCAATACATGTGTCTGCTTCAAATCTACCATTTTTGAAAAAATCAATAACAATCGGAATCATTCCACCAACAAATATAAAGCTATGCTTGATTAAAAACTGTGAAAATGATAGCTCTTTATCTTCTGTATTGAATATCTTTTTTAAGTTCTTTACGAACTCAGCTTTAAAACCATTTATTAAAAGCTTTCTATTATATTTTTTTCTCATATTTGTATCATTGTTTTTCATTTTGTATCCTTCTTTCCCTATCCAGCGTAAGGCATATTATCAAACATTTTATACTCTTCAACGCCATTAACGTAACGAACACCATCTTCATATATATAATCAAAGTATCCTTGAATAGTTCCATCCTTGTTTACAAATTCTAATTGATTTTCATAATTTGTAATTGGATAAATTACAGTTCCCGCTTTCAAGGTTTCACTGTCACCATTTTCATCTGTATAATCTAGATTTTTTAACAATGTGATTCCCATAGCATTTCCATTTGTTCTAGGATCATTTTGTAATTTATCATAGGTTTCATTTGTAGAGAATCCATTCCCATCGTATGTGTAGTCTTTAACAGCTGTCCATGTTCCAAACGCATCTACTCGATAACTAATTTTAGCTTTATTGTTCCATATTTCTCTTATTGTTCCGTCTAACGACTGAACGATAGCGAAATTTTTATCAGCATTATACATATGTATTGTGTGCCAATCATTTGAAGCAGTTGTTGTAATCATAAAATAATTACCTGTGCTACAATGCACAAACATAGGATCGCAGTAATATAAATCTACATCGCTTAGTTTAATCTCATCTTCACCAATATGAAGAGTATATGTATTAGTATAATTCTCTGTATCTTCAGTAGTCTCCAAATAAACTATATCATCATTTCCATCTCCATTGACATCAATCATCTCAGCTAATCCCATATTTGAAATATCTGCTGTATAGAATTCTCCGTCGGGAATATATTTCTCATCGAAGTCATCAAGCTTACTATACGGCACATTGAATGTGATTATCCCAGCTGCATGTGGTGCTATTGTAGACTCTGGAAAACCAATAACTATTCCTCTTTCATTAAACCAAACAGCTACTGAAGACAGTAATCCAGTCTCCATGCGGTGTATATAATCCTGATAGTCTTCTGTGAGCAAATCCTTTGCTTCCTGTGGACTACTATCTATTTCACTGTTAATAGTATCTGCGATACTAGCAACACTTGCTTCAAAGCAAGTATTTTCAAGAATCTCCCCAGTCTGTGTATCAAATGTAATACCATAAATATTGTCAACACCGTGGGCTCCACCTTCGTAATCATACTCATCCATTCTAATACTAAACATCTGATTATCACTACGGGTAACCTCAACGCTTATATCGTATGAGTAATATGCAATATAATCATAAACAAACTCGTTTTCTTCACCTTCATTATTTACTTTATCCTGCTCGAGTTGATTATTTGCATCTTCTGCTGCCTTCACCATATTGTTGCAAGTCTTATTAAATTGCTCAACTTGCTCCGAAAAATAGTCATTAACAGCATCTGCCAATTTAGAATGATTGCTATCTGTAATCTCTATACACTGAATAGACCCCGAAAAATACTCGTATACTTCATCATATGCTACTGATGTATACGAAAACTCTGGCATCGCATCAGCATCCACCTCTTGTACATCTTCCGTTTCCTGTTGAACAGTCTCCTGTGGATTCTCAACAGGCGTCTCAATTTTCTCTTTATCACATGCAAGCAAAGCAACTGTAAGCAAACTAACAACAAGTATCAAGGAAATTCTTTTTTTCATATCATCCTCCATATCTGTTAATTTACAATCATATACTCAGTATACAGGTTTTGTGTACTATTTCAAGTGATACGGTTCTCTCTTTGAATTTCCTTTATGCACAAAAAAGCCCTCCGTTATCCAGCAATGGGGCGAGTCTTTTCTTAGCTACAATATCATTATATAAACCAATATGGAATTTGTAACACATTTTCTCTTAATGCACCTGGCATGGAGCACATACACACAACAGCTCCTGTCCCTCGTTTTTTTTCAGGTATTGTGTCTAATATCTGAAAAGCCGAGGTCATATCAGCAGAGACATTACTACTTTGCTTGATTTCGATAGGATACAAAACACCATCCTGCTCGATAATGAAATCAATCTCTGCCTCTTCGTAGGTTTCTTCACCATTCTTTTTGATTTTTTTCTTATCTTTGCCTCTATAATATGACACGAAATAACGATAATCTAATCCTCTATTGGAATAGCTTTTTAATATCTCTGAAATAACAAACGTCTCAAAGAACTCCCCACTCATTGCACCTGTTGCTAAGGTTTCAGGAGTAAGCCACCTTGTAAGATATGCTGCTAAGCCTGTATCTCTAAAATACATTTTAGGCGTCTTTATAGCACGCTTTAAGGCACTATTAGCATATGGCTCTAGTATATACACTATGCCTGACGCCTCCAAAATAGAGATCCAATTCTTTATAGTATTTGCATCCTTACCGACTTCATCGGCTATATTAGAGTAATTGAGCATCTGTCCAGTTCTTGCAGCACAAGCTATCATAAATCTACGAAATGCATCTAAATCCTGTACCGCAGCCAATTCTCTAACATCACGTTCTAAATAAGTTTTTACATAGCTTGCAAAAAACATTGTCCAATCCATTTCTGGATTTTGCATCTCAGGATAGCCACCACGATGTATTATTTTCCATATGTTATCTGGTTTTACAGCTTCTTTATTTCTGTCTTGAACATACTCCATTGTAGGAAGAAATGGTTTTGTATAACTGCTCTTCATTATTTCTCTAAGTGATAATGGTGATAATTCTATAATAGCAGCTCTTCCTGCTAATGAATCAGATACCAATTCCATAAGCTTAAAAGGTTGTGAGCCTGAAAGATAATACAATCCCTTTGAATCATTATTATCACTAGATTGCTTTATATATCTAAATAAAGATGGCACATACTGAATTTCATCCAAAAATACAGGTGGTTCATTTAATGACATGAACATCTCTGGATTATTCTTTGCCTGATCCTCAACAAATGGATCATCAAATGAAACCTGCTTTACATCTGAATATAAATGTTTGACTAACGTAGATTTTCCAGTTTGTCTCGCACCTGTAATCAATATACACTTAAATGTTTTGGCTGAATGCTCTACCACATCCTCAATGGCTCTCTTGATATATTCCATATACTAATCCTTTCATAAAAAGTATGACAAATTCGGAATGCAATTCCAGATTAGTCATATTCTACCACTTCCATTACCGTTTTTCAATCGTGAATTCGACTAATTCGGAATCCAATTCCTAATTAGTCATGATTACATTTGTCAATGTTTTTTCTCTTTTCTACGCATGATCCATTGAGTTGCATCTCCGTATAAAAAAGTACCAGAATAGTACCAAGCACTCATTTTACATTTGATCTTTAGTATATTTTCGCATGAAAAAGGCTCCCGAGGAAATCCTCGGAAGCCTTGATTTTACGGTGTTTCTTTTGGTGCAATTATCTATATTCGCATCATTATTTGTTGTTTTTGAAGTTTTTGGTACCAGAATGGTACCAGAGTATTTCTCCATATATAAGAAAAAGACTCTGGGCCCTTCGCTAAATCCAGCGATGGGTCGAGTCCTATCTTACTTAAATAGTAACACGAATTCTGAAATTATCAACTTTCACTATTTTGGTGGATATGTCAAAAGTTCACCATTCTTTCTGATAACATGTAACTTTTTTAAATATGGGCGCGCATAAAACTCTTTTTCAAACGGCGCTATGCATTGCTTCTCTGGTATCTTGGTATGTCTTAAATCAAAAATAATGTACTTTGACTGCTGTACTGCCTTTCTGAAATTGTCCTCGATAGTTCTCTTACCATTACCAAACGGACATTTCATTTCCCATTCTACACCATCCATTCTTATATCTGGAGTGTGTGTCCCAGGAATTCTACTTGGCTCAATGAATGTAATATTCTTTCCTAACTCTGTGAAGAATTTCGCCATCTCAAATTCATGTTTTTCAGGCGGTGTACTTAAAGCTGATATATCTATTCTGCCCTTATTTGACATACTATTACTTGCTCTCCACTCTAATAATGTTAAATTAGTTTACAAATTTTAGATGGAAAAATCAAGTACGAAATTTATGTCTTCTACTCCGCTTCGTTTATAATCTTCAAAAATGCTTCTCCATATTTTTCAATAGCCTTCTCACCCACGCCTGGAACCAATAGCATTTCATCTATATCCTTAGGTCTCACCTTGCTTAACTCAGCCAAAGTACTATCATGGCAGATTGTGTATGGTGGGACTCCATATTCCCTAGCTATATCCATACGACATCCCTTAAGTTTACAAAATATCAGATGCTCATCTTGATTTAAGTCATCCTCAGATGCTTTTCTTTCCTCTATTGATATTTTACTTTGAAGTCTCTTTTTTGCTATTTCCAATATAACCTTCATTTCCGGAGTATTTAGAAAATGTTCCTCGTCATAAATTTCTCCAGTAATAGGGTCTGTTCCTTGATTCAGTACGTCAATAAAATTAAGAATATCTTCAATACCATCTTTACCTAGTTTTGTAATATTCCGTTTTTTTCTTTCACGGATTCGTTCCAAAGACACTAGTCGTTCTTTTTCAGACACCCAAGCATAGAATTGATTATCCGTAAATACCTCTTCATCAACTATTTCATCACTTACAATTGCCACATAGCTTATATGATGATTCTTTAATTCATTAGTCATTATTTCTAGAGAAGGAGATCCTGTTATATATCGCCCATAATACTCTCCAATATTGTATCTCAGGATTGATGCAATTACGGTAGCGCACTCGTCTTTTACTGTATAAAAAAATCCTTCTTTTCTAATAACTACCCTGTCTGGATACTCTTCGACCCAGTCATCATAAGTTTTTTTCTTCTTAAGCGTTTTCTCAACTACCTGTGGTTTTATTTCTTCTTTTTCCTCATATATTACAGTATTCTCGCTCTCTTTATTAAAGAGTGATTTATCGTCCATTTCATTTGTTTGAGTAAAATGCTGCTCCACACTTTCCATTTCGATATCATTTAATGAAGTGCTAGGTTCTGTTGACTCTATTATTTTTTCAACGACTTTATCACGTCGTACTATATTTGGACTTTCTTCTTCAAGTTTCTTTAACCTAGAATATACACTCATCAATTCTATAGAACTATTATTTCCAGATATTGCCCTAGCTCTATTAGCATATTTGCGAGCCTTTTCTAACTCATTCAAGTCACAGTATGCCGCCGCAAGAGATGTAAATAATGAAGGTGACCATATCTTGCCTTCATATATTCCAATATAATGTTCTCCTACTTCAATAGCTTTTTCTGGTCTATGTTTAATCCTATATAATGATGTCATTCTAGGTAAAAGTGCTCTTGCCTCTGAAAGACTAGCTTTTTCCATAGCCTCCTCAGCTAATTTTAGGGCAAAGCCAGTATTACTTGTCATTTTTGCTCCATCTAGTAATTTTATAATTTCATCAACAGATTTCTCATCAAAATTTTCATTTTCCATTAATAACTTATTTAATTCAGTAACTACTGATATCGGCGCAATAGTATAGTCGGATTTTATCCATTTACCTTTTTTGAAATAATATTTTTCTCCATTATATTCATATGTTTCCATAATAAAGCCTTTCAATAGTTAATTATTTTAAACAACATACATCTCTAACTAAATCAGCCAGTCCATTTTCTTCCCAGCTTTTAGGAAAACGATAGTATTCCTCTTTTGCTTCTGGAATTATTTTTTCTATCTCGATTATTTTTTCCTGAATTAGCAATTCCTCATAATAGGCTGGCTTCTTGTAGTTTTCTTTAATAAATGTTTCTATCTGCTCTTTTGTAAACCACTTCATAGGATGCTCTATAAGTTCTTCAATATTAGGTATATTTTTATATAATGTCTCTTTTAATCTTTTGTCATCAAATATACTTTCATGTTTCTTCTTAGATTTTTCCGGTTCAAAAAAAAGAGGCTCTGCAACGAATTGTTCAAGTTCTTCTTCACTTATTTCAACATTATTATCATGTTTACATTTTTTAACAAAAATCTTATATAAGATTTTATTATTGCGCAATTCGTTAGTTGCATCTAAAACTATTTCTGCTTCTGAATATTCAGCTTCCATTTCTGCCATATAATTGACATAATTCACATCTTCCTTAGGAGGGAATAAGAAAAATCTTTTTCTTTCTAGCCATTCTAATCTACTAATATTCTTAACCCATGAAGGTAAATCAGAGTTTGCAACATCTTTTCGATACATTTCATCGTATTTTTGAATTGCATCTTCATACTCTTCGCTTAATAATTCTTCACTATTCCTAAAATGTAAATTTTCAGTTCGCCAACCATTCGAAAATCCAAATGCCATCCTATACAACAAATCATGATAGAAACTTTTCCCCGGAAAAAGGATGTTCCATTCATTTTCAGAATAATATCTATAATATTTTTCAGAAATTCCAAGATCAGGTAACCAATTATTCTTTAAATAACTTATATAATCAGCCTTATAGTTCATATATATATTTCTAGAAATATCCTTAATCATATAATGCCACGGTCTTAGCTCAAAATATTCCTCCATATCTTTTGCATTGCCGACTTTTTTTATCTTATCACCGCGAGATTTCTTTGATAGTAACATTTCATATGACTGTATATTACTACACGAATTGATTCTTTCTGCCTGATAATGATTAGTAATAAAATTTCTAGTTGTAATAATTCCCTTAGCTGTTATAAAAAGTCTATCATCCGGCTTATGGTTACTATCATATCCATCTTTTACATAATATATTTCTAAATCACTTTTATATCTCAGAAAATCTTCTTCGCGATAACACATATCTTTCTTTGCAAGTTTTTCTACTTCATTATCAAGACGCTCTTTGGAAATACCATATAAAATATTCTTATCTAATAAGTCTCCAACTAAACAAGTCCCTTCATGTTCCATTAAAAATAAAAGAATTTCTTTCCCTAATTCTCCTGGTTCACCTTCATTTTCTTCTGTCTCTTCTCTCAAATCAACACCAAAAATACTTGAAATTTCATTTTCCACATCTACATCTTTTATTCCCATACGTTCATAATTACTAATTGTCTGAGGTGTAGTATTCATTTTCTCTGCAAGTTCTTCTTGTGTAATTCCAAGAATTTTACGATATTTTCTGCACTGTTCTCCTAAAAATGTTGATATATTTTTCTGTTTCATATTTGTGACCTCCAATAAATATTCGTTATTTGATGATTACATGATACGAAAAAGTTATACCAATGAACATCAAAGAGGCTTTGAATTTTCTAAAAGAATACTTGATTTTTATTTAATTATATAAAACCAATATGTGTCAAACAATCAGTAAAATAAAAAAGCTTTGCAGCAAAAATCACTGCAAAGCCTTCTTAGTCATCGATCTATTTCATACCTGTGCCTTTTCTTTATATTTTCAGAATCGTTTTGTATATCTCCTTTCCTTTGTGAAATACTTTTTAGTTTTGCTAGTACACTTTCCTTTGTTTCCTCAATAGCAAATGTTTTTCTATTTTTTCCCAGCACTCTTTAAATCTCCTAAATGTACCCGAGACCAATTTACCCAGGGCACTCTTTGGTTCATCCAGTAATGCATATCTCATAAACTCTTTCTTCATTTCCGTATCTGCCATTTTTTCAACTACTTCATCCACCATCTTATCGGTTGCGTTTATAATCTCATTTTGAGTTTCAATCAGATTATCTCGTTCAACACTTTTGAGAATTCATCTTTATAGATTTTTTTAGCTCATCAAGTATGCTTGTACCATTGCCCTCATTTATTTAAGTTAACCTATTTTTAAAATAAAAAAGCCCTCCGAGGAAATCCTCGAAGGGCTTGATTTTATAATTTGGGTTGGGCTGTTCGCTCGAAATTATTCGATGATTGTAGCAACACGACCAGAACCTACTGTTCTACCACCCTCACGGATAGCGAATGTAAGACCCTGCTCCATAGCGATTGGGTGGATGAGCTCGATTGTCATCTCTACGTTATCGCCAGGCATGCACATCTCTGTACCTGCTGGAAGCTCGCAAACACCTGTAACGTCTGTTGTTCTGAAGTAGAACTGTGGACGATAGTTGTTGAAGAATGGAGTATGACGACCACCTTCATCCTTTGTAAGAACGTAAACCTGAGCTGTAAACTTTGTGTGGCATGTTACAGTACCTGGCTTAGCAAGTACCTGTCCACGCTGAATCTGGTCACGGTTAACACCACGAAGAAGTGCACCGATGTTATCACCAGCCTGTGCCTCATCAAGAAGCTTACGGAACATCTCGATACCAGTTACAACAGTCTTCTGTGTATCTTCCTTGATACCGATGATTTCAAGTTCGTCGTTAAGATGAAGAACACCACGCTCTACTCTACCTGTAGCAACAGTACCACGACCTGTGATTGTGAATACGTCCTCTACTGGCATAAGGAATGGCTTATCTGTCTCACGCTGTGGATCTGGGATGTAAGAATCAACAGTATCCATAAGTTCCATGATCTTGTCGCCCCACTCGCCGTTTGGATCTTCAAGAGCCTTAAGAGCTGAACCCTTAACGATTGGGCAATCGTTGAAGTCGTACTCTTCAAGCTGCTCTGTAACTTCCATCTCTACGAGCTCGATAAGCTCCTCATCATCAACCATATCACACTTGTTAAGGAATACAACGATGTAAGGTACACCTACCTGACGAGAAAGAAGGATGTGCTCCTTTGTCTGAGCCATAACACCGTCAGTTGCAGCAACTACAAGGATAGCGCCGTCCATCTGAGCAGCACCTGTGATCATGTTCTTTACATAATCAGCATGGCCTGGGCAGTCAACGTGTGCATAATGTCTCTTCTCTGTCTGATACTCAACGTGAGCTGTAGAAATTGTAATACCTCTTTCACGCTCTTCTGGAGCCTTATCGATGTTCTCGAAATCTACCTTAGCGTTACCAGATACACGCTCAGCAAGTACCTTTGTGATAGCTGCTGTAAGAGTTGTTTTACCGTGATCTACGTGTCCGATAGTACCAATGTTACAATGTGGTTTGCTTCTGTCAAAATGCTCTTTTGCCATTTTTAAAAATCCTCCTTAAATTAGTGCCCCAAAATGGGCATAGTTAGTTCTAAACTCTCAGTACCTCGATTATATCGAAAGTACTGAGGTTTTTCAACTATTTTCAATTATTTCATAACCAATAGGCTATTATTTAGAGTGGTTAGAGATGATCTGCTCCTGAACGTTCTTTGGAACTGGCTCATACTTCTCGAAGAACATTGAGTAGTTACCACGTCCCTGTGTAGATGAACGAAGCTCTGTTGAGTATCCGAACATCTCAGCAAGTGGAACAAGTGCTCTAACAATCTTTCCGCCGCCAAGGTCATCCATTGACTGGATCTGACCACGCTTAGCGTTAAGAGATCCGATTACATCACCCATGTATTCCTCTGGCATAGTAACTTCAACCTTCATGATAGGCTCAAGAAGTACTGGAGCTGCCTTAGCCATAGCTTCCTTGAAGCACATTGAACCAGCAATGTGGAATGCCATTTCTGATGAATCGACTTCATGGTAAGAACCATCGTAAACGTCTGCTTCTACACCAAGTACAGGGAATCCACAAAGGATACCAGCCTTAGCTGCTTCCTCGATACCCTCACCAACAGATGGGATGTATTCCTTAGGAATAGCACCACCAACTACTGAAGACTTGAATCTGAATGTTTCTTCAGCGTTAGCATCCATTGGAGTAAATCTAACCTTACAGTGACCGTACTGTCCACGACCACCTGACTGCTTAGCATATTTGTATTCCTGATCAACAGGCTTTGTAAATGTCTCCTTGTAAGCAACCTGTGGAGCACCTACGTTAGCCTCAACCTTGAACTCTCTAAGAAGACGATCAACAATGATCTCAAGGTGAAGCTCACCCATACCAGCGATGATTGTCTGGCCTGTCTCATGATCAGTATGCTGACGGAATGTAGGATCCTCTTCAGCAAGCTTAGCAAGAGCTTCGCCCATCTTCTGCTGTCCAGCCTTAGTCTTAGGCTCGATAGCAAGCTCGATAACTGGCTCTGGGAATTCCATAGACTCGAGGATTACTGGGTGCTGCTCATCGCAGATTGTATCACCAGTTGTAGTAACCTTAAGACCTACTACAGCTGCGATATCACCAGAGTAAACCTTGTCTAACTCTGTACGCTTGTTAGCGTGCATCTGAAGAATACGACCTACACGCTCCTTCTTATCCTTTGTAGCATTGAGGCAGTATGAACCTGAGTTCAATGTACCTGAATATACACGGATGAATGCGAGCTTTCCAACGAATGGATCAGCCATAATCTTGAATGCTAAAGCTGCGAATGGCTCATCATCTGATGAGTGCTTCTCAACTGGGTTTCCATCTAAGTCTGTACCCTGAATAGCTGGTACATCTACTGGAGATGGCATGTACTCAAGGATAGCATCAAGAAGCTTCTGAACACCCTTGTTTCTGTAAGCAGAACCACAGCAAACTGGGATAGCCTTACACTCGCAAGTACCCTTACGAAGTGCTGCCTTAAGAGCCTCTACTGATGGCTCTTCGCCCTCAAGATACTCCATCATAAGATCATCATCTAACTCACAGATCTTCTCAACGAGTTCTGTGTGATAAAGCTCAGCATCCTCTGCCATATCAGCTGGGATGTCTGTGATAGAAATATCATCACCCTTATCATCGTTATAGATGTATGCTTTCATCTCGAAAAGATCGATGATTCCCTGGAAATCATCTTCCTTACCGATTGGAAGCTGAAGAACGATAGCGTTCTTCTTAAGTCTATCACGGATCTGATCAACAGCTCCGTAGAAGTTTGCACCAAGGATATCCATCTTATTGATGAAAGCCATTCTTGGTACGTTATATGTGTCAGCCTGTCTCCAAACATTCTCTGACTGTGGCTCAACGCCACCCTTTGCACAGAAGACACCAACGGCGCCATCAAGTACACGAAGGGAACGCTCAACCTCAACAGTAAAGTCTACGTGGCCTGGTGTATCAATGATATTGATACGGTGCTCAAGAGCACCCTTCTTAGGCTTGCAGTTTTCCTGCTCAGTCCAGTGACATGTTGTAGCAGCTGAAGTAATTGTGATACCTCTCTCAGCTTCCTGCTCCATCCAGTCCATGGTTGCAGTACCTTCGTGAGTATCACCAATCTTGTAGTTTACACCAGTGTAATAAAGAATACGCTCTGTAAGTGTAGTCTTTCCGGCATCGATATGAGCCATGATACCAATATTTCTGGTACGCTCAAGTGGATATTCTCTTCCTGCCACTGTTTGTCCCTCCTATTAGAATCTGTAATGAGCAAATGCCTTATTAGCCTCTGCCATTCTATGCATTTCTTCTTTTCTCTTAACAGCTGAACCTGTGTTGCCAGCTGCATCCATGATCTCGTTTGCAAGACGCTCTTCCATAGTCTTCTCTGTACGTGAACGTGAGAACATTGTGAGCCATCTAAGGCCAAGGGCCTGACGACGATCTGGTCTTACTTCGATAGGTACCTGATATGTAGCACCACCGATACGTCTAGCCTTTACCTCAAGTACAGGCATAACGTTATTCATTGCTTCCTCGAAAACCTCAAGTGCTGGCTTTCCAGTCTTTTCTGCGACTTTGTCAAATGCACCATATACAATCTTCTGAGCTACGCCCTTCTTACCATCAAGCATGATGTTGTTGATAAGCTTTGTAACTACTTTGCTATTGTATATAGGATCTGCCAAAACGTCTCTCTTTTGAGTATGTCCTTTTCTTGGCACGATACTTCCCTCCTTAACTAAAATTTGTTAGATCAACGGTACTCACATTAAAACTCATGTGTTCATGCGCTATTTATTCTATAGAGAAAAAATAACAACATTAACCAAAGTGCATGTGATATACAATAAAATTTCTAAGCCTTTACGCTATCTTACTTAGCGTCCTTAGGTCTCTTAGCGCCGTACTTTGAACGACCCTGCTTACGATTAGCAACGCCTGCTGTATCAAGTGTACCTCTGATTACATGGTAACGTGTACCTGGTAAATCCTTAACACGACCACCACGAATCAAAACAACGCTATGCTCCTGAAGATTGTGACCTTCGCCTGGAATGTATGAAGTTACTTCGATTCCGTTTGAAAGACGAACTCTGGCAATCTTACGAAGAGCTGAGTTAGGCTTCTTAGGTGTAGCTGTCTTAACAGCTGTACATACACCACGCTTCTGTGGTGAAGAAGTGTTAGTAGGCTTCTTCTTAAGAGAGTTATAACCTCTCTGAAGTGCTGGTGCTGTAGACTTCTTTACAGATGTCTGACGACCTTTTCTAACTAGCTGGTTGAATGTTGGCATTCTTTTTTACCTCCTAATTTATTTCTACATGCTTATGGGTATAATTATCCCTATTTGCGCATGCTAGAACATTATATTTCCTTAATTTCATTCTGTCAAGATTAAAAATGTGAAAAAAAATGGTCCTGGCACAAGGCCAAGACCATTAATATAACTAGTATTATTCTACATCAACAAGTTCTTCTGAAGTTGTCTCACCCTCAAAGCCTTCTAAAGCTTCCTGTGTGTCAACTAACTGATTGTCAGTTGAAAGAGGGATATTAGAGTATCTCTTCATACCTGTACCAGCTGGGATTAAGCGACCGATGATAACGTTCTCTTTAAGACCGTTAAGTGGATCAACCTTACCCTTGATAGCTGCATCAGTAAGAACCTTTGTTGTCTCCTGGAATGAAGCTGCTGATAAGAATGAGTTTGTTGCAAGTGCTGCCTTTGTGATACCAAGAAGTTCCTGTGTACCTGTTGCAACTTCCTTGCCCTCTGCTTCCATCTGCTCATTTGCATCCTCAAAATCAAGCCAATCAACAAGTGAACCTGGCATAAATCCTGTATCACCTGCTTCGTCAATTCTGATTCTCTTAAGCATCTGACGGCAAAGTACTTCGATATGCTTATCGTTGATATCAACACCTTGTAAGCGGTATACACGCTGTACTTCACGGATTAAGTAATCCTGAACAGCTGACTTACCCTTAATTGTAAGGATATCGTGTGGGTTTACTGAACCTTCTGTAAGCTCATCACCTGCTTCGATTTCCTGTCCTGAAAGGACTTTGATACGTGATCCATAAGGGATAAGATACTTTTCAACATCGCCTGTTGAAGGGTTTGTAACAACAACTTCTCTCTTCTTTGTCTTAGAATCTTCTTCGATAGTAACTGTTCCGGCAATCTCAGAGATGATTGCAAGTCCCTTAGGCTTTCTAGCCTCGAAAAGCTCCTCGACACGAGGAAGACCCTGTGTAATATCGTTACCAGCAACACCACCAGTATGGAATGTTCTCATAGTAAGCTGTGTACCTGGCTCACCGATTGACTGAGCAGCGATGATACCGATTGCTTCACCAACCTGAACAGCACGACCTGAAGCCATGTTAGCACCGTAACACTTAGCACAAACACCAACGTGTGAACGGCAGTTAAGTACGTTTCTGATTTTAACCTTCTTGATTGGCTCGCCCTTATCATCAACACCACGCTCAATGATTGCAGCTGCACGCTTAGGTGTAATCATATGATTTGCCTTAACAATCATTTCGCCCTTAGCATCGTAGATAGAGTAGCAAGAGAATCTACCTGTAATACGATCCTTAAGAGACTCAATCTCTTCACGGCCATCCATGAATGCGTATACCCACATTCCTGGGATTTCTCTATTTGTACCAGCTACACAGTCAGACTCACGGATAATAAGTTCCTGAGCAACGTCAACCATTCGACGTGTCAAGTATCCTGAATCGGCTGTACGAAGAGCTGTATCTGAAAGACCCTTACGAGCACCATGAGCTGACATGAAGTACTCAAGTACATCAAGACCCTCACGGAAGTTTGACTTGATAGGAAGTTCGATAGTTTTACCTGTTGTATCAGCCATCAAACCACGCATACCAGCAAGCTGCTTAATCTGCTTATCAGAACCACGGGCACCTGAGTCAGCCATCATGAAGATGTTGTTGTACTTATCAAGACCATCAAGAAGGTCTCTTGTAAGCTCATCATCAGTCTCTTTCCATGTATCTACAACTTCACGATAACGCTCTTCCTCTGTGATAAGACCTCTCTTGTACTGACGAGTAATCTTATCAACTGTCTCTTCAGCCTGTGCAATAAGCTCTGGCTTCTGAGCAGGAACTGTCATATCTGAAATAGAAACTGTCATGGCAGCTATTGTTGAGTAGTGGTAACCCATTGCCTTGATATCATCAAGAACCTCAGCTGTCTTTGTAGCTCCGTGTGTATTAATAACTTTTTCAAGAATCTGCTTTAACTGCTTCTTACCAACGTGGAAGTCTACTTCTGGTACAAGCTCATTCTCTGGATTTGTACGATCAACGTATCCTAAATCCTGAGGAATAATCTCGTTAAAGAGAAGTCTACCAAGTGTTGATGAAACATTACCTGTTACTACAGTACCATCAGCATGTGTCTTAGAAACACGAACTGTAATACGTGCATGCATTGTAAGAGCCTTATTCTCGTAAGCAAGAATTGCTTCGTTGAGGTTCTTAAATATCTTGCCTTCACCAACTGCTGGCTCAGCATCGCCTACTGTAGTACCACGCTCCTGTGTAAGGTAGTAAATACCAAGTACCATATCCTGTGAAGGAACGGCTACAGGACCACCATCTGAAGGCTTAAGTAAGTTGTTAGGAGAGAGAAGCATGAATCTACACTCTGCCTGTGCCTCCTGTGTAAGTGGAAGGTGAACAGCCATCTGGTCACCATCGAAATCGGCGTTGAAAGCTGTACATACAAGTGGATGAAGCTTGATAGCTCTACCTTCTACAAGGATTGGCTCGAAAGCCTGAATACCAAGTCTGTGAAGTGTAGGAGCACGGTTAAGCATAACTGGATGCTCTTTAATGACATCTTCAAGGATGTCCCAAACCTCTGGCTCAAACTTTTCAACCATCTTCTTAGCATACTTAATGTTGTGTGCCATACCGTTGCTTACAAGCTCCTTCATAACGAAAGGCTTGAAGAGCTCAAGTGCCATCTCCTTTGGAAGACCACACTGGTAAATCTTAAGCTCTGGTCCAACGACGATAACTGAACGTCCTGAGTAGTCAACACGCTTACCAAGAAGGTTCTGTCTGAATCGTCCTGACTTACCCTTAAGCATGTCTGAAAGTGACTTAAGAGGTCTGTTACCAGGACCAGTAACTGGACGACCACGTCTACCGTTATCGATAAGAGCATCAACAGCTTCCTGAAGCATACGCTTTTCGTTACGTACGATGATATCAGGAGCACCAAGCTCTAATAATCTACGGAGACGGTTATTTCTATTGATAATACGACGATATAAATCGTTCAAATCTGATGTAGCAAAACGGCCACCATCAAGCTGTACCATAGGACGAAGATCTGGTGGAATAACAGGGATAACTGTCATAATCATCCACTCAGGTCTGTTTCCAGACTCGCGGAATGCTTCAACAACCTCAAGTCTCTTAATGATACGTGAACGCTTCTGACCTGTAGCGCTATCTAATTCAATCTGAAGTCTAGTAGCTTCTTCATCAAGGTCGATGTCCTTTAAAAGCTCCTGAATAGCTTCAGCACCCATTCCTACTCTGAAGCTGTCACCATACTGCTCTCTAGCATCCTGGTATTCAGCTTCTGTAAGAACCTGCTTGTACATGAGAGCTGTCTCTCCTGCATCAAGTACGATGTATGATGCAAAGTAGAGAACCTTCTCAAGTGTCTTTGGTGAAAGATCAAGAATAAGTCCCATACGTGAAGGGATACCCTTGAAGTACCAAATATGTGAAACTGGTGCAGCAAGCTCGATATGACCCATACGCTCACGACGAACGCTTGCTTTTGTGATTTCAACACCACAACGGTCACAAACTACACCTTTATAACGAATCTTCTTGTACTTTCCGCAGTGACATTCCCAGTCCTTGCTAGGTCCAAAAATCTTCTCGCAGAAAAGACCATCCTTTTCAGGCTTCAGTGTACGATAGTTGATTGTCTCAGGCTTTTTAACCTCGCCACGAGACCACTGTCTGATCTTCTCAGGTGATGCCAATCCAATCTGTATTGCGTCAAATGCTATTGGTTGATATGTCGCTTCTTTATTCTCTGGCATTTTGTAGCTCCCTTCCTAATTATTCCTCATCAAAATCATCTGCAACATCTGCGAAATCATCATCGTCTTCTACAAATGGTGCTTCATCTTCATCATCAACAAGATCTCCATCAGAATCAAACTTCTTAGTAGAGAATCCTGCCTGAGCAAATGAATTATCATCTTCGAAAGCAAAGTTTCTGTCGCTACCTGCGATGATAGCATTGAGGTCTGTATTTCCATATTCACTTGTCTCCATGAGCTCAACCTCTTCACGGTTTTCATCGAGCACACGTACATCAAGACCAAGTGACTGTAATTCCTTAAGTAATACCTTGAATGACTCAGGGATACCTGGCTCAGGAATATTTTCGCCCTTAATAATAGCTTCGTATGTCTTAACACGACCGATAACATCATCAGACTTCATAGTAAGGATTTCCTGAAGTGTATATGATGCACCATAAGCCTCGAGGGCCCAAACTTCCATCTCTCCGAAACGCTGTCCACCGAACTGCGCTTTACCACCAAGTGGCTGCTGTGTAACAAGAGAGTAAGGACCAGTTGAACGTGCGTGAATCTTATCATCTACAAGGTGGTGGAGCTTCAGGTAGTGCATGTGTCCGATTGTAACAGGACCATCAAATGGCTCACCTGTACGGCCATCGCGAAGCTGAACCTTACCATCTCTAGAAATAGGAACACCCTTCCAAAGAGCTCTGTGAGCACGGTTTGTAGAAAGATAATCCATAACATCCTCACGAAGTACATCAACATACTTATCGTAGAATGTCTCCTCACCGTTCTCAGCCTCTTCCTTATCAAATGGCATATTTACATAGTCATTTGCAAGCTCAAGAGTATCCTGAATATCAATTTCCTTTGCACCATCAAATACTGGTGTTTCAATATCAAATCCAAGTGCCTTTGCAGCAAGTGAAAGGTGAATCTCAAGGACCTGACCAATGTTCATACGTGAAGGAACGCCAAGTGGGTTAAGTACGATATCAAGTGGACGACCGTTTGGAAGATATGGCATATCTTCTACTGGAAGTACACGAGAAACTACACCCTTGTTACCGTGACGACCGGCCATCTTATCACCTACACCGATCTTTCTCTTCTGAGCGATGTAGATACGTACTGATTTATTAACACCTGGAGAAAGCTCATCGCCGTTTTCACGAGTAAATACCTTTGCATCAACAACGATACCGTAAGCACCGTGTGGAACACGAAGTGATGTATCACGAACTTCTCTAGCCTTCTCACCGAAGATTGCAAGAAGAAGTCTCTCTTCTGGAGTACGCTCTGTCTCACCCTTTGGTGTAACCTTACCAACAAGGATATCACCGGCACGAACCTCTGCACCGATACGAATGATACCGCTCTCATCAAGATCCTTAAGAGCATCATCACCAACACCAGCTACATCACGAGTGATTTCTTCTGGTCCAAGCTTTGTATCACGAGCATCGATTTCGTACTCTTCAATATGGATAGATGTGTAAACATCATCCTGAACGAGGCGTTCTGAAAGAAGAACAGCATCCTCGTAGTTGTAACCTTCCCATGTCATGAATCCGATAAGTGGGTTCTTTCCAAGGGCAAGCTCACCATTCTTTGTAGAAGGACCATCAGCGATAACCTCGCCTGCTTCTACATGATCGCCCTTAAATACGATTGGGCGCTGGTTATAGCAGTTAGACTGGTTAGAACGTGTGAACTTAAGAAGATCATACTCGTCTCTTGTTCCATCCTCGTCAGCCTTAACGATAATTCTCTTTGTTTCAGACATCTCAACGATACCTGCGCGCTTAGCAACAACGCAGACACCTGAATCGACTGCTGTCTTTGGCTCCATACCTGTACCAACAACTGGTGCTTCTGTAGTAAGAAGTGGAACGGCCTGACGCTGCATGTTTGAACCCATGAGGGCACGGTTAGCATCATCGTTCTGAAGGAATGGAATAAGGGCTGTAGCAACTGAGAATACCATCTTAGGAGATACGTCCATGTAATCGAACATCTTCTTATCGTATTCCTGTGTCTCCTCACGGAAACGACCTGATACGTTCTTTCTCATGAAGTGGCCTTCTTCGTCAAGCTTGACGTTAGCCTGTGCTACGTGGTAGTTATCCTCTTCATCTGCAGTCATGTATACAACCTCGTCTGTTACACGAGGATTTTCTGGATCTGTCTTGTCAATACGTCTGTATGGCGCCTCAATGAAACCATACTCATTGATACGAGCATAGCTTGCGAGAGAGTTGATAAGACCGATGTTAGGTCCTTCAGGTGTCTCGATAGGGCACATACGTCCATAGTGAGAGTAGTGAACGTCTCGAACCTCGAATCCGGCACGATCTCTTGAAAGACCACCAGGACCAAGTGCTGAAAGACGTCTCTTATGTGTCAACTCACCAAGTGGGTTGTTCTGATCCATGAACTGTGACAACTGTGAACTACCAAAGAATTCCTTGATAGCAGCTGTAACAGGCTTAATGTTGATGAGGTTCTGTGGAGAAATGTCCTCAAGGTCACGAGTAGTCATACGCTCACGTACAACCTTCTCAAGACGTGAAAGACCAATTCTGTACTGGTTCTGTAAAAGCTCACCAACGGCACGAATACGACGGTTTCCAAGGTGATCGATATCATCATCCTTACCAATGCCGTACTCAAGGTGCATGTTGTAGTTGATAGATGCAAATACATCCTCAACAGTAATATGCTTAGGGATAAGATCAGCTACTGAACGCTCAATAGCATCCTCAATATCTTCTTTTGTAGAGTTCTCCTCAAGAATTCTCTCAAGAACTGGATAGTATACGAGCTCTGTAATACCAAGAGCCTCAGCATCACAATCAACAAACTTTGTGATGTCAACCATCATGTTAGAAAGAACCTTAACATTGCGTGACTCAGTCTGGATGTATACATGAGTAACAGCAGCATTCTGGATAGCATCTGCCAACTCAAGTGTAACCTTATCTCCAGCTGAAGCAATCTTCTCGCCTGTTGTAGTGTCAACAACATCTTCTGCTAAGATATGACCAGTGATACGGTTTCTAAGCATTAACTTCTTGTTAAACTTATAACGTCCAACCTTTGCAAGATCGTAACGTCTAGGATCAAAGAACATACCATGGATAAGTGACTCTGCACTATCCTTAGCAAGTGGCTCACCTGGACGAAGCTTACGATAAAGCTCAAGAAGACCACCTTCATAGCTACCCTGTGGATTCTTCTCAGTAATAGCTGGATCCTTAGCGAATGTAGCAAGAATCTTTGGCTCCTCGCCAAATACATCTAAAATTTCCTGGTTAGTACCTAAACCAAGTGCACGAATAAGTACAGTAACAGGTACCTTTCTGTTACGGTCTACACGTACATAGAAAACGTCATTGGAATCTGTTTCATACTCAAGCCAAGCACCACGGTTAGGAATTACTGTACATGAATATAATTCCTTACCAATCTTATCGTGACCGATTGCATAGTAGATACCTGGTGAACGAACTAACTGGCTGACAATAACACGCTCTGCTCCGTTGATAACGAATGTGCCTGTCTCAGTCATAAGTGGCAAATCACCCATAAAGATCTCGTGTTCCTGCATGTCGCCGGATTCCTTGTTTACAAGGCGCACTTTAACCTTTAATGGTGCAGCATATGTTGCATCTCTTTCTTTGCACTGTGGAATAGTATATTTCACCTCATCCTTGCACAGTGTGAAGTCAACAAAATGAAGCTCTAACTGATTACCCCTATCTTGAATAGGAGAGATATCTGCAAATGCTTCCTTTAATCCGTCCTTTACGAACCAATCATAACTGTTCTTTTGGACCTCGATTAAATTAGGCATCTCAAGAACCTCTTTTTGTCTCGAGTAACTCATACGCAAGTTTTTTCCAGCTTTCACTGGACGTATTCTGTTTTTCTCCATTGACGTTCCACCTCTCATTTTATTTTAAATTGGATAAATCTTAATCAAAATAATGTGTAAAAACATGCCCATAAAAATAAGCATAGAAATACACACTGCACCACAATAGTGCAAACTACATTCTATGCCAAAAGCAACAATAAAGTCAAGTATTAATTTGTATATTTTTCAAAAAAATTAGCAGGTTCATACGAACCTGCCAATTTATAAAAATCAAAGCGTTGATTACTTTAATGTAACCTTTGCGCCGATCTCCTCAAGCTGAGCCTTGATTGACTCTGCTGTAGCCTTGTCAGCTGCTTCCTTGATTACCTTTGGAGCGCCATCAACGAGTTCCTTAGCTTCCTTAAGTCCAAGACCAGTAGCCTCACGAACAACCTTGATAACCTTAACCTTCTCAGAACCTACTTCTGTAAGCTCTACGTCGAACTCATCCTTTTCCTCAGCTGCTGCTGCATCGCCAGCTGCTGCTGCAACTACAACGCCTGCTGCTGCAGAAACGCCGAACTCTTCCTCACATGCCTTTACAAGGTCATTTAACTCTAATACGCTAAGCTCTTTGATAGCTGCGATAAACTCTTCTGTTGTCATCTTTGCCATGATTATTTTCCTCCATTAAAAAATATAAATAAAATCTGTTAAATCCAATTGGATAATTATGCCTCAGCTTCTGCTGGAGCATCACCCTGCTCTGCGATCTGGTTGAGAACACGAGCGAAGTTTGTAATAGGTGACTGTAAGCTTCCAAGTAACTTTGAAAGAAGTTCCTCTCTGCTTGGTACTGCTGCAACTGCCTGCATTCCCTGAGCATCATAGAATGTTCCTTCAACGACACCTGCCTTGATTTCAAGGTTCTGAGCTGTCTTACCAAACTTAGCAAGAATTCTTGCTGGTGCTGTAGCATCATCCTTTGAAACAGCGATTGCGCTAGGTCCTTCAAGAACTCCGTCAAGCTGTGCAAAGTCTGTTCCTTCGAAAGCACGCTTCATAAGTGTGTTCTTGTAAACCTTATATGTAACGCCTGCTTCACGAAGCTGCTTACGTAACTGTGTGTCTTCTGCAACTGTAAGTCCACGAGCATCAACAACTACAACTGAAGCTGCATCTTTAACCTGTGCTGAAATCTCGTCAACGATTGGCTGCTTTAATTCAACTTTTGCCACGAATTTTTCCTCCTTATAAATTTTGCGTGTTGCTTATATGAGGATAAGTAAAAGAAAAACCTCTATGCCATAAAGACATAGAGGTGATTAATCGATAAATACTTAATCGTCCTCGGCTGGTAGAGATAAATCTCTTTACGGCTAACGCCACCTGCTGTCTTCGGCAACAACTTTGTGCATTATATCATTTTGTATATAGGACTGTCAACAATTAGTTTGAAACTTTTGCAACATTAAGCTTAACGCCAGGTCCCATTGTAGGAGCAAGTGAAATGCTCTTAATGTACTGACCCTTTAAGCTTGCTGGCTTAGCCTTGTTGATAGCGTCCATAAGAGTCTGGAAGTTGTCCGCTAACTGCTCCTCTGTGAAAGAAGCCTTTCCGATAGGTACATGGATAATATTTGTCTTATCAAGTCTATACTCAATCTTACCAGCCTTGATTTCTTCAACAGCCTTAGCAACATCCATAGTTACTGTACCAGCCTTAGGGTTTGGCATAAGTCCTCTAGGTCCAAGTACACGACCAAGACGTCCAACAACACCCATCATATCTGGAGTAGCAACTACTGAATCGAAATCACTCCATCCTTCGTTCTGGATCTTTGGAATGAGCTCCTCGCCGCCAACGAAATCAGCGCCTGCAGCCTGTGCCTCATCAAGCTTAGCACCCTTAGCGAATACTAAAACTCGTACTGTCTTACCAGTTCCGTGTGGAAGTACTACAGCACCACGGATCTGCTGCTCAGCGTGACGACCGTCACAACCAGTTCTGATATGAGCTTCAATTGTCTCATCAAATTTAGCAGTAGCATTCTTCTTTACCTGTGCGATTGCTTCTGCTGGTTCGTATGCAGCTGACTTATCATATGAGCTAATAGCTGCAACGTATTTCTTTCCTCTTTTCATGTTTACCTCCTGTGGTTTATCGAGCTAATTGCTCTCCCACTCAAATAATAAATTGTAAGAACGTTGTTTTCGCTAAGCTGTTAATTATTCAACAACCTCAACGCCCATTGATCTACATGTTCCCTCGATCATGCTCATAGCAGCCTCGAGTGATGCTGCGTTAAGATCAGGCATCTTTGTCTCTGCAATTTCCTGAACCTGAGCCTTAGTAATCTTTGCAACCTTTGTCTTGTTAGGAGTACCTGAAGCCTTCTGAAGCTTGCAAGCCTTCTTGATAAGAACTGCTGCTGGTGGAGTCTTTGTGATGAAGCTGAAGCTTCTATCTGCATAAACAGTGATGATTGTAGGAACGATTGTATCGCCCATATCTGCTGTCTTTGCGTTAAACTGCTTTGTAAACTCCACGATGTTTACACCATGCTGACCAAGTGCTGGACCAACTGGTGGGGCTGGTGTAGCCTTGCCTGCTGGAATCTGCAACTTGATATAGCCTTCAATTTTCTTTGCCATGATATTCCTCCTGCTTAATAAGCATTAGCATAAATTAAATTCTATAATGCTAATTTAATCCATCTTACGTACGTCCGTGAAATCAATCTCAACCGGTGTTTCACGTCCGAACATTTCAACGCTGATTGTAACTGTCTGCTTCTTAGTGTTGATAGACTTAACAATTCCGACAGTATCTTTCCATGTACCATCGACAACGCTAAGAGTATCGCCAATTTCGAAGTCAACCTCAACGTTGACCTTTTCGGTGGTGCCACCTAGTAAGTATGCCTGAACCTCTGCCTCTGACAATGGCACTGGCTTACTTCCTGGTCCAACGAAACCAGTAACACCTCTTGTGTTTCTGACAACATACCAGGTTTCATCGTTCATAATCATCTCAATAAGAACGTAACCAGGGTACATCTTCTTTGAAACTTGCTTTTTAACGCCATCCTTAGTTTCGGTAACCTCAACCATAGGTACTCGTACATCAAGAATCTGCTCCTCGAGATGCTGAGTCTCGATAGCCTTTTCAATGTTTGTCTTGACTTTGTTCTCATAGCCTGAGTAAGTATGAACTACATACCACTTTGCCTCTGCCATATGCGATGCCTCCATTAAAAATTAACTAGGATATTAACACCCTTGTTGATCAATGCATCTAAAACGATGATGACCACTGCTACAACTACTGACACAGCAACAACTGCTGTTGTCTGTTTTGACACGTCCTTTGGATCTGCCCAAACGATTTTATCGAACTCAGTCTTGAGACCCGAAAAACGTCCTGACTTAACCTTTTTTTCGTCTGCCATAATTGCACCTCCCAAAGATTATTTTGTTTCTTTGTGCATTGTGTGCTTCTTGCAGAATCTGCAATACTTCTTGGTTTCCATTCTGTCAGGGTGTGTCTTCTTGTCTTTTGTCATGTTGTAATTACGCTGCTGGCATTCTGTACATGCCAATGTTATCTTTGTGCGCACAACTTCCACCTCCGTTAAATTTCTACTTTGGCCTTGTTTATACTCACTCATCATAGCGAACAATAGATGAGGCGAAAAAAGAGCATAAAAAAAAGACCTGCTTTTCTTAGTCGCTAGCTAAATTTAGCACAGCCAGGTAAGTCTGTCAAGTCTTTTTCTGAATTTATATATTACAAAAACACGACCCTCATCAGTCAGCTAGACCAATACGGGAAAGCAGAGCCCTTGCAAATTGCCTTCGGCAATGGGCTCGCTGTAGTAAGCAATTTACCCAAGCAAGCTTGTGCAAATTACTTGCTAACCTTTTACACCACCCAAAGTCACACCACCTACAATGTGCTTAGAAAGTATTAGGTATACAATTATAACAGGGAAGATTGAGAATGCAATCATCACGTATACCTGTCCCATATCAAACTTAAGCCAGTCTGCATTACGAAGCTGGGCTATTAATATAGGAAGAGTCTTCTTTGCGTCATCATGTAGCACAAGAGCTGGCGTGAAGTAATTGTTCCAACTGCCTACGAAGCTGAAGATTGCCTGTACAGCAATAGCTGGCTTCATAAGAGGTGTTACAATCTGATTGAAGGTTCTGAATTCTCCAGAGCCGTCAATTCTTGCTGCTTCAACAAGTGATAGAGGAAGTGTAGCATCCATGTATTGCTTCATATAGAAGAATACCGCTGGAGATGCTATTGCAGGTACGATAAGAGGAATAGCGCTGTTATCAAGCTTCATCTTATCAATCAACTGCAAGAAACCAAGTACAGTTACCTGGGTAGGAATCATCATAATCATAAGAATGAATGTAAAGATGAATTTCTTTCCCTTAAAATCATATGCATGAATAGCATACGCTGTCATTGTTGAAAAATATGTAGCAAGTGTTGCTGTTAAAAATGCAATAATCAAAGAATTAAACATACCTCTTATTATAGGTAGTGTTCCATTCTTAAGATTCACCCAGTTTTCCACCAAATGCGAGCTAGGGATAGCTGTAAATCCAGCACTTAATTCCGAATTGCTTCTTGTAGCATTAATGAACAGTACATAAAACCAGAACAAGCACAAGAACGATATTATTATTAATACAATGTAGGCAATCAGTCTTCTGAAGTGAATACCGCCGCCAGATTGTTTCTTTTTTTCTGCCATTTCTACTCTCCTAATTCTTTTCTGAATTTGTAAACTTGTAAACAATCAAACTTAAAATTCCAGTGATTACAAACATGTATACTGAAAGCGCACCAGCAAGACCGAAGTTCTTGCTAAACAAATGCTTGTTCAAGTACATGATAAGTGTCATTGATGAACGCATTGGATCACCAGTACCGTTTGTTAAAATCTGTGGAACATCAAACATCTGTAAACCACCGATAAGTGATGTAATCATTACATATACCAAGATTGGTCTAAGTAATGGCAGAGTGATTTTATAAAAAATCTGATTAGCAGTTGCGCCATCAACCTGAGCCGCTTCGAATAATGAAGGATCAATACCCATCATGCCTGCCATCAGAAGAATAGTCGTATTTCCAAACCACATAAGACAGTTCATAGTTGCCACAAGTCCTCTGACAGATCCTGCATGGCTCATAAACTGAAACGCTTCTTTAAATACACCGACCTGAATTAACAATGAGTTTATTGGGCCGCCGTCTGCAAATAATGTAAAGAATAACATTGCGAATGCTGATGCCATAATCAAGTTTGGCATATAGATTACTGTTTTAAAAAATGTCTGGCACTTTAATCTAAGTGAAGGATCAGTAAACCAAGCTCCTAATAATAATGAAAGTACTATCTGTGGAATAAAGCCTAAAATCCACATAATCATTGTGTTCTTGAAATATAATGGTAAATCACCATTTGTAATTATTGTTTTGTAATTTTCGATTCCAACAAAATTAGGACCAATCTGAGTTAATCCCGAACGATAATTCTCGAAAAAAGAATTATAAATAGTAGATACCAATGGTATCAACTGAAAAATTATAAATACTACAAGAAACGGAATTAAAAATATGTAGCCCCATTTATTGTATCTAACTACTTTACTTTTCTTAGCCATAAATACTCCCTTTGTCTTTAAAATAGGGCACATGGAGCATATCCCCCATGTGCCCCAATATGATTGTCAGTCTCCAGTCATCGATTTTCTAAAGAAAATCAAAAACCTGATACTAGTCAGCTGTTACATCTGGGTACTTCTCAACAATTGCCTTCTTGAACATATCAAGAGCTTCATCCTTTGTAGCGTTACCCTGGAAGTAGTTCTTCATAGCCTTTTGGAACTCTTCGTTACATCCCTGATCATAAGCTGAAAGATTTGAGAGGTCTACCTTCTCAGCACCTTCTGCAAGCTGTGCATATGGGTTCTGTCCACCAAGAAGATCAAGGTTACCTGAATCGTCAGATGCAAGTTCTGCAAGAACTGTCTTAGAGTTTACACAATCAGCATCCTTCTGAGCGATATCCTTAAGTACTGCCTTGTCTGTTGTCATTGTAAGGATGATATCCTTTACAAGGTTAGCATTGTCTGTACCTGTAGCTGCGCAGATCCATGTACCACCCCAGTAATAAGACTGTGGTCCTACACAGTATCCCCAGCCGCCCTTGTTAGCGATTGTGCCATCCTGATCTGCATCAAGGCAGAAGTTGAAGAACCAAGCTGGTCCAAAGTAGCCGAATATCTTACCTTCTGGTCTCTTACCCTTTGCCCAGTCATCACCCCAAAGATCATCTGTTGTCTCAGCCTTAGCATCAACAAGTTCCTTAGAGTCATCAACCCACTTTTCAATGTTCTTATCAATTACAACCTTGCCATCCTGTACCCACTTACCAGATACATTGTTTGAATATACGCGGTATGTATCGTTTACAGAGCACATCTTGTAACCAGCTTCAGCTACCTTAGCTGCTGTCTCATTGTACTTAGACCAATCAGCTACTGCTGCCTGTACTTCATCTGGATCATCTGTGCCAAGGATTTCCTTAGCTGCTTCTCTGTTGTAAATAAATCCAGCTGAGCAAGCCTGCCATGAAGAACCCTTTAAGTTACCGTTTGAATCTGTAACGATATCCTGTGTGTACTTGTACTGATCAGCAAGGTCAGCATCTGTAATTCCAAGATCCTTAAGAGCCATTGCATAATCTGTATCAACATACTTAAGTGCATAGTCAGCTTCTACAAGGAATAAGTCAACCTTGTCATCTGCTGCAGCAGATTCCTGAGCTAAAAGTGCCTCATCAAGATTGTTCTGGTATGCATTGTCTGTTGAAGGAGTGATATTCCAAACGACATCAACATCACCAATCTTACCATGTGTTGAATCTACTTCTGTGTAGCCTGCATAATGATCTGTAAGACGGCTCTTGAACTCCTCGTTCCATCCATAGATGTTAAGAACCTTACCTGTGTCTTCAGGAAGCTCTACTGCAGCATCAGCTGTATCAGTTGTCTCAGTAGCAGTGGTTTCTTCTGTAGAAGTGCTGTCTGAGCTAGCTGTGTCTGTTGAAGCTGTTTCTGAACTACCACATGCAGCAAACATTGTTGCTGTCATTGTTGCCATTGCTAGCAAACTTACTAAACGTTTTTTCATTTTGTGTTCCTCCCAATTTTTACGCGCTTTGCACGTTTTGCTTGATTATTACTGCATTTATATAAGTTGATTTCTCAACCAAATGCCTAATTAAGTTTTTTTAGAGTATCTCCCTCAAGGAGTTTTCCTTTTACCACAATCTGCTTAATCAATGTGGTCTTTGGCCTTTCGATTAAATCGATAAGATTCTTAGCTGCCTGAGTTCCAAGGCCATCTGTATCCTGCCTATATGTTGTAAGACGCGGACAAATGTGGCGAGCCACCTTAATTCCATCAAAACCTACAACTGATATATCATCTGGTACCTTTAAGCCTCTTTCCGCAATAGCTCTCAGACCTCCATATGTTGCATAATCATCTGGATAGAAGATACAAGTTGGTCTTGTTCTTAACTTAAGTAATTCTAATGTCTTTTCGTAAGCTCCATGTGTATCCCTATAAGGAGATTCTTTGATATACTCATCAGGAACTTCGATACCATATTCCTCCATTTTTCTATTAAATGTAACCAGGCGTAAATTCGTTGTAGAAGAACTCAAGCCATGAATATAGGCGATTCTTCTATGCCCTGAAACCACTGCAAAATCCACCAAATCCGACATACCACCAACATTATCAGAAAGAATTGCTGTAGTTTCGTTGTAAAGGTGATCTATTGTAACTACAGGTATATTGCTTTTAACCAGTTCAAAAACTTCTGGATCATCAAAATGTACATTCGCAATTATTACTCCATCAAAACGACGATATCTTGCATGTTCCAAATAAGATGTTCTTCCCGGTCTACTTCTATCATTAGAGATAAAAGTTATGTCATAACCATTTTTTTCAACTTCTTTTTTAAAACTTTCCAAAACTGGTGCAAAGAAATCATGTGTCAAACCGCTGTTAGCATCATCCATAAATAGGACGCCAATATTATGTGTGCGATTTGTCTTCATCGTCTTCGCCGCTGCATTTGGGACATAGCCCATTTCCTTTGCAGTTCTTTGTATCCTAGCTTTTGTCTCAATACCAATATCGCTATGATCATTTAATGACTTGCTTACTGTAGCTGTAGATACGCCACAGGCCGCTGCAATGTCCTTTAGTGAAACCATTTCTTTTCCTCTCCCTAGTTTATCTCTTCCACTTAATCGTTTTCGTGACTTAAATATAAATCCTTTTACGATAATTCACAAGATGTTTTCGAAAATTCGTCTTTAAGTTACAGTTTCGTTAACTAGTTTAGTGAGTTTTCAACAAACTTTGTTTCATATAATTGTTATTCGCCACACTTATTGCTATTCTATAGGGGAATTAGTTTGTCTAATTACTTAAACGTTTACGTGTGATATTTTTATTTAATCCCTTGTATATCACTTTTTACTCACTTAATCGTTTATCAAGATACACTATTTAATCTTTAATCATTTTCTTAGGAGGATAAAATGAAATTTGGATTTTTCGATGATGTCAACAAAGAATATGTTGTAACCACACCAAAAACCCCATTACCTTGGATTAACTACTTAGGTTGCAAGGATTTCTTTACTTTAATATCTAACACCTGCGGTGGTTATACATTTTATAAAGATGCGAAACTTCTTAGAATGACAAGATATCGTTACAACGATACAACACCAGATACTAACGGCAAGTACTTCTATATCAAAGACGGCGATACAATCTGGAACCCTGGTTGGCAGCCTACAAAAACCGAGCTCGATTCTTACGAATGTCGCCATGGTATTGGATATAGTAAGTTTACCGGCCTTAAAAATAATATAAAAGCAGAGCTTATTACTTTTGTCCCTGTAGATGATGCTGTTGAGCTCACTAAGATTACATTGACAAATACAGGTTCAGCTAAAAAGGAGCTTTCACTTTTCTCTTATGTAGAATGGTGCTTATGGAATGCTGATGATGATATGAAGAACTATCAGCGTAACCTTTCAATCGGTGAAGTTGAAGTAATCGATTCTACTATTTATCACAAGACAGAATACAGAGAGCGCCGTAATCATTACGCAGTTTACTCTGTAAATACTAAGATTGATGGCTTTGAGACTAGCCGTGATGAATTCCGTGGTGCATACAACGGACCTGATAAGCCAGCAGCTGTTATCGAAGGAAAGCTTCATAAAACAATCGCTTCTGGGTGGTATCCCATCGCTTCTCATCAAATAAATGTTAGCCTTGAGGCTGGCGAAAGCAAGACTTTCGTATTTGCTTTAGGATACATCGAAAATGCTGAGGATGATAAGTGGGAAGCTCCCGGTATCATCAATAAGAAGAAAGCTAACGCTCTTCTTGCTAAGTACCAGACAACAGAAGATTTCGATAAGGCTTTCGCAGCTCTTAATACATATTGGAATGATCTTCTTAGCAAGTTCCATATAGAGTCTAAGGATGAGCATGTAAACCGTATGGTTAACATTTGGAACCAGTATCAGTGCATGGTTACATTTAACATGTCACGTTCTGCTTCTTACTATGAAACAGGTATTGGTCGTGGAATGGGCTTCAGAGATTCTTGCCAGGATCTTCTTGGTTTCGTTCACTTAATTCCCGACAGAGCTAGAGAGCGTATCATTGATATCGCTTCAACTCAGTTCCAGGATGGCGGCGCTTACCATCAGTATCAGCCACTTACAAAGAAGGGTAATTCTGATATCGGTTCAGGCTTTAACGATGATCCATTATGGTTAATCGCTGGAACAAGCGCTTACATTCGCGAAACTGGTGATACTTCAATCCTTAAGGAGATGGTTCCATACGACAACGATATGTCAGTGGCAACTACACTTATGGAGCATTTGAAGCGTTCATTTGATTACATTGTTAATCACAAGGGACCACATGATCTTCCACTTATTGGTCGTGCCGATTGGAATGACTGCTTGAACCTTAACTGCTTCTCTGAGCATCCAGGTGAAAGCTTCCAGTGCTTCGGACCTTCAGAGGGACCTGTTGCTGAATCAGTATTTATTGCTGGTATGTTTGTAAAATATGGTCGCGAGTACGCAGACCTTTGCAAGCTTATGGGCGACAATGCTGAAGCTGACAGAGTTTTAGCTGAGGTTGATAAGATGATTAAAGCCATTGAGAAGGATGGCTGGGACGGTGATTGGTTCGTAAGAGCTTATGACGCATACAGCCACAAGGTTGGTTCTAAGGAATGTGATGAAGGACAGATTTATATTGAGCCACAGGGTATGTGCGTAATGGCTGGTGTTGGTATCGAGGATGGCAACGCTAAGAAAGCCCTTGATTCAGTTAAGGAAAAGCTTGATACAAAGTATGGTGTTATGATTCTTCAGCCAGCTTACACAAGATATCATCTTGAGCTTGGTGAAATCACATCATATCCACCTGGATACAAGGAGAATGCAGGAATCTTCTGCCACAACAACCCATGGATTTCTATTGCAGAAACATGTATTGGTCGTGGTGACAGAGCCTTTGAAGTTTACAAGAAGACTTGTCCATCATACATAGAGGACATTTCTGAGATTCATAGAACAGAGCCTTATGTTTACTCACAGATGGTAGCAGGAGCTGATGCCAAGTTCCACGGTGAGGCTAAGAACAGCTGGCTTACAGGAACTGCTGCATGGACATTTACAAATATCTCTCAGTACATTCTTGGAATTTATCCTACACTTGAGGGACTTTCAGTTAATCCATGTATTCCAGCAGAATTCGGTGATTTCAATATCACACGTGTTTACCGCGGTGTAACCTACAATATTGAAATCAAGAACCCTAACAAGGTTCAAAAGGGCGTTGCATCACTTACAGTTGACGGCGTAGAGGTTGCAGGAAATGTAATCCCATTCGACGGAAGCAAGAAGACAGTAAGTGTAGTAGCAACTATGAAGTAGCTTCTTTTTCTTAATTTAAATAATATTATTCTCCTTCTAAGAAAGAGCCAGACATTGACATGTCTGGCTCTTTTGCTTAATAATTGTCCTTATGAATCGAACACTAACTTATGAAATAACAACTGAATACGATGGATTTCAGATAGATAAATATCTTAAGGCTCAGGGCTACTCTTCTGCCAATATCACTGCCATTAAAAAGATGCCTAATAACGTTGTAATTGACGGCGAGTGGGTTCATATGAATAGAAAGCTGTCTGCGGGCGAACTACTGACAGTGAATATATCTGAAGAGGATTCTTCCGAAAAGATTCCACCTGTGAAGATGGATTTAGATATTGTATATGAGGATGAGGATATTATTGTGATTAATAAGCCTGCAGGGCTGCCTATACATCCTAGTCTTAATCATTACGAGGATTCACTGGCTAATGGTCTGGCTTATTATTATAAGGCTCAGGGAAAGCCTTTTATTTTCCGATGTGCAAATCGACTGGATAAAAACACATCCGGTCTGACCGTCATTGCAAAAAACCTGGTGAGTGCCAATATCATTTCAACCATGGTTAAAAACAGGAAGTTTCACAGGGAGTATTATGCCATTGTAAGAGGTCACATCGAACCTGAATGCGGTACCATCGATGCTCCAATTGGTCGAATGGGTGACTCTATAATAACAAGACAGGTGGATTTCGAAAATGGAGAAAATGCAATCACCCATTATCAGGTTATTCATGAAAAAAATGGGCACAGCCTGGTTTCCATTCATTTAGAAACAGGCCGTACCCACCAAATACGAGTTCATTTTAAATATATTGGCCATCCTCTGATTGGTGACCATTTATACAATCCCGATATGGAATACATGAACCGCCAGGCACTTCACTCTCACAAGATTGAATTTAACCATCCAATCACCGGGGAGGAAATGGTGTTCGTCGCAGACTTACCTGAGGATATGGCTTTTTTAAATGAATGAAGCCTTTAAATCCTCATATTCACGATTGATTTCTGCGACTGTAGCAGTATCACCTGATTCTCCATCAGGATGATAAATCTTGATAAGGTCCTTATACCGCTTTTTAAGGGCCGTTTGCGTAGAAACTCCAGAGAAGAACATCTCTCCATGAACAATGTTGTCCTCCATGCCATATGGTTCCATATAGCTTGACTGAACCTGTTCGTAAAATTTCTTCTTACGCTCGAATTGCTTTTTGTCATCAGCAAGCTTTTGAGTTTCCTGGATGAGAAGCTCCCATTTTAACTCAAACTGTTTTTCCTGCTGCTCAAGGCAGTGAATACGTGCCTCAAATTCTCTTTTTTCCTTTAGCAAATCATTCCATGCTTTCTCTAACTCTTTATGCCGGTCCTCAAGTGCTTGCATGTCGATATTGCTCTGACATGTGAGATCCTTTGCCATAGTTACTCTCCCGTATAATCCAAATGTAGTGGCGCTTTGCCAAAACCTGAAATGATTATACTATATGTTGTGTGAGTTGTAAAACAAAAATCCTACTCTATCTTTTGTACACTATGCCAGTGTAGGCAGATAGTTCAACATGAAGATTTCCACCTTCAACATTTATATCGGTCGGCATAATAGAATAACCAACCTCATTTGTCATAATTGTTCTCTCCAGAGTGCTATTAAGTGGAACTCCCGCAATCCAAACAGGTATATCCACCTCTATTCTGCTTCCATTTGAGTTTACAACTACAATAACCTGCTCGTTTGCTGTGAACCTTGCATAACTAATAAATCCCTGACCACAGTTCAAGAATCTGAACGAGCCTTCTTTTATGGCATGGCTCAGCTTGTGAACCATGATCATATCTCGAGTAAAATCAATCAAATCGTAATTACAATTACCCCAAGGATATGTACGACGGCTATCTGGATCAGTAAATCCACAAACGCCTGCTTCATCTCCGTAATATAAGGTAGGAGCTCCAGGCCATGTGAACTGTATCAGTTCTGCCAGCTTCATAATCGGTATGCTCACGCCATCTTCTGCTGCCCTCGCTCCCTTGGTAGCGATTCGCCCTACCACATGATTTGTTCTAGTAAGGAATCTAGAGTGATCATGGTTTGACAGCTGATTCATAGAGCAATACAAGGATGGTGTCTTAAGCCTTGCCATAAAATGTAGCATAGTATTTTTAAAACGTTCACCATCACCAATGGCACTAGGCTGAAATTCATCTGAGTGTTTTTCCATTCCTGTAAGGAAGAATGTAAGTGGCTCCATAAATGCATCGTAATTCATGATGGTATCCCACTGATCACCAGCCAACCATGCACTCGGGTTGCCATAATGCTCCGCCAAAATAATAGCATTTGGATTTGCGGATTTTACCGCATCTCTGAAATCATGCCAAAACTTATGGTTAAACTCTTCTGAATGGCCCAAATCCGCTGCAACATCTAATCGCCATCCATCGCAGTTATAAGGTTCGCTTACCCATTTTTTGCCAATGTTCAAAACGTAATCATACAAACGCTTTGATTCCTCATAGTTGAGCTTTGGCAATGTATCGTGGCTCCACCATCCATCATAAGATTTATTATCTGGCCACGAATCTTCATAGAAAAAGAAGAAATCATGATATGGACTATCCTTACTTTCGTAAGCACCTGGCTCATATCCCTCTTCTTTTGAATATATTTTTTCTCTGTTAAGCCATTTATTAAAGGAACCACAATGATTAAACACGCCATCAATAATGATTCGGATTCCTTTTTCATGGGCCTCTCTTACAAAATCTGCAAAAAACTGATTACTAGCCTCAAGATTCTCCTTGTTGGTAACTCTCAGCTTATATTTTGTTGCATGAGTGTTATCGTAGTCGCCATCCTTCAGGCATTCCCCACCATCATTCTTTATTACAGTGAGATGAGGATCGATATAATCGTAATCAGAAGTATCGTATTTATGATTAGAAGGTGACACAAACAAAGGATTAAAATAAATTACTTCAACACCTAAGCTTTTCAGATAATGTAGCTTTTGCCTAACGCCCTCTAAATCGCCACCATAAAATCTTCCTATATCAAGTGTTGCTGGAAGAGAACTCCAATCTGACACTTTTTGAACCGGCGCCCCAACATAGTGATATTCATTATTCTCAACATCGTTGCTGGAATCGCCGTTATAAAATCTATCCACAAGTATTTGGTACATAACTGCACCTTTTGCCCAGGCAGGTGTGGAAAAGTCTGGCATTATTGAGAAATCATAATGTTCTCTCAAGTCTCGCCACAATCCAACTCTATCATAATAGTAAAGCCCTGAATCGCCCTCTATTTCAAAATGATATCTAAATTCCTTATCCTTAAGCTGGACATCACAAGTATAGAAATCAAATTCACCTCGAGTGCGCTCTAAGTGCATTGCTTTCTTCTCATTTAAGTCCTTTGAAACCAAATAAGCTTTTAATTCCTCTTGATGATAAACTCTGAGCCTTATAGTAACTAGATCAAAAGACTTGGGTTCCATCGGACATCTATATTCAGCTGTACCATCTGAGTAAATTGCTTGGATATTCATAATTACTCCCCTTGAGTTTTTAGAAAATAAAAAAGACAGCAACGATCGCTGTCTTTTTAGGAGAAGGTATTTTTACTATGGGGTTAGTAAAAATTATATAATGTATTGGGGGGTTTTTACGATGTTTATTATATGGCGGTGCAACACTCAAGTGTGCACAAATATAACAAAACATCTCGAACCTTTTTGTGCATATTGCACTATTCTCCCCAATCTATGCCTTCTACAGCGGTCTCGCTTGAACCTGAAGCCTCAAATAATGCTTCAAACTCATCTCTACCAATCTTTTCTTTTTCTAATAATAGATTAGCACATTTATGCAAAATCTGTTCATTCTCTTTTAAAATTTTCACAGCTTTTTCATAACAATCATCAATGAGCTTTTTAACTTCATCATCAATTGCCTTAGCTGTGGCATCAGAAAAGCCTTTAGTATGGGCTAAATCACGGCCGATAAATACCTCTTCATCGTCATCGCCATAGTGAACCATGCCGATTGTCTTTGAAAAGCCGTACTTAGTAACCATATTTCTAGCCATCTGTGTTGCTTGCTTAATATCATTTGAAGCCCCAGTAGTCACGTCATCAAATATAATTTCTTCAGCAACTCGACCGCCTAATGAAACGATAATATCCTGTGTCATCTTGCCCTTGGTATTAAACATTTCATCATTTTCATTTATAGGCATTGTATAACCTGCCGCACTTGCGCCCGTAGGTATTATTGATACGGAATATACTGGGCCAACATCTGGCAATACATGGAAAAGTATTGCATGTCCAGCCTCATGATATGCAGTAATCTTTTTCTCTTTCTCAGAAACTACTCTGCTCTTTTTCTCTTTACCGATTCCGACCTTTACAAATGACTTCTTAATATCATCCTGAACGATATATGCTCTATCCTCACCAGCAGCAAGAATAGCAGCCTCATTAAGAAGATTCTCAAGATCTGCACCAGTAAAGCCCACAGTAGTCTGAGCAATCTGGTGTAAGTCAACATCCTCAGCCAAAGCCTTATTAGCTGAGTGTACCTTGAGGATTTCCTCACGGCCTTTTACATCAGGCCTTCCAACGTACACCTTTCTATCAAAACGTCCTGGGCGCATGATAGCCTGATCTAATATATCTACACGGTTGGTAGCCGCCATTACGATAATACCTTCGTTAACGCCGAAACCGTCCATTTCAACCAAAAGCTGGTTTAATGTCTGCTCACGCTCGTCATGGCCACCGCCCATACCAGTACCTCTACGTCTGGCAACAGCATCAATCTCATCAATAAAAACAATACATGGTGCGTTCTGTTTTGCCTCAGCAAACAAATCACGCACACGAGATGCACCGACACCTACAAACATTTCTACAAAATCCGAACCGGAAATAGAGAAGAATGGTACTCCTGCCTCACCTGCTATAGCCTTAGCAAGAAGGGTTTTACCTGTACCAGGAGGGCCCACAAGGATAACTCCCTTAGGGATACGTGCTCCCAACTGAGTATATTTTTGAGGATCCTTAAGGAAATCTACAAGTTCTTCAACTTCTTCTTTTTCCTCTTTAAGACCTGCTACATTATCAAATCTTGTGTCTATATCCTCTTTGTTTGTCATTTTGGCTCTGCTCTTGCCAAAATTCATCATCCTAGAATTAGCTCCACCTCCACCAGAGCCCTGAGCATTCATCATAATCATAAATAATATGAATACTGCTCCAAGCACAATCAGCATTGGAAGAAGATCTGAAATCCAGCTATCACGCGGAACATCCGACAGACTATAGGATACATCAGCATCATCAAGCATTTCCTGAACTGTATTGACATCAGATACATAAAGAGTAACTGTGTCGCCGCCTTTTAGCTTAATATTTGCTGCCCCTGTAGGCACTTGCTCATTCTGCGAAATGCTAACAGATTTAACCTCCCCATCAGCAAGGGCAGATTTGAATTCCGCCATTGTGTAAGTTGTAGTAGGCTTGCCCATGCTTGTGTATAGCATAAACAATACAACTGCCACAAACAGAGCGTAAATTATCATTCCTGAAGCTCTACGTTTCCTCAATTCAGCCTCCTAATCTAGCTCTACCACACCAATATATGGTAAGTTACGATACTTCTGATCATAATCCAATCCATATCCAACTACGAACTGATCAGGAATAGTAAAGCCAGTGTAATCAACGTGAACATCAACCTCGCGACGATCTGGCTTATCAAGCATTGTTACCATACGTACTGATTTAGCACCTCTGTCTTTAAAATACTGACCTAAGAAATTAAGTGTGTTTCCGCTATCAATAATATCTTCAACAATAATTACATTTTGTCCTGTAGGATCAAGATCAAGTTCCTTTTTGATCTTAACAACTCCAGTAGATACTGTGCCGCCTTCATAACTTGAAGTAGCCATAAAATCAATAATAACTGGAACTGTAATACGTTTTGCCAACTCACAAGCAAAGAAAGCTGCGCCCTTTAATACACATACTAAAAATACTGACTCACCTTCATAATCCTTGCTAATCTGCTCACCAATTTCAGCAATTCGTTCTGCCAATTCATCTTCTGGCAACAGAACTCTAATGCTCTCGCTCATTTTGTTATTCCTCCGTGTAACTTATCTCTAATACTCGAGTAGTATTATCTGTAATCTTGTAATATTCGCTAACCCTGTGGCCTACCACCCACATAACATGATTTCCATCACATACAAGTGGCACCTCATCTCGCAAATGACGTGGGATTTTTTCATCAACGAAATAATCCTGAATCGATTTACGATTTCCCTGAGAATCAATGCAAAGATAGTCCCCTTCTTGTCGGGTCCGTATTACAATATTAGTCCTTATTCTATCACAATCAAACCATTTCGTATATATTTCTTTAGGGTATTTCATTCCCTTCTCATAGGCGAACTCACGGGTATTGAATGTTCCATTTTTCTTTTGTTCTTCCTCATCAACCACATATATTTCCTCATATGAGATAATGAGAGTTTTTTTGTATGGAAGCTGAATCTGGCGTTCACCCTCAGCATTTAATAGTCCCAGAATAGATTCCACATGAATAGCCGACACATCCTTTTGATAAGGCATGAACTGGCTCAAGTATTCCTTTAGTGCCTGACTGGCAATAACGTGAGGCGCTGTCGCAATAGCACGCTTCCTAAGTCGATTTTCCGATGATTTTGCAATTTGAAGCAGTCCATTTGCCTCAAGAGAAATGTAATCTGCAATCTCAGAGAGCCTAGCAGTCATATCAGTAATATGTTCAAGGGCTCTTTCGTTTACCTGCAATAATTCAGGGATGATATTATGTCTTATTCTATTTCTATCGTAATCAACTTCACTGTTTGTAGCGTCTATGCAATAAGGGATTTCATTGGCATTAAGAAAACCAAGTATTTCTGATTTAGGAACTTCTAGTAAAGGCCTGATTATTCTATCTCTAACAGGGGCAATACCACACATTCCATCAAGCCCTGCGCCCCTTGCCATATGAAACAAAACAGTCTCCGCGTTGTCATCTGCGTTATGTGCAATAGCAATGCGAGCCCTTTTGCCAGCTTTCTCTATTTCATTGGCTGCCTCTTCAAAGGCATCATACCTTGCAAAGCGTGCTTCCTCTTCTAGGGAACGGCCGCTATCTTTTGCCAAGGAAGGGATATCTATTGTTAATACCTTAAGAGGCACATCATTTGCCTTACATAATTGGCGCACATATGCCTCATCTTCATCGGCATCCTCACCTCGTATCATATGGTTGACGTGAATAGCCTGTATTTCAATTTCATATTCATCTTTAAGTGCTAGCAGCACAAAAAAAAGGCACACAGAGTCGGGTCCACCTGAAAGACCCAAAATCACGCTGTCGCCTTTATTTATCATATTATATTTATTGATATATTCTCTAATTCTTTTCTTCTCTAAAAATGATTTCATCGGGATTTGACAATCCAAGTTTTTCTCTTGCTTCCTTTTCAATATATTCATCTGAGCCAACGTATTCTTCTTGCTCTTCTAGCTGCTTCTGCTTCTCCTTTGCAGAATCCAACTGAGCCTCCAAGGCCTCTTCAGTCTTTTTATATTCCTGATTCTTCTGATAGAGATTAATCATCTGAACCATCATGGCACCTATCATAAACAACATGATAACTGCTACATATATTCTACCTGTAGAGGTTTTCTTTCGTCTACGTAATTTTCTTCTATTAGACATACTTAAATAGCTCCGATGCAGCTTCTTTTTTTGTAGTGTCCTGAATATCAAGCACTTCTACCTTAACATTTTTGTTTCCAAATGCTATCTCTATTATATCACCAATCTTAACATCAGTGGAGGCTTTCGCAATTTTTCCATTAATTTGTACTCTACCACCGTCACATGCCTCATTTGCAACCGTGCGTCGTTTTATCAAACGACTTACTTTTAAATATTTGTCTAGTCTCATATTTACCCTCATCCGCCCCTTCGGGGCACCTTCCCCCAGAGGGGGAAGGCTTTCAAAAATAAAGGGGCTCGGCATTGCCGAACCCCACCATCATCTAATTTAAAAAATGATTAGTTGATAGAATCCTTAAGAGCCTTACCAGCCTTAAACTTAGGAGCCTTAGATGCAGGAATCTTCATCTCAGCGCCTGTCTGTGGGTTTCTACCTGTACGAGCAGCTCTCTCAGAAACTTCGAATGTACCGAAGCCAACGAGCTGGATCTTCTCACCCTTCTTAAGTTCTTCAGCTACAACTTCTGTGAAAGCCTTTACAGAAGCCTCAGCATCCTTCTTTGAAATGTTAGCCTTGCTAGCGATAGCTGCTACTAATTCTGTCTTGTTCATTACTATTCCTCCTCGAGAATTTGTTTTAAAAGTTAGTAAGGGAAAAGCCCCTAACTACAATATCCTTTATAATTGTTTTAAAGTATACTGTCAACAACAAAACCCCAAAAATCCCGATTTTATAAGGTTTTTATGTATTATTACAAATTTTTTGCAACATTTTTAAACATTATTACCATTTACAAATCCTTGATTTTTCGGCTTGTTCACATCTTTTTCACATATTTTAGTTCATAAGATTACTGATTAAATCGGATACTGTGGATAAATAATCCACTTCATAGTCATAATCGTCCTTTATTGAGCTGCCAGCAGTCTCTTCTTCTGCACTTTCACCACCCTCTTCAGACTCTGTTTCTTCGGCTGTATTTTCTGCTTCTGATGTATCTGCAGACGTAGTTCCACTTTCAGATTCTAGTGCAAGTGTAATAGTGGCAGATTCCGAATTTACAACCAGTGTCTTATTCCAAGATTCATAGCCGTCACATTTAACAACAAGCTTATGTGTACCATACTGTACACTCTGAGGTTCAGTTACATCAATCATCTGCCCGTCAATATAGACATAAGTGTCCGGAACAGTAACCAGGAAAGTTAAAGTGCAAAACGATGGTCCATCCCCCTTTAAGTCGTCAAGGTTAATCTGGGTAGTCTCATTTCTAACTACGGTATATTCGTCACTTCCGCCCCAGCCATTATTGGCAACAGTGACCTTGTAGGTACCTTCAGGAACTTCGATTAATTCATCCCCATAAACCATGGAAACTATCTTGTTTCCAATGAAAATCATGCTGTCATCAAATAGCTCGGTGTTAGTAAGATAAATGTAGCCGTGACCTGTGGTAACAGCAATAGATATTACCTCTTTTTCTTGGCCAACAACTGTAATCACATCATCCTTGCCAATATCTGAAAGAAGTATTTTCTCTGAATCTGAATATACTTTGGTTGAATCTGTAATTTTGTAATTACTTCCATCGATTGTTATAAGATTTCTAGACGCATCAAGCTTGTATTTAGAAATATCCTCATAAATCCAAACGTCATCTGTTTTCTGCACCGTAGAAAGCGCTCCTGACGACGGCAAAAGCTCGCCTATCGTAACGACTGTACCTGTAGTAAAGCTCGCCCAGACACTATTCTTCCCATATTTGTCAAGGAATCTAGTAGTCATGTTGTAGTTGTAGCGAAATTGCTTTCCTTCACTGAGGGAATATAACGAAATAGTCTCATCTGTCATGTTGAGATTCTCAACTATATAAAGCTCAGAGCCAGTAACTACAGAATCCTCTTCGGTTAGCGTCTCCTCAGTCTCAACCTCTTGAGTATTCCCCTTAAGTGCCGAGCCAGTGTGGTTTGTGACAGTGGCGTTGTTAGGATGAGAGCCACAGCCAGAAGAAATGGCTAAAACAATCCCCAATACCAATATAAATTTTTGCTTTTTGTATGTAAAAATCCCTTTCATAGCTTTATTGTAGCATATCTTTTACTCTGTTTAGTAGATATTCTCTATCATTAAGAGATGGATTATCAACCACCTCTTCAAAAACGTCCTTTAAAATAGCTCCAATGCGCTGTCCTTGTGGAACTCCAAGCTCCAATAAATCTTTTCCGTTTATCTTTAAATCCTTGATTTTCAAGCAATCGCCTGCTGCAACAATTTCTTTGTATACACGCTCAAGCTCATCAATATAAGTAAGCTTCTCCTGACGATGGTACATTGATTGTGCAAGACAATCAGCTCGCTTTACCGCAAGAAGGTCATTAAAATTCTCCTGTCCGACGCGGATAATCATTCTACGAACATTTCTCTCCGAAATCTCAGGCCTGTCATCATGATTTTTAACAAGATTACATACCCTGTCTGTGGTATCGTTATCAAATTTCAGGCGGCGTAAAAAGGCACGTGCCATTTCTGCACCCTTTACAGGATGCATCTTAAAATGATTCTGCCCTTTTTCATCTGTAGTCTTGCAGGCTGGCTTTGCAATATCGTGAAGCATCATCGTAAGGCGAAGCACTTTATCCTCTGGAATAAGCCCCATTGCCACGATACTATGCTCGCCAACTGTGTAAATGTGGTGCTTGTTGTTCTGTTGGCACTCTAACATCACATCTAACTCTGGGAAGAACACCTTAGATAAGCCTGTGTCATACACATTGCGTAATCTTTCAGGATGATCCGATGTAACAAGCTTAACCATCTCCACCTGAATTCGCTCAGCACTGATTCTGTCTAAAGTAGGCGCCAGTTCCTTGATAGCCTGATAAGTGGCTGGCTCTATCTCAAATCCAAGCTGTGCAGAAAAACGAAGCGCTCTAAGCATGCGAAGGGCATCCTCTGTAAAGCGCTCGGTAGGATTTCCAACTGCTTTGATAATCCCTGCCTTTAAATCCTCTTCGCCACCAAACAAATCTACAAGCCCCTTGCTCTCATTGTAGGCCATAGCATTTATTGTAAAATCGCGACGCTTAAGGTCCTCCTCTAGGGATGCTGTAAATGTAACTTCTTTAGGGTGGCGACCATCCTCGTATTTACCATCCACTCGATATGTGGTGACCTCGTAGCCTGTACCATGCATAAGTACAGTTACTGTGCCATGTTCGATTCCAGTATCAAAAGTCCTATCAAAAAGAGACTTTACCGTTTCAGGTAAAGCCGATGTGGTTATGTCCCAATCATGAGGAACTTTCCCTAGAATGCAGTCACGGACACAGCCGCCTACTGCATAGGCTTCGTGTCCGTTAGATTCTAAAATATTTATAATTTTTGAAACATCTGCTGGTAAATTCATATTAATAAGCTTTACCCCAATATACTAATTTCTTAGCTGGCTTGCCGCAGCATGCACATACGTCAGAAATGTGCTCCTGATCGTTGAATGGCATACAACGTGAAGTAACAGCTAAATCCTCTTTAATCTTGTTCTCGCAAGCTACGTCTCCGCACCACATAGCACGAATGAAGCCTGGCTTGTTGTTAGCGATTTCTGTGAACTCAGCATAATTGTGAGCATCCCAGATGTGGCTATCGCGGTGAGCCTTTGCACGCTCAAACATATCCTTTTGGATAGTCTCAAGAAGCTCTGCTACCTTTGTCTCTACCTGATCAAGTGGACACTCAATCTTTTCGCGTGTATCACGGCGAACAAGTACACACTTGCCTGCCTCGATATCCTTTGGTCCAAGTTCTACACGAACAGGGATACCGCGCATCTCTGCCTCAGAGAACTTCCAACCTGGTGACTTATCTGAATCGTCAAGCTTAGCACGCATTGTCTTACCAAGACGCTCGCAAACCTCGCCTGCCTTTTCAAGTACGCCTTCCTTCTTCTGCTGAATAGGAATAACAACTACCTGTGTAGGTGCGATACGTGGTGGAAGTACAAGACCTGAATCATCACCATGTACCATAATGATAGCACCGATAAGACGTGTAGTCATACCCCAAGATGTCTGATGTACATACTGAAGCTGATTGTTCTTATCTGTGTACTGAATACCAAATGGCTTAGAGAAGTTCTGGCCAAAGTTGTGTGATGTACCAGACTGTAAAGCCTTACCATCATGCATAAGAGCTTCGATTGTGTATGTAGCCTCTGCTCCTGCAAACTTTTCTTTATCTGTCTTCTGTCCGCGAACTACTGGCATAGCAAGTACTTCTTCGCAGAAATCTGCATAAAGATTAAGCATCTGAACTGTACGAGCCTCTGCATCCTCTGCTGTAGCATGAGCAGTGTGACCCTCCTGCCATAAGAACTCACGTGAACGAAGGAATGGACGTGTCTCCTTTTCCCATCGAACTACTGAACACCACTGGTTGTAAACCTTTGGTAAATCTCTGTGAGAGTGAATAATATCCTTATAGAAATCACAGAAAAGAGTTTCTGAAGTAGGACGAACGCAAAGACGCTCCTGAAGCGGGTTAAGACCACCGTGTGTAACCCAAGCTACCTCTGGTGCAAATCCCTCTACATGGTCCTTTTCAACCTGAAGAAGACTCTCTGGAATAAACATCGGCATGTACACATTCTGTACTCCTGTCTCTTTGAATCTTCTGTCTAACTCGTGCTGGATATTTTCCCAAATAGCATACCCATCGGGCTTGATAATCATGCATCCCTTTACTGATGAATATGCAATCAAATCAGCCTTAACAACTACATCGGTATACCACTGTGCGAAATCCTCAGACATGGAGGTAATCGCTTCTACCAGCTTTTTTTCCTGTGCCATTTTTTTCTCCTTATCTTAATTTAAATCTTTTTTAGCCTGTTCATTATATAAAATAATTTAAAACAAGTCCACCCCTTCATTACAAAGAGTGGACTTGTACATAGCAATATGTTTATAAAAGATATTCCTCTTCAAAGCGCTTAACTGGAAGTGGCTTATTGAAATAGTAACCCTGAAGGTAATCAGCTCCAGTGCCACTAAGGTAATTAACCTGCTCCTCTGTTTCTACACCCTCGATGATAACCATCATATCAAGAGCCTTTGCAAGACTGACTATTGTATTGACTATCTTGCGACCCTTGCTGGCATTTTTATCCATGGATAGGAATGCCATATCCATTTTTAAAATATCAGCCGGCACTTCTTTTAACATGTTTAAAGAAGAATATCCGCTTCCAAAATCATCTATCTCAATCAGGAAACCATATTCCTTAAGAGAATGGATGATATCAAGCTGACGTTCCTTTTCTGTCATGAATATTGTTTCAGTGATTTCAAGCTTTAAGCGATACGGCGCTATATGGTATTTCTCTACGAGACTCACAAGCGTCTCGTATAAATCGATGTAGTAAAAATCCTTTACGGATATATTAACTGAAATCGATAGCTCATCATATCCTAATGATGACCAATATGCCAATCGCTTCGCAGCCTGCTCCCACATATAAGTATCAAGCTTGTAAATATAGCCTGTCTTTTCAAGCAGTGGAATAAACGAAGCCGGAGCGATGATTCCTCTATCAGGATGTATCCAGCGAACCAAAGCCTCTGCCAGCACAAACTTGCCATCCATATTTACAACTGGCTGTAGGAACATAGCAAACTGTCCTGTTGAAAGAGCCTCTTCAAACTCGCCTATTATCTTTTGCTCAGTAAGATATTCTCTACGAAGCATATCTCCGTAGTAAGCTATGGCATTTTTAAAGCTTCCTTTGATAGACTCAATTGCAAGAAGCGCTCCATCAACCATTGATATAACTGGCGCCTGCCTATCAAAAATATCGTAAACACCAAGAAGTATAACCATTCTATACTGAGCATTGTTAAGATAATTGCTCACCTTATTCATGCCAGTCATAAATAGCTCTTCTGTGTATCGACTCTTTGGCATAAGTACCGCAAATCTGTCTGCCTCAAGTCTGGCAAATGCCGAACCCTTTTTAAGCTTTTCACGGATTGTGTCAGCACATTTAATCAGAAGCTGATCAGCCTCTTCCGGGCCAAACATATCATTTATCAGCTTAAATCCCTTGATATTGCCACAAACCATAACGTATTCAACGCCAAGATTTTCATCAAGGATTCTTCTGACCTCTTCAAAAAATGCTTCTCGATTTAGAGCTCCAGTCAAGCTATCATGGCTATTTCTGTACTTTTCTTCTTCGTATGCTATAAAATCGCCTGTCACATCATAGAACGAGAAATAACAGCCGCAATAGTAGCCTCGCTTATCGTATATTTTGTTGAAATGCACATCAAAACGATATTCATCGCCATTAATGTTGTACACATCATTCCAGCTGGTGTTTGATATCGAATTGGAATCCTTACCCTCACGCCATTTTCTAAAACGAACCTCTAAGACTCTTTTATCTCCAGTCTGGCAAAACATTCTGTTGGCAAACTGATTTGAATAGATGCAATTATCATTTTCATCATAAGAAATAAGCGCACACTCCATCCTCTCTGTGATGGTTGTAAGCATGTATTCAACAAAAGTCTTAGGATTGTACAATAGCGAGTAGTAACCCACAAAAATTGCCGCAACTGCGTAGAAGCAAATGGACACATCAACAGGGAAATTGAAGAACAGATATAAAACATTAATCAATATTATTCCCACAAACATGAGCAATATTGAAAGATATCTGGTGCGATGAAATCCGCTGGTCTGCAGTGTCTTTTTCAGCAATACAACGATTATCATTGCAACTAAGATATAACAAAAAATCAAGTGCACATAATAATAATCGTGTATGTCGAAGGCAAAAAACCAATCGTATAACGCTATTCGCTTTTCTCGTAAAGTAAAAGCATGGTGCCATTTTAGATTAGTAATCAAACTAATATTATCAAGCACCGCAATAGTGTTTGTAATGAGTGGAGCCGCGTAATTATCAAGCCAAACTTTTGTATATTGACGAGCATAAAACAGAAATGTAATTAGAATCCAATCTATGCCACAAAAATATACAATATATCCTACTTCAGACAGCTTAGGATCCTTAACTGCTATAGCATGTGTGTATGCCAAACTGGTAATTATGGCAAGTACAAACAGTTGGATAATCGATATTGCAAGCTTACTATGTTTAATTGTGTGTTTTGTACCAATATATACTGCACAAGCCAGCAAAATAAATGCTGTGAGCATAAATAGTAGAATATAAAGCTTAATCAAATAGCTTCCCCCGTTTTCTTTAGCCCGCTACCCTGCTGTCAGCAAAATCTTCTCCCTTTGGTTTAATATCAAATCCCATCCTCTCACCTGTTGCAGGATGGTTGAACCCAATATAGTATGAACACAACGCAAGATTATGACCTGTTGCCACACCGCCATACTTAACATCCCCCAGTATTGGAGCGGTTCTACTTGCAAGTTGAGTTCTAATCTGATGATGTCTACCAGTAAATAAATCAATATCCAAAAGCTTTCGGTCGTCCCACTGTTCCACAACTCTATATCGAAGCACTGCCTTTTTAGCACGTGGATCAGATTCCTTTACAACCTTGGACAGATTAGTTCTGTTATCCTTTACAAGATAATCTGTTAATTCGCCTTCATCAGGGAATGATTCTCTGCTGATAATAGCGTAATACTTTTTCTTGAAGGTATGCTCTGTAATCTGTTTTGTAAGCTTACTTGCAGCCTCAGATGTCTTAGCAAACACCATAATGCCCTCTACAGGCTGATCTAATCTATGAACCACATGCGTTGTTGGTGGCTCATTCTTGCTGGAAAGATAGTTGTTAACCTCGCTAACCATATCTTTCTCACCAATATTTTTAGTTTGAGTAGCCACTCCCGCTGGCTTATAGCAAACAATTATGCTATCGTCCTCAAAAATAACATCCATAATTACTACCTCCCCTTATTTTTATTTATATTATAACCAATATGAACTGCGCTTACTAGACTTTAAACCTATAGCCTACACCCCAAATTGTTTCTATATATTGAGGCTTTGATGTGTTGAGCTCAATTTTTTCACGGATTTTATTTACGTGCACTGTGACAGTAGAGATATCGCCAATAGACTCCTCTCCCCACAAAGTCTCAAATAGCTGCTCCTTTGAGTAGATAACATTAGGATTCTCTGCCAAAAATGTGAGTAAATCGAACTCTTTAGCCGTAAATATCTTTTCCTCTCCATTAATCCAAACTCGTCTGCTAGCTTTATCAATTCTAAGGCCTCTGATACTGATTTCATTTTTCTTGATGGCAGGAGACTGAACAAGTCTTTCGTATCTGGCAAGATGCGCCTTCACCCTTGCGACAAGCTCGCTTGGCGAAAATGGCTTGGTAATATAGTCATCAGCCCCAAGGCCCAAACCTCTAATCTTATCAATCTCTTCTTTTTTAGCTGTAACCATAAGGATTGGCACGTTTTTCACCTCACGGATACGTTTGCAAAGCTCAAATCCATCAACGCCAGGAAGCATTAAATCCAATATGTACATATCATAATTGCCAGCTAACGCCTTTTGGAGGCCCTTTTCTCCATCAGCTTCTATGTCTACCTCAAAGTTGGAAAGCTCCAAATAGTCTTTTTCTAACTCTGCAATTGCTTCCTCATCTTCAATGATAAGTATTCTACTCATTTATTACCTCCTGATATTTTCTAATTACAAAATACATTGTTGTGCCTTGATTTTCCTTGCTTGTAACCCAGATTTTTCCACCGTGATCTTCGATAATCTTTTTAACTATAGAAAGACCAATGCCACTTCCACCTGCCGCTGAATTGCGGGATGTATCTGCTCGATAGAATCTATCAAACACGTATGGTAAATCATGAGTGGCAATTCCTTTGCCGTTATCAGAAATCTCTATCTGAACAAAATCGCCTACATCTTTTACAACAATCCCTATTCGGGAAGCAACATCAGCTCTCATATATTTTACTGAATTACTCACAATGTTATGAATAATTCTTCCTAACTGCTCTGGATCCGCAATTATAAGCACCTCTGGATCCACGAAATTAGCATAGTCAAGCCTAATATGTTGATTTTCCAAATCCATTCCAAGCTCTTCTATGCAATCCTGGAAGTAGGCGCTTAAATTGAGCTTTTGGAAATTATATGGGATTTTGTTTGTATCGATATTTGAATAAAGTGTCAGCTCATTAATAAGAGTGTTCATCTCATTTGCTTTATTATAAATGGTACGAATATACTTTTCCTGCTTTTCGGGGGTGTCTGCCACGCCATCAAGCATTCCTTCAGAATATCCCTTTATCGCTGTGATTGGAGTTTTCAAATCGTGGGCAATGTTAGAAATCAATGCGCGCTGCTCCGCTTCGTCCTCCAACCTATCCTTGGCATTGTTTTTAAGACGAACGCGCATATCTTCAAATGCATTGCAAAGCTCACTCATTTCGTCTTTGCCGGTGCTTGCCACGCTAAAATCAAGGTTGCCTTCCTTTATGTTATTTGCTGCAGCCTTGAGTATCTTAAGCTGTGGAGCGATACCGCGATATATCCAAGCAACCATAATAATTGCCGTAAGTAACAGGATTATGAATTCTGCAACACAAAAATTGATGACCAATTCATCAAATTTGCCTGACTCATCAATATGAATTTTGATTGAATGGATTAATTCGTTAGTTAACAGCTGCTTTTCTGTAGCTTCTTTTACTATGCCCTTAAGGCCCATCATTAAACAGCTGAAAATTAACACCGGAACAATTGTGATTATTAAAAATGAGATTATAAGACGATTTTTCAGTTTCATATTTTATCCTCATCACTCAGCTTCTCCATCGGGGCGAAGCCTTAAAAAAAGCAGCCACATTATGTGACTGCTTTTATTATATCATATTTGACAATTTTAAAGATATTTCTTTAAAGCCTCTGCCTTATCTGTCTGCTCCCATGGAAGCTTAACATCTGTACGTCCAAAATGACCATAAGCGGCTGTTGGACGGTAGATTGGACGACGAAGGTCGAGCATCTTGATGATTCCTGCTGGACGAAGATCGAAGTTCTCACGAACGATTTCGATAATCTTTTCATCTGAAAGCTTACCTGTGCCGAATGTGTCTACCATAACTGATGTTGGCTCTGCAACGCCGATAGCGTATGAAAGCTGAATCTCACACTTATCTGCAAGACCTGCTGCAACCACGTTCTTTGCAACGTAACGAGCAGCATAAGCTCCCGAACGGTCTACCTTTGTGCAATCCTTTCCTGAGAAAGCACCGCCGCCGTGGCGAGCGTATCCACCATATGTATCAACGATGATTTTGCGGCCTGTAAGACCAGCATCACCGTGTGGGCCGCCGATAACAAAACGGCCTGTTGGATTGATGTAGAACTTTGTCTTATCATCAATCATGTCCTTTGGAAGGACTGGGTCGAAGACATACTTCTTAATGTCTGCCTTAATCTGTTCCTGAGTAACGTCTTCATCATGCTGTGTAGATAAAACTACAGCTTCAAGTCTGACTGGCTTGCCAGCTTCGTCATACTCTACAGATACTTGTGTCTTTCCATCTGGGCGAAGGTAGCTAAGTGTACCATCTTTGCGGACATTTGCTAGCTGTAGAGCAAGTCTATGAGCAAGAGAAATAGGATAAGGCATAAGTTCTTCTGTTTCGTTAGTTGCGAAACCGAACATCATACCTTGGTCACCAGCGCCTGTATCCAGGTCATCTGTAAGTGAGCCTTCCTTTGCCTCAAGAGCCTTGTCAACACCCATTGCAATGTCTGCGGATTGTTGATCAAGAGCGACCATAACAGCGCAAGAATTTCCATCGATGCCTTTCTTTCCATCGTCATAACCGATTTCAAGAAGAGTCTTGCGAACAATAGCTGGAACATCAAGCTGTGCCTTTGTTGTGATTTCTCCTGTAACAAGAACGAATCCTGTACATGAAGCAGTCTCACAAGCAACACGGCTCATTGGATCTACAGCTAGGCAAGCATCGAGGATGGCATCCGATACGGCATCACATACCTTATCTGGATGGCCTTCTGTTACTGACTCTGAAGTAAAAAGTAACTTTTCCATTTAGTGACTCTCTTTCTATGAAATTTTAATAGTTGCCTAAGCTTAATCATTATATCCCCATTATACCCCATATTCAACAGAGATATTGTGAATTTTTATCACATAAAAGACATAGAATTTTTGAAATATAATGATTGCTTGCAGGTTATTATCTGTTAAAATTTAATTATAAGATACATTTACTATATCAAAACATAATTGTGAGGATATTATATGGCAACTTTACCTGTAGACAAACTTTCAGCTGGTATGATTCTCGCCGAGCCAATTCTTACTAAACGAGGTCAAACAATTTCAAAAGCAGGCGAAACTCTTACGAATCAGCTTATTGCCAAACTTACATTTTACAAAATAGAGTCTGTCACTGTAGAAGACCCTGAACCAGAGCCTGAGCCTGAGCCAGAACCAATTCCGGAACCAGAGCCAGCCGCTCCTCCAAAACCAGAGTCCCGTGTCAGTGAGCAGATTTCTTATACTCAAAGACTAAAGGCTTCGCCTAAATTCCAGAAATTCCAATCGGATTATGCCTTAAATATCACATATCTTAAGGAAGATTTCGAAGCAATTATTGCTGGTGGCGGCGCTGATTGCACTGATTTAATGCTTGAAAATATTGAGACACTTTTTAAATCAAAAACTACTCTGGAGCTTTTTGATATGCTTGCAAATATGCGCAACCTTGAAGATCCAATCTATTCTCATTCTTTAAATGTTGCACTTATTTCCCGTTCAATCGGCAAGTGGCTCCATCTTTCTAGTGCAGATTTAAACACCCTCACTTTAGCTGGGCTTTTACATGATATTGGAAAGACTCAAATCCCAGAGGAAATTTTAAATAAGCCAAGTAAACTTACCGACGAAGAATTTGCTATGATGCGCTCACATCCTCTTCTAGGCAAAAAGCTTCTTAATAATAAAGGATTTGATTCTAGAATTTTAGCTGCCACTTTGCAGCACCATGAAAGAAGTGACGGCAGTGGTTATCCTAGAGGCCTTATGGAAGATGAAATGGATGATTTTTCATGCATTATCGCCATTGCTGATGTATACGATGCTATGACTAGTGCCAGGGCTCATCGCGATCCACTTTGCTCTTTCCAGGTTATCAGTGAGTTTGAAAAAGATGGATTAAACAAATACCATACCAAATTCGTTCTGACCTTCCTTGAGCATATTGCAAACACATACAACAACAGCCGTATAATTCTTAACAACGCAAAAACAGGCCGCGTGGTTTACATCAATAAGAGCAACCTGTCACGACCTGTCATCCAAATGGATAATGGCGAAATCATCAATCTCGCCGATAGCGCGTATAAAGATTTATTTATTAAATCTATTCTATAAAAGCTTCTTCTATTCTGGATTTAAGTCCAGAGTATCTACGGGCTTGAGAGGTGTTATCCACCATCGAATAAAACACATCTGCGTCACCTACCATGGTGACGCATTTTTTCGCCCTGGTAATCGCTGTATATAAAATATTTCTGTTCATTAACATCTTTGGGCCTTCCATAATAGGCATAACCACAGCTGGATATTCCGAACCCTGAGACTTATGAATTGTGATTGCATAAGCAAGCTCAAGCTCATCAAGATTGGCAAAAGGATAAACAACTCTTTTGCCTTCCTCATATTCAACCGTGATTGTTTTAGCCCAATCATTAATATCTTTTATTATGCCAACATCACCATTAAAAACGCCTACGCCTTTTTCCACTGTGATGTTGTAATTACCTGTAACTTCCCACTCCAGCTGATAATCATTTCTTATCTGCATAACCTTATCGCCTTCGCGGAAGATTCTGGTATCACCACTCCATTCCTTTTTCTCCTTTGATGGAGGGTTGAGAAACTGCTGCAAAATAGTATTGAGCCTCTCAACTCCAATCAAACCTTTTCTTGTAGGAGTAAGCACTTGTATTTCACTGATACCTGCATCTACATATTTGGGCATCTTATCCCTAACAAGGGTAAGCATAACATTGATGATTGTGTCTGCATCTGCCCTCTTTAAGAAAAAGAAATCCTTTGATTTATTATCAAGGGTAACATGCTCGCCCTGGTGAATCTTGTGAGCATTCATGACAATATCGCTTTCCTGCGCTTGACGGAAAATCTTTTTAAGAGTAACCGAAGTGAACTTGTCCGATGCCAAAATATCCTTAAGCACATTGCCAGGACCAACGCTTGGCAACTGATGCTCATCACCTACAAGTATTAATCTGGTGCCTGGCGCAATAGCCTTAAGCAATGAATACATAAGAGAAACATCCACCATGGACATCTCATCTATGATTATAACGTCGCACTCTAGAGGGTTATCCTCATTGCGTTCAAATCTGGCAAATGATGTGTTGCTGTCATCGTCATCGCTGATATTGCCGGCAACCTCAAGCATACGATGAATTGTACGAGCCTCATAGCCTGTGGCTTCACTCATTCGTTTTGCCGCACGTCCTGTTGGGGCTCCTAAGAAGATATTGTAGCCCTGCTCTTCAAACAGCTTAATCATTGTAGTGATTGTAGTAGTCTTACCAGTACCAGGGCCACCAGTAAGGACAAAGAAGCCTCGTTTTGCAGCTGCAATTACCGCATTCTTCTGAAGATCATCAAGCTCGATATTTTCCTGCATTTCGATACGCCTGATTGTGTCTGAAAGGTCGTTCTCATCCACCTTGTATTTAACATCCAATTCTCTAAGCATACCTGCAATGGATTCTTCCATTCTGTAGAAGGATTTAGAATAAACCTGCCTTACGCCTTCAGAATCCTTTTTTATAATGATTCTATTGTCCATGGCAAGATTCATTATCTGGGCATCTATGGAATCTGCATCAACCCCCAGCAAATCCTGCGACATCTTAGTCAATGTATCGATAGGCAGATATGTGTGTCCCATGCCTGCCCCCTGACCAAGAATATACTGGATTCCACCTTTGATTCGAAACTCAGAGTCGACTTTGATTCCCACCTGGCTTGCGATTTCATCTGCTGTTCTAAAGCCAATACCCGATATTTCATCAGCCAGCTTGTATGGATTGCTTTTGATTACATTGTAGATTTCATTTCCAAAACGGTTAAAAATCTTAATAGCTTTATTGCCATGTAACCCATATTTATCCAGGAAAATTATGGCATTACGAATGTCCTTGGCGCCCACAATCTGATCTGAAATCTCCATAGCCTTTGTTATGGAAATGCCTTTTACCTCTGCAAGTCTTTCAGGCTCAATCTCTATGATGTTAAATGTGTCAGCCCCAAATTTCTTAACAATTCTGGCTGCAAGCTTTGGGCCAATCCCTTTGATAGCACCAGAGCCCAAATATCTTTCCATAGATAGCTCGTCAGCTGGCGCCTCCACCTCATAGCTTGCCACTTTAAACTGTCTTCCGTATGTAGGATGCTCAGTGTAATCCCCCTTCAAGCGAAGATTTTCACCTTCCCCTATCACAGGAAAAAGACCTGTGCAGGTGATTAATTCCTCATCTGCTACCAGGTCTAATACTGTGTATCCATTATCCGTATTTCTAAATATTATATTCTCAACGTATCCTATAATTTCTTCCATGAGATATATAATATCACAAAAATCTATTATGTTGCACCTTTAAGCCAATACTTCAGTGACTGTTGATGCGTTAGTCTCAGCAATAGCATCAGACACTTGAGCATTATCTAGTCCTTTGTTATCTGCTGGTGCATTTGATGTGCCAGTGATTCCGTAGTTTCGCATAATCTGATCAACAAAATCATCTGTTACATCTCCGCCGATCTGGTCAACAAGCTGAGAAGCGATTTCCGAAATAGCTTTGTCCATATACAAATCCTTGTACATAGAGATGTTGCTGCTCTCTTCGTCCTCTTCTGTAAGGCTTTCCTTCATCTGTTTGATGACCTGCTCCATCATGAAGGTTTCGAAACCTTTAACCGCATCTTCGATTTCTTCCCTTGATGATGTTTCTGAAATCCCACTAATTGACTTTGCAGTTGATTCTGCAAGTGCTTTGCTTTGATTTGCGTATTGCGTTTGCAAATACGTGCTCGTGCTTAATACATCCATTTTCTTATCCCCCTGTTGAAAAACTTATACTTTTTATATTACTTTTCACATTGACTAAACTACATTCATAATTGAACTCTTTCAGAGTTCTCCAAGTGCTAAAGCACTTGCAATTATTCATGTAGTATTAGTCACTGATTCCAGTTAATAAATATTTATACATAATTCTCTTACAAGCAAGCTTGACAAGAATTAATGTATAAAATATTTATTAATGTGAAAAGTAACATTAGCGTTTCAAGTTGTTAGCCTGCTCCAGCATTGTGTCTGAAGTTGTAATAGCCTTTGAATTCATTTCGTATGCGCGCTGTGAAATAATAAGATTTACCATTTCATCCGCTACATTTACATTTGAGCCCTCCAAATAGTTCTGCACGATCTGGCTTCTGATTACTCCTTGCGTATTCCATTCAGGAAGTGGCTCACCTGATGCATCACTTTCATCATACAAATTTTCGCCTATCTTTTCTAGACCAACTCTATTTGTAAACTGATATAAAGCTATGTTCTGGCCTGTGTTTGTGTAAGTGCCATCTGGATTCTGATATGATATTGCACCAGTTTCAGGATTTACAGTAAATCCTTTTTCAACTGCATTAGGAACTGTAATTTCTCTACCGCCCTGATCCAACACCTTATATCCTTCAGCCGTAGTAAGGACTTTATTTCCACCTTCATTAAGGGCCCAGTTAAAATTACCATTTCTGGTATAGTGTGTTTCCTCACCATCCTGCACTGCAAAGAAACCATTTCCTGTGATACACATTGCAGTAGGGCTATCATTTGCAAGCTGTGCACCTTGGGTAAAATTAGAATTCAAAGAAGCAACTCTTGTTCCCAAGCCTATCTGTGCACTAGTTGGCTTTGTCTCGCCCTGGGCATTTGTGCTAGTTGACTGCATTGTCTGATACAACAATGTCTTGAACTGGGTGCTCTGAGACTTATATGCTGTTGTGTTTACATTAGCCAAGTTATTAGCAATTGTATCAACTGATACTTGCTGCCCCTTCATACCTGAAGCTGCAGACCAAAGTGATCTCATCATATCTTTTGCCCTCCCCTGGGTTTTCTGATTATACGTTGCCGACCTGATTTACGGTTTTCTCGAGTGTTTCGTCTTCAGCCTGAATCATCTTCTGGCCTGCTTCATAGGCTCTGGCGATTGTAATCATAGTGACCATTTCATCAACTACATTTACGTTGGATGATTCAAGCATTCCCTGCTCCATGTAGCCTTCACTCTCTATAATCTCGCCACCTTCAATCAAATCATAAAGGTTCTCACCATATTTATTGATGTAATCGTAGTCAGCTACATCTACTAATCCAATTGTTGCCACTTCTTCACCATTCTGTGTGATAGTTCCATCTGAAGCAATGGCATATTCAAGATTAGGATCAATCTGTACATAATAATCTTCGCTAGGGTCGGAATCCATAGCACCATCTTGAGTCAATACATAATCTCCGTCAGATGTTCTAAGATAGCCCTCTGGGTCTACTGTAAAGGCGCCATCTCGAGTATATTTAACAGATGTCTCGCCAGCTTTATTGGTAAAAGATATTGCAAAGAATCCTTTTCCTGCTATGGCGATGTCAGATGGCTTATCAGTAATCTGGAATGCGCCCTGATCCCAATTTGTATAGGTTTCGCCCACCTTAGCACCAAGAGAAATATATCCTATTCCCTCAGGTCTGTTTGCGTAAGCTGAAGTGTCCTTAATTTTGATTGCAAGTCTTTCGTCGAAGGCTTGTGCAACCATAGCCTCTTTCTTGTAACCAGTGGTAGCCGAATTTGCAAGGTTATTGGTCATTACGTCCATTCGCCTCTGCTCGTTTACCATTCCTGTGTAGGCTGTATAAAGTCCCTTTACCATGCAGTTTCCCCCTTATAATATTATTCTCCATCTTGTTTATCGGACACTTATAAATAAAATTAACCCCATTTCGTAAAAAAAATTACTTTTTTCACAAAATGGGGTTTAAATTTCATTTTTTATTATTCGTCTGATAAAAGTTCTACATAACGGCCTGTACCGATAGCAACGCAAGTTGTTGCCTCGTCAGCTGTCATTGTGTTGATGCCTGTACGCTCTTCAATAAGCTCCTCTAAGCCGCGAAGGAGTGCACCGCCACCTGTAAGAACGATTCCTCTATCTGCAACATCGGCTGCAAGCTCTGGTGGAGTCTTCTCGAGAACAGAGTGAATAGCTTCAACAATCTGCATTGTAGATTCCTTAAGAGCTTCTTCTGTTTCCTCAGATGAAACTGTGATTGTCTTAGGAAGACCTGATACAAGGTTACGTCCTCTGACATCCATTGTCTCTGGCTCACCAAGTGAGAAGCAACGGCCGATCTTGATCTTGATATCTTCTGCTGTACGCTCACCAATAAGAAGATTGTGCTTCTTTCTCATGTAACGAACGATAGCTTCGTCAAAATCATCACCAGCCACCTTGATAGATGTGCTGACAACTGAGCTACCAAGTGAGATAACAGCGATATCAGCTGTACCACCACCTATATCTACAATCATATTTCCCATAGGAAGTGAAATATCAATTCCAGCACCGATAGCTGCTGCTATAGGCTCCTCGATAATCTTTACATCACGTGCACCTGCTGCAAAAGCTGCATCCTCAACGGCACGCTTTTCAACTTCTGTAGCTCCAGAAGGAACACAAACTGCAATACGAGGCTTGCGATAGCTCTTCTTGCCCATTGCCTTCTGAACGAAGTACTTAATCATCTTTTCTGTAACTGTGTAATCAGAAATAACACCCTGACGAAGTGGACGAACAGCAACGATGTTTCCAGGTGTACGTCCAATCATAAGACGTGCTTCCTCACCAATTGCCTTAATTTTATTTGTATCTCTATCAAAAGCCACAACTGAAGGCTCTTTTAAAACTACTCCCTTACCCTTAACGTAAACAAGTATACTAGCTGTACCTAAATCTATTCCGATATCTGAACCTGCCATTTTTCCAATCCTTTCCTCTTGCTATATAAGTATCTAAATTGCCTTTGGGCAAAATTACGCATTTTTACTTTTCTATTATATACGAAATGATACAACTTTCAAGTGGAATATAAACGTAAAAAACTATGGATTAGATAAAGATACTACCTCTTTAAAAACATTTGTTGCATAGCTTGCAGGCAGATGGTGTTGTTGCGCAGCCGCCCTTAGCTGTTTCGCGGAATTCTACTGGCATTCTACGTCCCACATTGTACATACAATCCAGCATTTCATCTAAAGGTATCATTTGTGTTATTCCTGCAAGAGACATTTCCGCAGCAATAAGTGCATTTGCTGCACCACTTGCATTACGATTTTGACATGGATATTCTACTAAACCTAAAACAGGATCACATATCAAACCTAACATATTCATAAGTACTGTTGATGCTGCATCTAAGCACTCACGTGGACTTCCACCCATGAGCTCACAGGCTGCACTAGCTGCCATGGCTGAAGCCACACCAATCTCGGCCTGGCATCCGCCCACTGCTCCAGAAACTGTAGCATTTTGCATCGCAAGATATCCGATGGCACTGGCATTGAACAAACCGTCTATGATTCTGTCGTCAGATATTTTGTATTCTTCCTGCAGAGCCAAAAGCACTCCAGGTAAAACTCCGGAAGAGCCTGCTGTTGGCGCTGCCACAATAAGCCCCATGGAAGCATTAACCTCTAGCACTGCCATAGAATAAGCGATAGCTTTTCCCATGACACTTCCTATTATATTTTTCCCTTTGATACGATGCTCGTTAAGCTTCTTAGCCTCTCCACCTATAAGACCGCCCATTGATTTCACTGCATTTTTTGTTGGGCCAATGGCAGATTCTTTCATTATTTCCCATGCATGCTGCATTTTATAAACTATTTCATCTTCTGTAGTTTCAAACTGGCTACATTCACGCAGCTTCATTATTTCAGATATTGTCAGCCCCTTTTTCTCACAAAGTGCCAACATTTCATCAGCTTTCTTAAAATCCATAATTCATGCCTTCCTTAATATATTTACACCTGTACAATCATTACATCTTCAACGTATTTGTTTTGCATAATCGCATCCTTAATATCTTCTGGAAGCGAGCTGTCTGTCTCAACAATTGTATAGGCCCTTTCATGCTTTCCTTCTCTGAACAATCGCATGAATGCTATATTTATATTTCTATCACTTAATGCACCGGCAATGTGTTTGATTACACCTGGCATATCCTTTTGAACGACGATTGCAGCGCTGTACTCTCCAGTAAAATCTACAGGCACGTTATCGATAAGAACTATTCGACATTTTCCACCGCCAATGGATTCGCCTCGCACATCCAATACTCTGCCATCTGCAGATACAGCATGAATATCTACTGTGTTAGGATGTATATCAGTCTCTTCTTCATTAACGATAAATTCGAATTCTACGCCTCTGTCATTTGCGATTTTAAAGGAGTCACGGATTCTTTTATCATCTGTTTTAAATCCAAGAATTCCACCTAGCAAAGCCTTGTCTGTACCATGACCATGGTAAGTCTTTGCAAAGGAACCATATAAAGTGAATGTGACACTCTTTACATTTCCTCCTGCCATCTTCCATGCAAGGTATGCTATAGAACTTGCTCCAGCTGTATGGGAGCTTGATGGTCCTATCATATTTGGTCCTAAAACATCAAAAACACTAATTGAACTCATATTTCCTCCAATGCATAGATTAAATAAAGGTCCGGCAAATCTGCCAGACCTTTGTCTATTTATGCCGCTTTTATTTTTTCATTGTTATTGCTTTCGCCATCTGTTGGCTTGTAAATAAAGTTTCTGTAAATTGTCTCTACGATTACACCGATTGCATTGTCACCTGAGACATTGCATGCTGTACCGAATGAATCCTGTGTGATATATAGTGCAACCATTATAGCACAAATTGCGCCATCTGGATTACCAGCTTCTGGTCCAAATATCATATAAAGGAATGGAAGTGCTGTCATAATTGAGCCGCCTGGTGCACCTGGGCTTGCTACCATAGCAATGCCAAGTGTGCAGATAAATGGAACTACTGTTCCAAGGCTGATAGGAAGATTGTTCATCAAACAAACGGCTGTTGCACAAGCAACGATTGTAATCATTGAACCGCACATATGGATATTTGCACAAAGTGGAACAACGAAGTTTCTTATCTGCTCACTTACTCCGTCCTTCTCAGCACACTGAAGATTAACAGGAATTGTTGCTGCTGAAGACTGAGTACCAAGGGCTGTTGCATATCCTGGAAGCTGATTCTTAATAAGTGTTAATGGATTCTTATGACAAACTGTTCCTGCGATTGTAAACTCAATGATTATTGCTGCCCAATGCATAATAATTACAACGAGGAATACCTTCCAAAGGATACCAAGGATTGCGAATGTCTTGCCTGAACGTGTCATATCTACAAATGTTCCACAAATGTAAAGTGGAAGACCTGGGATGATTGTGTTGTGCAATACTGCATCAATCATAGCTGAGAAATCATGCATTCCATTGTAGAGTGTATCGCCCATTGTCTTGCCTCTGAGGAAAGACATGCAAAGACCTAACATAAATGCAAAAACAACTGCTGACATTGTATCCATCAAAGCTGGAATGCTAATTGAAAGGAATGGAGCAACTGAGTTGTCTGCTGTAGCAGCGATTTGATCCATTGCCTCAGGACTCATGAAGCTTGGGAACAATGCGCTGGAAACAAAAAATGATGTTGAGCCGAAAATCAATGTCGAGCTATATGCCAAGCATACAGTCAATATCAATAGCTTGCCTGCACCCTGTGACAAATCAGCTATTCCCATTGATACATAAGCCAAAATCATTAAAGGAATTACAAACTTCAAGTAACTGCTAAATACGCCTGACAAAGTAACCACCAGTCTACATACGCCCTCTGGCATAAACTGACCAATTATTATACCTAAAATAATGGCAATAATTAGCTTTGGAACTAGTCCAATCTTTTTCTTCTTCATTACACTTTACCCCCTAGTGCTTTTAATTTTTAAATCAATTTTTCGTTCATTGACTTAATTTGTAATATCATTCTATAATGCATTATATGATTAATCAAATTCATAGTTTTTATCATATCGATTAATTTTATTAATAGATGGAGTGATTAAAATGGAAATTAGACAGATACTCAGTTTTACTAAAATAGCCCAATTTGAAAGCTTTTCTAAGGCAGCAGCCTCACTTGGATATTCTCAAAGTGCCCTTACTATCCAAATCCAACAATTAGAAAAAGAGTTGGATACCAAGCTCTTTGATAGAATAGGCAAAAAAATCATTTTGACACCTCCCGGCCAGCGCTTTCTAAAATACGCTCATATCATTATGTCCGACATAAACGAGGCCAATCTTGCCCTCAAAGAGGACACGGAACTATCCAATGCTCTTAGGATTGGAGTTACAGACTCAATCTGCTTTTACAAGCTTCCTCCTATACTGCAATACTTCCACGAGCACTACCCAAAGGTAAATATCAGCATTGTCATTAATGACACAGATGCTCTGATAGATAAAATGGACAGCGGAGAAGTTGATTTTATTTATATTCTTGATCAGCCTTGCTATAACAATAATTGGATTAAAGAACTTGAAGTAAGAGAAAAGACTGTTTTTGTAGCTTCTCCTGATTCACCTTTGGCTAAAGAAAAGAATCTTGAGTTTGATACACTTTTGACTCAATCTTTCATACTTCCTGAGGCTGGTTCCGTTCACAGACGTTCCCTTGACAATATGCTTGCTGCCAGAGGCTATCTTTTTAAGCCTTTCCTGGAAATCAGTTCTATTGAGTTCATTCAAAGAATGCTTCACGGAAGTGATTTCATTAGCTACTTGCCATATTTTACCGTGGAGGAAGCCGTGAGCCATGGCTATCTTTCTGTCTTAGATGTAAAGGATTTTTCAGCATCTATGTACAGACAGATATTCTATAATCAAAACAAATGGAAGACCCGAGAAATGGCTGAATTTATTAGACTTGCAGCCACTCTACCAGAAAAATAAGAAGTTTTTTACTATTTAAAAAGCCAGCGTATAAACGCTGGCGTAATATTCGGGGAGTGCGACCAAAGTTGCCCTTGGTCGCTGAGTTATGAAAAATTTGGTATTAGCTTTCCGCTAGTACATGTAGTACTATACAATCCTTATGTGATGGTTAGGTGAAGATTTTGAAAAAAATTCACAATTTCTTCAAACTTACACATGATATCAATATTGAGTATTATAAATATTCTTTAAGATACTGGCCTGTATAGCTCTTCTTCACCTTAACAATTTCTTCTGGTGTACCCTTTGCAATAACGGTTCCACCTCTATCTCCTCCATCTGGTCCCATGTCGATAATATAATCTGCGCATTTGATTACATCCAGATTATGCTCAATTACTACAACAGTATTTCCTGAGTCTGATAGCTTACGCATAATCTCAACAAGCTTATTAACATCATCAAAATGTAGACCTGTGGTAGGCTCATCTAATATGTAGATAGTCTTACCTGTAGCTCTACGGGATAATTCCGTAGCAAGCTTGATACGCTGCGCCTCGCCACCTGACAATGTGGTAGAAGGCTGACCTAGCTTGATATATCCCAATCCTACATCATAAAGACTTTGAATCTTATTAAGGATGCTAGGAACATTTTTGAAGAATTCCACTGCTTCCTCAACAGTCATATCCAAAATATCGTAGATAGTCTTGCCTTTATAATGAACCTCTAGAGTCTCGCGATTGTATCTCTTACCTCCGCATACTTCACAAGGCACATACACATCTGGAAGGAAATGCATCTCAATTTTGATAATACCATCACCTGAGCATGCTTCACATCTTCCGCCCTTTACATTGAAAGAGAAACGACCTTTTGCATAACCACGCTCTTTCGCTTCAGTGGTTCCTGCAAACAAATCTCTAATCAAATCAAATACGCCAGTGTAAGTAGCTGGATTTGAACGAGGTGTACGTCCAATTGGAGACTGGTCGATGTCGATTACCTTATCTAAGGCTTCTGTTCCAATAATATCATCATGCTTTCCTGAAACCTTGCGGGCACGGTTTAATCTTTTGGCTAAATCCTTGTATAGAATCTCATTAACAAGTGAGCTCTTGCCTGAGCCTGATACACCTGTTACCACTGTCATTATTCCAAGTGGGATATCCACATCAATATTTTTAAGGTTGTGTTCTCTTGCTCCCTTAACTGTAAGCCAGCCTGTTGGCTGACGACGCTCTTTTGGAACAGGAATGCAAAGCTTTCCGCTAAGATACTGGCCAGTGATAGAATCTGGACATGCCATGATTTCCTCTGGGGTACCTGCCGCAATAACTTGTCCACCATCTTTACCTGCACGTGGGCCGATATCCACAAGATAATCCGCAGCACGCATAGTATCTGCATCATGCTCAACTACAATAAGTGTATTTCCAAGGTCTCTAAGGCCCTTAAGTGAAGCAAGTAGCTTATCATTATCCTTTTGATGCAATCCAATAGAAGGCTCATCTAAAATATAGGCTACGCCAACAAGACCCGAACCAATCTGGGTCGCAAGACGTATTCGCTGTGCCTCTCCACCTGAAAGTGTAGCAGTGGCACGACTAAGTGTGAGATAATCAAGCCCTACATCTACCATGAATTTAAGCCTTGATCTAATCTCCTTGAGCACTACAGCACCAATCTTCTTCTGCTGCTCAGTAAGGTTCAAATTCTCTATCATGTCATAGAGCTCATGTACAGGGTACTGAGTCATTTCAAAGATATTTTTATCATCGATAGTAACTGCAAGTGATTCCTTTTTCAAACGCTGTCCATGACAGCATGGGCAATCACTATAGAACATGAACTCCTCGTATTCTTTTTTTGCAGTCTCAGAAAATGTCTCCTTGTATCGTCTGTTTACATTTTCGATAAGACCTTCGAATACAGTTGGGTACACGCCTCGACCTCTCTGGCCTTCATAATGTACATCTACAGAACGATCAAATCCATGAATGAACATGTGGCGAATATTCTCTGGTAAATCCTTATAAGGTGTATCCAGTGAGAAGTCATATTCCTTTGCCAGTGTTTCTAATAATGCATGAGCAAAGCTGCTGCTTTTATTCGATGACTGCCATCCCATTACCTGAACTGCTCCGCCATTAAATGAGAGGTTCTTGTCAGGAATCATTAGATCCTCATCAAATTCCATCTTATATCCCAAACCAAAGCACTCTGGGCAGGCACCAAATGGATTGTTGAAGGAGAAGCTTCTAGGCTCCACTTCATCTATGCTGATTCCGCAATCAGGGCATGAAAATCCCTCTGAAAACCTGATAGGCTCACCGTCAATAACATCAACAATCATAAGGCCTTCTGCAAGCTTAAGAACAGCCTCGATAGAATCTGTAAGACGTTTTTCTATTCCCTCTTTTACAACAAGACGGTCTACCACTATCTCGATATTATGCTTAATGTTTTTGTCCAGCTTGATTTCTTCTGATAAATCATAAACACTACCATCAACATTTACACGCACATAGCCCGATTTTTTAGCTTTCTCAAATAGCTTCTCGTGAGTACCTTTTCTACCTCTTACAACTGGGGCAAGAAGCTGAATCTTGGTACGCTCTGGCAGAGTCATGATTGAATCAACCATCTGGTCTACTGTCTGCTTGCTGATTGGCTTGCCGCATTTTGGACAATGTGGCACTCCGCATCTAGCGTATAAAAGTCGCATGTAATCATAGATTTCTGTCACTGTTCCAACTGTAGAACGAGGGTTGTGGTTTGTGCTCTTTTGATCAATAGAAATCGCTGGAGGCATACCTTCCATATGCTCAACATTAGGCTTTTCCATCTGGCCTAAGAACTGGCGGGCATAGCTGGAAAGGGATTCCATATATCGACGCTGGCCTTCAGCAAAAATAGTATCAAAAGCAAGGGATGATTTTCCCGAGCCAGATAAACCTGTGAGTACAACAAACTCATCTCTTGGTATATCTAGGCTTATATTTTTTAAATTGTGTTCATTTGCACCTTTAATTTTTATATATTTACGTTCTTTCATTTTCTATATCTCTCAACATCTGTTTAAGTTCTACCATCTTATCACGATACTCGGCCGCAGCCTCGAAGTTGAGCTCTGCTGCTGCTTTTTGCATCTTCTTTTGTATATCTGCAATAAGCTTTTCCAGCTCTTTTTGATCCATCTCTTCTGGATCTTTCTTGAACTGCATCTCCTTGTGAGCAATCTCTTTCGAAATAGAAATAAGCTCTCTAACTGACTTTTGAATTGTCTTTGGAGTGATTCCGTGAGCCGCGTTATATGCCTTTTGAATCTCACGACGTCGCTCTGTTTCTGATATGGCTTTCTCCATTGATTCTGTCATGTTATCAGCATACATGATAACGTGTCCTTCGGAATTTCGAGCAGCTCGGCCGATTGTCTGAATCAGTGAACGCTCACTTCTAAGGAAGCCTTCTTTATCAGCATCAAGAATCACAACCAATGTGATTTCTGGTATATCCAATCCCTCACGGAGAAGGTTGATTCCTACAAGCACATCGAATACATCTAATCGCAAATCTCTGATGATTTCCGCGCGCTCCATGGTATCAATATCAGAATGCATGTATTTCACTCTCACACCTAGCTCTGCCAGATAATCTGTAAGGTCCTCCGCCATTCGCTTTGTGAGGGTGGTAATCATTACCTTATTTTTCTTTTCAACTTCCTTTTGAATCTCATTAAACAGATCATCTATCTGGCCATCAACCGGACGAACTTCAACCTCTGGATCCAAAAGACCTGTAGGCCTGATAACCTGCTCTGTACGAAGCAACTCGTGTTCTTCTTCGTAATCGCCTGGCGTAGCAGACACAAACATAATCTGGTCTATCTTAGATTCAAACTCTCCAAAATTAAGAGGTCTATTATCTAAAGCCGATGGCAAACGGAAGCCATACTCAACCAGTGTCTTCTTGCGGGCCTGGTCACCTGCAAACATACCACGAACCTGTGGAAGGGTGATGTGACTCTCATCTACTATAATGAGAAAATCATCATCAAAATAATCTATAAGGCACTTTGGCGGCTCCCCTGGCTGCTGATTAGTCATATGCCTACTGTAATTTTCAATACCGGAACAGAACCCAGTCTCCCTAAGCATTTCGATATCAAAATTCGTGCGCTCCGCAATTCGCTGAGCCTCGATAAGTTTGTCCTCTGATTTGAAAAACTTAACACGCTCATCTAATTCCGCCTCTATGCTGGCGCAGGCAGAATTTATCTTATCCTGCGGGATAACATAGTGGCTAGCCGGGAAAATGGCCACATGCTCAAGCTCTCGCTTTACCTGACCTGTCATGATATCCGTCTCACAGATGCGGTCAATCTCGTCCCCGAAAAACTCTACTCGAATGCCATAGTCACTAGTGTTGGCCGGAATCACTTCTAATGTATCGCCTCGAACCCTAAATGTACCACGAGCAAAATCCATATCATTTCGCTGATACTGAATGTTAATAAGCTCGTGAATAACATCATCTCTATCTTTAAAATCTCCTGGGCGAAGACTTACCATCATGTTTTGGAAATCATCTGGCTCACCAATACCATAAATGCAGGATACTGACGATACAATGATTACATCTCTTCGCTCGGACAATGAAGCTGTAGCCGAAAGACGAAGCTTATCAATCTCATCATTAATAGATGAATCTTTTGCAATATATGTATCAGTACTTGGGACATAGGCCTCAGGCTGATAATAATCATAATAAGAGACAAAATACTCAACCGCATTTTCAGGAAAGAATTCCTTAAACTCAGAATAAAGCTGCCCAGCAAGGGTCTTATTATGTGCAATAATAAGCGTAGGCTTGTTTAGCTGCTCTATTACATTAGCCATGGTAAATGTCTTACCTGAGCCTGTAACACCAAGCAGCGTCTGCATCTGGTTGCCTTCTTTGAAACCGCGAACCAGGTCCTCTATCGCCTTTGGCTGATCTCCAGTTGGCTTGTATTCAGAATGTAATTTAAAATCCATATTTGGCCCTCAAAATTAGCATATCTGTTAATTGTTACTAAAGGCGCACAATTTTAATTGTGCACAATCGTATATAGTATTATATCACAGGATACATATATGTCAAACATTTGTTTGCTCATAAAATAATTTTGTTATTATAGTTGACAGAATTGCATTTTATATGTTATATATAACATCGTCTTATTCGTAAGACATTAATTTTATAACTTACACATGTTATTAGTAGCAGCAAAACATGTGCATACCGTAAGTGGTTGGTATTTTCTTACCAAACTCAGCAGCACTTACGTACTATTGCCTGTGTTAGGCAATATTTTCCCACCATTTTTTAACTGAATAGAGATATTTGTTTTAATAGCGCTTGTGGTAGATGAGTTGTCGCAGATAGTTTCATTTTGTATAAGCAATAAATCAGTATTTTTTTAATTCTTCTCTCTCTACGCGTAACATTAAGGGCTGTTATTAAGTTTAGTTTTCTTGTTTTTATTTTTCACTTAAAATTATCTAAATTGTTTTAGTTATTTTTAAGTTTATAGTCAATGTCTATTTTTTCACTTAACAAAAATGGTGTGCTTGTTAAGTTATATTTTTTCTCACGCCAACTTCACTTAATATTATGCCTTTTGTGTTATTGAATCTTAAGTTTTTTCTTATTTATGCAAAAACTCACTTACCACACAAATCATTTTTTAAGTGGAAAATTCTATTTTCAAATTTAACTTATCTATTTTTCATTTCTTATATAAGTGAAATTCAAATATTCTTTTCTCCACTTAAATCAGGACTAATATGCTGATAAATAATAGGTTTACCAACATTTAGCCCGCTAATTTATAACATATATTTCTATTCAAGTATTAATTAAGGAGAATATATTTTAGATACTAATTTAGTTGATGTAAAAATAGAGGCATTCCTTTTGTGAATGCCTCTATGCTAAAACTATTTAATTATAATTCATCTTCTTTCGCGCGGTCTTCCTCAGACATGTATTTACGGAACACATTCTCAAGCATTGGATGAAGAGCGCATGAAAAGATGCCTGGCGCAAATATTATTAAAAATAGGAATCTGTATATTAGTAATAATAATATTACAACCACAATAACGATGATTAGTGACCATCCAAAGTTTGCTATCATAAAAATAGCTGACACCTTAAAAGAATCCTTGAATCCATTTGCAAATCGTGCAATATAGGCAAAATGATAAATTGCCCATACTATGCTGACCACAAATACTATGGAAAAAAATATTGATGCAGCTGCAAGTGGACTACCAGGTGTAATTAGATGTCTTGTGATGTAGATATCGCCTGCAAGGATTCCAAATAACAACATAAATATCAGCCATGACAATGTTGACTGCTTAAAATTATCCTTGAATGAATGGAAAAACTCTGTTGTGTAACCACGTCCCTTAAAAATGCATTTGTGAGTTGCGTAATAAAGTGCTGTAGCACTGGCTCCTATTGTGACGATAGGCAGTGAACATACTAAAAAGTAAAATCCAATCAGCATAACATCTGCTGCCTTTGAAATTCCATCAAAAATTCTGTTGTTAAATAACTTATCCAAGGTCTATTCCCCCATTTCTATGTCATACAAAAGCTGATAAAAGTTTTGCATGTATTGTTCATTGTTTGATAAATCTACGATTACAAGGTAGGTGGTATTATCGTCTAATCCAAAATAATCGTGGACCTTTGTGCCGGAGATATCTACGGCCGCATAGTTGTCAAAATAAGTGTCATCATTTTCTTTGCGCTGACTAAATTCAGCTTCTCTATTTGTCCAGATTTCCATAAGATTATCTGGCAATTCTTCGGTAACATCAAGAGGTGTACCCATGTCACATAGATATTGTACTCCAACTTCATCCGTAAATACGAAGTCCATTTGGCCAGATACAGTATATATATCTATCTGATTATAAAATGATGACGAATTAGCATCAACATCACCAGACAAACCAGCTATTAATGAAAAGCCTTCATGCTTGCCCATACCAAGAAGCTTAGGCATAGTCTTTTCTAGGCTAGTATCAACCTGGTCTGAATTGATGACAGTTCCGTATAGCTTGTATTCTACATAGTTTAATCTATGATGGACGATCCATACCAGGGCGCCAACTATAATTAAGAATATAACTATATGCATCTTGTAATATGTAAATATGTAACTTATCTTCTGACTAAATGTCATTCTAGAAAGCTTTGCCCGCTCTCCAGATAGAGTTTTATTAACTTGTTCCTGTTCTCTATCAATGTAATATTTTTCCATAAGACATATCCTAACGTAAAAAAATAGCTACCGCAAGACACGGTAGCTATTTTTTATAAACTTTTTATAATACGGACAATCTAAGCTATCTTAAATCTCAAGAAGATTTGCATATGCAGCAAGTGCATCTGTTGTATCGCCAGAAAGTACCTTCTTTGCAAGTACCTTTCCAAGCTGAACACCTTCCTGATCGAATGAGTTTACATTCCATACGAATCCCTGGAACATAACCTTGTTCTCAAAGTGAGCAAGAAGAGCACCAAGTGTCTCAGGTGTAAGCTGATCTCCAACGATAATTGAAGATGGGCGGTTACCCTCGAAGTACTTGTTTCTATTGTCGTCATCCTTACCGCATGCGAAAGCCATAATCTGAGCAGCAACATTAGCCTTAAGCTTCTGCTGAGATGTGCTTCCCTCGATAACAACATCTGTAGCCATCTGACTGTTCTTGAAGCCTACAAACTGAAGAGGGATGATGTTTGTGCCCTGGTGAAGAAGCTGATAGAAGCTGTGCTGACCATTTGTACCTGGCTCACCAAAGATAACTGGACCAGTAACATAATCAATAGCCTCACCAAAGCGGTTAACGCTCTTACCGTTTGATTCCATATCAAGCTGCTGTAAATGAGCAGGGAAGCGGCTAAGTGCCTGTGAGTATGGAAGAACAGCTGTTGACTCATATCCTAAAATATTTCTCTCGTAAACACCGATAAGTGCATCAAGCATAGCTGGGTTCTTGCGGATATCTGTATTCTTTGCAAGAGCATCTTCAGCTGCAGCTCCGTTTAAGAATCTAGCAAATACATCTGGGCCGAACGCAAGTGAAAGCACTGCACCACCTACTGATGATGTAGATGAATAACGTCCACCGATGTAATCATCCATGAAGAATGCATCAAGGTAATCAGATGACTTTGCAAGTGGTGATGTTTCAGATGTAACAGCAATCATGTGCTTAGAAGCATCAAGGCCTGCCTTTGCAAGTGCATCCTTAACAAATGACTCGTTTGTAAGAGTCTCAAGTGTTGTACCACTCTTTGAAACAAGAATGAAGATTGAGTGAGCAACATCAACACCAGCAAGTACAGCTGCAGCATCATCAGGGTCTACGTTTGAAATGAAACGTGCTTCCATCTTGAATGTGCCTGTAACCTTTGCCCAGTTCTCAAGTGCAAGATACATTGCACGAGGACCAAGGTCAGATCCGCCGATACCAATCTGAACAGCTGTTGTGAAATTTTCGCCATTTTCGTTAACAATCTCACCTGCGTGAACCTTGTTAGCGAACTCTGCGATACGCTCCTGCTGCTTTACATAAAACTCTCTCTTGTTAACGCCATCAGCCATAACATCATCGCCAAGCTGACCACGTGTGAGCTGATGAAGAACTAATCTCTTCTCACCTGTATTAATAACCTCTCCATTGTAAAGAGCTGCGTACTTGTCAGCAAGCTGAGCCTCATCAGCAAGCTTTGCAAGTGCATCTAAAACAGTGTCATCAACCTGCTTTGATGCAAAATTGTATGACATACCATTTGACATTGGAACTGAATATTTAGCAACACGGTCTGCTCCGTTTGCTCCTGACATAACTTCTTTTAACTCCACCTGATTCTTAAGCCCTTGGAGAGTCTTGTAAGACTCGAGCTTATCAAAATTTTTCCATTCTACCATTTTGATCACTCCTTTATAGTTATGTTAAAACAATATTACCAAAAAACGATATCTAAGAAAGTTTATAATAAATGGGATTGCTTTTCAAGGATAGTAGAATGGATTTCACAATAATTTGTAAAAGAATTAAGAAGTACAATGAATAATGATATTTATGCATGAAAAAAGTGCCCAGAGTCGGAATCGAACCAACGACACGAGGATTTTCAGTCCTCTGCTCTACCAACTGAGCTATCTGGACACAAATTCATGATTTGCAAACAAATCACAGAGTTGCGGGAGATGGATTTGAACCATCGACCTCCGGGTTATGAGCCCGGCGAGCTTCCAGACTGCTCCATCCCGCGATATTAAAAAAGATGGGCGGTGGTGGATTCGAACCACCGAAGCAATTTGCAGCAGATTTACAGTCTGTCCCCTTTGGCCACTCGGGAAACCGCCCATGTATAACAAAAAATGCGCGATCAGGGGTTCGAACCCTGGACACCCTGATTAAGAGTCAGGTGCTCTGCCAGCTGAGCTAATCGCGCACATTATTAAATTGTAAAGGGTGGGTAGAGGGGTTCGAACCCTCGACCTTCGGAACCACAATCCGACGCGCTAACCAGCTGTGCCACACCCACCATATTCAAATTAAATGCCGTAGACCGGAATCGAACCGGTACGATGTCGCCACCACAGGATTTTAAGTCCTGCGCGTCTGCCAGTTCCGCCACTACGGCATATTCATACTAATTTTAAAGCTTGCCTTTAAAATTAGTGTGACCAATAAAAATGCTTTGCATTTTTATAAACTATGTAAACCAGCGTATTACTTTTTAAATGGGACCTACAGGGCTCGAACCTGTGACCCCCTGCTTGTAAGGCAGATGCTCTCCCAGCTGAGCTAAGATCCCATAGTTAAATACTGGAAAACGACCCCAGAGGGACTTGAACCCTCGACCTCCGCCGTGACAGGGCGGCGCTCTAACCAACTGAGCCATGAGGCCAAAACGCAGAGGGTGGGATTCGAACCCACGCGCCCTTGCGGACAAACGGTTTTCAAGACCGCCTCGTTATGACCACTTCGATACCTCTGCATATATATTAAATTTGAAAATGGACCCTCAGGGACTCGAACCCTGGACCGACCGGTTATGAGCCGGTTGCTCTAACCAACTGAGCTAAAGGTCCAAGACCTATACATTTTCATAAAGCCGATGATCGGACTCGAACCGATAACCTGCTGATTACAAATCAGCTGCTCTGCCAATTGAGCCACATCGGCTTATAAGTGACTCCGACGGGAATCGAACCCGTGTTACCGCCGTGAAAGGGCGATGTCTTAACCGCTTGACCACGGAGCCATAACTCCCCAAGTAGGACTCGAACCTACGACAACTCGGTTAACAGCCGAGTGCTCTACCAACTGAGCTATTGAGGAATATTAATAAAACCCATACAGATTTTATTATAGTGGAGACGGAGAGATTCGAACTCTTGACCCCCTGCTTGCAAGGCAGGTGCTCTCCCAACTGAGCTACGCCCCCATTTTCAAAGTTGTTAATAAAAAAGCAAGCATATCCATATCCATTATGGGTGGTGCTTGCTAGTGCTTTATAGCAACCTCAAAACTTCATACAATAGTTATTTCATCCTGACTACATATTTCCTTTTTAGAATAAACCTTCGATCTATTAGTATTCATCAGCTGAATGTGTTACCACACTTACACCTTGAACCTATCTACCTTATCGTCTATAAGGGATCTTATTTCCTTAAAGAAAGGGGATATCTCATCTTGAGGGGGGCTTCACGCTTAGATGCCTTCAGCGTTTATCCCGTCCAGACTTGGCTACTCAGCTATGCCGTTGGTCGACAGCTGATACACCAGTGGTCCGTCCACCCCGGTCCTCTCGTACTAG
>NZ_JHXE01000009.1 GCF_000621865.1 Pseudobutyrivibrio sp. MD2005
CGAAAGGTCTCATGATTGCAACCATACTTTTTCCCTTAGAAACATCGATACCTACTGCGTTCATAAATTTGTCACTCCTTAAGATTATTGCAATGGATAAGTACCAGTTTTACTCATTGCCTATTCTATCTACTGTGGTGTGACACGAACGTACCCAAGGCAGTTCAACCTGCATAAAACGAACGCTGCAAATGAGGAGCTGGTTATCAGTCTATTTAACGGACGCTAAGTCCAAGAAGGAAGGCCGACATACCGATTGCTCCACCATTATACAGCTAAGCAACAAGATGGATAATTCCTTACTGGCTGTAAGGGGTATTAACCATAAATATATTGTAGTAGAAGGTGAGTTATGAACAGAATCAAGGAAGAATTATTAAAAGAACAAGAAAGAATAGCAGCTTTGCTAGCTAAGTCCAATAAAAACATAGTGAAATACAGGAATGTTTCTAATGAACATGTACATTTTTCCTGTAAAAAGAACTATGAGCGATATTACCTTTATAATGAGGAAACGGGCAAAAGAACATATATTAAGCATAACCAATTAGCTTCATATTCCAAGAATATCCAAAGAGATTATGAGCTTGCTGTGAATCGAAGGCTAGCCAAAAAGAGTAAGGCCATTGAAAAAGCTATAAAGTGTCTTGAGGGAATAGAGCTTGCAGATGTCCATAAACTCTATAATGATATGCCAAAAATGAAAAAGGATATAGTTATGCCAATAATAGAGGATGACGAGACTTATATTACAAGATGGAGAATGGAGCATCCGGGAAATCAAAATCCTTACCCGGAAAAAGGGCGTTATCAAACTAATCGTGGAGAATATGTGAGGTCTAAATCAGAAAAGATAATTGCAGATATTCTAGATAAATATGAAGTTCCATATGAGTATGAACCATTACTAACACTAAAAGGAAATCATGATATATACCCAGATTTCGTAGTTCTAAATAAGAGAAATAGAAAGACATATTATTGGGAACATCTTGGCATTGTCTCGGATTTAGATTATGCAACAAACAATTTTAAAAAGTTGCAAGATTATGAGGCGAGTGGGTATCAGATAGCAAGAGATTTAATTATAACAATGGAATCAACAAAAATGCCTTTAAAGGTAGAACATATAGAAGATAAGATAAAGACTATGTTGTTATAGCAGTCAATAATACAAAATGCTATATTAAAGAGAAAGAATACAGATAGGGAGGGGTAATAATGCGTCGACGTGACAGAGAAATAACAGATATAAACCACATTGAAGATATACTTCATAGCTGCAAATACTTGCACTTAGGCATGGCAGATGAGGGGATGCCTTATGTAGTGCCAATGAATTATGGCGTTATTAAAGATGAGAATGATGGTCACTACATAATTTATTTACATGGGGCACATGAAGGAAAGAAGCTTGATATACTAAAGAAGAATCCTAATTGCTGCTTTACATTAGAAAGAAATGTAGAACCGTTTGAAGGAAGATTGGCGTGCCAGTATGGCATGGTATATGAATCTATCATTGGTTATGGACAGGTTTCTATAGTAGATAATTCTGAAGAAAAGATGAAAGCGTTAACAGCGCTGATGCATACTCAGACAGGCAAAGACCATTTTGAGTTTGATGAGAGGATGGTTTCTATCGTAACTGTAATGAGAATAGATGTATCAGAATTAACTGCAAAACAAAGACCACTTCCAGGAAGTGCAGGATAAATAATAGGCGGCGGGGATATCACAAATCCTAGCCGCCTATTTCATCAAGGAAAACTAATTCAGTAATGCTACTATTAAATTAAGATAGGCTGCAAAAGTACACCAAAGCAGATATGGTATGAACATCACAGCGGCTACAATACTTACATGCGTAGATTTGACTATCAAAAGAATAATCATTGCCCATAGCACCAGCAGCCATGCGAATGCAAAATAGTACATTTGTCCATTAAAGAAGAATAATGACCAGGCGAAGTTAAAAGCCAGCTGTACAAAGTAGATAATTAACGCTAGCATACGGCTCTTGCTATCCTCTGCATCAGCTGGCTTTGCCATCATAAGAAAGTAACTGCCAACGCCCATCAGTATATACAGTATTGTCCAAGCGATTGGAAATACTATTGCAGGTGGAGCCAATGCAGGCTGGTTCATTTGCCCGTATTTTAGCATTGAATCGCCTGACAGAGCGGCAGATACAATGCCTACAGCAAGAGGCAAAATGATGAGTGGGATAAGCCTGCTGATTATTTTGTGGCGGATTAGAGCTTGTTCCATAAAAACACCTCCTCAATTAAGGTAAATTGTTGTTATTATCATTAGAACATAGCTATGTAAAAAATAAATAAAAGGCTTGGAAATAATGGAAAATAACCTCGAATTTAAAATTACTTCGATTTACTGATTAAATATGATATAATGTATCCCAAATGCAAACTATAAAGAATGAGGACGAGAATATGAATAATAATTACACAAGAGAAATTGATTTAATTGATTTATTTATTGATTGGTTGGCTCATTGGAAGTCACTTCTAGTATGCGTACTTATTGGAGTTGTACTCGCAGGCGGATATATGTATATGGGCCGCGGTACTACAACAGTAGAGGTTACAGACAAGGATGTTATGGCTACTATTAGCGATGGTGCTACACTAAGCACTCTTACTCCAGAGCAGCTTGCTACACTCACAGTTAAGGATATGGAAAAGAAGTTCCTTTCTGAGAAGGATATCAATGCTGTAGAGGAAGTAATCGCTTTATATGACGAGTATGTAGAAAACATTGAAGTGTATGATGCTCAGAAAGATGAGTTAGAAGTTAAGGATAGAGCAGAAGCATTCAATTACATTGCAAACTCTAAAAATATCGTTGAGGCTAGAAGAGCTTCTCTTACTGCTGATCAGCAGGTTTATTATGATGCAAAGATGGGATTAGACAGAACTGTTGGAGATGCAATAGCAACTAAGAACGATGAATCTAAGACAACAGTTACAACTACAACAGAAGGTGCTTCAAAGAAGAAAGCTGCACTTATTGTAATCCTTGCATTCATCCTTCATTTTATGATTGTTGCTTGTCGTTATATCTTCAATAATAAGATTAAGCACACAGATAATCTTTCAGCTATGGTTAATGTTCCAGAGTACACTCGTATGATTGACTGGAATAAGGTTGATTCAAAGAAGGGCTTAGACAAGCTTGTTAACAGCATTAGATTTGCTAGTACTAGAAAGACTCCACTTTCAGAAGTAGTAGAGATTAATGCATCAGCTACAATCGAAAAGCTTAAGAATAAGAATTACTCTTCGGTAGCACTTGTTGGTACAAATCTTGCAGATGAAAGAGATATGCTTGCTGCACAGATTTCAAAAGCAAATGCTAATGCTACAGTTAAATCTATCGATAGCATTACTCACAGTGTAAATGGTGCAGATGATATTGCAGGTGTTGATGCAGCTATTCTCGCAGTTAAGGTTGCAAGCACTAGATATAATGATTTCTTAGAAGAACTTCAGTCTCTTCGCGATAGAGATGTGGATGTTATCGGAATCGCTATCTTTGAATAAAAAATTGAGGTCATGTTAAATGTTCAAGATTTTAGATAGAATTAAACACTGGCACAAGGTTGCATATTTACTTGTAGTATATGATTTTCTTTCAGTTATTTTTTCGTATTTCCTGGCTCTTTGGCTTAGGTTTGACTGTAGGTTCACACATATCGAGTGGCCTTATTTGGAAAAATACTACGAGATAATTATTCCTTACGCCGTATTTACAGTTTTCATATATTGGTTATTAGGACTATACAGAAGTATTTGGCGTTTTGCCAGCTTTTACGAGCTTAAAAAGATGGTGTATGCTTCAGCTATCACTATTTTTTGTAAGGCAGTCTTCGTTACTTCATTTGTCCATAGAATGCCAATCTCATATTTCGTCTTTGGTATAGGCTTTCAGTTTTTCTTTGGAGTGCTGATTCGTTTCTCTTACAGATTCGTTCTTTTGCTCAGAGAATCAAAGTCTGAAGGCACTACAACTAGCAATGTACTTCTTATTGGCGCTGGCTCAGCAGGAAGAATGATTCTACGTGATGTTAATTTTGTCAATGGTGCTCATGATGCCAAAGTTGTTGCCATTATTGATGATAATGAAAATAAGTGGGGCAGATACATTGACGGCGTAGAGGTCATCGGTGGCCGCGATAAGATATTATTCGCTGTTAAGCAGTATGATATAAAGGAAATATATATTGCTATCGCAAGCCTTACACCTAGTGAAAAGCGTAATATCATCAATATATGTAAGGAAACAGATTGTAAGATAAAGCAGCTTCCAAATATGTATGCTGAAAAGGCTGGTATTATTAGTGCTGGAAATCTTCAGAATATCACTATCGAAGATGTTCTTGGCCGTGATCCAATCAGCCTTCATCAGGAAGATGTTGCTGCGCAGATTAATGGTAAAGTTGTACTTGTTACAGGTGGTGGCGGTTCCATTGGTTCCGAGCTTTGCAGACAGATTGCAAAGTACCATCCAAAGCAGCTTATCATTTTTGATGTCTACGAGAACAACGCTTACGATATCCAGCTTGAGCTTAAAAAGAAGTATCCAGATTTAAATCTTGTTACACTTATCGGTTCAGTTCGTGATGCTCGCAGAATTAATTCAGTTTTTGAAACATATAAGCCAAACATCTGCTATCATGCAGCTGCTCACAAGCATGTGCCTCTAATGGAGGATAGTCCATGTGAAGCAATTAAGAATAATGCTGTGGGTACTTACAAGACAGCTTATGCTGCTATGAAATATGGCTGCGATCGTTTCGTACTTATCAGTACAGATAAGGCTGTTAATCCAACAAATGTTATGGGTGCTACAAAACGTATATGCGAAATGATTATCCAGACATTCGATCATATGGTACGTGCTAATCAGGAGGATAAGCTTCCTGTACTTATCACACATCAGCTTGATTGTGATTATGAAGAGGCTGATAGAGTGCCTGCAGGAAGTGGCCATACAGAATATGTTGCCGTTCGATTTGGTAATGTATTAGGTTCAAACGGTTCTGTTGTTCCACTATTTAAGAAGCAGATTGCGGAAGGGGGCCCAGTCACTCTTACACACAAGGATATCATTAGATATTTCATGACAATCCCAGAGGCAGTAAGCCTTGTGCTTAAAGCTGGTGCTAATGCATCTGGTGGAGAGATTTTTGTACTTGATATGGGTGAGCCAGTAAAAATCCTTGATTTGGCTCGCAATATGATTGAGCTTGCAGGTCTTCGTCCTGATGTTGATATCGAGATTGAATATATTGGCCTTCGCCCAGGCGAGAAGCTTTACGAAGAAAAGCTTATGAGCGAAGAAGGTCTTAAGGAAACAGAGAATCATTTGATTCATGTTGCAGAGCCAATCAAGTTTGACTCAAATGAATTTATTAATAATCTTAGCAATTTGATGAACCTTGCGTACAGCAACATGGCTCCAGAAACAGTGCAAAAGATTAGAGAGACAGTTCCTACATTTAAAGGATAAATTGAAAGGTTATAGAAGGAGTTTATTTAATAATGAACTGCGAATTATTTAAAGATAAAACACTTATGATTACAGGTGGTACAGGTTCTTTTGGGAGCACTGTGCTAAAGCATTTTTTAGATTCTGATTTGAAAGAAATCAGAATCTTCTCACGTGATGAGAAAAAGCAGGATGACATGAGACATCAGCTTCAGGCTGAGCATCCTGATCTTGCTGGAAAGGTAAAGTTTTACATTGGCGATGTTAGAAATATGCGTTCTGTTCAGGATGCTATGCCAGGTGTAGATTTCATCTTCCACGCAGCTGCTTTAAAGCAGGTGCCATCATGCGAATTCTTCCCAATGGAGGCAGTTCGCACAAATGTAGAAGGTACAGACAATGTACTTCATGCTGCTGTTGATGCAGGGGTTCAGCGTGTAGTTTGCCTTTCTACTGACAAGGCTGCTTACCCAATCAACGCAATGGGAATCAGCAAGGCTATGATGGAAAAGGTCATCGGTGCTAATGCTCGTGTGGCAGCAGGCAAGACTACTATCTGCTGTACACGTTATGGTAATGTTATGTGTTCTCGTGGTTCAGTTATTCCACTTTTTATCGACCAGATTAAAGCAGGCAACCCAATCACAATAACAGATCCAAACATGACTCGTTTCCTTATGAATCTTGATGAGGCAGTTGCCCTTGTTATGTTTGCATTCGAGCACGGCGAGCCAGGTGATTTGTTCGTTCAGAAGTCTGATGCTTCTACAATCGGAGATTTGGCAAAGGCTGTTCAGCAGCTCTTTGGTGACACAGGCACAAAGATCATCGGTACTCGCCACGGCGAGAAGCTTTACGAAACACTTATGACAAACGAAGAGTGCGTTCGTTCTATAGATATGGGCGATTACTATCGCGTACTTCCCGATGGACGTGACCTTAACTATGATAAGTTCTTTGTAGATGGTCAGGTTCACACAATGGCTTCTGATGCTTACACATCACACAACACAAAGCGTCTTGATGTACAGGGCACAGTTGATAAGATTATGACTACTGATTATGTTAGAGAAATGCTTGCTAATTGGGACATGACCCAAAAGGCATAATTGCGGCAGCAATTAACTTTTGTGGTCTAGTAAGCGAAGCTTACATTAATGAGTGGAATAGGAGATTGATTTGAAAGTACTAATTACAGGCGCAGCCGGATTTGTTGGAAAGAATCTGGTAGAGACTCTTAAATGTGCTGCAGATGGCAGAGATAAATTTCACGGCATAGATGATGAGATAATTATCTATGAGTATGACAAGGATTCTACTTTAGAGGAGCTTGATAAATATTGTAGTGATTGCGATTTTGTTTTCAATCTTGCAGGTGTTAATCGTCCAAAGGATACTTCTGAATTTATGGAAGGCAATTTTGGATTTGCTAGCACACTTCTTGACACACTCAAGAAGCATGGCAACACTTGCCCTGTTATGCTTTCATCATCAATCCAGGCCACACTTTTAGGCAGATATGCAGGCAGTGATTACGGTAAAAGCAAGCTTGCTGGCGAGGAGCTTTTCTTTAAGTATAGCGAGGAGACAGGTGCAAAGGTGCTTGTTTATCGATTCCCTAATCTTTTTGGAAAATGGTGCAGACCAAACTACAATTCTGCAGTGGCTACATTCTGTAATAATAAAGCCAATGGCTTAGACATCACAGTCAACGACCCTAGCACAGAGCTAGAGCTTGTTTACATAGATGATTTAGTTAACGAAATGGTAGATGCTCTTCGTGGAGACGAGCATCACTGTGATTTTGATGAGGAGGGTCAGGCAGTGCCGGATACTACCGGTAAGTACTGTTATGTTCCAGTATCTCATCACGTCACGTTAGGTGAGATAGTAGAGCTACTTGATAGCTTTGTGGCTCAGCCAGACACACTTATGATGCCAGCCATTCCAAATGGCAGCTTTGAGAAAAAGCTTTACAGCACATATCTTAGCTACCTTCCAAAGGAAAAGGCAGTATTTGATTTAAAGATGAATGTTGATAACAGAGGCTCATTTACAGAGCTTCTTAAGACCGCTGACCACGGTCAGTTTTCAGTAAATATCAGTAAGCCTGGTATCACAAAGGGACAGCATTGGCACCACACTAAGTGGGAGTTTTTTATTGTTGTCTCAGGCCACGGCCTTATTCAGCAGCGTCGCGTTGGCTTAGATGAAAATGGTCAGCCTTATCCAGTTATCGAATTCGAAGTTACTGGAGAAAAGATTCAGGCTATCCACATGTTGCCAGGCTACACTCACAACATTATCAACCTATCTGATTCCGAGAATCTCGTAACCCTTATGTGGGCCAACGAATTGCTCGAGGCCGATAGACCAGATACATATTTTGAAGAAGTTTAAAAGGCGTCTCCCTATGGGAGAAGCTGTCACCGAAGGTGACTGATGAGGGTTAAAAATGTTTAAAAATAACGGAAAACTAAAACTTTTAATTATAGTCGGCACACGCCCAGAGATTATCCGTCTTGCAGCGGTAATTAAGAAGTGCCGCAAGTACTTCGACTGTGTACTTGCCCACACAGGCCAGAACTATGATTACAATCTTAACGGCGTGTTTTTCAAGGATCTCAAGCTTGATGATCCTGACGTATATATGGAAGCTGTAGGTGACAATCTAGGTCAGACAGTAGGAAACATCATTGCAAGAAGCTACGAGCTTATGGTGGAGATTCAGCCAGATGCTCTTTTGATTCTTGGGGATACAAACAGCTGTCTTTCAGCTATTGCGGCTAAGCGTCTTCATATTCCAATCTTCCACATGGAAGCTGGAAACAGATGTAAGGACGAGTGCCTTCCAGAGGAGACTAATCGCCGTATCGTAGATATCATTTCAGATGTTAACATGGCATACTCTGAGCATGCTCGCAGATACCTTGCAGAGTGCGGTCTTCCAAAGGAGCGTACATATGTGACTGGTTCTCCTATGGCAGAAGTACTTCATGAGAATCTTGAAGCTATCGAGGCTTCAGATGTTCTTGAAAAGCTTGGTCTTGAGCCAAAGAAATACATTCTTCTTTCAGCTCATCGCGAGGAGAACATCGACACAGAAAAGAATTTCACATCTCTTTTCACCGCTATCAACAAGCTTGCAGAAAAGTACGATATGCCAATTCTTTACAGCTGTCATCCACGTTCACGCAAGCGCCTTGAAGCTACAGGCTTTAAGCTTGATCCACGTGTGCGCATGCATGAGCCACTTGGTTTCCACGATTACAATCATTTACAGATGAATGCCTTTGCTGTAGTTTCTGATTCAGGTACACTTCCTGAGGAATCAAGCTTCTTTACAAGCATTGGTCATCCATTCCCTGCAGTGTGCATCCGCACATCTACAGAGCGTCCAGAAGCACTTGATAAAGCTTGCTTTATCCTTGCAGGAATCGATGAGCATTCACTTTTACAGGCAGTTACAACAGCTATCGATATGAACGAAGAGGGAGATTACGGTATCCCTGTTCCAGATTATATAGAGGAAAATGTATCTACAAAGGTAGTAAAGATTATCCAAAGCTATACTGGCGTAGTTGATCGAATGGTATGGCGAAAGTATTAATAAAATTGGAGCTTCTATGAAAATATTACATATTTTAAGTTCACAAATATTTTCCGGCGCTGAAAATGTAGTATGCCAAATCATCGGCATGTTCAAAAATGACGATGATATCGAAATGGCATACTGCAGCCCAGAGGGCGGCATTAGGGTGGCCTTGGAACAGCGAGGCATCAAATACATCCCTATAGAGCAGATGAGTGTCAGTGAATTGGAAAGAGCAATTGAAGTGTACCAGCCAGATATTATCCATGCTCACGATATGCGAGCTGGATTTTTTGCTGCTAGGGCATGTAAAAATATTCCTCTTATTTCCCATATTCATAACAACGCTTTTGATTCAAGAGGGATTTCCCTCAAATCAATTGCTTACCTTTATGCGGCAAAAAAAGCAAAGAATATAATATGGGTTTCTGACAGTGCTTATAATGGATATAAATTCCATAGTCATTTTAAAGATAAGAGCGTTGTCCTGTACAACGTGCTTGATTCAGAGGAAATGAGAAAGCGTATGGCTACAGATACTAAAGCCTACGATTTCGACATTATTTTCATTGGTAGAATGACATTCCCTAAGCATATACAAAGGCTTCTTGCTATACTTCGTATAGCCTGTGATAAAAAGCCGGATATCAAAATCGGTATCGTAGGAAATGGAGAGGAGGAGCAGGAGATTAAGGCGTTGTGCACATCTCTTAAGCTAGATGACAATGTCACATTCATGGGCTTCCAATCCAACCCATCCAAGATGCTCCATGACAGCAAAATCATGGTGATGACATCCCGCTGGGAGGGTACACCTATGGTTGCTCTGGAAGCTATTGCACTTGGCGTTCCAATCGTAAGCACACCTACAGACGGCTTGAAATATTTGGTTAAAAATGGAGTGAACGGATTCCTTTCAGACGATGATGAGGAATATGCAGATATATTGATTAAGGTTTTAACAGATGATGAATTGCGTGAAAAACTTCGTCAAGGTCAGCTTGCCCGTTCTGAAGAAGTAAACAATGTTGAAAAGTACAAAGCTACACTTCGTAGTTTGTATACAAAGTAGCAGAGGAGTTATTTATGAAAGACAAAATTAAATGGTTTGTGTTCTTGCATATAATCATTCTTATGATTTCATGCAGTAGTATTTCTTCAAAGATGGCGGCCTTAAACATGCCATCAATAAAAGGATTAATGTTCTACAGCATTACTGTATTTATCCTTGGTGTTTACGCTATTGCATGGCAGCAGGTTATCAAACATCTTCCACTTATCACAGCATATGCTAATAAGGCTGTCACTACTATCTGGGGTCTGATTTGGGGATACTTCTTATTCCATGAGAAGATTACACCTCTTAAATTAATCGGCGCAGCTGTAGTAATCTTTGGTGTTTACTTGGTTGTAAGCGGTGATGAGACTACTGACGAGAATCAGGAATTTTTAGAGAAGGGAGCTGATAACAATGATTAAATTTGCACTTATTATGCTTACTGGTACATTCATTGCATCAGTTTCTCAGATTGTTTTAAAGAAGGCTGCTGAAAAGGAATACCCAAGCAAGATTGCAGAGTATCTTAACCCTATGGTTATGGGAGCTTATGTATTTTTCTTTGGCGCATCGCTTTGTTCAATGCTTGGTTACAGAGCGGTTCCACTTTCTATCGGCCCAATCCTTGAAGCTACAGGCTACATTTGGGTAGCCATCCTTGGAAAGATTTTCCTTGGAGAGAAAATTAGTAAGAAAAAAGGTTTAGGATTGGTTGTAATTATTGCAGGAATTATCATCGCCAGCCTTGGAGCTAGATAAATACCAATTTATGGTTAGATTTCACATTAAAGACTTATATTTGTGATAGGATGACTTTGTTTCATCCACTAAAACAGATTAAGGAGTGTGAGTTATGCAAATTCTAAAGAAAATTGCAAGCGTTTTTGTTGCTCTTATGTTGGTAGCAACTACATTTGTGATGATCCCTACAACCACAGTTGAGGCTGCAAATGGTGTAGCTATCGGAGGAGTTCTGATCGATGGAGGCAATGTTGTAGTTGCCACTTCTGGAGTAGCTTCTTCAGATGATGGTCTTTATCATTTGGTTGCATCAGATGTTTATCAGAATGCACCAGTAGGTGCTGATGTGGCGCAGGTGCCTGCAGCATCCGGCGCATCTTTTTCAGTTCCTCTTGCAAAAGGTACTGAGGCTTCAATGCTTTACAAGAAATTTACTGTTTGCGTAATGAAGTCTGGTTCACTTTCACCAGTTTCAAACAGTATGTTTATCACCAATCCTGAGGCTTGCGCAGGCCGTTCTGCTGCGCGAGTAGAAAACGGCAAGAAGGGCCTTATGGCAGATGCCAGCTCAGCCAACATGGGTATGCGTAGCATGGCTACACTTGGCGCAAAGCAGTCTACTGTTACCTTAGAGCTTTCAAAGATTTCTCATGGTAGTGGCACACCTTACGTATATAATGGCAAGACATACAATTTCAACACAGGATACATTTCAGCATACGATAATTACATCGGCAGATTGAATTCACAGGGAGTGCAGGTTTCAGTCGTACTTGTCTGCGATGCAGCTGCACAGGCTGAATTCATCAATCCACTTGCATACGACGGTCTTGGTGCTCACACATACTACGGCCTCAATGCAACAAATGCTGAAGGTGCAGAAACACTTGCAGCTGTAGGTTCGTTCCTTGCAGCTCGTTGGAGCTATTTCCCATACTTCGGTATGAATGCTCACGTTGATAACTTCATCATCGGTAACGAGGTAAATGCTTGGAGACAGTGGAACTATATGAACGCAGGTAGTGTTGAGTCTTACGCTAATCAGTATGCGGCAGCATTCCGTGTTCTTTACAACGCAATCAAATCTGAAAACGGCAATGCTTTAGTTTACACTTGTACAGATCACCAGTGGGGCTTCAGCCAGGGCGGTGTTTACGGTGCAAGATCATTCCTTACAGCATTTAATAATAAAATCAGAAGCCAGGGTAATATTGATTGGAGACTTGCTTTCCATGCATACAATTATCCACTTACTTCTGCTGTTGCCTGGGCTCCAAATGGCAATGTTCAAAGAAGCCAGGCTACAAAGTTCGTTTCAGTTTACAATATAGATGTGGTTACAGATTTCCTTAGCCAGCCAGATTTCATCTCACCTACAGGTGCAGTTAGAAGTGTGAAGCTTTCAGAGCAAGGTTACACATCAATGTCTGGTGAAGATCAGCAGGCAGCAGCTATCGTATTTGCGATATTGGTTGCAAACAACAATAGCCACATCGATGGAATCATCCTATCCCGTGAAAAGGACGATCCTGTTATCGAAATGCCACAGGGCTTAGCAAACGGGCTGCTTGATACAAGCAACCACAGCAAGATGGCATACTCATTCTATCAGAATGCTGAAAGCCCAGATATCATTGCACAGGCTAGCGCAATCGCTGGAGTTGATTTCAATTCAATTTTGGCACCTAGATAATAGTGTGATATAATAATAAGCGTCAGAGTGAATCTCTGACGCTTATTTAATACACAAAAAAGGACAATTATGGCTAAGAAGATTTCAATAGTAGTATCAGTTTATAACGAGGAAGAAGGATTAAAACAGTTTTATGAACACACACATCCTATCTTACAGCAGGCCACAGCTAAGGCAGGCTGGGATTATGAGCTGATTTTTGTAAACGATGGAAGTTTAGATAACAGTTTAGATTTACTTAGAGGTTTCGCAGCAAAGGACCCTAAGGTGGTAGTTGTTAATTTTGCTGCCAACAGAGGCCACGAGGCTGCTATGATAGCAGGAATCGATGTGGCTACAGGCGATGGCATTGTCTGCATGGATGCAGATTTGCAGCATCCACCAGAAGTTATCCCTGATATTATTGCGAAGTTTGATGAAGGCTATGATGTTGTTTCGATGGTTCGCACCGCTCGCGAGGACGCAGGCTTATTCAAGAAGATTACATCTGCGGCATTTTACAAAGTGATGAATCATATGTCAAAGGCTAATTTTGAGAATAATTCATCGGATTTCTTTGGCCTTTCACGCAGGGTGGCTCTTGTGCTTCGCAAGGATTACAGGGAGCGCGTTCGATTCCTTAGAGGCTATGTTCAAAATGTAGGCTTTAAGAAGACTACCCTTGAGTTCAAGGCCAGCGCCAGAGTAGCAGGTCAGAGCAATTACAACCTTAAAGCTTTAGTTAAGCTTTCGCTTAATGCCATTTGTAATTTTTCAGATGCACCACTTAAGATGGGGATATACGCAGGGCTAATGTCACTGGCCTTCTCATTTATCCTTATCGTATATTCGATAGTTCAGTTCTTCCTTGGCAATGCGCCATCGGGATACTCAACCATCGTAGTTCTTATCAGTTTCATGTTTGGCGTGTTATTTATCATTCTTGGATTTATTTCAGAATATTTGGCAATCATTTTTGCTGAAGTCAAGAATCGACCTATATATATCATCGACAGTATCATCACAAAGGATGGGGAAGAGAGGCAATAACCATGAAAAGCATTGCTATTATGGGGGCCAGCGGCCATTGCAAGGTCGTTGCTGAAATCGCTTTGGAAAACGGATACGACAATATCGTTTTTGTGGATTTGAATCCTACCATTGATATGCTTGGTGAATATCCAGTGGCTGATGAAGACACCGATTTGGAAAACTTCATCAATGAAAAATACGATTTCATCGTAGGCATCGGAGATGCCAAAATCCGCCGCAAGGTTCAGGAAAAGCTCTTATCAAAAGGCGCAAATGTAGTCACACTTATTCATCCTGCAGCCGCCATCGCATATGACGTAAGCATAGGCACTGGCACTGTAATCATGGCTGGGGCTGTAGTAAATCCTGGCACCAAAATTGGAGATGGCTGCATCATCAACACATGCGCATCTGTGGACCACGACAACACCATCGGAGACTATGTCCACATTTCTGTAGGCAGTCACACTGCCGGCACTGTTGCCATGGGAGACAACTGTTGGCTTGGCATCGGCGCTGTTGTCAGCAACAATCTTTCCATCTGCGCAGACTGCACCATCGGAGCCGGCGCCGTAGTCGTAAAAAACATCATAAAGCCTGGTACCTACATCGGAGTGCCAGCTCGTAAGATAGACTAGTTGCCAGGCAACATCTTCTTTCGGGAAATATTGGTCTAAGTACACAACCCACTCACAAAAGAAAGGCAGTAATTCTGGAGATTTCCATATAATTGCTGCCTTTTCATTTATGCATGGGGGGATTCAACAAAGCAACTACTTGTCAAATTTTGTTTTTCTATGATTGGCAAGTAAAATTTTTAAAAATGTAGTCTAGTGTGTATTATCTCGATTTGAATAGTGGACAGATTACTAATCATGAGTAGCATCTAATGGTCATCTGTAAACTGAGGCTTTCAATCGCTATCAAAATCAGTATTTTCTACTTGTGATAATATACTTTCTCCTTAAACGCACGTAGTTTTTGCAATTAGACTCTTGAGTTATGCCACACAGCCTAAGCGTCCTGTCCGTCAAAGCAAACTTCCTAACTTTGTAATTTTTTGTTTTAAATAGCACTTTATTGTGTTAAAGTATAATAAGTTTATTTCAAATAACGATATTTAATATCGTACATTCCGGAATGAATCATATAGAGAATTAGATGCTAAAATGCTCATAGATTTGGACGGCGCGAGTAAGAGGGCCCCATGCAAGCAAGGAGGGACCCATTTGTGGGAGGATACCTTGCGAAGTATGGGAGATGGCTTACGGGAGCTTTGAAAACGTAAAAAGCATTTTAGCTAGTCAAGGAGGTAATTATGAGCAGAGAAGGAATTGGTACTAAGTGTGTGCAGGCAGGTTATACTCCAGGAAATGGCGAGCCACGCCAGATTCCTATAGTTCAGTCCACAACATTTAAGTATGATACTAGCGAGGATATGGGAAAGCTCTTTGATTTGGAAGCATCAGGCTATTTCTATACAAGATTGCAGAACCCAACTAATGATTATGTGGCAGCAAAGATTGCAGCATTAGAGGGAGGTTCAGCTGCTATGCTCACATCTAGTGGACAGGCCGCTAACTTCTTTGCACTATTTAATATATGCGAGTGCGGAAGTCATATCGTAGCATCATCATCTATCTATGGCGGTACTTTCAATCTTATTGAAGTGACAATGAGAAAGATGGGTGTGGACGTGACATTCGTTTCTCCAAATGCTTCAGAGGAAGAGCTTAATGCAGCATTCAAGGAAAACACAAGAGCTGTATTTGGTGAGACAATTGCAAACCCAGCACTCACAGTTTTGGACATCGAAAAGTTTGCAAAGGTTGCTCATGAGCACGGAGTGCCACTTATTGTAGATAACACATTCCCTACACCGGTAAACTGCCGCCCAATCGAGTGGGGAGCAGATATCGTTACACACTCAACTACAAAATACATGGATGGCCACGGCGCAGCAGTAGGTGGATGTATCGTAGATTCTGGTAAGTTTGATTGGATGGCTCATGCAGATAAGTTCCCAGGACTTTGCACTCCAGACGATAGCTACCACGGAATCACATACGCTGAGCGCTTCGGCAAAGAAGGCGCATTCATCACAAAGTGTACAGCACAGCTTATGCGTGACTTTGGATGCATCCAGTCGCCACAGAATGCATTCTTACTCAACCTTGGTCTTGAGTCACTTCATGTACGCATGCCACGTCACGTTGAAAACGGACTTGCAGTAGCTAAATTCTTATCAACACAGCCAGAGGTTAAGAAGGTGACATACCCAGGTCTTGAGGGAGATGAATACTATGAGTTGGCTCAGAAGTATCTTCCAAATGGGGGATGCGGCGTAGTTTCATTTGAGCTTAACGGAGGACGTGCTGCAGCAGAATCCTTCATGAAGAAGCTTAAGCTCATCGCAATCGAAACACACGTAGCAGATGCTAGATCATGCTGCTTAAATCCAGCAACATCTACACATCGCCAGATGACAGATGAGCAACTCGAGGCAGCTGGAATCCCAGCAGGTCTTATCCGCGTATCTTGCGGTCTCGAAGACAGTGCAGACCTCATCGCAGATCTTGAGCAGGCAATGAAATAAATGTTAGAAAGCTTGGCCGCCCTAGTGGGCGGCTTTTTTCGTTTAAATTATTTGGAATAATAGCCTACTTAGTGTAAAATAGATAGGATTATTAAAAAGTTTTAGACGAGGATATTATGCTATTTAATTCGTATATATTCATATTTTTATTTTTACCTATTTGCATAGTGGGATATTTCCTGCTGAATAAGACGAAGAAGTATCACCTGGGGCATGTATTTTTGCTTGGTATGTCCCTGTGGTTTTATGGGTATTTCAATGTTAGCTATCTGCTGATTATCATATCAAGCGTGTTGGCTAATTACCTGTTTTATAAGTGGATGAAAAAGAAACAGGCAGGCATGGGAAAGAGCCTAGCTTGCAAGCCTATAATGATACTTGCGGTTGCGGTAAACCTTGGCATTATTTTCTATTTTAAATATATGGATTTCTTCATAGAAAATGTGAATGCTGTGGCTCGCACTGATTGGCCACTTATGCACATAATGCTGCCACTTGGAATCAGCTTTTTCACATTCCAGCAGATTTCATTTATCGTAGATACGTATCGTGGCGAGGTGCCAGATTATGATTTCCTTACATATGCCTGCTACGTGACATTCTTTCCACAGCTTATTGCAGGCCCAATTGTTACACATGATGAGCTGATTCCACAGCTCCTTGATGAAAAGAAAAAGACTGTGAATTGGGATAACATGGCTCGAGGTTTTTATATGTTTGCCATTGGTCTTGGCAAGAAAGTGCTTTTGGCAGATGTGTTTGGTGTAGCAGTTAATTGGGGATTTGATGATGTTCCATCCTTGAAAGCTACAAATGCAATCTTTGTTTTGATGGCATACTGCTTCCAGCTGTATTTTGATTTCAGCGGTTACTGCGATATGGCCATCGGCCTTGGGCAGATGCTCAACATCGACTTGCCAATAAATTTCGATAGCCCATATAAATCCCTTACCATCACAGAGTTTTGGAATCGCTGGCACATGACATTAAGCCGATTCTTTACAAGATATGTGTACATTCCACTTGGTGGAAATCGCAAGGGTGATGTGAGAACATACATCAATTTGTTCATCGTATTTTTGCTTAGTGGCTTTTGGCACGGGGCAGCCTGGACATTTGTAATCTGGTCTGTGCTAAATGGAATATTTGTAATTATCACCCGCATGTTCAGAAAGACTTTTGAGGACATGCACCCAGCACTAGGCTGGATGATTACCCAGGGCTTTTTCAATCTTACATTGGTATTTTTTAGGGCAGACACTATCAGTGACGCCATGGAGTTTATCAAGCAGATTTTGTATGTGGATTTTACAAACATAGATGTAAACATTTTGTATGCGTTCCAGACACCAGTGCTTAAATTCTTCTTGGATAACACAGCAGTAACAAATTCGCTGCCATTTATCTACGTAGGAATGTATTACTTCCTGGCACTGTTTATTGTGCTTGGCACCCGCAATTCCCACGAGCTTATGGCTTCCTTCAAGCCAACCGTAAAAAATATGCTCTGGACATCCGCACTGCTCGTGGCAAGCATTATGTCTTTCAGCGGAATTAGCACATTTTTATATTTCAACTTTTAAAAATCGTAAAGCGAAAAGCGAATAATTATCAATTATAGATGAGGCTGTAGCTATCAAGCTCTAAGGGTTACTCAAGCGAAGCTTTCTTCAGCTGAGCGGAGTAATTCTTAGGCTTGAGAGCGTAACAGCTGGAGTGAGAAATGAATAGTAAGAAGTGGTTGATAATGATGATTGGGAGCGCAGCTACAGCTATGGTGGCGCTAGCTTCAGTAGTTGTGGTTGTAGATCCATATTTTCATTATCATGGCCCTGTTGAGGGCTTGTATTATGAATTGAATAATGAGCGTAGCCAGAATGATGGTATTATTAAGCATTTTGATTATGATGCCATGATTATCGGTACTTCTATGGCGGAGAATTTCAAGACAAGCGAGCTTGATGAGCTCTTTGGAGTGAATTCTATTAAGGTCACATTTGCTGGCGGCACCTATAAGGAGCAGGATGATAATATCGTAAATGCGATAGCATGTAATCCTGATTTAAAGATGGTGGTTAGGCCCCTTGATTATGCATATCTTTTGGATGATGCAAATAGAGTAAGAGATGACTTGGGAACCTACCCGGCGTATTTGTATGACCAGAATCCTTTCAATGATGTAAATTACATCTTCAATAAAGAGATTTTATTTAGTATCTGTCTTCCAATGATTAGGGATGCCAAAGCGGGTAAAGCTGCAGGCATCACAAGCTTTGATGAATATTCAAACTGGATGGAAGGCACAGAGTTTGGAGCAGATGTGGTGCTAGGTGATAGAACATCCTACGCTGAGCCAGAGCAGATTCAGCCATTTGTAGATGAAGTAAAGCAGATGGTATATGAAAACATTACACAGAATGTGGTGGCTACCGCAAAGGCTAATCCGGATGTTCAGTTCTATTATTATCTCACACCATACTCAGTGGCATGGTGGGGCTCACAAAAAGAGCTTGGAACTGTAGATCGCTTCATATCTGCAGAGGAGTATGCCATCGAACTCATGCTTGAATGCGATAATATTCATCTGTTCTCATTCAACACAGAATTCGATATGACATGCGACCTTAATAACTACAGCGACGAATGTCATCATGGTGACTGGATCAACTCACAAATCTTAGCTTGGCTGTACGCTGGCACCGATGAGCTCACCGAAGCCAACTACAAAGAATACATCGCCTTGGAGCGTAAATTCTATACAACCTACGACTACGACTCACTACTTACGAACACGAATACAAATAGCGTAAGAAAATAATTCAAGATTTATAGATGAGTGCGTATGCTGCATAAGATGGTGTTGGGTTAAATGCGACACATAGTCTAGGCAAGCGCGAGGAGGGAAGTGCCATGCCGAGTCTGGGAGGGGCCCACGCCGGCGGGCGGGTGCCCAGACGAAGGTATGGAGGGTGCCCTCCGGGAGCATGAAAAATTAAATGGAGCATTTTTTAGGGAGCATTATATTATGATAGAAATCAAGAATATTAAGAAGCGCTACGGCAAGCACCAGGTGCTGAAGAGCGTAGATTTTAATGTGGAGCCTGGAGAGATTGTGGGTATCCTGGGAGAAAATGGTAGCGGTAAGTCTACCATGCTTACAATATTGGCGGGATTACAACGGGCAGATTCAGGCTTTTTCAATATTGATGGAAAGGATTTGCTGAAGCACACCAAGCTGAGAAATGATGTGGTGGCCTATGTGCCACAGGAGACTCCGCTTATTCAGGAGCTGACGGCCTGGGACAATCTTAGAATGTGGTATTCCACAGATAGATTGAAGAAGGAACTGAAGGATGGCTTCCTTGCTATGTTGGGCATTGATCAGTTTATTAAGGTGCCTGTGAATCAGATGTCAGGTGGAATGAAAAAGCGTTTGACTATTGGATGTGCAATCAATTCTAATCCGAAGCTGATGCTTTTGGATGAGCCAACAGCTGCGCTGGACTTGGTTTGTAAGGAACGTATCTACACATATTTTGAGCAGTTTAAACGTAGAGGCGGTTCACTTATCATTGCAACACACGAGGTGCAGGAGATTGAGCTGTGCGATAAGTGCTTCATCCTAAAAGAGGGAGTGCTTTCACCGTATAAATATGATGGAGATATTCCACACTTGATAGGAAGATTGTAACAGATGGTTAGGTTTAGAGACTATTTACTAATTCAATATAAAAGAATATTTAAACTGCTCTTTGGAATCGTAGCCATGATTCTCGTGGTGGCGATGCTGCTTTCAGCTGCGGGATTTGCCCTGATGTATAGCGATACCTACGCTTCAGAAAATCAAAAATATAAGCTGGGCGTTGTAGGTGACACTGATGATGAAATGATAAGCCTTGGTGTATACATGATAGGCACTTTGGACGAGAGCCGATACATGATAGAGCTTGTGGAATATGAGGATGAAGAAGCCGCAAGAGCCGCAATGCGAAACGCAGAGATTTCTGCCTATATCGTAATTACGGAGGAGTTTAGTGATGCCCTTAATGCCATGACAAACGATGCGAAGCTTCAGTATTATGCTACATCCGGCCAAAAGGGAATCTCCAATGTCATGATGGACGAAATCGCCCTTATTGCCACACACATCATCATCTATTCAGAGACGGGTATCTGTACCTTGCGCCAGCTGATGAAAGAAGAAGGCTATGATAAAGCATATCGCCATGAAAAGATAAATGATTTGTTTATGGTTTACATCTCTGCACTCATCACACGTACAAGCGTTGCTGAGATAACAGAGCTGGGCCTTTCAGATGGATTGTCCACACCGGCATACTATTTCCTTGGAATACTGCTGTTTTTCATGTTGCTGTTATCCTTCTGTGCGATTTCATATTTTATCGGCACAAAGGATGCACAGTATAAATTTATGAAGTCAAAGGGAATCAACTCAAGAGCTCAGGTTGTTGGCGAGTTCATTCCGTTTTTAACAATCAATATCATTTGCGTGCTCATTATAATGGGACTCATCACAGCGGTTTGCTCAAGTGGAATGATTGATGAGGAAATGCTAGCAAGCGCCGGAATCGATGACTTCGGAATGATCACTCTCAACCTCATTCCAGTGTGCGTAATGTTCTCAGCCTTCGGCTTTATGATTTTCGAATTGCTGATTGGCGTTATAAATAAGATATTGGTGGCCTTCATGCTTTACATCGGCATGGCCTATGTATCTGGATATTTTTATCCAAAGCCATTTTTCCCAGAAATTGTTCAAAGACTTGGCGAGTGGATTCCATCGGGAATCGCATTTTCGTACATGGGAGCGGGCTTGCAGTACGAACCACAGGAAACATACTTATTGATAATGGCTGGCTACGCGGTTGTATTCCTTGGAGTAGCAATATTTGCAAGAAGACAAAAGATTAGGTAGATTATGCGTTACTTATTATTATTAAAACGATTATTAAAAAAGAAAAGCTACATAGCCATGCTTTTGGTGGTTCCGCTTTTGGTAATTCTTTTAAATGCAATGAGCTCTGCTGACTCAGGTCTTATGACAGTGGGCGTTTACATCCCTGGCAATGACGAGAGCAGCCAGTGGCTAAGGGCGAATCTAATAGAAGAGCCAGGAAGCTTACGCTTTATCATGTATGATGATGCAGATTTATTGCGAAAAGACGTGGAACGCCAGCAGCTTACTGAGGCTTGGATTTGTCCAGAAGATTTAGACACCACTGTTAGCCAGATGGCAGAAAAGGGACACACAAAAAATAAAATCGAAATCCTCATCAGAGAAGAGGGGCTTACTCATATGCTTGGCCGAGAGGTTTTAAGCAGTAGAGTGTTCCCAATGGGTGCCCGCCAGATGGCAGTTCAATATATCTCTGAAAATGTGTACGGAGGCAATCCTACAGATGAGGAAATCGCCCATATCCTCGACACTTACGACAATTATGGAATCAACGGCAATCTCTTTGAGATGGGATATATCGATGCCGCTTCAAATCAGAGCGAAGATAACACAAGCTATCTGATGATGCCACTTAGAGGTATCCTTGCATTGTGGCTGTTATTACTTGGCATTGCCGCATCAATGTATTATCTTGAGGATGAGTCCAATGGACTTTTTATCTGGTGGAAAAGCTGGGCAGAAGTAGGAAGAGATTTCCTATATTACGAAGTGATTATGATTGTTCCATCAATCATGGTTTTGATTGGCCTTAAAATAGGCGGCGTTTACACAAGCACATTTCGTGAGGTTATCGCCCTGACGTTATATAATGTAGCTGTGATAGGATTGGCTTCTGTTCTTAGAGAAGTGATTCACAGCATCAAAGGTTTAGGAATAGTTACACCAATACTAATAATGGCATCTGCAATACTTTCACCAGTCTTTATTGACTTCAAAGAAGGAAGGGCATTGCAAAAATTTTGCCCTACTTTTCATTATTTGTATTGCATTCATGATGAATATTATGTAAAATCATTATTGTTATTTGGTGTGGTATTAATATTTATATGGTATTTAATTCATACCTTAAGAAAACATGTTAACTAGGTAACGGCTCAATTGTACGGCAGTTACCATATGATTAAAGGGAGGAAAAACTATGTTTTGTACAAAGTGTGGGAACGAACTTACAGATAATTCTAAGTTCTGTCCTAAGTGCGGTACACCAGTAGGTGCTGCAGAAGACGTTGCAACAAATGTAGAGACACAGACAACAGTTGAGGAGCCAGTTGTTACAGAAGCACCAGCTGAGGAAGCTGCTCCAGTAGTTGAGGAAGCACCAGTATCAGAGGCTGCTCCTACAGCAGAGGCAGCTAGCGAGGAGCCAGTAGCTTCTACAGTTGTAACAGACAATTATTCAGAGGATTACAATTACGGATTCAATCCAGCAGATATCCCTGAGCCTACAAAGAAGTCTGGTTCTAAGAAGGGAATCTTCATCGGTGTTGGTGTTGTTGCAGTAGTTGTTGCAGCAGCTCTTGCAGTTGGATATTTTGTGTTTGGTTTATTTGCTTCACCAGCACAGATTCTTACAAAGACAATCGATAATGGAAAGAACGATATCTTTGATGAATACAAGACAGGTTACAAGTCAATCCAGGATTCTTACAAGGATCTTAACGGTGATATGACACTTTCTGTTGAAGCAGAATTAGGCGATAAGGCTAAGTCACTTCTTGATGAAGCTGGCAGCTCAGTGGGCGCTGATCTTTCATGGATTGAAAGCGGACGCGCTGATGTTGCAGTTGATGTTCAGGAAGAGCAGATTGGTTTTGATATTAAGGGAAGCTTAAATGGACAGGAAATCGGAACAGTTAATGCTATTTTAGATGCTAATTCTGAGAAGGCTTATGTTTCAGTTCCAGAAGTACTTGGAAATACAGCTATTGAAGCTGAAGGCGACTTCGATTCAGAAGAGTTTATGGAGATGCTAGCTTCTTACACAGAAACATTCACAAAGTACGCTGAAATGTATCCAGATCCAGATAAGTTCAACAAGTGCGCTACTAAGTACACAGATATTATTTCTAAGGATTTATCTAAGTGCGAAATCGAAAAGAGCAAGGAAGAAGTCACAGCAGGTGATGTTACTGCTAAGTACACAGCTCTTGAAATCGAGTTAGACAAGAAGACATCTCTTCAGATTGCTGATGATCTTATTAATGAATTAGAAGATGATGAAGAGTTAAAGGAACTTCTTCGTCCACTTTTTGAAGCAGAGTTATCTTCACCTGAATTTGAAGGTTACTTTGATGATTATGATGATTACTGGGATTACATGATTGATGAGCTTTCAAGCGCTAAGGACGATATCGAAGACCAGTTAGATGAAATCGAAGATGATGAAGATCTCAACGAAGATGTTGCTACACTTTATGTATATGTAGATGGATTTGACTTCAAGGGTATCGCTCTTGAGCCAGAAGACGCTGATGGAAGAATTGAATTCTACACAGTAGAAAAGGGTGATAAGAGTGGAGTTCGTTTCTGCTTCGATGATGGAACAGGTACAGAGTACGTATTCGAAGGCCAAGGCGAGACAAAGAAGGGTAAATTAAGCGGTACTTACACATTTGAGCAGGATGATGAAGAGTACTTCACAATCGAAGTAAAGGATTTCGATAAGGATGCTTTTGAAAAGAGCCGTGATTACAACGGACACTTCATTTTCTCATTAGGTGAAGGCCTAACAGGTGACTTCTATGACGAGACATCAGAGATGTTCGGTCTTGCTAAGTACGACCTTTCATTAGAGACAAAGGGTGCTACAGGTACAATGGGATTAGATATCCTTGTAGATGATGAGTCACTCGCAAAGATTACAATGACTTACTCAATGGAAGATGTTAAGGATATGAAGATTCCTAGCGACACAGTTGATGTTGAGAACATGGATGAGGAAGAGTTACTCAACTTTGTCAAGGGAATCAAGTTAGATACGCTTGTAGACAACCTTGAGAAGGCTGGTGTTCCAGAAGAGTACTATCAGACACTTTCAGAAGTTAGTGACGCTCTCGCATCAGGTGATGACTACGAAATCTACAATGCATTGAGCACACTTATGTACGGTACATCATACGATTCATATGGTTACGATGACTATTATGATGATTATGACGATTATGATTATGACTACCCAGATTTCTCATCTATGACATATGATGAGTTCGCTGATTACTATCGTGAGAACTACGATCCAGAGGCATCAGATGAGGATATCGAGTACTACTACGATTTATTCCAGTACTAATTCCTATACTCTCTAGGAGTTTGATGGTATTTTCGTTTGAACTGGCGGTTAAAGTGTGAGAGATTTTCAAAGCCTACCTGCTGAGAAATTGTAAGCACAGATTCTTCCGTTGAAAGAAGAAGTCTTGCCGCCATTGATAACCTATAATCATTAAGATATGTCACAAAGCTTACACCAAAGGCTTCTTTGAAGTACCTCATAAAATGAGACTGAGAAAAGCCTGTAAGCTTTGCCATATCTTCAATAGTGGAGCTTTCACCGTAGTGGAGCTCCACATATTTTATGACAGGCTTTAGCCTGTCTATTTTTTTCTTTGTAGAAGAATCAATCTGATCCTCATATAATGTCACAAGATTAAAAAGCAATAGATACATATTTCCCTTGATGGCAAGCCCCCAGGCTCCCTCTCGATGGGCCGAAATATTATCGTTGCTATCTAAATATTTCTTTATACTTTCATACCCGGTCACGCCATGTCTAAAAATGACAGGAATATCCACTGCACTTTCGAAAAAAGGTAATAGAAAAATATCATAGAAATCATCAAGTGTAGATGCTAGCATCTTGGAATCGAAAATGATGTTTTCGTATTCCATAGTATTGTCATCTAATTGATAAATCCCATGAACCCGACTTGGAAGAATAAATGCGATATCTCCACCCTGAACCTGATATTCAGAACCATCAATTACAATTATCCCCTGTCCCTTTTTTATATAAATGAATTCCGCATCCTCATGCCAATGTAGGGGAACACTTTCAAAATCCAGTGGGATAGTACAAGGATAAGTGTTGTATGGCAAATTAAAATCGAAATGACTTTTGTTTTCATGTATGGCCTGGTAATCGTTAATGTTAATCATAATAATCCTCCGGTGATAGAATAGTATCACTTTTAGATGGAATAAGGCAAGTAAAACGTCTGTCATGAGCATTATAATGCAATTAAAGTTGATTGATACATACCCTCATCCGTCACCTTCGGTGCCACCTTCCCCCTCTAGGGGAAGGCAAAAAGGCTTCGCCCCTTTAGGGGAGAAGCTGTCAGCACAGCTGACTGATGAGGGGCAGATTTAAGGAGGATAATATGACAGCAAACGAATACATCAAGGTGCGCTTCGGCCGCCACATGAACGAGTGTACAAACGAAGAAATCTACATTGGTCTACTAGAATATGTGAAGGACCAGGCTAAGCGCAAAGACATCGCCGGTGGTAAGAAAAAGCTCTATTATATCAGTGCTGAGTTTTTGATTGGAAAGCTATTATCTAATAACTTAATCAACCTTGGTATATACGACGAAGTGAAATCCGAGCTGGAGGCTTGCGGCAAATCACTTGCAGAGATAGAGGAAATTGAGGTAGAGCCATCCCTTGGTAATGGTGGATTAGGTCGTCTTGCTGCATGCTTCCTTGATTCCATTGCAACACTAGGCCTTAATGGTGACGGTGTTGGCCTTGCATATCACATGGGATTGTTTAAGCAGGTGTTCAAGGACAACCTCCAGTGCGAAGAGCCAAATCCATGGATGAGACACCACAGCTGGATGACTTCTACAGACAGAACATACCAGGTAGATTTTGGTGGCTTCAATGTAAAGAGCCGCATGTACGATATCGATGTTACAGGCTACGATTCTGTCACAACAAAGCTTCATCTTTTCGATGTTGAGACAGTAGATGAAAGCATCATCACAGATGGAATTAACTTTGATAAGAGCGAGTTTGCTAAGAATCTTACACTATTCCTTTATCCAGATGACTCTGACGATAACGGAAGACTGCTTCGTGTATATCAGCAGTATTTCATGGTAAGCAATGCAGCTCAGCTCATCCTTGATGAAGCAGTTGAAAAAGGCTCTAATCTAAAGGACCTTCCAGACTATGCTGTAATCCAAATTAACGATACACACCCATCTATGGTAATCCCAGAACTTATCAGACTCCTACAAATCCGTGGACTTACAATGGATGAGGCAATTAACGTAGTATCAAAATGCTGCGCATACACCAACCACACAATCCTCGCTGAAGCTCTTGAAAAATGGCCTATCCACTTTATGATGAAGGCTGTACCTCAGCTTATGCCAATCATCCGCGAGCTTCACAACAGAATCCACATCAAGTACAACAACCCTGAGGTAGATATCATCAAGGATGACCTTGTGCACATGGCTCACATGGATATTCACTACGGTATTTCAATCAATGGTGTTGCTGCCCTTCATACAGAAATCTTGAAGGATACAGAGCTCAATGCATTTTACAAGCTTTATCCAGAAAAATTCAACAACAAGACCAACGGAATCACATTCCGTAGATGGCTTTTATACAGCAACCCAGAGCTTTCAAAGCTTATCGAAGAACTTATCGGCCCTGGCTTCAAAAAGGATGCAACAGAGCTCAAGAAGCTTGAGCAATACATGAACGATGATGCAGTTGTTCAGCGCTTCCTTGACGTAAAGAACACTCGCAAGGCAGTTCTTAAAAACTATCTTGCAAACACACAGGGCATCAACCTTGACCAAAACAGCATCTACGACATTCAGGTAAAGCGACTCCACGAGTACAAGCGCCAGCAGATGAACGCCCTCTACGTAATCAACAAATACTTCGAAATTAAGGAAGGCAAGAAGCCATCACGCCCAATCACAGTTATCTTTGGCGCAAAGGCTGCACCTGCTTACATAATCGCAAAGGACATCATCCATCTTATCCTTTGCTTATCAGAAATAATTGAAAAAGACCCAGAGGTAAGCCCATACCTCAAGGTTGTTATGGTAGAAAACTACAACGTAACACTTGCAGAAAAGCTCATCCCTGCATGCGATATTCACGAGCAAATCTCGCTTGCATCCAAGGAAGCATCAGGCACATCCAACATGAAGTTTATGCTTAACGGAGCCATAGCTATCGGTACAATGGATGGCGCCAACGTAGAGATGCACGACTTCGTCGGAGACGACAACATCTTCATCTTTGGTGAAGACTCAGACACCGTAATCAAGCGCTACGCCGACGCAAGCTACTGCTCACGCGACTACTACGAGAAGGACGCAAACCTCAAAAAATGCGTAGACTTCATCGTATCAGACAAGCTACTGTCCGTAGGCAAGCGCGAAAACCTTGAGCGCCTCTACAACGAACTCCTTAACAAAGACTGGTTCATGACCTTCCCAGACTTCAAGGACTACTGTGCAACCAAGGAAAAGGCATACGCTGCCTACGAAAACCGCACAGAGTGGGGCCGCAAGATGATCAAGAACATCGCCAACGCAGGCTTCTTCTCTAGCGACCGCACCATCGCCCAGTACAACGCCGACATCTGGAAGCTGTAGCCCCATCTCGCCGCCTTTACATGCCTGGCCCGCCCCGCCCTTGCTGGTGTGTGGCTGTGGTGCCCTGGGTGGCAGTTGCATCGCAAGAATATTTTGTTTTTCTAATGCACGACTTTTGGCATCCTTATTTACATGTGTCTTTTGCAGGTCTGTACAGTTTGAAAAAATGTTTTTGGATGGCGGACACACAACACAACGATATATGTACTTCTTAGACTGATAGGAACTTGGTTGATTTTGAAGTGCGCTTAGTAACATAAAAGCAGGTTTTGCAATATATAGGTATGCGCTGCCATGGACGGCAGCGCAAGTGGTCACTTAAAACACGATGTTGAATGTGCCACGGTACCTAGATATGCAAAACCTGCTTTGTTATGTTACTTAGCAAACGTAATATGAAACCAAGTTCCTATTAGTCTGAGAAGTACAGTTAAAACCTCAGTGTCCGCCATACTTAAAAACATTTTTTACAAACGGTTCATCCCGCAACAAGACACATGTGTGATGCCAAAAGTCGCACATTGAAAAACTAAAAATATTCGCGAAATCACAACTGCCACCCAGGGCACCACAGCCGCGCACCAGCAAGGGCGGGGCGGGCCCTAATATATGTGGGCGAGATGGGGCTACAGTATTGATTTTGGGGCGTTGTCATGGTAAAATGGTCACTAGTTGTGGCTCCACGGGGAGCAAAGATATGGAGGAAGTTTTTTATGAGTACGGTAGGAATAGTGCTTTTGGTGATTGCGATAATTCTTGTGGTTGCCATTGTTGTATTATATTTCTTGGGAAAGCGTATGCAGAAGCGCCAGGCAGAGCAGCAGAGCCAGATGGAGGCAGTTGCACAGCAGGTTTCAATGCTTATCATTGATAAGAAGAAGATGCGTCTTAAGGATGCAGGTCTTCCTGAGGCTGTTATGGCTAATACACCATGGTATGCTAAGAATTCTAAGATTCCTGTAGTTAAGGCTAAGGTAGGCCCACAGGTGATGACACTTATCTGCGATGCACAGATCTTTGATGAGATGCCTGTTAAGAAGGAAGTTAAGGCTACAGTATCTGGTCTTTACATTACAAAGGTTAAGGGCTTGCACGGTAAGATTGAGCAGCAGGATACTAAGAAGAAAAAGAAGGGCTTGAGAGCATGGGCTCTTAAGAAGCAGGCTGAACTTAACGAGCAGACAGCTTCAAATAAAAAGAATAAGTAGTTAGTTTATGGCTCATCCAGTAATGGATGGGTCATAATTGTTTATATGTGTAAAAAGTGCTAGAATGGGCTTAAGTTACTGAATAGGAATACTTGTTAACTTAATAAAATTCAATGTTGGAGGATTTATGGAGAAGTTAAAACTACATCGAAAAAAGATTGCATTATCCTTAGTGTTGTTAGTACTAGCTTTTGTGTTTGTGCCACATCTTGATGTTGAGGCGGCCAGCAATGATGAGCTTCAGGCTTGCGCTGCAGTGTTTGATGCAGATTATTATGCTGCAATGTATCCAGATGTAGCTGCAAATTCTAATGGAAGTCCATTGTATTTGCTTAATCATTATTTGTATTGCGGTATTTATGAGGGAAGAAATGCCAGCGGATTTTTCAATGCTACAGATTACATGAATAAGAATCCGGATTTGGCTGCCCTTTATGGCGATAATATGCCAGCTTACGTATATCATTATGTGCATGCCGGTAAGGCAGAGGGCAGAGATGCTACTCCAACTGTTGGGGCAGGGGATTTTGGTCTTCCTCATACTTATACTTTGCTTGGCATCTATTCTACAGATTATGATGCTTCTGTTCCAAGAGCAACAAACATAGCTGTTGCGGCAAACAATATCAATGGTACTGTGGTTGCACCAGGCGCTACATTCTCGGCATCAAATACAATCGGCCCACGTACATCAGCTAACGGCTTTGTTACAGCTCCAGTGTTTATCAATAAGGAGCATGCAATGGGACTTGGCGGCGGTGTTTGCCAGGTTTCATCTACAATCTATGCTGCTATGAAGACAGCGGGCATTCAGGCTAGCGAGCGTCATCCACATTCGCTTCCTGTCAATTATTTGCCAGCAGGCTGGGATGCTACGATTTCTTGGGGCTCACTTGATTTGAAGTTTGTAAATCATTACGACCAAAATATCGTAATTTATGAGACAGCTAATAATGGTAAGCTTACAGCTGCAATTTATTTGCAGAACTAGTTTTTTAGTTTGAAATAAAGAGTTTTTGACTTTTGTAGGTTTAATAAGTAAAATAGGTTTAATTAGACAGAAGGCTGATGTTTAAGTCTTCTGTCAATTTATGTAAAGGGGTTTTATATGGCAAAGTTATATTATTACTACGGTGCTATGGGCTCTTCAAAGACAGCAAATGCATTGATGACTCATTTTAATTATGAAGAGGTAGGGCAGAGTGCATTGCTTGTAAAGCCTAAGTTAGATACAAGAGATGGGGAGCGTATTGTGCGCTCTAGAATCGGTCTTGAAAACGAGTGTGTTTTTCTTGAAGATTTGATGGAAATGCCTGAGGAGGAGATTAAAAAATACGATTGCATCATCGTTGATGAGGTACAGTTTGCCACTCCAGAGCAGGTAGATTATCTTTCCGATATAGTTGATTTTATGGATGTTCCAGTTGTTGCTTATGGTCTTCGAACAGATTTCAGAAATAAGCTGTTCCCAGGTTCTGAGCGTTTGATTGCCATTGCAGATGTGATTCACGAAGTGAAGACTGTGTGCTGGTGCGGTCATAAGGCTACCTGCAACACCCGATATAACGCAAAGGGCGTAGTTAGATCAGGCCCACAGGTTATGCTTGGAGCCAACGATTCCTACGTTGCGCTTTGTCGTAAGCATTTTAAACTGGGACAGCTGGCCCCAGATGAGAAAGAGGAGTCTTAATGATTTTTAGTTTTGCTATAACATTGATTTTTCTTATATTTGTAGTTTTTTGGATACAGATTCCAGGAATGCTGTTTGAAAGTATTCTGCTTCCTAGAAGGCTTAAGTTTTCTACACGATTGCTTGCAGCGTTCTTTATTGGATTTATGTATTTGGCTACACTGTATTATATTGAGTCACTTACAGGGATAAAAAATATTATTTTGGTGGCAGGGCCAGTTGCATCTGTCGTTGGAATTATGGCCTACATTAAGAAAGGCCGTCCATCACTTCTTAATGCTGATGAGCAGTTTAGAGGGGCTTGGGTTATTATATTTGCATTTATTTTTATTGCATCATCCTTGAGTTTTCTTCTTAAGTTTAACGGTGCACTTTCCGGAGTTACCACACAGGTTTATCACGATTATCTGTTCCACACAGGTAATATTGTATCCTTAAGCAGGTCATTTCCAAATGTAGATATTAGAGTCTCAGGGCTGCAGTTTTATTATCATTATTACTATGAATTGATTTTTGCAATGTGCAAGCACATCTTTAAGATGGATGCCTTTAGGCTTTACATGAATGGCAATGCCTTGATTTGCGCTTGGCCTTTAACACTTGCACTTGTTACTATAGGCGAGAAGCTTAGAGCAGGAAGAATCAGCCACAAGTTCAATTACTTCTTTTATTGTTCAGGCACATTGGTGTCATGCATCTGTGTGATGCCACTTAATGTAGTGGGCGTAAAGCTTCCATTTTCATGGCTTGATAATCATCTGTTTAGTAATGCTAATGCTATGGGGCTTGCAATGTCCCTTACAGTTGTGCTTGTAGATATTTTGGTGGAAGTCTGGTACGACAAATTCGATTTAAGAGTGATTATAGCGCTCTATCTTTTGTCTGCAGCTGCAACCGGATTTAAGGGTACCACTGGTATTCTTTTAGTTGCAATCACATGGGCTGTTTTCGTTATCGAAGCAATCATCATGAAAAACTTCCATTTGGAAAGAATGCTTTATGTAATAAGTGTTACACTTGGTTTTGTGTTCACTTATCTTACTGTTACTGTTGGCATTCATTCTTCGGGCTCAAATAATAGAGCAATGCAGATTACACCAGCCGGCACACTTGAAGCTGGCAGAGTTGGTCAGCTTATCTCAAAGCTTGGCTTTGATTACATGGCTTTTCCATGGGTAGTAATTGGTGTCATCCTTGCAGCGATTTGTATTGTCGGCCCATGTATTTTGCCATTTGTAGGCTATGCACATTCGAAGTTTAAAGTCCTTATTAAAGAGGGCGTTATCGGTGATATTTTTGATTGGTTCGTGATAGGTCTTGCGATAATGGGCGTGATAGGCTTTTGCTTTATCAGTGTGCCAGGCCTATCTCAGGGATATTTTGTCATCACAAATGCGGCCTTGATTTTCTATGGTTCTGTCAGATACATCATTGATAATCGTAGAAAGCTGATTTCAAGAATTGCTTGTGGGTTCTTTGTGCTTGGAGCAGTATTTTTACTGGTGGATATTGCATATTCTTGCTACTCTGACATCAAACAAAATGCTGTTTATCAAAAGCCTGCCGGGGATGAACCAAGCCTTGTATCTGCTTCCACAATGGAGGCATATTTGTGGCTGAGAGATAACACTGCTGAAGACGCCATGGTTGCTGTGGACAGATTCTCAGAGGAGACTGATTATAGAGATATATATTTCTATTGCGGTGCTTTTTCAGAAAGACAGTGTTACCTTGAAGGATATGACTATTCAGATGTTACTGATAAGCAGATTGCGGCTATGCTTTCTATAAATGAAAGCTTCTACAACACCGATAGTGCAAAGGCAGAAATTGCCATGGAAATGAATGGAATTGATTACCTGGTAGTAACAAAGGCTGGACATCCAGATTTTCAAAATACAAGTCGCAGATTAAATCTTGTTTTTATAAACGATGAGGTTCAAATATATCAGTTCTGTTCAGATGGAGGAATGATTGCTGTTAAATGATTAAAGATATAATTTCTAACAAAAAACTAATTACAAAGCTTGCTAAGAACGACTTCAAGCAGAAGTTTGCAGGCTCCACCCTTGGTGTAATATGGGCATTTGTTCAGCCTGTCATTACGGTGGTTGTTTATTGGATAGTATTTGATAAAGCTTTGAATGCCGGCACCCAAGGCACAAAAGCTGGCATACAGGCGCCATTCGTACTATGGCTTTCCGCAGGTATCGTTCCTTGGTTTTATTTCAGCGAGGTGCTTTCTGCAGGCACGGTGGTGCTCCACGAATACAATTATCTGGTTAAAAAGGTTGTATTCCCAATCAACATCCTTCCTGTAGTAAAGGCTGTATCGTCATTATTCGTACATGGATTTTTCGTGCTATTTACATTAGCGGTTTATCTGCTATATGGATTTTCTGTAACACCATACATTTTGCAGGTAATCTACTATTCAATTTCAATGATGGCACTTACCATCGGGTTGATATATTTCACCAGTGCACTATGCGTATTCTTCAAGGATATGGCACAGCTCATCAACATCATCCTTCAGGTAGGTGTATGGGCCACACCAATCATGTGGAACTACGATGGCATGGTTGGCAAGATGCCACACTGGCTTGCATATGCACTTAAGCTCAACCCAATGTACTACATCACAAGTGGCTATCGTGATGCATTTATTGGCCAGACAGCCTTCTGGAATAGACCAGTGCTCACACTATATTTTTGGATATTCACATTGCTAATATTCTTATTAGGATCACACGTATTCAAAAAGCTTCAACCACAGTTTGCAGATGCTTTGTAACATGACCCAAAAGGCATCCGAGCGAATGCGAGGAACTTTTGCGGTCTAGTAAGCGAAGCTTACATTTTATGATCCCAAAAGGCATCCGAGCGAGCTCTTAATTCAAAAAGAATAACAAAATTTGCCCGAGGATTTCGGGCATTTTTTTATTGCCAGATTCATGTCAGTTCCACATTTTCATGCTAAAATTAAATTAGCTAGAAGAGAGGGGGCTTGAGTATGAAATATAAACATTTTTTCAAAGTAGGGAGAACCGTCGCAGTTAGCATGGTAGCCCTACTTTGTTCTTTTATACTCTTTAGTGAGTTTAGTTATTTGCCAGCCAATGCAGATGAGGATATCGTGGTGCAGATCGTGGCTCACCGTGGCTACTCAGGACAGTATCCTGAGAACACTTTGAGCGCATTTGCAGGCGCCTATGCAGCTGGTGCTAAAACAGTAGAATTCGACGTCAGAAAAACTAAAGACGGACAGCTTGTCATCTTCCACGACGACACCCTGGAGAAATTCACTGGTGACAACAGCACCATAGCCGACCACACCTACGAAGAACTCCTACAAATTGATGCAGGCAGATGGTTTGGACGTGAATACAGCATGGAGCGCATCCCAACTCTCGACCAAACCCTGGATTTGTTATCCACCACCAATATGCGCATATTCTGCGAGCTCAAAAACATCGGAGACGACCCTGAGTTTGCATCTCAGGTTTACCAAAAATGTGCAGAATATGGCGTCCTGGATCGCGTAATATTCCTATCATTCAACTACGACTACCTCAACGCCATCAAAGAATTAGACCCGGCACAGCCGATAATGGTACTGGCATCCTTCGGAAAATCCAATCTTCCGAGCCGCTACCCAGCCGAGTACTACGGAGTCAACATGAAGACTCTCACCCCTAAAACTATACGCGCCATCCATGACGCCGGCTCAAAGGTCTACACCTACACGCCCGAAACCAAAGGGCAAATGCTATCCCTTCAGCGTCTCGGCGTCGACGGCGTCATAACCGACTACGCCGACATCAGCATGCTCTGACGGCCCCGCCCCGCGCCCGCCAATAGAGAGGGGCACACACCACAGGCCTGACGTAGGCGGGATTACCATGTACCACTGGGGTGATTTCGCGAATATTTTTAGTTTTTCAATGGGCAAAAATTAGGCATCACACATGTGTCTTGTTGCGGGATGAACCGTTTGAAAAAAATGTTTTATTCATTGGCGGACACTGAAGTTTTTATTGTACTTCTTAGGCTAAGGGGACTTGGTTTCATATTACGTTTGCTAAGTAACATAACAAAGCAGGTTTTGCATATCTAGGTACCGTGGCACATTCAACATCGTGTTTTAAGTGACCACTTGCGCTGCCGTCCGTGGCAGCGCATACCTATATATTGCAAAACCTGCTTTTATGTTACTAAGCGCACTTCAAAATCAACCAAGTTCCCCTTAGTCTAAGAAGTACATTTTAATTTAGTGTGTGTGTCCGCCAATAGAAAACATTTTTTCAAACTGTACAGACCTGCAAAAGACACATGTAAATAAGGATGCCTAATTTGCCCATTAGAAAAACAAAATATTCTTGCGATGCCCCAGTGGTACATGGTAATCCCACCGTACGACAGGCCTGTGGTGTGTGCTGTAGAGAAAAATAGCGGGCGCGGGCGGGGCGCAAGGCCCGGGAGTGAGTCGGCGGGGCGGTTTATGCTTTGCGATATGGGGGAATTGTGGTAAAATTTAACTATTCGGGAGCCGGGAGTTTCCGGGTAGTTATTTTTTTTAGAGGTTAAAATGAGCGATTACGTGATTAATGTGGAGCATGTAGATAAGGTCTACAAGCTTTATGATAGTAATAGGGCCAGAGTGGCGGATACGCTGGGGCTCACGAGAAAGAAGAATTATAAGGAGCATTACGCCCTGAAGGATATGTCGTTTACGGTTAAGAAGGGCGAATGCGTTGGTTTGATTGGGACGAATGGTTCTGGTAAGTCTACGATTCTTAAGATTATAACTGGGGTGCTTTCGCCTACTAAGGGCGAGGTTACGGTTAATGGCCGTATTTCGGCATTGTTGGAGCTTGGTGCAGGCTTTAATCAGGAGTATACGGGCATGGAGAATATCTACTTGAATGGAACCATGCTTGGCTATACAAATGAGGAGATAGATGAAAAGCTTGATGATATTTTGAGTTTTGCTGATATTGGCGATTTCGTATTTCAGCCTGTGAAGACATATTCAAGTGGTATGTTTGTGCGTTTGGCTTTTGCGGTGGCTATCAATATCGATCCAGAGATTTTGATTGTAGATGAGGCACTTTCTGTGGGCGATGTTTTCTTCCAGGCAAAGTGCTATAAGAAGTTCGAGGAGTTTAAGGCGGCCGGAAAGACAATCCTTTTCGTTTCACACGATTTGGGTGCCATTAGTAAGTATTGTGATAAGGCGGTGCTTATCAATAAGGGCGATAAGGTCGCTGAGGGTACTCCAAAGGATATGATTGATATCTATAAAAAGATATTGGTGGGACAGGAGCCGGCGCTTAATAGTAAGCTTGATATGGCAGACGATTTTGCAGAGGGAAATGCTGCAAGCGTGGATGATGGCAAGAGCTGGAAGTCTAATTATCAGCTTAATCCTAATGTAAATGAGTATGGCGATGGTAGAGCCAGTATCGTAGATTTTGCTGTTATCGATGATAATGGAAATTATACAAATGCTATCATGAAGGGTAGTACCTTTACGGTTAAGTCTAAGGTGCATTTCAATACGGATATTGAAAATCCTATATTTACCCTTACCTTTAAGACGCTTAAGGGTATCGATGTTACAGGTACAAATACCATGTACGAAAAGTGCGATGTGGGCCTTTGTAAAGAGGGAAGCGAGTATGTGGCTACCTTCACTCAGAAGATGGATATGCAGGGCGGCGAGTACCTTATGTCTATTAGCTGCACTGGTTATGATGGAGTTGATTTTGTGGCGTACCACAGATTGTACGATGTTATGAATATCACAGTTGTGAGCACTAAAAATACTGTTGGTTTCTATGATATGAATTCAAAGGTAAAGGTTGAGCAGGTTAAATAGGGGAGTGCCAATGATTCAAGAAAAGTATAACAGACAGATATTTGACGAGGGAACTGAGGATGCTATTCTTAGGCTTTCACATTTGAGGAGCAATGTGCTTTCGCCAGTTAGAATTCAAAAGAGTGAAAGGGTGCTTATCATTGATCCAGATAGTGAGGCACTTGTGGAGTGGCTTAAGGAGACTGCTGAAGAAGTTACTGTGGCTCTCACAGAAGAAATCAGAAATATTAAAGATAAGTTTAATATTATAATCAGTCTTGGTTCTCTTAACGAGACTCCTACTATCCTAAAGGAAAGACTTGCTTCAGATGGCAAGCTAGTGTATGCATTGCCGGAAAAGGCACATCTTGCAGATTTTACAAAAAGGCTTCTAAAAGAAGCAGGCTTTGATAACATTGAAACATTTAGAGTTAGCCCAGACTATTTATTTACAACAGAAATTTATGCTGAGGATTATATAGGGGGTGGAGCAGGCGATTATCTGCTCATTGCTAGATAAATGGAGAGAATAATATACGAAAAGCTATCTAATGAGAGAAATCCCAAGTTCAATATAATTACAGATATTGTTGAGAGGGATGGACAGAAGGTAGTAATCAAACGTCCTTATGATGTCCAGGGCGTGGCACATATAAATAGAGTTTTTGATAGCTACAGAGGCTTGCAACAGGTAATGCAAGGCTCTGATTTTTGCGTAAACCGTAGTGAGCTTGTGGACGATACAATCGAAAGCGAGTTCCTAGTAGGTGAGCATCTTACAGAAAAGGATGCAAGCGCATATATTGAGGCAGTTAAGAATGCCTACATGAAAAATGCTGTTGAGTTTGAATGTACACCTGAGTTCGAGGAAGTCTTTGGACATGTGGATTTGCCAAGAGGTGTGCTGGCAGCGAAATATTTAGATATAGATTTAATTTTTGAAAATATCATCAAGACATCAAAAGGATGGGAGATTATCGATTACGAATGGACATTTGATTTCCCAATTCCTATCAACTATGTGTTCTATCGTGCTAGCAAGTTTAGCCAGTTGCCAGAGCATCTGGTTGCCATTTCAGATATAGAAAGGGCAGCTTATCAAGAGATGGAGAATCATCTTCAGTCAGAATACATTTTCAAGGATGTTAAGAATCTGCACGAGCTTAGGGAGCATGCTAATAGTCGTAGTAAGACAAGCACGGATTTTGCACTTGCAAGCCGTGATTATCAGATAAAGCAGCTTCAGGAATTGATTGCAGCAAAGGATGTGCACATTCGTAATATCGAGGCAAATCTTGAGCAGATCAAAATAATCCATGACAATACTGTTAATACCAGAGGCTACAAGACATTAGAGAGCATCAGGGCATTCAAATCAATGCTCACAGGAAAGGATACTCCTGTACGTCAGGCTAAGCGCGCTGCAAAAGAAGAAGCTAAAAGAGCAAAGGCAGCAGCAAAGGAAGCAAAGAGGCTTGCAGCCCAAGGTGAGCCAGAGCCTAGCATAGCAATTCATTTGCATCTCTTTTATGTGGATTTATTGCCAGAGTTCGTTAGCTATTTTGCCAATATGTCTTATAGGTTTGATTTATATATTTCCTGCCAGGAAAATGCTGATGTGAATGCAATCAGAGCAGGCCTTAAGGAGCTTAAGCAGGCCAAGACAATCGATATTCGACCTCTTCAAAATAGAGGAAGAGATTTGGCACCTCTTTATGTAGCGTTTGCACAGGAAATATTAAATCACGATTACTTTTTACATATTCACAGCAAAAAATCGCTTTACTCAGGTCAGGAAAAGGGCGGCTGGAGAAGATTCTGCCTAGAGCTTTTGCTTGGTTCTGAAGATAAGATTAAAAGCATCATTGAGATGTTTAAAAATGAAAATGCAGGTCTGGTTTATCCGGATATTCATGAGGAGATTCCAACTATCGCATACTCATGGCTGGCAAACGAAGGCCTTGGTCGTCAGCTTTTTGCAGAGTATGGTTTAGGGGATATGCCATCAGTGTTCAATTATCCCGCTGGTTCATTCTTCTGGGCTCGTACAGATGCTCTTAAGCCACTTTTTGAGCGTGGCTACACCTACGAAGATTTCCCTGAAGAGGCAGGTCAGACAGATGGCACACTTGCTCACGCCTTAGAGCGCATCCTGCCATTCATTTCAAGAAAGCAGGGGTACGATGATTACATCCTCTATCTAAACGATAGCGACACAGTTAAGAACAAGAGTCTTCGTCCATTCTATAATACATTCAAGGTGGATAAAGAGCTTCTGACAATGAAGCTTGGTGCCTATGATGTGGTGTCATTCGATATTTTTGATACGCTTGTTACACGCACGATATTTAATCCTGATGATGTGTTCAAGCTGATGGAGCAAATCATCGCAAATAAATATGGTAAGAAAATCGATTTCCTAAAGCTTAGAAAGTCAGCCGAGGCCACTGCAACAGAGCAGTACGGCCCAATGACTACCCTTGATAAGATTTATGTTGAAATCGCAAAGAATAAAACAATTGGCGATATAGCCCAGGATATTAAGCGCTTGGAGGTAGACCTTGAAACAAGGCTTTGCATTCCAAGAGCTGATATGGTGGATGTGTTTAATACACTTAAGGCAATGGGCAAATATGTAATTCTCGTCAGCGATATGTACCTCAACAGGGTTCAGATGGTAGGTATTCTGCACAAGTGCGGAATTGGTGGCTACGACGAGCTGCTTATTTCCTGTGAGGTAGGTGCTCGCAAGGATGATGGAAGCATGTGGGATATGTTGCTTTCAGGAATGCGTCCAGACAGATTCATTCATGTAGGAGACAACTTCCGTTCGGATTCTCAGATTCTAATGGATAGAGGTGTGGCAAGCCATGTGGTCTTAAACGGGCGAGCTATGCTTGAGCTGTCAAAGTTTGATTATCTGGCAGATTTTGCAAAGGAAAGCCTTGCCAATTCAATCATGATTGGACAGGCTATTAACGGAGGATTATTCAATTCTCCATTTGCTTATGGCGATAATGGCAGCCTCAATTTCAAGGATATATATAGTTTTGGCTACACAACCATGGGACCACTTATGGCAAGATTCATTCAGTGGCTTGCAGAGAAAAACTTGGAATCAAAGGAGACCTTGCTTCTTTTGGCTCGCGAAGGATATTTGCTTGAGCAGATGATGAAAGAATACTGTGAGCACCGTGGAGTTAATCTTCCTACTGAGCACTATTTCCTTGCATCTCGTAGAGCATGCGCAGTTGCTGCACTTGAAAACGATGAGGATATTAGAGAGCTTTTAAAGCAAAAGTATCAGGGCAGCTTTAGCAATCTTTTACAGGAGCGTTTTGGTGTTGCGTTACATGATGATGACGAGGATTCGCAGTTTGATTACGAGACTGGAATTGATGAGCTGATGGAACGCATCCTGCCATACAAGGATGAGATTTTTGCAAAGGCTAAAATCGAAAAGAATGCATATCTAAATTATGCGAGAGATATATTATCAACATCTTCTGATTTTGCAGTTGTTGATGTGGGATTTTCTGGTACAATCCAGTACTTCCTTATGAAGCTTACAGGCAGAGACATTGCAGGCCATTACTTGGCGCTTCATTCTAACAAGCCTGAGCGAATAGGCGGAAGGGCAGATGCAATCTACACCATCACTGATCCAAATAAGATTGGTGAGAGCAAGCTTCTTAAGTACCAGCTATTCTTGGAAAGTGCCATGAGCGCACCTTATGGACAGCTTATTGATTTCACAATGGAAGCCGGCGTTCCAGTAGCCCATTACAAGGATGATGATTATGTTAGCGAAGATGTAAAAGAGCTTCAGCGAGGCATATTATCATATGTAAAGCAGTACGCTATTGCTACAAAGGACATGCCAAAGGGGCTTTTAGGGGATACAAACCTTGTAGAAGATTTATTCTATGATATAATTGCAAACGGTACATTGACTGAAGAAATAGCCGATAGCCTATCAGTGGAAGATGGCTATAGCAGAGGCGGTGTACAAAAATTTGACGTTAAGTCTGGTTTATGGAAGGTAGAGTAATTTGAGAGATACTTTTAATGTGGTATTCATCAGATATCATTTAACCAAGAAAAATACATTATTGTTCCAGGGATTTTATCCATTCGATAATCCAAAGGGATACCAGCTTGTTGCAGAATTAAACGGTATGCCTTACAACATGGACATCACTATAAACGAGGGCAACGAAGTCCGCAGACGTTACATTGCAGCTCATAAGAGCGTGTCAAAGGAATACGTTGGCGAGATTGAGCTTCCTGCAGATTTAAAATCTGTTAAAAGCTTAAAGCTTATTTGTACTCTTGGAAAAGAGGGTGCTTCAAATCAAGTAAAGTCAGTTGTCTACAAGGCTTCAGGTCGTGATTTGGAAAAGCTCAAAAAGGAATATGAGTACAACCTAGAGCGTGCAGCAGTTACAGATGATAAGATTCAGATTTTAGGCTGGGCAATCGGAAACGTTCCAGAGGAGTTCCATCTTTACGATGGCAACACCGAAATTCCAATTTCTGTTAAGCGTATGTTTAGAAAGGACGTTTATGGTGTTTATCCTGAGCTTACAGAAAAATGTGATTCTGGTTTGGAAATTGTTTTTGATAAAGGCAACTACAAAAAGCTACGCCTAACTATCACTGCAAACAATCAGGTTTACGAGTGCAAGGTTGATACCGAGCATGTCTTATCAGGTGGCAATCTTCTTCCAAAGAAGAGTCTGTGGGAGCGTATAGAGCTTTACCGTCAGGACAATGGAATCGGAGCCACAATAAAACATGCCATCGATAAATTTAAGGATGCTGATGCGCCAAAGTACACCTACATGGATTTCATTACAAGCTTTGGTCCTACAGAGGTAGAGCTTCAGCGTCAGAGAGACGAAAAGTTTGAATACAATCCGCTGATGAGCATTGTTGTTCCACTTTATAAGACACCAGAAAAATACTTGGTGGAGCTTATAGATTCAGTTATCGCGCAGACATATCCTAACTGGGAGCTTTGTCTGGCAGATGGAAGTGGCGATGATTCAATCGGCAAATTCATTGAAAAGAAGTACGGAAAAGTAAGCCGTATCAAATATACATTGCTATCTGAAAATCTTGGTATTTCTGATAACACAAACGCAGCAATAGCACTTGCAAATGGCGATTACATCGTGCTTTCAGATCACGATGATACATTGGCACCAAATGCTATGTATGAGTGCGTTGCTGCATTAAACAAAGACCGTAGCATTGATGTGCTTTACACTGACGAGGACAAGATTTCTATGGATTCAAAGGAATACTTTGAGCCAGTGTTTAAGCCAGATTTCAATCTTGATTTGCTTTGCTCGGTAAACTACATCTGTCATCTGTTTATCTTTAAGAGAAGCCTTTATGAGCAGGTTGGTGGATTTAATAAAGAGTACGATGGAGCTCAGGATCACGATTTGATTTTGCGCTACTGTGAGGCAGCGAATAATGTTTACCATGTGCCTAAGGCACTTTATCATTGGCGAAGCCATGCAGCATCTACAGCCATGAGTGCAGAAAGCAAGCTATATGCTTTTGATGCCGGCGCAAAGGCTGTACAGGCTCATTACGATAGAGTGGGTATTCCTGCAACAGTTGAGCAGGATACATTCTATGGATGCTATCGTACCATTTATCATTGGGATAAGGAGCCGCTGGTTTCTATCATCATTCCAAATAAGGACCACACCGATGATTTAGATAAGTGTATCAAATCCATTGATGCACGAAGCTCATATAAAAACATTGAGTTTATCATTGTTGAAAATAATTCTACTGAGCCTGAGACTTTCGAATATTACAAGAGCATTGAAAACAGGCCAGATGTAAAGATTGTTCGTTACGAGACACCAGGCTTCAATTTCTCTGCTATTAATAACTGCGGAGCAAAGGCTGCTAGCGGAGAGATGTTCCTGCTTCTAAATAACGATACAGAAATCATCAACGAGACTTGTATCAAGGAAATGGTAGATGTTTGTCTACGCCCAGAGGTAGGTATTTGCGGAGCTTTATTGTACTATCCTGATAACACAATTCAGCATGCTGGAGTTGTGATGGGTATCGGCGGAATCGCAGGTCACACATTCGTTGGTCTTGAGCGTTCAGAGCCAGGATATATGTTTAGAGCAGTTACTACACAGGATTTATCTGCAGTAACAGCAGCGTGTCTCATGGTAAGACGTGACGTCTTCGAGGAAGTAGGTGGCCTTACAGAAGAGCTTGCAGTAGCCTTCAACGATGTTGATTTCTGTATGAAGGTTCGCGACAAAGGATACCTTGTCGTTTACAATCCACATGCCGAGCTTTATCACTACGAGTCAAAATCTCGTGGATACGAAGATACAGGCGAAAAGGTTGCTCGTTTCAACTCAGAGGTAGAAAAGCTAGAAAAACTCTGGCCAGACATCCTTGAAAAAGGCGACCCTTACTACAATCCAAACCTATCGATTCTCGATGGTTGGTATCGTTTAAAGGAAGAGTAAACGTAAAGTAGCGATAGGCTAATTTATATAAAATAGTAATCATTTAAGTTTTTTTATGAGGACCTGTGCACAAACTTGGCAAGCGCGAGCAAGAGGGCCCCGTGTGGTTAAGGAGGGACCCTTTAGGGAGGATACCTTAACCGCAACGGGAGATGGCTTGCGGGAGCACGGAGTAATGAAGTACAGGGCCGGATTAGGAGAAAGATAATGGATAGAAAAATTGCAGTAGCCGGCACAGGCTACGTAGGACTTTCAATTGCTACACTGCTTTCACAGCACAACCATGTTGTAGCAGTAGATGTAGTTCCAGAAAAGGTAGATTTAATCAATAATAAAAAGTCTCCAATTGTTGATCCTGAGATTGAGGATTATCTTGCAAATAAGGAGCTTGATTTAGTTGCAACACTTGATGGCGAGAGCGCATATAAGGATGCAGAGTTTGTCGTTATTGCAACACCTACAAATTATGATAGTGCAAAGGATTACTTTGATACATCAGCTGTTGAGGCTGTTATCGAGCTTGTGCAGAAGGTTAATCCTAATGCATTTATGGTAATCAAGTCTACAATTCCTGTAGGCTATACAAAGAGAATCCGTGAGAAGATGGGTTCTGATAAGATTTTATTTAGCCCTGAGTTCCTTCGTGAATCTAGAGCTCTTTATGACAATCTTTATCCATCTCGTATCATTGTTGGTACAGATGAAAATGATGAGGCACTTACAAAGGCAGCCCACGAGTTTGCAGCACTCCTCCAGGAAGGTGCAATCAAAGAAAATATCGATACACTTGTTATGGGATTTACAGAGGCAGAGGCTGTGAAGCTTTTTGCTAACACATATCTTGCACTTCGTGTTAGCTATTTCAACGAGCTTGATACTTATGCAGAGACAAAGGGATTAGATACACAGGCTATTATCAAGGGTGTATGTCTTGATCCTCGTATCACAGACCAGTACAACAATCCTTCATTTGGTTATGGCGGATACTGCCTGCCAAAGGATACAAAGCAGCTTCTTGCAAACTACAATGATGTTCCACAGGAGCTTATCCGTGCAATCGTTGAGTCAAATAGAACACGTAAGGATTTCATTGCTGATCAGGTTCTTAAGAAGGCTGGCTACTATGGATATGGCGAGTCTAACCAGTACAGCAAAGAGGCTGAAAAGGAAGTTACAATCGGCGTATATCGTCTTACAATGAAGTCTAACTCAGACAATTTCCGTCAGTCATCAATTCAGGGTGTTATGAAGCGTGTAAAGGCTAAGGGCGCTACAGTAATCATTTACGAGCCAACACTTGAAGACGGTACAACATTCTTCGGTTCACGTGTGGTAAATGACATTGAGAAGTTTAAGCAGATGTCAGATGCCATCATTGCAAACCGCTACAACCAGTGCCTTGATGATGTTCGCGATAAGGTTTATACACGTGATGTGTTCTCTCGTGATTAGTATTAAAGATTAAAGGACATAGTATGAGTGAAGCAATAGTAACTTTAAAGAAGGGCGAAGGCCGCACAATTAAGGCGGGCGGTGCCTGGATTTTTGACAATGAAATTGACACAGTCATGGGTAGCTTCGAAAATGGTGACATCGTTATCGTCCATGATTTTGATGGATATATGATGGGCCGCGGTTTCATCAACACTAATTCAAAGATTAGAGTGCGCATGATGACCCGCGACAAGGAGCAGCTCATTGATGCCGATTTCATAAAGATGCGTGTGAAAAACGCATGGGAATATCGTAAATCCGTATTACTTGAAAAGGATTTAAATTGCTGTAGAGTAATATTTGGCGAGGCAGATTTTTTACCAGGCCTTGTAATAGATAAGTATGATGATGTACTTGTTGTAGAGTCCCTGGCACTTGGAATCGATAGATTCAAGCTTGATATCGTAAATGCGTTACAAGAATACATGGCCTTGGATGGCTTTAATGTCAGAGGTGTGTATGAGCGCAGCGATGCAGCAGTTCGTAAAAAGGAAGGCCTTGCGCCATATAAGGGATTTATAGGTGAAGAGTTTGATACTAATGTTGAGATAGTAGAAAACGGTGTTCACTATATGGTAGATGTGGTGAATGGTCAAAAGACTGGATTCTTCCTTGACCAGAAATATAATCGTCTTGCTATCCAGCGTCTTTGCAAAGGTAAGAAGGTCCTTGATTGCTTTACACATATGGGAACCTTTGCTCTTAATGCAGGTATAGCTGGAGCGGCTGATGTAACGGGCCTTGATATATCAGAGTTTGCTGTATCACAGGCTACCGCAAATGCGAAGCTTAATGGCTTAGATTCCACTGTAAAGTTTCGTCAGGCAAATGTTTTGGATGAACTACCTAAGCTTGCAGAAGCAGGGGAAAAATATGATGTAGTAATCCTTGACCCTCCTGCATTTACAAAATCTCGTGAGGCTACAAAGAACGCTATGAAGGGCTATCGCGAGATTAACATGAAAGGCTTAAAGCTTGTAAAGGATGGCGGCTACTTAGCAACCTGTTCCTGCTCTCATTTCATGACACAGGATTTGTTTGTTAAGGTTATTGGCCAGGCTGCAAAGGCGGCTCACAAGCGCCTTCGTCAGGTGGAATTCCGTACACAGGCACCTGACCACCCAATTCTTTGGGCTGCAGATGAAAGCTATTATCTTAAGTTTTTAGTGTTCCAGGTTGTGGATGAGAAATAAAAATACTAAGGCCGTGGCTAATTGCCACGGCCTTTGCTATAGTACTTTCATCTAGCTAATGCGGCATTGCAATCGCTGAGAAGTTCATTAATAAGTTTTTTAACAGGCATAATTTCTTTTACTCTAGATGCATTTTCTCCACAGAAGAATAAGCCTTCTTCGTAATTACCATTTACAGCAGCTATAAGTGCGCGACTGATACAATATGGTATTTTATCGCCCTTAGGGCAGGCTGTAAGACAGGCGCTGCATTTATCTGCAAAGAATGTCTTACCTTTATCCAAACTTTGTAGAAGAGGAGTGTATACGGCTCTTGCAGGCATTCCAACTGGACTCTTGATGATTCTGATATCTTCAGGCTTGCTGTCTACAATGACTTTCTTAAATACATCAGAAGCATCGCATTCATCTGTTGCGATAAAACGAGTACCCATCTGCACGCCATCGGCACCTGCTTTAATAGCATCTGCCATATCCTCACCAGTGAAAATACCACCGCCTAAGAAGACTTTAATCTTCTTCTGGAACTTTTCTTCAAAAGGTTTGATTACCTCTAATACTTCTTTCAAAATCTGTAAATTATCCTGGCAAGTGTCCTCAACAAGATTTTCCTTTGAAAAACCTAAATGACCGCCAGCTTTATGACCTTCGATTACGATGAAATCAGGGAGTACACCGTTCTTTTGTGAGAAGGTCTTACATAATAACAATGCGGCTTTTTTGCTTGATACGATAGGTGCAAAAAGCGTATCAGAATTCTTTACAAGCTCTGCTAGCTTTAAAGGCAAGCCTGCTCCGGAAATAATTGCATCTGCACCAGCAGAAATGGCAGCCTTAACAGTCTCACTGTAATGGCTAACAGCAACCATGATGTTAACACCAATTAATCCGTTGCCACCGGATATCTCCTTTGCGCGTCTAATATGCTCTTTTAAAGCACGAATATTAGCTTCAAATGGATTCTTTAAAAAGTCAGGCTCTTTAAAACCGATGTTTACAGAGCTGATTACACCCATACAGCCTTGCTTTGCAACGTTTCCAGCTAACTCAGATAAGGAAACGCCTACACCCATACCACCTTGAATAATTCCATGTGCTAGTTCTTTTCCATTAATATTCATTTTGTTACTCCATAAATGCGTATAAATATTATAAAAGTTTTAACTAATGTCAACGAAATGATACATTTATAGAGCGGATTTGTCAATTCTTTCACGAGAAATGTTATTAAGAATTCTTAGATATACGATAGAATTAATATAATGATAAATAACAGATGAAGCCAATATATAAGCCTTGTAGGAATATAATACACAGCTGTGGCATAACGTGTACTTGATGAAGTGCAACATCTGGAACTGGCTTATTCAACAATTACTAGAAAAAGAGTTATACATATATAGAATAACATCAAAAGAAAAGAGATAATCTAGCTGATGCTAGATTACCTCTTCTAATTCGAGTGTATTGGAAAGAATTAATATATCGGCCTTTGAACCTTCATTGAGACAGCCTATGTGTGGATAGAGTCCGACGCTTGCAGCAGGTGTAGCTGTTGCCGCTCTAATCGCATCCTCTAGCGGTATACCAAATTCCACGGCTTTTTTCATACAGTCAAAAAGGTTTGAGGCTGAACCTGCCAGGGTACCATCTTCAAGTGTGGCATAATGGCCTTGTTTGATTACTTTTTGACCACCTAATTGGTATTCGCCATCTTCCATGCCAGTGGCTTCCATAGAATCACTGATTAGACAAATGCGCTCTGCTCCGAAGATTTTGAAAATAGTTCGAATCATAGAAGGATGAATGTGAATGCCATCACAGATAAGTTCTACGAAAGCTTCAGGTGTATCAGCGGCAGCTCCAAATACTCCGGTGTCACGATGTAAGAAAGGTGGCATTGCATTGCATAGATGAGTTACATGATTAGCACCTAGCTTGAATGCATTCATTGCTTTATCGTAGTTGGCTTCGGTGTGCCCAAGTGAAATATTAACTTCATCCTTTAATGCTTGAATGAATTCAGCAGAGCCTTCTACTTCAGGAGCAAGAGTAATTAGCTTTATTTTATTATCGCATATACGATTTAACTGTCTGAACATATCAATGTCAGGGGTTTGAATATATTTTTCATTCTGGGCCCCTCTTTTATTGAAAGATATAAAAGGCCCTTCCATATTGATGCCGGCAATATTAGCAAATTTAGTGTCTTCCTCGATTTCAATAGCCGTCTTAAATATATCCTTTAATATGTCGAATGAATAGGTCATAGAAGTAGGGCAGTAGCTTGTGATACCGCAGCTTTTTTCATAGCGAAGAATCTCTTTTAAGCCATTGATATCTGCATCACAAAAATCATGTCCTTTGGCACCGTGTGAGTGGATATCCACTAATCCGGGAATTATATATTTATCAGTGGCATCTAATACAATGCCGTCGGATGAAGCTGTATCGTAATCAGATGAGATTACACCATCAACAATGGCTAAATCTTTAACTCTAAAATTGAAATCTGAACAGTATACATTTCCATTTTTTATAATCACTGTAAATTTCCTCCAGAAGTAATTGTGTGTTCTACAAGTATTTTTGAAAGAGCTTCTTTATCGGCAACAATAGTAACATTATTATGAAGTTGCAAAATCGATGCAGGGACTGCAGGTGTGATTGGCCCTAATATGCTGTTGTAAAGGGCATCAGCTTTGTTTTCTCCTGAGGCGATTAGCAAAATTTGCTTGGCCTGCATAATGCTTTTGATACCCATCGAATAAGCTTGCTTTGGAACCTCATCTTTTGATTTGAAAAATCTGGCATTGGCATCGATAGTGTTATCACTTAGGGTAACACAATGAGTCTCTTTTCCAAAGCTTGTACCAGGTTCATTGAAACCTATATGACCATTACACCCTATGCCTAGTAACTGTAAATCTATACCTCCCACCGAGGTGATGATGCCGTTGTATCTTTCACATTCTTTTGCTTCATCAGCCTCAAGTCCATTTGGTAAATAAGTGTTTTCAGGTTTGATATTTATATGATTAAAAAAGTTAGAGTGCATGAAGTAGGCATAGCTTTGTTCATCATCAGGACCAAGCCCCTTATATTCATCAAGATTAACAGATTTAACTTCTTCGAAATTTAAATCTCCCTTATTATACCAATCAATTAATTGTTTATAGGTTCCAACGGGAGAGGCGCCAGTGGCCAAACCTAATACGCAATTGGGTTTCATTATGATTTGGGCTGAAATAATATTGGCAGCCTTTCTACTAAGATCGTTGTAATCATTTGCTACATAGATACGCATAAGCCACCTCCTAAATATCTGGTTGTCTGTATTATATCGTCCTTTGAAATAATTATCTAGAAGATGTCAATAGTATGAAAGTACTTTCGCAGAATGGTTAATATGCACAATATTAAATCATCAATCATCAGATTAAATAGTAAGAAATGCATAAAACTGACTAAAAATGTAAATGCACTTTCAGTATGAGGTTGGATTATTGAAAGTTCATTTAGCCATTGTTATAGTTTACATATAAAGAAATATGGGGAATATAAATAAGGAGGTGCTAAGTGACTTGAATGATAATTCAAAAATAGCCTCATTAAAGGGAAAACTAATTGTTTCCTGTCAGGCACTGGAACATGAGCCATTACACTCATCGTTTATTATGGGAAGAATGGCGCTGGCTGCTTATCAAGGCGGTGCAGTAGGAATACGTGCTAACACAGTGGAGGACATACAGGAAATAAAGAAAAATGTAGATCTTCCTATCATAGGCATAATAAAAAAAGACTATGACGATTCGCAGATTTACATTACGCCTACCATGGAGGAAGTGGACGCTTTGGTAGCTGAAGGAGTTGATATCCTTGCATTAGATGCTACAGACAGACTTAGACCAAATGGGGTAGTACTAGATGATTTTTATAAGGCTGTCAGAGAAAAGTATCCAAATCAGTTGCTTATGGCGGATTGCTCAACTCTTGAGGAGGCAAAAAAAGCTGATGAACTTGGCTTTGATTTCATCGGCACAACAATGGTGGGATACACACCAGAAAGCAAAGATTTAGTATTGGCAAAAGATGATTTTGCACTACTAAAAGAGATTTTAGCATCTGTTAAACATCCTGTTATTGGCGAGGGGAACATCAATACTCCTGAAAAATTACGAAGAGTAATTGATTTGGGATGCTATTGTGCAGTGGTTGGCTCAATCATTACCAGACCTCAGTTGATAACAAAGAGCTTTACAGACGCTCTAATCTAGATAAGTTACTATTAACTTACATGAAAAGGGAGGGAATTTATGTTTAAACAATTACAAAAATTGGGCAAGGCATTTATGCTTCCAATAGCAATCCTACCTGCAGCAGGTTTGTTACTTGGAATCGGAAGTTCATTATCTAATCCGACAACAGTTGCCGCTTATCCTATATTAGATCACGGATGGCTACAGGCAATCTTTAGTATAATGGCAGCTGCTGGTAATATCGTATTTGCGAATCTGATGTTACTGCTTTGCGTTGGCCTTTGCGTGGGCTTGGCAAAAAGAGACAAAGGTACAGCAGCACTTGCAGGTGTTGTAGCATACCTTGTTATGAATGCAACAATTGCAGCAATGCTTGCTATCTTTAAGCCGGATGGCAATGCAATTGACACTGGTGCTATCGGAGCAATCGTTGTAGGTTGTGTTACAGTTTATCTTCACAATCGTTATCACAACATTCAGCTTCCACAGGTGTTAGGTTTCTTTGGAGGTTCTAGATTTGTACCTATAGTATCATCATTTGCAGCTATCTTTATTGGAATGATTTTCTTCATCATTTGGCCACCATTCCAGAATGCTCTTATCGCATCAGGAGATTTCATTTCAAAGGCTGGTATTATTGGTACATTCTTCTATGGATTCTTAATGAGACTTTGTGGTGCAGTAGGACTTCATCACATGATTTATCCAATGTTCTGGTATACAGAGCTGGGTGGTGTTGAAACAGTAGCAGGACAGCAGCTTGCAGGTGCTCAGACAATATTCTTTGCACAGCTTGCAGATCCTAATCATGTTGGATTATTTACAGATGGAACACGTTTCTTCGCAGGAAGATTTGACACTATGATGTTTGGTTTGCCAGGCGCAGCTCTTGCTATGTACCACTGCGTACCAAAGGACAAGAGAAAGATGTACGGTGGTTTATTCCTCGGTGTAGCACTTACTTCTTTCCTTACAGGAATTACAGAGCCACTTGAGTTCATGTTCTTGTTTGTTGCACCTTGGCTTTATGTATGGCATTCATTCCTTGATGGTGTATCTTTCCTTATTGCAGATGCGTTAAATATTTCAATTGGAAATACATTCTCAGGCGGATTTATTGATTTCTTGCTATTTGGTGTGCTTCAAGGCAATTCAAAGACAAATTGGATATTAGTTCCGATTGTAGGTGTATGCTGGTTTGCTCTTTACTACTTTACATTTAGATTCTTAATCACAAAGTTCAACGTTATGACACCAGGTCGAGGCGACGATGAGTCTATTGAAGACACAAGAAGTAACCTTGTTAGCAAGGAAAGCTTAAGGGAAGATGCTGTAAAGATTATCGCAGCTCTTGGAACAGCAGCAAATATCGAAGAAGTAGATGCTTGTGTTACAAGACTTAGAGTATCTGTAAAGGATCCTGATAAGGTAGATAGAGAAGCTCTTAAGGCATTGGGAGCTACAGGAGTACTTGATGTTAAGGGTGGAATTCAGGCTATTTACGGTGCAAAAGCGATTTTATACAAGAATCATATTGCGGAAATCTTGAATTTAGATGACTAATTGATTATCGTTTTTATAGAGATCCTCCACGGAGTATCCGTGGAGGGTTTTCTTTTATAACTGGGGGAATGATTATGCAATATGAAAAAGATATATTACCAATCATAAAATTACATTATGAGGAGTTTTCTACAGCGGAAAGAACAGCGGCAGATTACTTTTTAAACAACAGAAGCAAGGAAGATTTTTCTGCAAAAGAGGTTGCATCCAGGCTTTTCATATCAGAAGCTACCTTATCAAGGTTTGCGAAAAAATGTGGATACACTGGTTATCGCCAATTTGTATTTCATTATCAGGAACAATTCTCAGCCGAAGGAGAGCGAGTCCTCAGGGATGAGACAAGGCATATATTAAACACTTACCAGGAGCTTTTGAACCATTCCTATACACTTGTGGACGAGAAGCAGATTAAGCGTGTAGCAGGATTGATAACAGAAAAGAAGCGCGTGTTTATATATGGCAAAGGTTCATCTGGAATAGCAGGAGATGAGTTTGCGCTAAGACTTATGAGACTAGGAATCGACATTGACTGCATTACAGATTCACACGTGATGAATATGAATTCAGCTATCCTTAATAAGGACTGCATAGCAATTGGAATCACCGTCAGTGGTAATACATCAATGGTTATGCGCGCGCTTCAAACTGCCAAGAAAAAAGAAGCTGCCACGGTTATGATTAGCGCAGTCCATAGAACAGAGTGGGATGAATTCTGCGATGAGTTGCTTCCAATCCCAACAAAGGAAATGCTGGACTTAGGAAAGCTGATATCACCACAGTTTCCAATCCTAATTTTGCTGGACCTCTTGTATGCCGAAATCCTTCAAATCGACAGATTAGGAAAAGAAGCGCTACACGAAATGACTCTCGCAGAGCTCAATTCAGATATGACACGAATCTCGCAAACAAAATAACGGGTTGCCGCCATTCATAGTGCAGACAAACGAGAGGTGGCTCACGCTACATACCAAGCCAGTAACTGAATATTGCAAGAATATTTGGTTTTTCTAATGGGCAATTTAGACATATTTATTTACATGTGTCTTTTGCAGGTTTGTACAGTTTAAAAAAATGGTTTTATTTGGCGGACACAATTATTAAAGTAAAGTGTACTTCTTAGGCTAAGAGGGAACTTGGTTGATTTTGGAATGAGCTTAGTAACAAAAAAGCAGGTTTTGCAATATATAGGTATGCGCTGCCATGGACGGCAGCGCAAGTGCGCAAGCGACACGACGTCGCATGGAGCACGGTACCTAGATATGTAAAACCTGCTTTGTCTTGTTACTTAGCAAATGTAATATGAAACCAAGTCCCCTTAGACCAAGAAGTACAATAAAAACTACAGTGTCCGCCAATAAAAACCATTTTTTAAAACAGTTCATCCCGCAACAAGACACATGTGTTATGCCTAAATTTTGCCCATTGAAAAACTACAAATATTCGCAAAATCATTCAGTTACCGGCTTGGTATGCAGCGTGACCATACACTACTATAACAGCACTGTGAATGGCGGCAAAAAAGCAGCAAGGAGTTATTTCCTTGCTGCGATTCTTTTAACGATTATTAGCAGGATGATACTGACTGTTAATCCGATGACACTAACCGTGAGGAGAGCGCCCATTGTTGAAACACTTTTTTGATAGCGGGGGTCTGTTGAAACTACGTGATAAAAGAACCCAGTCATTATAGATGATAGTGAGCAGAGGCCAATTCCCATGTAGCAATTTTCTTTTACTTCGTAGCATTTATTTTTGGAAATGATAAATAATATTGTCCACACTACAAATGCAACTGCGCAGAATAACAGAGTCATGATTGCGCCTTGAATGCTTCCTTCGGAACTTCCTAAGGTCATATCGGAATTGTCTGGTGCAATATGCACTTCGTCTAAACCTGAATGTGGATCTAAAAGATCTGTATATTTCTTTTGATATTCTTGGCCTTCGTATTCCCAGTGGACTGTAAAAGAGTAAAGTGTCCTTACACCGGATTTTCTGTATTGTTGTCTCGATGATACGTCTGTAACATAGGCGGGTGCGGAAACATAGTCTTCAAACTCCTTTGCGGAGTTCATTTGCATAATGGATAATGTCATAAACACAAAGAATATCAGGACACAAATGAATCTTATGCTGTGATAATCCTTGTGTCGTATTTCGTCTAGTACTATTAAACTTCCTGATCTCATTGAATTCTCCCTTTCTTTTGGCTATTATACAAGATTAGAGAGAGTTATTCCATGAAGGAAAGGTAAAATGAGGAAAAGATTAATAGCTTTAGGGATGCTAATTACAATGACTATCACAGCATGTGGGCAACATAATGTGGTAGAAAACGACCCGGTGGAGCCAGTGGTTGTAGAAAATGAAAAAGCAGAAGTGACTGAAAATGAGTCTGAAGCAGAAAAGCAACAAGAGGAGACAGAGAGAGATGTGGCGGAAGAAACATCTGCTGACACCAGCAATCAAACACAAGAACAGGATTTAAAAGAACCTGAAACAACAGAAGAACCAGAGATTAATAATCAATCGGAGATAAAAATGACTACAACAAAAGTAAAAGATACAGATAATTTTTACGGAATAGAATTTACTAAAGATAGCGATATTTTCGCCAGGATAAAAGGTAAATCATACAAGGATGATTGCACAGTGCCAGTATCGGATTTACGATATCTTCATGTTTTGCATGTAGGATTTGACGGGCAGACTCACGAAGGCGAAATCATATGCAACAAAGCTATTGCAGAAGATTTATTAGAGATATTTGAGGCCCTTTATGAGGCCGGCTATCAGATAGAAAAGATTAAGCTTGTGGATGAGTACAATGCAGAAGATGAGGCATCCATGGCAGATAATAATTCCTCTGCATTCAACTTTAGATTTATAAGTCATACTACAAAGATTTCAAACCACGGAAAAGGTATGGCAATCGACATCAATCCTTTGTACAACCCATACATTAAAACAGTAAATGGAAATCTCAACATTGAGCCTGCTAATTCCACAGAATATGTTGATCGCACAAAGGATTTTCCACACAAGATCGACGAGAATGATTTAGCCTATCAATTATTCATAGCCCATGGCTTTTCCTGGGGGGGCGCATGGTCATCTTCTAAGGACTACCAGCACTTCGAAAAATAATTAGACTGAAAACGTATATACGATAGTTCTTTCGAAGTTGTTGGTGGGTGTTGTGAGACGGGTACTTGTAAATGGATATAGTTCCTGAGGCTCCAGGGCTATGGCACAGGCTGGGGCGGAGCAGGTGTTGTTGCAAAGTAATGCTGTGTTATCCAGATAGTCGCCAGTGTATACGACGAGTGCGGGAGTATCTGAGGAAAGATTTATTTTTAAAGGTATGTCGCTGTATTCAAGTGATGCAATAGGTTCGCTACAATCCTCAGATAAGAAGGCGTTGTTCAAGATATCATCTGTGGTCACTTGATAATACGAAGCATCATTTATAGAGACGATTTCTTCTGGTAGGAAATCGTCTCTATTTTTTATGTAAGAATTAGAATTGATTTTTAGATTAAGGTTGTCTCGGAGCCAGTAGGTGTGATTGGTCATGTTGATGTAAGTATCTTTATCTGAGGTGGCGTCAAAATGGATGGTTAATGTGCCATTATCGCTTATACGATATCGTGCCTGGTATTTTCTGTTACCCGGCCACCCGTCTAGGCCGTCCTCTTGAGCATTAGAAAACCTAACTTCAAGTGAACCATCATCCAAATTAGAAGCACCTTCAAAATGCCAATTTTGATCAGACAATTTATGGCTTCCACCATGTATCTGCTTTACACCATCTTCATTGTCAGGAAGGCAGACTGTGATATGCGCATAGCCATCTTTTAAAGTGATGTTCTTGTTAGCTTCGAGGCGGCCAGCGTTTGGTCCGATTGTCAGGCCGGCAAGTGATGGGTTGTGGCAAGATTCAAAAACATCTTTGTAACTTAATGTGAGCAGTTTTTTAATATCTCTAGCTGTATCTATATATGTAATTCTTCTAATACCAGCTCCCAATGAAACAAATTCAATCTCCAAATATGAATCTTTAGATAAAGGGAGAAAAGCTAGAATATAGGAAAACTCCTCGCTATTTTCGGTTTTGATTTTTGAAAGCTGATACTTAATCATGATAGCCCTCCTAAAATGCTGTTACTTTTTACTAAAATTATGAATGAAACACAATGAAAAGTATACAGTTGGAACAAAATGAGAGCAAGATTTTAAAATACAACAGCAAATTCTTCTAATGGAATTAGCCTGTCTAAGCAATATAATTCGAAGTGTAAGGGATAATAAAAAGTCACAAATCAAATTCTTGTTTTTCATTTTTTTCAAAATAAGTTAATAGCAGTAAGGGGTATTAAATATGGGAGATGTATTGGAATTTAAAGGAATTTCAAAATACTTTCCAGGCGTTAAGGCGTTAGATGATATTTCATTTAAAGCATACGGCGGAGAGGTGCTGGCGTTTCTCGGCGAGAACGGAGCAGGAAAATCCACTCTGCTTAAAATTTTAAATGGAGACTATCAGCCAACTGCTGGAGAATACATTTTAAATGGTGAGTTAAAGCACTACATGTCACCACATGAAGCGATTGAAGATGGCATATCTGTTATTTATCAGGAGCGCCAGATTCTTTTGGAACTTACAGTTGCAGAAAATATTTACCTTGGACGAATGCCAGCATCAAAGCTAGGATTTATTGATTCAGCAAAGGCAAATAGGGAAGCAAAACGAATCATTGATGATTTCGGTTTGCCAATCAGCCCTAATACAAAAGTAAAGGATATGTCCATCGCCTATCAGCAGATGGTAGAAATCATGAAGGCATATTCCAGAGATAATCTTAAAGTTATTTGCTTTGATGAGCCTACAGCATCACTTTCAGATGCAGAAATAGATGCGCTTTTTAAGGTAATTAGAAAGCTTAAGGCTGAAGGAAAAATCATCATTTATGTATCGCATCGTATGAATGAGATTCAGGAGATTGCTGATAAGGTGGCAATTTTCAAGGATGGAAAATACGTAGATACGGTAGTGACAGGTGAGGTGCCAGAGTCACAGATGATAAAGATGATGGTTGGCCGAGACTTAGGAGATATCTACAACGAGCTAGATAGAAATAATGAAATTGGAGATGTGTTACTAGAAGTAAAAAATGTCTCTAGTGATTATGTTAAGGAGAATTCATTTGTACTTCATAAAGGAGAGGTTCTTGGGTTCTCAGGCCTGGTAGGGGCAGGCCGAACAGAGCTGATGAGAGCAATCATCGGCGCAGATAAGAGGAAAACAGGCGAGGTTATTCTTGAGGGGAAGAAGATAGATAATAAGTCGCCACATGATGCACAGGAAAATGGAATTGTTCTTGTGCCGGAAGACAGAAAAATGCAGGGTATACTGGCAAATCTTAGTGTTGCCGAAAATATCAACATTTCAATGTTGAAAGCTAACTCTAATAAGTTTGGTTTTGTTGATAGCAAAAAGGAAGAGGAGGTTGCAGCAAGAGGAATAAAAGACTTTAACATCAAAACTCCTTCTCCTGACAAAAAAATCGTAGAGCTTTCAGGTGGTAATCAACAGAAATGTATCGTTGCAAGATGGATATCCACAAACCCAAAGGTTCTCATTATGGATGAGCCAACAAAGGGAATAGATGTTGGAGCTAAAGCAGAGTTTTATCAGATGATATGCGATTTTGCTAAGCAGGGCATGGGAGTAATTCTTATTTCCTCAGAAATGCCAGAGGTAATTGGATTATCTGACAGAATCATCGTAATGCGAGGCTTGAAAATCGTGGGAGAAATGTCGAGAGAAGAAGTTACGGAAGATGGTCTTCTTAGTATGGGAATGCTTGGGGAGGTAAAAGAAGCATGAGCGGACAAACTAAAAAATTTAAAATTGGCGGAGATAAATTGACAATGCTTGCGGCAATTGTTGTGGTCTTCATCATTTTTACATCATTAAATAGAAACTTTATTACACCTACAAACATTGTAAATATTTTGGTAGCAGGATCCTTGGTAGGCTTGGTTGCAATAGGACATACATATCTTATTATTGCAGCACAAAACGATTTGTCACCTGGTGCTGTAGTTGCCTTTACAGGAGTTTTGGCAGCACTTCTTTCATCAGCAGGATTATCCTTTGGGCTTGTTTGTATTATCACTTTAATCTGCGGTGCACTTATTGGAGTGTTTAACGCATTTATGGTAAATAAAATCAAACTTGATCCATTCATCGCAACACTTGTTACTCAATCAGTTATCAGAGGTTTTGCTTATATCATTTGCGATGGAAAGCCTGTTTCAATCACTGATCCTACATATCTTTTGATTGGTAAGCTTCGTATTTTCGGAGTGCCTCTTGCAGTATGGATTATGATTATCTTCATTGTTATCTTTGGAATCATTCTTGCAAAGACAACATTTGGTAAAAACATTTATGCAATCGGTGGAAACAAAGATGCCGCAAGACTTGCAGGCCTTAATCCGCAACGTATTATTCTTACATGTTTCATATTGATGGGAGTGCTTTGTGCAATCGGTGGAATCATCTTCTCATCTCGTATGAATTCAGGACAGCCAGCAGCCAATGTCAACCTTGAGTTCGATGCTATCACAGCCGTTATCCTTGGAGGTGTATCTTTCATGGGTGGTGTTGGTGGAATGGGAGGAACAATCCTTGGTATCGTTCTTATCCAGTCATTCAACACAGGACTTACAATGGTAAATGTTCCATCATTCTGGCAGTATGTAGCACGTGGTGCATTACTATTATTTGCTCTTACAACTGATTACATCAGAAAGCAGAAGAGAGAAAGAGAACTATTAGAAGCATCTATGAAGAATGCAGCTTAATGTAACTAACATACGTTGTATGTTAAAAATATTTAAAACCTAAGGGGTTTAAGGAGGAAAGTTTATGAAGAAAAAAATCTTAAGTGCAATTTTGGTATCCATGATGGCTTTGAGCGTAACAGCTTGTTCCGCAATATCTACAGATGATGGAACAGCAGCTGCGCCTGCGGCAACAGGTGATAGTACAGAAACAACTGCAGCTAGTGGAGAATCTGGTGTAGTTTACGGTATTTACAAGGCTGGTGATCAGACATGGTTTATCGACGAAGGTGCAGCAGCTCAAGAAGCTGTTGAGGCTAACGGAGATTCATTTACATATGTTGATGCAAAGATGAGCCCAGAAGAGTACTTAAAGGCAATTGATAATGCAATCGCAAACAACGCTAAGGGTATTGTTACATGTATCCCTGACCAGACTATGAGCCAGGCTGTTGTTGAAAAGTGTGAGGCAGCTGGTATTCCTATTGTAGCAGCTGATGATGCGCTTCAGGATAACGATGGCAACAAAATTGCTCCTTGGGTAGGAATCAACGCATACGTAATCGGTCAGGCAAATGGTGATTGGCTTGCAGATTACGCTACAAAGAACGATTTAGTTACTGATAAAGAGTGTGGTCTTCTTATCATGACAATGGATACAGTTTCATCTTGCGTACCTCGTGCAGAAGGTGAGTATGACAACTTTACAGCTGCATGCCCAGACTTTGACGAGAGCAGAATCTTCAAGGCAGACTACGATGGAACAACAGAAAAAGGTAACACTGCAGCAGCAGCTATCTTTACAGCTCATCCAGAAATCAAGAAGTGGCTTGTAACTGGTGCAAACGAAGAGGGAACAATCGGTGCTTGCCGTGCCCTTGAAAGTGCAGGTCTTGATAAGGACGCTTGTGTTGTTGGCCTTGGTGCATACATGGCAAAGGATGAGTGGAACAACAAGGGCGCTGATGGCACATGCATGAAGGCAGCAGCATACTTCTCATCTGACAGCGTAGGTAAGGGCTCAGTAGATGTTCTCTACAAAATCATCGCAGGTGAAGATGTAGATATGGAAACAGCAGTGGATGCTGAGGTAGTAACTCCAGAAACATACAAAGATGTAATGGGAGATGCTGCTAAATAACATTTAAAACTAAAGAAGTTGCCATTTGGATTTACAAGTGGCAACTTCTTTTTTTCATAAATATTCTTTTGCGTTCATCTTTCCTTTTACTTGTATTTTTTACGCGGATACAAATCTATTTTTTGCTTTATGTATCCGTGAATGTCATTTTCTTTTAATTACACATTATTGCAAGCGCGTATACATACTAAAGTATCGTCAGGATTGTATCCGCACATAAAGCCACCATAAGCCTCTTCGCCTCTCCCAAATGCAGATATATCATGCTTTTAGAGTACGTTTTATCCGCGCTAGAGCCCGAACTGCCTTATGAAACCTTCGTTCCTTCCTACTGTGCGCGGATATTTTTTCCCCTTGCAACACTGTTTATCCGTGTAGCTCGCAATACAGCTCTTGCTGCCATCTCAACCACACATATAAAATTAATAAAAAATGGAATTTTATCCGCGAATGACTATTGAAATAGTTTGGGTTCTAGTTGCTTAGAAACAGGGGCTATACAGAGTCATTCATTTCTGTCGGCAGTGTGAGTGGCGCGAAAGTCTCCAGGGGACTGGCAAGTTTTTTTCTTAAAGGCAGTGCAAAAGGCACTTTCGCTGCTGAAACCTAGGCGGAAGCATATGTCTTTTACAGAAAGCTGCGAGGTAAGAAGCAGATATTTCCCGTGGTTAATCCTTGATGTGAGGATGTAATCATGTGGAGAAAATCCGGTCTCTCTTTTAAACAATCTAGAAAAATAAAATGGGCTAAGGTTAGCCTTTGATGACAGTTCCTCTAAAGAAAGTTCTTCAGACAAGTGGTCCATGATGTAGGATACAATATCTTCGATAACATCACTGGAATTGGTTGGGCCATCATTTTCTTCTCTTGAAACAATTAATTCTGTCATCAGATTTACAATCCAGTTATTCATAATTGCATCGCTTATCGGATCTGAGTTTTTAAACGCTGTGTAAATCTTTGAAAGATATTTTTCAAAGCGATAGGTTGCAGACAGACTTAAAACAACATTTTTATTTTGAGTAATTGTTTCGAAATATGTTCGTGCCAGTGGTCCGTCAAAATGGAACCATTCTGCTTCCCAAGGTGTATCAGATTCATAAGAGTGTGGCTGATAGCAGTCTAAGAAAACAACCTGATTTTCATGGGCTGTGAAAGTCTGTCCTAACGTCTTCACGATACATGATCCTTGCTTTATAAAAATGCATAAAAAGCTATCGAAGGATTCACGGTAAAGACGATATCCTTTTTCGTATTTAAAATGACCAATTATGGTTGGGTACAAGAATAGATTCCGGGCAACAGAGCCTGGAGTGTAGATGTAGTAATCCGACTTTGGATTGATATATTTTTCAGTTGAATACATATTTTTCTCCCCGCTGCATAAGAGCAAATTTTAAAAATAAATAAGCAAATCGATGTAATGAATATATGGGATTTCGCTTATATAATTATCTTAATGAATGAAAAATGAAAAGGCAAGAATATAAAAGAAAATGGTTGGGAGGTTATAATGGACCAAGTAAAAATTTGGGAAGAAAAATTGGTTATACCTACCTATGAGGTTGGACAGCCGGATAAAAATCCTATGTTCCTTGAAAAGCGTGTATATCAGGGAAGCACTGGAAAAATATATCCATATCCAACTACACAGGAAATCAGTCGTACCAAAACGGACCATGAGTGGAAGGCTGTTTGGTTGGAGAATGAATATATAAAAGTGATGATTTTGCCAGAGCTTGGAGGTCGTATCCAAAGAGCCTATGACAAGACAAATGACTATGATTTTGTTTATTACAATCATGTAATTAAGCCTGCTCTTGTTGGCCTTACAGGCCCATGGATTTCAGGTGGAATCGAGTTCAACTGGCCGCAGCATCACAGGCCAACAACATACAGTCCGGTTGATTATAAGATTGTTGAAAACATCGACGGAAGCAAATCCTTGATTATAGGTGATGTGGATCAGATTAACGGAACAAAAGAGAATACCACCTTCACTCTATATCCAGGAAAAGCATATATAGAAATCAGAGGACAGCTTTACAACAGAACTGCAATGCCTCAGACATTCTTGTGGTGGGCAAATCCAGCTGTTTCTGTAAATGACTATACACAGTCAATCTTTCCGCCAGATGTCCATAATGTATATGACCACGGTAAGAGAGCAGTTTCAAGATTTCCAATAGCAACAGGAGAATACTACAAATACGATTACAGTGATGGTGTGGATATTTCCCGCTATAAAAATATTCCAGTTCCAACATCATACATGGCAGAAAAATCAGATTACAATTTTGTTGGCGGATATGATTACAAAAAAGAGGCAGGTTTATTACACGTAGCAGATCATCATGTGTCTCCTGGAAAGAAGCAGTGGACATGGGGCTGTGGCAGCTTTGGAAAGGCCTGGGATAGAAATCTTACAGATGAGGATGGCCCATACATTGAACTAATGACAGGTATGTATTGCGATAATCAGCCTGATTTTTCTTGGCTTTCACCTCAAGAAGAAAAAGTTTTCTATCAGTATTTCATGCCTTATAAAAAGGTTGGTCAGGTTAAAAATGCAAGCATACATGCAGTGCTTAATACAGAAGAGAAAGAAGATGGATTATATGTATGTGCTTACGGCACAGAAGTATATGACAATGCATTGCTTCAGATATTCTGCAATGATGAGGAAGTTTATTCAGAGAAGATTAAGATTGGTCCATGTGATATATACGAGAAAGTAGTTCCTGTTAAGTATAATCGTATATACGATATAAAAACAGTGATATCTTATGACGATAAAGAGCTTGTAAGCTATCAGGCTGTTGATCAGGGAATACCTGAAATTGCCGAACCTGCAAAGGCTGCCAAAGACCCTGCAGATCTTCAGACGAACGAAGAATTATATCTGACAGGCCAACACATCGAGCAGTATAGACACGCAACATATTTGCCAGATCCATATTACTTGGAGGGCCTTAAACGTGACAAGTACGACACAAGAATTAACAATGCATATGGTCAGCTGCTTCTTAGAAGAGGTTTATTTTCAGAGGCTGAAAAATACTTTAACACAGCTTTAGAAAGACTTACTTTGATGCATCCAAATCCATACGACAGTGAGCCTTACTACAACTTAGGCTTGGCCCTTTTCTTCCAAGAAAAGTATGATGACGCCTTTGATGCATTTTACAAAGCAACATGGAAGAGTGAGCTTCAGGAGATGTCATTCTACTATCTTGCTGCCATTGAGAATAGAAGAGGCAATTATGAAGAAGCGCTTGCCCTTGTAGATAAGGGATTGGTTAAAAATGCACATAACGTAAAGGCGTTAGGATTAAAGGCTTGCATTTTACATGGCATGGGAAGAGATGAGGAAGCCCTAAACCAGATTGAGAAGAATCTTCAAATCGATTGCTTTGACTTTAACAGCTTGTTCTTAAAGCTTACTATTTCAAAGAACAGAAAAGATGAAGATGTATTCCATGCAGTTACAAGAGAATTCCACGAGACATATTTACAGACAGCAAGAGATTTTGCTGAGTGGGGCTGCTATGAGCCTGCCTGCAATGTGCTTGAAATGTACACTGGCGAGAAGCCTTTAATTCATTATTACAAGGCATATTATCTTAATAAGCTTGGTAAGGTGGATGACGCAAAAGCACAGCTTTCATTAGCTGAAAAAGCAAATCCTACTTACACCTTCCCTAACAAGCTTGAGGAGATTGCAATACTTAACAGCGCAATTATCGTAAATCCGAAGGGAGCAAAAGCATATTACTACTTAGGCTGCCTATATTACGATAAATTGCAGTATGACAAATCAATTGAGCTTTGGGAAAAGTCAAAAGAGCTGGATGACACATATCCAACCTTGCTTAGAAATCTTTCTATTGCTTATTACAACAAAGCTGGTGAAAAGGATAAAGCATTAGAGTGTCTTGAAAAAGCATTTAAGCTTGATACGAGTGATGCCAGAGTATTCCTTGAGCTAGACCAGCTTTATCAAAAGCTACAGACAAGCTTTGACAAGCGATTAGAGCTATACAACGCACATATTGAGCTTATTGAAAAAAGAGACGATTTATACACAGAATATGTGACACTTCTAAACAATTGTCAGCAGTATGAAAAGGCATACGAAATGATTACGAAGCACAATTTCCAGACATGGGAAGGTGCGGAAGGAAAGATTACATTTCAGTTCAAGTTTGCCTTGCTAGGACTTGCCCTCAAGGATTTAGAAAACAAAGCTTTTGATGCTGCCAGGTCAAAAATAGAAGAAGCTATGTCTTATCCTGAAAACCTTGGAGAAGGCCGCTTGGATGGTACTAAGGATAACAATCTTTACTACTATTTGGGAGAGGCCTACGAAGCTTTAGGAGATACCGATAAGGCTAATGAATGCTATGAAAAAGCTACCCTTGGCGCAATGGAAGTCGCAGGCATGATGTACTATTACGATCAGCCAGCAGACATGATTTTATATCAAGGCCTAGCCAAGAAAAAACAAGGCAAAATAAAGGAAGCTAATGCCAGATTTTACAAGTTGATTGACTACGGTGAAGCTCACATCCGTGACAAATTCAAAATGGATTATTTCGCCGTTTCAATGCCAGATATGACAGTATTTGATGCGGATATGGACGAGAAAAATGTCGCACACTGCTACTACCTAATGGGACTCGGATACTTAGGATTAGGTGACACCAAAAAGGCAGCCGACAATTTCGAAAAAGTCCTATCTATAGACGCTAATCATCAAAACGCTCTCCACTATCTCCTGTTGGCAAAGCATTAAAGCAAGCGCCCCGTATGTAAGTCCCAGACCGGCCTCGGCCCAGATTAGTCCCGCCCGCCGGCCTTGCATGGGGCACATTGCATGAATATTGCGTTTTTCTAATGAACCTTTGTACAGCCCTTTTTACATGTGTCTTTTGCAGGCCTGTACAGGTTTGAAAACAGTTTTTGGGAGGCGGACACACATATTAAAAATTAAAATGTACTTCTCAGACTAAGGGAACTTGGTTTCATATTACGTTTGCTAAGTAAAATAACAAAGCAGGTTTTGCATATATAATCACCGTGGCACATTCAACATCGTGTTTTAAGTGACCACTTGCGCTGCCGTCCATGGCACCGCATGCTTATATATTGCAAAACCTGCTTTTATTTTACTAAGCGCACTTCAAAATCAACCAAGTTTTCCCTTAGCCTGAGAAGTACATGAAAAACTTCAGTGTCCGCCACCCTAAAAACAATTTTTCAAAACGGTTCATTCCGCAACAAGACACATGTGGGCTGTACAAATTGGTTCATAAGAAAAACAGCAATATTCGCAAAATTGTGCCCCATGCAAGGCCGGCGGGCTGAGTTGGGCCGAGGCCGGAACTAGAGCTATTAGCTGGGCGCGTGCCTTACTGGCTGAGCTTTGAAACGTCTGCCTCCAGGGCGCTGTAGTAGGCTAGTACCTGGCTTAGAAATTCTTCGATTTCTAGGTCGTCGAGGTATCGTATTTGCGAATCGGCGGTGCTAACTAGATATGAGGCGTCATAAAATGTGGTGTCGAATTCGCTACTTGCATCTGGATTGAAAAGACTAGTTCCAAGGAAATAGTTCTCTGAATCAATGTCCAGGTAATCAAGGACTGTTGGTGCAAGGCAAAGTGAGTTGCGACCGTTTACGTCGATGGTGTTAGCTTCGATTCCTTTGTAGTAGATGTAAAGTGGAATAGTGTCTACATCTGTACAATCACGCTTGTGGTCAGGAAATGCGTTAGAGTAGTCCTGGTCGGCGTAGGTTGTGTGGTCTGTGGTGAAAATTAGTATGGTGTCATCAGCCATGTCAGAGGCATTGAAGAGTTCTAGAAACTCGCCAAATTGCTGATCCAGATTGTAGAATCTGTTGAGCGCTGCATTCTTTCCGTTGCCGTAAGTGGCGCCATTTTCTGGAGCATCAAAAGATACGTGGGTGCCGAAGGTATAAATGCTTAAGAAGAATGGCTGCTTGTCCTCAGCTTCGTCTAATTCCTTGGCGTATGCATAAAGGAAATTGTAAGCTTCATCATCTGTCATACTGAGGTTGTAGCCAGATACGTGACGTGTGTCTGTAACTACATTTTCAAAACCTAAATTAGCGCAATAGCGGTTGAATTCTTCGTTGTAAGGCTCTACGTTGATGAAATCTGTACGATATCCATTGGCTTTGAAAATATCTTGCATTGATATAAGATTGTTGCCAACTTCGTCGTCATCTAACTTGTACCCGCTGTAGAGCTGCCCCTGAACACCTCTAAGTGTAGGGAAGGTGTGATTGTAGTAATTCTTAAAGCTTAGAGACTGTTTTTCAAAGCTTTGTAGATTTGGCATTATATCTCGTTCATCGGAGATGATATTGTAAGATAAACCTTCTGTGAAAATCACGATTACGTTAGGATTTTCTGGAAGATTATCAGGCTTTACAATGGCATCTTCAAGACTATCGCGATAATAAGTCTTGAGGGCAACTTCAGGATTTGCCTGAGCCTTTTTTACCTGATTATATCTGATTTGGTCTACAGCTAGTGTGGCAAAGCTTTGCACAGGGCTGAAACGCTTGTATTCGAAATGCAGCCCTATTTCAGAAATCAAAAGCAAAACAAGGATTCCTGCAATGACTTTTTTATTAATCTTTTTGGTAAGGGATTTACCTCTGATAGCAACAATCGCAAGTACCAGTATGGTACCTAATGCGTAGGCAACAATTCTTCCGCCTAAATCCTCTAAGAATTTGATATTCTTAAGCATTGTCATAGTTACATAGCTGTTGCCGAAATAAAGCACCAACATCTGGGCTATGTAAATGAAAAACAGCAGATTCGCCAAAAGCCATAGGCCTATATGCTTTTCTACCAGTAGATTGTAGATGAAAAATATAAAAACTAATTCCACCAAACCAATTACAAGATAGGTGGGAATTTTAGTTGTGGTGTATGTCAAAAGAGTAAGTATGATAGCAAATAAAAACTTCACTCCTGTTAAAATGCTTTCTCTAAAAGCTTTGTCTTTGAACTTGTTAAGCAATTATTTATTCTCCTTAGCTGAGAGTTTCATAAGTGGCTGCTCCACATAAGTGTAAACCGCCATGGCGATAGCCAAAGTGATGCCGTAAATTGTAATGAAGCTGCTGTAAGCAGATAGCTTGTCAAAATATGAAAGCAGGCAACCATGAATCAAATACATGGAAAAGCTTGCGTTTCCAATTACTGTGAATAACTTGTTGCCTAAGAATCTGCAGCAGATACTATCTGATGAAAGTAAGCTGATAACAACTAAAACAGCAGATGCAACGTATGTAATAAAAATAGCGTAGGTCCAGCCTACATATAAGCCAGTATATTTTGAGTTAATCTGTGACAAAATCTGCTCTGAGCTTAATATTGAAAGAACAAGGCAGATAAATACAAATACTGAGCCTAGAGCTTTGAGTAGTTTTGTCAGGCTAGCATTTTGAATATGTGTATTTTTGATAGCTTTTAATAGGTAAGCAAAGGACATACCGATTAAGAAAAACCATATCTTAAATAGCTGAGGCCCACCGTTTGCATAGAGCTGTAATCCTGTGTAAATAGAGTATTTATAAGTGATGTATACAGCTAAATTAAGGAAAGCAAATAAAATAAGATTTATGTAAATAGCCTTTTTTACAAAAAGAGCAAGCAGCTTTTTTATTAATCCTAAGAGCAATAATAAAAATGGAGCAAAGGCATAGAATACAATTTCCTGCTGTAAAAACCACAGATGATTTTTGCTCTTAATAAAAAACATGTTTAGTAGCAAGCTGTGTTCGGTTGAGAAATCTCTGAAATCGAAGAAGCGTAGTCCGAATGCAGCAAATAGCATGCACAGCCAGCAGGCTGGAATGATGCGTACCAAACGTTTTTTGTAGTAGCTTACAAAGCTTTTTATGTTGAAATACTTATATTCGTAATCGTCTGTTGAATATGGCCTACAGACAAAAAAGCCGCTCATGGCAAAGAATATGGTGTTGCCTAATCCGCCCTGCATTAACAATCCACAGTGGGATGCAATAATGAGGGAGATGGCCCAAAATCTAAGCCCTTGAATGGCATTATTTTTGGTTTTATTCATTAAAAGCGTAATCCTTTCTTATGTAAACTTTTGAAGTCACACTTTCAAAGATTATAACATTTATATCTATAATGCGTACAGAAATTTGTATGTCAAAAGTGGATATGATAAAATAAATCAGTTGATTAATGATTAAAAATCATTTAAGAGTTAGGTAGATTTAAATGAACAGAATTAGAACCCTAGGTGATTCATCTACAGGTACTGATAATAATCTTAATCTGGTTAGATTGATTGCAGCCTCAATGGTTATGTATATGCATTCTCTTGCATTGTGTCAGGCTAATCAGGAAGCGGATTTAATGTATACCCTGACCTTTCATAAGGCTTTGTCGGGGCAGGTAGGTGTTGATATATTTTTCGTTATAAGTGGTTTCTTGATTTACAGAAGCTACGAACGTGGCAATAACATAATTAAATATCTCAAGGCAAGGTTCCTTAGAATATGGCCACTTTTGGCTGTGTTTATTTTATCAACTACATATATTTTCGGCCCTATGTTTACAAGCGTATCCCACAAGGAATACTACGCAGATCCATGGGTTAAGGAATATCTGTTGAATCTTGTTTTTATATCAGGAAGAAACAGATTGCCAGGTGTTTTTGCATTTCACATTAATCAAAGTTCCAATGGAAGCATATGGACACTGCAGTTTGAAGTTATATGTTACCTGTTAGTGCTTGGTTTTGTTCCACTTTGCAAGAAATATAAAAAAGCAATATTTGCCATAATCGCAATCTCATTAGGAATCTTTCTTTTGTTTTCCTATGGAATAAAAGAGGGCTCTTTTATGGGGCTTTCCAATACGCCATTCATCAATTTCGGAAGGCTTTCCATGGAGTTTGAAATTGGGGCTATGTACTATATCTACAGGGATAAGATAGTGCTATCCTTTAAATATTTTTTAATAGCTGTAGTGGGAGTGCTTGCGGTTCCATATTTTGCTGATTATGAAATAGCATTTGCGCTATTTGGGGCATATATAGTAATGTATATTGGCTTTGGATACTATGGCATTTCAAAGCTTTACAATAAAGTTGGAGATATTTCCTATGGCGTTTATGTAATGTCATTTTTTATCCAACAGCGTTTGATTGATGTTATGGGGGCTAGCCCAGACGGCTATCAGGTCCTTCATATGGATCCATATATCAATCTTTTGATGACGGCGATTATAGTCATCCCATTATCATTTGCAAGCTGGCATTTATTTGAAAAACAGCTTCTTAAATTAAAATAGTAACGAGTATCATGGAAGAAATAAAAGAATATAAACAACCTAAAAATAAAATAGAAAAAGGTCTTTTGTATCTACAGCATTACGGGATAAAAAAGACTGTTGCCAAAACAATTAGAAAGGCCATGGGCCACGATCAAGAGCATTACAGCTACAGGAAGTTCCTTAAGGAAAATCCTCTTACAGAGCAGGAGCTTCAAAAGCAGCGTAACACAAAGTTTGATTACAATCCTGTTATCAGTATAGTAATCCCTCTGTACAACACAAAAGAACAGTTCCTTACAGAACTTATACAGTCTTTCACCGCACAGACATATCCTAATTGGCAATTATGTTTAGGAGACGGAAGCCCTGAAGCAGGTCTTGAAGATATAATCAAAAATGCCACCGGTGGAGTTTGGGATGATAGAATCATCTACAAAAAGCTTGAAGACAACACTGGTATCGCCGGCAACACAAATGCGGCACTTGAGCTTGCCACTGGAGACTATATCGGATTTACGGATCACGATGATTTGATCACACCTGATGCTATGTTTTACATTGCAAAAGCTCTAAATGAAGACAATAGCATTCAGGCAATATATTCAGACGAAGATAAAATCGACATGGAGTCAAAGGAATATTTCCTTCCACATTTCAAGTCGGATTTCAATATTGATTTGCTGTGCTCACACAACTATATCACCCACCTGTTTGTGGTCAGGGCAGATATAGTAAAGGAAAGCGGAGGAATCCTTTCTGAGTTTGATGGTGCACAGGATCACGATTTTGATTTTAGAGTTTTGGAAAAGTGCGATAACATTTATCATATTCCAAGAGTCTTATATCACTGGCGTACTCATCCAGATTCTACAGCCGATCACCCAGAGGCAAAAATGTATGCCTATGAAAATGGTCGTAGGGCTGTTGAAAATCATTACAAAAGATTGGGCATCCCAGCAAGGGTAGAGCTTGATACTCATCTTGGCTATTATCGTACAATATACGAATGGCCTGATACACCGCTTTTATCAATAGTCATACCAAATGTAAATCACAAAGATGATTTAAAGGCCTGTATCGAAAGTATCATTGATAAAAATACATATGGTAACATCGAATTCATTATTGTGGAGAATAATTCCACAGAGGATTCTGTGTTTGAATATTACACAAAGCTACAATGTAGCACTGATATCAAAGCGACAATCGTGGACTACACAAGAGAATGTAGCCCTGATGATAAGAGCTTTAACTATTCAGCTCTTGTTAATTACGGGGTTAGCAAGGCAAATGGTGAATACATCCTTTTGCTAAATAACGACACTAGAATGATTAATGCCGATGCCATAACAGAGCTTATGGGATTTGCAAGAAGAAATGACGTAGGTGCTGTAGGCGCCAGATTATATTATGGTAACAATACTGTTCAGCATGCCGGATTGATTTTAGGTTTGGGGGGCGTTGCAAACTCACAATTCTTAGGCAGTGGCCGTGAACAGGTTGGATATTTTTATAGAAGTACATGCGTACAAGACTTATCGGCTGTGACGGGAGCCTGCCTCCTTACAAGCAAGCAGGATTATGAAAGCGTAGGCGGTTTCAATGAAGATTTGGCAGTGGCATTTAACGATGTTGATTATTGCCTAAAACTCAGAGAAAAAGGCAAGCTGTGTGTATACACACCATTTTCTGAATGGTATCATTTGGAATCTGTTAGCCGTGGTTCGGATTTGGAAAATCCTGATAAGAAGATTAGGATGGAAAAAGAGACTAAGATATTCAAGTCTAGATGGCAAAAATACTATGATAAGGGCGATCCTTATTACAATCCTAATCTAGCGTTAGATAAGTTTGATTACTCATTTAAGAGTCAAAATTAAGAATATGTGGATAAGCAAAGGAGATTAAACTATAATGTATACTAAGGAACAAGCTATTAAGCTTTTACAGGACAACAATCAGGAACATGTTATGAAGTTCTTCGATGAACTTTCTGATGAAAATAAAAGTGAGTTTTTAACTCAGATTGAAAATATCAACTGGTCAGATTTTAAGCTTATTGGCGATACTGAAGCTGCTTCAAGAGGCGAGTTTTCAGTGCCACCAGCAGTTGAGATTTCAGAGATTGAAAAACGCCATGATGAGTTTGAAGCTGTAGGTATTGAAGCTCTTAAAAAGGGCGAAGTTGCAGCAGTGCTTTTGGCAGGTGGAATGGGAACACGTCTCGGATTTGATTTGCCAAAGGGATGCTTCAATGTTGGCGAGACTCATGAATTATTTATCTTCCAGTGCCTAATCAACAACCTTATGGACGTTGTTAATCAGGTTGGCTGTTTTGTACCTTTGTACATAATGACAAGCGAGAAGAATGATGCTACTACAAGAGCATTCTTCAAAGAGCATAATTATTTTGGATATAATCCAGATTACATTCAGTACTTTGTTCAGGATATGGCTTGTGCTGTTGATTATAACGGCAAGCTTTTACTTGAGGAAAAGGGACGTCTTGCTACTTCTCCAAATGGAAATGGTGGCTGGTATGCATCAATGGTAAAGGCTGGTCTTGATAAGGACTTAAAGGCAAAGGGCGTTAAGTGGATTAATATCTTTGCAGTAGATAATGTTTGCCAGAGAATTGCAGATCCTGTATTTGTTGGTGCTACTATTGCAGGTGGTTTCCAGGCAGGTTCTAAGGTTGTACGTAAGGTAGATCCACAGGAAAAAATGGGTCTTCTTTGCCTTGAGGATGGCAAGCCTTCTATCGTTGAATATTACGAAATGTCAGATGAGATGGCAGAGGCAAAGGCTGAGGATGGAAGCCTTTTATATAAGTATGGCGTAATCCTTAATTACCTTTTCTCTCTTGAGAAGCTTGATGATATTGTAAATAACAATATGCTTGTGCATGTGGTTGAAAAGAAGATTCCTCATATCGATGAGGATGGAAATCATATTTCTCCAGAATCGCCAAACGGATATAAGTTTGAGTTACTTGTACTAGACATGGTACATATGATGGATAGCAACCTTGCGTTTGAGGTTGATAGAGTTAGAGAATTTGCGCCAATCAAGAACCTTCACGGTGTTGATTCGGTAGATAGTGCTAGAGAACTTTTAAAGAAAAATGGAGTTGTTCTCTAACAGGGGGTAAGCATTGTACAGAAAAAAGAAACGCTCGTGGGTTAAGCACCTGGATTTCATAATTCTTGATATGCTAGCTGCTGAGCTTGCACTTTTCATAGGTGTATCTATGCGATTTCAAGGAAGTATTATCTTCTTTGATAGATTCGAGTGGTACAATCTGTATCAGAACATGGCAAAGGTTTTGCCTTTCATTGATCTGACAGGTGTACTTTTTACAGAGACCTATACGGGCATTTTACGACGAACTAAATATCAGGAAATTACCTCCGCGGTATGGCATTGCTTGATCAACTTCCTGGGCATCCTTGTATACATGTATGCCAACAGGACATCATACTACTACTCACGAGCAGCATTAGCATACTTCGGTATAGCAATGGTACTCTTGACTTACTTCTTTAGAGTAGTATGGAAACGAGTAATCAGAACCCGCAAGCTTAAGGATGTAAACAAATCCTCAATGGTAGTAGTAGCAGAGTCTACTACAGTAGATCATTGCCTTTCTGAGATTGCCCACAGCCCATACACTGAGTTCAAAGTTGAGGGCGTTGTGGTTGTTGATAAGAATATGGTCGGCGAGGAAATCCAAGGAATCCCTGTAGTTGCATGCGCAGATTCCTTGTTCGAGTATCTTAGAACTAATGTTGTTGACGAAGTTTTCCTTGATGGTAACACCAGAGCCAGCGAGGAGAGCTTGGCAGGTAGATTAGTAGAACAGGGTGTCACAGTTCATATGTCACTGATACATACCACTAATCTTATGCCAAACAAAATCATGGAGACATACGGCGATTATGTAGTGCTTACAACTAGTATGCACATTGCAAACAATAGACAGGCGTTCTTTAAGAGAACGATGGATATTGCAGGTGCATGTGTAGGGCTTGTACTTTCTTTTATCGCCTTTGTGATTTTTGCTCCTATCATTAAATTACAATCACCTGGTCCTGTATTCTTTACACAGACCAGAATCGGTAGAAATGGTCGTAGATTTAAGTTCTACAAATTCAGAACCATGTACATGGATGCTGAAGAGCGTAAGAAAGAGCTTATGGCTCAAAATGAAATTAAGGGCAACATGTTCAAGATGGAAAACGATCCAAGAATCATTCCAATCGGTCATTTCCTTAGAAAATACTCTATAGATGAGTTGCCACAGTTTTGGAATGTTTTGCTTGGAGATATGTCACTTGTGGGAACAAGACCACCACTTGAAGACGAGTACGAAAAATACGCATTGCATCACAAGGCTCGTCTTTCTATCAAGCCTGGCCTTACAGGTATGTGGCAGGTTAGTGGTCGAAGCGACATCAAAGACTTCGAGCAGGTTGTTGCTCTTGACACAGAGTATATTTCTAATTGGTCACTAGGTTTAGATATTAAGATTCTATTCAAAACTATAGCAGTAGTATTTGGAGGAAAGGGCTCAAAGTAGTGGCAGATACATATTTTTCCTTAGTAGTATGGACAAACGAGACAGACATGGAGCAGTTTAAGGATTGTCTCGAGTCCATTGATGAACAGGAATATCGTGAATTTGAATTATATATTTTGGATAATAATCCCTCGAATGCGATTGAGATTACGATTAAAGAATTCTTCCCAGACATTGTGGACAAGGTTCATTATCGTAGACTCAAAAAGAAATCAGGTGGCGCCTATGCTTACAACATAGGTGCACATTTTGCTGAAGGGGATTATTTAGTTTATCTAGGGCAGCATGATAGATTAAGTTCTAACACGCTGTCATTATTAAATGAAAAAATAAATGACTTAGATGGAGAAAAGGCCATAATTTATTCCGACCATGACGAGCTGATTGGCCTTGACAGAAAGAATCCACATTTTAAGCCAGACTTTAATAAAGAACTTTTTTTGCAGACGAATTATATCGGGAATTTTATTTGCTTATCTTGCGATTTATATAAAAGCTTGGGCAGTTTTAATGAAAAGGCACAGGCTGCTTATCTTTATGAATATATTTTAAGAGCTGCATATAAAAAAGAAAGAATAGAGCATATTGCTTCTCTTATTTACCACAAGCGTTCCACAGATAAGCCTCTTAATAAAGAAGAAAGAGCGGCTGCCAATTATTCCTGCAAGGAGCATATGGCCCTTGCAATATCTTATTTGCAAAAAGATGGAATTATTTCTATAGGAAGAGTTGATGCATCACTTAAAAAATGGCATCTGGAATATGATGATTCAGAATTCAGACGTTTTGCTGGTGATTACATGTTCTTAAAGGATGATGATGTAAAGCTCTACACCAGAAATAATGTAAAGCGAATGTACGCATATCTTAGGCAGCCTGATGTTGCAGTTGTAGGTGCCAGATTTATTGACAGAGGATTTACTATAGATAATGTGGGATATATATTTGATAATGATGGGGCCTGGTATCCGGCATTTCATGGTCAGAAAATCTTTAGAGACAGCTATGATGGACTGGCTAGCATGGCAAGGGATGTTTCCATGGTAGATTGCGGCTGCTGCCTAATTGATGCCAAGGTGTATCGTATGCTGCATGGTTTTGACACGAAGCTTTCAGGGCAGGATGCCATGCTTGATTTTTGTTTAAGGGCCAAAGCCAGAGGTTTTAGGACAGTGGTAGTACCGAAGGTTATTGCCAGAAGAAAAAAGAAAGATGTTATCACCTCAACGGAAGGGCATGAAATTATCATGGAAAAACATGGCGAAAAAATAGCTCTGGGAGATAGCTTCTATAATAAAAATTTACCAATTGGAATGGAGAATTATATCCTTCCAGGAACACAAGAGGAAAACTAGCAAAATCTTTTTAGTTTTTTTATTAATTATGACAGAATTATTACGTGTTTCTTGACAAGATAAGAAGTCATAGAGTAGACTAACTTAGATTCGTGTTTTTTATGCGAATGACACAAATCGAAGTGAATTACAAAGTACGAATGGAGAGTATAGATTAATGAGTAATTTCGACGATTACGATTTAAGAAGAGGCAGCAGTAGTAGAGGCCGAAGCGTTAACAGAAACGTAAACAGAGACTATAACAGAAGCTCAAATAGAAGATCTGATATGTCATTAGATGATGAAATCGAGCTTTATGATTACGATTTAGGAAGCGAATATTACGATGATGAACCAGCAGATCGTCGGTCAGCTTCAGGTAGACGTTCAGCATCAGATTCAAGAACAGGTGCTAGAAGATCATCAGCAGGTCCCCACAGATCTGCAAGTGGACAGCGTCGCTCATCAGCTAGTCATTCTAGCTATGGGGCTCACTCTGGCAGCAGATCAGGCTCTGGTAAATCTTCAAACAGACGCCCTAGCTCAAGCAGAAGAGGCGGTGGTTCTAGAAAGAAAAAGACAAAAGCAAGAAGAACAATTTTTGTTATCGAAATAGTATTACTCCTTGTGCTTTTAGTTGTATTCTTCTTCTGGAACAAATTTGGAAAAGTAAATTGGGATAACATCAATATGGATGAAATCGAGGTTAACAACCTTGATACAGAGACAGAGGAAATCCTCAGCAATTACACAACAATTGCTTTATTTGGTGTTGATAACCGTTCAAACGGTAATCTCGACAGTGGTAACTCTGATACTATCATGCTTGTATCTATTAATAATGATACTAAGGAAGTTAAGATGGTATCTGTACAGCGTGATACTTACTTACAGATTACAGAAGGAACATATAGAAAGTGTAACTATGCATACAACCATGGTGGTGTAGAGACTGCTATCAGCATGCTCAACACAAACCTTGACCTTAAGATTTCTGGTTATGTAGCAGTAGATTTCAATGCTTTAGCAAAGGTTGTTGATGATTTGGGTGGACTTGACCTTGAAGTTACACAGAAGATGATTAACACAAACAACCCTGAGACAGGTCAGAATGCTCTTGCTGGATATATCGCAGAGGTAGAAAACGTACTTAAGTATTATCCAAATGAAAAGGATTACTACAAGCAGAGCGATTGCTACTTTAGCAGCCCAGGTGTATATCATATGAATGGTGCACAGGTAGTTGGTTACTGCCGAAACAGATATGCTGTTGATAACGACTACGGTAGAGCTGAGAACCAGCGTATGGTAGTTAAGATGATTGTTGAAGAGATTAAGAAGGCTGATATCGGTACAATCAACAAGATTGCAGATGATGTATTCCCTGAAATCTCAACAAGCTTGTCACTTTCACAGTGCATCTCTATGGCAACAGCTGCAGGAGATTATGAGATCGTTGAATCATCAGGTTTCCCATTTGCACTTAAGACAACAACAATCAGCAAGAAGACAGGTAGTGTAGTTGTTCCATGTACATTAGCATCAAATGTTTCTAAGTTACATGAGTTACTTTATGAGCAGGAAGATTACGATGCAACAGATGATACTGTCGATGTAATCAGTGATCATATCGTTAATGAGACGGGCTTTACAGAAAACAGTGCTGAGGTTACTCAGGAATCTGATTAATTAGGTTTTATAATTGAAAGGAATTTAGATATATGTGTGGAATAGTAGGTTACGTTGGTAAGTCTCAGGCTGCTCCAATTCTTTTGGACGGCCTTGGCAAGCTTGAGTATAGAGGTTATGATTCAGCTGGTATGGCTGTTTATGACGGTCAGAAGATTGAGTATGAGAAGGCTAAAGGACGTCTTCGTCTTTTAAGTGAGAAGACTCACGATGGTGCAAAAATGCAAGGTACTATCGGTATTGGTCATACTCGTTGGGCTACTCACGGTGAGCCTAGTGAGGCAAATGCGCATCCACATTTAAATGAAGATGAGACAATCGCAGTAGTTCACAATGGTATTATTGAAAACTATGCAAAGCTTAAGGATAAGCTTATTAAGCGTGGATACAACTTCAAGTCTGAAACAGATACAGAAGTTGTTGCACATCTTCTTGATTATTATTACAAGCAGGGACATGATCCTCTTACATGTGTAACAAAGGTTATGCACCGTGTAGAGGGTGCATATGCACTTGGAATCATCTTTGCTGATTATCCAGATCAGATTTACTCTGTTCGTAAAGATAGTCCACTTATTGTAGGTCTTGGTAAGGATGGCAATCTTATCGCATCTGATGTACCTGCAGTACTTAAATATACCCGCGAAGTATACTTCATCGAAAATGAAGAAATCGCAAAGCTTACAGAGGATTCCATTGAATTCTTTGATGTTGATGGTCAGCCAATTGAAAAGCAGTCTAAGACAATCGATTGGGATGTGGATGCTGCTGAAAAGGGTGGATATGATCACTTTATGATTAAGGAAATCCACGAGGAGCCAAAGACTGTTCGTGATACTCTTAATCCACGTATTAAAAACGACACAGTAGATATTGAAGAGCTTGGCATGACTGATGAAGAGATTAAGTCAATTTCTCGAATCAGAATTGTTGCCTGCGGTTCTGCTTATCATACAGGCGTTACTGCAAAATATGTATTTGAAGAGATGGCTCGTATACCAGTAGAGGTAGACATCGCTTCAGAATTCAGATATCGTAATCCTATTTTACAGGAGAACGAGCTTGTTATCGCTATCAGCCAGTCTGGTGAGACAGCTGATACAAAGGAAGCTGTACGTATGGCTCGCGCTATGGGCAATATGACACTTGCAATTGTAAACGTAGTAGGTTCATCAATTGCTCGTGAGTCAGAAAAGGTTATGTACACATGGGCCGGCCCTGAGATTTCAGTTGCTACAACAAAGGCATACTCTGCTCAGCTTATAGCACTTTACTTACTTGCAATGAAATTTGCAGATGTAAGAGGATTACTTAAGGCTGATGAGATGAAAGAGCTCATTTCAGACTTGAAGAAGCTTCCAGAGCAGATTGAAATGCTTCTTGGAAACAAAGAGCGTATCCAGAGATTTGCTAACAGATTCGTAGCTGCTAAGGATGTATTCTTTATTGGTCGTGGAATCGATTATGCAATCGCTATGGAAGGCTCACTTAAGCTTAAGGAAATCTCATATATTCACTCAGAAGCATACGCTGCTGGCGAGCTTAAGCACGGAACAATCTCTCTTATTGAAGAGGGCACACTTGTAGGCGCAGTTGCAACTCAGGAAAATGTTTATGCTAAGACAGTATCAAATATTGTTGAGTGCAAGACTCGTGGTGCATTTATCTTGGCTGTTACAACAGTAGGACATGAGGACATCGAGGATGTTGCAGATTATGTTATGTACATTCCTCAGACAAATAGATACTTCACTAACTCACTTGCAATCATCCCATTGCAGTTATTCGGATACTATGTATCTGTAGGCAAGGGCTTTGACGTTGATCATCCAAGAAATTTAGCAAAATCAGTTACAGTTGAGTAAACCGTCACGTGGTTGTCACATTTCAGGATTATTCTACGTTCATGAAATGAAATGGAGGCGAGTTTATGAGTGATTTTTACAACAATGGCTCAAAAGACAATGAGCCAGAAAAGAATGGAACTTATTCTTACAAGAAGGAAGAGATAAACCAGGGCGAATCATATTATCAGTGGTCGCCATATGATGACGGTAGAAATAATAAAAAGCAGAAGAAATCTGGTGGATTTGGAGCAAAGCTGGGTAAGACAGCTGCTATTGCTTTGGTATTTGGATTGGTTGCAGGTGTCACTTTCCAGTCGGTTGGTCTAGCGACTCAGAAGTTTTTTGGAAATGATGCCGCAGCAGTGGAAGAAACAAAATCAAGCAGTTCATCAAGTAAGTCTAGCAACAAAGTAGCATCTGGAACAACCAGCAAAACTGCTAGCGCAGTTTCTACTACAGCTTCTACAGATGTATCATCAATCGCTGAAAATGTTCTTCCAGCTATTGTGCAGGTTACAAATGTAGGATTGAAAGAATATATGACATTCTTTGGAACAGTTCAGCAGGAGAGCACATCAGCAGGTTCTGGTATTATTGTTGCTCAGGATGAGGATTATATCTATATCGCCACAAACAATCATGTTGTTAGTGGAGCAGAGACTCTTACAATCACATTCAATGATGGCGAGGCTGTAGAGGGAACAATCAAAGGTACTGATTCATCATGCGACTTAGCTGTTGTTTCAGTCGAAATCTCTGATATTCCAGAAGATACTCTTTCAGCAATCAAGGTTGCAACACTTGGAGATTCAGACGCAACCATGATTGGTGAGACCGCAATTGTAATCGGTAATGCAATGGGTTATGGTACATCTGTCACAACTGGTATCATTTCTGCAAAGGACCGTGAGGTTTCAATTCCTGATGAGGACGGAAATATAGTTACTAACACATTGCTTCAGACAGATGCAGCTGTAAATCCTGGTAATTCAGGTGGCGCATTATTAAATGTTGATGGCGAAGTAATCGGTATTGTTTCAGCTAAGCTTTCTGATACTACAGTCGAAGGTATGGGATATGCTATTCCAATATCTTATGCTTGGGATATCATCGAGCAGATGGTTGACAACGATGTGGTTTCAGAGCTTGAGGCATCATACTTAGGTATCGCCGGTAGAGATATCACTTCTGAAATGTCAGAGCAATATGATATTCCTGTAGGTGTATATGTTGCGCAGGTAGTTGCAGGTTCAGGTGCTGAGGAAGCTGGTATTGAGACAGAAGATGTTATCACATCATTTAATGGACGTAAAGTTACATCAGTTAATACGCTTAATAACATCATGCAGTATTTGCCAGCAGGCTCAGAAGTTGAAGTAGTTGTTGCTAAGGCAAGTAATGATTACAAAGAGGAGACAGTTACAGTTACTCTTACACATAAAATTGAATCAGTTCAGTAAAATAAAAGTGGGTACGGTCTGTACCCACTTTTTTACATATGGTACAATATAGTCTATGAAAAAAAGAAAGATAATAATACGTATACTTATTGCCCTTTGGTTGTGTTTGATTTGGGGGCATAGCTTACAGCCGGCAGTTGTATCAGAGGCTGAAAGCGGGAAATTTTTAGCGATTCTAGGAAAGATCTTTCCGTTTCTACTAAACACAGATTTTGGAATGTTCATAGTTAGAAAAGCTGCACATTTTGCAGAGTATTTTATTTTAGGTGTGCTTCTATGTATGAATTTTCAGATGGATTTGTACGGCATTGTTAATAGGCTTTCAGTTCCAGTCTTAGTTGGAACATTCGTAGCATTTATTGATGAAACAATACAATTATTTGTAATTGGCCGCTCAGGTGAAATAAGAGACATGTGGATTGATTTTGTTGGAGTGGCACTTGGAACACTTATAGTACTTGCAGTTGTAAATAATAAAAGAGGCAGAAAACGTTACTAGAGGGAGGCTCACATGGTAAAGAAGAGAATTGTAATTGCACTTGGTCATGATGCACTTGGCACAACAGTACTTGAACAATGGAACGCAACAAAGCGTACAGCTGTTGCAGTAGCAGAGTTTATTAAACAGGATTATCAGGTGGTTATTACACACAGTAATGGTCCACAGGTTGGTATGATTCACACAGCACTTTCAGAGTTTTATCAGAATCATCCAGATTACACTCCTACTCCAATGTCTGTATGTTCAGCTATGAGTCAGGGTTATATTGGATATGACCTACAGCAGGCAATTCGTTCTGAGTTGGTAGGCAGAGGAATCTACAAGCCAGTATCAACAATCCTTACTCAGGTGACAGTAGACCCATATGATGAAGCTTTCTACAAGCCAACAAAAATCATTGGCAGAGTGATGACTGCAGAAGAGGCTGAAAGAGAGGAGTCTAAGGGCAATCACACAGTAGAAGTTGAAGGTGGATACCGCAGAATCGTAGCTGCTCCAAAGCCAATGGAAATTGTTGAGATTGATGCGATTAAAGCACTTTGTGATGCTGATCAGGTTGTTATAGCTGCAGGTGGTGGCGGAATCCCTGTTCTTACACAGGACCACTCACTTAAGGGCGCATCTGCTGTAGTAGAAAAGGACACAGCAGCAGGACTTCTTGCATCAGAGCTTGATGCAGATATGCTTGTAATTCTTACATCAGTTTCTAAGGTATGTAAGAACTTTGGCAAGGAAGACGAGCAGCCACTTGATTACATTTCTGTTGCAGAAGCAAAGAAGATGTTAGAGGCTGGTGAATTTGGTGCTACAAATATGGCTCCAAAGATTCAGGCAGCCATTGATTATATTGGGGACTCAGCAATCAGAAAAGTCCTCATTACAAAATTATCAGATGCCGGTAATGCCGTAGGCGGCCAGACTGGTACAATGATTGGAAAGTAATAATGACAGTTAAGGACTTACAAATTGGGCAAACAGCCCGAATTGAAGAAGTTGGTGGGGAAGGCGCACTTAGGCAGCATTTTTTAGATATGGGAGTTATTCCAGGCGCAGAAGTTACTTTGGTTAAGCTGGCACCTATGGGAGACCCAATGGAGCTGAGTATCCATGGCTACGAGCTTACACTCAGACTGGCTGATGCTGATCAAATAAAAGCCACCCTTATCGACCACAAATCAGAATCCGTAAATACGATAAAAAAAGCGAAGCATGACATTAACCATCCTGGCCTTGGTGAGGAGGGCAAATATCATGCTAAAGGCGAGGGGAAACCTTTACCAAAGGGAGAAAAGCTTACATTTGCATTAGTTGGAAATCAGAACTGCGGAAAGACAACACTCTTTAATCAGTTGACTGGTTCCAATCAGCACGTAGGTAATTTCCCAGGAGTTACGGTTGATAGAAAAGATGGTGGGATTCGTGGTAAGGAAAATACATGCATCACGGATTTGCCAGGAATATATTCCATGTCACCATATTCCAGCGAGGAATTGGTTAGTAGAGATTTCGTGTTGCACGAAAAGCCAAAAGCCATCATCAATATTGTAGATGCTACAAATATCCAGCGAAATCTATATCTGACAATGCAATTGTTAGAGCTAAACATCCCTATGGTAGTAGCTCTTAATATGATGGATGAGCTGAGAGGCAATGGCGGCTCAGTTGATATTAACCGAATGGAGATGATGCTGGGGGTGCCAGTCATTCCAATATCTGCATCTAAAAATGAAGGTATTGATGAGCTTGTTGCCCACGCCATTCATATTGCATACTATCAAGAAAAGCCACAGGTAGATGATTTCTGCGATGAAAATGATAATGGTGGTGCGGTACATAGATGCATTCATGCAGTTATTCATTTGATGGAAGATCATGCTAAAAGGGCAGATATTCCTGTTAGATTTGCTGCAAGCAAGGCCATAGAAAATGACGTTCAAATAATCAAGAGTCTTGATTTAGACGAAAATGAAATAGAGACACTTGAGCACATCACAAAACAGATGGAAAAAGAGCGTGGCCTCGACAGAAGCGCAGCTATGGCCGATATGCGATTCGCATTCATCGAAAAGATTTGTAATGAATGTGTTATCAAGCCAAAGGAAAGCAAGGAACACATTAGAAGCCAGAGAATAGATAGATGGCTTACTGGTAAATACACGGCTATTCCAATATTTGTTTTGGTAATGGCATTAGTTTTCTTTTTAACCTTCAATGTAATAGGCGCCTGGCTTCAAGGCCTGTTAGAGTCTGGCATTGCATACCTGACGGATATTACTGACAAGCTGCTGACTGCGGCAAATGTTAATGTCACCGTTCATGAGCTTGTAATAGGCGGTATATTCGAAGGCGTGGGAGGGGTGTTAAGCTTCTTGCCTATCATTATCACTATGTTCTTTTTCCTATCGATATTAGAGGATAGTGGATATATAGCAAGAGTGGCCTTTTTCATGGACAAGCTGCTTAGAAAGATTGGCCTTTCTGGAAGAAGCATTGTACCACTTCTGATTGGATTTGGTTGTACTGTTCCAGCGGTAATGTCTACTCGTACATTACCTAGTGACCGTGACAGAAAGATGACAATCCTTCTGACACCGTTTATGAGCTGTACAGCAAAATTGCCTATTTATACATTTTTTGTAGCAGCATTCTTTCCAAATCACGGATGGCTTGTGATTACAGCACTTTATTTTATAGGTATAATTCTTGGCGTATTAGCAGCCTTATTTTTTAAGAAGGTGCGCTTTAAAGGTGAGGCAGTTCCTTTTGTTATGGAGCTTCCAAATTACAGATTGCCAAGTGCTAGAAATGTTATACAGCTTTTGTGGGAAAAAGCTAAGGACTTCTTGCAGAGAGCATTCACTGTTATCTTTTTAGCTACAGTTGTTGTTTGGGTACTCCAGAGCTTTGACACACATCTCAATTTGGTTAGTGATCAAAAGGATAGCATCTTAGCGTTTATCTCTGGCGGATTGGTGCCACTTTTTACACCAATTGGTTTAGGAGATTGGAGAATATGCACTTCACTTATCTCTGGATTTATGGCTAAGGAAAGTGTGGTATCAGTGTTGGAAGTATTGTTTGGCGAACAGGGCGTTGGCGCTGCCATGACAAATCTTACAGCTTTTTGCTTATTGATTTTCTCACTCTTATATACACCATGTGTGGCTGCTATTGCATCCATCAAAAGAGAAATGGGAAATAAATGGGCTGTGTGCATTGTCTTGTGGCAATGTGGTGTAGCCTGGATATGCGCATTTATAGTACATACAATAGGAATTCTTATTGGATTAGTTTAATAGGATATTTAGAGAGTCTTGATACAAGGCTCTCTTTTTTTTTGCACATTTTTAAAATGCTTGGAGGTTTGATTTGTATTACTTTGTCATATAGTACTTTATGTTGATGTGTGAAACATAAATTTTATGAACAAAACCTGAGTTAGGGGCTTGAAACTTTCTCAAGTTTGTGATAAATTACTAAATGCGTTAGAAGAGGCTAACAATAATTTGCGTAACCAAACATTAGTTATACATAATTAAGTTTTGTGCAACTTATCTAACAAATTTTACATGTAAAAGGAAATATATATGATGCCATTAGTAGTAGCGCCAACTGGCGAAGAACAAATGATTAAAAGAATAGGCGGTTCAGAAGAAGTGAAGCGCCATCTACAGGAGCTGGGATTTGTCCCTGGTGGACATGTCACAGTTGTCAATGAAATAGGTGGAAACCTAATCATCAATGTAAAAGAATCGAGAGTAGCTGTGGATAAACAGCTTGCTCAGAAGATTTTTGTTTAAGGAATGCGAGCAGCGTTCTAGTAAGCGAGGCTTACATCATTTTTAAATTGTAAAGGAGAGAAAATCTATGAAGACACTTCGAGAAGTAAATATTGGCGAAACAGTCAAAGTTACTAAAATCGGTGGTGAAGGCGCAGTGAAGCGTAGAATTATGGACATGGGAATTACAAAGGGTGTTGAGCTTTATGTAAGAAAGATTGCACCACTTGGAGATCCAGTAGAAATTACTGTACGAGGCTATGAGCTTTCAGTTCGTAAAGCTGATGCTGAGATGATAGAAGTAGAATAGAAGGAGGAAAGTACAGTGGGAATTCGTATTGCGCTAGCAGGTAACCCTAACTGCGGTAAAACAACATTGTTTAATGCACTCACAGGCTCTAACCAGTTCGTAGGTAACTGGCCAGGTGTTACTGTTGAGTATAAAGAGGGAAAGTACAAAGGAGATAAGGAAGTAAAAATCGTCGATCTTCCAGGTATCTATTCACTTTCTCCATATACATTAGAGGAGGTTGTATCTCGTAACTATCTTATCGATGAGAAGCCAGAGGCAATCATCAATGTTATCGATGGTACAAACCTTGAGAGAAACCTTTATCTTACAACTCAGATTGTTGAGCTTGGCATTCCAGTAGTAATCGCCATCAACATGATGGATGTAGTTGAAAAGAACGGTGATAAGATTAATGCAGCAAAGCTTTCAGAAGAAATCGGAGTTCCTGTAACTGAGATTTCTGCTCTTAAGAACAGAGGTCTTAAGGAAATCGTTGCTGAGGCAGTAAAGGCAGCTAAGGAAGCTAAGCCACAGTCACCAAAGCATAGATTTGATGGTTCTGTAGAGCATGCACTTGCTCACATTGAAGAGCTTTGCCTTCATAACATTGATGATGAGAATGTTCAGAGATGGTATTCTATCAAATTGTTTGAACGTGATACTAAGATTCAGGAGAAGCTTGGTCTTTCACAGGATGTTATTTCTCATATCGAAAAGGATATTGCTTCATGCGAGAAGGAGATGGATGACGATTCTGAGTCAATCATCACTGGAGAGAGATACAATTACATCGGCACAATTATTAATGGTTGTGTAAAGAAGGCTTCAAAGGGTATGACAACATCTGATAAGATTGATCAGATTGTTACTAATAGATTCCTTGCACTTCCTATTTTTGCAGTTGTTATGTTCCTTGTATACTATGTATCAGTTACAACAGTTGGTACATGGGCTACTGATTGGGCAAATGATGGCGTATTCGGCGATGGCTGGCATTTGTTTGCAATCGGTTCAAGCAAGTATGCTGATGCAGCAGATGAGTTCACAGCAAATCAGCTTATCGTAGATGGATATGATATCTATGTAGAAGAAAACGGTTCAGAGCCTACAGGTGATTTTGATTATCCTGTAGAGGATGAGGAAACAGCAGCAGTTGAATATGAGACAGCAACACTTGATGATTATGCAGCAGCAAAGGCTTATGTTGAAGCAAATGAAGAGCCAGATCCTGCAAACTATGGAATTTGGATTCCTGGTATTCCAGTGTATGTTGAGTCAGCATTAGATGCTATCAATTGTAATGATGTTGTTAAGGGACTTATCCTTGATGGTATTGTAGCAGGTGTAGGTGCTGTACTTGGTTTCGTTCCACAGATGCTTGTACTTTTCATCTTCCTTGCATTCCTTGAGGCATGCGGTTACATGGCTCGTGTAGCTTTCATCATGGACCGTATCTTCAGAAAGTTTGGTCTTTCTGGTAAGTCATTTATTCCAATGCTTATCGGTACAGGTTGTGGTGTTCCTGGTATCATGGCATCACGTACTATCGAAAATGATAGAGACCGTAAGATGACAATTATGACAACAACATTTATTCCATGTGGAGCTAAGCTTCCATTTATTGCAATGGTTGCAGGCGCTATCTTTGGTGGAGCATCATGGGTTGCACCATCAGCTTACTTCCTTGGAATTTTCTCAATCATCGTATCAGGTATTATGCTTAAGAAGACAAAGATGTTTGCTGGCGACCCAGCACCATTCGTTATGGAGCTTCCAGCATACCACTGGCCAACAGCGTCAAACGTGCTTCGTAGCATGTGGGAGCGTGGCTGGTCATTTATCAAAAAGGCTGGTACAATTATCTTACTTTCAACAATCGTAGTTTGGTTCTGTACATTCTTTGGAGTTGTTGATGGAGCATTTACAATGCTTGAGGAGGATCAGATTGATCACTCAATCCTTGCAACACTTGGTAGATGTCTTGCATGGATATTCCTTCCACTTGGATTTGGCGATTGGGAGGCAACTGTTGCATCAATCACAGGTCTTGTAGCTAAGGAAAACATCGTTGGTACACTTGCTATTATCTACGGTGCATCAGGTGATGTTTACGAGACAATGCGTGCAGCATTTACAGACGCTTCAGGTTTTGCATTCCTTGCATTCAACCTTCTTTGTGCTCCTTGCTTCGCAGCTATGGGTGCAATCAAGCGTGAGATGAACAATACAAAGTGGTTCTGGACAGCCATTGGCTACCAGTGTGGTTTCGCTTGGATAATCGGACTCATCGTTTACCAGGTAGGCAAGGTATTCACAGGCGAAGGATTCACTTTCGGCACAATCTTTGGAATAGCAGCTATCTGCTTGCTCCTCTATGGATTGTTCCGCAAAGACAAGTATAACAAATAGTTTAGATGTTCTAAACATGACGCTAGTTACGGTTACAAGCATTAATATTCTTCGCTCGACTAGGAATGTCGAGCTTAAGAATATAAATAGCTTGTTACCTACTAGCTGTTATTAGAAGAGTCAGCGATTAGACAAGCTGACGGATGAGGGTAGTAACATGGGTACATTTATAGTAGTAGCAATACTAGCTGCAATCGTAGCAGCGATTATACGTTCGATGGTTAAGGCGCATAAGCGCGGCGAGCATCCAGCATGCGGCGGCGACTGCGGCCACTGCGGTGGAAGCTGCGGCTGCCACTAGGACAGCGAACAAGCTCGTTACGTAAAATAAGCCACAGGTTACCGAACAAACTCAGTACATTAAATAAGCCACTCTGTAGGCATCAAGCTATACTATTTCTCAAGCGAGGCATTCTTCGCCGAGCGGAGAGATAGTATGCTTGTAGCCGTAACGGAGTGGCTTTTGTAATCTAAAAGCTTGTGAGCGTAACCTAGTGGCTTTTTGTAATCTAAATGCTTGTGAGTGTAACCCGCAGGCGTTATCGGAGTTGTTTTGCTCTGTTAAATACTCCAGGGAAGTGGTGCTTGGTGTATTCCATCAGGCGGGCGCGGCGTAACGCAGTCCCGAACATGCCCTCGGTGAGTGGCTTGTAAAGGAGCTTGAGTGTGGTGGAGTTGTCAGGAAGATAGCGCTTGAGTTCGTTGTACATTTCGGTCTCGGACTCCTTGTTGCACCATTTGATAATGTCGTCTCCTTTGACTCCATTTTCAAGCTGTCGAACCATAGCGGATTGGAAGCTTCTAAAGTATTCTTTTGAAAGAATGCCAAGTGCTTCGAAGTCGCAGGTTTTCCATTGCTGTTGCTGTTCGTAAATTCTGTTTATGCGGATTTTTTGTAGCTTGAAGTAATCGTGGATGTCACCGCCAGTCAGGCGAGCCTGGCCTTGATTGCGGTAATGATATAGCACGTCGTTAAGTACCGTGAGGGAAGTTGTGTAATCCAAAAAATCACAGTTGAAGAGGATGTCTTCTACGTGCTTAATCTTTTGAAATTCTAAATGATTTTCCTTGATTACGCTGGTCTTGTAACACTTGTTCCATGGATAGCCAAGCATGGTGATTTCTTCCATTTGCATGGCCATCTTGTGGATAGTGGCATCATCTCTGGTGGTGACCATATCATCGTCGTAATCCATCAAATCAAGAGTGATACCCTTCATGTATTCTATTTTGCCAGCTTCATTTCGATAATCTTCTGTGAAACTGTACACAAGTAAATCTACAGGATTGCGCTCAAGCGTTGCGGCGCAAACTCTCAGTAAATTATGCTCGTATAAATCATCTGGATCTAAGAAAAGAATATAGTCTCCGGTGGCACGCTGTATGCCTGTGTTACGGGCACACGAAACTCCTTGGTTCTGCTCGTGTCTAACATAGATAAAACGATCATCTCTTTCGAGGAAGCTTCTTGCTATTTCTCCAGAATTATCTGGTGAGCAATCATCAACAACAATGACTTCAAAATTACCATATGTTTGCATCATCAAACAGCCAAGTGCATCGCCAATATAATCACCCACTCCATAAGTAGGCACTATTATGGAAAATTTAATCTCTTCATTCATACTTCAAATATACCAAAAACATAAAAAATTCACAACTATGCGAATATGCGTACACAATCATTTGCTAAGATAAAGCTAATTTAAAGTGATTGATTTTGAGGGGATAGTCATGACACCGAAATTCAAAAAAACTAACTTCATAGCAGTTAAGCTTCCGCTAATGATAGTGCTTGGCATGTTGATAACACTTTTTGTAGTGGCCCAAGTTACATATAAAAGATTCGAAAAAGAAATGATAGCGCAGAGTACGGAAATGGGCACTGGCGCAACAATGCTTATGGCAGAGGCATTTCCTACTGAATACATTGATGAGTTTTTGGAAAAAGGATTTGAGTCAGAAAAATATAATGAGACTATAAAGTATTATTACACCTTAAAGGCGAATTATCCTAACATCAAGTATATGTATGTGTGGGTTTGCACTTCCGATGGTGGCATAAACGTAATGGATTTGGATGATGAGTATACGGAGGAACCACTTAGAGAAAGTGAAGAAAGCGTAGGAGCTGTATATGAATATGGTGAGCCTTTCCAGGAAAGAATAGATGACTTGAAGACAGGCGCAGGTGGCACAATAGCTCTCCCTTTAATTGAAAATGGAGAAAACATTCTTACTGTTGTGACTCCTATTTTTGATGAAGAGAAAAACTATGTCTGCAGCGCATGCGTTGATATGTCAATGGATGAAATAAAGAATGGAAACATCGACTTTATTATCGGCGTTACATTGTTCTGCATTCTTTTCATGATTCCGATTTGGGGAATAATAATGTTTGTAATTTATCGAGACATTGTTGGCCCTATGAAGAAGATGGTCAAGTGTATTTTAAGCCTTAAGAGGGAATCTGAAAAGGATAGATACGAAGGCTTGAATCAATATGAGAGCTTGAACATATCTACGAAAAATGAACTTGAAATATTATATAGAGCATCTCTTGTGATTGCAAAAGAGAATCTCTTTAATATGTCTAACTACACCAAGAGTAAGGATGAAATCATAGAGATTTCTGAGATGGCATATAAGGATGCTCTCACTCGAGTTGGTTCGAAAAAAGCTTATGATACACAGGTGCAGAAGATTGAAAAGCGAATAGCGAAGGGTGAGGTTTTAGAGTTTGCTCTTGTAATGGTAGATGTAAATAATCTTAAAAAGATTAACGATTTATATGGACATGAAAAAGGTGATATTTATATCAAGGGCTGCTGCAAGCTTGTGTGTAAGACCTTTGAACACTCTCCAGTTTATAGAATTGGTGGAGATGAATTTGTGGCATTGCTTACAGGAGAAGATTACGAGCAAAGATACGAGCTTTGTGATGAATTAAACAAGGAATTTGCTGAAGCTTTTGCTGATGATAGCAAGGCAGATCATGAAAGATATTCTGCAGCTGTAGGCCTGGCTACCTACGAGCATGATAAGGATAACGACGTTAATGACGTATTTGCCAGAGCTGATAAGAGAATGTATTCATCTAAAGAACAGCATAAGGAACGATATGGAACTTATAGATAATTTGCGTTTGTATTACTTGTGAGGTATAATATCCTTAATTTAGAAGAGGAGGTTAAGGATGACAGAACAGGGATTTTTAATTTTCTTTTTTGTATTGATCTTATTAGTAGTAGTTGTAGCGGTTATTGCAGTTGTATCTGCGGTGTCGGGGGCTGCGGCAGCTATAGCAGATGAAGAGGACGAAGAGGATTCGTAATTTTCATATCAAGTAAAGGTTTAGGGCACCTTGCGGGGTGCCCTTATATTTTAGGAGATTATTTTGGATATAAAGATAATAATAGCTTGCCATAAAGCTTTTCAGGTTGCTGATGGCGAGGACTATATTCCCTTACAGGTCGGTGCGGCAGGCAAAAAGGGAATAAGAGTAAAGGATTGTCCAGGCGCCCACGTGCCTAAAACACATCAGGAGACTGGCGCTATCTTAAGGGATGACGATGGAGATAATATCTCCGAGAAAAATCCATATTACTGCGAGCTTACAGGATTGTATTATGCCTGGAAGAATATGAATGCAGATGCTATAGGTCTTGTACATTACAGAAGATATTTTTCTATGAAATCCATTGCCTACAGAAAGAAGCATGGGGCTTTCGAATCAGTGTTATCTCATGACGAAGCCGTAGCTCTTCTTACCAGAGCAGATATTGTGGTACCTAAAAAGAGACGTTATTATATCGAAAGCTTGTATAGTCATTATGCCCACACTTTAGATGGCATGCATCTTGATTTGGCAAAGGAGATAGTCGTTCAATCACATCCTGATTATATCAAGGCTCTTGAAAAGGTCTATAATAGAACCTGGGGCTATATGTTTAATATGGCGATAATGCCAAAGAAGGAATTGAACGATTATTGCACTTGGCTGTTTGATATTTTAGAGCAGCTGGAATCTAAAATCGATGTAAATAATCTGGATGCTTTTTCGGCACGTCTATTTGGAAGAGTAAGCGAAATTCTATTCAATGTCTGGGTGGAAAAAAGACATGAAGAAGGACTTTCATTTGTAGAATGTCCTGTGATAGATATGCAAAAAATCAATTGGCCTAAAAAGATAATAGGATTTTTGCAGGCCAAGTTTTTTGGAAAGAAATACAAGGCGAGTATGTAAAATAAGGGTGAATAACTTATGAAAATATCGGTGATAACTCCTTTTTATGAGGGGGCGGAGTATATGCAGGACTATGTGGCCTGCATGGATGCAAACAGAGACCTGTTACTTCAAAACGGTCATGAGCTGGAAGTCATTCTTGTTAATGATAGTCCCTGGAAAAAGCTTGAAACAGAGCCAGGGCCAAACCAGTACATTAAGGTAATTACCAATCCTGAAAATAAGGGAATACACTACAGCCGTGTGGCAGGGCTAAAGGAATCATCTGGCGATTATATTATGTTTTTGGATCAGGATGATTTACTAGAAAAGGACGCCTTAATAAAGATGGCAACGGCACTTAATATGTCAGGGTTGGATATTATTATCGCAAATGCGAAGTTACAGCAGGCTGATGGAAGTTATCTTGAATGGTACAGAACATCAGAGCACTGGAATCTTGTGTGGGACCTTGAAACTTACCTTCGAGTTGGTATTCAGATAATATCTCCTGGTCAATGCATGATAAAAAAAGATGCCATACCACAGTTCTGGCTTGATAATCTGGTCAGAGTTAATGGTGCAGATGATTACTATCTGTGGCTTTTAATGATGGCGGCCGGAAAAAAGTATTGCATCTTAAAAGCTTCAGAATACATACATAAATATACAGGAAGCAACATCTCAGCGGACACAAATGCTACAGATGCATCTGTATATGATTTTGTAGAGCTTTTGTATGATTGCGATTATTTCAAAAAAGAGGATATAATCACTCTTCACGAAATGATTACCTACAAGGCTCAGTTTAGAAAGAGTAATGTTTTGGGCAAGATAGGATGTTCTCTTGCAAATTTAAACTTGTTTTTAGCTAATCTTAAATTCAAACGAATTACAAAGACTGGCTATGGATTCAATCGATAAATGGGATTAATGGGAGAAATGTGATGAGGGATGTAGCAATATTGCTTGCCACCTATAATGGTGAGCAGTACATTAAACAACAGCTTGACAGTCTTTTTGCACAAACATACCAGAATTTTAGGATAGTTATCCACGATGATGGCTCAGAAGATAACACTGTAGCTATAATCAACGAATACAATGAACGGTATCCAGATAGAATTGAGATTATCTATGGTCATTCCAGCGGAGGAGCCAAGACCAATTTTGTTTATCTTCTTAATGAGGTTGAGGCTGATTATTACCTCTTGTGTGACCAGGATGATGTGTGGCTTCCTGACAAGATGGAACGTAGCTTGAAAAAGCTTCATGAGATGGAAGTGGACAATTCATCAAAGATGCCGCTTATCGTATTTACGGATATGTATGTTACTGATGCCAATCTTAACATAATTGATAATTCGTTTATACGATATCTTGGAAGGCTGCCTGAAAACACAGCCTATACTCAGATTCTTATTGATAATCCGGCTGCGGGTACCACTATGTGCTTTAATAGAGCACTTCGTGATTTAGCGGTGTCGTCTAAAAATGTGGCATGGGAAAATGTTCCAATGCATGATGCATGGCTGCTAGAAGTGGGAGCTATCTTTGGCAAGGTTGATTGTATTGATAAGCCTCTTGTATATTACAGGCAGACAGGGCATAATACTATGGGTGCAGTCACTGAATCTACTTCAGAAAAGGTGGTTAGAAACACAAAGGATGTGGGCTCAGGGCTTATAGCAAAAAAGAAAGCTTTTATAAATGAGGCCAGAGCTTTTGCCCGTGAGATTCTTAGGTTAAAGGATATACCTGAAGACAAGCTAAAGGTATTAAACGAGTTTGTCCACATAGGTACTAAGCCTAAGCTCATCAGAATGAAATTTTATAAGGAAAACAACTTTACTCGAGCAAATCATAATCTTTGGATGAGGCTTTGGGTTTAGAAAGGTATTTAATGGAAAAGTCAGCAGTATTTTTTGATATAGATGGTACACTCTGGGATTACAATAATTACATTCCAGACAGTTGCAGAGAGGGGATTAAAAAGCTTAGAGAAAATGGTCATTTAGCATTTATCTGCAGTGGCAGATCGAGAGCATTTATTCAGAATGAGGATTTACTTAGCCTTGGTTTTGATGGAATAGTTTGTGCCTGCGGATGTCATATCGAAATTGATGGAAAGCTATTATATGAAAAGGTCCTTGATGAGTCTTTCACGCAAAAGACTATAGAGATGGTTAGAAGCTATGGCTTTAGACCTATTTTGGAAGGCCCTAAAAATATATACATGGATGATGATGAGTTTGATAAAACAGATAGCTTTGGAAATGTTCTTCGCAGAGATGTAGGCAAGGATCTTGTTACAATCGGCGGAGATTATTATGGCAAATGGCGCATTAACAAAATGTCTTGTTCTACAGATGTTGCAGCAGATAAAAGGATAGAATGCTTTGATAGACTTTCAAAACATTTTTCTATCATTGCTCATAATGAGAATGTTTGTGAGTTGGTACCTGCTGGTCACAATAAGGCTACAGGAATGTTAAAAGCTTGCGAGCTTGTTGGAATCAATCCTGATAATACTTATGCATTTGGAGACAGCGAAAACGATCTTGACATGCTTGAAGCTGCCCATGTTGGTATTGCTATGGGCAATGGTACAGACAATGCAAAAGCTGCAGCGGATTATGTTACAGCAGCCTTTGATGATGATGGAATTTACAAAGGATTAAAACATTTCGGATTAATATAATAAAAAGCCTGGAGTTTTGCTAATCAAAACTTCAGGCTTATTTTTTAGAAGTACAGCACCATTTTAGTTATTCCGATAGTGGAAATTGATGTGGATGGTGTGGTACTTGACGGCACCACATGCTGAGTGTGAGATTCTCCAGAGATTCTTACATAGCAGTTGTTTAAATCCTCATCTGTAGTCTGAATTAGAGGGATAGTCACAATACCATTTTTAGAATCGAATGTACTTGGTTTGTTCAATCCACCTTGTCCAATAATCTTTCCATTGCTTAGAACTTCTATATTTAACTCCCTTAAATTTTCTGATGCATAATAATAGAATTGTACTTTTTGAGTTCCTGCTGGAATTTGATTTTGAATAGTGAAATTGATTCGAGAAGTGGACTGAGTGTAGATGGTGGTAGATTTGGAACCGCCCGGCCACACAACACTGCTACTCTTATCATAATCTGTAGGGCTGGTGCCATTTACATTATTTGTAGATATATTGATTGTTTTTGTCACGCCAGCAGCACCAGCGGTTGAGTTAACAACTCTTGTATAAGTCTTTCCGTCGATACCTTTTGCTGTATAAGTGATATATTTTCCATCAGCACTTTTCTTAGATGTGGTTTGCGCCACGTATTGCTGTTTCTCGGATACCTTTTTATCACAAGTATACATAATGCTAACTTTTGAATAATCCTTTGCCCAAACAACATCAGAATTATTCTTTACAATCCACTTATGTCCATTGATGTCACAATCATTTATCTTATCTGCCACAGTTACAATATGCATAGGGCCAGTGCCGCCATACTCATCGCCTCTGGTACCGTGGATTTGGCTACAGTTAGTTACTTTAATCCATCCATTTCGCAATTCCGATTCAGATAGATTGCTTATATCAAATTCATAGGATTTATATCTATATCCGGTGTATGTAAAGTTGGATTTTTCAGGATCCTTGTACCAGGTGGCTGGATTCTCATTTCCTGCATACATGGCTGGATAGCCTTCGCCAAAATCTGTTTGGTATTTGTTGCCCTCGGACACATCCTCAGAACTAACTCCAGTGTAATCAAGATACTTTCGATTAACGATTGTTACGTTGTTGCTAGATGCTTCCCACTTTGTGGTATTGTCGTAATCCTTTTCGGTATTATTGTTATTTGTTCCGTCAGTATACCAGAATGTGATAGTGACTGACTGTGGTGAATTGGAATTGGCCAATACCTTAGACAGGTCGATAACTGCAGTGGAGTGTAGGTTAATCCATTCCTGACCGCCATCCATATCTTCAAGCTCACCGCTGGCCACATTACCGTTTGCGGCATCAATGGCTTTTAAAATGGAGTTGGAATTGTTGGCAAGCTGGGTATGCTTGATTTTATGACGATACTGCCAAGAGGATGGAGTATCTCCGTTTGCACCGTAGACAGACAAAAGCTTAGTGTTGCTTTTTATAAAACCATCGGCCACAGAGTTTCTGTGAAGCTGTACAGCAATTATGTCGTTGGCGGTAGCAAGTCTTTTACAATTGTCTTTACTGTGGCAGCTGGCAGTGTGAGAATAGCAATTTGCGCTAGCACAAAGACCACCACACCAGCCATCAGAAAAAGTGAAAAGACTTACAATATCATCTACATTATTTAAGTTTGCAATATTAATTGAATTGTGCTTATTGAGCCACGCGCCTGCACCTTTACCGGATGCGACAACATAGTTGAAGAATTCTTTGTTCTTTGAATTGTTGTTTACGCCAGCGGAGCTTCTTGCGATGAGGTTGTATATAGGCTGATATTTTCCTGCTAAGGATGTACCAGCAGGCACCCAACTTGTCCCGTTAAAAGCATTTGCTCTTGAATTGATATATTCATTTAATAGGACATTTGTGTAGCCCTCAAGCCAAGTTACCTGAGTAGGAGAAAGATAAGTTTCGCTACCGTCACCCTCATAGAATGCTGCCAACGTACACAACATCCAATAATCAAATGATTTACCATTGTATGATGCCGATTTTAACGCACCGTCATTTAGGTACTTTCCATCTTTAGTTAATCTGACCATTGATTGGGCAAAGCCCTTAAATGAAGCAGGATTTGCCAGCTTGTTATAGATAATCTTTCTATATGTGTCTAAAAGCGATGCTTGAGAATACTGACCTGTTTTTGATGAAACGGCAGTATATCCCTTTAAGCCTAAGATTTCGCCAAGCATTTCAGGATTGGCCTCTAGGGAATTGCCTAGGAATATATCGAAATCGCCAGTGTTAGTTGAGAAGTTGATATTCTGCCATGAAACACTGGCACCCTTTGTTGAAATGTAATTTGTGTCAGCTCCTGCATAGTATTCGCTGGCCCAGGAACTGTACATTCCTTTGTTGTTATACGAATTAAAATTATTCTCTTCAAATAGAATTCGTTCCCACATTCCTTTAATCAAATCGCTTTTGCAGCTGGAATAAATTGAAATGTAATAAGGGTAAAATGATCTTGAAGGAATAAAGGATTCGTCCTCTAAAGTGAAGGCAGAGTCTGCAGCATTTGCAGTAATTGTAGTTTGCAAAATATAAGAAATTACAATGGCTGAAATGAGGAATACTGAGGCAAATATTCTCAATCTGTTTTTAATCGATTTCATTAGAGGTCCTTTCTATTGATTCTTCTGTATACGAGGAAGTTTCGCTGTCGAATTCTGAGCTGGATTCTGGAATGCTTGAAGAATCATCTGGCTTGGAATCTTCAGATGTATTATCTTCTTCATTTTTAGCATCTTCGCTAGCTTCTTTTGATTCTTTAGATTCACCGGTTTCATCAGTTTTATCAGATTCATCAGAAGTATCCTGTGAATCTGCTGACTCGAGGTTCTCATCTGTTGCATCTGCTTTTTCTTCAAGTGAATCTAATGCTTCTGGCTCTTTTAATTCTTTTTCTAACTCCGGATTTTCCAAATCTTCTTCATCAGAATCGGATTCAGTGTATTCGCAGGTAACATCAGTTATGGAACCATCCTTTTGAACATAGTAGGAAATGAATATGTCTGAAGGGCATTTTTCCGGTAGCTCTAATTCATCAAGAATGGATAGAACTCTATCATGAGTTTCTTCTTCAGAAATATTGTTAAGAAGTTCTTTGGTGGAAGTGTCGGAATCTGATTCAAGTAAACAGCCGTACTCCATTTGGGTATAGCCGCTTAAGGTACTGTTTTCTAATTCCATTTCCCAGTATACATATTCTTCAATAGCCACCTCAGTAGCATTATCGTAATCAATCGTCTCTACGATTTCTGCATCAGTCTGTTCATCAGCTTCCTCGGCTCTAGCAGCGGTGGCTGGTATCATTGAAACGATAAAAGATGATGTTAGTATAAGTGGTAAAATCTTTTTGAAATTCATGTTTGTCTCCTTTTGAAAAAATTAGAATGGATAGAATGAGTTGCTAATCCAATAGCCATAAACTCCGTTTTTGTAGCCAAAATCAAACTCAGCATTTTCACCTGATTTATTTACAGTTGGAGCAGTAGTAGCTTTTGACTTATTCTCAAGAGCCTTAACACGCTGCTCGTAATCATCAAAATGTGAAGCGGTGTTATCCTGAAGTGAAGTAATTTCTGAAAGCAATTTCTCACGCTCGTTAGCATTGTTTGTTTCGTTGGAATTGATAATCTCGGTGAGTTGGTCATAGAGATTCGATAATCCCTGAGATGATGCATCTGCGTTATCGTTGATTACCTTAAGCATTTCTTCACGCTGAGCATCTGTAAGAGATTTATTTTTATTTATGATATCTGTCAGATTGCTGTTAACTGTTTCTAAGTCGGCTGAGCTTTTTAAAGCTAATTCATCAAGGCCTTTTGCAAGTGCATCTATGTTGGCTGTGATAGATGTTTTCTCCCATTTCGAGCCGTCAAAAGCACCTGATGTAGAATCTGTGGCACGATACAATTCGCCGTCTTTGATTACATAATCTCCAGCCTGATATGAAGCTGACTCATCATACTCTTTTGCACCGACTGTATTTATGAACGTCTGATAGTTGAAATCGATAAGCCCTGTCAAAGTAAGTGGCTCCCAATGCTTTGCGTTGCTATCAGGCTCATCTCCAGTAGAGGCTTCAATACATTTATAAATAATGTTTTTGTAGATAACATATTCTCCAGGATTGTATGTCTTTCCTGGCTGCCAATCTGAAGCGCCAGTCACTGATAAAAATGTATTGTAATTATTATTAATTACAGTGGTAATGGAAACTTCCTGCCAATTTGTTGTATCTACATTTGGGGTTGTAGCTGAATTATTGCCGGTGAGATTCTTGTAGAATGTATTATTGTAAAGAACAAAATCATTGATTTGATATTGCTTATCTGCTGACCACTCTGTGACACCACCATATATTTTAGTGATGAAAGAATTATAATTATTATTTATATCTGCCTGTGTATCGCTAATCATTTCGTTTACTTTGTTGAAATGATCAAGCTCTGTGTTAACCAAATCTGAGTGAAGCTTCTTTAATGAATCAAGCTCTTCCTTTGTGTAATTATTATTAGCATCAATTTCACTCTGGAGCATTTGAGTTATTACATCTAAAGTAAGTGCGTTTTGCTTTACGTATTCAGCAAAAGATGAGTTGATATCCTGGATAGATTTGTTTGTTGCAGTTTTATATTCATCCAGATTCATTCCATCAACATACTCAGCAATAACCTCTAACAGTTCGGCTTTTTGATCATCTGTAAATGCTGAAGAGGAATCAAGATATTCAGCAATATGATTTAGAATCTTTCTTTTGGCAGCCTCATGAGATATGTCGCCATCTGTATATTCATCAACAGCATCCAAATATGAATCTGTGATATATTCTTCGATTTCATTTAAAGTGAGCTCGGAAGCAGAAACTGAATTCAAGCTTCTTATGTTTTTTATTCCTAGAATCATAAAATGTCCTAGTATAAGCAAAAGCACTAAAGCAAGCGTAGAAATAAATACCGCAACTCCATTTAACGTGCCGTCAGGATACCTATAGGTTTGGATAATTTCTTGTAAAAGGGTAGACTCCTCCCTTGGATTAGTTCTTTTCTTCTTCATATAAAAGTTCTCCTTATTCAAAATACTGTTTAATTAAATTGTTGATTGTTTGGTAATTCAGAGGTGATGCTTTTGATTCGAATGAAGCAATAAGATTATCTCCAAGAATAATTCCGTTGCTGGAATATACTTTTATTTTATTAGAAAAATCATCACAGTAGTCACTGTTATCCATCATTCCAAAATGCTCCCAGTAATAAATTTTATTAGTTAAGGGATGCATGATTGTGAAATCTGGCGCATAGTCTTTGCCGTTAAGCTGCAGTATATTCTCATAGCGAAAGGGAATATGATTATCTGTTAAAGCAATAGCAATCATTGATTCTGATTTAGACCTAACTAATAGGCCGTTAATAGTGGGATGTGTTAATTTTTCTGGATGGCTATTGTTCCTGGGATAAGGGGAATTCATCCAAATGGATGCCTCTGAATTGCTTAATGAAAAATGATTTGATAATAGTTCTAGATAGGCTTGATCATTTAGTAAGTCATTTAATCGGTCTTGATATACTTGTATTCTGTTATTGTTGTTTTCAAGATTCTTTAAAGTACCATTGAGAACCTTCAGCTTTAAATATAAGTATTTCTTTAGGGCTAGCTGTTGCGCCAGCTTAAAATCTTTTTTCTTTAAATAATGTCGTTGATTATTTACGTAATGAAACCACTTACTTGTATTTCCTTGATGCCCAATCGAGATATATCCTTCTGGTAGTGAACGATACATCTTATTAAGTTTTTTAATTTGTTTTTTTAAAATTACACACTTGTCTTCATTTAATATGTTTTCTACTCACTCCCTTCAGTGCAATATTTACACTTTTAATAATAAAAATGGAATCTTAGGCGATTAGCCTGAAAGAATTAAAAAATGATACGAGCGATAATATAACATAGGATTTGGAAAATTACAAGTAGAAATTTAATTTATTTTTAAATGTGTTTTATAACGGTTTGCTCGGCGGTAGGAACTCTATTACCTTGGGCTTGATTTTGAAGTATCACTTTTGACCTTATTTTTAAAGTGATACTGGAAAATGAGTCTATATGCAAGAGAAATCATTTTTTGAGTATCACTATTGAGGGATTTTAGAAAAGTGATACTTGAAACAGAAGAGAATTGCCATCATAGAGGCACTAATGAGTATCACTTTTAAAATAGGATAAAAAGTGATACTCGAAAATTGAAATAGTATGCTGATTTATTGAAAATGCAGTATCACTTTTGAATATGCGTTAAAAGTGATACTACGAATAACCAACCAGCTCTTTACCATTCACAGTTTATTTTGGAGGGGCGCCCTCACCCCAGCTGTGGCCTCCAGTATACACATGGCGTGATTTTGCGAATATTGTTGCTTTTCTTATGGGCCAAATTTATGCATTGCACATGTGTCTTGTTGCGGAATGAACCATTTTGAAAAATGTTTTTTATGTGGCGGACACTGAAGTTTTTTATGTACTTCTCAGGCTGAGGGGACTTGGTTTCATATTCCGCTTGCTAAGTAACATGACAAAGCAGGTTTTGCATATATAATCACCGTGGCACATTCAACATCGTGTTTTAAGTGACCACTTGCGCTGCCGTCCATGGCAGCGCATGCTTATATATTGCAAAACCTGCTTTTATGTTACTAAGCTCACTCCAAAATCAACCAAGTTCCCCTCAGTCTGAGAAGTACAAATTACACTATGCCGTGTGTCCGCCAACCAAAAACCTTTTTCAAAATTGTACAGGCCTGCAAAAGACACATGTAAATAAAGATGCATAAATGGCCCATTAGAAAAACGCAATATTCTTGCAATGCGCCATGTGTATACTGGAGGCCACAGCTGGGGTGAGGGCGTCATAAATGTATGGCAACTGTGAATGGTAACGCCAGCTCTTTAATGAGTGGCACCTTGACAATAGAAAAATATTTTTCTATTATAAGAAGAGTTTAAATGCGATGATGAAGAGGAGTAATCAGTGTCGTCCTGTAGAGAGGGTCGCTCACCGGCTGAAAGGTGACCTAGGAGCTGAGCTGACGAAGGTAGCTTCGGAGCAGGTGGTGAATAAAGCATCTCGGCGCCGGTCGTCCAGATGGATAAGCCATCCGAGTCGTTCCCGTAAGGAATAAGATGAGATATAAATGCAGGTGGTAACGCGACCGTATCGTATATGGCGCCCTGTGTACAGCAATTTGCCGTACACAGGGCTTTTTTTGTTCGTGGAAGCCTACGCCAGTTACAGCTACAAGCCTTAGAGTTTCTCCGCTCAGCGTAGAATGCTTCGCGTGAGAAACCTAAGAGCTTGATGCTTACTGGCTCGGTTATTTCAAAGCTTATAAATAGCTTGTAGTTAAACAATCTCTGAGTGTTGCATAAGCGGAGTTTTCTATGCGAAGCGGTGCAATTTCTCAGGATTGTGAACGTAACAAGCGAGCCACAACGTGCAGTTTAGAAAGGAAACGAGGATGAAAGAATTAGCAAAGACTTATGATCCTAAGGGTCTTGAAGACAGACTCTATAAAAAGTGGGAGGAGAATGGCTATTTCCACGCTGAGGTGGACCGCAGCAAGAAGCCATTTACTATTGTGATGCCACCACCAAATATCACTGGTCAGCTTCACATGGGCCACGCACTTGATAACACAATGCAGGATATTCTTATCAGATATAAGAGAATGCAGGGCTACTCAGCTCTTTGGCAGCCAGGTACAGACCATGCAGCTATTGCTACAGAGGTAAAGGTTATCGAGCACCTTAAGAAGCAGGGCATCGAAAAGGATGACCTTGGTCGTGAAGGCTTCCTTGAAAAGTGCTGGGAGTGGAAGGATGAATACGGCACACGTATCATCAACCAGCTTAAGAAAATGGGTTCTTCAGCTGACTGGGAACGCGAGAGATTCACAATGGATGAAGGCTGCTCTAAGGCTGTTGAGGAAGTATTCGTAAAGCTTTTCAATGAGGGTTATATCTACAAGGGTAACCGTATCATCAACTGGTGCCCAGTTTGTCAGACATCTATCTCTGATGCAGAGGTTGAGCATGAGGAGCAGGCAGGACATTTCTGGCACATGAAGTACGAAATTGTTGGCGAGCCAGGTCGCTTCGTTACTTTCGCAACTACTCGTCCAGAGACAATGCTTGGTGATACAGCTGTTGCTGTAAATCCTAAGGATGAGAGATACCAGGACATCATCGGAAAGACTGTAATGCTTCCATTTGTAAATCGTGAGATTCCAGTTGTTGCTGATGAATATGTAGATATGGAATTTGGTACTGGTGTTGTTAAGATTACACCAGCTCATGACCCTAACGATTTCGAGGTAGGTAAGAGACATAACCTTCCTGTAATCAATGTTCTTAATGACGACGCTACTATTAATTCAAACGGTGGCGAGTTTGAGGGCATGGATAGATATGAGGCTCGTGAAATCATCGTTAAGAAGATGGATGAGATGGGACTTCTCGTTAAGATTGAGGAGCACACTCACAACGTTGGTACACATGATAGATGTAAGACTACTGTAGAGCCTATGGTTAAGCCACAGTGGTTCGTTGCTATGGAAGAGCTTGCGAAGCCAGCTATCGAGGCTATCAAGACAGGTGAGCTTCAGTTCGTTCCTAAGAACTACGATAAGACATATTTACACTGGCTTGAGAACATCCGTGATTGGTGTATTTCACGTCAGCTTTGGTGGGGACACAGAATTCCTGCATACTACTGCGAGAAGTGTGGTGAGACAGTTGTTGCTCGTTCAGCAGATGCTCCAACAGTTTGCCCTAAGTGCGGTCACACACACATGAAGCAGGATGAGGATACACTTGATACATGGTTCTCATCAGCACTTTGGCCATTCTCAACACTTGGTTGGCCAGAGAACACAGAGGAGCTTGATTACTTCTATCCAACAGACGTACTTGTTACTGGATACGATATCATCTTCTTCTGGGTAATCAGAATGGTATTCTCAGGATATGCTCACACAGGAAAGTCACCATTCCACACAGTACTTATCCACGGTCTCGTTCGTGATTCTCAGGGCCGCAAGATGTCTAAGTCACTTGGAAATGGTATCGATCCACTTGAGATTATTGATAACTATGGTGCAGATGCACTTCGTCTTACACTTATCACAGGTAATGCACCTGGTAACGATATGCGTTTCTACAATGAGCGTGTTGAGAATAGCCGTAACTTTGCAAACAAGGTTTGGAATGCATCACGTTTCATCATGATGAACCTTGCAGATAATGAGGTTACAGAGCCAGCAGAGGCAGACCTTGCAACAGAGGATAAGTGGATTATTTCTGCAGTTAACACTTTAGCTAAAGATGTTACTGAAAATATGAATAAATATGAGCTTGGTATTGCAGTTCAGAAGGTATATGATTTTATTTGGGATCAGTTCTGCGACTGGTATATCGAGATTGTAAAGCCAAGAATGTACTCAGAAGAGTATACAGCTAGCAAGAATGCAGCACTTTGGACAGCTAAGTTTGCACTTACAAATGCCCTTAAGATGCTTCATCCATTCATGCCATTCATCACAGAAGAAATCTTCTGCACACTTCAGAGCGAAGAGGAGACAATCATGCTTTCAGCTTGGCCTGAGTATGATGAGGCAAAGAACTATAAAGTGGAGGAAGCAAAGGTAGAGCGTGCCAAAGATGTAGTTCGTGGCATGAGACAGCTTCGTACAGATATGGATGTTCCACCTTCAAAGAAGGCAGCTATCCACATCGTTGCAGAGGATGCAGATGTAAGAGCAACATTCGAAGAGATTACACCAATCTTTAAGACTCTTGCTGGTGCAACAGATGTAATCGTACAGGCTGACAAGCTTGGTATCGGAGATGACGCAGTTTCAGCTGTTATCCCTGATGCAACACTCTTTGTTCCACTTGAAGATCTCGTAGATTTCGAGAAGGAAAAAGAGCGACTCACAAAAGAAAAAGAAAAGCTAGAGAAGGAGCTTGCTCGTTCACGTGGCATGCTCTCAAACGAGAAGTTCATGAGCAAGGCACCAGAGGCAAAGGTTGCCGAAGAGCGTGAAAAGCTCGCAAAATATGAGGCTATGATGGCACAGGTTGAGGCTCGTTTAGCTTCAATGAAATAATTAATAAAGATAGCCCTCATCAGTCACCTGCGGTGACAGCTTCCCCCAGAGGGGGAAGCCTAGAGTTTGCCTTCCCCCTCTGGGGGAAGGTGCCCCGAAGGGGCGGATGAGGGTACAGGAGGATACGTAATATGGATATTAAGAATATTTTAAGCAAATGCGATCACACTTTACTTGGGGTTGACGCAACATGGAATGACATTAAGGGAATCGTAGATGATGGTATGAAGTATGAGACTGCTTCAGTTTGTATTCCAGCAAGCTTTGTAAAGCAGGCTGCAGAGTATGTTAAGGAGCAGGGCGGACATCTTCCAATCTGTACAGTAATTGGTTTCCCAAATGGTTATGCTACAACAGCTTCTAAGTGCTTTATGGCAAGCGATGCTGTAGATAACGGCGCAGAGGAAGTAGATATGGTTATCAATGTAGGTTGGGTTAAGGAAGGACGTTACGATGATGTTCTTGCTGAAATTAATGCAATCAAGGCTGCTTGCAAGGGCAAGCTTCTTAAGGTAATTATTGAGTGTTGCCTTCTTACAGATGAAGAGAAGATTAAGATGTGCGAAGTAGTTTCAAAGTCAGATGCTGATTACATCAAGACATCTACAGGCTTCTCTACAGGCGGAGCTACATTTGATGATATCAAGCTTATGGCAGACCATATGACAAACGGAAAGCTTATCAAGGCTGCAGGCGGAATCGCTTCACTTGATGATGCTCAGAAGTTTATCGACCTTGGTGCTAGCCGTCTTGGTACTAGCCGTGTTGTAAAGGCTGTAAAGGGACTTCCAAACGACGGAAAGTACTAGAATTTTGCTATATTTACTGAAACCGATGTAACTATTGTGAAAATTTAATGAAAAATTAAATAAAAAACTAAAATTTCATGACAAATTAAACGTAAGAAACTATAATTAGATTAGATTTCTATATGCCTTATGAAATAGAAATCTAAAGATTATTGTTTGTTTACGGGGGACTTATGGCTCAGCCAATTAGCGCATTAGCACCAAAAGTACAAGTCTCATCTGACGGATTAGAAGCAACTTTGACTTTTAAGATTCCGGATGGGAAGAATGATGTACCCAAGTTTACTGCTGCTCAGTTGCTTGGGTTCTTAAATAGCGCCAATGTTACTTTTGGTATTGATCAAGATGCGCTAGCTAGGCTTGCGAATAACCCTGTTTATGGTAGAGCGATAAAGGTTGCCGAAGGCACTGCTCAGGTGCAGGGCACCCCTGGATATTTTGAATATCACTTTGATACTAATTTCAATAGAAAACCAACTATTCGTCCTGATGGAACTGCTGACTACATGAGTATCAAGACAATTGAGACAGTTCAGGAGGGTGATGTGATTGCTACATATCACCCAGCTATACAGGGCAGTAGAGGTATGTCGGTCAGAGGCCAGATTCTTGAACCTAAGCCAGTTAGAGATTTACCACCTCTAATTGGCCGAGGTTTTGATAGATCTAGTGATAATCTCACTTACACTGCCAAGGTTACAGGTAAAATTGAAGTTAATCAGGGAAAGATTAATATCTCGCCTGTTCATGAGGTTCAGGGAGATGTTGGTATTGAGACAGGTAACATCAAGTTTAATGGTGATGTTATTGTTCATGGCGGCGTTCATGACGGTGCTGTTATTGATGCTGCCGGAAATGTAATCATACATGGATTGATTGAGGATTGCGATATTCGAACTGGTAAGGATTTGTTCCTGCTTTCTGGAGTAAAGGGCAATGAAAAGACAATCATCGAGTGCAGAGGTTCTATCACTGCGCAATTTGTGGAGTATGCAATCATAACATGCTCTGGTAACATAACAGCAGATTACTTGTTTAAGAGTAAAATATCTTGCGATGGTAAGCTTGAACTTAATGGAAATAATGCGTCTATTATAGGCGGATTTGTTTCTGCGGTTCAGGGAATCGAAGTAAATGATATTGGAAATTCCTTTGGAACAATTACTACAGTTGCAGTCGGAGTAGATATTGAAAGAGCAGCTCAGTATGAGATTCTTGCAAAGAAGATAGCTGCGATTAATTCTAATGTTGAAAAGATTAAAAAAGGTATCGAAGAGTTTGATAAACTTGGTGAAGAGCGCGGTATTAATTACAAGGAAGATCCAAGACGTATGCAGCTTCTTAGAGTCAGAATAAGAGATGAAGCTGTTGTTTTAGAGGAGACAAAAAAGCTGAACAGAATGAAAGAAGTGATTCTTTCAGGAAAAGATGCTACTATAAAAGTGTACAGACGTATGCACGCTGGATGTAATATATCTGTCGACGATCATCATGTTGCAATTACTGAAAGTCATGATAATGTTGAGATAGAAAAGAGCGAAGAAGGAATACGTTTGGTTAAAATCAACAAGGGTTGAAGGGTGAACGATGATAGATTTTGAAGAAGAATTAAAGAAATACGAGCCTGCAATTGAGGTAGAACAGGCAGAAGCGGATATAAAAGCTAGAGATTTAACAGATTTGACAGACTTATTGTTTAATATGACTGCTCAAAACAATGGTACGAATAAGTAATTTATCTATGTAAAAAAGTGGAGAATAAATACATGCAATGCTTTATGTGTGGCGCCGATGTTGGAAATAGCAAGGTATGCTATAACTGCGGTGCTGATATTTTGTTATACAAACAAATAATATACACTTCTTATGTGTTCTATAATCAGGGCTTGGAAAAAGCTAAGGTCAAGGATTTATCAGGTGCTATCGAATCACTTAAATCCTCACTTCAATACTACAAATATAATACGAGAGCAAGAAACTTGCTTGGTTTATGCTATTACCAGGTAGGTGAGATGGTTCGCGCATTAAATGAGTGGGTTTTGTCTAAAAATCTGCAGCCGGAAGACAACCCTGATGCTGATAGATATTTGGCTGAGATTGAAAATGCCCCAGGCCTTCTTTCTAAGACAAATTCTACTATAAAGAAATATAATCAGGCCATTGATTATTGCAAGTCTGGAAGTAAGGACTTAGCAATGATTCAATTGAAAAAGGTCATTACGCAGAACCCTAATTTTGTTAGGGCTCATCAGCTCCTTGCTCTTTTATATATCCAGGAGGGCAAATACGCTGATGCGAGAAAGATACTTTCGCAAGCTTCTAAAATCGATGGTAACAACACAACTACCATTAGATATATCCATGAAGTAAAAGCTCGATTAAAAGAGCAGAACACAGGTCGAAGAAGACATAAGAATGATACGGTGTCTTTTGCTGATGGCAATGATACAGTTATCATGTCTGAAAAGTCATTTAGAAGCATGTTGGATAATTCCCGTGCAAGCTTTGTAAACATATTGCTTGGTTTAGTTATCGGTCTGCTTATTTGTTTCTTCCTTGTTGTTCCAACTGTTAGAGACAGCGTAAAGGATGGCAATACCAACACAATTCTGTCTCTTAATGAATCTCTTGCAGAGGCTAATTCTGAAAAGGATTCGCTACAGTCTGAAGTTGATGGTTTGAAAAAAGAGCTTAGCGCATTTGATGATAAGCAGGATGTTGCCACCTCATACGATAATCTGTTTGCAGCTCAGAATTCTTACAACGCAGGGGATAGCGCAGCGGCAAGTGAATACATACAGCTCGTAACAAAGGATGTCTTAGGAGAGCAGGGACAGCAGGCTTATGATAGCTTGTATGAATTAATCTCACCAACAATCCTTCAGGGATATTATGATGATGGTAATAATTTCTACGCAGAAGAAAATTATGAAAGTGCTATCGTCAATTACAAAACAGTTGTTGATTCAGATGAATCTTATGATGATGGTGCGGCACTCTTCCTGTTAGGGGATTGCTACAGATTGACAGATCAGACAGATTTGGCATTAGAATGCTTTAATAAAGTTGTTGAATTGTATCCAAGCAATAAATGGGGACGTCAGGCTAAGGTCTACATAGCAGCAGACGATACTCAGCTTGATGCAAAAGAAATAGGTGAATAAAATGACAAATTTTGAATTAGTAAAAATGGCTCTTGAGGCTCGTGAAATGGCATACACACCATATTCACACCATAAGGTTGGAGCAGCGCTTTTATGTAAAGATGGCACTGTTATCAAGGGCTGTAACATAGAAAATGCAGGTTACACTCCTACTAACTGCGCAGAACGTACTGCTGTTTTTAAAGCTGTTAGTGAAGGAATTACAGATTTTGAGGCAATAGCAATTGTTGGAGGTATGGATAATCTTAAAGATTTACCACTTTGCGCACCATGTGGTGTATGTAGACAGGTTTTAAATGAATTTTGTGAACCTGAAACATTCAAGATAATTCTTGCAGATGTGAAGAATGTAGATAATTTATCCAATATTTCAGAAGCAGATGTGCAAATTGTTGAGAGAACTTTAGAAGAAATCTTACCACTTGGATTTGGACCTAAAAATATGAACATAAAATAGTCCTAAGAAGTATCATTTTTCTTGAAAAAATGATGAAATAAACTATAATTAAAGTTAGGTGTTTCTATACAATAAGAGAAACGAATTTATAGGAGGATATAAGTAATGAAGAAGAAGTTATTGAGCGTACTTCTTGTAGCTACAATGGTGGCTACTATGTTCGTTGGATGTGGTTCATCTAATGAAGGTTCAAATGAGTCAGGTTCAACAAATGAGGGTTCTGGTGATGCAGCAGGCGAGTACAAAATCGCTATGATTACAGACTCTGGTGATATCACAGATATGTCATTCAACCAGACAACTTACGAAGCTTCAAAGGCTTTTGCTGAAGCTAACAATGTTGACTTCCAGTACTACAAGCCAACAGAGAATTCTGATGAGGCTCGTACAGCATCATTCCAGAATGCAGTTGCAGATGGTTACAATGTAATCGTTGTTCCAGGATACTTATTCGCAGGAATGATTGCACAGGTTGCAAATGCTAATCCAGATGTTAAGATTATCGCTCTTGACTGTGGTGAGGGTGATTTTACAGAAGCTGGTATGACAGAGCTTCCAGAAAATGTTTGCTCATTCACATATCAGGAAGAGTTAGCTGGTTACATGGCAGGTTATGCTGCTGTTAAGGAAGGCTACACAAAGCTTGGTTTCCTTGGCGGTATGGCTGTTCCAGCTGTTATCCGTTACGGTTACGGTTTCGTTCAGGGATGTAACGATGCAGCAGTAGAGCTTGGAAATGCTTCTGATGTTCAGGTTAACTACGTATATGGTGGTCAGTTCTACGGTGATGACGCTATCACAGCTCAGATGGATACATGGTATTCAAATGGTACAGAAGTAGTATTCGCTTGCGGCGGTGGTATCTACACTTCAGCTGGTGAGGCTGCTAAGAAGGTTGACGGTAAGGTTATCGGTGTTGACGTAGATCAGGCAGGTACAATCGATGGTCTTTACGGCGATGGCGTTTGCGTAACATCTGCTATGAAGGGTCTTTCAGCTACTGTTGATGCAACACTTACAGATTTATTTGCAGGTAATTGGTCAAACTACGCAGGTAAGATCGAGAACCTTGGTATCGTATCAGGTACAGATCCTGCACTTAACTATGTACAGCTTCCAACAGAAACATGGTCAATGACAAACTTCACAGTTGATGATTACAACACACTTGTATCTCAGCTTTATGATGGAACAATCACAGTTGATAACTCTATCGACGCAATGCCTAAGACAGAAATTACTGTTAAGGAATTTGATAATATCCACTAGTTTTTAAATTGATTATTCTAAGAAAGGGAAGGTTTTATTCCTTCCCTTTTTTTGGAATTAAGCAAGATTATAACAATCATAATAAGTGTTGTTGTGATTGTTATGATTTTGCTGTTCTGAATGGACACAATATCAAAAAAGATAGTCTAGGATTTCACTAAGGCAATCAATTTAGAAAGGGTTAATGCGATGGAAGATTATGTAATTGAGATGTTGCATATCACAAAGGAGTTTCCAGGTATTATTGCAAATGATGACATTACTTTGCAATTAAAAAGGGGAGAAATACATGCGCTCCTTGGAGAAAATGGTGCGGGTAAATCCACACTGATGAGTGTATTGTTTGGTCTTTACACTCCTGAGAAGGGAGTTATCAAGAAAGATGGTAAAGAAGTAAAGATCAACAACCCAAATGATGCTACAGATTTGGGAATTGGAATGGTTCATCAGCATTTCATGTTAGTTGATATTTTCACCGTTTTAGATAATATCATTCTTGGTTCTGAGCCAAGTAAGATGGGATTCTTAACAAAGGCAGAAGCTAGAAAAAAGGTTATGGATCTCTCAAACAAATACAATCTTAAGGTTGATCCAGATGCTCTTATCGAAGATATCACTGTTGGTATGCAGCAGCGTGTAGAGATTCTTAAGATGCTTTACAGAGACAACGATATCCTCATCTTTGATGAGCCAACTGCGGTACTTACACCTCAGGAAATCGACGAGCTCATGAAAATCATGAAGGATTTAGCTGCTGAAGGCAAATCTATTTTGTTCATCACTCATAAGCTCAATGAGATTATGGAAGTTGCAGATAGATGTTCTATCCTTAGAAAAGGAAAGTACATTGGTACTGTTGATGTTGCAAACACCACTAAGGAAGAGCTTTCTTCAATGATGGTTGGACGTAATGTTAAGTTTGCAGTAGATAAGGATGAAGCTAAGCCTGGTAAAGAAGTACTTAAGGTTGAAAATGTGTCTGTAAAGAGTAAGATTCATGCTAACGATTCAGTACACAACGTATCATTTAACGTACGCGCTGGCGAAATTGTATGTATCGCTGGTATCGATGGAAATGGTCAGACAGAATTTGTAGGAGCTCTTACAGGTTTAGATGACATTTCAAGTGGTAAGATTACACTTTGTGGTGAGGATATCACTAAGAAATCTATCCGTTATAAAAATACACATGGAATGAGCCACATTCCAGAAGATAGACATAAGCATGGTTTGGTTCTCGATTATACAGTTGAAGAAAACATGATTCTTCAAAGATATTTTGAGCCAGCATTCCAGAGCGGCGGAATAATTAAAAAGAAAGAAATGCGTAAGTATTCTGATCGTCTTACAGAAGCATTCGATGTTCGTTCAGGTCAGGGTGCTCAGTCAATAGTTCGTTCTATGTCAGGCGGTAACCAGCAAAAAGCAATCGTTGCCAGAGAGATGGATAGAGAGCACGAGTTACTTATCGCAGTTCAGCCTACTAGAGGCTTGGATGTAGGTGCTATCGAATACATCCACAAAGAAATTGTTAAAGAGAGAGACAATGGTAAGGCCATCCTCTTAGTTTCACTTGAACTTGACGAGGTAATGAATCTTTCCGACAGAATTCTTGTTATGTACGAAGGAGAAATCGTTGGAGAGGTTGATCCAAAGAAGACAACACTTCAGGAATTAGGATTGTACATGTCAGGTGCAAAACGTGATAATAAGGAGGAAGCATAAGATGATTAAGAAGACTAGCTTTTTCAAAAGACCGGGAGTGCAGACATTGCTTGCATCAATCCTGTGCGCTATCCTCGGTATTATTTTAGGATACATCATTTTGTTGTTCATGAACTCAGAGCATGCAGCAGAAGGTATGTGGGCTATCCTTAAAAACTTCTTTAAGTTTAGCAATAACCCTAACACATTGATGTATTATTTAGGTTCTACCTTAGTAAAGGCTGTTCCTGTTATTCTTTGTGCAGAAGCAATTCTTTTTGCTTACAAAGCAGGTTTGTTTAATATTGGTGCAGCAGGTCAGTACACAGTTGGTATTATTGCTTGCTTGTACACATCACTTGCACTTGGTTGGAACTGGTTCCTTTGCCTTCTTGCAGCAATTGTTGCAGGTGCAGTTTGGGGACTTTTAGCAGGATTCTTCAAAGCGTTCTTTAACGTAAATGAAGTTATTGCAGGTATCATGCTTAACTGGATTGGCTTATACATTTGTAACATCGTCATCGGTGGCGAAAAATGTATGAATCAGACTAAATCAGAGACATTTGATTTATTCGCAACAAATCCATCAGCATTACTTCCTGGATTTATGAAGGAAGTGTTCGGTAACAACCAGTACACAACAATTGCTATTCCAATCACTATTGTTGTAGCAATTATCATTCTTGTTGTTTTAAACAAGACCACATTTGGTTATGAGCTTAAGGCTACAGGACATAATAAGGATGCTGCAAAATATGCAGGTATGAATGCAAAGAGAAATATTATCCTTACACTTGTTATTTCTGGTGCTATTTCAGGTATGGCAGCTGGTTTATACTATCTTACAAGTATTGAGCATTACCAGATTTCATCATCTGTTCCAGGCATGGGATTCACAGGTATTGCGGTTGCATTCCTTGGTGGTCTTCATCCACTTGGCACAATTTTTGCAGGATTATTTGTTGAGTACATTACACTTGGTGGTCAGTACCTCAACACAAACTATTACAACCCACAGGTTGCTGATCTTATGATTGCAATTATCATCTACTTATGTGGATTTGTATTATTCTTTAAGACATTAATTAACAGACCTGGCAAGGTTAAAGTAAATGCAAATGCTGAGCCAGAGAAAACTGAAAAGAAGGAGGTGTAGCTCATGGCTGGATTGTTACTTCTTATCCAATATACACTGATTTTTTCAGCTGTGCTCATCTTAGTAGCTTTGGGCGGTATGTTTTCAGAGCGAAGCGGTATTATCAATTTAGGACTTGAAGGAATAATGGTATTTGGTGCCATGGCTGGTGCGATGGTAATGGTATTGTTGCCAGCAGGTACACCTAAGATTACTATTATTGTTCTTACATTAGTTGCAGCAGCTATTTCAGGAATGATTTCATCATTGCTTATTGCTGTCGCTTGTATCAATTTCAAGGCAGATCAGACACTTGTTGGTACAGCTGTTAACATGCTTGCTACAGCAGCAGCTACAGTTATTGTAAAGGGCTTTAACACAGCTCGTTCAAACGGTTCTGATTTCTCTGCAAAGCTTGATTACATCGCAGGACATGATGCATTTATGTTCAGCATTGGCGGTCTTCAGCTTAGTTGGTTTATTGTAGTTGCAGTAGTTCTTCTTGTAGCGGCTATAGTATTTTTCTACAAGACAAAGCTTGCACTTAGAATCAGAGCTTGCGGTGAGCATCCACAGGCTGCAGATTCAGTTGGTATCAACGTATATGCGATGCGTTATATCGGTGTTTTGATGTCAGGATTCCTTGGTGGTCTTGGCGGTATCATTTATATCGCTGCAGCAAACTCAACATGGCATTTCGATTATGGTGTTGCAGGTGCAGGTTTCCTTGCTCTTGCAGTTATGATTTTTGGTCAGTGGAAGCCAGAAAGAATTGCATGGTCAGCAGTTTTATTTGCATTGTTTAGATCACTTTCAAATGTTTACATGGGAATCGGATTCTTACATGCACTTCCTATTTCAGGAACTGTATATAACATGTTCCCATACATCGTTTCACTTATCGTTCTTGCATTTACATCTAAGAACTCAAGAGCACCTAAAGCAGAAGGTATTCCTTACGATAAGGGCGCTAGATAAAATAATGCGCCGCAGGCAAACGAGAAGGCACATATTAAAAGATTGCCTGCGGCAATGGATGTGCCGTGGCAAACAAAAAGAACTAGCATATTTTGCTAGTTCTTTTTATTTGCGTATTTCACAAAAAATTAACTATTAATATGTAAAATAAATAGGTAATATTAATAGTTTGTAGAGGTTGCTAGACTATGAAACGTATCAAAGTATCGGAAATCAAACCTGGTATGATATTAGCTGAAAAAATAATAAGCCCAAAGGGGCAGATACTTGCTGAGGCAGGGACTGCTGTTAGCGCCCAGCAACTTTTACATTTGAGCTATTATGGTATCAAGGAACTGGCAATTCAAGACGAAGCAGATGCAATTGAGAGATACCATTTTGATGCGCCTGATGAATTTGTAGGAGAGACTCAATCATGGCGTATTGTTAATAGCCAAGAGTTTAGTGAGTTCAAAAGAGCCTATGAAAAATGTGCAGATAAGCTAGAAGAGATTGTTAATGATTTTGTTAAGAAGCAGACTCAGTTAGAGGATGAGGAGCTTCTAGAAGATATACATTCAGTATTTGAAAAGCACTCCACTGGCCTTGGCATAATGGCTATGATGCTTAATATTCAAGAGATTGATACCACAACCTACAAGCATTCTGTAAATGTGGCAATCATCTCAAGGGTATGTGGCGGTTGGCTTGGAATTAAAGATGAGAAAGAGCTGGATGTGCTTACAATGTGTGGCCTATATCACGATATTGGTAAGTCATTGGTTCCACAAAGTATTTTGACAAAGCCAGATTCTCTGACTGCTGAAGAATTTGGAAGAATGGCAGAACATCCACTTCTTGGCTACAATCTGCTTAGTGATGCGGCTCTTGATAGAAGAATTAAGTTGGCTGCGCTGCAACACCATGAGCGAAATGATGGCAGTGGCTATCCTTATGGGTTGACCAAAGATTTTATTAACCAGTATTCTAAAATAGTGGCTATAACCGATGTATATGACGCTATGACGGCCGATAGATGTTATCGTGCAGGAATATGCCCATTCGAGGTAATTGCTCAGTTTCAGAGGGAAGATCGCTCGAAATACGACCAAGGTATTTTGCAGGTATTTCTACAAAATATAGCAGAATCATATATTGGAGCAGGCGTTTTGTTATCAGATAATAGTCGTGGCACAATTGCTATGATTAATAATAAGGCTCTTTCAAGTCCACTTATTAAGTTGGAAGACGGCACATTTGTTGATTTAAAAGAGCGCACTGAATTATATATTAAGGCTTGTATATAAAAAAATCGAACCTTTGCATTTTTAGTAAATTAGGAGTAAAGTAATCAGTGCACAAAATGTTGTAAGGGGAGATTTCAAGATGGGAGCAAACGAGGAAAAGACTAAAAAAACTATTAGTATCGACACATTATTAACGCAGGCACTTTTTAAACAGTACCCATTAATGATTCTTGGAAATCTAACTCAAAATACATACAGATTTCTTACATACAAGGATTTTACATCCACAAAGTGTGAATGTGCTGGCACCTTTGATGAATTAATAGAGTGTGGCGCAAGCACTATGCATGAGATGGACAAAGACTTGTTTAAGAATACCTTTAAAAGAGAGAACCTTTTGAAAGAATATGAAAAAGGCGTAGATAAAGTAGAAATTAGAGTAATTCAAAAGGGTGATGATGGAGTACTTCGTAGAGTAGAAATAACGGATTATTTCGTTAAAGAAGAAGGCAGCGATGATGTGTTAGTTGTTGGACTTAACAGAAATATGTAGAAAAATAGCTTGTAGGCAATGCCTACAAGCTGTTTTTTATTACTATAGCATCATATCCGTCCATGGATAGGTCGCCGTCGATTTGTTTTCCGGTAATCAGTTCTAGTCCGTAAATATTAGGTATAGTTACAGGAGATTTAGAACAATTCAAATAAAAATCGTATCTACAATCATCTGTAAATCTTGAATGTTTTTCTATATTAGAAGGAAGCTTTTTATAATCTATAGATGCTTTATCTAACATTTCCCTGTATAGGAATTCTATATCTGACTGATTGGTGCGACATGCTACATAGTAAGCATTTCCATCTCCGTATGAGTTGCGGGTGATGGCAGGTAGTCCGGCGATATAATCATCGCCAAATTTCGCCAGTACATCAGCAGAAACATCCCTTAACATTTCCTGATAGTCGTAAACCTCCACAGAATGTGAGGCACGTCCTAGTTTATCAAGTATTTGGATGCTGTTTTTATCTTCAGGATATAGAGTGTCAATTTCTTCAGAACGAAGTCCAAACACATCTGATAATCCGTCGCCAGGGAAGCCGCCAAGATTGGCTAATAGGTCCTTATTGACATATCCGGTAAAGTAGGTTGCCATAAACTGACCTCCGGCATTTACAAAATCAGAAATCTTGGCACCAATTCCATCATGCAGGACATATAACATAGGGGCACATATTATTTTGTAATCATCCCAATCCATATCAGATGAAATGATATCAGGCTCCACACCTAGGCTCATAAATTCGTTGTAAATACTCATGCAAGTCTTATCAAAATTTTTTGTTTCATTAGAAAGAGCCCAAGCATCATCAATGGCCCAACGATTATCCCAATCAAAAAGAATAGCAACTTTGTTATTAGAAATTGAGCCGGCAACTTCTGATATATTTTTTAAATCAGAACCAAGAGCGGCCACTTCCTTAAAGATTCTGGTATCATTTGTGCCGATATGGTCAATTACAGCTCCATGCCATTGTTCAGAAGAACCTCTGCTTTTTCTGATTTGGAAATACTGAACGGTATCAGAGCCTGTGGCGATGGCCTGCATAGAAATAAGCTTGTGGACGCCAGGACGTCTATATTTGTTGTATGGCCTCCAGTTTACAAGGCCAGGCGCAGATTCCATCATCATAAAAGGCTGGTCCTTTTTCATGCTCCTAAATAAAGCGTGATTAAAGCTTCTCTCTAAAAGCTGATGGGCATCTGACTGCCAGCTGTTGTGCATTTCAGGATAATTGTCCCAGCTTATCACATCTATGAATTTGCTCATGTACCAGTAGTCATAATCATAGAACATTTCCATGAAATTGGTGGTAGTTGGTTCGGTTGCGCCTGCGGCTCTAAGCGTGTCTATTTCAAAGCGCATAAAATCTGTGGCAGACCATGTAGAGAATCTCTTCCAATCTAGATTGAGTCCAAGTACACAGTTTTCACCATTTGAATAAGGCGGATCGATTTGGTCGAAGCTGTTGAATCTGTGTGACCAGAAGGTTGTCCACCAGGCTTTGTTAAGCTTATCGATATCGTGGTCGTAGCGGTCTGCAAGCCATTCCTGGAATTTCTTTCTGCAGGTGTCACAGTAGCAATATCCACTTAGCTCATTAGAAATATGCCACATCAATAGACCAGGATGACCAGCGAAACGTTTAGCTAAGGCTGTATCGATGATATTTACTTTTTCACGAAATTCAGGGGACTGCATGCAATGGTTATGTCGCACACCGTGATGATTTCTAACACCTTTATCATCGCAACGCATTGCAGATGGATATTTTGCATCCAACCATGCTGGTCTTGCACCAGTAGGAGTGGCAAGTATTGTATAGATGCCATTTGAATACAGATTATCCATAATATCAGAAAGCCAGTCCAGATTGATTTGCCCTTCGACAGGCTCGTGAACTGACCATGAGAAAACACCAAGTGTTACACAATTAATATTAGCCTGCTTCATGAGCTTGATATCTTTCTCCAAAATGTCTGGGCTGTCCAGCCATTGTTCTGGATTGTAATCACCGCCATGTAGCAGGCCGTTTATCTGTGGAAATAATTTATTTGTTGTCATAATTTACCCTCTCCTTTTAAATGAATCTTATCATATAAAAGGAGCAAAAACGGATAAAAAAGAGCGGAATATTGTATATTTTCAATCACGCACAAATGTGTTTAGATTATTAAATAATTTAATAGTTTTTTGAACGATTGATAATGTCTTGCCTATCCCTTATAATAATTAGGAGTTTTGGCTGATATCAGCCTTAGAATGGAGAATTAAATGAAATATATTAACACCCTAAAAGAGGGAGACAGAGGAACAGAGACTTACTTATGTAAAAAGAAAACGCAGGGTATATCAAAGACTGGCAAGGCTTTTGAATCACTTACATTATGTGACAAGACTGGCACAATCGATGCCAAGATTTGGGACGTAGATTCAGAAGGCATCAGTGATTATGATGAATTGGATTTTATTACTGTAACAGGTGATATCACAAGTTGGAACGGCGCGTTACAGTTCAATATAAAAAGACTTCGCAAGGCTAATGCAGGCGAATTTGAAATTGCGGATTACATTCCTTCAAGCAAGAAGGATGTTAATGTGATGTGGAACGATTTGATGAGTCTTATTAATTCAATCAAGGCCACATACATGAAGGCATTACTTAAGAAATATTTTGTAGAGGACAAAAATTTTATCGAGCAGTTTAAGGCTCATTCAGCGGCTAAATCAGTGCATCACGGATTTACAGGCGGCCTTTTGGAACACACTCTTTCAGTTGCAACAAACTGTGATTACTTCAGCAAACAGTATCCATTTCTCGACAGAGATTTGCTTATAACAGCAGCTATTTTCCACGACATAGGAAAGGTTAAGGAGCTTTCTGAGTTCCCTAGAAATGATTATACAGATGAGGGGCAGTTGCTTGGTCACATCTATGTAGGTGCTAATATGGTAGACAGAGCAATCGATGAGATCCCAGATTTCCCAGCGGTAAAGCGCAAAGAGCTTATCCACTGTATCTTATCTCACCATGGCGAGCTTGAGTTTGGCTCACCTAAGAAGCCAGCCATTGCAGAAGCTATTGCACTTTCATTTGCTGATAACATCGATGCAAAGCTTGAGACTATCTACGAAGCTCTTGAAAATGTTGATGAGAACAACTTAACATGGCAAGGATTTAATCGTTTGTTGGATTCAAATATCCGTAGAACAGGTAAGAATTAATGAATAAAAATGATATTGTAAGACTTACAATTGAAGATATGTCCCTTGAGGGGGCTGGAATTGGTCACACTGATGGTGTGACCATTTTTGTAAAAGACGCAGTAGTTGGAGATGTGTGCGACGTCATTATCACAAAGGTTAAAAAGACCTATTGTTTCGCTGCATTGAAGGAGGTTGTTGAGGCTAGTCCATATCGCGTACAACCTGAATGTCCTAATGCTAAACAGTGTGGCGGCTGCCAGATTATGCAGGTAGCTTATGATAAGCAACTTGAAATAAAGGACAATATTGTTGCCAACAATCTAGTAAAGATTGGCGGATATTCTCGCGATTATGTTGAGTCTATCCGAGAGCCAATCCTTGGAATGGCTGAACCATTTCGCTATCGCAATAAGGCTCAGGTTCCTATTGGATTGGACAAGGAAGGCAAAATTATCGCAGGATTTTATGGTGCTAGAAGCCACAGAATCGTACCATCAGATGATTGTAAGATTTGCTCTAAAAAGAGTATGGATATCGTATATGCGGTAATTGATTATATGAATGAATGTGGTGTGATTCCTTATGATGAGGCTATAGGAAAAGGTGTGATACGTCATGTGCTTGTCCGCGAAGGCAAGGCTACTGGTGAGACAATGGTGTGCTTGGTGGTAAACGGAGAGTCACTTCCTAAAGTGGATTCCTTGGTCGCTCATGTGAAGGCAGTTGAGCCTGAGCTTGCATCACTTGTTCTCAATATTAATACCCGTCGAGATAACGTTATCATGGGTTACGAAACCAAGGTGCTTTATGGTAAGGAAGCCATCAGGGATACCATTACTCTTACAAATGGCGACACTATTGCCTTTGATATCAGTGCCAATTCCTTCTATCAGGTCAATCATGATCAAATGGAGAGACTGTATAGCAAAGCCTTAGAATATGCTGGACTGACAGGTGTTGAGGATGTGTGGGATCTTTATTGCGGCATCGGTACTATTTCACTTTCTATGGCAAAACATGCTGGGCGTGTAATCGGTATCGAGGTAGTGCCACAGGCCATCGAAAATGCCAAGGCTAATGCTGAGCTTAATGGACTCACAAACGCGGAATTCTACTGCGGCGAGGCGGAAGTAGTGCTTCCTGAAATCTACGAGAAGATGTCTCATCCAGATGTCATTATGGTAGACCCACCTAGAAAAGGCTGCGATGTGGTAGCTTTAGATACAATGGTAAAGATGCAGCCAACCCGCATCGTCTACGTCAGCTGCGACAGCGCCACCCTGGCCCGCGACCTGAAGCATTTGGGGGAAAATGGATATCATTTGCAGAAGTACACAGTCTGCGATCAATTTAGCCACACAATGCATACAGAGACAGTTGCGTTATTGTCCAAGAATTAGTCACAAGCTAGACTATGTGAGAAGGGATTGTTCTGATGAGCATTGGAAGCCTATTGAAGAGGCACTGAAGTTTTTTAAGATTGTATAGAATATGGATTATTAGAAAAGGCAGGTGGCAATCCTGTCTTTTTTAGTTACAGTATCTAAAGCTAATATATTATCTTTTGGGGCATACTTTCGAGACCAAGTATTTTAGATAACCTACCGGAAAATTTGATATAATATATATAAACTATCTTCAAAATTTTGAGGAAAACAATCTCCATAATAGATGTGTAAATGATAATTATAGGAGTAATTAGTATTATTTCTACCGCAACTATAAGGCGAAAAGCACATGAAATGTTTCAACATAGGTCATGACTACGATTGAAGCCGATGATATTCCTAAACAATCATAGGTAAGTGTGTTGGACAAGAAACATAAAATTGGATTTTGTGCGTAAATTAAACAAATTTTTGCCACTCATTGAGTGGCATTTTTCGTATCAAAATTTATTAATGACAACCAACCATAGCTATGATATTATATACGATAAATCGAATTTTTGAAACGGTTTGGCGATTTATTGTATAAGGAATATGGATAATCTAGGGCAGCTGATGTAGTGCAAAACTGGTTGAGAAATAGGAAAACACTAGATTTTTTATCTACATGGGTAGAAATATATACATTTCAAATTTTAGAGTGTTCGAATCTGAACACTTTAAAAAGAGGCGGAATTAGTTGGATTTGTACCTATTGTGTTTTATGTAATACTTAATCAATACAATATAATTCGTAATTTTTAGAGGAAGAACAATGACAATTACAGAACGCATTTTTAATCTTATAAAACAAAAAGGAATGACACAGAAAGATTTTTCAGTAGCCACTGGAATAGCGCCTAGTACAATTAGCGATTGGAAGAGGAAAGGATTTACCCCGTCGGCTGACAAGATTATGGATATATGTGGAGCGTTAAATGTATCGCCAGAGCAGTTGCTTACAGGCAAAGGAATTGATGATGAAAGTGTTAATGTATCTGAAAATCTATTCTTAACTAAGAAGGATTATGAATTGATAGAAATCGTACACAGCCTTAAAGCAGAACAGTCCAAAAGATTGATGGCGTATTTGAAGACATTGAAGCAATTGGAAGAATTAGAAGATTTTTAAACTAATAGAAAGGATTAATGGTAAAGATTAGGTGGTCAGATATAAATATACTTGCTATATACCTGCACTGCGTGTATAATTTGCTTATAGAGATTTATGATATTAGAATTTAAAAATATAGCCACAAAAAGAGTGTATGAGCAACATTTTGTTAAATCGATACCAAATGACGTGGCGAGAATAGCATTGCGAAAGCTTATAATGATAGATAATGCTAATTGTATTAATGATTTGAGAGTTCCTCCTGGAAATAGATTGGAAAAACTTTCGGGAGATAGAGAAGGACAATATAGCATTAGGATTAATGATCAATATAGAATCTGCTTCAAGGAACAGGATGGAGATTTTTATGATGTTGAGATAACAGATTATCATTAGGATTTTCTGTTGCTAGGAGGAAAAGAAAATGGCAGTAATTATTCAGACACCAACAATGGGTGAGATTCTAAAAGAAGAATTCATGGACCCATTAGGCATTTCTGCATACAGGTTGGCACACGAAATATTTGTGCCTGTTTCTAGAATACAGGATATAATTCATGACCGTAGACAGATAACAGTTGATACCTCACTGAGACTTGGAAAGTTCTTTGGAGTAAGTGACGATTATTTTTTGAAAATGCAAAATGATATAAACCTTAGAAACGCGAGAATAGAGTTGGAAGAGGAATTATCTAAGATTAGATTGTATAAATAAAAAAGAAACGAGTAACCTTTTAGAACCTATCACATCCCATAAACATCTCACAGAAAGTTTACATAAATTTACTTATTACACAACAATATATTTCCGAACGATTTTTCATCTCCAGTATCCCAGTCTTTTTTGTGGGCGTCTCTAATATCTTTCGCAATTTTCTTTAAATCAGATTCTGGTAAATCGCCAAAGTATTCATCACCATTAATAGTGGATTTTTCCATAGTTTTCATATAGAAGTCATCGTCAGGAATATCAGCTTTCTTTTTTATATGATCACGCATTTCAGTAATGTATGAATTAAGATAATCAATATAGGAACCTGCAAGATTATCCACATAAATCTGTAAATCAGACATAAGATTTCCAAAGGATGGGTGTTTGATTACTTCGCATAGAAGGCGGTTATTAATCTTTTTTTCTTTTAAAATTCTCACAGTATCATCATCTAAATGTAAATCATCGATGGATGATTTTGACTCGGTTAGATTATCTGTAATACCCATAAGGTAAGTTAGTGGAACATTATAAAAGTCCGCAAGCTTTTGCAGTATAGAAGGCTGCATTTCTTTGTATTCATCATTTTCATAATTACTAATGGTAGATTTTCCAAGACCAGTTGCAAAATGAGACATTTTTATCTTTTAGCAAATTAGAAGGAAAGTGCTTGAAATTGGAAAGAATAAAATAATAACAGTACAAGATATACCTATTACGGTAAGTGTTGGTGATGTGGATGATTTTATATGTATTACAGACATGGCAGCTGCTAGAACAGATGGTTCGCGAGCTTCCGATGTAATAAAGAATTGGATTAGAAATAGATCGACACTTGAGTACTTAGGAACTTGGAAACAAATGTATAATCCAAATTTTAAAGTGGTCGAATTCGACCACTTTAAAAAGCAAGCAGGATTGCCACTGTTTACATTGAGTGTTTTAGATTGGGTTGAATCTACGGATGCAATTGGTATGTATGTAAAGAAAGGTTCGTTCACCAGAGTTTCAATGTAAAGGATTTTATGAGCCAATAAAAAAAGTTGTTGAAGCTGCTCCAGAAGAACGAATTACAATTTTGAATGAATACCTTGAGAAAAAGTGGTATAAAAGCAACAGACAACAGTATTGGTATGATAGTCATAAGAGTGCCAATAATACATATTTTGGATATTGGAGTTTTGAGTCAGCAGCAGTAATGAAAATATTAGGTGAGGATGATTCATTGCTTAAAGACCAAAAATATTACCCTTATTATATGAATCATATGTAAGATTTGTAACGGAAAGGGAGACGGATTCAAAGATGTTAGTAAGCTAATAAGAAGCTTTAGATTTTAAACTTTATATAGAACGCGGTTAAAACAGGATTCCACATGGAGTCCTTTTTTGCTGTAAATGAATGAAATGGGGGTTGAGAATGATTTTTGACATCAAATTGACAAGTGTGATATTCTGAGAAGCATATGTTTTAGAATAAATTATTAATGAAAGGGGCTACGTACAATGGGAGTTGACGTAACTATTCGCAATAAGAAGCTCATAAAAAGGCCGCTGACTATATCCGATGTGGCAGGCAACAATCCTTATGGACATGCTGATGAGTATTTTAGGTTTGAGGACGGGCTTATACAAGGTGTTAATATCATTTATGATAGAAGTCATATCGGAAGAGGTTTTGAATTCAATTGGACTGGAGATGACCGGAACGAGATTTCATTAAGGTTAAACTATTTGTCTACTAATTACGATATCCATCTGTTTTATGATTGCATCAGAAATATCATGACCCGCTGGGGTGCAAAGGAATTTATGCAGGATGGTTCTAGCTACAGGCTGAGTGATATAGATGCATGTGAGGCAATGACTCGTGAAAATAATATTAAATATCTTTCAGAGCAGAAGGAAAGGGCCGAGGAATTTGGAACAACAATTATCCTAGGGGCACAAAATCCAGTAGTTCTTGAATGTAACGCTATTGCAGAATTTGCTGATAAAGGAAATCTTGAAGGTTATGCCATGCTTTTACATAACACTCAGGCTCAGGATTTGTATTATGCAGTTCCTAGGATTTACAGGACTGGACAGGGCACTTTCTTTGGCAATTACTCCGTAACAGCGACTGCAGACGCGGTATTTCCACTAAAAGCCTGCGCGCCTATATTATTCAAGAATCCCGATACAGGAGAAGATCCTGAATGTGATTTCTTTGCTGTGTCTTTCTATTCCATTAAGAAAGATGCCATCGTAGGCAGAATATCTTTTGATGACTTCAAAAAGGAAGTGGAGCTTGATTCGTTGCCTAGGTATGATGCAGAGCATGTAATCTTGCGCGACATGACCGAGAAACGCATTGACCAGATTGTAGCTAAAAATTATCCAGACCCATTAGCGTAGTTTTTATAGATATTTAAGCGATTAGATAATAGAAAGAGGAGAATTTATGGAAAGAATATTTGAAGATGAATTTACAGATTTACAAGCAGACTATATTTCGTTGTGTTTGGAATTTACAGAGAAAAAAGTAGATGAAATATACGTCTATATCTACAGAAATGAAGGTATGCGTATGTTTAATGCATTCTTTACAAAAAATGGGAAATATGTTTCAACTGCGGATATAGCTGACAAGGAATTTGTTTATGAATTTTTGCATGTTGGAATGGGCGATATACATAAATTTAAAGATTTATGTGACGAGTTTGGAAAGCCATGTCCTAATGAGTTTAAATTGATATACAATGTTAATTCTGGAAGCTTTGATGCTGATTATGGATATGAAGATTATTCGATTAAAGGTGAAACATCCGGAATGGAAGAATATGAAGTGTGGAAAGACGAAATAAAGGCACAGTTAGGAAAGTTATAATATATATTCTCACCTTACATCTCATTCGTTAAATTTTGCACCCACTTATATTTCCTAAATCGAAGCATTACCCATGGAATCTTGCCTACCTCATCAAGGCAGGTGCAAGCGTAGACAAGTAGCACAGGCCAGTGGAACACAAAAGCGCCAAGGAGGGCTAGAGGGATGGCGATGCCCCACATGCAGACAGCAAGGCTGTACATATCGAAAATGGTATCACCGCCACCATCCAAAACGCCATTGATGGTTACAGTGTTTACACAACGACCAATCATATAAATTGCCATGATAACCATCATACCTGTCAGGTATTTCTGGGCCACATCTGTTAGAACTACAAAATGAACAATGATAGGTGTGATGGCAAGGATTATAGCTGTTGAGGCTAATCCTATCACATATGAAATATTCTTTAATCTGATGCCATATTCTTTTCCCTTTTCAAGATTTCCGGCACCTAGTTCGTTTCCAACCATAATTCCTGCAGCACCGCCTACGCCATTACAAACACAGCACATTAAATCGCGCACAACAGCAGCTACAGAATTTGCAGCAGCGGCATCGACGCCCATGTGTCCCATGATAGCAGTGTAAGATGTAAAGCCTACGCCCCAGAAAAGCGAGCCTCCTAAAAGAGGTAATAGCTGTCGCATGAAATCCTTTACTAGCTGCTTATGTACAGAAAAGAATCTATTAATTGCTGGACGTATAAAACTGTCTTGACTAGATATGCCAATACATAATCCCAGCTCCACAACTCTTGCAATGGAAGTGGCTAAAGCGGCTCCATTTGCTTCCATCCTTGGGGCGCCCATAAATCCAAATATAAATATAGCGTTTAGAATTACGTTTAGGATAACAGCGCTGCTACTAATCCATGCACAAGGCAATACATGATCTGTTACTTTCATTATGGCAAGATAGCACTGTGATATACCGGTAATTAGATAGGACCATCCGGCAATTCGTAAATACGAACTGCCAATAGATATAAGCTCTGAATCGCTGGCAAAAATGTGCATTAAAACACCTGGTGTGATTTCACATGCTAAGAAAAATATGAGAGATATTATTCCAGCGGAAAACAGCATCAGATTAAATAAGCTTTTTAAAGTCTCTTTATCGCCTTTACCCCAATACTGAGCACCTAAAATCGATCCTGCAGCAGTAAGGGATGCTAGAAACATGTTTTGTACAAATTGAATCTGTGTTGCCAAAGAAACTGCTGTCATCTGCGCTTGTGCTACTTGTCCAAGCATTAAAGCATCACAAGCTGCTACAAGTGCAAGCATGAGACTTTGAAATGCGATTGGCAAAGATAGTGTTTTTAATTTCCAATAAAAATTGTCATTCATTAATATCTGACCTCTGTGCCTTATTTCTATAAATAACTATTGTCTGTAAATAATCATCAATTTATTAGTAGTTTATTAAATGACAATACTGCTGGTCAAGTTGATTGAAAAAAGTAATGTTTAGAATTGTGAAAAACACATCGAAAACCTTAGAAAATGGCTCATTAGGGTTGACGGTGGCATACAAGTAAAATATCATATAATAGTTAAAATATTGGAGGAATTCCATAATTCAAGGAGGGAATAATGAACACAATTACTTACATGACAGGTTTACTTACATTCTATTTGAAAGGAGAAATCTCTACAGATACTAACTTCTTAAAGCTTAGAATTCCTAACACAATCTTAGCTTTAATTCCACTTGGAGCACAGAAGGACATCATCCCAGTACAGCAGGTTGCTACAGTATCTACAAGCTTTAGACTTGAGTTCAAGAAGTTGCTTTACGGTCTATTAGGCGTTATCGTAGGTCTTGCTAGCTTAGGAAGTAGCGTTGTATTTGGTCTTCTCTTGGTATTATGGGGTGTTTCAGCTGTTATCACTGCTTTCATCACAAACTTAATCATAACAACAACTTCAGGAGTTGTCTACGGTGTACCTTTCTTAGTATTTGAGAAGGACAAGGCTAATCAGGCTGAGGCTATGATCAATCAGAGGATCGCTGCTAGATTACAGGATACAAACGTACGCCAGGTAACAGAAGCTCAGACAAACGCAATCGTTGACGCAATTGCAAACAAATAAATAGTTGATATTGCACCCTCATAACTGGAACTATATAATCCAGTTATGAGGGTTTTTTAATATACAAATCGCGAAAGAGGCACAATATGAAAAAAATATTATCTGCTGCCAAAATGCAGGCCTGTGACAACAAAACAATAGAAGACCATGGAATCCCATCACTGGTGCTAATGGAGCGTGCGGCACTATCTGTTGTTCAAACTATTGAAAAGGAATATCCAGAAGCGAATAGCTTTGCGGTAATATGTGGTCCAGGAAATAATGGTGGAGATGGAGTAGCTATTGCAAGGCTTCTAAAGTTGAATAGCAAAATAGTTAATTGTGTTGTAATAGGAAATCCAGAAAAGTTTTCTAATCAGCTAAAGCAGGAGATTTCTATAGCAGAAAGCTACGGCCTAAGCATTGAAAATAAACTCAACGAGCAAGCTATAGAACAAGCGGATATAACAATTGATGCAATGTTTGGAATAGGCCTTACCAGAGGCCTATCAGGTGATTATGAATATGCAGCAGTTATCATCAATCAGAACGCAAACAAGGTGTTTGCTGTGGATATTCCATCTGGATTTAATGCAGATTGTGGAAAGCTTTTAGGGGACACTGGCGTAGAGGCTGATGCAACGGTAACCTTTGCATATATGAAAAAGGGATTAGTGCTTGGAGATTGCAAGGCGGCTGCAGGAAAAGTGCATGTGGCCGATGTTGGAATCTATCTTGATGCAGAAGAAAAATGTGATTATATAGTTGAAAAAGATATTTTAAAGCTTATCAAGCCAAGGCCAGTAAATGCCAATAAAGGAAGCTGTGGGAAGCTGCTTATTATTGCCGGTAGTGAAAGCATTTATGGGGCCTGCTATTTATCTGCCAAAGCATCGCTTGTGACAGGAACAGGCTTGGTGAAAATCTACACTCACAAGAACAATATAATGAGTATTCAGCAAAATTTGCCAGAGGCCATGTACTTAGGTTTTGATTCTTATAATAAAAACGAATTGTCGAATCAGATAAATTGGGCTGACGCTTTATTGATTGGCCCGGGACTTGGAACTAGTGATGTATCAAAGAATATTCTAAAACAGGTCCTTGATGAGGCATCAGTGCCTCTTGTTATAGACGCTGATGGTCTGAATCTGCTTGCAGATGACGAAATGAAGAGCGCCTTTAAGAAAGCTGCAGCAAAGGTGCCGGTAGTAATTACACCTCACTTAAAGGAGATGGAGCGCCTGACTAATATTCCTGTAACTGATATAAATTATGAGATGGAAAAAGTGGCAACAAACTTTGCCAAAGAATATGGATGTATCGTAGTCCTAAAAAATCACACTACAACAATAGCATCTAGGGATAATATATGTTTTGTTACAAGCGGCAATGAAGCCCTGGCAACCCCAGGTTCTGGAGATGTTTTAGCAGGAGCTATAGCGTCTCTCATTGTACAGAAAGCTTGCCTAAACATCGAAGTGGATGTAGAGGCAGCCACCTATCTTCATGGTGCAGCAGGCACCATGGCATCAGAAAAATATGGTACCCGTGGCGTGCTCGCAACTCATATAATTGACCACTTAAATCAAATATGACTTCTTTCACAGTCTTTTCACACACTTGGCAAATATTTGTAAGAATAATTTGTTAGAGTTAGTGTATGTTAAAATCGTTTTTTAGATTTACAGAAAAGAGCAAAGTTGAAAATCAGCAAATTAGAACCTATTTCAATGAGTGCATGGACCCAATAAATAGGTCTAATTTGTTTATGCTAAGAAAAGTTTGTATGTATACTTCTCTTAGCTTAGTTTTCTTGCCTATTTTAGCTTCATTTATCATGGAAGATTATAGGATAACCTTTGCCCATTTGATGATTGTAGCTTTGCTTTGCGTCTATTTTTTTATAAATCTATATATCAGAAAGCATGAGTGGGATATCAGTACACATGTTACTGGTGTGACTTGCGGTATTTTTTATTTCACCCTATGTTTTAGCTTTATTCTGATGGATACAGTGGCATTTCCTAACTCTCAATGCATATGGACGCCGATGATAATAGTGGTATTTCCAATGGTGTATATTGATCGAATGTACAAATACGGAATTGAGGAACTGATTGTCATTATTGCCTTTATAATTCTATCTTATACCCAAAAGTCAGAAATCCATTTCTCAAGAGATATGTATACGATTTTGGCAGCATATGTATTATCTATGCTGTCTGCGCAAATTGTTCTTGAAATGCGTAGCCGTGAGGGGCTGGCCATGATTGAACTGAAAAAAATCAGTTCCCTTGATAAGCTGACACATGTGTTAAACAAAGGTGCATTGCTCCAGAAAATAGATGATTTTTATTTCAAAAAAGATGCCGATGTTGTATGCGCAATGTGCGTAATAGATTTGGATGATTTTAAACAGGTGAATGATAATTTGGGCCATAGTACCGGCGATTTATTGCTAGAGAGAGTAGGGCAGCTCCTTATAGATGGCTTCCGCTCTTATGATATTATTGGACGCTATGGAGGTGACGAGTTTGTTGTATTTATGCCTAATATGACAGATATAACAATTCTTCAGATGCGATGCAGAACACTGCAAATGTTTCTTACAGATTTTAGCGTAGGAAATGGAAAGCCATTTTCAGTAAGTATAGGCGCTATTATTGACGAAGGAAATCACTCAAGTGAAGATGTATTTAGAATGGCTGACGATGCCCTATATAAATCTAAGATTCGCGGTAAAAACTGCTGTACAACCTGGGTGATAGAAAAAAATAAATATTCAAATAAGCCACTATTACTATTAATTTCAAATGGAAAAACAGATGGTGCTGCGGAACTATACAGAAATGAAAATGATAGATTTGAAATTTTATCAGCTTTTACAGCAGATGATGGATTGCGTTATATTAGCCAGTACCATAGTCTGATAAGGCTTATTGTGCTTGAAACCTACTTGGAAAATCGTGAAAGTGAGATAGTTATCAATTATGTTAAAACCAGAGAAGGCTTTAACAGATTGCCAATACTGGCAGTAGCAGATACAGAAGAAAATAGTTACATGGCAAAGGATTTAGGTGCAGATGAAGTTCTTATGACTGATACACCTAAAGAAGTTTATAGAGATATAATTGGTAATTTAATAGGGATGTAAAAAATATGAATCGGCGGCAAGCACAACAGTGTCGCCGGTTTTTATTTTTAAATCAGAAAGTGGTACAAGAGCTTCCCCATCTCGCATAATCATAGCAGGCATAAATCCATCAGGCGCACCTATTTCTGCAACAGCAAGACCATTCCAGCAATGTGCGTCATTTACATGCACAGTTATCAAATCGATGTGTTCATCTCTGGCAAATTTATCAAGTAGCTTAACTCTTGAATAATGTTCAACGAATCCGGCACTGATAATACCAGTTGGGATGGCAACAACACCGACACCTAAGAAAGCGGTAATGATAGCCATAATTCGTCCGGCAACAGTGATAGGGTAGATATCTCCATATCCTACAGTGAGAAGAGTGGATACAGACCACCATATTCCAGAAAATGCATTTTGAAATACCTCTGGCTGGGCATCGTGCTCAGCATAATAAACTCCAATTGAGCTTGCAAGCATTAATATCAGCACAATAATCATAGATGACAATATCTGATTTTTCTTTTCATGGAGTACTGAAAAAATAACTGCGAAGGAATCATATTGTCCGTTGATTCTAAACAGGTGAAAAATTCTAATGATTCTAAGGATTCTAAAAGCAATAAAGCCAGAAAAAAAGAAAAATGGAAGTATTGTAAGTAAATCAACAACTCCATCATAGGAAATCAAAAACTTGGAAATAGCCTTAGATTTGGACAGGGTTGGATATAATAAATCCGCTGTCCAAATTCTAAGTGCGTATTCAATGCAGAAAATAATAATTGTAACAAGAGCGATGCTATCAAGGATAGGAAAATAAGCCGATAGATTGCTGTATGTTTCTGCAACCATAACAATGATATTTACAGATATTACAACAGTGATGAATATATCGAATATTCGACTTGCAATATCATCCTTATTTCCAATTTGAATAATGTTAAAAATACGCTGCTTGTCCAATGTAATTCTCCCCAATAAATTATCTATTACTTAAGTTTAAGTCCGTAGTAGTTTGCGATACCAGTTGCATCAGCAATACCAAGCTGCTGATACTGTTCAGGTGTGCTTAGGTGATTAACTCTGTCAGATGTATTTGTACAGAATGCGTGCTCAACAATGACTGCTGTGAATCCTGCTGTTTTAGCCTGATTAATAAGTGCGTAGTAATCCTTTGCACTTCCATCTGGATATGTGGCAGACTCAGAATCGCGAGTAACGATACCTGTACCATTTGGGCAATATTTCCAGTTGTTTACTGTTAAACCTGTTGTTGTAAGCTGACCTAAAATAGACTGTCCAAGAGCTGTACCCTTAGCAGCGATTGCTGGCTTGTAGTTAGCATTTGGAACGATTACCTTTGAGCCATTCTGAGATGCATCCAAATCTGGATCGTAGTCGTTGTGAAGGCTGACAAGCACATCTGCATTTACGGATTTTGCATAATTTACACGAGATGTAAGGCAAGATGCTTTAGAGTCAGGATTTGCACCATAAGGGCAATCGAAACCGTAGCGAGTCATGTAAACTGTTACGCCGTTGTATTTTTCTAACTCCTGCTTGCAGTAGTAAGCGATGTAAAGATTAGCAAGACCTTCTTCAAAGCCTTCGTAGTGACATCCCAGATGAGTGTTGTCGTGACCAGGATCAAGGACAACAACGATGTTTTTTGCTTTTGAAGTTTTAGCTTCTGAATAGATGGTGTTACTAGAAAATAGTAAGAGTGCACAAGCCATGCATGTGAGAATGCTTATGCATTTTTTTAGTATAGATTTCATTTTTGTTCCTCCCATAAATTTACTTAATTTTACCATAAGGCTAAACATGTTATCAAATTTATGTTGACATGGCGAAATCGAAGTTGTAATATAAACGCAACTTAATAAAAGATAGAGGTTGCGAGAAACAACAGTAATCTTGTTGATGGGACAGGCCCAGTAGATATGAGATGAAAGGGGATTTCGCCGAAGGAGAGCATTACCTGAAATTGCTTGTCCTGGGCATACGAAGAATATTCGTATGACTGTCATCTGACACAACAGTGTAGATGGGGAGCTATCATGGTGTTTGATTAGACTAGGCTGCTCATTTGCATGAGTAGCTTTTTTTAGTATATAGAGGAGGATTTGAAATGAGTATTTTTACAGGCGCAGCAGTAGCAATCGTTACTCCTATGAATAGTGATGGCTCTGTTAATTATGAAAAGTTAGATAATTTGATTGAGTTTCAGATTAAGAACAACACAGATGCAATTGTAATTTGTGGTACAACTGGAGAAGCATCAACACTTTCTCATGAGGAACACATTGATGTTATTAAGCACTGTGTAGACACAGTCAACAAAAGAGTTCCAGTCATTGCTGGTACAGGTTCAAACAGTACCGAGACTGCAATCTATCTATCACAGGAGGCTGAGAAGGCTGGGGCTGATGCAGTACTTCTTGTTACTCCTTACTACAACAAGGCTACTCAAAAAGGATTATATGTACATTTTAAGGATACTGCAGATGCAATTAATCTTCCTTGTATTCTTTACAATGTACCAAGCCGTACAGGCTGCAACATTCTTCCAGAGACAGCAGTAAAGCTTGCAACTGAGGTTAAGAATATCGTTGCAATAAAGGAAGCTTCAGGTAACATTAGCCAGATTGCTAAGTTGGCACAGCTTGCGAATGGCTGCATTGATATCTATTCAGGAAATGATGATCAGATTGTTCCAATCATGTCACTTGGTGGCTTAGGCGTTATTTCCGTACTATCAAATGTTGCACCACAGCAGACACATGATTTATGTCAGGCATGTCTCGATGGAGATTATAAGAAGGCTGCCAAGATGCAGATTGAAGCATTACCATTAATCGATAGTCTTTTCTCAGAGGTAAATCCAATCCCTGTTAAGAAGGCGTTAAACCTTATGGGATTTGAGGCAGGTCCTCTTAGAAAGCCGCTTACAGAAATGGAAGATGCAAATGCTAATATTTTAAAGGAGAACATGAAGGAATATGGAATTTACTAATACAGCATGGTCGCTGCTACCACCTCTAGTGGCCATTGTCTTAGCACTTATTACAAAAGAGGTTTATTCATCATTATTTATCGGTATTTTAGCAGGTGGTTTGCTATATGCTCATTTTAATATCACTGTTGCCATGCAGCACATCTTTGTTGATGGCATGATTGGCCAGCTATCAGATAGTTGGAACGTAGGTATTTTAGTATTCCTGGTAGTCTTAGGAAGCATGGTAATGCTTATGAACAGAGCAGGTGGTTCAGCCGCATTTGGTAAGTGGGCTGTCACTCATGTTAAGACAAAAGTAGGCGCTCAGATTGCTACTATCGTTTTAGGAATGCTTATTTTCATCGATGATTATTTCAACTGTTTAACAGTTGGTTCTGTAATGAGACCAGTTACAGATAAGCATGGTATTTCTCGTGAGAAGCTTGCATATCTCATTGATGCTACAGCAGCTCCAGTATGTATCATTGCTCCTATTTCATCATGGGCAGCAGCAGTTACAGGTTTCGTAGATGGAACAAATGGTTTATCGCTTTTTATCAGAGCAATTCCTTATAATTTCTACGCATTGCTTACACTTGTAATGATGTTTACTATTACATATTTGAACTTTGACTATGGCTCAATGAATCTTGCAGAGCTCAACCACAAAGCAAAGCTCAAGGAACGTAAGAAAAAGGATGCTGCCAGCTTGACAGGTGCTGAGGATCAGCCTCATCCTCCTGTTTCAGAGCGAGGAAAGGTAATACACCTTGTTCTTCCTATAGCAGCATTAATCATCTGCTGTATCATTGGAATGATTTACACAGGCGGCTTCTTCGAGGGAGCAAATTTCATCGATGCATTCTCAAATTCAGATGCATCTGTTGGTTTGGTTTATGGTTCTGTAGTTGCTCTTATTATTACAATTATCTTTTATTTAGCAACTAAAGTATTAGGCTTTAATGAATGTATGAATGCCATCCCTGAAGGCTTTAAGAGTATGGTACCTGCTATTTTAGTTTTGACATTTGCATGGACATTAAAGTCTATGACAGATTCGCTTGAAGCAGATCAATTTGTTGCTGGAATCGTTGCAAATATTGCAGATAACAGAGCATTAATGAGCTTACTTCCAGCCCTTGTATTCCTTGTTGGTATCTTCCTTGCATTTGCTACAGGTACATCATGGGGAACATTCGGTATTCTTATTCCAATCGTTGTTAACGTATTTGGTGGAGACGTAAATAATGAATTAATGATTATTGCTATCTCAGCATGTATGGCTGGTGCAGTTTGTGGTGACCATTGTTCACCTATTTCCGATACCACAATCATGGCTTCAGCTGGAGCAGATTGTAAGCATATCAATCACGTAAGTACACAGCTTCCTTATGCATTTACAGTTGCAGGTGTTTCTCTTGTGTCATACATTATTTCTGGATTTATCAGAAACTGGGCAGTATGTCTTTTGATTGGTATTGTTCTTATGATAGGTACATTGCTCTTTATTAAGAAAAATGCAAAGAATCCACTATAATAGTTTTATGTGTAGTATAATCTCCTTAGATATATCTAAGGAGATTTTTTAATGAAAGCTAGTTTTGACATAACTGGTACAGGGCTGAAGCTAATTGCCATGGTGACTATGCTGATTGATCATATCGGCGCAGGCCTGGTAGAGATTTGGTTAAAGATGAATTTGGAGACAGCCGATTACGAGCTGTATTATCAAATGTATCAGCTTGATATAATATTAAGGAGGATAGGAAGGGCTGCATTTCCCATTTTCTGTTTCCTTTTAGTAGAAGGCTTTTTACATACAAAAAATGTTAGAAACTATGCCATTCGCCTGTTGATAGTTGCCATTATTTCTGAAGTTCCATTTGATTACCTGTTTTTTGACAGTTTGTTCTACTGGAATCATAATGATGTTCTTTGGGAATTATTTCTGGGGCTTATTATGCTGTATATGTTTTCATATATTGATAAGCAACCACTTAATATTAATCTGATTTACGCAATGAGGGCTGTGATATTATTTGCAGCAATGGGAATAGCTCATTTCACTCGTTTAGATTATGGCGAAGCAGGTGTGTGTTGTATTAGCTCAATGTATTATCTGTATGGAACAGATAGATTTAAAAGATTGTTCTCCATGGCAATTGGAATATTGATTCTTACATTGATGGATGGAAAAATAGAGATATGGGCAGCGGTTATCCTCATCCCTATGTTTTTCTATCAGGGCCGTCGAGGCTTTGATAATAAGGCTTTAAGAACTGTATTTTACTTATTTTACCCGGCACATATTATTGCTCTTAGTGCTATAGCTTATTTTTTCTTAAGATAAGCTATAGACGAAGCAATTAATTTGTGATAGAATGCTGAAAGTTTGAGTAAATTTAAGGAGGATATGTATGAATTCACAAGCACCGATTAAAGATGCCTCGGCGTTAGGCACACCGAAAATGATGGTTTTAGGGCTTCAACATCTATTTGCTATGTTTGGGGCGACTATTTTAGTTCCCATTTTAGTAAACAGTTATTTTGAAGGCGAAGGTCTTTCCATTCAGGTCACTTTATTTTTCGCAGGTATTGGTACCTTATTTTTCCATCTTTGTTCTAAGTTCAAAGTTCCCGCTTTTCTTGGTTCATCATTTGCTTTTCTCGGCGGATTTCACACAATAGCTAATCTTAATACTGGTATTTTTAAAAACATGACAATGGGCGAAAAGCTTCCTTATGCATGCGGTGGTATCGTTGTTGCTGGATTGCTTTATTTAGTACTCGCACTTGTTATTCGTATGGTAGGAATCAAAAAGGTAATGAAGTTTTTACCTCCTGTTGTAACAGGTCCTATTATTATTTGCATCGGCCTTTCACTTGCGCCATCAGCAATATCTAATGCTTCGCAGAACTGGCCACTTGCACTTATTGCTCTTTCAGTTGTTGTTATCTTCAATATCTGGGGCAAAGGAATCTTTAAAATTATCCCAATTCTTATGGGCGTTGTAATTTCATATGCATGTGCCATTGCCTTTACAAAGCTTGGCATCACAAATGCAGATGGTTCAGCAATTCTTAACTTTGCATCTGTAAATAAGGCAGCGTTTATTGGCTTACCTGATTTCTTCGTATGCAAATTTGATTTATCAGCAATCTTAGTAATGGCACCTATCGCCATTGCAACAATGATGGAGCATATTGGAGATATGTCTGCTATATCAGCCACTGTTGGCGAGGATTTCGTAGTTAATCCAGGACTTCACCGCACACTTATTGGTGACGGTTTGGCAACATCTCTTTCAGCATGCTTCGGCGGACCTGCAAACACTACATACGGTGAAAACACTGGTGTATTGGAATTGTCAAAGGTTCATGATCCAAAGGTTATTAGAGTAGCAGCTTGCTATGCTTTAGTTCTTTCATTTATTCCAAAGATGGCAGAGATAATTGGCACAATGCCAAGTGCAATCGTGGGTGGAATTAGCTTCATGCTTTATGGTATGATAAGTGCAATAGGAATAAGAAATGTGGTTGAGAATCAGGTTGATTTTACAAAGTCACGAAATCTTATTATCGCAGCTGTAATTCTTGTATGTGGACTTGGTTTTGCAGACGGTATTACATTTACAGTTTTAGGTACAGATATCACCTTAACAAGCCTTGCGATTGCAGCAATTGCAGGAATTATGCTTAATGCAATTATCCCTGGAAGAGATTACGAATATGGTTCAATGGATACAATTGTTCCAGCTAGTGAGAAATTTAAAGCAGCAGACAAAGTATCTGGCTCTAATTAATATTAAGTTATACAAATAGGAGGAAATCTAATGGAAAAGTTAGATAATGTAGTAGAGTTAACACATCCTCTACTTCAGCACAAAATCACAATGTTAAGAGATAAGAACACAGGTACAGCAGAGTTTAGATCTCTTGTAGAGGAAATCGCTATGCTCGAGGCTTTCGAGGCTCTCAACGATTTACAGACAGTTGATATTGAGTGTGAAACTCCAATTGAGAAATGTATGGCACCTGTTATTGCTGGTAGAAAGATGGCAATCGTTCCTATTCTTAGAGCAGGTCTTGGTATGGTCAATGGTGTACAGAGACTTGTTCCTACAGCAAAAATCGGTCATATTGGAATGTATAGAGATGAAGAAACTCATATTCCTCATGAATATTATTGCAAGCTTCCTAGCCCAATCGAGGAGCGTCTTATCGTAGTTACAGATCCTATGCTTGCAACTGGTGGTTCAGCAATCGATGCAATCACACTTATCAAGCAGCATGGTGGAAAGCGCATTAAGTTCATGGCTATTATCGCTGCCCCAGAGGGCGTTAGAGCTCTTCATGAGGCACATCCAGACGTTCAGATTTACATTGGACACATCGATCGTGAGTTAAACCAGGATGCATATATTTGCCCAGGTTTAGGTGACGCAGGAGACAGAATCTTCGGTACAAAGTAAAGGAGAATGACTTGGAACCAATTACAATAGAAGTTGGTAAGAAGTTAATAAACGAAGGTGATCCAGTTGATAGCATGTATGTTGTTATCAAGGGCACCATTGAGCAACAATGGAAAGGGTACAAGCTTAGCCTTGGCCCTGGAACTGTTGTTGGTCTTTCTGATGCACTGAATCACCACTATGAAGCAGATTATACCGTTGTGGAGGAAGCAACGGTTATAAAATGCTCATACAAATCTATGGCTGATTTTGAAGGCATTTTTGAGGAGCAGCCTGTTTATATTTTTGGCTTTGCCAAAGGTGCCTTTAGACAGTGTAGAGATGTTTTTAAAATATACGATGACTTAAAAAAGAAGCTTGATGACTTCTATAATTTCTGCCGCGGTATAAATTCTGAGTACCGCAAACAATGTCGTGCTGTGGGAATGACTCCTGAGGAGCTTCCTTTGCTAGAAGAGATGGAACCACTTGAATTAAAGGGAGAAATCCTTAAATGGGAGCACGATTATATTGATAATCTCAATTCTATTCCCAACAGAGAAATCGAGGGCATATATGGAACCCGCACCGAAATCGTAAGCGGTGTAATCGGTATCAGCTGTGGCTATATGGCAAGAGCCATAGAATGTTCCGAAATTATGGGCATTTATCTGGATGAATTTTCCCCAACATTACTTGATGAAGATAAGAATGATATGTTTGAGCTTATCTTTAAACTTAGAATATATGCTGCTGAGCGAAATGCATCCCAGGACGATATCATTAAGCTCATGAAGATGCTTTATAAGTATTTATCTACTTCTGGCATATGCAATAAAAAGCTTCTCAAGAAGAGATGGGCAGAATACGATAGCCACGATTTCGTGGCAACAGCTGCGGCCTTTGACGAGGCAAAGATGCAAAAGCAGGCAGAATTCAATCAGTCATTTGAGCACATTTGCGAATTTGCAGAGATTGATGAAACTAAGACCAAAGAATACAAAGAGCAGCTTCAGGAATACCTTGCTCTAAGCGACAGAGAAGGCAAGGATGACAATGAGCGTCGCGTCCGCAAAAAGGCTGTGGATTTATTCTACGACATTTATCAGAAGGCTTTCTTCAGAGCTATCGAGCTGGAAAACTATGGAGGAGAGTTAGATACAATCCTTCTCATGTTCTTGAACTTTGGCTACATTGATTATGATGCCATGGGCGACGATTTAACTAACGAGCTTGCTGATTTAGCTGAGCGTCTTAGTAATCTATGCGAGAGTGAGCATTTATTTACAATCTATAAATGGTTAAAGGCTGTTTACTCAGGGGAGCGAGAGCCAAGCAGAAATGAGCTTGATCTTGACTACAGAGGCTACGTCCTGGAGGAACGAAAAGCAGGCAACATCTCCGAAGCTGATATGCCAAAATGGATGAGTGACCAGGAGCAGAAGGTTAAGTTTGAGATAAACAATTTCTTTATTTCAGCCAACAGAACCACATCAGGCAAGATGACATCATTCTGTCCGGTCCTTACGAAAGAAGACTTCGGCATGGATGTAATGCGAATGCTTCTTACAGAGTCAAAGCTCACCGAAGCCATGGATAAAATCGAGACAGTAGATTATCAAATTTTCCTACGTGAAGGCTTTTTCACAGATATGGATGCAAACGTAAAAAGCGAGCCATATCTCAAACGTGTTCAGCCTGATATCATCCTTCTGCCTAACTGTGGCATGCGTGCCATGATGTGGCAGGAATGTGGTGGAATCAAAGTGGATTCACCAGGTAGATTCGTATTCCCAATGTTTACATTTGATGACTTAGACAAGATGATGATATACTGCTGCGGCGCTTTCCGCTGGGAAATCTGCAGAAAAGAACAGGGCTCTAGATGGAATGATATCGGCAGCGATTGCCTCACATCTGATTTCTACGACTATTTCACTTTCTACAGGAAGAACAAAGAGCTTTCTGCAGACAACAAAGAAAAGGTTAAGGCTCTGCTTAAATCATCCCGCAACAACATGCGTGAGGCATTTACAAAGCAGTACACGATCTGGATCAATTTTGAGGCTCAGGGAAGTATTCGTCTCAACAAGCCAGAGCGAAACATCCTCAACAAGCATTGCACCTTTGCAAAGGCCTACCGTTCAAAGGTATCCAACCACCCAATGTACGAGCAGATGATTTCCCGTCACGAAATCAAATGCAGTCAGGCCTACAGCCACTTAAAGACAATGATCGACAGAGTCGAAAAGAATGATGGCACCGTACCTGACGAGGTAAAAAAAGGCTTGGAATATTTGCAGATGTAGGGTTCTATATGATTACCACTCACAAGAGTTGGATAGTAGTCCCGTCCACGCCCATACTGCAGCCCACTCTGCATACACGCGTGATTTTGCGAATATTGTTAGTTTTTCTTATGGGCCAAATTTATGCATTGCACATGTGTCTTGTTGCGGAATGAACCATTTTGAAAAATGTTTTTTATGTGGCGGACACTGAAGTTTTTATGTACTTCTCAGGCTGAGGGGACTTGGTTTCATATTACGCTTGCTAAGTAACATGACAAAGCAGGTTTTGCATATCTAGGTACCGTGGCACATTCAACATCGTGTTTTAAGTGACCACTTGCGCTGCCGTCCATGGCAGCGCATACCTATATATTGCAAAACCTGCTTTTATGTTACTAAGCGCGCTCCAAAATCAACCAAGTCCCCTTCAGTCTAAGAAGTACAAATTATAATATGCTGTGTGTCCGCCACAAAAAACTTTTTTCAAAATTGTACAGGCCTGCAAAAGACACATGTAAATAAAAATGCATAAATGGCCCATTAGAAAAACACAATATTCTTGCAATGCGCGTGTGTGCAGAGTGGGCTGTAGCATGGGCGTGGACGGGACAAGAAATAACCATGAGTGGTAATCATAAATGTGCGATAAAGTATTTACATACTACTTATTGTGTGGTATAACATAACTGTTCAAAGCATTGCAGAATGCGGAGAATAGTTATGTTATTTTTTTTATAAAGGGAGGAAATTTTATGACTTCATTAATTCCTATTATTGCCCTCATTCTTGTAGTAATTATGATAATTATTGCAGGTTATGTGAAGGCACCACCTGATAGAGCATATATCATTTCAGGTCTTAGAAAGAACCCACGTATTTTAGTTGGTAGAGCTGGTGTTAAGATTCCGTTCTTTGAGCGTGTTGATAAGTTGTATTTAGGACAGATGACTGTAGATATCAAGACAGAGCAGTCAGTTCCTACAAATGATTTCATCAACGTAAATGTAGATGCTGTTGCAAAGGTTAGAATCGGTACTGACCCAGCAGCTATCCAGCTTGCAGCAAAGAACTTCCTTAACAAGAATCCAGAGCAGATTACACAGGATTTGCAGGATTCTTTACAGGGTAACATGCGTGAAATTATCGGTACTCTTTCTCTTAAGGTGATTAACACTGATAGAGATAGCTTCTCTGATCAGGTTATGGAAAAGGCTTCTCGCGATATGAGCAAGCTCGGTATCGAGATTCTTTCTTGCAATATTCAGAATGTAACTGATGAGAATGGACTTATCAATGATCTTGGTATGGATAACACTGCTAAGATTAAAAAGGATGCAGCTATTGCAAAGGCTCAGGCTGATAGAGACGTAGCTATTGCCCAGGCAGAAGCTGATAAGGCTGCAAATGATGCAAGAGTTACAGCACAGACAGAAATCGCTGAAAAGAACAATGCACTTGCTATCAAGCAGGCAGAGTTAAAGCAGCAGGCTGATACAGCAAACGCTGTTGCCGATGCAGCCTATTCAATCCAGCAGCAGGAACAGCAGAAGACAATCGAGGCTGCTACTGTAAATGCGCAGATCGCTAAGGCAGAGCGTGAGGCAGAACTGAAGCAGAAGGAAGTAGTTGTTAAGCAGCAGGAACTTGCAGCTCAGATTGAGAAGCAGGCAGATGCTGAAAAATATCAGGCTGAAAAGAAGGCTGAGGCAGAACTCATTCAGAGACAGAAGAAGGCTGAGGCTGCTAAGTACGAGCAGGAGCGTGAGGCTGATGCTAGAAAGGCTCAGGCTGAGGCTCAGAAGTATGCAGCAGAGCAGGAAGCAGCTGGTATCAAGGCTAAGTATGATGCAGAGGCAGCTGGTATCGCAGCAAGAGGTAAGGCTGAGGCCGAGGCAATCAAGGCAAAGGGTCTTGCTGAAGCTGAGGCAATGGAAAAGAAAGCCGAAGCTTACCGTAAGTACAACGGCGCTGCTATGGCAGAAATGATGATTAAGGTAATGCCTGAAATCGCAGCTGAAATTGCTAAGCCACTTGCAGCCATCGACAAGATTAACATCTACGAGACAGGTGACTCTGGCGAAGGCGGAGCAGCTAAAATCTCTGGCAACATGCCAGTAGTACTTAAGCAGGTTTTTGACACAATGAGCGAAGCAACAGGTGTTGACCTTGCTGAAATCATGAAGGCTAATACATACGACGCTAAGGTTAACAAGAATGTTAATATCACAGGCGCAGATGTAGCAGTTACAACAACTGACGCTGAAAACTAAACAATAAATAAATTGCCCCTAGGAAATTTCCTAGGGGCATATTTTATGTGGAAATTAGCGAGGTGTAATAAGTGACTGTAAGTCTACGCCTGCAGCTGCGCTAGCCTGCGCAATGTAGCCTGGGTCTGCGGCATTTTTGTAGAAGTCGTAGCCCATTTTGTGAGAGGCATCAGTGTTGCAAAGGCCAGAAACCATGCCTTGAGCAATGTCTCCGACGTGATCCATCTCACGAGAAATAACAAGGCCATCGATGTAACGATTATTTTCAGCCACGAGGTATGCGTATACTAAAGATGCAGCTTGGAGGTTTTCTCCGTTTGCACTTGTGTAGCCAACTTCTGAACACTTAACTGTTCGTACAGCACCAGTTGGTGAAAGCATATCTGCTGAACACATAAAGTCTGTCAGCACGTCAATGTTTGCCATAGTAACATAAGCTGAACTCTGATTGTGTGATACGCCACCACCTGTAGCCCATGCATTTGGAGCATACAAAGGTGCATTGTAAGGATGCACAGCAAGTCTCCAGTCTACATTACCCTGACTTTTCATAATGTTGTTAAACTTAGTTACAAATTCTTTTCCTGAGATATAGTATGATGCTTCAGCACGTGCCCACTGATGATCAATACAGCAGTACACATTAGCAGTTGCATTTTCTGATTTAATTCCGTTGTACATGATTCTAAAAGCGTTAGCGTATTCATTCATGAATACATCATTAGAACCACAATTCATATAGTTCCAAAGCCACCATGCATTAACTTCATTACCGATGATAAAGTTATCAACCTGTCCATTTGCTCCACCAGCATAGTGTCTGCCAAGGAATGAAGCAGCTTCAGCAAGAGCGTTTACACCTTCAGTTGTGTGGGCATTTAATCCATAATAATTATGCGCACCCAGGCCGTCAGCGGCATAAGGATTGATATATCCGCCAGAATTAACATCTGCAAGTACGATAACGTTTACTTGCATACCCATTGAATTGTATTTTCTTACAGAATAATCGTATCCTGCAAGCTTGCCAGGATTGCTTATTACAGATAAAGGAATGTTAAGATTAACCTGTTTTACACCTAAATCTGCAGGCTGATTTAAGTCTGCAATATTCTTCTCAAGTGCAGGAAGAATTCCCTTCTTACCAAAATCCATACGAGCTGGTGCAGCAGATGCACAACCTTCTGGATTTGTAATGTACATAGAATTAGAAACAGGAGTTAAAGCTCCACCACTTATAACACATACAGTAAATTTTTTGAAAAGCATTGAATTAGCAGTGCCCTTAGCAAGAGGAACTGAAAATGTAGCAGTGCCTGCAGCCTGAGCTACATCCACTCCGCTTGGAGCTGTTTGATTTGCATCTGACGCTATTAGATGATACTGCCCATCCTCTGATGCAGCAGAACCACTAGCTGTAACAATTACATCTGACCCCTGTATAACTACACTACCAATTGTCACAGATGTAGAAGACTTTGCTTCTGCAACTGAGGATGACGTTGCACTAGCCGTCGCAATTATAATCAATGCGAAGACAATGCTAAATATTCTCTTAGTTAACTTTTTCATGTTCATTGCTCCTTTCGAGTAAAAAACGGTACAAACCTTAATATATACCCAAAGCATTAAAATTATGTGAAATATCGTGGGATAATTTGTTACCATTCGCAGTCATCATAGACTAAGGACATCCTTATAGCTAAAGAATGCTTTTTTCTGTGAAGGTATAATCTTGGGCTGATATGGGAGGTGGTTATACCTTTTATAATTTATGAGGGATTAATATGAAGTCAAAAAGGTATAACCAGAGTGGGAATTTATGGCGGGTTATACCTTTTTGTGGGCAATGAGACACTATATTGAAGTCAAAAAGGTATAACTAGCGAGTGATATTATGGAAAGTTATACCATTTAGTGAGCTATGGAACATTATATTGAATCTAAAAAGGTATAACTAAGAGCAATAATTATAGATGGTTATACCTATTTATTCAGCAAGTACAGCCTGTGAAATTTTTTTTGTTACCAATTTTTGAATTGTGTGTTCATTGATGGAAGAGGGTTCTGTATAATTGAAGACAGTTAAATTAACAAATCGGGCTTTTGGGGGCAAAGGAGAATAAATATGTGGTTTTATATTATGATGTTTATCTGTAACTTATTAATTCCGATTGTCATGTTGATATGTGGATTCTTTATGTCCAAATATCCGCCCAAAGAGATTAATGGAATTATTGGATACAGAACAACTATGTCCAGAAAAAATATGGATACATGGAAGTTTGCACATGATTATTGCGGTAAGTTGTGGCTTAAACTCGGATTGCTGTTATTAATTCCGACAATTATTATTCAGATACCTTTTTCACATTCGAGTGAAAATGCAATTGGATATATGACACTTATTGTTGAAGGAATACAGTTTGTGGCTATATTGGGTTCAATTGTGTTTGTGGAAAGAGCTCTTAAGAAAACCTTTGATGAAAATGGTATCAGAAGATAAATTCAAATGTAAATGGATCTTTTATTGATAAGGCTGTTTCAATATCATTTTCTGCAAGTTTTTCGAGGAGTAACTCTGGCTTCTTACTTATACCAGCTCTAACATACAGGTTAGTAGGTATCTGCCTTCGCAATTCTCTAACAGTCCATGTTCCCTTTATGCATTCTAATTCATAAAAGAATCTTTCAAAAGAATCTTCTATTTGTATAATTTCCCTTATATGTGAAAAAGAAAGTCTGCTTATCAAGATTTCAGGTGGAATTTCAAATTTGTGAGACACTGTCTCACAAATCAAATAAATAATAGTGGTTCCTAGTAGGGTTCCCTTTCGGGGGACTGTGAGTGACCAAAGAAAATATGCACGAAATTTTTGTGAAAATTTTGTGGCAAAAAGAGAAAAGGGGGAAGGGATGTTGACGAAAATGGGGGGGATAAGCTATGATTCTACTTAGTTACTGGAAACGTTCCCAGTAACGGTTCCAAAAAGGGGATATTATGACAATAAAAGATATAGCTCGTCTTGCAGGGGTGAGCGTTAGTACAGTTTCTAGAGTATTAAATGATCACCCGGATGTAAGTGAAACAGCAAAAGAAAAGGTAATGCAGGTTGTGGCGGAATATAATTACATTCCAAACACAAATGCAAGAGAATTAGGAAAGACATCAACAGATAATATTGGAGTGGTTGTGAGAGGTATGTCCAATCCATTCTATACAGATATTATCACTGCCATTGGTAGATGTATTGAAGATGCAGGATATACAATGGTGCTTCAGCAGATTGGAGCAGGTGATGATGAAATAATGACGGCTGCCAGAATGGAGCGTGATAAGCGTCTGCTAGGCCTCGTCTTCCTTGGTGGTAAGTTAGATTACACAAAAGAACAGATGAAAAATATCAATGTGCCTTATGTTTGCTGCACATTTAGTAATGAATATGGAAACCTTGATGATAAAGATTATTCAAGTGTTTGTATAGATGATAAACAGACGGCTTATGAGGCTGTGGAAAAACTGTTTAAGTTGGGACACAGAAAGATAGCAGTTTTGTTGTCTACAATAGACGATGGCTCTATCAGTCAGCTGAGATTTTCTGGTTATGAAAGGGCTCTTAAGGATTTTGGCTTAGAGGTAGATGAGGATTTGATCATCGAAGTTAATAGCTATAATATCGCAAATGCGTATCAGGAAATGAAGAAATGGCTGAAGAAGGAGCATGAGTGCACAGCCCTGTTTGCAATATCCGACAACATGGCTATGGGAGCAATGAAGGCGCTGAAGGAGGCTAATAAAAAGGTTCCTGATGATATGGCAGTTATCGCTATTGATGGAATCGAAGCATCAGAGTATATGAATCCGGAGCTTTCTACATTGTGCCAGCCAATGGAAAAAATAGGAAAAGAAGCTGGAAAGCTTTTGATAGATATTATTCAAGAGAATAAGACAAATAAACATATCATTCTAAAGACTAGTCTTAGAAAAGGGGAGACACTTAAATAATTACCTGGTTTTTACATAAGGATGTAAGAATCCTTGTGTTGAAGCAAATATAATGTTATGCACAAAGGAGAGTGTAAGAAATGAAGATGAAGAGAGTATTGGCATTGGGGTTAATAGCTTTAATGTCGACAGCTGCATTTGCAGCATGTGGTTCGTCAAATTCTGGGGACGCAAATGAGGGAGGCCAGGTTTATTATCTCAATTTTAAACCAGAGGCTGATGAGGCTTGGCAGGAGATAGCTGCTAAGTACACAGAGGAGACAGGTGTACCAGTTACAGTAATTACAGCGGCGTCCGGTACATACGAAGAGACATTATCCTCTGAGATTATTAAGGATGAAGCTCCTACATTATTCCAGGTAAATGGACCTGTAGGTCTTGAAAACTGGAAAGACTATTGTTACGACTTGAAAGATTCATCTCTTTATAATGAACTTACAAGCGATTCATATGCATTGTATGACGGGGATGCAGTTGCAGGAATTGGCTATGTAATCGAATCTTATGGACTTATCGTAAACACTGAGTTATTAGAAAAAGCCGGTTACACTTTAGATGATATTGCAAGTTTTGATGATTTAAAGAAGGTTGCTGAGGATATTACAGCACGTTCTGATGAACTTGGATTTTCAGCATTTACATCAGCAGGAATGGACGGTTCATCTGACTGGAGATTTAAGACACACCTTGCAAACCTTCCAATCTATTTTGAGTATCAGGACAAAGGCATCAACTCAACAGATGCAATTGAAGGAAAGTACTTAGATAACTACAAGGCAATTTGGGATTTATACATCAACAATGCAACATGTGCACCAGGGGATTTAGCTGGTAAGACAGGTGACGATGCTGAGAATGAATTTGCAAATGGTCAGGCTGTGTTCTTCCAGAATGGTTCGTGGGAATATAAGCCATTGACAGAGAAGGGCATGACAGATGATCAGCTTGCAATGATTCCAATTTACATTGGCGCAGGCGATGAGGCTAAGCAGGGACTTTGCACAGGTACAGAGAATTACTGGTGTGTAAACTCTGATGCTTCAGAGGAAGATATTCAAGCTACAATCGACTTCTTAACATGGATGGTAACATCTGATGAAGGAACAGCAATGCTTTCAGATCAGATTGGTGTTATCCCATTTAAGAATGCAGCTGAAACAACAAATTTATTTGTTCTTAATGACAAAGCATATACAGATGCTGGTAAGGTACCAGTTTCTTGGAACTTTACAACAATGCCTTCAGAGGAATGGAAAAATGGTGTTGGCTCAGCACTTACATCATACGCTGCAGGCACAGGATCATGGGATGATGTTGTGAAAGCATTTGTTGATGGTTGGTCATCAGAATATGCAGCAGCACATTAGTGATAATAGTTTTTCTTCTTTTTTATTCTTCTAAATAAGGAGGGCAAATAAAGCCCTCCTTGAATTTTGAAAGGGACATTATGGAAAAAGCAATTAGAAAGTATTGGCCTGTATTTGTGCTGCCTACTCTTGCAGCATTCTGTGTTGGATTTATATATCCATTTGTTCAGGGGCTTTATTTATCATTTTGTAGATTTACAACAATTAAAAAAGCAACATTTAATGGAATTGATAATTATGCGTATGCGCTAGGAGATGGCGAATTTTGGCATTCTTTCTGGTTCACAGCGCTTTTCACTGTGGTTTCAACAGTGCTTATAAATGTTATCGCATTTACGATAGCGTTAGCTCTTACAAATAAAATTAAGGGCTCAAATATCTTCAGAACAGTATTCTTTATGCCAAACCTTGTAGGTGGTATTGTTTTGGGATATATTTGGCAAATCTTATTAAATTGCGTATTGGCATCATTAGAAAAACCGCTACTAGCACTTAATCCAACCTATGGTTTTATAGGTTTGACCATTCTTATGTGCTGGCAGCAGATTGGTTACATGATGATTATATATATAGCTGGTCTTCAGTCTATTCCAGATGATTATATTGAGGCAGCTAAGATAGATGGCGCTACAACAGGACAGATATTGTTCAAGATTAAAATCCCAAATGTTATGCCATCAATAACAATCTGTAGTTTCCTAACTATCACAAACGGATTTAAGTTGTTTGATCAGAACCTTGCATTGACAGGCGGTGAGCCAGCTCATGCATCAGAAATGTTAGCACTTAATATTTATAATACCTTCTACAGTCGTTCAGGACCTCAGTGGAAAGGATATGGACAGGCTAAAGCGGTTATATTCTGTATTATGGTAATTATTATCTCCATGATTCAGTTGAAATTTACTAAATCAAAGGAGGTACAGCAATAATGAAAACAAAAGAAAATGTGGCAAGAATAATTGTCTTTATCATACTTTGTGTACTTGCGGTGGTTTGGGTTTATCCTGTATTTATGATTTTAATCAACTCCCTCAAGGGCGAAGCATTTATAAGTACAACATCGGTATTTCAGATTCCGGATGCAAAAAGCTTTGTGGGCTTAGCAAACTATACTAATGCATTATCATCTAAGGGATTTGCAGCAGCATTTGGCTACAGTTTAGTAATAACACTTTCTTCTGTTGTGTTAATCCTGATTTGTACATCCATGTGTGCCTGGTATATTACACGTGTTCGCGGAATTTTCCCAAAAGTGTGTTATGCTTTATTTGTATTTTCAATGGTAGTACCTTTTCAGATGCTTATGTTTACACTGTCATCAACAGCTGACAGAATGGATTTAGATACTCCATTTAATATCTGCATTATTTACTTGGGATTTGGCGCAGGCTTGGCTGTATTTATGTTCACAGGATTTATGAAGTCTATTCCTCTGGAAATTGAAGAGGCAGCAATGATAGATGGCTGTAATCCTATACAGACATTCTTCCAGATCGTACTACCAATACTTAAGCCAACACTTATTTCAGTGGCAATTCTCGAAACTATGTGGCTATGGAACGATTATTTACTTCCATACTTAGTATTAGACAGAAAGAAATATATGACAGTCCCAATTCTTATCCAGTACTTCAGAGGAAGCTACGGACATGTTGAAATGGGACCAATGATGGCATGTATTATGATGACAGTTTTACCAATTATAATAATGTACATTTGCCTACAGAAATATATTATTAAGGGCGTTATTGCAGGAGCAGTAAAGGGATAGGAGAAAACATATGAAAAGAAGCAGTGGGATTTTACTTCCTGTATCATCATTACCATCACCTTATGGAATAGGAACATTTGGTAAGGCAGCATATGAATTTGCAGATTTCCTAAAGGAATCGGGACAGAAATATTGGCAAGTATTACCACTAGGGCCAACGAGCTATGGTGATAGCCCATATCAAAGCTTTTCAACTAATGCAGGAAATCCTTACTTCATTGACCTTGATATGCTAAAGGAAGATGGACTTTTGACAAAAGCTGAGATAGAAGCGGAGAATTGGGGAACAAATCCTCGCTATGTTGATTATGGCCAGATTTACATTAGTCGCTTTAAAGTTCTTCGCAAGGCCAAAGAGCGTGGCTACAAGGATATGATAGATGAGGTGAATAGCTTTAAAAATGATAATCCCTGGGTAGAAAATTATGCCCTCTTTATGTCACTTAAAAAGCATTTCGACCAGCGCAGCTGGCAAGAGTGGCCAGAAGAAGATATTAGAATGCATGAGAAATCTGCAGTAGAAAGATACACAAAAGAGCTTTCGGATGATATTGAGTTCTTTATCTTTATTCAATATCTGTTCTTTAAACAGTGGGATAAACTGAAAAAATATATAAATGGCATTGGTGTTGAAATCATAGGTGATTTGCCGATTTATGTGGCATTGGATTCCTGTGATGTATGGGCAGAGCCAGAGTTTTTCAGCTTGGATGAAGAAAACTATCCAGTAGAGGTTGCAGGTGTTCCGCCTGATTATTTCAGCGCAGATGGACAGCTTTGGGGAAATCCATGCTACAATTGGAAAGCTATGAAAGCAGATAACTACAATTGGTGGATCCGAAGAATTGCAGGGGCAGTAAAGCTTTATGATGTTTTAAGAATAGATCATTTTAGAGGCTTTGATGAATACTGGGCAGTTCCAGCAGGAGATGACACTGCAAAGAATGGAAAGTGGAAAAAAGGCCCAGGCATGGATTTGGTAGGACTTTTGTCTAAAGAATTTTCTGATACCCAGTTTATTGCTGAAGATTTGGGGGAGCCATCGCCTACCGTTGTGCAGCTTCTTAAAGATAGTAAATGGCCTGGCATGAAGGTACTTGGATTTGCCTTTGACTCAGGCGAACCAAATAATTACCAGCCTCATTCCTATGATAAAAATTGCGTATGCTATACGGGCACTCATGACAATGCACCTATTATGGAATGGTACAAAGATGCTAAAAAGCAAGATAGCAATTACGCTAAAAAATACATGGGAATCTCATTGTTTGAAAGATTCAACTGGGGGATGATTAGAGGCGGAATGAGCTCTGTTGCAGATCTTTTCGTGGCTCAAATGCAAGACTATTTGGGACTTGGAAAGAACAATCGCATAAATGTGCCTGGAACAAAGAGTGGCAATTGGCAGTGGAGATTGTTGGAAGGTGAAAATACTTCCAAACTGGCAAAAAAGATATATAATCTAAGTGTTATGTACGAACGTTGTGCTTTTTCCAAAGAATTAAAGTAATATAAAATCCATGTGTTAGACGTTAATGTTTATCACATGGATTTTTTGATTTCTACTACTTTGTGTGGTAAACTTGACCGAGATTCGATTTGACATGGAGGATAAGGCATGAAAAATAAATTAATAGCAATGACACTTATGGCCACTATGGCTATCTCTCTTATAGCATGTGGAAAAGATAATAAAGATTCAGATGAAAAGAAGAAATCTGAAAAGGAAGCAACAACAACTCAAACAGAGATTGAATACAATGTAGATGATTACGTAACATTAGGAGATTACAAAGGAATAGAAGTAACTCTTGATGGAAATTATGAATATACTGATGAGGGCTTTGATGAATATGTTCAAAGCACAATCAATAGTGAGGCATTATTTGTAGAAGATAGCACTCAGACAGAAATCAAAGAGGATTCTATTGTCAATGTTGATTACGTAGGTTCACAGGATGGTGTGGCCTTTAACGGAGGCTCTGCAGAGGACCAAATGATAGATGTTGCAAACAATTGTAGCGCTGGTTCTATGTCAGGCTATATTGAAGGATTTACAGCTGGTCTTGTAGGCCACAGTGTTGGCGAGGAAGTGGCTTACGAGGTAACATTCCCAGAGGAGTATCAGAACGAGGATTTAGCCGGCCAGACAGTTACATTTACATTCCAGGTAAACTACATTGCAAAGGCCATTACATCAAAGTCTGATTTGACAGACGAAATCGTTTCTGAAAACTTTGGCTATGATACAGTAAAGGAATACCTTGCTTATCTAAAGGAGCAGTACACAAAGACTCTTGAGGATAACCTTGCTAACGATAAAGAGACTGCAGTACTTAATTCAATAATCAACAATTCTACAGTTTCAGAAATCCCAGAAGAATTACTTCAGGCTCGTGTTGATTTGATTTTATACACACAGGATCTTCAGTATCAGTCTTATGGTACAACAATGAAGGACTACGCTGAGTCTATGGGATATGATTACGATGAAATCGTTTCACAGTTGACAGAGAGTGTTAAGGAATCAACAGAAACAGAAATGATTCTTGAGGCCATTGCAAAGGCAGAGGGATTAGAAGTTGATGAAGACGGATATAATGAATTTATTACTCCTATCTATACACAGATGGGATATTCAGATTTAGATTCATTCTATACAGCATTTTCAGTTGATGGATATGGCGGAGAAAGATACTTTAAGCTGGCATATCTTACTGAAAAGGCAACAGACTTCTGTGTAGAAAATGCAGTAGTTAATTTTACAGACTCAGATGCTGAATAGGAAAAAGCTTTATATTTTTTGGTAGCTGTAGTATAATTTACACTAGTTTTTTGGGTCTAAATGGTAAAGTTGCCATTAGGACTTAATATAATAAAAGGAGAAAACAAATGGAACACATCAAGACACTTAACACAAAGAGATTACAGAACACAGTTAAAGAAGGCGGATGTGGTGAGTGCCAGACATCATGCCAGTCAGCTTGTAAGACATCTTGCACAGTTGGAAACCAGAGTTGTGAGCACAAGAACTAATTTTACATCATTTATTTAATATTTAACCACCAGGCCGGTCCTCTCTATTCAATAAAAGAGGAACGGTCTATTGTGCGTTTATGAAAGGACTATTTTTAATTGATACATCAGTTTAAAAACAACGGTTACAATGTTGTCATAGATATAAACAGTGGTGCAATCCATGTAGTGGATGAAATCACATACGATTTTCTTGCTTTCTGGCAGGAGCAGGGAGAAGAGGCAGCTGTTGCCTCAATGAAGGAGAAACATCCAGAGGTTTCTGAAAAAGAAATCGAAGAAATCAGATTAGAAATCAAAAAGCTAATTGAAGAAGGTTCATTATTTACAGAAGATAACTACGAGCCACATATAGTTGATTTTACAGCTCGCCCTACAGTGGTAAAGGCTCTTTGTTTACATATAACACACGATTGTAATTTGGCATGTAAATATTGCTTCGCAGAAGAAGGTGAGTATCACACAGGTAAGCGTGAGCTTATGAGCTACGAAGTTGGTAAGCAAGCACTTGATTTCCTTGTAGCTAACTCAGGAAGCAGAAGAAATCTCGAGGTAGATTTCTTTGGTGGCGAGCCACTTATGAACTGGCAGGTGGTAAAGGATTTGGTTGCTTACGGTCGTTCCCTTGAAAAGGAACACAACAAAAACTTCCGATTCACACTTACTACAAACGGAGTTCTTTTGAACGACGAGATACAGGAATTTGCAAATAAAGAAATGGGCAATGTAGTATTAAGCTGCGATGGTCGTCCAGAGATTCATAACATGATGCGCCCATTCAGAAAAGGTGCACCAAGCTATGAAATTGTTATGCCAAAGTTCAAAAAGCTTGCAGATTCAAGAAATCAGGATAAGTACTATATCAGAGGTACATTTACAAGAAACAACTTAGACTTCTCTAAGGATGTTTTACATTTAGCTAATGAGGGCTTTAAGCAGATATCAGTTGAGCCTGTTGTTGCACAGGAGACAGATGATTATGCTATCCGAGAGGAAGATTTACCAAAGCTCTTTGAAGAATATGATAATCTTGCAGCAGAAATGATGCGTAGACAGGGAACAGATGAAGATTTCAATTTCTTCCACTTCATGATTGATTTGGAAGGTGGTCCTTGTGTATACAAGAGATTGTCTGGCTGTGGTTCAGGTACTGAATATATGGCGGTTACTCCTACTGGAGAATTATATCCATGCCATCAGTTTGTTGGAAACACAGATTTTTGCTTAGGCGACGTTTGGTCTGGGGTTAAGAAAAAGGACGTTGTCAATGAGTTCAAACACTGCAATGTTTATGCAAAAGAAGAATGTAAGAATTGTTTCGCTAGATTCTACTGCAGTGGTGGTTGTGCAGCTAATGCCTACAATTTTACAGGCAGCATCTTAGGTAACTATCATGTTGGATGCGAGTTGCAGAAGAAGCGTATTGAATGCGCTATCGCTCTTAAAGTACATGAGAGTGCTATAGCAAATTAAATAATAAGGAGAATAAACATGAAACGTTTAAAAAAGGGACAGGGGATTGCCTGGCTGATTGCGTTTGTAGTGATTCTAGGAATACTTGGTTACTACTCAGCAAATGTACTAACAGGCACAATTAAAAAGAATGATGACAGCCTTAAGCTAGGTCTTGACTTAGATGGTGGTGTCAGCATCACATACGAGGCAGTTGGAGATACACCAACAGATGAGCAGATGGAAGATACAATCCTAAAGCTCCAGCAGCGTATTGAAAATGATTTGGGTGAGGAAAGCTCAACAACAGAAGCTAATGTTTATCGTGTAGGCGATAAGCGTATCACAGTTGAAATTCCAGGTGTTTCAGATGCAAATGCTCTTTTGGAAGAGCTTGGTACACCAGGTACACTCTACTTCATATCACAGCATGATTTAGAGGGTAATACCAATTACACAATCAATGGTACTGATGCAGAGGGCAACATCGATGGTACTCTTAACTACGACATTCAGACACTTATCGACAATGGCTCAGTTATTGCTACAGGTACTAATGTAAAGAGTGCACAGGCAGGCACACAGGATAATCAGACTACAAAAGCTACAGAGTATGTAGTTCAGCTTACATTTGATGATGATGGAGCAGAGGCATTCTCAACAGCTACAACAGCAGCCGCACTTACAGGCGATACAATTGCTATTTACTACGACGGCAAGTTCGTTTCAGTTCCACGAGTTAATGAGCCTATTACAAATGGTAGCTGCGTAATCGAAGGAATGGATTCATATGAAGAAGCTCAGAAGCTTGCTTCGTATATACGAATCGGTGGCCTTGATATAGAGCTTCAGGAATTAGAGTCTCAGGTGGTTGGTGCTCAGCTTGGTTCTGATGCACTTCGTACATCACTTATCGCAGCAGGCGTTGGTCTTGTACTCGTAATGTTATTTCTGATGGGTATGTATTTAGTTCCAGGTGTTGTTGCTTCACTTGCACTTGCTCTTTATACAGCGATGTTAATCAGCATCCTCAAGGGCTTCGACATTACACTTACACTTCCTGGTATCGCAGGTATGATTCTTTCAATCGGTATGGCGGTAGATGCTAATGTTATCTGCTTCGCTCGTATCCGTGAGGAAATCAAAGCAGGACGTCCTGTTATTTCAGCAATTGAGACTGGTTTCTCAAAAGCTCTTTCAGCTATTTTAGATGGTAATATCACAACACTTATTGCAGCAGCAGTTCTTGGAGTATTAGGTTCTGGTTCTGTAAAGGGATTTGCAATCACACTTGCACTCGGTGTTGTTTTATCAATGTTTACAGCACTTGTTATTACTCGTATCCTTATCAATTCATTCTATGCACTTGGCGTTCGTTCGCCTAAGGCTTATGGAAAGGCTAAGGAACCTACAAAGTTCAACTTTGTTTCAAAGAAGGCTATCTTCATTACAATTTCAGTTGTGATTATCGCGGCTGGCTTTGTTACAATGGGAGTTCGCAAGGTATCTAGTGGCCAGGGACTTAACTATTCACTTGAGTTCTTAGGTGGTACTTCAACAACAGTTGATTTCAACGAGACATATTCACTTGATGATTTGGATGCAAAAGTTGTACCAGATATAGCTTCAACTCTTGGCCTTTCAGAGGGAAGCATTCAGACAACAACAGTTGATGGAAGCAACCAGGCAATCTTCAAGACTCGTACACTTACACTTGATGAGCGTTCATCACTTAACACAATGTTTGAGAATAAGTATGCAGTAGAAGAGAAATCAATCACTTCTCAGAGTATTGGTTCTACAATCTCAGGAGAGATGCGTAGCCAGTCATTAATAGCCGTATTAGTTGCAGTACTTTGCATGCTTGTATACATTTGGTTTAGATTTAAGGACATCAGATTTGCATCATCTGCAATCATTGCTCTTATCCACGACGTACTCGTTGTTCTTGCTCTTTATGCAATTGCACGTATCTCTGTTGGATCAGCATTTATTGCTTGTATGCTTACAGTTATCGGTTACTCTGTTAACGATACAATCGTTGTATTTGACCGTATCAGAGAAAACCACAAGGCAATCAGAACAGAAAATGCTGAGAACCTTGCTGAGCTTTGCAACAGTTCATTAGCTCAGACATTGTCACGTAGTATTTCAACATCAATTACTACAGCAATCATGGTACTTATGCTTCTCATCTTAGGTGTTTCATCTATCAGAGAGTTCGCATTACCACTTCTTGCTGGTGTAATTGCAGGTACATATTCATCAATCTTTATTGCTACACAGCTTTGGTACATATTCAAAGTTAATTTGGCAAAGAAGAACTAAGCTAAGATTAGGAGATAAGAAATGATTGACATTAAGTTTTTACGTGAGAACCCAGACGCAGTAAAAGAAAACATTAAAAAGAAATTCCAGGAGCATAAGTTAGGTCTTGTTGACGAAGTAATCGAGCTCGACGACAAGAGACGTGCTACTCAGCAGGAAGCTGATGATATGCGTGCTGAAATGAATAAGGCTTCAAAGCAGATTGGTGCTCTTATGGGTCAGGGAAAGAAGGAAGAAGCTGAGGCAGCTAAGAAAGAAGTTGCTGAGCTTAAGCAGAAGATTAAGGATTTAGAGCCAGTTGAGAAGGAGCTTGCTGATAAGGTTGAGGAAATCATGATGAAGATTCCTAACATCATCGATCCTTCAGTTCCAATTGGTCCAGATGATTCATGCAACGTTGAAATTGAGAAGTTTGGTGAGCCAGTTGTTCCTGATTTTGAGATTCCATATCACACAGATATCATGGAAAGATTCAACGGTATCGATATGGATGCTGCTGGTAAGGTTGCAGGAAATGGTTTCTACTATTTAATGGGAGATATTGCTAGACTTCATTCAGCAGTTATCTCATACGCACGTGATTTCATGATTGATAGAGGATTTACATATTGCATCCCACCTTTCATGATTCGTTCAAACGTAGTTACTGGTGTTATGTCATTCGAAGAAATGGATGCCATGATGTACAAAATCGAGGGTGAAGACCTTTACCTTATCGGTACATCAGAGCACTCAATGATTGGTAAGTTCATCGATACACTTAACGATGAAGCAAACCTTCCATATACACTTACAAGCTACAGCCCATGCTTCCGTAAGGAAAAGGGTGCCCACGGTATCGAAGAGCGTGGTGTTTACCGTATCCACCAGTTCGAGAAGCAGGAAATGATTGTTGTTTGTAAGCCAGAGGATTCAAAGAAATACTACGATGTTCTTTGGAACAACACAGTTGATTTATTCCGCAGCTTAGATATTCCTGTACGTACACTTGAGTGCTGCTCAGGAGATTTAGCAGATCTTAAGGTTAAATCTTGCGACGTTGAGGCATGGTCACCACGTCAGAAGAAGTACTTCGAAGTTGGTAGCTGCTCTAACCTTGGCGATGCTCAGGCTCGTCGTCTTAAGATTCGTGTTAAGGGTGAAGACGGCAGCAAGTACTTCGCACACACACTTAACAACACAGTTGTTGCTCCACCACGTATGCTTATCGCATTCTTGGAGAACAACTTACGCGAAGACGGTAGCGTAGCTATCCCTAAGGCTCTCCAGCCATATATGGGTGGCAAGGAAGTCCTTATTCCCGTAAAATAGAATAATATCTTCTATTGACAAAATAATAATTTGAATATATTATGCCGGGATAGAAGTAGTACAAAATGTAAATGAGCAAGTAGCATCTAAGTTATGGCAAGCGCGAGTAGGGGCTGCCGTGCCGAGCGTGGGAAGGACCTACGCCGGCGGGAGGGTTCCCACGCGAGAGTGCGGAGGGTGCCCTACGGGAGCACGGAACACTTGGTTGCTACTTGCATTTTTGGGGTTTTTGCAATGTAGTTTATTGTAAGAATTAAGAAAAGAGAAGTATATGTCAGTACAGAGTAGAGAAGATATTAGAAACATTGCCATTATCGCACACGTAGATCATGGTAAAACTACACTTGTAGATGAGCTTTTAAAGCAGTCAGGTGTATTTAGAGAGAATCAGGAAGTGGCAGAGCGTGTCATGGACTCAAATGATATTGAGCGTGAGCGTGGTATCACAATTCTTTCTAAGAACACAGCAGTATACTATAAGAATACAAAGATTAACATTATTGATACACCAGGCCATGCCGATTTCGGTGGTGAGGTTGAGCGTGTACTTAAGATGGTAAACGGTGTTGTACTTGTAGTAGATGCCTTTGAGGGTGCAATGCCTCAGACAAAGTTCGTTCTTATGAAGGCGCTTGATCTTGATTTACCAGTTATCGTTTGTATCAACAAAATCGATAGACCAGAGGCTCGTCCAGACGAGGTTATCGATGAAGTATTAGAGTTATTCATGGATCTTGATGCATCAGATGAGCAGCTTGATTGCCCATTTATCTATGCAAGTGCCAAGGAAGGTTTTGCAATCAGAGACCTTAATGAAGAGCATAAGGATATGACAGCGCTCTTCGAGACAATCCTTGATTACATCCCTGCACCACAGGGTGATCCAGAGGCTCCAACACAGGTACTTATTTCAACAATCGATTACAACGAATACGTTGGACGTATCGGTATCGGTAAGGTAGAAAATGGTTCTATCAAGGTTAACCAGGATGCAGTTGTTGTTAACGCACATGATCCTGAAAAGAATAATAAGGTTCGTATTTCAAAGTTATTTGAGTATGACGGACTTAATAAAGTAGATGTTGATGAAGCACAGATTGGTTCAATCGTAGCTATTTCAGGTATTGCAGATATCCACATCGGAGATACAATTTGTGCACCTGATGCACCAAATCCAATTCCTTTCCAGAAGATTTCTGAGCCTACTATTTCAATGAACTTCATTGTAAATGATAGCCCACTTGCTGGTCAGGAAGGAAAGTATGTAACATCACGTCACATCCGCGAGCGTCTTATGAAGGAGCTCAACACTGATGTTTCACTTCGTGTTGAGGATACAGATTCACCAGATTCACTTAAGGTTTCTGGTCGTGGTGAGCTTCACCTTTCAGTTCTTATTGAGAACATGAGACGTGAGGGATTTGAGTTTGCTGTATCAAAGGCCGAGGTCCTTTATCATACAGATGAAAAGGGCAGAAAGCTCGAGCCAATGGAGAGAGCATACGTTGACGTTCCAGACGAGTTTACTGGAGCAGTTATTGAAAAGCTTTCTCAGAGAAAAGGTGAGCTTCAGAATATGACACCTATTACAGGTGGATACACTCGTATAGAGTTTAAGATTCCAGCACGTGGCCTTATTGGTTACCGTGGAGAATTTATGACAGATACTAAGGGAAATGGTATTATCAATACTATTTTCGAGGGATATGAGCCATACAAGGGAGATATAGCTTATCGTAAGCAGGGTTCTCTTATTGCATTTGAAACTGGTGAGTCAGTTACTTATGGTTTATTCTCAGCTCAGGAGCGTGGAACACTGTTCATCGGACCAGGCGAGAAGGTTTACTCAGGAATGGTTATCGGACAGAGCTCACGTGCAGAAGATATCGAGCTTAACGTATGTAAGAAGAAGCATCTTACAAATACTCGTTCATCATCTGCTGATGAAGCGCTTACACTTGTTCCACCTAGAGTACTTAGCCTTGAGCAGGCATTAGATTTCATTGATGTAGATGAGCTTTTGGAAGTAACACCAGAGTCTCTTCGAATCAGAAAGAGAATTCTTGATCCTCTCATGAGAAAGAGAGCTAGTATCAGAAAGTAGGACAATCATGGAAAAGGGAACAATACAAGTATACTACGGAAGTGGACAAGGTAAATCCGCAGCAGCACTTGGTAATGCCGTTCGTCTCGCATCCGAGGGAATGAAGACTACAATCATCCAGTTTCTTAAATCAGAGGCTAGTTCAGAGTATTTTGAAAAGCTTGAGCCTGAAATCAAGCTTTTCAGATTTGAACGTTCAAAGGATGGTTTTGAGAGTCTTACAGAAGAGCAAAAGCAGGAGGAGAAAATCAATATCCTTAATGGGCTTAACTATGCTAAAAAGGTATTAGGCACAGGAGAGTGCGACCTGCTTGTTCTTGATGAAATCCTCGGAGTTGTGGATGAGGGAATAGTTTCAGAAGAAGATATAAAAGAAGCAATTGAGGGACGTGCTATTAATACTAGCGTAATCCTTACTGGTCTAAACATTACACCAGGAATATTTGAAATTGCAGATAATGTATTAAACATCAAGCCAGAGAAATAATTCTCTGGCTATTGTTTTTTAATTTAAATTTCTATAAACTATGTACAAATACGAAAATAAGAGGTGAATCAAATGACAAAAGCAGTTATGCACGGCTGTAACGGCCACATGGGAAGAGTTATTACTGATTTGTGTAAGGCAGATAGTGATATCGAGATAGTAGCAGGTGTCGATAAATTCAAAGATGTCGCTAATGACTATCCAGTATTTGATACAATAGAAGATGTAAATGTTGATTTTGACGTAATCATCGATTTTTCAAATGCTGCAGCTGTTGATGGGCTTCTTGACTTTTGCGAGAAAAACAATAAGCCAGTTGTATTATGTACAACAGGTTTGTCAGACGATATGATTGCCCACGTAGATACAGCTAGTAAGAATGTTGCAGTGCTTAGATCTGCTAACATGTCACTTGGTATCAACACATTATTTGATTTATGCAAGAAGGCTACTCAGGTTTTTGCAGATGCAGGATTTGATATTGAAATAGTAGAAAAGCATCACAATCAAAAACTTGATGCTCCTAGTGGAACAGCGCTCGCTCTTGCAGATGCATGTAATGATGCCTTAGATGAGAAATATGAATACTGCTATGGACGTGCAGACAGAAGAGAAAAGAGACCAACAAATGAAATCGGTATTTCAGCTGTTCGTGGTGGAAATATTGTTGGTGAGCACGAGGTTATTTTTGCGGGACTTGATGAAGTTATTACAATCAAGCACACAGCATATTCAAAGAGTGTTTTTGCAAAGGGCGCAGTAGAGGCAGCAAAATATTTAGCAGGAAAGCCAGCAGGCTTATATGATATGAAGCAGGTAATTGCAGATAAATAATTGCAAATCCTGTAGATACGGAGAGGGAAACTTATGTATATTCAGCTCAATTCACAAATAATATGTTATGAAAAGACCGGCGAGGGGGCGCCGGTTATTCTTATACATGGAAATAAAGGCGATCATCACACTTTTGATGAGCTGGCTGAAACAATGAGCAGAGAGCATACTGTTTATGCAATGGATTCCAGAGGCTATGGAGAAAGCGCTACACCAAAAGAGTACCACTATGCTGATATGGCAAATGATGTAATCAATTTGATAAATGCATTAGATATTGAAAAGCCATATCTGGTGGGATTTTCTGATGGAGGGATAATTGCTCTTCTTGTGGCAATAAAGGCTAGCGACTTGTTATCTGGAATTGTGTGCTGTGGAGCAAATCTTAATCCAGCAGGTATTCATCATAGAGATTTAAGGGAAATGAAAAAAGAGTATAAAAAGACTAATGACCCAAAAACTCTTATGATGTTAGTTGAGCCGGATATAACACCAAGCGATTTACAGGCCATTTCAGTTCCAGCCCTAATAATAGCTGGTGATGATGATTGCATTAAGGAAAAAGAAACAAAAAAAATTGCAGCTAATATTAGAGAAGCCAAGCTATTGATTCTTGAAGGGGAGAATCATTTTAGCTATATAGTAGGAACAGATAAGCTATACCGCTACATTAGAGGCTTTTTGGGGTGAAAGAAATGCTTGTTTTTGTGTCTCTCACGTGATAGAATTGTTATAAATTTGTGAATAGATGTAAAATGCTGTTCATATGTAACGGTCGTCATTTAGCGAATAGAGGAGACTATGACACAGAATCAGAGTAATAGGTTACCAGTAGTAGCCAAAGTGAATATTGTTATTATAGTTGCTGCAGTATTGTTTTTAGTATTGTGTTATTTCAGTACTAGAGAAACAGCAGCAGTTTCGCTGACAGAATCTATCGAACCATTTGGCTGTGCCAACTTAGAGGATGGTTCAAGAGAGTATTTCCTTGATTTAAGGGATTACGATTATCATTATACGGGAATTAAGTTTTATACATCACATCAGATTGTTACTGTCTACAATGCAGGCAGAGAAATATATTCATTTAATAAAACAGGAGGAGCTTTTACTTCAACCACTGGTTCAAATTGGAACTTCATACCGGTTAACGAAAGAATGATTCAGATTGCTGTAATTATCAAGCCTATTTATGGAATAGTTGATAATCAGGTTCCAGAATTTTTCATAGGCAGTGCATATCAAATGTACGACGAAGTTATGATTGCATCCATGCCTAGGTTTATAGTCAGCTTACTCATTGTCATCATGAGTATATTGCTTTTTGTTTATTATTATCTAATGCATGAAAAGCAAAAGCTTACAAAAGAATTATTGCATTTAGCATGTTTCTCTCTATTTTGTGGAATATGGTCTTTGAACGAGACAGATGTTACATTGTTATTATCAAGTAATAAAATTGTGGATTCAATCGTTCCTTACTTATGTTTGATGCTTGTTATTCCACCGTTTATACAGTTTTTTGACAGTTATCTTAGTATTAATTGTAGTCATGTTAAAAAATATATAATCTGGGCATCACTAGTTCAGTTTGTAGTGCTCACGACACTGCACTTTATGAAGATTGCAGAGTTCAGAGAGACACTTATAATAATGCAGGTTATGCTTATTATTGCTTCGCTTTATATGGTGGCTGGTGTGATTGGCCAGATTGTCATGAAGAAGTACTCTAGACGTCTAGAAATATGTGCTATCGGTTTGAGCTTATTTATGATGACTATAATTGTAGATGTTGTTCAATACTACACTAAAAAGGGTGATGCCGATAGAACTGGTCGTTATGTATTCTTGATTTTCATCTTCTTGATAGCATGGGATATGATAAAGGAAGCCAATGAAGTTATTGAGAAGGGAAAAAGAGCTAAGCAGCTTGAAATCTTTGCTCTTACAGATAGCATGACAGGTCTTCTTAATCGAAATGCCTTTGAAAGTCATGCAAAATCAGCAGATAGCTTAGACGGAGTAATCGCTGTTGTTGCTGATGCAAATGGATTGAAATATTGCAATGATACATTTGGACATGAAGCCGGCGATGAGTATATTACATTAGTGGCCGATGTTTTCAATGATGTATATGGAAAGTACGGCAATTGCTATAGAACAGGTGGAGACGAATTCTGCTGCATTATACAGGAAAGCAATCAGGTGAATATCGAGCGCCTTAGAAAGATGTTCCTTACAAAGATTCATACGGCAGATTTGGAAGGTGGCCATGAATATAATATTGGTGTTGCCATTGGTGATGCCTGCTACGATTCAAAAGTAGATGGCGATTTCCGCTCGCTGGTAAAACGTGCAGACGCATGTATGTATGAAAATAAACGTTTAAGCAAAACATCTTAAAAATAAAGATGAGCTAGCAAGTGCTAGCTCATTTTTTAATGTACATCGGTATTATTCATCCACTCAACGATGGTATCCATTCCCTCCTCAGTGAATGGCGCAGTCATAATCAGCTTCTGATCATCAGGAGTGTTCTCAGAACTAAATGGGCCCTTCCAAAGAGAAGCTTTAAATAAAGGTTCCTCGGCGCCCTCTTCCTGATACTTTTCAATTTTAAAACACTTATTTCCGTCGCTCCCGGTGAAAGAAGGAGCTTTTTTGTAATATCCAATTGGTAATAGTCTTTTTCGTTCAATCATATGTCTATTTTAAAGAAACTGAAAGACTTTGTCACTAAAGAATGATAAAATAAAATTAATATTTATAATAGTATTAGGAATATAATCATTCTTGAAACTTGCTAGAGTTATACGGGGGCACGAATGGAAAAAGGAAAAATTTTTAGAATTGTTTGTGGCATTATGATTGCTATAATTGTTGTCATTTTAGTAGCATTGTTTGTTAGTGATGACAATTCTAATCCAAATGCAGACATTGATTTGAATGTTCCATATGCTGATACAGCATCGTGGATGGAGCATATTTCAGATGACGCATATCTATCGGAAATCACTATCCCAGGCACGCACAATAGTTGCGCTAGAAACATTAGCCTTGGATATTCAAAGCGTTGCCAGGATACCAGCATTTCAGAGCAGCTCAATAATGGCTATCGCTATTTAGATCTTAAGGTAGCCATGGATGAGACAGAAAACGGTAATAGAATTAAGCTTGTTAATGGCACTTCTAATTGCTATGCTTCAGGCGAGTTTTTCTCTGATTATCTGTATTTTGATGATGTGTGTCAGGATATTTACAAGTTTTTGCAGGAGCATTCTACAGAAACAGTTATTGTGAGCATCAAGATAGAGGATGAGGACCATGAAGTAGCAGATGTTGAAAAGCTTCTTGTAGATGAGATTCAGGCTAATCATGATTACTGGTACACAGAGGAAGAAATCCCTACCTTGGGAGATGTCAGAGGTCGCGCAGTTCTTGTTTCAAGATACGAGGATAAAGCTGCAACAGGTGTCGTGGGAATTAATATGATATGGACTGAGCATGATAATAAGGTTCCTGCAGATATTCCTTATGAGCTTTTTGTTTATGATGACTATAGAGTGTGGGTTCAGGACAGATACAAATATTCAGTTGAGGATAAATACGAAGCTGTTGTAGATGGTCTTGAAAATTGCGAAGCAGATGAAAACACTCTGTTCCTTAATTTTATCAGCACAAATGGAGATGGTCTTATTGGACACCCACTTGGATATGCTAAAAACCTTAACGAATTACTGATGGATTATGACTTAAAGGACAATACAAGCTATGGAATTATAATCGTAGATTTTGGTGATTCTAATCTGGCAAGACATATATATTACACAAATTCGTTTTAGAATATAAAGAAAGTTTTTAGGAGGATATTGTATGGAGAATTATTTAGAGAAGGACATTAATCCGATATTGCTTGAGTTCCTTGATTTGGATTCCTTTGAAGAAAAATACAAGCTCTTAGTTGCAACACCTATAATGGATTTTGATGATTTGCTAATTGACAATATGGCATCATCTATTGATGTCGTAATTGATGATGGCGATATTGATAGCAGAGTTCAGGAACTTAAGGTATGTGTTAGAACGCGAGCTAAATACGAAACAACTAGATTTCGTAGGTAATTATCTGAATATTTAGTGTTGTAAATTTCAACAAAATATTATCTTTGAAATTTTGCAAATCTACAAAATTATGGATACCCTCTTTACAGAGCGGTATCCATAATGTAAAGTATGTGCATAACTTAATTCGGATTGTTACTGCGCTATAGCAGGCAAGACTGAATCATAACCGGAGGGCCTAATAGGAGGCCTGTATTCTTGGTATGGTTTGGTCATTTTTTTTTGAGAATACACTTATGAAGATAACTAAGATACTTAATAACAATGCTGCATTAGCAAAAGATGAAAATGAAAATGAAATAATATATACAGGCTGCGGCATATGTTTTCAGAAACGTGCTGGGGATGAGATTGACGAAAGTAAGATAGAAAAGACTTTCGTTATGGAAAAGTCTAACGAGCAGTTCTTGCAGTTGGTATCTGAAATGCCTTATGAAGAGATTCAGGTTGCAGATGAAATCATTAAATATGCATCAGAAAAACTGGAAAAAAGATTGTGCAATAACATCTACATTACGTTAACAGATCATTTGGGATTTGCGATAGAACGAAGCAAAAGCGGAACATTCCTTAGAAATAAGCTTTTGTGGGAAATCAAAAACTATTATAAAGTTGAATATGATTTAGGGTGCCATGCACTTGAAATCATAAAAGAAAAACTTGGAGTTGAACTTCCGGAAGATGAGGCAGGATTCTTTGCTTTACACATCGTAAATGCAGAATTAGATGGAAACATTCATCACATCATGGAAGCTCCGGAAATCATAGATGACATAGTTAGTATTGTAAAATACACTTACAATAAAGATTTGGATGAGAATTCCCTTTCCTACGAAAGATTCATCACACATCTAAAATACTTTTTGCAAAGAGCAGAAAGAAATGCTTATTACGAGCCCGAAGCAGAGGGCATGTTTGAAATCATAAAAGAAAAATTTCCAGAAGCATATCGATGCGCATCCCGTATCAAAAGCTACATGGAGACCAAATTTCCAGAAAAATTAACAGATGAGGAAATGCTCTACTTAACAGTGCATATTGCTCGTATTACTGGAAGAAACAATTAACCAGGGATGGTTACGGCGTTGGAGTCGGCTACACCCGTACGATTGAAAATAGTCTATATGGCTATTTTTAATTCGTGCGGGTTTTTTATTTTTAGAAACAATCAGCCCAGTGCGCAGGGGCTGTCTTGTAAATAGATTATTCAGATTCAAAGGAGAAGAAATTATGGCAAGCAAATATGATGGCTTGGCCCGCATCATTATTCAAAATGTTGGCGGCAAAGATAACATTGAAAGTATTACACATTGTATTACAAGATTAAGATTTAGTCTTAAGGACGAAAGCAAAGCAAATACAGATATTCTAAAAGAGACAGATGGAGTTGTAACAGTAATTCAGTCTGGCGGTCAGTATATGGTAGTAATCGGAAATCATGTTCCACAGGTTTTTGATGCAGTGATAAGTGTTGGCCACTTAGAGAGTAAGTCTGCATTAGCAGCTAATAATGATATAGAATCATCAGAAAAGAAAAACCTCTTCAACTCATTCATTAGCGTAATCACAAGCGTATTCACACCATTCCTTGGAGTGCTTTGTGCATGTGGTATTTTGAAAGGTGTGTTGGCACTTCTTACAGCCACAGGAGTTATGTCAGCTACAGGCGGCAGTTACAATATTTTATATTCACTTGCAGATTCAGCATTTTACTTCTTGCCACCTATCCTTGGTATGACAGCGGCAAAGAAGTTCAAGCTTCCAGAGATGGAAGGTTTAATTATTGGACTTGCACTTGTATATCCATATTTGACAGGTGGAGCAGATGATATCAGCAACTTATTTGGAATTCCAGTTTCAATGCCACCTTCAGGAGACTATACATCATCAGTTATTCCTGTAATCCTTGCAGTTGCATTTGCTGCATGGTTTGAAAACAAGTTTGTTAAGAAGATTGTCCCAGATACAATAAAGCTGTTCTGTGTGCCTCTTATCACATTGTTTGTAACATTCGTTTTAACAATGTTTATTATCGGACCAGTAGCATCAACAATCGCAGGTGCACTGTCATTATTCTTTGAAACATTAAATACAGCAAGCCCAATCCTTATGGGAGTAGTAGTTGGATTCTTCTGGCAGATACTTGTAATGTTTGGCCTTCATTGGTCATTGGTTCCAATCGCTTTATCAAATATGGCAACTGCAGGTCAGGATATTATTCTTGTAGCAATGTTTGGAACAACTTTTGCACAGACAGGTGCAGTACTTGGTATTTGGCTAAAGACAAAGGACGCTAAGATTAAGTCCCTTGCTCCAGCATCAGTTATTTCAGGATTAGCAGGTGTAACTGAGCCAGCAATTTATGGTCTTACGCTTCCAAAGAAGGCACCATTCTTCCGTACATGTGCGGTAGCTGGTGTAGCAGGTGCAGTACTTTGTACACTTGGAGTTAAATGCTATAATATGGCAGGATTAGGTGTATTTGGTTATCCAGCATATGTAAATCCAGCAACAGGTGATACACACGGAATGATTATTTCAATCATCGTATCAATTGCATGTATTATTGCAGGATGCATTGTTGAGTTAATCTTTTACAAGGATGATGCTCCAGCAAAGAAGGAAGCTAAGAAGGAAGAGAGAATCCAGGATGCATTAGGAGCAGAAATCATTGCTGCACCAATCAACGGTGAAATTAAGGATTTATCAGAAATCGAAGATGCTGCATTCTCTTCAGGAGCAATGGGCAAAGGAATTGCTATCGCACCAACAGAAGGAAAGGTGTATGCTCCAGCAGATGGAACTATTTCAGCATTTTTCCCAACAGGACATGCAGTAGGTATCACAACAAATGATGGTGCTGAGATTATCATCCATGTTGGTATGGATACAGTAAAGCTTCAAGGCCAGGGCTTTGAGCCAAAGGTAAAGCAGGGTGATAAGGTTAAAAAAGGTGATCTATTACTAGAGTTTGATATTGATTTTATTAAAGCTCAAGGCTATCCTGTGGATACACCAATTATTATCACAAACACAGATAAGTATGCAGATGTTATCCCTACAGATGCTGATAAGGTAAATGTAGGTGAGAATCTGATTACATTAATCTAAGTACTAAATAGAAATCCAGTAATTTTGAAAGTGAGGCTATAATATGAAAACATTTAGAAAAGATTTCTTCTGGGGCGGCGCAACAGCTGCAAATCAGTTTGAGGGTGCATGGAATGTGGACGGAAAGGGTCCTTCTGTTTCAGATATGTGCACAACTGGTTCGAAAGATACACCAAAGCGCATTACAGCAACAATTGAGGAGAATACTTTATACCCTAGTCATGAAGCAATCGATTTTTATCATCATTATAAAGAGGATATTAAGCTGTTTGCAGATATGGGATTCAATGTTTTCCGTTTCTCTATTGCATGGACAAGAATTTTCCCAACTGGAATGGAGAAGGAGCCAAACGAAGCTGGCCTTAAGTTTTATGACAATGTAATCGACGAGTGTAGAAAATACAACATCGAGCCATTCATCACTATTTCACACTATGAGATGCCATATGCATTAGTTGAAAAATACAATGGCTGGTATGGAAGAGAATGTATTGAATTGTTCGAGAGATACTGCCATGCAATCTTTGATAGATATAAGGATAAAGTGGTATACTGGCTCACATTTAACGAGATTAATGCGGGAACAATGCCTATGGGTAATGTTCTTTCATTAGGTACTGTTCAGGGTTACACAGGACCAATCACTGGAGTAAAGGATGATCCAAAGATTCGTTATCAGGCATTACATCATCAGTTTGTAGCAAGTGCAAGAGTTGTAAAATATGCTCATGAAAATTATCCACAGTTTAAGATGGGTAACATGATTTGCTTTATGACAACATATCCAGCTACATGCAAGCCGGACGATATGTTAAAGGCTCAGCGCGAAATGAGAATGAAGAACTGGTTCTGCTCAGATATTATGGTAAGAGGTTATTATCCAGAATATGCAGACCGCTACTTCGAAGAAAACGATATCAACATTAAGATGGAAGAGGGAGACCTTGAAATCCTTAAGGAAGGTACTGTAGATTTCTATACATTTAGCTACTACATGAGCATCTGTGCTTCTACAGATGAGAACGAAAAGCTTACAGGTGGTAACCTTATGGGCGGAGTTAAGAACCCATACCTTGAGGCAAGTGACTGGGGATGGCAGATTGACCCTAAGGGACTTCGTTGGACTTTAAACTCAATTTACGATAGATATCATATTCCGATGATGGTTGTTGAGAATGGACTTGGTGCTCTTGATACAGTAGAGGCTGATGGTTCTATCAATGATGATTACAGAATTGACTATCTAAGAAAGCATATCTTAGAAATGAAGGAAGCTGTTAAGGATGGTGTTGATTTAATGGGTTACACACCATGGGGATGCATCGATTTAGTTAGTGCATCAACAGGCGAAATGGCTAAGCGCTATGGTTTCATTTATGTAGATAAGCATGATGATGGAACAGGTACACTCTCTCGTAGTAAGAAGAAATCTTTTGATTGGTTCAAGAGTGTAATCGAGTCTAACGGTGAGAATATCTAATAGCAATAATTGCAAAATGGATTATATGTAAGATTTTACATATTTTTCGGTAAAATAAATAAAAAGCGGGATTTGCGTTTTGCAAATCCTCTTTTTTTTGTATAATAATTGCGTGTTGTTTATGTTTATCTATAGTGATTAGGAGGACATTTTTTATGGCTATTGATCTTAAACAATACTTAGATCTTCCACATGGCGATATGCCAGGTGACAAGGTAGAAATAGGCGAGGAACACGTTAAAAAGGCTCTTGTAATTATGGACCCATTAATGGAGAAATTGGAGCCATTACTTGAGGGCGGCAAGGCAGTTATTGCTGTTTGCGGTGGCTCAGGTGTAGGTAAGTCAGAGACTGCATCTCTTATCAGTCACATGTTGAGAGAGCACGGCATTGGTGCTTACACTATGTCAGGAGACAATTACCCTAGACGTATTCCTATGTACAATGATGCAGAGCGTCTTCGTATTTTCCGTACAGCAGGTGTTAGAGGCCTGGTAAAGAACGGCGAAGGTACAATGGAGCATTTCGATCTTCTTCGCAAATGGCAGGAAGAAGAGACAGATGCAGACAAGACTCATGTAGAGGAGTGCCCATGGGCAGCATCTTATCTTGAGGCAGGACGCAAAGGCCTAGAAGGATACCTTGGAACTAAAAACGAAATTGATTTCGACGAAGTATCAAGTATTGTAAAGGCTTTCAAATCTGGCCAGAATAAAATCTACCTTAAGAGAATGGGTAGAACAGACTCCGAGCTTTGGTATGAGGAAGTTGATTTCTCAAACATTCAGGTTCTTGTAATCGAATGGACTCATGGAAATAGCGATAATTACGAAGGAGTGGATATTCCAATTCTTCTAAACAGTACACCAGAGGAGACATTAGCTCATCGTAGAGCTAGAAACCGTGATGGTAAGACTGATAGCGCATTTACCATGCTTGTTCTTGAACTTGAGCAAAACCTTTTGAAATCACAGGCTCATAAAGCTCAGATTATTCTTTCAAAAGCAGGCGAACTGCTTACATACGAGCAGTACGAAGCCTTAATGAACTAATTCGTATATACGAATAATAATTCTTGAGTTATTTAAATTATTAGAGGAGGCAGTAGGCATCAAGCTATAGTATTCGATGAGTCTGTAGCCGACAAGCTATTATTTTACTAAAGCGAGACGTGTTGTCGAGCTTAGTAAATATAATGCTTGTAGGCGTAACAGACGGACTACAATGCTTGTAGCCGTAACTGCCGGATTTTAGTAACAGGCGGACTTTAGTAACTGCCGGTCTACAGTGGAGGAATAAAATGAGTAATGGACCTATGCTTAATGCGTACCCAGATTCTATGGGTGGCACATTAGATGATATTGTAAAGGTTTTGAATAAGGATGATTTAAAGGATGTATTTGAGTCATTCTATATTCTACCAAGTATTTTTAATACAGATTTAGATAGAGGCTTTTCTGTAATTGATTATGGCATCAATGAAGAGCTTGGAAGCAGAGAAGCAGTTGAGGCAATCAAGAACATGGATATTGATCTTAAGCTTGATTTCATCCTTAACCACGCATCTGTATTATCAAAGGAGTTTCAGGACATCATCAAAAACGGTGATGAATCAAAGTATAAGGATTTCTTTATCGATTGGAATAAATTCTGGGAAGGCTGTGGCCAGATGACAGAAGCTGGTTATATTCAGCCAGATGAGAAATATATCAAGGATATGTTTTTCAGAAAGCCAGGCTTACCAATTCTTATGGTAAGATTCCCAGATGGAAGAAATGTACCATATTGGAACACTTTCTATCAGGAGGTACGCTACAAGAAGCTTGAAGCAGAAGACTTGATGGAAAAGATGGACATCCAGTATGTAGCAGCTACTAGATTAGCAGAGTGTGTTAACGCTCAGATTGATGAGGGTAAGGCTGTTGCTGAGCTAGAGCTTGGTAAATATGAAAAGTATCATGATGCAGTTGTTGATTTATTAGAGAGCAATCGCAGATATTTAGGACAAATGGATTTGAACATCAAATCACCACTTGTTTGGGAATTCTACGAGAACACTCTTAAGACACTTGCAGGATACGGTGCAAAGATCGTCAGATTAGATGCCTTTGCATACGCTCCAAAGGAGCCAGGCGAGAAGAACTTTTTGAATGACCCAGGTACATGGGATTTACTTCAGAAAGTACGTGAGTTGGCAGATAAGAACGGTGTAACACTTTTACCAGAAATTCATGCCAGCTATGGAGAGAAGATTTATGAGCTTGTAGCAGGTAAAGGCTACATGACATACGATTTCTTCCTTCCAGGACTTCTCATTCACGCGATTGAAAATCATGATAGTTCACTTCTAGTAAACTGGGCAAAGGAATTAGTTGAAAAGGACATTCGTGTAGTAAACATGCTTGGATGTCATGATGGAATTCCTCTCCTTGATTTAAAGGGACTTTTACCAGAAGATGAAATTCAAAAGATGATAGATACACTTGTTGCTCGTGGCGGATTTGTTAAGGATCTTCATGGTGCAAAGAATATGTACTATCAGGTTAATGCAACATACTATAGTGCACTTGGTGAGGACGATAAGAAGATGCTCTTTGCGAGAGCAATTCAGATGTTTATGCCAGGTAAGCCTCAGGTATGGTACCTTGATTTGTTTGCAGGAAAGAATGACCACGAAGCTGTAGCACGTGCTGGAGCCGGTGGACATAAAGAAATCAACAGAACAAATCTTTCGTTAGAGCAGATTGAGTCAGATCTTCAGAAGGATGTTGTTAAGAAGCAAATCGAATTACTTCGACTTCGTAAATCTCATCCAGCATTTGGATTTGATAGCAAGCTTTCTATCGATACAAATGGTTCAGTTACATCCTTTACATGGACAAAGGGAGCTGATTCCATAACACTTAAGGCAGATTTCGCTAGCCTTGAATACGAAATTGTAAAATAATCAAAAAGTCATTCCTTGCAGGGAATGGCTTTTTTTTATAGTTTTTTTTGTATACAAAAAAGAACAGAAAATGGCAAGAAAAGTCAAATGCTGATGATATTTTTATGTTATAGTATTGATTGTGAAAAAATAAACGATATTTTTTATCATTAATAGTATGGATTTAAAAGCAAAAGATTTATTAGAAAAACTTAAGATAGAACATTCACTTTCTACAGATGAGTACGAGTACTTGTTGGCTAATAGGGATGAGGAACTGATGGATTTGGCAGCAGGCTATGCCAGAGAGTTTCAGAAACAGCACTATGGCAATAAGGTCTACATACGTGGCCTGATAGAGTTTACCAATTTCTGCAGAAACGATTGTATTTATTGCGGAATCAGACGCGATAATATGAACTGCGAGAGATATCGTCTTTCAGCTCAGACTATTATAGACTGTGCCAATCAGGGGTACGAATTAGGCTTTAGGACAATCGTGCTTCAAGGCGGAGAAGATTATACCTACAGTGATGATATGCTTTGTGACATCATTTCAGCCATCAAATCATCCCATGAGGATATGGTCATTACACTGTCTATTGGTGAGCGTAGCAAAGAAAGCTATCAAAAGTATTATGATGCTGGTGCCAGAAGATATCTGCTCAGACACGAAACAGCTAATCCGGAATTATATAGAAAGTTACATCCTGCGGAGATGTCATGGCATAATCGCATGGAATGTTTGAAGAATCTTAAAGAAATAGGTTATCAAACTGGTGCTGGATTTATGGTGGAATCCCCAGGTCAGACCAGCTACGATTTGGCCATGGATTTAAAATTCATAGAAGAGTTCAAGCCAGACATGTGCGGTATCGGTCCATTTATTAGTCATAAGGATACACCGTTTGCTAATGAAAATAGCGGCACACTTGATACCACATTATTCTGCTTATCATTAATCAGAATGATTTATCCCGAAGTTTTGCTTCCAGCCACAACAGCACTTGGGACTATCAATCCTAAGGGAAGAGAGCTTGGAATACTGGCAGGTGCCAATGTAGTGATGCCAAATCTTTCACCTACAGATGTGAGAAGAATGTACACGCTTTATGACAACAAAATCTGCACAGGCGAAGAAGCCGCAGAATGCCTTGGATGTCTTGGCAGCCGCATGGAAAGCATTGGATATAAAATAGTTACAGACCCTGGAAACAGAGCCGGTTTCAATTAGTACAGATAGTGAGGAAATAATATGTACAACGTAAAATCATTAAAGGCCGAAGAGTTTATCGATGACCAGGAAATCCTCGACACAATAGAGTATGCCGAGGCAAATAAAAACAATTATGAATTAATAGAAGAATTACTTGAAAAGGCACGCCCAGTTAAGACAGCTGAAGGCTGTGTCTGCAAAGGACTTACACACCGTGAAGCATCTGTATTGCTTGCTTGTGAAGAACCAAAGTACATTGAGAAAATGTACGAGGTTGCACAGGAGATTAAGGATGCATTCTACGGCAATCGTATCGTTCTTTTTGCACCACTTTATCTTTCAAACTACTGTGTAAATGGATGTGTTTACTGTCCTTATCACCTTAAGAACAAGCACATCGGTCGTAAGAAGCTTACACAGGAAGAAGTAAAGGCAGAGGTTATTGCGCTTCAGGATATGGGACACAAGCGTCTTGCTATCGAAGCAGGAGAGGACCCAGTTAACAATCCAATCGAGTACATCCTCGAGTGCATCGACACAATTTACAGCATTCATCACAAGAATGGTGACATTCGCCGTGTCAATGTAAATATTGCCGCAACAACAGTTGAAAACTATCGCAAGCTCAAGGAAGCAGGAATTGGTACATACATTCTCTTCCAGGAGACATACAATAAAAAGAGCTATGAGGAGCTTCATCCAACAGGACCAAAGCATGATTATGCATATCATACAGAAGCTATGGACCGTGCAATGGAAGGTGGAATCGATGATGTAGGACTTGGAGTTCTTTTCGGACTTGAAAGCTACAGATACGAATTTGCTGGATTACTTATGCATGCAGAACACCTTGAGGCTGTTCACGGCGTAGGCCCTCACACAATTTCTGTTCCACGTGTAAAGCATGCTGACGATATCGATCCAGATGTATTTGATAATTCTATCCCAGATGAGATGTTCACAAAGATTGCAGCATGTATCAGAATCGCAGTTCCTTACACAGGAATGATCATTTCTACACGTGAGTCAGAGGAAGTTCGCCGCAAGATGCTTAATGTTGGTATTTCACAGGTTTCTGGAGCCAGCCGTACATCTGTTGGTGGATACACAGAAGAGGAAAGACCACACGATACAGAGCAGTTTGATGTTTCTGATCAGCGTACACTTGATGAGGTTGTTAAGTGGCTTATGGAGACAGGTCATATCCCTTCATTCTGTACAGCATGCTACCGTGCAGGTCGTACAGGTGATAGATTTATGTCACTTTGCAAGACAGGCCAGATTATCAACTGCTGTCATCCAAATGCCCTTATGACTCTTACAGAGTACCTGGTAGATTACGCTTCTGAAGAGACAAAGAAAGTTGGCTTTAAGATGATAGAGGAAGAGCTCAAGAAGATTCCTAAGGAGAATGTCAGAAAGACAGCCGAGGAAAATATTGAGGCTATCAAGAACTCAAACAGAAGAGATTTCCGCTTCTAGTTGTTGATTTAATAGAAAATTCAAATTTATATTTTATAATAAACATAAGTCTGAGCGTTTCAGAAGAGGTGGGAAAATGTCTTTAAATAATACACCAAGCGGTCAGCGCACACACATTGGCTTCTTTGGAATTAGAAATGCAGGAAAGTCCAGCATTGTAAATAAGCTCACCAATCAGGAGCTGTCTTTAGTTTCAGCTCACAAGGGCACTACAACAGACCCTGTAAAAAAGGCAATGGAAATTTTGCCAATCGGTCCGGTAGTGATTATAGATACAGCAGGCTTTGACGACGAGGGAGACCTTGGAGAGCTTAGAAAGAAGCGCACATATCGAATCTTAGAGGAGATAGATATTGTAGTGCTTGTGCTTGACGCGCGAGAAACAAAACTTTCAGAAGAAGAGCTTTCATTCCTTACAGAGGTTAAGGAACGAAAACTTCCATATATAATTATTGAGAATCATACAGACGAGACTGAGGCTCACGGTTATAAGGAGCTTTCCGAGGATGAGGATATTATTTTCCTCGATGCAACAAATGACGATATGACTCAGGTGAAGGAAGCTTTGATTAAGCTTTTGCCTGATAAAAAAGAGCCGGCTCTTGTAGCTGATTTGATCCAGCCAAAAAGCACAGTAGTGCTTGTTATTCCAATTGATGAATCAGCGCCAAAGGGAAGAGTAATCTTGCCACAGCAAATGGTACTGAGAGATTTATTGGATCACAATTGCAAGATTATCTGCTGCCAGCCATCAGAATTGGCAGAGGCACTTGATGATAATAAAGAGGTATCACTTGTTATCACCGATTCCCAAGCTTTTGGGCAGGTAGCAAAGACAGTACCAAAAGATACACTTTTAACATCATTTAGTATTCTTTTGGCGAGATACCGAGGAAGCTTAAACACCCAGTTAGAAGGTGTAGAAGCTATAAAAAAACTTCAGGATAATGATACCGTACTTATTGCAGAAGCATGTACACATCACAGACAATGCAATGACATCGGAACAGTAAAGATTCCTGGATGGGTTAATAAATACACTGGTAAGGATATAGCCTTTGAATTTTCATCTGGCAATGATTTTCCAGAGGATTTATCAAAATATAAATTGGTGATTCACTGCGGAGGCTGCATGATAAATGCACAGGAGATGCAAAGCAGAGTGAAGCACTGCAAAGAGCAAGGGGTTCCAATTGTTAATTATGGAATGGCCATTGCAGAGTTCAATGGAATTTTAGACAGAAGTCTAGAAATAATAAATTAACTGGCAAACAATTTTAGTAAAAGGAGAAAAATATGGTTACTTCAGATCAAAGTATTGTAAGATTGAAGCACAACATTATGGAGGAGGTTTGCAAGCTTGCATGGAGAGGTGAGCTTGACGCTACACACAAGGAGCAGGTTTGCTACGAAATTATTCCAGGACCAAGACCAACATATCGTTGTTGTGTCTACAAGGAAAGAGAAATCGTAAGACAGCGTGTAATTCTTTCATGCGCTGAGAATCTTCCTACAAACCCAGATTCAAAGAACGTTGTTCAGGTTATTCAGCCTGCATGTGATGACTGTTCAATTGCATCTTACTCAGTTACAGATAACTGCCGTTTCTGTCTTGGAAAGGCATGTCTCAACTCATGTAAGTTTGGCGCTATCACTCCAGGTGAGAGAAGAATGCACATCGATCCTACTAAGTGTAAGGAATGTGGTATGTGTGCTAAGGAATGTCCTTATCAGGCAATCGTTCATCTTGAGAGACCATGTAAGAAGGCTTGCCCAGTTGGCGCTATTTCTTACGATGAGTACGGTCACTGCGTAATCGACGATGAGAAGTGTATCTCATGTGGTCACTGTATCCACAGCTGCCCATTCGGTGCTATCGGTTCTAAGACATACCTTGTACACATCATCAAGGCTATCCTTGAGGGCAAGAAGGTTATCGCTATGTGCGCACCTGCTACAGAGGGACAGTTCGGTGAGGACATCTCTATGGCAGCAGTTAAGGAAGCTTGCAAGAAGATTGGCTTCACAGATATGATCGAAGTTGGTCTCGGTGGAGATATGACAGCTGCTTACGAGTCAGCAGAGTGGTTTGAGGCTAAGGAAGAAGGACGTAAGATGACAACATCTTGCTGCCCAGCTTTCATCAATATGCTTAGAAAGCACTTCCCAGATCAGTTCAGAGATAACATGTCTTCAACTGTATCTCCAATGTGTGCTATTTCACGTTTTGTTAAGGCTACAATGGGTGAGGATACTGTTACAGTATTCGTTGGACCATGTATCGCTAAGAAGTCTGAGGCTAATGACGAGACAGTTCCAGGAAATGCAGATTACGTTATCACATTTGGTGAGCTTCGTGCATTAATGCGTTCTAAGGGCGTTGAGTTCGAGCCAGTAGAGGAGAACTACCAGGAGTCATCTACATTTGGTAAGCACTTCGCTTCTTCAGGCGGTGTTGCTAAGGCTGTTATCGAGTGCATGCAGGAGCGTGGACAGAACACAGATGATATCAAGCTTATGCAGTGTGCAGGTGGTGCTGAGTGTAAGAAGGCACTTATGCTTCTTAAGAGCGGCAAGCTTGATGTAGACTTCATCGAAGGTATGATTTGTGAGGGAGGTTGCGTAGGCGGTCCTTCTAAGCACAAGGCTGAGCGTGAGATTCTTAAAGCTAGAACAGGTCTTATCAATAAGGCTGATGATAGAAAGATTCTTGCAAACCTTGAAAATTACCCAATGGATAAGTTCTCTATGTATAGAGATGGACATATGGAATAAGCAAATAAAAATGGCTCACCTCATTTGAGGTGGGCTATTTTTTATGGGCGCAGCTTTCCCGTATCCACAGCGCACCCCTGTAATATTTGTCGAAAATCCCTATAAAAAAGGCAAAAATGTGCTCACATTTATGCAAATTGTGGTATAGTATATAGTATCTGTTAAAATATTATCATTTGGGTTTTTACATTACTTAGGATTATCCTAATCTCTTAAAGAGATTTGAAATAAAGGGTAATAATGTATTAAAGGGGGGAACTTAATATGGAAACACTAGTGACAGCATTGATTTGCTTTCCATTTCTTTGGGCGATTTTTCCTGCACTTATTCACAATTCTAAATGCAGAGCATTTTTCGTCTATCTAGGCTGTGGAATTGTTATGGTTTCATCAGTATTCATTGCAATTCGGTGGTTTCTTGCTGGGGGCGAGACACTGAATTTTAGATTGCCACATCAAGAATTATTTGGTCATATTTTTCTTGTTGGCGACGTATTTCTTATGTGTTTTATCACTTATCTAGCGTTTAAGTACAAAAGACCTATAATTTCATTTTTGACAATAACATCAACAGTTATTCCATCGGCACTTGAGTTTGTGGGCCCAAAGCTTCCAAACACATACACAATGAGGTTTGATTGGCTTACATTTATCATGGTTCTTATTATCGGAGTAATTGGATCATTGATTGGTGTATATGCAGTTGGATATATGCATGGATATCACATACATCATCACAAAGAACTTACAGATAGAAGAAGTTTCTTTTTAGCAATGATATTCGTATTCTTTGGAGCTATGTTTGGCCTGGTATTTTCAGCCAACCTATTAAGCCTATATTTCTTCTGGGAAATCACATCTGTTACATCTTTCCTTCTTATAGGATACACTCGCACAGATGAGGCAATAAATAATTCCTTCAAAGCATTGTGGATGAACCTTTTAGGTGGATGCGGACTTGCAGTAGCTATTACAGTTGGATATTTGTGGTTCAACACAGCAAATCTTTTTGAATTTATCCGAATAGCAAAACTATCACCGGATGATATGAGATGCTTGCTTCCAATAGCAATGCTCGCTTTTGCTGCACTTACAAAATCGGCTCAGTTCCCATTTTCCGGCTGGCTGTTAGGTGCCATGGTAGCGCCTACACCATCATCTGCGCTTCTTCACAGCGCAACAATGGTAAAGGCTGGTGTTTATCTGCTTATCAGATTAACAACAGCTATGGCAGATAATTATGTTGGAAACATGGTAGCCCTCATTGGTGGCTTTACTTTCCTTGTAGCATCCTGCCTTGCTATATCAGTATCAGACGGCAAGAAAGTGCTTGCATATTCCACAATTTCAAACCTTGGACTTATTGTAGCCTGCACAGGCTGTGGTTATGCTGAAACAATATGGGCAGCTGTATTCCTTGTAATTTTCCACGCAGTGTCGAAATCAATGCTCTTCCAGTGCGTAGGAGCAATTGAAAACACAATTGGAAGCCGTGACGTTGAGGACATGCAAGGCCTCATGTCAATCTTCCCTAAGCTAGCATTTATTTTGATGATTGGTATTGCTGGAATGTTCCTGGCTCCTTTTGGAATGCTTATTTCAAAGTGGGCAGCACTAAAGGCTTTCATCGATACTAAATCTGTATATGTATCATCATTGATGGTTTTATTCATATGCTTTGGTTCAGCTACTACAATGTTCTACTGGACAAAATGGATGTCGAAAATCCTTGGCCCGGCAACACGTGAAAAATCAAGAGACCTTACAAAGAAGAACGAATACATATCCATGTTTTTCCATGCAACGCTTATGGTTGCTTTGATACTTGGCTTCCCATGGTTGTCACAGAATGTATTAAAGCCACTTTCTAGAAACATGTTTGGGGCAGTAGAGCAGGTTATTTCACAGGAAAACATCATCATAATGATTGTATTGTTGGTAGGTGTATTTGTGATACCAGCATTTAATTACATTATGACTAAGAACAGCAAATATAGGCCAGTCCTTACATATATGGGTGGTGCAAATGCCGGGGATAACATGAGCTTTGTATCTGCGACAGGAGAGGCCAAGGAGATGCACGTAGCAAACTTTTATATGGAAGAGATTATGGGCGAAAAGAAGCTGTTTACACCAGCGATTATAATATCAGCCTTCTTGATAATAGTTTACATGATTATTGTGATAGGAGGTGCGTTCTAATGACAGTGCAAATAAGAGTGATACTAGCGGTATGTTACATCATTTTGGCTCCTATCATCATAGGTTTACTTGATGGATGTGATAGAAAAATTTCGGCTAGAATGCAGGGAAGAAAAGGTCCTTCAGTGCTTCAGCCTTTTTACGATTTGAAAAAGCTTTTCGAAAAGGAGTTTTTAAGTGCAAATAAAATGCAGTTGTTTATGATTCGTTCATATCTGTGCTTTATTATATTGGCAGGAATCCTTTTCTTTGCAGGCTTTGATTTGCTTCTTGTGGTATTTGCATTATCAACATCTGCAATGTTTTTGATACTTGCATCTACCGCAACACATTCTCCTTTCAGTTCACAGGGAACACATAGAGAATTAGTACAGATTATGGCATGTGAGCCAATGGAGCTTTTAGTTCCAGTTGGATTTTATCTTGCCACTATTCCAAAGACATTTAATGTGTCTAACATTGTTAGAAATAGTGATTACTCAAACGTAATATTTTTGCCAGGATTTTTTGTGGGATTTGTATTCATCCTTACAATAAAGTTTAGAAAGTCGCCATTTGATATATCTACATCACACCATGCGCATCAGGAGGTTGTAAAAGGTGTTACAGCTGAAATGGTGGGCAAGGAATATGGAATGGTAACATTAGCTGAATGGTATGAAAATGCAATCCTTTATGGAATAGTTGCATTGTTCTTCCTTAATTCCAATCCGCTTTCCATTGTGGGAGCCATCGTTGCAATTTTATGTGTCTGGTTCCTAGAGATTCTAATTGATAATACATCAGCCAGGGTAAAATGGCAGCTTATGCTAAAGCTGGCATGGGGTGTGACAATTATAGCGGCTGGAATGAATCTTTTCTTACTAGAGATTATTCGCGGTTAATAAGTGAGAAATAGGAGGAATAAAAATGAGTTCAATACATAAATCACCATGGCTGCTCCATTATGATGGAAGCAGCTGCAATGGATGTGATATAGAGGTTTTGGCCTGTACAACACCGGTATATGATGTTGAAAGATTCGGTGTTATCAACACAGGAAATCCCATGCATGCGGATATATTCCTTATTACCGGAGGAATAAATTCCCAAAATGAATCTGTGGTAAAACAGATTTATGATCAGATGCCACAGCCAAAGGTTGTCATAGCTGTAGGCACTTGCGCATGCACAGGAGGAATATTTAAGGAATGCTACAACATCAAAGGCGGCGCAGACACAGTTATCCCGGTGGATATATATGTTCCTGGGTGTGCAGCACGTCCAGAATCTATTATAGATGGTGTTGTTAAAGGCGTAGCCTTATTCAAGGAAAAGGCAGCCAGTTTAAAGGCAGAATAGTGGGAGAGTATCATGCAAGAAATAAAAAAGGATTTATATTTAATTGATAAGGCAGAGCTCCTTCAGGTTATCATGGAAAAAAAGAATGCACTGTGGAGATTATGTCAGATATGCTGCTGTTATCCTAAAGCAGAAAATCATTATGAGGTTACATATTCATTTGCAAATGGTTATGATTTTGCAAATTATAGACTTATCGCAGAAAGAGATGAGGAAGTTCCATCTATATCCCGTGTTTATAAATCGGCTATTTATTACGAAAATGAGATGCACGAATTATGGGGACTTAATGTAGAAAATATCAAGGTGGATTTACATGACAAGCTATATCGTATAGACGTAGAAACACCATTTATGGAGAAGGAGGAAGCTAAAGATGGGGAATAGAAGTATAGTGCCATACGGCCCACAGCATCCAGTCCTTCCTGAACCAATACATCTTGATTTGGTACTAGAAGATGAAAAAGTTTTAGCGGCAATTCCATCAATCGGTTTTATTCATAGAGGCTTGGAAAGTCTTACCAGCAAAAAAGATTTCAACGAGATGGTTTATGTTGCGGAACGTATATGCGGTATATGTTCATTTATGCATGGCATGGGATACTGCATGGCCATCGAAGATATCATGGGAGTAGAAGTGCCAAGACGTGCCGATTATCTTCGTACAATATGGGCTGAGATGAGCCGCTTGCACAGTCATTTATTATGGCTTGGATTGCTGGCAGATGGATTTGGATTTGAATCCTTATTCATGCATTCATGGAGGCTTAGAGAAACAATCCTTGATATGTTTGAGGAATCAACAGGTGGACGTGTAATCTTCTCGGTAAATACAATTGGTGGCGTTTTAAAGGATATGCCAAATGAAATGCTCAAGGAATTCGTGAAAAAGCTTGATGCCATGGAAAAAGAGATTCGCGAGACTACCAGCATTTTCCTTAATGATTATACAGTTAAGAGCCGCCTTGTGGATGTTGGAATAATCACTGGTGAGGATGCTATCAGAAGAGGCGCTGTAGGCCCAATGATGAGGGCATCAGGTATCAATGTGGATATGAGAAAGAATGGATATGCAGCTTACAACGACATTGATTTTGAGGTAATTACTTCAAATAAATGCGATTCATATGCCCGCTGTGAAGTTCGTATAGGCGAATTGTTCCAGTCTATTGATATCATCAGACAGTGTGTAGCAAAGATTCCTGATACGGAAATAAACACAAAAGTAACAGGAATGCCAAATGGAGAATCCTTCATTCGTGTTGAGCAGCCAAGAGGAGAAGCTTTCTATCACGTGCGTGCCAACGGCACAAAGTTCTTAGACAGATTTAGAGTCCGCACACCAACCTTTGCAAACATCCCAGCCCTTACACAGACGTTGCAGGGATGCCAGTACGGCGATGTACCACTTCTCGTATTAACAATAGATCCGTGTATAAGTTGTACTGAGAGATAGTATAAATAGCTGATAGCTCGCAAAAATTAATGCTATTTTTTGAGAGTATAGCGAAAGCGATGAAAAAAATAGTATGAATGTTTGTGAGCGTAATCAGCGAGATATAACATTTGGAAGGAGTTAAAGATGGGGCAGTTTTTACCTTTTACAAAACAGGTGTTAAAGAATCTATTTTCTAAGCCTGCAACAACTCAATATCCTTTTGTGCCTAAGGAATATCCAGAGCGCACCAGAGGACATGTGGATATCGATAGTGATAAATGTATTCTTTGTGGAATGTGCATGCGTAGTTGCCCGCCAGGGGCAATAACAGTTGATAGAGCAGGGAAGAAATGGTCTATCAATCGATTTGATTGTATTCAGTGTGGATACTGTGTAGAGAAATGTCCAAAGAAGTGTTTATCTATCACACCTGGATATCAGGAGCCAGGTCCAGAAAAATTTAGATATGAGGTGGAGGTACCATATGAGCCACCAAAGCCTGCGGCGAAGCCTCAGGCACCTGCAGCAGTTGAAAAATAAATTAATACAGATAAGAAAAAATGGGAGTCCTTTCTATAAAGAACTCCCATTTTTAATTACAAAGATTGCTAAACCCAAAATGTTTTATTACACCAACCACAATACCATTCCTCTTCGTCAAGAGGGATGAAAAAAAGCACCTTTCTAGTTCTTGTAGCACCTGTTTTTTGGATATTGTTATCTTTTTCGCAATACTTACAGGACTTACCTCCCTTTTTTCCACCAGGTTTTTTACCACCATTAACAAAATCCAAATCATTAACATCAAGCATTTTTTCAGTAGTCTCTTCAGATAAATTCTTATTATTTTTTACATCAGCCATAATGAAACCTCCCATAGATGTTGATAGTAAAAATTAGTTACGCTCTTATGTTATATATAAAATATATCATGCAATTTGTCACAAAACTGTCACGCTTATAATAAGTGCCTTACTACTAATAGGGCCAGACCCTCAAGTCATGTATATTAGCCATAATCAGTAATCACCCAAATGACGCATCGCGTGAAACATCATATCATACCAGTGCTCAAACTTTGCTTTACAATGTACGCAAATGTAATAATCATCTTCACCACTTCCTCCTGAAATCTGATCTAACATTTCAGGTGAAAGTGGAACCATGTTTTTACTTAAAAAGTCCAATTTTTCTTCAATGGTCTTGCAATTTGCTGCTTCGGCAATCTGTTCTTCTGATAATTTTTTTACTTTCATAGAATGTATCTTCCTTTCTCATTGGCATCAAGCATTTTTTCAGTAATCTCATCAGATAAATTCTTATTTTTTTTTACATCACCCATAATGAAACTTCCTCTTAATTAATTTAATTTGCTATAAGATTCAAAAAAAGTATAGCTACACTCAAGACACTCCCATTCGTATAAAGTAAGAAAGATTAAGAATGGCTTTGTTTTTCCTGTAGTTCTAAATCTTTTTTTATTATAATTTTGGCAAGCAGGGCATGTTATATTTTTACCGGCTGGATACCCATTGCCACCGCCATTAACTGTATCCAAATCATTCAAATCAAGTTTTTGTACAGAAGGCACTTTTAATGAAGATTTAAAATTAATAACTTTTCCCATGTTAAACCTCCCACAAAAAGTCAGTTAAATATGTTGATAGTAAAAAATTAGTTACGATCTTATGTTATATATAAAATATATCATGCAATTTGTCACAAAACTGTCACGCATATAATAAATGTCTTGCAATTTATTTTAAAATAAACATTTTTCAAAACTGTGAATCCTTTCTAAATAAAAATGAGGAAGGGACTGTTAAAAACTTTAAATAAAAAGGATTCAGTGCCCATCCGTTAGGATGGTGGCTGAATCCTTACCTTTTAGGGGATTTTTTTACAGCCCCTTCAATTTTTAGATTAGGTTTCAATATATGTAGATGAGCTCATTGTAGAAATGTTCTCAGCGTATGTGATGTTTGTGCCAGCTGGAACGCGTATACCAGAGTCAGCGGCGTTTGTGTTTCCTGATTTATATGTGCCGTTTTTCCACTGTTCAAATTTTTCTTCTACGGCATCGTATGTTTTCTTAGAAATATCTGGTAAATCCTTGCCCCATGTTCCTGTAGCCATTTCGTAGCCTTTCTTGAAGGCCTGTAATAATTCATCTGCTTTTGATGAATCGCCGCCAGATAATGCGATAGCAAAATCTACGATGCGGTCTGAGGTCTGATTAACACCCCAATATCCATTTTCGGAAATATCTTCCTTTGCTTTTGCAACTGTATCTTCATCAGCTGTGAATTTACCTTCAGCTAAGAATTTCCACATGTCATCCTGAGAGGCAATTGCGAAACTACTTCCCTGACCTTTAACAGTCTTCATTACGATTTCAAGAAGATTGTTTATCATTTTTTCCTGGTCAGCCTTTAATTGCTCAACAAGAGCGCTGCGGTCAGCCTTTTTATAATTATCAGTTGCGAGAGCTTTGTCATCTGAAGATTTTTCGTAAACAGCAGCCTCATCTGAAAACTTTGAGGCATTAATTTCTGATTTAGATGCGTTGAATTCCAGGGACTCAGTAACAGAACCATCTGCATTAGTGGTCTTTGTATAGGTTCCTGCAATATTAGAAGAAACGCTAGAAAGTGTACTTAATTCCATAATATAACCTCCTTGTTATGTGGCCAAATACAACAAAACCGTACGGAAATCCTTTTCCTATATCTTTTATCGGAACAATATTGAGAAATATTTACTATTAGATTGTATTTATTTTAATACAAAATCCTTGATAAAGTGTGTGTTCTTTGTTAAAATTTATAAAGATTGAATACAAAGAACAAAAAAGTACAATATGTGCTTAAGATAATAAACATATTGGAGAAATAGCATGGATAATATTAGCTTAAAGGCATTGGCAAAGATTAATATAGGCCTAGATGTTACAGGCATCAGAGACGATGGATATCATGAAGTAAAGATGATTATGCAGACAGTTAATCTATTCGATAAGGTGTCTATCTCAAAGACAGCAGATGGTTCTGTTACAATGGCTACTAATCTTAAGTTCTTGCCGGTAAATGATGATAATCTGTGTATCAAAGCAGCAAAGCTTTTAATAGATGAATTTCAAATAAAAGAGGGTGTGCATATTGATTTAGAAAAGCACATTCCAGTTGCAGCAGGTATGGCCGGGGGTTCAACAGATGCTGCAGCAGTTTTATTTGGAGTTAATAAATTATTCAATTTGAAATTGAATAAAAAGGCATTAATGGAAAGAGGCGTTAAAATTGGTGCGGACGTTCCTTATTGCGTTATGAGAGGAACAGCTCTTGCAGAAGGAATAGGAGAGGTGCTTTCACCGCTTCCACCAATGGTTAAGTGTCCAGTGTTGATTGCAAAGCCGGGCATTTCTGTTTCTACTAAGCAGGTTTACAATGCTTTAGATGATTGCTTTGATACTGTTGAACATCCAGATATAGATGGGCTTATTGGGGATATCAAAGCAGGTGATTTAGCTGGAATCTGCTCTAAAATGGGAAATGTTTTGGAGGATGTTACTATTCCACTTCATCCAATTATCGCTGATATTAAGGCAAATATGATGGAAAATGGAGCTGTTGGCGCCATGATGAGTGGTAGTGGCCCTACAGTATTTGGCTTTTTTAACGACAATAAGACAGCTAAGGCAGCAAAGGATGCTTTGACTAAAACAGGCATGGTAAAACAGCTATATCTCACAACCATGTTTAACAATCGATAATAGAAAAGGAGAAGAATAATAAATGACTGAAAACCTTACACTTCAAATGGATGATTATTTACCACTTCGCGATGTGGTGTTTAACACCCTACGTGAGGCCATCTTAAAGGGGGAACTTAAGCCAGGGGAAAGGCTTATGGAAATGCATTTGGCTACAAAACTTGGGGTAAGCCGTACACCTATAAGAGAGGCTATTAGAATGCTTGAGCATGAGGGGCTTGCTGTAACAATTCCTCGCAAGGGGGCTCAGGTTGCTAAGATGACAGAAAAGGATTTACAGGATGTCCTTGAAGTCAGAGATGCTCTTGATGCACTTGCTGTTGTATGTGCTTGTGAGAGGATGACAGATGCTCAGTTTGTAGAGCTGAAAGAAGCTATGAAGGCTTTTGAGGATGCTACTAAAACAGATGATGTTCGTCATATTGTGGAGGCTGATGAAGCTTTTCATGATGTGATATATGCAGCAGCCGCTAATCCAAAGCTTGAAAATATTATTAATTCGGCCAGAGAGCAGATGTACAGATATCGTTATGAATACGTTAAGAATCCATCAGTATACGCTCAGCTTATTTCTGAGCATAAGTCTATTATTGAGGGATTTGGTGCAAGAGATGTGGATTTCTTAAAGAGCATTATGCATACACATCTGGCCAATCAAATTAACGCAGTCAGAGAAGTTATTAGAGAACAGGATTAAGTATTTAAATGACAGGAATAAATTGTAAGATAAAGGTTGTCTCAAGGCAGACCATGGGTAGCGATAAAGAAGTCACTACAGAGGTATATGAGGGAACCTACCTTGATAGAGGTGAGAAGAAATATCTTTCCTACAAAAGACATACAGAGGATGGGGATATAGATTGTCTGCTGAGCTACGGTGCAGGTCGCATGGCTCTTAGTCAGCAGGGCGGTCTTAAATCAAAGCTCGAATTTGTTCCAGGAAAGAAAACTGATAACATGTACCATACTCCTATGGGAAATATGATGGTACCAGTCTTTACCAGAGGTCTTTCTATTCATGATAAAAAGGATTCCATCGAAATAATGCTAGATTATGATATTGCTACAGCAGATGCTATTCAGACATTGATGGAAATTACAGTAGAATTTTAAAAGCCCTGTGTAGGCAATTGATATGCCTACACAAGGCTTTTTATTTTAGAAAATCTATTCTATTCAGTTGCCATATCTTTAAGAGTGTTCATAAGTATACGAACAGGTGGAAGTAGTAAAACCACAACAGTAAGAGCTAATTCTGCAAAAATATAAATTCCATTATAGATGATTGAATATGGAAGTGGGCTCATATTGTAATCAGCTGCGTATTCGCCGAAGAATAACCATCCAGATAATACAGCAAAGAAGTAACGGCCAAGAACAGCAAATATATATCCCTTTATAAGTCCATGTTTTGATTTAGAGAAGAATCCTGAAAGACCAAGAGCTCCAAAAGCAAGTATGTAATCAACTACTACCTGGATTGGAAAAAGTATATAAGGGTCAACGATTAGGTTGAGAAGGCCATAAGCAACACCAGTTACAATACCTACAATTGGTCCAAACCAAAATCCTGGTAAGCAAGCAACTAGCATTGAAAATAGTGTTATTGAACCACCCATTGGCAGTTTTATAAATTTGATGTTTGACAAAGCAAAAGCCAGTGCCATTGACATAGCACAAAATGCGAGCTGCTTTGCAGAAAAGTTAACACGAGTTTTTGGAATATTGATGTGTTTAATCATAAAAAAATCTCCCTTCAACATTATATGCCAGGAGATCGTATAAAAGCTTCCTTACGCTGGTATTATCCAGTTCAAGTATTAAGGGTCGGTGATAATGCACCTCTCAGCAAATGCGCCCCTAGCATCATTATTAATTTCTTAAATAAAATACCACTATAAAATATTCACGTCAATATGGTAATATAAAGTTACTATTCATAGTTTATAAATATTTAAAGATCAATTCTTGTCAAGCTTGCTTGTAAAAGAATTATCTTTAAATGTTTATAAACTGAATAGTAACAATTGAAATATAATATAAGGATATAGGTTTATGATAAATACAGAAAAAATCGTCGAGCGAGTAATTTTAGTAGCAGTAAATGAAGACGATGAAATAGAAGCGAAGGATTCTCTTAAGGAGCTTGAAGATTTGTGCGAAACTGCAGGAGCAGAAGTAGTTGGCTCAGTAATGCAGAATCTGGAGCGCAGAAACCCTGCTACCTATGTAGGAAAAGGAAAGGTAGAGGAGATAGCGGATCTTATATGGGAAACAAATGCTACGGGCATTGTGTGTGATGACGAGCTTACACCAGCCCAAATGCGCAATCTTGCTGATGAATTAGATACAAAGGTTATGGATAGGACTTTGATTATCCTTGATATATTTGCCGCTAGAGCAGGAACGGCAGAAGGCAAGATTCAGGTAGAATTGGCACAGCTTAGATACGAGATGACACGTCTAACAGGTTTTGGTAAGAACATGTCTCGAGTAGGTGGAACTGCAGCAGGTGGCGGTGGCGCCATCGGTACCCGTGGTCCTGGTGAGAAAAAGCTTGAGATGGACAAGCGCCTTATTGCAGGTCGCATTTCTCAGCTGAAAAAAGAGCTTTCAGATGTTGTTAATCATCGAGAGCTCACCAGAGCTAAAAGACAGAAGAATGGTGTTCCAGTAGCTGCCATAGTAGGGTATACAAATGCTGGAAAATCATCACTTCTAAACAAGCTTACAGATGCCAATATACTAGAATGGGATGCTCTTTTTGCTACTTTGGACCCAACAACAAGAGAGCTGTTTTTAGATAACAACCAAAAAATTCTGCTTACAGACACTGTTGGTTTCATCAGAAAGCTTCCACATCATTTGGTTGATGCTTTCAAGAGTACATTAGAGGAAGCTAAGTATGCAGATTTTATCATCCATGTGGTTGATGTAAGTAATCCACAGATGGATAGGCAAATGGAAATTGTCTACGAAACACTGGATAAGTTGGGAGTTTCGGACAAGCCGATTGTCACCATTTTTAATAAGGTGGATAAGGTTGAGGATGAGCATGATTATCACGATTTAAGGGCGGAATACACTGTTCATACATCTATTAAGACAGGCAAAGGCCTGGATGCAGTGCGTGATATCCTTGCAAAGCTGATGAGAGGTGGCAAGCAATACATAGAAAAGCTTGTACCTTATACAGAGGCAGGAAGTATTGCAAAAATTCGTGAATCTGGTGAATTAATATCAGAGGAATATCGCGAAGATGGAATATTTATTAAAGCATATATTTGATTAACTAATTTCTTTATCTTTTTTTGGAAAATGCTTAGACAATGCGAAGAATGCATGATATTATATCTAAGGACTAAAAGAGAGGGTTTAAGAATTTTTACTCTTCATGAGGAAGAGTACGGTAGGTTAAAGGAGAAAAAATGACAATTGCAGAAATACTATCGCTACTAGGTGGAGTGGGCTTATTCTTATTTGGAATGTCTATTATGTCCACTGGATTAAAGAATAGTTGCGGTGACAATCTACAAGTTATCTTGGAAAAGGCTACTACTAATAAATTAGTGGCTGTTCTTGTGGGACTTTTAATGACAGTCCTTGTTCAAAGCTCTTCGGCTACAGATGTCATGGTTATCGGCTTTGTTAACTCAGGCATGATGACATTGGCACAGGCTATTGGAGTTATCTTAGGTGCTAATATCGGTACAACAATCACAGCACAGATTACAGCTTTTAATATAGCTACATTTACACCGTTTATTTTGTTTATGGGTGCTGTAATGTATCTATTTATAAAAAAGGATATAGTTAAGCATTTAGGTTCTTTCTTTATGGGCTTTGGTATGCTCTTTCAGGGTATCACCATCATGAAGGCTGCTATTGCACCACTTTCAAAGTCTGTTATGTTTAAAGATTTTCTTGGTGGTCTTACTAATCCATTTGTTGCTCTTGTATTTGGTATTGCTTTTACAGCATTACTTCAGAGTTCATCATCATCAACAGTTATCTTCCAGACCTTTGTGGCTCAGGGGATTTTAGAGTATAACGTAGCCGTTTATTTAGTAATTGGTGCTGCTATCGGTTCTGTTGCTCCAAACCTGCTTGCATCACTTACAGCAAATAGAAATGGTAAGCGTTCAGCTATACTTAACTTATTGTTTAATGTTATAAGAGCAATGGTAATCGTGATAGTTATTAATGTCACACCGCTCCTTAGATTCATACAATCTACATCAGCAGATCCAGCTCGTCAGATAGCTAACACACATACAATATTTGCTATACTTGCTGTTTGTATCATCTTCCCATTTACAGATTGGATTATTAAGCTCACATATATGTTTATTCCAGAGCTTCCAGAGGAGACTCGTGCTGCAGAAGACAGACAGCTTGTATTTATGACACAGGTCAACAATGTACCACCAAACATGGCTATTCACCAGGCACAGCTTGAGGCTGCCAGAATGGGTGCCATTGCAGCAGAAAACTTTGAAAAAGCTATCGATTGTTTCTTTGATTACTCACCAGAAAAGGTTGAGGACGTAGAACAGCGTGAGGAGACAGTTAATATTCTTAATCATGCCATTCAGGATGCAATGGTTAAGCTACAGACACTAAACCTTACACCTGCTATGTTGCGTCGCATTTCTGCAATTACAATCGCTGTTACTGATATCGAGCGTATATCAGATCACGCGGAAAACATTATCGAATATGCAACTCGCATGAAGAATAAAAAGACAAAGCTTTCTAAGAAGGCTGCCAAAGAGCTTAAAGAGATGGCAGATAACTCTATGGAAGAAGTAGAGCTTGCTATTGAGATTTTCACTTCAGAGGATTACAAGAATCTTGATAAGATAGAAAAGCTGGAAAAGAAAGTTGATAAGCAGGAAAAGCAGCTTATCAATCACCATGTAGAGCGTCTCATGGAGAATAAATGTGAGCCTGTTGCAGGTGTTATTTTCTCAGACATGGTTACCGATTTGGAACGATGTGCAGACCACGCTATCAATATTGCATATGCATTAAAAGAACATCCATAAAATAAGCCCCTCAGCTGAGGGGCTAAAATTTTGCTTATTTTACTTAAAGAAGCGATTGAGGAATCCTTCAAGCGCCTTTCCATGGCGAGCCTCATCGCGAGCCATCTCATGAACTGTGTCATGAATAGCATCAAGATTATTCTTCTTAGCGCAAGCAGCTAAATCAAATTTACCCTGAGTAGCGCCGTATTCGCAGTCAACACGCCATGCAAGATTCTTCTTTGTAGAATCTGTCATGTTTGACTCTAATTCAGAACCAAGTAATTCTGCAAACTTTGCAGCGTGCTCAGCCTCTTCAAAAGCAGCCTTTTCCCAGTATAAACCAATCTCAGGATAACCTTCTCTATGTGCAACTCTAGCCATGCAAAGATACATTCCAACCTCAGAACACTCACCTTCAAAGTTAGCTTTTAACTGATCGAAGATATACTTCTTTGTCTCATCATCAATATCAGGATTGTTCTTAACTGTTTTTGCATAAACGCCAAATTCATGCTCAGCAGCAAGCTTAAGCTCGCCCTCTACCTTATTAAATTTGTCTCCGCTTACGTGGCAAACAGGGCACTCTGCTGGAGGATTATCACCCTCAAAAACATAACCACAAACTGAACATACATACTTTGCCATAACTAAACTCCTTTCACAATTAAAATATTATTAGTTTCATTATTAACTAATTGGAATCCTGTTCAATCACGCAATCCTTGCATACGCCAGTAAATAGAAGGCTTGCAGTCTCGATGGTACCAAGTCCAGCGCTTGAAGCTGCCAGTATTTGCTCAACACTAGGAGTAACTTCCAAATCCATCAATCTGTGACAGCATTTGCAATGATAATGACTGTGAGCAGATGTGTCTGCGTCAAAGTGATCAGTACCATCACCTGTAGAAATCTTTCTGATATCACCTATTTCAACAAGGAGAGTAAGATTTCTATAGACTGTACCTAGACTGATTTTTGGATAATCCTCTTTTACATGTTGGTAAATAACTTCAGCTGTAGGATGTTCCTTGGTAGACATCAAATATTCTTTAATGGATTCTCTTTGTCTACTGTAATTCATAAAACACCGCCTTACTAGTGAACAAATTAATAATGATTATCTTTATAATAACAAGATTATCGCAAATGTCAATATTAAAATAGTAATTATTCCTGTTTTATGAATCTAATTATTGTTAGGCTATTGAACATAAAAATAGCCAGCCTAAAGAGGCTGGCTAGGAAATTAGCTTAATTTGTCGAAGATTCGAAGGTCATAATGCTTTGAATACAAATCATCTAAACTATCTATTTCTATTGAATCACTTATCAATAATCTATCAAAAGAATAATTGTAGTGATTGTTATTGTAATCGTGGTAACTCATGTAGGCGAAGGCTTCAATAAGCGTAGCGTTTGGTTTGTAGATGTTTGCAATGCTGATTATATCCCTGTTGGTTAGATAAAGGCCATTGTTGAGTGAATAAAACCTGATAGAAATAATAGGATGATCGGCAGTGCTGCTTTCGTGGAAAGTGGCAGTCATTTTTACAGACCCATCTATTCCCCCACTGATAACGCAGCTTCCTAATTCTTCTGCGGTAGCAGGCTGCTGTTTGATTTCGTAATTATTGTAATCATCAAAGGACATAATAGGAGTGTTTTGAGCAGCTGTGTCAGAAGACTTACTAGCATTGAATGAATCTATTGCGCTGGAAATCTTTTGCAGCTCACTAAAAAGTGTCATATTGCCGATTGTGACTGCGGTGTGCTTAGCGTATTCTGTAAGCTCTATAAAATTATATTTTTTTGATTCTGAGAAATTTGATGGCTTGATTGCATCCAAACTAGAATCCATGAAGTTAAAATCTGGATTTTGTTCTCTAGTGTAGATAAGTGCACCAAAAAAATCTGCAAAAGTGCAGTTTCTAAGATTGACCTGAGTATAATCAATATGCGAGACAGTAGGCTCTGGCTCGTTATTAAGATTCGAATTTATTTGATATGTCAGCTGAGTTCTGAACAAAATATCATTCATCATAAACATCTGTGGACCTCCCCTTGTGATACATAATAGCACATTTAGTAGTGATTGTCTATTTGAGTTACTATATTTAGTTGTTGGCGGCTCTTTTAAAATGGTTCAAAGCCTTTTTGAAAGCTTTGAATTGTGATAGAATTAGAAAAGAATTTTTTAGCGAGGAATTAAGATTGAAGGATTTAAAACATCTATATTATTTTGAAAAGCTTCTTCAGGATACATATAACGATTTGGCTAGGCAGGCTCAGGGTGAAGGCAAATATGCTATAGGTCATGTTTGTTTTCAGATTCCAGAGCCTTTATTAAATCTGCCAGGCTGCTTTTCAGTACGCCTTAGAGCTCCGCAGACCGGCTCCATTGAAATGGGAACATATTACATGAGCTCTACGCTGTGCGAAGCTTGCAGAGCATATTTGGAGAGGGCAATAGAGGGAGGATTCAATTTTTTAGATTGCATTATCGCACCTGATGCATGTGCTCAGATGAATCGTTGTGTAGAGAATATTGAAAAGCTTCACACTAGTCCAAAGGAAAACTTCTTTGTTACTTATTCAGATGTTCCTATGAAGTCTGATGAGAGTGCCCTTAGGCATTATGTTAAGCAGATGCGTATACATGTTTTAGAGCCACTTCATGAGAAGTTGGGAATAGATATTTCTGATGCAGCTTTGCGAAAGGCTGTGGAGGAACAAAATGAGATTAGTGCACTACTTACAGCAATTGGAGATTATCGTAAATGCGATAATCCAGTTATTACAGGATATGAATTTGCGGTGCTATGTCTTTCTAGCTATTGTAGTCCTAAGCACCTTATCAAGGAAAAGCTACAGGAGACATTAGAAGAGCTTAAGACAAGAGTCCCAGACGAAAAAAATCCTTACCGCATCCGGGTAGTGATGGTAGGCTCTGAAATTGATGATCCAGAGTTTATCAAGCTTGCAGAGGAATGCGGGGCACTTGTTGTTGCAGATAGATATTGCTTCGGCTCCTTACCTGGTAGACAGGTGATAGAGCTGAATGAAGAAGAGGATGCTCTCACCCAGATTTGCAGGACATATATTGAATGGGGGAAGTGTCCAAGATTTTTCAACCAGGAAAAGATTTTAGAACGCAGGGAATATGTAGATATGTTGGCCAAAGAATATCATGCTGATGGCCTTATCTATGAGCAAATCAAATTTTGCGATTATTGGGGATATGAGAGAGCGGCAGCATTTCATATTATGGATGAGGAATATGGCTGGCCTACATTATCTGTAGACAGACCTTATGCGGTTCGCTCATCAGGGCAGCTGCGAACTAGAATACAGGCCTTTGTAGAACGTGTAGAATTGAAAAAGATTAATGCTAACAAGGCAAAGCAGTGATAATTGGAAGGGAGATTTATTAAATGGGAAAAGCGCTAGGCAGCGAACCTTTAGGTAAGGTGTTATATTCCGGACATCGCCCAAGGCGCCGTAGAGAATGGAGAGGCCTTAAAGACACCTGGTATGATTACACCAGATGGCTCTACTATTTATTTACATTAGGTAAATTCATGATGAAGCCTAACAATTTTAAGGGCTTTTTCAGATATAGATGGATGAGTAATTATTTAGCGGTACCTGACTTTATGGACAGGCATACAGAAGGCTTGCGAGGAACAGCACTTCGTCTTGCTCACGAGGGTATTGGACTCATTGTTCTTGATATGACGTTGTCACTTACTGATATGTTTAAAGCAGATCCAGAAATCGGAAATGACACGGAGCTATCCAAGAAGATGGTCATCTTCGATGAAAATATGATGAGCACACTTATGGGAGGATTCCCAAATCTTAAATGGGTAAGCTACGAGGTGCCGGCAATCTATTCCAGCTCATTCATGTGTCAGAACGGAGTCATGCACTATATCGATAAGACTCATGAGTTTGGTGTGCCAACAGATGTATGCCCTATGCCGGCAGCAGAGTTAGGAGCTGCACTTGAAGATGATTTTCCATTGATTGGAGCCTGTGCAGTTCAGTGTAATACCACCTGTGACGGCTCTCTTATGGGCGGAGGCCTTATGGCACAATCAATGGGGATTCCAACATTTCAGCTTGCAGCACCTATAAGACATCGCCAGGAGAGTGTTCAGGAATATGCAGGAGAGGAAGTTCTCAACGCTATCAAATTTATCGAAGAACACACAGGCGAAAAATTCGATTGGGATTATCTCTTCAAAAACATGGCTCGTTTTAACGAGGAGACCAAGGAATTCTTAGAGTGGCTTGAAATCAACAAAAGCCCATATCCTCAGTTACTTGGCGCCACCCTTGGTTTTTACCGATATGGTGTTTACATGGCAGCAGGCGGTCGCAGCCAGTTATTCTTAGATACAGACAAAAAAATAACAGCCCTTGCCACAAAGGCATATCAGAATAAGGAAATGGCCTGCAAGGAATATCGCCATCGCGCCATCCTATGGGGCGTGCAGGCCGCGTACTATACGGCATTCCCTAACTGGCTTATGAATTGCTGGGGAATACTTCCTATCAACGATATGCTTTGCTGTGTTTCCACAGAAATGGTCAGCACCACTGACAAGCACCAGGCACTTCTTGACCTGGGCCATCTATATGAAAATATGATTATGCGTAATCGCTCTAATGGAGGCTACGAAACTGGAGTTGAAGATTTGTTTAGACTATGTGAGCAGATGAATGTGGATATGGTTATCATGTATGTTCACATCGGCTGCAAAGCCATGTCAGGCTATCACGGTCTCTTTGAAGAAGAAGCAAGACGCAGAGGTCTTCACTGGATTTGGGTTAACCACAACCTTATGGTACCTCTTGATGGCACCAGACGTGACATGCGTACTGAAGTCAATCGATACATGCGCACAATTATGAAAGAAGAGCCTGTAGACCCAAGCTTAGAGGAGTTTGATGATTCATTGTGCTGGTAAGATATTAAAAGATAACTGACAATTTATAAACTAAATATAAAATAATTATAAATTATTAGCACTCGTACTTGACGAGTGCTAATTTTAGGTATATAACATAATCACAACAAGGGAACAAAAGAAATCCCAAGTTGGAACTAACAACATAACAACCACTAGACTAAAAGCCTAGCGTCAATAAAAGGAGGTAAGTATTATGTTAATGCCTAGTATTTTATCAAACGATTTTATGGATGATTTCTTCTCAGTACCAAGAGTAACAGGTTTTGGTGGTTCAAGATTCGATCGTGACTTTTCACGAATGATGACAACAGATGTAAAAGAAACTGATACAGGATATCAGCTAGATATGAATCTTCCAGGATTTGCTAAAGAGGATATCAAAGCAGAGCTTAAGGATGGATACCTTACAATCAATGCAGAGTCTAACACAAGCAATGATGAGAAGGATGAGGATGGCAACTACATCAGACGTGAGCGCTACACAGGATCATGCTCAAGAAGCTTCTATGTAGGTGATGGTGTAACACAGGATGATATCCATGCAGCTTTCAAGGATGGCGTTCTTAGCCTTACAGTTCCTAAGAAAGAAGCTATTCCTGAAAAAGAAGAAACAAAATATATAGCTATCGAAGGATAACTGATATACCTTAAATCCCATGGCCAAGCGCCATGGGATTTTTTTGAATTACCACTGCAAAGTTGGAAGCGGCAAAAAGAAGAGGTAAAAAGAGCTGGGGATTACCACTGCAAGGAGGGAAGTGGCAAAAAGAAGAGGTAAAAGGAGCTGGGGATTACCACTGCAAGGAGGGAGACGGCAAAAAGAAGAGGTAAAAAGAGCTGTGAATTACCACTGCAAAGAGAGAGGCGGCAAAAAGAAGAGGTAAAAAGAGTTTGGGATTACCACTACAAGAGGGAAGCGGCAAAAAGAAGAGGTAAAAAGAGCTGGGGGTATTTAAAAATATAAATATTAAAAATAAAGTCACAAAATGTTTACGAATAGATTCTCTAAAATTGCTATTATATAACTAGGTCGCTTTTTATGTTTGAGAGGAGGACTGGTATGTATAGTAAATCATTTGATATTACTGATTCAGATGTATTAGAAAAATCTCTAGAGTATATTCGAAACACCTTGGTTTTGAAAAAAATTTCTAAATCAACAATAATCAAGACAGAGCTTCTTGCAGAAGAAACTATTGTTTTGCTAATTAAGCATGGAGTAAAAGGCGAAAAAATAACAGTTAAAATTAGTAACTTTCTTGGAGATGTAAGCATTGAGCTTAAACTAAGAGGTGAACAATTTGAACCTGATTTAAACATCGCTGATGGCTTAGATGCTAATGAAGATGCTATTAGATCAATCCTTCTAAATGCCTATGGCGAAAAGTATAAATATAGTCATAGGAATAATGTAAATAGGGTTAGAATTATTGTTGAGAAAGGGGAAAGAAATGCATTATACTTGACCCTTATAGCCATGATTCTTGGAATAGTATGTGGGTTATGCTTGACTAATTTTGTACCGACACCTGTTGAAAATGTAATCAGTACATATTTCCTTAGACCAATAAAAACAATGTTTATGAGTGCAATTCGTATTATTATTGCACCGGTCATATTCTTTTCACTGGTTTCTTGCATTTCACAGTTTAAAAGTCTTACAGATTTGGGACGAATGGCTGTGAAAGTAATGGGCGTTTATACGTTTACAACACTTGTAGCTACAGTTCTCGGTTTTGGAGTGGCAACTGTATTAAAACCAGGTGAATGGGGATTTGCATTAAATGGCGCATCTAATGTTGAAAATTTTGTCGTGGAGAACAAAACAAGAGCTTCAGTATTAGATACAATTGTGGATATAGTACCTTCAAATCTGCTAAAGCCATTTGTGGAAGCAAACACTTTGCAAATAATGTTTTTGGCAATATTAATTGGAATTGCAGTAGGTATGATAGGGGAATATTCTGCTGTTTTAAAAGAAATATTTGAGGCATGTAATTCTTTATTTTTAACAATCACCACCATAATATCAAAAGCTATTCCAATCGCTTCGTTCTGTTCAGTTGCGTTAATGATAACAGAATTAGGCGGAGGCTCGGTGAAATCTGTTTTGGCAGCGGGGGCAGTGGAAATATTTACAATAGTTTTGATGATATGCATATATGGACTGTTGATTTTATTAGTGGCTCATCTTAATCCAATCAAATTCTTTAGCAATATTAGAGAGGGAATGCTAACTAGTTTCACTCTAGCTTCAAGTTCAGCATCTATTCCTATCAATATGAGAATATGTAGGGATAAGCTTGGCATAGAGCCTAAACTATATAATTTTTCTATTCCATTAGGTGCTACTGTAAATATGGATGGTATGTGCATTTACATGACATCATTTGCAATCTTTTTTGCCAGAGCCTATGGAATTGAAATTAGCTACTCAGCAATGCTATCAAGTGTTCTAGTAATTGTATTATTATCCCTTGCATCACCAGGCGTTCCAGGTGTAGCTATATTGAATATGGGAATAGTACTCAGTCAGTTTGGAGTTCCAATCGAAGCTATAGGACTCATTTTAGTAATAAATCCAATTATAGATATGGCTGACACAGTGAACAATATAACTGGAGATTTGACTGCCACTGTACTAGTAGCAAAATCAGAGAAAATGATAGATGTAGAAAAATATAATGCATAAATTAAAATCCTATGTGACCACTTATTAAAAATATCATTAAGGTAACAATGTATGAAGAAGTTAGTAGAATATCGCAAGTGAACAAAAAAGCTAGGAGTATTAGAGGACTTGCGATATAAATATTGGAAAAATAGCAAAAATTTATCACATGAAGCTAAAGAAGCCGCAAGTTTTCGTTAGCTTGCGATAAAAATAGGTGATTTCTGGAAAAAATGTATCACAAAAAGTCTAGCAGGCCGTGTATCGTCATTGGCTTGCGATAATCTAAATCTATATAAGGTGAGTAAAGGATATATTGAATCAGATTTTTTGACGGAAATTCTAAAATAATTATAAATTATTAGCACTCTCTATTGATGAGTGCTAATTTTTATGCTAAAACATAATTAGCAGATGTGAGACCCTCATCAGTCACCTGCGGTGACAGCTTCTCCCAAAGGGAGAAGCCTTTTGGTGGGAGAAAGGAGAAGATTTATGAATATCCAGAAATTTACACAGAAATCAATAGAAGCCATAAATGGCTGTGAAAAGATAGCAATGGAGTATGGTAATCAGGAGTTGGAGCAGGAGCATCTTTTGATGGCGCTGATGCGTCAGGAAAATGGCCTGATTCCTTCATTGATTAGCAAGATGAATATCGATACTGCGCAATTCGTAAATGCGATAGACGCTGCTCTTAATGCCAGAGTAAAGGTACAGGGAGGTGACCTTCGTGTTGGGCAGCATCTGAACTATGTGCTTACATATGCTGAGGATGAAGCCAAGGCAATGCGTGACAGTTACGTATCTGTTGAGCATCTAATGCTTGCAATGATTAAAAAGCCAAGCACTCCTATAAAAAATATATTTAAGAGCTTTGGTATCACTAGGGATGCATTCCTTGCAGTACTTGCTACAGTCAGAGGTAATCAAACCGTAAATACGGATAATCCTGAGGCTACCTACGATACACTTGAAAAATATGGTTATGATCTGGTGGAACGTGCCCGTGATAACAAGCTGGACCCAGTTATCGGTCGTGATGAGGAAATCAGAAATGTAATCCGAATTCTTAGCCGAAAGACTAAAAACAATCCAGTACTTATTGGTGAGCCTGGTGTTGGTAAAACAGCAGTAGTAGAGGGATTGGCACAGCGTATTGTCAGGGGCGATGTGCCAGATGCACTTAAGAATAAAAAGGTATTTTCACTTGAAATCGGTTCAATGATTGCCGGTGCAAAATACCAGGGTGAATTCGAGGAGAGATTAAAGGCTGTCCTTGATGAAATTAAAAATTCAGATGGTGAAATTATTCTTTTCATTGATGAGCTTCATACTATCATCGGTGCAGGTAAAAATGGCAGCGGTGGCCTAGATGCAGGTAACATGCTAAAGCCAATGCTTGCCCGTGGTGAGCTTCACTGTATCGGTGCCACAACACTTGATGAATACAGAGAATACATTGAAAAGGATGCTGCACTTGAGCGTCGTTTCCAGCCTGTAATGGTAGATGAGCCTACAGTAGAAGACACTATTTCAATCCTACGTGGACTTAAGGAACGCTACGAGGTATTCCATGGAGTAAAGATTACAGACGGTGCCTTGGTATCCGCAGCCACACTTTCAAACAGATATATATCAGATAGATTCCTTCCAGATAAGGCAATCGACCTTGTTGATGAGGCCTGCGCGCTTATTAAGACAGAGCTTGATTCAATGCCAGCAGAGCTTGATGAAATGAATAGACGTGTTATGCAGCTTGAAATTGAAGAGGCTGCTCTTAAAAAGGAAACAGACAAGCTTTCTCAGGATAGACTTGCAGATCTTCAGAAGGAACTCTCAGAACTTAGAGATGAGTACAACACAAAGAAGGCTGCATGGGATAACGAGAAAAAGCTTGTTGAGGATGTTACAAAAATTCGTGAGGAATTAGATGACGTTCAAGGCCAAATCAAAATTGCCCAGCAAAAGTACGACCTTGAAGAAGCAGCAAAGCTACAGTACGGCAGATTGCCGGAACTCCAGGCCAACTTGGAAGCAGCAGAAGAAAAGTTAAAAGCAAGAGAAGCAAATCTGGTTCATGAGAATGTTTCTGAGGATGAGATTGCAAGAATAATTTCAAGATGGACAGGCATTCCTGTAGCAAAGCTTAATGAGAGTGAGCGCAGCAAGACACTTCATCTTGATGAGGAATTGCACAAGAGAGTAATGGGTCAGGATGATGCTGTAAAGCTTGTATCAGAAGCTATCATCCGTTCAAAGGCTGGTATCAAGGATCCAAGCAAGCCTATCGGTTCATTCCTATTCTTAGGACCAACTGGTGTAGGTAAGACAGAACTTGCAAAGACACTTGCCCAGGCACTTTTTGATGATGAAAATGCTATGGTTCGTCTTGATATGTCGGAGTACATGGAAAAGTTTAGCGTGAGCCGTCTTATCGGAGCACCTCCAGGATATGTTGGCTATGATGAGGGCGGCCAATTGACAGAAGCCGTGAGACGTAAGCCATATTCAGTTGTACTTTTTGATGAGGTTGAAAAGGCTCATCCAGATGTATTTAACGTACTTTTACAGGTGCTTGATGATGGTCGAATTACTGATTCTCAGGGACGTACAGTAGATTTCAAAAACACAATCATTATCATGACCTCAAACCTTGGTTCACAGTATCTACTTGAAGGTATTGACGAAACAACCGGCGAGATCACCGACGCGACAAATGAAATGGTAATGAATGAGCTTAGAAATTCCTTCCGCCCAGAGTTCCTTAACAGACTTGATGAAATCATTATGTTCAAGCCTCTTACAAAGGATAATATCGGTGGAATCGTAGACCTCATCATGGAGGAATTAAACGAAAGACTTGCAGACAGACAGCTTAGGATTGAACTCACACCTGCAGCTAAACAATTTGTGATAGATGCAGGTTATGATCCAGTTTATGGCGCCCGTCCACTAAGAAGATATATTCAAAAGAATGTAGAAACTATGGCGGCTAAGATTATTCTTGGCGGAGATATACATGAAGGCTCAGCCATCATTATTGATTCCGATGGAGAAAAACTCTTAGCAAAAAATGGTTAGTGTTTTGTAGAATCTCTAAACATAATATCAGTTTCAATATAAGTTCTCTTATAAGGAACTAAAGGATTAGACATCCTAGATAGCAGCAGCTCTGCGGCAATATAGCCCATGGAGCTGCTGTGTATTTTTATAGTAGTAAGACTTGGCTCCATAAGTGTTGATTCAGGTGCGTCATCAAATCCGCATATACGAACATCCTTTGGTGCCTTTTTACCAAGAACACGTAGCGCTTTTACCATTGCCATAGCAAGGTAATCGTTGGCGCAGAAGAATAAATCTGGCATATATGGAAGCGCTGCAATCTGCTGGCTGAGCCAGGTGGTATCGCCATATGGATTGCTATCATCTGCTAAAATACTGCAGGAAACATCAAGTGGAATGTTCCTGTCTGCCAGAACAGAAACATATGCCTGCCATCTTTCATAGAAGGACTGGCAGTGATATCTGTCTCCCACAAATGAAATTCTTTTATTTCCCTGTTCGATTAGGGTATCAAGCATGTGGTATACGCTTGATAAATTTTCCATATAAAGAACATCTGCTGACAAAGTGCATCTTTGGCTAAGAGGTGTGTCTACAAATAATAATGGAATATTAGTATCACATAAAAATTCGCAATATCTTTCTGAGAACATCTCCATACAAAGAATACCAGCAATATTATCAATATTGATGTTGGTAGGAAAACAAAGATTATTAATCTCGTAGTCTCGAATTATATTAATAGATAGCTTGTAGCCCAAAGAATCAATTTTGTGCTGGAAGGCTTCTAATAGTTTGTTACCAGAGTGAGAGTTGCCAGGAAACGCCTGAGTGAATAAAGCGATTTCTGTTTTATCAAGGGCTTGAGGCAAATCGTTTACTGTGTTTGTGCTGGATGGTGCAGGTGCAACAATCCCAGCCATGTTAAACTGCTTGTAACCCATTGATATTGCGGTTTGACATATTTTATTTCGTGTTTCAGCTGAAACATTACCTGTATTATTTAATGCACGAGATACAGTGTTTCTAGAAATACCTAGTGTATCTGCAATTTCTTGTAAAGTGACTCTTTTTCCCATTGTTATCTCCTAGTTTAATCTAGAATAATCATACTTGATGTATATCAATGTGTCAATTGTAACATTGGCCCATGTTAAGATGTAACAAATTTAACAAAATGATGTATGGATTTAATCACATTTTCACAAAAATATAGTGCAAATGTGAAAATACATTGATTTAATTGTAACATGAATGTAAACTAGATGTTGCAATAAATGGTGCAAATGTACCTTGTAGGAGGATGTATGAAAAAAGGACTATTACTATTACTTGTTGGAGCAGTTGGTCTCAATGCTATTGGTTGCGGCTCAAGCGCTGTAGTGGAAGAACAAAGTAATGAAAAATACATAGGAGAGGACATGACAAATTATAGCTTGTATCCTGCTTCTATAGAGGGATTTGTTGGTGATACAATGCCTTATTTTGAAGATGGCACAATGAATGTTTTCTATTTGGCAGATCAGCGAAATGGCAAACAGGGATATCACCCATGGGGCTTAATTCAGACAAAGGATTTTGTAAATTATGATGATTCCGGCGTGGTTATCAATTATGGAGAAACCGTCGAAAGCCAGGATATTGCCCTTGGAACAGGAAGCGTAATCAAAGATAAGGATGGTGTCTATCACGCATTCTACACAGGTCACAATGATACATTCTCGCCTAAAGAGGCTGTCATGCATGCCACTAGTAATGATATGAAGTCTTGGACCAAGATTCCTGAGGATACCTTTACTAGTACGGGCAATTATTCAACTAATGATTTTAGAGATCCTTATGTTTACTACAGTGATGAGGATAAGTGCTACGAAATGCTTGTAACTACAAGACATGAAAACATGGGCGTTATCGTTAGGTACTCATCTAAAGATCTTAGCAAATGGAATGACGAAGGCGTATTTTTCGAAAATGATATGGGTTCAGATTCCAATATGGAGTGCCCATCATTACTTCAGTATAAAGGAAAATATTATTTGGCATTTTCTGACCAGTGGCCATACAGAGAAGTTCACTATAGAATAGCTGATTCAATAAACGGACCTTTTGAAAAAACTGATGTAGATATTTTCGATGGCAATGGATTTTATGCAGGCCGCTTAGAGACAGACGGTGACAACCTTTATGTTGTGGGCTGGAATGGTACAAAGAAGAATCACATGGACACAGACGAGTACGATTGGGGCGGTAACATGGTGATTCATCAGCTTGCTCAAAAGAAGGATGGCACACTGGTACCTATCGTAAATACGAATATTGAAAACACACTAAATAATGAAATAAAGATTAGTCCTGTTAAGCTTACAGAATCAGCTAAGGCTGATGAGAATAAAGTGGAGTTCAGTGGTAATCAATACGAGATGGCTGGCTACAACAATATTATGGGCAGCTACCTACTTAAAACTACTGTTAAGAATTTTGATGAGAATAGTATGTTTGGATTCTGCTTTAACACAAATGTGGATAGTGTTGGAAATCTAAACATTGTCTTCAATGGACCAAATAAAAGAATTGAATTTTACAATTGCAGCAACATAATGGAAGCAACAGCCCAGTCATACATTGATTTTGACTTAAAGGACGAGGATGAATTGAATATTTCAATTGTAATCTCAGACGGTGTTGTTGTTATGTATGTTAATGATGAAATGGCATTTACAACACGTATGTATTTATCGCAGGGCATGGATTTTGGTGTTTTTAGCATAAATTCAGATGTGGTGTTTGATGATATTAAGTTATACAAGTAGGAGGGGAAGATGTTTAGGAAAGTATTGGATGCGGTACTTAAGCACAAAGCAGTTGCTGGCATTTCAACTGCAGTTACAGTAGCTTGTATCGCAGGTGCGGTTGTGTTTTTAACGAAAGGGCCAATTACAATCAAAGATGAATTGGTAGCTTTGGCAGCAGGGTGGCCAAATTCATTTTCGACAGATGATTATGTTGAGCCCAAATTTGTAGATGATCCAAACAGAACAAATAATGCATTTAACGTTGCTGATTTTGGTGAGCAGGGAACAAATGGCTGGTTCTATAGATATGGTTCATATATGGATCCGGTAAAGTCCAAGAGAATGGAAAACTTTGATGGAGAAAAGTATTCTCAGCTTGGAGAAAGCGGACTTGAAATCAAATCCAACTTTATCCATACATCAGAAGGTACAGCACCGATTTTAGAGTGGCGCGCCGCTGATAAGGGTAAGGTAAATATTCAATTGACTTATGTTAAAAACGTAAATAATGACCCAAACCCTGGATATCCAGATGGTGTCACAATTTATGTTTACAAAGGTGAAGAATCCATCGGTAGATATGAGGTGGATATAAGTACTGATAAGGAAGAAGTTTTGGAGGAGCAGATAAAGAATTTATCTGTTGAAGAGCTGGAAAGCATTTACTTCATCGTTGATCCAAATATGAATAATGCTTACGATGGTGGATCCCTTTATGTAGCAATCAACGATGTTAATGCCAAGGGGCCAACAGCGAAAAAGGATACTTCAAGAGTAGATAACAACGCTTGTCTTATTGATGATTTTGGCGCACAGGGAACAAATGGATGGACATATATGTGCGGCAAAAATCTTAAGGATGCGAAGCTTGTTTCTACAGAAAAGAATGGAGAGTACATGAATGTTACTTCTCCTAATCTGACAATGAGCAAAACATTCGTACATCCAGCTATTAATGACAAAGCCATTATTTGTTGGGAGCCAGCAGTTGATGGAAAAATTGAGCTGAGAGGAAAGTACACAAAGTTTGAGCAGAACGATGGAAATCCTGATTGGCCGGATGGAGTAATTGTAGGCGTTTATAAAAACGGAGAAGAGCTGTTTAAAAAGAAGGTTGCCGCTCCTAAAAAGGGAGAAAATACTGTAAAGTTTAGACAGAAAGATTTAGAAGTAACAGCAGCGGATAAATTGTATTTTGTTGTGGATGCAGGAGGTAATTCTTCATACGATGGTGGATATTTTGATATAAATATCATCGACAGAACAGGTGCAACCACAGAAGCAGATGTTGTAATAGATGAAACTGAAACAAGACAGAATTTTGCAGACGTAAAGTATGATTTTGGAGAGCAGGGCAAAAACGGATGGTTCTACCAGGATGGCTTTGAGGATGAACCAACAGGCTCATACAACATGCAGAATTTTGAAAAGGATGAAGAGCGATTCTTCGATAACTATCTAGAGATAAAGCGTGATTTTGTAAATCCAGGAAGTGGCAAATCTGCAGTTATTAAATGGAAGGTTGCACAGTCTGGTGATATAAAGATTGATGCTTCATATACAAAGTTTAAAAACGAGGATAAGAATCCTTCATGGCCAGATGGTACAAGAGTAACTATTTACCACAATGATGAAATTCTAATCCAAGAAGATTTTGAAGCTAACACAAAAGAAGAAATAACAAAGCGTCTTGATGTAGCAAAGGTAACTGTTGCAAAAGATGATTTCATCACTATGGTTGTTAATCCAAAGGAAAACAATGCATATGATGGTGGTAAATACGAATTTTCTATCAAAGGTCTGACACCTCTTACAGGTAAGACTCATAAGGATGTTACATACTTTGGTGGAGAGCGTACAAACAATGCATCTATTCAGGATGACTTTGGCAAGCAGGGAGTCAATGGCTGGGTATTCCAGTCTGGATATTATTCAAAGCCTAGCTTTGCAGTGAACCTTGAAACATATAAGGACAATGATAAATACACAACAATTGATGGTGTAGAAATAAAGCGTGATTATATCATCCCTGGCAACAAGGGCCGTTCTGCAAATGTAAAATGGGTTGCAGCTGAGACTGGCTGTGTTGATTTGATGGTAGATTATACTAAGCTTAAAAACGAGGATAAGAACCCTGAGTGGCCAGATGGCGTTACTGTATACCTTATGAAGAATGATGAGGTATTGAAGAAAGAAGATTTTGCACCTCTCGTAGATAAAGAGGTTACAAAAGATTTATCAGTGGAAGGTGTTAGTGTTAAGCAGGGCGACTGCATCACTCTTCTTGTTGATGGTAAGGATAATACTGCTTATGATGGCGGTAATTATACATTTGTAATTGAAGACGCTGATTTAAAGACCATGAAAATGGAAAATAACAGTGGCGAAAATTACGCAAACCTTGCACTTGATTTTGGCGAGCAGGGTAGCAACGGATGGTATTATTGCGAAGGCCGTGGCATTGATAAATATGAGATGCTCAGCAAGAAGACATCTGACGGTTCAGGCTACACATCTAGAAAGCTTAAGAATCTGGAAATTAAAAAAGACTTTATTCAGCCAAGATTAAATGCGCATGCAATGTATAAGTGGGTTGTTGCAAAGGATGGACAGATTAACGTAACAGGTGATTACACAAAATTTGGAAATGAAGACCCAAATATGGATTGGCCAGATGGCTGTACAGTGGGAATCTATTTAAATGATGAGCAGCTTTATGGCGAGACCTGTACATGTCCTCGTGGAGAGAATAACACCACTGTTAAGGATATCAACATTACAAAGCTCAAAGTTAAGAAGGGCGACATATTAACATTTGATGTTGGTTGCAATAAAAACAATGCTTGGGATGGTGGTCGATTTAGCATTGATATTGAAGATACTGAAGGCTTAAAAGTAGGTGTTGGTAGTGAAAAGAGAAGTAACAATACAGTATTAGGCACTATCGATTCTATGAAGCAGGGTACAGATGGATGGTGGTTCCTTGAAGGAAAAGATTTATCAAGTGCCAAAGTTCTTCATTATATGAACGAAGACAAGACTGCATATATCTCAAGCAAAAACGAAGGCCTTGAAATCAAAAAAGATTATGTACATCCAGGCAAAGATGCTGCCGCAATTTATCAGTGGGTAGCATATTCAGATGGCAAGATAGATATTCTGGGAGACTATGTAAAATTCGGTCAGACAGATGAAGACCCTAGCCATCCAGATGGTGTAAAGGTACAGATTTACATAAATGATAAGCTACTTGGTGAAGAAAATGTTGATGTATTACAGGGCGATGGCAATGATAATATGATTGACTTCATGTACACAAAGCAGAGCATACATAGAGGCGATAAAGTATCATTTATGATTCATGCAAAGGATAACAATGCATTTGATGCAGGTAAGTTATCAGTCAGCATATATGAAGCAAATGAAGGCTCATCTTCAAGAACAAATAAAACAAATCTTGCAAAGAAATTCGGCGAGCAGGGCTCTGACGGATGGTATTACGGAATGTGTGATTGGGATGGTAAGAACTTCGAATTGCTTGAATATGATGAGGAAAACGAAAGATACTATAACAATGGCAAGCCAGAGCTTAAGAAGGACTATGTAGAGCCTGGTAACGGCAAAAATGCAGCTTATAAGTGGGTTGCAGCAGAGACAGGAAAGATTAAGATTTCAGGTAAATATACAAAGTTTGATAACAGCGCAGATCCAAATGCCGACGGCGTAGTAATCAGAATATTTATAAACGGTGAAGAAAAGGCATTTATTGGAGTTACTGGAAATCATTCAGGCGATGTTGTAGAGAATATCTCAAGAGAATATGTTGTGCACGAAGGTGATGAAATCGTATTTGCGGTAAATCCTGAAGGCAATGACAGCTATGATGGCGGAAGACTTGAGATAAAGATTTCTGATTCGGAAGATGAAGATGCTGACGAGGAAGAGGAGGAAGAAAAGAAAGATGATCCTGCTACTTCCGAGGAAGAGAAGTCTAAAGAAGATGATTCAGAAGATAATCCAGATGATGATGCAGATGATGATTCGGACGACGATTCTGATGACAGAACAAACAACACTAATTTAGCCAGTGCATTTGGCGAGCAGGGTTCTGATGGTTGGTACTATGGAACCTGTGAATGGAATGGTAAAGACTTTAGCCAGTTATCATATGATTCTGGCGAGGGCAGATACTATAACAGCGGTAAGCCAGAGCTTAAGAGAGACTTTGTAGAGCCAGGTAATGGCAAAAATGCAGCATACAAATGGGTTGCAGCTAAAAGTGGAACTATTCATGTGACAGGAACATATACAAAGTTTGCTAATAGCAATGATCCTGATGCAAATGGAACCTGTATGAGAATCTTCTTAAATGGAGATGAGAAGAAGTGGCTTGGAACACAAGGTAAATTCGAAGAAGAACAGGAAGTAAGTTTTGATGAAACTTATGAAGTTAAAAAGGGAGATGTAATTATATTCGCCATTGACCCAGACGGAAATGACGCATGGGACGGTGGAAGACTGAGTGTAGATATTGAATCAGTCGATTAAAGAAAGGTATTCTAAAACCTCTGGGGAAATATCCTCAGAGGAGACGATACCAAGATATACAGGCTCGGTAAATCCTGCATGATTAAATAGGCTAGAGTAAGATAAATCGATGGCAAAAGGAACGCCTGATTTATCGTATAAAAAATAAGGCTCTAATCTGTTTAAGAGTGCAGGATTATTTTTTGCTAAATAATCATTGATGTTACAGAGATATTCGCTGGAATTGGCCATATTTATACCGTATGAATCAGCAACTATAATATCAAGATTGCCGGCACTGATAGCAGACATTAATTTTACGGAAGATGCGTAGGCATACTGGAAATCGTCCCCAGATGGATCTTCTGTAATAAGCATATCGGTATAATTAGAGATAGAAAGACCGGTTGCATCGTCTATAGAAGTAAGAAGTTCGTCTGTTGTCACTATGTTGATATAGGCAACATACAAATCTACGGCCTTGTTTTTTAGAATAGTAGATGTGATAGAAAAAATAATACAAATAATAGCTGCAGTGGCTATTATGTGGATTTTGTAGTAATCCCATATGTACTGCAGCTTTTGTTTGTTGTCTAATTGTTTAAATTTTGATGTTTCTTTTTTCATTGCTTTGTTTCTTAGATTTATTTCTGAATATCAGTTGATTCCCTGTAGATAAGGTTGGTTTCAGTATAAACAGTTCTGTAGTTTAAATCAGGCTGTTCAATGCGCGATAGCAGCAGATTGGCTGCTGTATATCCCATAGCCTGAGAATGGATATGACAAGTGGTAAGAGCTGGTGTCATTACTTTTGATTCAGCAGAATCGTCAAAACCACATATCATTATATCTTCAGGATATGATTTGTTCATTATCTTAAGGCAATTTACTATATCGATTGCCACGAAGTCGTTTGCACATATTAAAAGCTCAGGCAATTCTTCCATTTGTGAAAAGGTTTGAAATAGACTTGAAAAGTATTCAGTACCATGAGGGTGAATAGCATTCAGACAAAATCTTTCATCAATTGGAAGCCCATTTAAATACATAGCATTTCTGAATGCCATATATCTTTCGAAGAAAGAACGGCAGTGATTTGATTCGCCTACAAAACCGATTTTTGTAATTCCTTTTTCCTTCATATTGGAAATGAGATTGAATATACCTGCTGAATTATCCATTAAAAGTAAATCGCCGGCTAATTGATTGCTGAAGCTTGTAACAGGACCATCCACATATAAAACAGGAAGTGAAAGCTTTCCCAGCATATCACAATAAGCCTGATCAAACATTTCTACGCAAATAATTCCAACGGTGCGCTCAGGACTAAAGCTAGGTGGGAAACTAAGATTTGCAATGTTATCAGGGGTGACCCTGTGCATTGTCATGCTGTATCCCAAGTGTGCGATCTCGTGCTGGAATTTATCGAGCATTGTTGAAGCAAAGTGAGAGTTATCAAGGAAGTTACCTATAAATAATGCAAACTCTCCTGTGCGAAGTGGTGTAGGTTGAACTGGTGTATTTCCTATAATATCGGAAACGGAATTTGCATAGGAAAACTGCTTGTACCCCATTTCTACAGCTTTCGCTAAAACCTTTTCTCTGGTGGCATCAGCTAAAATGCCAGTATTATTGATAGCCTTTGATACTGTATTTCTAGAAACCCCTAATGCATCGGCTATGTCTTGGATTGTAACTTTATTTGCCATATTATTCTCCTAAATATATAAATGTAATTATACAGTATGACTTTTTGCTGATTCAACAATGAAATTATCAGCAAAACAAAAAAGTTATTCATTTGCACAATTAAATATTGAAGCATATTTTCTTTGCCATCCTAAATATTGTGCATAATCATTATAAAATGTAAAAATCATTTTGTCAAATGTAAAAATAATAAAGGAATATGTGCCAAAAACGTAAAAATATTGTTGTGATATTTTTACAAATAACCAAAAATGCATTGACACAAATGTAAAACGTGGTATAGTTTATGCATAAGGAAATTGTGCAAATGCACAATGCATTTTGCACCAAAGGAAGTGAGGAGGAATAATGGAAAAGGAAGGAAAGTTTCACAATACCTTAACGTACGTGATACATCATTGGAGATTATATTTATTCTTTTTAGGACCAGCACTTGTATTAACTATCATATTTAAGTACTTACCTATGGGTGGTATTTTGATAGCTTTTGAAAAGTACAGTCCATTTAAAGGATTCTTTGGCAGCGAGTGGGTAGGATTTGAATATTTCAAACAGTTCTTATCTTCACCGGATTTCATGGCATACCTGGTCAACACATTAAAGCTTAGTATATATGGCCTTTTGTGGGGATTCCCAGTACCAATCATCTTGGCATTACTTCTTAATAGAATAATGAGCAGCAAGATCAAGCAGAAGATTCAGTTGGTTTTATACATGCCAAACTTCATTTCAGTAATCGTTCTTTGTGGTATGGTTCGAATCCTGTTATCAGTTACTGGTCCAGTGAACATGTTGTTCCACAGCACCATCAACTTCTTAACTTTACCTGAAGCATTCAGACCAATCTACATTATAAGTGGTATCTGGCAGGGCGCAGGTTGGGCATCAATCATGTACACAGCGGCACTTGCAAATGCAAGCCAGGAATTAAAGGAAGCAGCTCAGATTGATGGAGCAAATATCTTCCAACAGATTAAAGCAGTTGAGTGGCCAGCAATCAAAGATATGGTTGTTATCCAGTTCATACTTCAGGCCGGAAATATCATGAGCATCGGTTTTGAAAAAGCATACGCTCTTCAGACAGACTTAAACCTTGGTGCTTCAGAAATCATTGCAACCTATGTCTACAAAAAAGGTTTGCTCGATGGAAACTATAGTTATTCAACAGCAGTAGGCTTGTTCAATACAGTTATCAACTTAATCCTATTAATTACTGTTAATAAGGTAGTTGAGAAAATGAACGATGGACAGGGATTGTAATCTGGGAGGATGAAATGGAACAGAAAGTAAAAAAGAAAAGTGCTTTTGCAAGATATTCTGCAGGAGATAAAACATTTTTAATAGTTGGATATGTACTTTTGGGTTTGTTTGTACTTGCCATTATTGTCCCAATGGTGTACATCGTGGTGGCATCGTTTATGGACCCAATTACATTACAGAATAAGGGTATCACTTTTGAATTAGATAAATGGACAGTGACAGCTTATGAACGAGTTGTCAGCAACGCACAGATTTGGGTAGGCTTCAGAAATGCGATTGTTTATTCTTTAGTATTTACCTTCCTGTCAGTAGCAATTACTATGCTTTGTGCCTACCCAATGTCTTTAGATGACTTTAAGGGTAAAAAGTTTTTTAACGTAATTTTCATTATCACAATGTTCTTTGGTGGTGGTTTGATTCCTACATATTTGTTGATCAGCAATTTAGGAATGCTTGATAGTATGTGGGCGGTAGTTTTACCAGGTGCATTTTCAGTTTGGAATATGATTATTGCTCGTACATATTTCAAAGGAATTCCAAAGGAGCTTAGAGAAGCAGCAGCTGTAGATGGAGCAAATGAAATCACATTGTTCTTCAAGATTCTACTTCCTGTTTGTACACCAGTTATCGCTGTACTTTGCTTATGGCAGTTCGTTGGAATGTGGAACAGCTACTTTGATGCAATGATTTATTTAAATTCAGCATCTAAGCAGCCATTACAGTTGGTTCTTAGAGCAATTCTTATTCAGAACCAGCCTGATGCAGGTATGATTGCAGATATGCAGTCTACAGCAGAAAGAGCAAGACTTGCTGAGTTACTTAAGTATTCAACAATCATTATTTCCAGCTTACCACTTTTGGTTATGTATCCATTCTTCCAAAAGTACTTCGATGCAGGAATTATGGTAGGTTCAGTAAAGGGTTAAAAATTCAATAAGGGGGGACCCAGGATACTGGGGAGATTCCTTATTGACCTGAAGTGCCCATTGCCGAAGGCAATTATAGATGGCACTTCTTCATTGTTGCTAGCAACTGCACAAAGCAGTTCTATATATAGGAGGAGAAAGAATGAAAAAGAAAAGCGCAAAAAGAGTTGTTGCCGCAGCTCTTACCGTAGCTATGGCATCCACAATGTTTATGGGATGCGGCTCAAAGGGAAACAGTGCAAGCAATGCTGGTGATGTTGATATGGACAACCTATCATTCCCACTTGCTGAAAAGGTAACAATAACTGGTACAACTAGCTATCCAGTTGGAACAGAGGAAGATCCTAACAACCGTACAATCTTCAAGAGATTAGAGGAAGAGACAAACGTACATGTTGAGTGGACAGCAATTTCTTCTGATCAGTGGGGTGACAAGATTTCGCTTAACATGGCAAATGCAAATACACTTACAGATTTTGTATTTAATGCAGGATTCAGTGACAGTGATTTGTTAAGATATGCAGATCAGGGAGTTATCGTTCCAGTTGAGGATTACATTGATGCATACATGCCAAATCTTTCAGCTGTATTTGAAAAGTACCCTGAGTATCGTACAATGTGTGAAGACGAAGAGGGACATATCTGGGCTCTTCCATGGATTGAACAGCTCGGTTCAGAGAAGACAGCTATTCAGACAGTTGGTAACAACATGACATTCATCAATCAGAAATGGCTTGATTTCCTTGGACTTGAAACACCTACAACAGTAGATGAGTTTGAGCAGGTTCTTCTTGCATTCAAGGAGCACGCTCCAGAGCTTCAGAAGGAATTCGGCATCGATGGAGATATTATTCCAATGTCTTGTATCATAAATGATCAGGACCCTAACCTTCTTATCAACGGTTTCGGCGATGGTATTGGTGATACAGATATAGGACAGCATATTGCAGTTACAGATGACAAGAAGGTTGTTTGTACAGCAACAACAGACGGATTTAGATCAGGTGTAGAATGGTTACACAAGCTTTATAACGAAGGTCTTATCGATCCAGAGTGCTTTACACAGGATTGGTCAACATACGTAGCTAAGGGTAAGTCACACAGATATGGTGTATGCTTCTCTTGGGACGTAGCAAACATTGATAACATCAATGATTATGTACCACTTGCAGCATTAAAGGCTGATACAGTTAGCGTAACACCACAGAACGGTTCATTCACATCAGGTTTTGATAGAGGACGTTGTGTAGTTACAAGTGTATGTGATAACCCAGCATTCGTTTGCGCATGGCTTGACAAGATGTATGATCCATTCCAGTCTCCACAGAACAACTGGGGAACATACGGCGAAGATGATGACTTCGATATCTTCGAGCTTGGCGAGAATGAGAATGGCGAGAAGATGCTTAAGCATGCAGCACTTGGCGATGCTTCACCAGTTGAGGTTCGTGAGGCTGAGTGTGTAGGTGGTCCACTTGCAATCTTAGATGAGTACTATGGCGTATATGTAACATGCCCAGATGATGCACAGTATCGTCTTGATTGGATTAAGGATTACTACACAAAGGATATGACATGCAAGTATGTATATCCAAAGGTATTTATGTCAGCAGAGGATACTGAAAAGCTTTCAGCAATCCAGACAGATTTAGTATCATACTTGAATTCAAGCAAGGCTGAATTCATCAGAGATGGTATTACTGATGCTTCATGGCAGGCATACCTTGATCAGGTAGATAGCTATGGCTTAGATCAGTACTTAGAGATTTATCAGAAGTATTTAGATGAATTCTATTCAAAATAAAGATGCGACCAAATTAGGTGAGGAAGGAAGTAACAATGAGTAGTCAAACATTGAGAGAGGCAAGACAATATGAGGAGGTATATGAGAAGCTGATACCAGCCGAGGAACGTCCTAAGTTTCACTTGTCTCCTAGAGTAGGATGGATGAATGACCCAAACGGATTCTGTATATATGGTGATAAATATCATATGTTTTATCAGTATCATCCATATGATGCCCATTGGGGACCAATGCACTGGGGTCACGCAATAAGCTCGGATTTACTTCATTGGGAGTTCCTTCCAGCTGCTCTTGCCCCTGATGAGTTTTATGATAAGGACGGAGCATTTTCTGGAAGTGCAATCACACTTGAAGATGGAAGGCATTTACTTATCTACACAGGCGTAATGAAGCGTACAGTTGAAAATGGACAGGTAAAAGAATTCCAGACACAGTGTATTGCTATTGGGGATGGCGTTGATTATGAAAAATATGATGCAAATCCTGTAATCAATTCAGACTTGATTCCTGAAGGTTCTAGCAAGACTGATTTCAGAGATCCAAAGATTTGGAAGAAAGATGACGGAAGCTACAGATGCTTAGTAGCAAACCGTGCTCCAGATGGCAGTGGACATTTACTTCTTTTCAAGAGTGATGATTGTATTCACTGGGATTTCGAAAAGATTTTTGCAAAGAACGAGCGCAGATATGGCCTTATGTGGGAGTGCCCAGATTTCTTTGAATTAGAAGGCAAGGGTGTTCTTTTAACAAGTCCACAGGATATGCTTCCTGAGGGATTTGAGTTCCACAATGGAAACGGAAATATTTGCATTATTGGTGATTATGATTCTGCTACAGACACATTCACTGAGGAAAAGGTTCAGGCTGTAGATTACGGAATTGACTTTTATGCTATGCAGACTATCAAGACTTTGGATGGCAGACGTGTCATGATTGGATGGATGCAGAACTGGGATACATCAGGTGCTCATGATGGAAAAGAGCCTTGGTTTGGACAGATGTCTCTTCCAAGAGAGCTTTCTATCAAAGATGGCAGATTATGCCAGTGGCCAATCAAAGAGCTTGAGGATATGCGTTCAGGCAAGGTTGAGTGTAAGGATGCATTAGTTGCAGCAACACAGGATTTAAAAGCAAGCGATAGCGAGTCTATTCAAGGCGGAGTATCCTTTGACGGGGTGAAGGGTAGATGCGTTGATTTGGAACTTGAGGTTAAGCCAGCAAATCCAGATGATATGTATGATAGATTTGTAATATCTATTGCAGCTGATGAAAAGTATCATACAGATATTGTCCTTAGACCAAAGGAAAATATTGCAAAGATTGACAGAAAGTTTTCTGGATCAAGACGTGCAATAGTTCACCAGAGACGTGCGCATATTCCATGGAATGGTGATTCTATCAAGGTTAGAATAGTATTAGACAGATACAGTATGGAAGTATTCTTTGAAGACGGCTTATATGTTATGACAGCATCACTTCCAACAGATGTATCATGTGATGGAATTTACTTTAACACTAATAAAGACGCTATTGTAAACATTGTAAAATACGATTTGCAGTAGTTAATAATGTGGATTAAATTATTGCCTCAGACGGACAAATGTCCGCCTGAGGCAAATTTTTTATTGTAATGTTGGAGATTTTATAGTATAGTATCAAAGGTGATTGCTTTAGTTAGTTAAAGTGGTTGTTTTACTACTAATTTCAAGCTTTTGTGATATAATTTATCCGAAAAAAGTATTTGAGAGGTATCACATGGATCTTTTTGATTACATGAGACAGGAAGCTAAGAAAAAAGAATCACCGCTTGCCGCACGCTTGCGTCCTACCACCTTGGATGAGGTTGTTGGTCAGCAGCACATTATTGGCAAGGACAAGCTTTTATATCGCGCCATTAAGGCAGATAAGCTTTCGTCTATTATATTTTATGGGCCACCTGGCACTGGCAAGACCACTCTTGCTCAGGTAATAGCCCACACTACAGCAGCGGAATTTACATCTATAAATGCTACCACTTCTGGAAAGAAGGATATGGAAGCTGTGGTTGAGGCCGCAAAGCAAACGCTCGGTGCTTACGGCAAAAAGACCATTTTGTTTATAGATGAGATTCATAGATTCAACAAGGGGCAGCAGGATTATCTGCTTCCGTTTGTTGAAGATGGCACAATCATTTTGATTGGTGCCACCACTGAAAACCCATATTTTGAGGTTAACGGAGCTCTTCTTTCAAGGTCAATTATCTTTGAGCTTAAGCCGCTTGATACAGAAGATATCAAGACTTTGATTATGCGAGCGCTGACAGATAGCGAAAAGGGCTTAGGAAGCTACGAGGCGGTCATTGAAGACGATGCTTTAGAGTTTCTTGCGGATATTGCAAATGGCGATGCCAGAAGCGCTCTTACAGCTATTGAGCTTGGTGTTCTCACAACAGATAGAGCTGAAGATGGAAAAATTCATATTACAATAGATGTGGCCAGTGAATGTATTCAACGCAGGGTTATCAAGTACGATAAGGATGGCGATAATCATTATGACACGATTTCAGCCTTTATTAAGAGCATGAGAGGCTCTGATCCGGATGCAGCTGTATATTATTTAGCTCGCATGTTATATGCCGGCGAGGATCCTAAATTCATCGCTAGACGTATTTGTATCTGCGCATCTGAGGATGTAGGTAATGCTGATCCTATGGCGCTTGTTGTAGCGACAAATGCATTTCTTGCAGTTGAAAGAATAGGTATGCCGGAATCACGGATTATTTTATCTCACGCAGCCACATACGTAGCTTGTGCGCCAAAGTCTAATTCGGCCTACGGAGCCATAGACTTAGCTTTGGAAGAGGTGAAAAATAACACCACGCGACAAATACCTACTCACCTTCAGGATGCTCATTACAAATCAGCAGGAAAGCTTGGACATGGCATAGGCTACGAATATGCACACGATTTCCCAAATCATTTTTCGCATCAGAGATATTTACCTGAAGGTTTGGAAATCGGTGATTTCTATAGACCAGGAAATTTGGGTTATGAACAAACGATAAATGCCTACTTAGATAAAATAAGAAATAGTTAAAGGCTTCCCCCTATGAGAGAAGCTGTCAGCGCAGCTGACTGATGAGGGCATTATAGGGCTAAAGAAAGGATCTACCAAATGAAAAAGTACAGCGAAATGACACCAGAAGAATTAGCGGCAGAGAAGGAGTTGCTAAGAAAGGAATTTGTACAGTGGCAGGCTAAAGGCCTTAAGCTTGATATGAGCCGCGGTAAGCCTTCAGTAGAGCAGCTTGATTTATCTATGCCACTTTTTGATATTCTTGACGGCAAGTCACTCATGAAGTGCATGAATGGTGTTGAAACCAGAAACTACGGTCAGCTTGAGGGTATTGTTGAAGCACAGCATCTTATGGCAGAGATTATGGACTGTCAGCCAGAGCAGGTAATCGTATGTGGTAACTCATCACTTAATATCATGTTTGATACTGTTGCAAGAGGATATATGTTTGGTTTTGATGGCTGTACACCATGGTGCAAGCTCGAGCGTGTAAAATGGTTATGCCCAGTTCCAGGTTATGATAGACATTTTGCAATTACACAGCATTTCGGTTTTGAGATGATTAACATCCCTATGAATGAGGACGGTCCAGATATGGATGTTATCGAAGGCCTTGTAGCTGCAGATGACACAATCAAGGGTATCTGGTGTGTTCCTAAGTACTCAAATCCACAGGGTATCGTATATTCGGATGAGGTTGTTCGCAGAATGGCAAACCTTAAGCCAGCTGCTAAGGATTTCAGAGTATTCTGGGATAACGCATATGCGGTACATCACCTTTACAAAGAGAAGAGCAAGATTTTAAATATTCTTCACGAGTGCGAAGAAGCAGACAATCCAAGCTTAGTATTTGAGTTTGCTTCAACATCAAAGATTACATTTGCTGGCGGCGGAATTGCAGCTATCGCATGTAACCACAAGAACCGTGAAGAGCTTAAGAAAACACTTACAGTTCAGACAATTGGTTTTGACAAGATTAACATGCTTCGCCACGCTAGATATTTCCAGGATGTTGAATCAGTTTCAAAGCACATGGAAAGACATGCAAAAATCCTTCGTCCTAAGTTTGAACTTGTAATCAAGACAATGGAACAGGATTTAACTGAGCCAGGATGTGGTTCATGGATTTCACCAAAGGGCGGATATTTCATCACATTCCAGGCACCAAAGGGCACAGCTACACGTATCGTTGATTTAGCAGCTGAAGCAGGAGTTAAGCTTACACCAGCAGGTGCTCCATTCCCATATCATATGGACCCTAACGATTCAATCATTCGTTTTGCTCCATCATTACCTCCAATTGAGGAATTGGAACAGGCGGCTAAGATATTTACAGTATGTGCAAGAATTGCATATGTTGAAAAGCTTATCAATATGAAGTCTGCAGAATAATAATTAAAGGCACCCAAGCTTGGGTGCCTTTTGTAATGCTTGCGCATCCCCATCCAGATTTGGTGCAGACATTGCTATAAATAGAATTAGGATAATGTACAAAGAGGTTCTAAAATGTTACACTAAGCGTAACGTTTAGAACTTCTTTTTTAGTTTATTGGAGGTAGCACAGTGAAGATAGGATTTATCGGTACAGGTAATATGGGCTCAGCTATGATGGGCGGAATTATTTCATCTGGAATGGTAGCGGCAGAAGATGTTATGGCAAGTGATATTTTTCAGGCTGCCCTTGATAGAGTGAGCGAAGAATTTGATGTTAAGACAAGCACAAATAATCGTGATGTTGTAGATTTTGCTGATGTAATTTTCTTGGCAGTAAAGCCACAGTTTTTAGCTCATGCAATTGATGGAATTAAGGATATGGATTATAGCAATAAGCTTGTTGTAAGCATTGCAGCGGGCCAGTCTTTATCAAAGCTTGCAGAGCTTTTTGGCAAGGAGTTAAAGCTGATTCGTGTTATGCCAAATACTCCAGCTTTAGTTGGTGAAGGCATGAGTGCTCTCAGCCCTAACAATCTTGTTAGCGATGATGAAGCAAAGGATGTTCTTAAATTATTTGAATCCTTTGGAAAGGCTGAAATCATTCCTGAAAAATTACAGGATGCAGTTGTTGGCATCAGCGGATCTTCACCTGCATATGTATTTATGTTTATTGAAGCTCTTGCAGATGGTGCAGTTGCAGAGGGCATGCCTCGTTCACAGGCATACAAATTCGCAGCACAGGCAGTGCTTGGTTCTGCAAAAATGGTGCTTGAAACAGGAGAACATCCAGGCGTTCTTAAGGATCAGGTTTGCTCACCAGGCGGCACAACAATCGAAGCCGTTGCAACACTTGAGGCCCTCGGCTTCAGAAATGCCGTAATCGAAGCGGAGCGCGTCTGCATAGACAAATCCCGCCAGCTATAGAAAACAGCTGGCGCCCACAGTTAATATAAAGTGGGCCCGCCTCGCACATGCCCCCACCAGCCCTGCAAACATGGTGTGATTTTGCGAATATTGCTGTTTTTCTTATGGACCAAATTTATACATCGCGCATGTGTCTTGTTGCGGAATGCACTATTTGAAAAAATGTGTGGCTAGGGCGAACACCTTTTAACTACAAATATATTTTAAAAATCTTTGCAGTAACTTGGGCTCATATTACATTTGCTAAGAAAAATAACGAAACAGGTTTTGCATATATAGGTACCGTGCTCCATGCAACGTCCTGTTGCTTGCGCACTTGCGCCGACGTCCGTGTCGGCGCATACCTATATATTGCAAAACCTGTTTCTATTTTTCTAAGCGCATTCCAAAATCGCCCAAGTTATCTGCAAAAATTCTTTAAAATATATCCGCTAAAAACACCTAGTGTTCGCCCTTAGACATACATTTTTTCAAATTGTACAGGCCTGCAAAAGACACATGTAAATAAAGATGTATAAATGGTCCATTAGAAAAACGCAATATTCATGCAATACACCATGTTTGCAGGGCCGGTGGGGGCATGCGTGAGGCGGGCTGAAAAAATAGCTGTGGGCGGCAGGCGGGCGCGATTGATTTTGGAGGCTATATTTGCTATTATCCTACTAATTAGATAGGCAAAAGGAGTAGGTGTAGTATGACGTTGGATGAAAAGTACGATGCACTTAAAGAGTATTTTAGGGGGCTTGGCAGCGTAGCCATTGCTTTTTCTAGTGGAGTGGATTCTACATTTTTGCTTTATGCTGCTCACGAGGCACTGGGGGATAAGGTTATTGCCGTGACTGCAGCTGCATGCTGGGTTCCGGCAAGGGAGTTGTCGGAGGCGAAGGAATTCTGTAGTAGACTTGGAGTCAAACACTTTATAGTGAGCGTGGATGAATCTGAAATAGATGGTTTTGTAGATAATCCACCTGAGCGTTGTTATCTATGTAAAAAGGAAATCTTTTCAAGGTTATTGAAGCTTGCCGAAGAACAGGAAATAGACTATGTTGCAGAGGGCTCTAATCTGGACGACAATGGGGATTATAGACCAGGACTTAGAGCCATAGCAGAATTAAAAGTAAAGAGTCCTCTTAGAGAAGTGGGGTTCACTAAGGCAGAGATACGTGAGCTTTCAAGGAAACATGGATTGCCTACAGCATCAAAACCATCCTTTGCATGTCTTGCCAGCAGATTTGCCTATGGTGAGACTATCACTAAAGAAAAGCTGAAAATGGTAGAGGAAGCAGAGCAGCTTCTTATGGATGAAGGCTTCACTCAGTTTAGAGTTCGCATCCATGGTGATGATTTGGCAAGAATCGAACTGCTGCCAGAGGAAATGGGGCGTATGCTGGAGGAAGAATTGAGACTTCGTATATACGATAAGCTGAAATCCTTTGGCTTCACATATATCTCACTGGATTTAAGGGGATATCGAATGGGAAGCATGAACGAAAAAATACTTTAATATGAAAGGCGGGGGGCAAAATGAAAATGTTTCAGGTTTCGACGCTGCAGGCGTTGATGCTAGGGTATTCTAGAGCTGTTATACCGGTATCAGAGTTGCTTAAGCATGGGGATATTGGAATTGGAACATTCACAGATGTGGATGGAGAAATGATTGTTTTAGATGGTACATGCTACAGAGCTATGGAAAAGGGGGATGTTGTCACTGCAGAACCGGATAGGGGCGTTCCTTTCTCAACTGTCTGTGTAATGGAAGAAAGCACACCTATAGAATTTGGGCAGATAAATAACATAGATGATTTAAAGACAGAATTAAATAATATCATTGATGCTCATTTTGGTTTGAACAGTATGCACATAGCTCGTATAGATGGTAAATTCGAGCTGGTAGATGCCAGGTCAGAATCCGGTTACAAATCTGTTCATGTTGATTTGAAAACAATACTTGGTAAAACCCAAAGAGCGTTTAAGTTTGAAAAAGTGGCCGGTACCCTTGTATGCGTATATTTTCCGGATTATATGGATGGAATAAATGCCGCAGGCTGGCATTTGCATTTTCTATCAGATGATAAAAAGCATGGTGGACATGTGTTTAATATAGTTATGAATTCAGGAAAAGGATGTATATCCAAAATAAATTCACTTGAATTAAAGCTGCCGGATGAACCTGTTTTTGATACCTTTGCCTTGAAGCAGGCATCAAAGGAGGAATTAAAATCAGTAGAGCAGGGAAAAGGCACTTGACAGGACATACATAAATAATTATACTTTACTCAAATAAAGTAAGGAGACAATCATGGCATTTACATCTATGCTTAATAATCTCAATAACAATAATAATAATTCCGTGAATAATAATCAGGGGATTTAATTTTATTGCGTTGATGAGATTAATGGTTGTTTCAAATAGTTAGAATTAGTAAGCCTCATCAAGCGGTAGTTTGATGGGGCTTGTTTATTGTCACTTTAAGGAGAAAAGATATGAGTGTTAAAACAACAGACATAAGAACTCTTTCTAGAAACTTCAAAGACTATGGAGACAAAGAAGTTACAGTTTCTGGATGGGTGCGCAACATGCGCGACTCAAAGACATTTGGATTTTTAGTACTTGCAGATGGTACATTTTTCAATCCTGTACAGGTAGTATTCAATCAGGATAAAATTGACAACTTCGATGAAGTTTGTCACTTAAACGTAGGTGCAGCAGTATACGTAACAGGTATCGTTACTCTTACACCAGAGGCAAAGCAGCCATTTGAGATTCAGGCTACAAAGGTTGAAATCGAAGGAAAATCTACACCAGATTATCCAATTCAGCCAAAGAGACACACAATGGAATACCTTCGTACACAGACACATCTTCGTCCACGTACAAACACATTCCAGGCAGTATTTAGAGTTCGTTCTCTTTGCGCATATGCTATTCACAAGTTCTTCCAGGAGCGTGATTTCGTATATGTACACACTCCACTTATCACAGGAAGTGACTGCGAGGGTGCAGGTGAGATGTTCCAGGTTACAACAATGGATCTTAACAACATCCCTAAGACAGAAGACGGCAAGGTTGATTTCTCACAGGATTTCTTTGGCCACGCTACAAACCTTACAGTTTCAGGTCAGTTAAATGGTGAGACATACGCCCAGGCATTCAAGAACATCTACACATTTGGACCTACATTCCGTGCTGAAAACTCTAACACAACTCGTCATGCAGCAGAGTTCTGGATGATTGAGCCAGAGATTTCATTTGCAGACCTTGAGGACGACATGATTCTTGCAGAGGATATGTTAAAGTATGTTATCAACTACGTTCTTGAGCATGCACCAGAAGAGATGGCATTCTTCAACAACTTCATCGACAAGGGACTTTTAGATAGATTACATCACGTTGCAACTTCTGATTTCGGTCGCATCACATACACAGATGCAGTTGCAGAACTTGAAAAGCACAACGATGAATTTGATTACAAGGTATCATGGGGCTGCGACCTTCAGACAGAGCACGAGAGATACCTCACAGAAAAAATCTTTGGCAAGCCTGTATTTGTTACAGATTATCCAAAGGAAATCAAGGCATTCTACATGAAACTCAACGATGACGGCAAGACTGTAGCAGCTATGGACTGCCTCGTTCCAGGCATCGGAGAAATCATCGGAGGCTCACAGCGTGAGGATGACTACGACGTACTCGTTAAGAGAATGCAGGAATGCGGCCTCAAGGAAGAAGACTACCAGTTCTACCTTGACCTTCGTAAATACGGTAGCTCTCGTCACGCCGGCTTCGGACTCGGCTTCGAGCGCTGCGTAATGTACCTCACAGGCATGGGCAACATCCGCGACGTCATCCCATTCCCACGTACAGTAGGTAACTGCGACTTGTAACCCGTCGGTTACGCTCTCAAGCCTGAGATATTGCTTCGCTACGCATAGAAAGCTTCGCTTGAGCAATACTCAGAGCTTGATAGCTACCGACTCAACTAAATTAACCAGGCGACAACATAACCTAGGCAGGCGCGAGCAAGAGGGCCCCATGGCTTGCAACAGAGGGGACCCACGCCGGCGGGGAGTTTCTGTTGCAAGTCAATGGGAGTTGGCTTGCGGGAGCACGGAAAAGTCGGATGTCGCCTAAACGTAGATTACGGACTAGGAGAGAATATGAGTAAGATATACATTCCGGAAGGATACGCTTCGGCGTTGGATTTGAAAGAGACACAGATTGCGATTAAGAAGGTGAAGGATTTTTTTCAGGCACAGCTTACAGCAGAGCTTAATCTTCATCGTGTGACAGCGCCTTTATTTGTTGAGCCAAAGTCAGGTCTTAACGATAATCTTAATGGTGTGGAGCGTCCTGTTGCATTTGGCGTAAAGGAACAGGGTGATAAAGAAGTTGAGGTTGTACATTCACTTGCAAAATGGAAGAGAATGGCTCTTGGAAGATATAAATTTAATGTAGGTGAAGGCCTTTATACAGATATGAATGCTATCCGTCGAGATGAAGATACTGATAATATTCATTCGATTTATGTTGACCAATGGGACTGGGAGTGTATAATAGAGAAGTCTGCTCGTAACGAGGAGACACTTAAGAAATATGTAAAGAGCGTTTACGCTGCACTTAGAGTTACGGAGAAGTATATAGCCAATGCTTACGATTACGTTGATTGTATTCTGCCTGAGGAAATTCATTTTATTACTACACAAGAATTAGAGGATAGATGGCCAGAGCTTGATGCTCACCAGCGTGAGTATGAAGCCGCTAAAGAATATGGTGCTATCTTCTTAATGAAGATTGGTGATTTGTTAAAGTCTGGAGAAAAGCATGATGGACGTGCACCAGATTATGATGATTGGCAGTTAAATGGTGATATTATAGTTTACTATCCTGTAGATGACATTTCCCTTGAGCTTTCTTCAATGGGAATTAGAGTAGATGAGGATAGCCTTATGAGCCAGCTTAAGAAAGCAGGCTGTGAGGACAGAGCAGAGCTTGAATTCCAAAAGGCAATTTTGGAGAAAAAGCTTCCATACACAATCGGTGGTGGTATTGGACAGAGCCGAATCTGTATGTTCTTTTTACGTAAGTGTCATATAGGTGAGGTACAGTGTTCATTCTGGCCTGAAGAGGACGTTAAGTACGCAGGTGATAGAGGCGTTATAATATTGTAGATATCTGTTTTTCCCAGGAAAACAGTTGTCATAGTTTTTAGTATCATATTTCATAGAAATCAATTAATAGTAGCCCTTTTTTACAGAGGGCTACTTTATTGCGTTTTTTTAAATAGATGTTTACTTTAAAACTTTAATGTGTTAAATTATATATAAACAGTTGGAGGGAATTTGTGCGTCCAAGGCGCACTGGGTTAGGAGTATATATTGCGATGAATAAGAAACTTGAAACAGCAGAAATGGATGAGCTTCTCAGAGCAATTCTTAGTCTTGAAACAGTTGAAGAAGCTTACGAATTTTTTGAAGATTTATGCACTGTAAATGAGATGGTAGCTATGAAGCAGCGCTTCGAAGTTGCTAAGATGCTACGTGAAGAACGCACGTACCAGGATATAGCTGATGAGACTGGTGCAAGCTCAGCTACTATTAGCCGTGTGAATCGTGCACTTAATTATGGCAACGATGGATATGATTTAGTACTTAAGAGAATTAGCGAGTAAGATACCAGTCTAATTCTTAGAATTCTAGTAATAGTATTTCATACGTGATAAAATATGAGATGTAGTTTTTGAAACTGCATCTCATTTTTTGCTGCTTTTTTGAAGCAAAGCTCTTTTTAATCAGGAGGAAATATGGATAATTCAAGAAATAGACTAAATGATATATTGCATCAATTAGCAGAGATAGATTATGTCCATCCGCAGGATATTCCAAATATAGATTTATATATGGATCAGGTATTAACATTCTTGGATCAGGAGCTGGGCACTGTGCGAGAAGCTACAGAAGATAAAGCTATGACCAAGACAATGATAAATAATTACACTAAAAATCAGATATTACCATCTCCAGAGAAGAAAAAATACTCTAGAGATCATATGCTTAATTTGATTTTTATATATTACCTTAAGAATTTCCTATCTATGAAGGATATTAAAAAGATTCTTGATCCTATCAACGATAGATACTTTGGTGCAGATGAGGGGTTGGGATTTTTTGATATATATTCAGCTATGGTAGGTTTTGAAAGCAAGGTTGCAAAAGACGTAACAAAAGATATTATCAAGAAATACAACATCAGCAAGCAGGCCTTTTTGGAGCAGGATGATGAATCAAGAATTGAACTGCAGGAATTTACATTTATTTGTGAGCTGGCATTTGATGTGTTTGTGAAAAAGATGATGATTGAGCAGTTCATAGCAGGCCGAGAAGAAAAACAAGACGGAAAAGGCAAAAAAGGTACTGAAGAAAATCCAAAGTAATAAACAGATTAGGTGGATTGAATTCTATTTCTATGATAGAATAATAGAACAGATTTTCGAATTAGAACAGGATTATAGTTATGGATTTAAGTATTTTAAATGACAGACAGCGGGAGGGCGTAGTTACTACAGAAGGGCCAGTGCTTATTTTGGCTGGTGCCGGTTCTGGAAAGACAAGAGTACTTACACATCGCGTTGCTTACTTAATAGAGCAAGGGGTTATGCCATACAATATCATGGCTATCACCTTTACCAATAAAGCTGCCCGTGAGATGCGTGAGCGTATTGATAATATTGTGGGCTTTGGTTCCGATGGTGTATGGGTTGCTACATTCCATGCTAGCTGTGTTAGGATTCTACGTAGATTTTGTGAGAATCTTGGCCAAGGCTACAGCTCTAATTTCACAATTTATGATACAGACGATTGCAAAACATTGATGAAAGAAGTTTGCAAATATCTTCAGATAGACACAAAGCAGTTTAAGGAGCGTACATTCTTAAATGTAATCTCAGATGCTAAGAATAAGCTTATAGGGCCAGAAGAATTTACTAATCGAGCTATGGGCGATTACAATATGTCACGTCAGGCATCAGTTTATAGGGAGTACCAGGCAAGGCTTCGCCAGAATAATGCTTTCGATTTTGATGACCTAATCATGAAGACTGTTGAGCTGCTTAAATTAGATGGTGATGTTCGCTCTTACTACAACGATAAGTTTAAATACATCATGGTAGATGAGTATCAGGATACTAATGCAGCTCAGTTTGAATTAGTTCGTTTGCTTATAGGCGGTGCGCAGAATCTTTGTGTTGTAGGTGATGATGATCAGTCTATTTACAAGTTCCGTGGTGCTGATATTTATAATATTCTCAATTTTGAGCAGCATTTTCCAGCGGCTCACGTAATCAAGCTAGAACAGAACTATCGAAGCACTGGCAACATTCTAGAAGCGGCTAATGCTGTTATTGCTAACAACGAAGGTCGTAAAGAAAAGGCTCTTTGGACAGAGGAAGAAGCAGGAGACAAAATAGAGTTTCAGCAGTTTGATAGTGCATATGAAGAGGCTAGCTACATTGCTAGCAATATTGGCAGTGTAGTCCGCAAAGGAGAAGCTGATTACAGAGATTGTGCAGTGCTTTATCGAACCAATGCACAGTCCCGACTTTTAGAAGAAAAAATGATTTATGAGGGCATACCTTACAAGATTGTCGGCGGTGTTAATTTCTACAGCCGTAAAGAAATCAAGGATGTTCTTGCATACTTAAAGACTGTTGATAACGGCAGTGATGATATTGCCGTACAGCGTATTATCAATATCCCTAAAAGAGGAATAGGTGCAACAACAATAGCAAAGGTTTCTGATTTTGCTAGAGAGCACGGGCTGAACTTTTATGAAGCTTTAGTCCATGCCAACGATATCCCATCTATAGGTAAGGCAGCTGTAAAGATTCAAGGCTTCACAAATCTCATTGAAAAGCTTAGAGACATTGCTAACAATGAGTCAGTTTCGGCACTTGTAGAAGAGATTTTAGATCAGACTGATTATGTTGCAGAACTTCGAGCAGAAGGCACAGATGAGGCAAAGGCACGTATCGAAAATATCGACGAGTTGATGACAAAGGCTGTGGCATATGAAAAGGATGCTAGGGATGATGGCGAGGAGCCAACACTTTCAGGTTTCTTAGAGGATGTTGCGTTGGTTGCAGATATTGATAGTTACGAGGAGAGCGATAACTATGTAGTCCTAATGACACTACATGGCGCCAAAGGTCTTGAATTTCCTCGTGTATATATGGCAGGAATGGAAGATGGATTGTTCCCAGGACAGGGTGCCATATTTGATGGAGGTGGAGCTGATTCAGAGCTTGAAGAAGAGCGCCGTCTCTGTTATGTAGGTATTACTCGTGCTAGAGAGCACCTTACAATGACATCTGCAAGAATGAGAATGATTCGAGGAGAGACTCAGTTCTCAAAGATTTCCAGATTCGTTAAGGAGATACCAAAAAATCTCATGCATGGCAATCTCTGGGAGCCAAAGCCAACGGATGATTATTCAAGCACTCCAATAGGAGAATATTCTGTTTATCAACGTCCTACAGGTGGTAAGCCAAAGCTTACTACAAGCTACAGCGATAACAAGCGTTCGGTACGCGATACATTTAAGAGTAACGTATATACGGTAGGAAGCTCAACTACTGCCGTTGCAAATAAAAATGGGACAAAAATCGAAAAGGGTGAGCTACAGTACGCTATAGGCGATAGAGTTACCCATATCAAATTTAAGGAAGGTACAGTAAAGGATATCATTGATGAAGGTCGCGATTATGAGGTGACTGTTGAGTTCGATGGTGCTGGCGTTAAAAAGATGCTTGCGTCCTTTGCAAAATTAAAGAAAGTATGAAACGTGGAGAAGTTGTTCAAGGAAAAGTAATAAAAGTAAGCTTCCCAAACAAAGGAATAGTAGAAACAGCTGAAGGCGATAAGCTTAGAGTTAAAGGTGTTCTGCCAGGACAGACAGTATCTGTCAGAGTAAAAAAGTCCTCTAAGGAAAAGGCACAGGGCAATCTCTTATCAGTAGATGCACCATCACCTTTAGAGCTGGATACACCAGCATGTGTCCATTACGGCAAATGCGGAGGCTGCACATATCAGTCGCTTTCTTATGAAAAGCAGCTTGAGATAAAGGAAGGCATGATTCATGACCTGATGGTTCCTGTCATCGGAGAGAAAGTATGGTCTGCTACCTACGAAGGAATCAAAGCCAGTCCAAAGCAGTTTGAATATAGAAATAAAATGGAATTCTCTTTCGGTGATGAGGTAAAGGATGGTCCACTTTCCCTTGGGATGCATAAAAAAGGCAGCTTCTATGACGTAGTTACAGTCGATGGGTGCCAGATTATAGATGCTGATATGCGCCGTGTTTTGACTATCACTTTAGATTATTTCGTAAATGCGAATCAGTCATACTATCGCAAGAATACACACGAGGGCTACCTTCGTCATCTTCTTGTTCGTAAGGCGGCTAAGACAGGTGAAATACTTGTAGATTTAGTTACAAGCACACAGATAGATTCCACTTTTGAGGCAGAGCTTCTATCAAACTGGAAGCAGGCACTTTTAGATTGCCCAGATTGGGAAGGAAAGCTTACAGGCATTCTTCACACAAAGAATGATCGCGAGGCCGATGTAGTTTGTGATGAAGGAACAGAAATCCTTTATGGTCAAGATTGGTTCAAAGAAGAGTTGCTTGGACTTTCATTTACCATCAGTCCGTTCTCATTCTTCCAGACGAATTCACTTGGCGCCGAAGTGCTTTATAGTACAGCTCGTGATTTCATAGCAACAGGTGCCGATGGAGCTGAAGTATACGACCTTTACTCTGGCACAGGAACAATTGCTCAGGTCATTGCTCCAGCAGCTAAGCATGTTACTGGTGTAGAAATTATCGCAGAGGCTGTCGAGGCAGCGAAAGAAAACGCAAAGCTTAACGGTTTAGATAACTGCGATTTCATTGCAGGAGATGTACTTAAGGTATTAGACGATATTACAGAGAAGCCGGATTACATCATCCTTGACCCACCTCGCGATGGTATTCATCCAAAGGCTTTGGATAAGATTATCGATTACGGTGTTGATTCACTTGTTTACATTTCATGTAAGCCTACCAGCTTAGCCCGCGACCTTGAGGTATTCCTCGCTCGAGGCTACAAAGTAACACGCATAGCATGTGTAGACATGTTCCCAGGCACTTACCATGTGGAGACTGTAGCAAAAATTGATAAAGTATAATAATTAAGCATTCATAAAAAAGCTTCCGAACTTGAAAAAGTTTGGAAGCTTTTTTATCTGCTTCCAAGGTGTGGGGGCAGCTTCTTACTGGTAACGGTATAGATGAAGATTATGTACAGCCGACTGTTGATTATGTAGCTAAGAAGCAGGATGAGGAGCTGCTTATTGAGATTCACAGCCTTAAAAAGGAGCAGATCAAGAGGTTGAGGGCTTATTTGAAGGCATTGAGGCAACTTGAGGAGTTGGAGGCTATCTAAAAAAGTGTAACTTGAAATGCCAATTTGGAATTTCAAGTCATGAATAGTAAGAAAGGATTTTTGGTAAGTGGAGAGTAATAGAAATGTAACTATTGTGAAGGATTCTGGGGGGAAGGATATTGTTTTAATTAACGATATTAAATTCAAGGGAAAACGTTCTATAAATTGGGATGATGTGAAAAAGTACTTGAAGAGTTATATTGATGATTCTTTTCAAATTCAAAGTACAGGCGATTGGATTTACATTGGTAATGACCTACCTAATGAATACAATGGTTCTGAGTATACTTTGGGATTGAAAGGAACTAATGCAAAAGCAAAAGCTAATGCTACACAGGGAATTCCAGAGCTAATAACAACTGCACAAGGAAAACATTTTAGAGAAAATAAAGAGGATAAAAAGTTGTATCTATACGATATTTTGGACATAAAAAAGAAACGAGCAACCCGCTTGAGCACTTGGCTGTACACGACAAAAAACCCATTTCTTAGCCATTATATTAAAGCCAGAATCGGGATGTGTCAATAGGTTAAGCAGAGATATTTTGAAAAGGGGATATTATGACAAAGGAGAAGACAAAAGTTTATATTTACACTTGTGTTTCCACCACAATGCAGGTTGATGGTTATTCATTATAGGCACAGAAGACTAGAATGAGAGGCTACTGTGCGTTTAATGAATATGAGATTGCTGGTGAATATGAGGATGCAGGAAAGTCAGGCAAGTCCAGCGGAGGTTGATACTACTGAATTAGATAAAGAAAAACGATAATACAAACTAATCGTTTTTGGTCAGCTTATGGTAATAACTAAGCAAGCGTTGTAAAGTTGTGTAATCTGCGCTTTGAGTGTTCTTTATCAGTTCAAATAAGATAGGATCACTATTTTTATGAATGTTTATTACATCAGGGGAAATATCATCTGTTTCTCCTGATAAATAGGCAACTGATGTATTCATTTTCTCCGCTATCGATATTATGACCTGTGGAGAAGGCCTGCGGTCACCTGCTTCATATCTAACGTAGGATGCAGCCGTTAATCCAATCCGCCGTGCAGCTTCAGCTTTGGAAAGGTTAAGCCTTTCTCTTGCAGATTTGAGGCGTTCAGGAATAAGAGTATTATTCGTATGGTTCATAATAACCTCCTTGACAATTACCAATGGTAACATTATAATATTACCATTGGTAATATTATATTAACCCCGACTTTGAATGTCAAGGAAGGTGACGGATTATGAAGTTGGAAGTAGCAGGAGGGGAAAGACTTGGAGAAAAAAATAATAATACAATATAAGAAAAGATTTGATGATATCAGGCATGAAGAGAATGGCATTGAATTTTGGTATGCTCGAGAGTTGATGGAACTGCTTGAGTATGCTCAATGGAGAAATTTTGAGAAGACCATAGAAAAGGCAAAGACTTCTTGTAAAAACAATGGGATAACTGTAACGGATCATTTTGCTGATGTCAGCAAAATGATAAAAATCGGTAAAGGAGGTAATCGAGAAGTTGATGATTATATGCTCACTCGTTATGCCTGCTATCTCATTGCTGAGAATGGAGATTCACGAAAGGAACAGATCGCATTCGCGCAGAGTTATTTTGCGGTACAAACAAGAAAGCAGGAGCTTATTGAAGAACGAATTGCATATATAGAAAGAACAGAAGCACGTGGTAGGCTTAGGGAGTCGGAAAAGCGATTATCTCAGAATATCTATGAGCGTGGCGTTGACGATGCCGGGTTCGCAAGAATACGCTCAAAAGGTGATCAGGCTTTATTTGGAGGATATACCACCAAAGAAATGAAAGAACGTCTTGGTGTCAAGGACTCAAGGCCGTTGGCGGATTTTTTGCCTACACTTACAATAGCAGCCAAGAATCTTGCAACAGAGATGACAAATTACAATGTTGAAGAAAAGGATTTACAAGGGGAGTCTTCTATAACGGTTGAACATGTTGACAACAACAGTTCAGTAAGAGAGATGCTGGGGCAAAGGGGAATCAAACCGGAGAATCTTCCTCCTTCTGAGGATATTAGAAAGCTGGAAAGAAGAGTACAAAAGGAAGATAAGCAACTTGCTAAGAAATCGGGGAAACTTCATGAATAGAATCAGTCTGTTTAGAACCAGAATAGTGATTGAAGACAAGGTATACTTATTAGCAAAGGATGTCAGGAAAGCACTTGGATACAAAAGCATAGAACAGTTACAAGGTGAATATCCTGAAATAGTTAAACATATTAAAGATTTACCAGCCTTGGTTTTGGAAAGCGATTTTAATACTATCTTAACGTCTGACATAGACGCTATGAAAAAAACTTAAGCATATAGAGATAACTCGCGTTGAGACTTTGCGAAATAACACAGAAGCGATAAAGAGTATCTATTCGCTCAAGTTTATGGTAGCCGGAAAAATGTTTGAGAATGATGCAAGGAAGGCAGGCTATCAGAGCGTTAATGAATATATTGAAGATGTTGACTATGTTAAGGAAATCAAGAACGAAAAAGAAAAATTGATTTCAAAGAGAGATTTGATAGATAGTATAAGTCGAAGCAGAGTCAAGCTTTTCAAATTAATAGACGCTGATGTCCTTGACAAGAATAATCTTCAAATTCAACAGTATATCCACATCAATAATGGAACTCCTTATAGTGAGAGTTTTATTGTTGGGCAGGGCATATTTTTTTCTGTATATGATGACGGCTATGCATTTGATGAACTGAGAATTGAGAACAAAGACCTTATTATACCAACATATGATTATGAGGCGGATGATCCAAATAAGAATTATGGTCATGATCCGGGTTTGAGAGACTACAGAGAGCATAGCTGTCTGGAGAATATTTTGTATTTAATTAAACATAAAGATGTTGAAGACGTGGGTGTAAATCTTATGAGTTGCAATGCGCCTGGGATTAGTTTTTATATCTCACAGGCTGAAGTGATAAAACTCCTTAACCCTAATATGTACAGAGATATAGTACTTATAGATGGTGACATGGATTTTGCTTATTCAAAAACAGTTACTAAAGATGCTCTAATGGAATAATAGAGCGCGAATGTTATAATGAACCAAAATCTGAAGACAGTAGACAGCCTGGCAGCCCAGAAGAGAAATGGAAAGCTATTGAAGAGTCGTTGAAATTCTATAAGTGGAAAGATATAACGTCTTTAATGTAAATTTGATAATTAGACATGATTTAGATGGCAGGAAGTATTTATACGACATAATAAACATAAAAAAAGAAACGAGCAACCCGCTTGGCTGTTAGTTCCTAACACGTACGGTAAAAAACCCATTTCTTGATTCTTATAATAAAGACGAAAATGGTTTGTGTCAATAGTTTTTAGTATTATTATAGGAAGGGGATATTTATGACTAAGGAGAAGACAAAGGTTTATATTTACACTCGTGTCTCAACAGCAATGCAGATAGATGGCTATTCATTAGAGGCACAGAAGACCAGAATGAAAGGCTTCTGTGCCTACAATGAATATTTGTAAGCTTTCAATCGCTTACAACTGCAGAAAATTGCAGGGACTTCAAAAAGTGTTCAAAAGTGAACACTTTAACTATAAAATTTAAACCGGTCGAATTCGACGGGGTTAAAAAGAAAAAAGGTTAAAACGTAGAATCTTGAGGTCAAAATTTTTCACCTCAAGATTGGAGAAGGAAATGGCAAAGTTTAGTAGAAGAGGTGGAGGAACAGATGAAGATAGAACATGTTGCAATGTATGTGAATGATTTGGAAGGAGCCCGGGATTTCTTCGTAAAGTATTTCGGAGGGGTGCCAAATGATGGATATCATAATGATTTAACAGGATTCAGATCATACTTTATCACTTTTGATGATGGGGCAAGACTTGAAATCATGAATAAGCCTTCCATGGAAGATTCGGCAAAGACAGTCAATCGTACAGGGTATATTCATATAGCATTTTCAGTTGGAAGTGCTGAAGAGGTTGACCGTATGACAAGAGTATTTCGAGAAGATGGATATGAAGTGATTAGTGGCCCTCGAACAACAGGTGACGGATATTATGAAAGCTGTATTATTGGCGTAGAGGAAAATCAGATAGAGATTACAGTTTGAATCAGCTGAAATCTTCCAAAAGTCCCTTACGCCAGCTCACATCCCATCTTAAACGCTTCTTGCATATCCATAGGAAACTGGGGATCGTGATGACTTTTCTTTGATTCCTCATTAAATATGCTCATACGATACTTGCTGTAATCATCTACCTGAAGAGTATTGCAGGCGCCATAAGTAACGACATTTCCTTTTAGGAGCATTTTAATTATATTTTCGGTGAACGCAAGGGAATGTCGCATAGTTTTGTCATAGTATGATTTTGGCGCATTCATAGTGTAGATGATGCCAACGTTAAGTTGTTTGTTGTAGTATGAACCATCTCCATCGATTTCGTATGAAAGCACACAAAATAGAAGTCTTTCGAGCAGCGCATGAAACTGTGCAGTAGGAGTACCAAAATAAATAGGAGTGCCAATGATTACAGATTCAGATTTGAGAATTCTATCGATTAATGGGGATAGGTCATCCTGCCAAAAACATTTATTTTTAGCAGCACCCTTTCTTTTGCAAGCAAGGCAGCTATGACATCCTGTAAATGAAAGGTCATAAAGATTTACATACTCAACTGTAGCGCCCTTTGATTCAGCGCCTTTCATTGCTTCTTTCAATAATATTCCAGTATTACAATCTTTACGTGGACTAGCATTGATAATAATCATAATAGCCTCCTATGAATCAATAAATCACATTTACCTTCTTCGGTCTATGCCATTTTCTCTGTAGTATTTATTTTTGTCTTCGTACATTTTTGAGTCAGCGATATGTTCCAGGTCATCTATTGAAGCACCTTCATTATCGCTATAGGCAGCATATCCAATAGACATTGAAAGATGATCTACATATATGCCATGCCATTCACTTGCTTTATTTCTTATGTTGGTGAGAATCTCTTCTGGTGTATCAGTATGGACGATAGCTAAGAACTCATCACCGCCAGTTCTGTAGGCTTTGCCTTTGCTACCTACAGATGCTGCTAAGCAGTCTGCGGCACCTTTAATAAGTTCATCTCCTGCGGCGTGACCTTTTGTATCGTTAGCATTTTTTAAACCGTTTACATCAATTGAAAATAGAACAAAGCTATTTGTAAGACCATGTTCTCTATAAATAGAGATATCTTCATCATAGCATCGACGGTTAAATAGTCTGGTTAATTCGTCTGTCATAGAAATACGAATTAGATGTTCTTCACGCTGCTTTTCCTCATCTATATTTCTTGTGGTGAATATTACTATATTTGGAATGCCATCTGCTGTTGCATCGACAGCTATGTATTGAGCTCTAAACCAGCCTTTCTCAATATCGATAAATTCATCGGTGATAATCTTTTTATGTGTGAGTCGTGCTCTGACCGTCGTGATAGTAGTGAATTTCCAAAAGTTATCAATCTGGTCAGGCATAATGGATTTTTTAATATTCTGAGTCATTCTGGTATGATCTTGAATAGTCATATCTATAGGGCGCTCTACTAGAGTGTCATCTCTGAGAGACATTTCAGTACTATTTATAAAGTTAATCAGGTTGACGTTATCGTAGATTTCAGCCATGGAATCGAGGATTTCCATTTTTTCTTGCATATCTGTTTCGTGATTTTTGATATTGTTAAACTGCTCATGAAGCTCTTGCAAATGACTAGATGATAGCGTAGACATTAAAATACCAACAAAAAACAGAATCAGACTTTCAATTGTGTAAGTTACTGCTACACCTAAAAATCTGCCTCCAGCGGTCAATCCGTCTGAACGAAGTGAGGCGTAATATGGTGATGAAATCCATACTGAAATCATCATGATTATATAGTTGAAAGCTGAGGCAAAAATAAAAGTTTTTTTATTTACATATAGCAGGCTCAGCAAAGGAACCAAAAACCATGAAAGATAAATGCCAAAATGGGCCATGCTCAAAAGTAATAAAAACAAATCCAAACCGACGATGGAAACGATAGTAGCTGCAGGAGAATTTGGATACTTGCGCATTAAAATATAATGAGTTATACACAGAATCAGCATTGTAGCAGTTACTTGTGCACAGTGAAAATAAGTAATATATCTGAATATTCCAAGCCAAAGGCCAAGAGCACTAAATGGGCCTACAGCCAAACAAATGCAAAGCACTATATTAAAATACTCGTTGATTTTATTGCGGTTATATATTAAGAAATCATCAAAGTTGAGGGCCAGTTTATTTTTCATTTCGAACTCCTTTATTTCTGATAATAGCTTTAGTTTAAGCCAATAAATTGAATAAAATGTGAAAAAAATATAGTAAAGTTCTTATTATGGGAAGTATAATGGGAAAGTAAAAGGAGATAATAACGGGAGGTTTACACAATGATAGAAAACAAGTTTTTTCCAGAGATTCACGGTAACTTTGGCTTTGGATGTATGAGATTGCCAATGAAGGGCACAGAAGTTGATCATGAGCAGTTCTGCAAGATGATAGATGCGTTTATAGATGCGGGGCTTAATTATTTTGATACGGCTCATGGATATATTAATGGAAAGTCTGAGACAGCTATTGCAAAATGCTTATCAGAAAGATATGACAGAAGCAAGTTTTTACTTGTAGATAAGCTGACTGAGCCATATTTCAATTCCCAGGAGGATATACGTCCTTTCTTTGAAAATCAGTTAAAGTGGTGTGGCGTTGATTATTTTGATTTCTACCTCATGCACGCCCAAAATAAGGATAACTATAAAAAGTTTAAAAAGTGCAATGCTTATGAGACAGCATTTGAACTTAAAAAAGAAGGTAAGATTAAACATGTAGGTCTTTCATTCCATGATAAGGCGGAAGTGCTGGATATGATTTTAACTGAAAATCCAGAAATAGAAATCGTTCAGATTCAGTTCAACTATGTTGATTATGAGGATGCATCGGTAGAGAGCCGTAAGGTTTATGAAGTATGTGAAAAGCATAATAAGCCTGTAATTGTAATGGAGCCAGTAAAGGGTGGAAGTCTTGTAAATCTTCCAGAGGAAGCAGATAAGGTTTTCAGAGATTTGGGTGATAAGAGTAACGCAAGCTACGCTATCAGATTTGCAGCAAGCTTCCCTAACATGGCGATGGTCCTTTCTGGTATGAGTAATATGGAGCAGATGGAAGATAACCTTAGCTTCATGACAGATTTTGAGCCTTTATCAGAAAAGGAAATGGGAGCTGTAGCGCAGGTTACCGGAATCTTCAAGAACCTAAATCTTATTCCATGTACCAGCTGTAGATACTGTATCGAGGAAAATCACTGTCCAAAGAATATTCGAATTCCAGATATGTTCTCAGCGATGAATGCTCACGAGGCATTCCATGACTGGAATTCCGGTATGTACTACGATTTGGTTAGCGCCGGTGATAATGGCAAAGCTTCTGAATGTATAAAATGTGGTAAGTGCGAAAAGGTTTGTCCACAGCATTTGCAGATTCGAGAGCTTCTTGCGAATGTGGCAGCTACATTTGAAAAATAGTATTCAAATTATTAAAAAATAGCCAGTCTATTTGGTAAATAATCCAAATAGGCTGGCTATTTTTTGTGACACTCTGTTCAACATTGCTTCATAGATTAATCACAGGATTAAGATAGACTTTAATAGAGTTAATGTGTATTAACTCAAAATTTAGGGGATATTTGATATAAGTGGGGGATAAAAACATTGTTCTACACAGTAAGGGGATTATTAAAGGACAGGGGCGTAAAGCTTGAGGAAACAGTTTATCGAAATTGCAATGAGCAGATGCTGGATTTTAAGATTGCTACTGGTGATTTCTACGAGATTCCTGATGTAAGTAACGGTATTTTACGTTTTAAGAATGCAGCTAATTTGCTCTGTTACGATATGCTTTGCGAACAACTTCCGTATTTGAAATATATTGTTTTCCGCCATAAGAACATGTTTCCATATTATGGGGAAGATATTGATAAGGTCTATGAAGGATTAAGAAACGAACCTGAATCAGTATGTGTTGAAGGAGGTCCGTGCCTTTTTGGAGAACATGAAGTTACAGCTGTTGTTGAGATGAAGAATGGCGAATCATATCTCTTCGATTATTCTACGGGCAAGAAATATAACAATCAGGAGAACGGTGAGTATGCGCAAACTGATTTGGATTTGGCTGGTTTTCTCGAACAGAACGGGGAAAATGTCAAAGATATCGCCTTTCACAATCATAAGAGTGGTCTAACTTATCAGGAATATCTTCATGTGTTTTTCCCTTTTGCGACTGCTAATGCCTTACACGTATCATTGGTTATGTCATTACCGGATATGTCTTATCGCAAATATCTTGAATATTGTGTGCGTTATCTAAATGATGAGCTCAGGGAAAAGACCTTAAAAGAATTTGAAGAGATTCTCTATAACATAACTGATATGTATATCGAACTGATTGAGCAGCTTAAAGGGATTCTTCCGGTAACAAGATTTGCTCTGGTTCATGGACGTGATCAGAAAATGATAGATCTTTACTATGAAAAAAGAGCACCTTTTATTGAAAGAAACAAGGTGTTAAAGTCCTTAACTTCAAATACAGCAAAACTAGAATCAATCAAGGACTATATTTCTATGCCGGCACTTCCATACTATGTCTTTGGCTCAAAATACATTATAGAAGTAAACAGCATGGATGAGACGGATTCATATCGTAAATGTCGTAAATACCACAAGAATGATGTGGTGATGGGTTGTATACTCTTCCCAGAACTTTTAAGCAAAGACGGGATTAATACACTTTATTGTACGACTTTGGAATACAAGGATTACGGTAAATATAAATCTGAATTGGAGTAGGATTGTATGAAGAATTATTTTTTTTCACATAAAATCAAAACGGCTGATGTCATTCTTTTGGTTGTAATAGGTCTTCTATTGACGAGCTGTCTGTACATCAGGCTTCCGATAAGTGAAGCTCTTTCAAAAACCAGAGAGATATCACTGGGATATATTACGAGAGAATACAATGGCCTTTATTATGTCATTGATAATGGTCATGCAAGAATAATGTGCTTTGATTCAGATGGTAAAGAACGTTTCTCAATCACTGATCCAAGTGATGATGGAAACAGTATTCTATACATCGATGACTGCTTAATAACGGATGAGAATTTATATCTTTCTGTTTCTGAGTGGGATGGTATGTTGCTAGCCAGAGAACTGATCATGAAATATGATCTGGATGGCAACTATATTGAAAATGTCACTGAGAATATCTATGGAGGCTATGACAAAAATAAACACTCGTTTTACGGCTTGGCGGAAAAACAAGGAGAATTGATGTATGGTGAATGTAAGACCGGTTCGGTCGTTATTCATCATATCAAGGATGGAAACGATGAGGAATATATAATACCTTACACTGATGCTTATGATGCTGTAAGTGATCTTGTCATTGATGGTGATACGGTTATCATCATGGATAAGAACGGTCAGATTAATCGATATGATAACACAATCCATACTTTGCTCTATACAACGGAATGGGAAAACGAAGACTATCGTATTCCTTACTGTATGGATGTCAAAAATGGCAATGTTTATTTTACAGATATTAGAAGTTGTGAGGCAGTCAAGGTTGATAGCGAAAATAAAAAGACTGATGTAATGATTGAAGGGATTGACTCGCAAACAGTTACGGTATGTTCGGATAATGATGATCTTTTGGTGACCAATTCCGATGGTGTCAAACGTTTCGGTGAAAACGAAGCATATTTTACAGAAATCGAAAAATCCGACTCAGACCTGACAAAACAGTACATCTTCTTAGGATGTGCAGCTTTGCTGCTACTTATTGGAATCCTGTTTTTATTCAGACTTTTTATAGTCATTACACACTTTAAGTTTGATTCTACTAAGAGCGCTTCATTTACGATTGTTATTGTGGGAGCAGTGGTTTTAATCATAATTAGTACCACTTTGCTCAATGCTTTCCGTGATACCTATATGGAAAAGATTAGGGAGCAGTTGAAAGCAACAGCCCTTATTGTTTCGGAAAGCATTGATGAAACAGATATGAGCAATATTGAAAAAGCATCTGATTTTAATTCCGAATCTTACCATACTCTTATCAACAAGATGGAGAGAGCTTTTCCACTGAATCTTGATTTCTACAAGACGGCATATTGTAATATTCTGAAACTGTCAGATGATGAACAAAGCGGCTATGGTATTGCATATCTTGATCAATCCATAGGTGTTTATTTTCCGCTTGATGAGGTGGAATATAGCGAAGTAAAGGAAGTCTATGACACCGGTAATGAAGTTTGGAATGATGCTGTAGCCGATGTTACAGGTACTTACTTGTCTGTAAAGATACCGATTTATTCATCAGATTCGAAAGTCATCGGTGCGGTGGCTGTCGGTGCCGATACTTATGTAGTATCGGATATGATTCAGCAGATGCAGAGGGATGTACTGTTTTCAATCGTTATCATCATGCTGTTGCTGTGGGTAATGACCAGTGAAGGCATTTCATTCTTTGTACTGTTAAATCGATTTAATGAAAAGAAGACGGCAGGTGTTGTGGCTACTGCGGTTCCAATTCACCTTATCAGGCTGTTGATATTCTTGGTATTTACAGCTTTTAATATGGTATCTTCCTTCCTGCCTGTATATATTCTGAAAAGATGTGAATTGTTTGCGGGAAGCAATGCCGGACTGATCGCGTCATTACCTTTGACTATTAATATCTTTATTATGGGTATCATGTCACTGGTGTCTGCAAATCTTGTGAGACGTTTTGGTATAAAGAAAATCTTCATGTTTGCATGCCTGTTCTCAATGATTGGTAACTTGGCAATGCTTATACCTAACTACTTCACAATGATTTTAGGCTTGTTATTTGATGGTATTGGCGTTGGTCTGATTTCCAACTCGATTTACATCATGCTGACTTACCTGGATGATAAACAGGTTCGTGATGACTGCTTGAATAATTATAATTCCGCAAGCCTTTCAGGTATAAACATGGGTATGATCATCGGTGGTCTTTTGGCTACCACACTTACACAGAGATATGTATTCATTTTTGTTGCAGTGACTTGGCTGTCGCTATTCTTCTTTGCTGGATTCCTAGCTGGCAAACTGGAGGATGTAATAACTACTGATGGAGAAGAAGAGCTTATCGAAGATTCTAGGCAGAATGCGCGAGGATTTATCTTAAATAAGACTATCCTGTCATTTTTTGCACTGATTCAGAATCCGTATATAATCTTCAACAGCTTTGTTTTTTACCTTGTTCCGATTTTTGCAGAAAGCATTGGCTATAATGAAACCGTCATCTCCGTATTGCTGGTATTATATTCGGAAGTAGCTGTATTGTTAGGCACAAGCATGATTAGTAAGACAGAAAAAACTTGTGGAGATTATGCAATCTATCTGGCAATTGGATTTAATGTTGTTGCGGTTGCATTATTTGTGACTATGCCTAACCTGACCGGCATTATCATTTCACTGATTATAATGGGCATAAGTGCTTCATTTGGAAAACCGATTCATCAGTCATTTTTCCTCAAGCAGAAACCAACTATGGAGTTTGGTCAGGACAAAGCGATGGGCATCTATAACTTTACTGAGAATATCGGTGAGTCCCTCGGCCCTATCGTTTTTTCAAGACTTTTAGGTGTAGGAGTTGTCACTAATATTGGCTTCCTAGCATGCATAAGCGGCTTGGGATTATTACATTTCATCATGAACGGAAAGGAACTGAACCATGGAAAATAAGAGGAAATCTATAAAAAGAGTATTGTTTACTGGTACGACTGTACTGGTACTGGTAGTAAGCCTTTTAATGGGTGCTTTCGGTTTATTTTCTTATGTAAATACGGTTTTAAACAAAGACAAGGCATATCTGCGTGATATACTGCAGCTTACCATGCAATACATCGACGGGGACGATCTTGAGAATTGTATAGAGACGAAACAGAAGAGTGAAAAATACGAATACGCCCAGAATTTCCTTGATAAGGTAAAGGAGAATTATGATGATATTGAATACATCTATATTATCAAACCGCTGAATGCTAATGATACCAATAACATCATGGATGTCATGGCAGGTATTACCGCTGAAGAAAAGGAAGAAGATTTTGAGTTCTATTCTGTAGAACTTGGAAAATTAAATGAAGATGGTTATTCGGCAGAAGTGGCAGGACAGTATCTTAAGGGCATGGATGCTGATGATATTACTTATTTTTCTAACCACACCGAGTTTGGCTATGACTATACTGGCATGGTACCAATCCGAAATTCAAACGGGGAATCAGTTGCCTTACTTGCAATCGATATATCGATGAACGAAATAGCAAAAGTCTTAATGACTTATGCCATTGGAACACTGGTCCTGATAGTTTTGATTTCTTTGCAGGCAGTTAACATGGTCAATAAATGGCTTAAGAATCGTGTTATTGATCCTGTACTCAGACTTGAAAAAGTATCGGAAGCTTTTGTGGAAAGCAGTCATGTAGCTGAAACTCCAGAAGATTTGGTTATTAACGATCCGGATATTCATACAGGGGATGAGATTGAATCTCTCTCAGCAGCAATGTCTGATATGTTTGTAGGAATGAAGAACTACATGAGTTCGCTGCTGACAGTCACCAAAGATAAGGAGAAGATTAGTGCCGAATTAAATGTAGCCACAGAGATTCAGGCATCAATGCTTCCAAGAATCTTCCCTGCATTTCCAAAGCGTGAAGAATTCGATCTTTTTGCAAGTATGGATCCTGCTCTTGAAGTTGGTGGAGATTTCTACGATTTCTTCCTTATCGACGAGTATCATTTGGCATTAGTAGTCGCAGATGTTTCCGGCAAGGGCGTTCCTGCTGCTTTGTTTATGGCTATATCTAAAACATTGATTAAGGATAGAGCTCAAGGTTGCTTAGATCCTGCTACTATTCTATATAATGTTAACAATCAACTTTCTGAAGGCAATGATGCTGATTTATTTGTTACAGTTTGGCTTGGAATTCTTGACTTGCGTAGCGGTGATATGCACTATACAGATGCTGGCCATGAATATCCATTATTGATTAGAGCTGATGGCAAAATTGATGTAGTGAAACCGGATAAGAAAAAGCCACCTGTAGCCACAATGGAAGGAATATCATATGTGACAAGCGAGCTACATATGGATCCTGGAGATACCATTTTCCTATACACAGATGGCGTACCAGAAGCTACAAATTCTTCAGATACACTATACGGTATGGAGAGATTAGAGCAGTTTATGGAAGCAAACTATTCATTACCGCTTGAAGAGATGCTTCCAGCTGTAAGAAAAGATGTAGATGTATTTGTTGGTGATGCACCTCAATTTGATGATTTGACAATGCTTGCACTTCGTGTGAATAGTTTTGCTAAATAATCTGTAGAACAAAATCAATTAGGCTTCCCAGATGAGGGGAGCCTTCAGACTGTAGACAAAGAGGATGCTGCAAAACTGAGTTTTGCAGCATCCTTTCCTTTTTTCTAAGCTTCTTTTCTGATTTTTGTTAAAAAAGGCCTTTCTTTAGGCCATTTCTAAATCCCATTCTTGCTGTATTTTTGCTAGCTTCTTTAAATTCATACACGCAAAGGTAAGCGCAACCTTCATTACCATGCGCGCCTTACCATACATCTGTGTATATCTAAAACCATGATTCTCTTTAGCTGTTCCAAAGATTCTTTCAATGGTTTCTTTTCTGTGAGAGTATAAATCTTTCATTCCTAAGGTATGTCTTATGTCTTCACATGTTTCCATGTATTCTTCCCAGACATGACGAGTTACAATTTTTACATGATTCTTGCTGGCTGTACATTGTCCTAAGAACTCACACTTCTCACATATGTGACCACAGCTTTTGTATTCCTTATAACCATCTCTGTTTGTAGTGCTGTATTTTAATATCTGGTCATTAGGACAAATATAGCAGTCATTGTATTCATCATAGACATACTCATATTTCTTGAAGAATCCTTCTTTGGTCTGAGGTCTCTTGTATGGAAAAACTGGTTTGACTCCATCATCAAGAAGTAGCTTTGCAATGGCAGGAGTTTTATAACCTGCATCAACAACACATTTTTCCATACCAATGTCCTGAAGTTTATCATACAGACCTTTGAAAGTTCTGCTGTCATGCTCATTGCCAGGATTAACATCGAAGCCTAAAATCCACCCATTCTTATCACAAGCTGTTTCAATTCCATATGCAAAGACATGCTTGTGCTCACCTTTTCTAAACCATCCACTTTCGGGATCGGTAGTGCTACACTTGATTGTTTTACCATCCAAAGGAACATCATCAGTGTAATCCTCAAACTTATCATTACCACCTGACGAACCAGATGAGTGGTCATCATCGTCTTTATCTTTTAATGGCTTTTTACCATGAGCAGCTCTATCTGATAATATTTCTTTTCTCAGCATCTCCTCATAAAACAAAGCTTCCTGCTGCGCAATTCTTCGCTGCATTTTTTTATTGTTAGCCCTTGCTTTTACATGAGTTGCATCCACGAAAATTTCTGTTGGGTCAACAAGTTTAAAGCGATAGCATTCTTCCAAAATGTGCTGAAAGATTTGCTCAAATAAATCAGTACCTTCGAATCTTCTTGAATAGTTCTTTCCAAAGGTCGAAAAATGAGGAACCTTGTCATAGAGTTCTAGACCTAAGAACCATCTAAAAGCAACATTCACCTCAATCTCTTTTATAGTTTGGCGCATGCTTTTTATTCCGTATAAATATTGAATCAATGGGATTTTGATGAGAGTGACAGGGTCAATACTTGGACGGCCCTGATCAGGAGAATATTTATCTCTGACTAAATCATATATAAACGACCAATCAATAGCTTTATCAATGATTCTAAGAAGATGATCTTGAGGAACCAAATCATCTGTACATACAAATGCAATCTGCTTTCTAGCCTTCTCTTTTTGCTCTGTAATCATTATTCTAACCCCTTGTTTTGATAATTCTATTATACCAAAAAAGAGGAGAGAAAGCTTGAAAAATCAAGGCTTTATCATCATTTGGATATCCAAAAAATGAAAGAACTGGAGTCCGCTGACTCCAGTTCCTCCTTATTAAAAAGAAAAGGTCGCGGCGAAACCCGCGACACTTTGTCTACACTCTG
>NZ_KK211360.1:0-18874 GCF_000621865.1 Pseudobutyrivibrio sp. MD2005
CCTTCAGACTGTAGACAAAGAGGATGCTGCAAAACTGAGTTTTGCAGCATCCTTTCCTTTTTTCTAAGCTTCTTTTCTGATTTTTGTTAAAAAAGGCCTTTCTTTAGGCCATTTCTAAATCCCATTCTTGCTGTATTTTTGCTAGCTTCTTTAAATTCATACACGCAAAGGTAAGCGCAACCTTCATTACCATGCGCGCCTTACCATACATCTGTGTATATCTAAAACCATGATTCTCTTTAGCTGTTCCAAAGATTCTTTCAATGGTTTCTTTTCTGTGAGAGTATAAATCTTTCATTCCTAAGGTATGTCTTATGTCTTCACATGTTTCCATGTATTCTTCCCAGACATGACGAGTTACAATTTTTACATGATTCTTGCTGGCTGTACATTGTCCTAAGAACTCACACTTCTCACATATGTGACCACAGCTTTTGTATTCCTTATAACCATCTCTGTTTGTAGTGCTGTATTTTAATATCTGGTCATTAGGACAAATATAGCAGTCATTGTATTCATCATAGACATACTCATATTTCTTGAAGAATCCTTCTTTGGTCTGAGGTCTCTTGTATGGAAAAACTGGTTTGACTCCATCATCAAGAAGTAGCTTTGCAATGGCAGGAGTTTTATAACCTGCATCAACAACACATTTTTCCATACCAATGTCCTGAAGTTTATCATACAGACCTTTGAAAGTTCTGCTGTCATGCTCATTGCCAGGATTAACATCGAAGCCTAAAATCCACCCATTCTTATCACAAGCTGTTTCAATTCCATATGCAAAGACATGCTTGTGCTCACCTTTTCTAAACCATCCACTTTCGGGATCGGTAGTGCTACACTTGATTGTTTTACCATCCAAAGGAACATCATCAGTGTAATCCTCAAACTTATCATTACCACCTGACGAACCAGATGAGTGGTCATCATCGTCTTTATCTTTTAATGGCTTTTTACCATGAGCAGCTCTATCTGATAATATTTCTTTTCTCAGCATCTCCTCATAAAACAAAGCTTCCTGCTGCGCAATTCTTCGCTGCATTTTTTTATTGTTAGCCCTTGCTTTTACATGAGTTGCATCCACGAAAATTTCTGTTGGGTCAACAAGTTTAAAGCGATAGCATTCTTCCAAAATGTGCTGAAAGATTTGCTCAAATAAATCAGTACCTTCGAATCTTCTTGAATAGTTCTTTCCAAAGGTCGAAAAATGAGGAACCTTGTCATAGAGTTCTAGACCTAAGAACCATCTAAAAGCAACATTCACCTCAATCTCTTTTATAGTTTGGCGCATGCTTTTTATTCCGTATAAATATTGAATCAATGGGATTTTGATGAGAGTGACAGGGTCAATACTTGGACGGCCCTGATCAGGAGAATATTTATCTCTGACTAAATCATATATAAACGACCAATCAATAGCTTTATCAATGATTCTAAGAAGATGATCTTGAGGAACCAAATCATCTGTACATACAAATGCAATCTGCTTTCTAGCCTTCTCTTTTTGCTCTGTAATCATTATTCTAACCCCTTGTTTTGATAATTCTATTATACCAAAAAAGAGGAGAGAAAGCTTGAAAAATCAAGGCTTTATCATCATTTGGATATCCAAAAAATGAAAGAACTGGAGTCCGCTGACTCCAGTTCCTCCTTATTAAAAAGAAAAGGTCGCGGCGAAACCCGCGACACTTTGTCTACACTCTGAAGGGGCAGTGAGTAATCACTGCTCCTTTTTAAAGGTAAATTATTTATAAAAAAACTATAAAGCTTGTTGACAAATTTAGTGGGTAGGAGTAAATTAATCTCAGAATTAATTAGCACTCCAATCAAGTGAGTGCTAACAAAACAAAAGATAAGTATTTTCGAAGTGAGGTGAATGTATGGCTGATACAGAGCTTGATGAGAGAAAAGTTAAGATATTAAATGCGATTATCAAGAATTATTTAGAAACAGGCGAGCCAGTAGGTTCCCGTACAATTTCTAAATACACTGATTTGAATCTCAGTTCAGCCACTATTCGTAATGAGATGTCAGATCTTGAGGATTTGGGATATATAGTTCAGCCTCACACATCTGCAGGTCGTATTCCTTCTGATAAAGGTTACAGATTCTATGTTAATAATCTGATAGCAGAGAAGGATAAAGAAGTTGCAGACATGCAAGAGTGGATGATAGAAAAAACAGAGAAGATGGAAAATCTTCTTAAGAACGTAGCAAAGACACTTGCTAACAACACTCAGTATGCAACACTTGTTTCCGCACCTTCAGTTGTTTCAAATAAATTAAAGTTTGTTCAGCTTTCTGCTGTTGATGAACACCAGGTGCTTTCAGTAGTTGTTATGGATGGCAACATCGTTAAGAACAAAATTATCAATGTCGATAAGCCGCTTGATAATGAGACAATGCTAAAGCTTAACATGCTTCTTAACACAAATCTTAACGGACTTACAGTTGATGAGATTAATTTAGCACTCATCACTCGCCTAAAGGAGCAGGCAGGCATTCATGATGAAATCGTTTCTCAAGTGCTTGATACAGTAGCAACCACCATCACAGAAGGTGATGATTTACAGGTTTACACCTCAGGTGCTACAAATATTTTTAAGTATCCTGAACTTGCAGATTCAAAGAAAGCATCAGAGCTTCTTGATACATTTGAAGAAAAGCAATCACTGATGGAGCTTTTAAATGATAATGCTGATGGATCAGAAAATACAGGAATTCAGGTTTACATTGGTGACGAAAGCCCAATATCAACTATGAAGGATTGTTCGATAGTTACAGCAACATACGAGCTTGGCGATGGGGTTAAAGGAACCATTGGTATCGTCGGACCAAAACGTATGGACTACGAAAATGTTGTTGATAATATAAAAAGTCTTAAAGGCCAGCTTGATAAGCTACTTAAAAATGAGGCCGATAGGAACAAAGGATAAGATTTAAGGAGATGGAATTCGTGGCAGAGAATAAAGAAAAAATGGAAGAATTCTCTACTGAGGAAGCTGTTAAAGAGGCTGTTGAAAATGCTGAGGCTATGGCTGAGCAGGCAGCTGAGGAAGCTACTAAGCAGGATAACGCTTCTGAAGAAGTAAAAGAGGAAAAAGAGGAAAAAGAAGGCAAAAAGCCTTTTAAAAAGAAAGAAAAAAAGAAAGATAAGCGTGATGAGCAGATAGAACAGCTTAACGACAGAGTTATGCGTCAGATGGCTGAATTCGAAAACTTTAGACGTCGTACTGATGTTGAAAAGGCTCAGATGTTTGGAAATGGCGCAAAGGCCATTATAGAAAAGATTCTCCCTGTAGTAGACAATTTCGAAAGAGGTCTTGCTACAGTTGAGGAGGGGGCAGATCCATTTGCAGATGGAATGCTCATGATATATAAGCAATTGCTTACAACACTTGATGAGGCAGGAGTTAAGCCTATTGAGGCTGTAGGTCAGGAATTCAACCCAGATTTCCACAATGCCGTAATGCATGTGGATGATGAGGAAGTTGGCGAGAACATCGTCGTAGAAGAATTCCAAAAGGGCTACATGTACAACGATACAGTAGTTCGTCATTCAATGGTAAAGGTTGCAAACTAAGTATTAAATTAGGAGGATATAAATCATGGGAAAGATTATTGGTATCGATTTAGGAACAACTAACAGCTGTGTAGCTGTTATGGAAGGTGGAAAGCCAACAGTTATCGCAAATACAGAAGGTGCTAGAACAACACCATCTATCGTTGCATTTACAAAGACAGGTGAGAGACTTGTTGGTGAGCCAGCAAAGCGTCAGGCTGTTACAAATGCAGAAAAGACTATCGCTTCTATCAAGAGAGATATGGGTACAGATAATGGCCGTATCATCGACGACAAGAAGTACAGCCCACAGCAGATTTCAGCTATGATTCTTCAGAAGCTTAAGAGTGATGCTGAGAACTACCTTGGTGAGACAGTTTCAGAGGCAGTTATCACAGTACCAGCTTACTTCAATGATGCTCAGCGTCAGGCTACAAAGGATGCTGGTAAGATTGCAGGTCTTGATGTAAAGCGTATCATCAACGAGCCTACAGCAGCAGCCCTTGCTTATGGTCTTGATAACGAGCAGGAGCAGAAGATTATGGTATACGATCTTGGTGGTGGTACATTTGATGTATCTATCATTGAAATCGGTGATGGTGTTATCGAGGTTCTTGCTACAGCTGGTAACAACAGACTTGGTGGTGATGATTTCGATCAGAAGATTACAGATTGGATGCTTTCAGAGTTTAAGGCAGCTGAGGGTGTAGATCTTTCAACAGATAAGATGGCTCTTCAGAGACTTAAGGAAGCAGCTGAGAAGGCTAAGAAGGAGCTTTCATCTGCTACAACTACAAACATTAACCTTCCATTCATCACAGCTACAGCAGAAGGTCCAAAGCACTTTGATATGAACCTTACACGTGCTAAGTTCGATGAGTTAACACACGATTTAGTAGAGGCTACAGCAGGTCCTGTTAACCAGGCTCTTAAAGATGCTGGTCTTAACGCATCAGAGCTTTCTAAGGTACTTCTTGTTGGTGGTTCTACAAGAATCCCAGCAGTTCAGGATAAGGTAAAGGCTCTTACAGGACACGAGCCAAGCAAGACATTAAATCCAGATGAGTGCGTAGCTATCGGTGCTTCTATCCAGGGTGGTAAGCTCGCTGGCGATGCTGGTGCAGGCGATATCCTTCTTCTTGATGTAACACCACTTTCACTTTCAATCGAGACAATGGGTGGTATTGCTACAAGACTTATCGAGAGAAATACAACTATCCCTACAAAGAAGAGCCAGATCTTCTCTACAGCAGCTGATAACCAGACAGCAGTTGATATCAACGTTGTACAGGGTGAGCGTCAGTTTGCTAAGGATAACAAGTCACTTGGACAGTTCAGACTTGATGGTATTCCACCAGCAATGAGAGGTGTACCACAGATCGAGGTTACATTTGATATTGATGCTAACGGTATCGTTAACGTATCTGCTAAGGATCTTGGAACAGGTAAGGAGCAGCACATTACAATCACAGCTGGTTCTAACATGTCTGATGAAGATATCGATAAGGCAGTTAAAGAGGCTCAGGAGTATGAGGCTCAGGATAAGAAGCGTAAGGAAGCAGTTGATACAAGAAACGATGTTGAGAGCTTTGTATTCCAGACAAAGAAGGCTCTTGATGAAGTAGGCGACAAGATCGACGCAGCTGATAAGGCAGCAGTTGAGGCTGATATCGAGGCAGCTCAGAAGCTACTTGACCAGTACAGCACTCCAGAGGAGATGAGCGATTCTCAAATCGGAGAGCTTAAGGCTGCTCAGGAGAAGCTTACAGAGTCAGCTCAGAAGGTATTTGCTAAGATGTACGAGCAGACACAGCAGGCACAGGGCGGTGCTGCAGGTGCAGGCCCAGATATGAGCCAGTTTACAGGAGCAGGCGCTGGTGCAGGAGCAGGTGCTCAGGGCCCAGCAAACGACGACGTTGTAGACGCTGACTTCAAGGAAGTTTAATTTGTAAATATGATATGCTGTGAAATAGTTGCAATAACTTGGCAAGCGCGAGTAGGGGAGTGCCATGCCGAGCATGGGAAGGACCTACACCGGCGGGAGGGTTCCCATGCGAAGGTATGGAGGGTGCCCTACGGGAGCATGAAAGAGTGAATTGCTATTTCACGGCATTTTAATATGTAAAGGATTGATAAACAATGGCAGAACAAAAACGTGATTATTATGAGGTCCTTGGGGTTTCCAAGACAGCCTCAGATAGTGAGCTTAAAAGTGCATATAGAAAGCTCGCAAAGAAGTATCACCCAGATATGAACCCAGGTGATGCAGAAGCTGAGAAGAAGTTTAAAGAGGCTTCTGAAGCTTATGCAATCCTTTCAGATCCAGATAAGAGACGTCAATACGATCAGTTTGGCCATGCAGCATTTGAAAATGGCGGTGGCGGCGCTGGTGGATTCGACTTCTCAGGTATGGATTTCGGTGATATCTTTGGCGATATTTTTGGTAGCTTCTTTGGTGGTGGCGGTCGTGCATCTAATGGCCCAATGCGTGGAGCAAATCTACGTGCAGCTGTTCACATCACATTTGAAGAAGCAGCTTTTGGCTGTGAAAAAGAGCTTGAAATCGTTCTTAAGGACGAATGTGCAGCTTGTCATGGTTCTGGTGCAAAGCCTGGAACAAGCAAACGTACATGTACAAAGTGTGGTGGTAAGGGACGTGTAATGATGTCTCAGCAGTCACTCTTTGGAATGGTTCAGAATGTTACTACTTGTCCTGATTGTCATGGAAGTGGACAGGTTATCGATACTCCATGTCCTGATTGTAACGGAACAGGTTATGTTGCTCGTAAGAAAAAGATTTCTGTATCAATTCCTGCAGGTATTGATAATGGTCAAAGCGTTCGTATCCGCGAAAAGGGTGAGCCAGGCAGAAATGGTGGCCCACGAGGTGATTTACTTGTAGAGGTAATCGTAGCAAATCACCCTATTTTCCAACGTAGAGATATGGATATCTATTCATCAGCACCAATATCATTTGCACAGGCAACACTTGGTGGTGAAGTAATTATTGATACACTAGATGGAAAGGTAAGCTACGAGGTCAAGCCTGGAACTCAAACTGACACTACAATCAGACTTCGTGGTAAGGGAATCCCTTCACTTAGAAATAGAAATGTTCGTGGCGACCAATACGTTACACTTGTTGTTCAAGTTCCTACAGGACTTTCAAAGGACGCAAAAGAAGCTCTTCGCAAGTTTGATGAGCTCACAGGCAACACCATCTCTGGCGGTCCTAAGGCTGTAAAGTCAGAGAAAAAGAAAAAAGGTTTTGCTGGCAAAATCAAAGATGCTATAGATGATTTATAAAATAAAGCTCTCCTAATTGGTAAATCAATAGGAGAGCTTTTGTTATAGAATAACGCGTAGATGAAATGCAATGGGTATAATGTAATATAGTGGCGCTATTCAGAAAATTAGTGTGAGAATATTGTGAAATACAGGAAAGATACCTTGTATTTTTAAAAATTTTCTATAACATGAGTCCTAGTCAGAAAATTTGGTATAGCCAAATGTATTAAGGAGGACGTTATAAATGAAAAAGAAACAGATTATGGCACTTATGATGGCGTTAGCTATTTCTGGAGCTGTTGGTGTATCAACAGTTAATGTTGATGCAGCTGGTTTAACTCAGGCGACAGACGCGTCTACTGTAGTTTATAGACAATTGTCAAAATCAGACATAAATATTTTGAAGGACTTATTTGACTTTGAATACTATAAAGCTGCAAACCCAGAACTGGTTGTATCTTTAGGTGATAACTATAATAGATTATTTGAACATTTCTGCAAGTGCGGTGTATTTGAAGGCCGTACATGTAATCCTAATTTTGATCCTGCTGCATATGCTTCTGCTTATGGAGATTTAAAGGAAAAATATGGAACAGATATTATGAAATACTATCAGCATTACGCTGCATTTGGAGCTGAAGAATCAAGAACATTAACTACTATAGCAGCATGTGCTGAGGCAGGAATTACTGTTGAAGGTTTGGTAAATGAAGATGTTAGAATTTCGCCAGTAGTTTACAAACTAGCGCTAATCCTTGGAACAAATGATTTCCATACAGTTCAGACAGCATTGACAAATGCGTCAAGTGGTTCAAGTAGCAGTTCATCTGGAAGTAGTTCTTCAGGCAGCAGTTCAACTGAAAGAACTATTATTCAAACCGCAAGAGGTACCTATGTATTGATGCCTGAGGGTGGAGATGATGAGGCTTATGCAAAGGCTAATGGATTGACAAAAGTTGGCACTATTTCTGTTGGTGAAAACTATAATTCTAGGGGTGAACGTAGATATTATAATGACTTTAATATTTTTATAGTTAAAGGTGATACTGGGTATGCAGCCTATGATGACAAATATCCGCTTGAATCAATTGGACAAATGAATAATTTGATATATAGAACGAATGATTATAGTGGAACTCCAGTAGAAACTGTAGGTTTTTATAAAATAGCTTTACAAAATCAAGCATTGAAGGAGGAAGATCGAAAAACTGATTCTGATTATACAGGAAAGGAATACTATGAGCGTACAGGTGAAGCAACATCTTCTGACATTGGTAATGGTAACACAATTAGCTCGCACTATTATTATCAAAGGGAGAAAACTCATCATTTAAGCTATCGTGGATCTTTAAATACTCCTGAAGGACAGACTGCAACAGATTATATAACTGAAGAGAACAAGGCGGTTGGTTATTATACTAATAAAGAGGGAACGGAGATTCATAGGTTTGCTGATGAAAAGGAGAAGTCTGAGTTTTTTGGAGGAAGTCATATCTTTTCATCGGGAGAGAGCTTTGTTGGTGTTGACACCAAAGGTGATGAAGACACAACTTATGACGTAGGAATTGAAATTAAACAAAATGAAGACGGTTCTCTTGCTTCAGTGACGATAGGAGTATCAAGTGATGAAACAGGATTTGGATATGTTAGTACAAAAACAGCAGAGGAATTAGCAGATCCTGATACACAACAAAATGAATCATCTGATTCTTCACAAGGTGAATCTTCTGACACTCAAGAAGGAGAGTAAAAATACAATCCCGAAAAACTTATGTTTTTCGGGATTTTTTTAGTAGTACTGTACTTTGATGGCAAAGTGATATTTTTAGAATCGAGACTTGTCCTTTCTTAAACTGGTTGATAAAGTAGATATAAGTAACATAATAAATGAAAATGATGAAGCATATAAAGCAGTCTTTGAAAAAGCAGGTTTGATAGTATTATCAAAAGATGAGACTGAAGATAGATTATAGAAATTGACGCCTAGTACTGTTTTGTATATTTAGGCGTCAGCGAATCAATTAAAACACTCCTTGCCTGGAAGTAATTGGAAGTAACTAATGGGATTTATAAATAAAGGTGATATACTGAATTTATGGAGATACTTCTTGTAATTGATATGCAACAAAAATATATGAATAGCTATGAGCCTGATTTAATCATGCGAGTTAATAACAGGATTAAAGAGGCTGTTGAAGCAGATGTACCTGTTGTATATGTAAGAAATGTAGGGAAAATCGAAAATATAGATAATTACAATCTTGCGGATGACCTTGATATAGTATCAGATTGCAGTTTTACTAAAAGATGGCCTAGCGCATTTTCATCAGAAGAGTTTGTATCATTTATCGAATGTCTAAATGTAGATGTCATTAATATGGTGGGCATAGATGGAAGATGTTGTGTTGCACGCACTGCTATGGATGCAGTAAAGAGAGGCTATACGACAAAAATCTATCTTGACTCGGTAGCTGCCATGAATGACAATTTCTACTTGAAAGAGCTTCCTGAAATGAGGGATGCAGGAGTAGAAATTATTGCTGATTAATAGGGAATGATTGGGGGAATAATGCAAAACACAGAGTTCGAAAAGAGCCGGAGATTCTATGAGAATAAAGTGGCTCCTATGATAAAAGAAAAATTTCCAGAATATGAATCAAGAATAGCAGTGGGATTAGCAGGCGAGGGTTCCGATTGCTTTGGCTATGATGATTACATGTCTAGAGACCACGATTTTGGTACTGGTGTATGCTTATGGCTTACGGATGAAGACTTTGATGAAATAGGATGCCTTTTATCTATTGCATATAATGAACTAGCAATGCAATATGGTGGTGAAAATCTTACCGAACGACTTCAAGAAAGAAGAGGAGTTATGACTATAAGGTCGTTTTACTCAAACATTCTTTATATTGATTGCAATACAAAGGAATGTATTATTACGGAAAACGATTGGCTTAGTTTAGAGCATAGCTGCCTTGCTACAGCAACAAATGGTGAGATTTTCAGAGATGACTTAGGCGAGTTTACTAGATTTAGAAATTTTCTTTTAAGTTATTATCCTGATAGCATCTGGAGAAGAAGAATAGTTAATGAGCTCCATCAGTTTTCTGCTGCACTTCAGGTAAACTATGCTAGATGTATGACTAGAAATGATATAGTGGCCGCTGAACTTTGTAGATCAAAAGGTCTTGAGGCTGCTATGGAGCTATATTTCTTGCTCAATAGAAAGTTTGCGCCATATTATAAATGGACTTATAAAGCTTTATCTGAGCTAGATAATGATGGGGAGTATGCAATGCTAATCAAAAAGCTTGCTTCTACTATAAGTGATGATGCTGCCTGGAGATTTAATGCATATAATCCGAGAAATATAAATATGAAGGATAATGTAATAGCTACGGCAGAGGAAATAGCAAAAGTCCTGGTTAATCTTTTGAAGAGGAATAATCTTATAGAGGGGAATGACTCATACTTAGAAATTTACATTAATGATATATTGAAAGAAGTTGGTTAAGATGGAAATCTCTGAAACCGCAAAGCTGCTTTTTGATTTGATATGAATCATAAAGCAGCTTTTTTAATTTTATTGGTGACAATTCATTAAAGAAGGTCTATAATACACATTAACGATTTAACGCGTTAAAGTAGCAAAGAGTTTAACGCTATAATACTATTTTGTCGCATAATACATTTTCAATATAATTTCGACAAAAGAAAGAAGGTACAAAATGACCCCAGAAGCGTACATGGATGAGTTACTTCTAAGATACAAATCAAACTTTGATATTACAAAAAATTTTGAAATGGATTCTGAGGTTTTTCCTGCCTATGCATTCTTCAGTTCTTTCGGAGAAAGATATGTATTAAAAAAAGAAGCAAAACTATGGGCAATAAAGGCATATGAACATGTCTTTTTTATAAAGGAGCAGGAGGTATCTGTAGATAAACTTAATGAAATAAAGAGGTTTATCGAAGAATCGGCGGAGCCTTGTCTTGTAAGAAATAATCAGAAATACCCAGAAAAAGATCACATGTGCAGTTATCTTACATTTGTGATTATATCTGATAAAACACCAGATAAAGAAACACAAAAAGCAATCAGAAAGTTCAATTTTGATAAGGGCTACCTGTTTAATTTTAGGGGTCACAGTGAAGGGCGAGTAATAGTTGCCAGTCTCGATACTAATTCTGTTTGCACTAGCAGAACCGGGAAAGAGCTTCGAAAAATATTCGAAGATGCTTTTATAAACAAAAAAAGGTTAGCATAACAAGGAGGAAAAAACGTTATGAATTCAGCAGTATTACTTATTGCAAGTATCTTAATTCTGGTCGCCGGATATGTTTTTTACGGCGGATGGCTTGCTAAACAATGGGGAATTGATGTTAATCGCAAAACCCCAGCTCACGAACTAGAGGATGGCATGGATTATGTTCCAGCAAAAACACCTGTAGTTATGGGACATCACTTTTCATCAATCGCAGGTGCAGGTCCTATCAACGGCCCAATTCAGGCAGCTGTTTTTGGATGGGTTCCTGTTTTACTTTGGGTTCTTATCGGAGGTATTTTCTTCGGCGGTGTCCATGATTTTGGCGCACTATTTGCATCTCTTCGTCACAAAGGACAGTCTATTGGCGAAATCATTGACGATTCAATGGGTAGAAAAGCAAAAAAGCTTTTTATTACTTTTAGTTATCTAACACTTATATTGGTAGTAGCAGCATTCAGTTCAATTGTCGCAAGTACTTTTGGCTCAACAACAGCAGCAGGTGTTGCTGTAGAAGGAGCTGCACTTGTAGCTAATGAGTCTACAGCAATGATTTCTATTTTATTCATTGCACTTGCTATGGTATTTGGATTTTTCGTTTACAGAAAAAACGCTAATATCGGAATAGCTTCAGTAGCAGGATGTATTGGAATTATCGCTATTGTAGCTATTGGCCTTAACTTCCATCCAATTTCACTTTCATATAATACATGGATGTGGGTTGTAGGAGCATATATCCTTGTAGCATCTGTTACACCTGTATGGATTTTGCTTCAGCCAAGAGATTACCTTAGCTCATTCTTACTATATTTCATGATAGCTGCAGGCGTTATAGCGGTACTTGGTGCAGTATTTACAGGACATGGTGAGTTTGCTGTTCCAGCAATGGGTGATGCATCTCTTAAGGGAACAGGCGTATTTACAACAGGTACAGCTTTCCCAGCATTATTTGTAACAATAGCTTGTGGTGCAATTTCAGGCTTCCATTCACTTGTATCATCAGGTACATCATCAAAGCAGCTTGATAACGAAAAAAATGCAAAGCCTGTTGCTTATGGCTCTATGCTTATCGAGTGTATGGTAGCAGTAATTTCACTTTGTGCTATCGGCTTTGTATGGAAATCTGCATCTGATGGAACTTACGCAAGTCCAACTCAGGTATTCGCAGGTGGTCTTTCTGCAATGTTTGCATCATTTGCTCCTGGTATTCAAAACATTATGTATCAGATGCTTATTCTTGCAGTTTCAATTTTCTGCCTTACATCACTTGATACAGCTACACGTCTTGCAAGATACATGTTCCAGGAATTCTTTGTTGAGCAGGGACAGACAGCAAAGGATCTTACAGGATATAAGAAGGTTCTTGCTAACCCTTATGTATCTACAGGTATAACCGTAGTTTTGGGTGTAAGCCTTGGTATGACAGGATACACTAAAATTTGGCCACTCTTTGGTGCTGCCAACCAGCTTCTTGCTGCAGTAGGTCTTCTTGCTGTATGTACATGGCTTGGAAGCGTTGGTAAAAACAATAAGATGTTCTATGTTCCTATGGTATTCATGCTTGCTGTAACTATTTGCTCACTTGTTCAGACTATCACAGCAAAGCTTACAGTTTACAACGCAGGAGAAGCAGATGGCTGGGCTCTTGTTCAGGCTGCAATCGCTGTACTTCTTGTGATACTTTCACTTGTACTTGCAACAATCGCAGGAAAAACTCTTTATGAGCAGCATGTTAATAAGGCTAGCCGTAATAAGGAAGAGGAAGAGAAAGCAGCTTAATTGTTTTGTCAGCAAGAAGTCATACCTATTTGATTTACAAAAATGTGGATGAAACATATTATTACAGTCGTTTTTGCAAGTTTTGGCTGTTTCTTTAATTGATGTAAAAAATATCAAAGGTGTAAAATTAATCCAGAGGAGAAATCCTCTGGATTTTTTTAGCAAAACTATTATTCAATAATACGAGTATATTACTCTTTGATATCAGGAGGAATTTATGTTACAGGAATCAATTAAGAAATTAGTTCAATATGGGATTGATGCAGGGCTTACACCAGAGTGTGAGCGAATCTATACTACAAATTTATTGCTAGATTGCATGAAGGAAGATGAGTATACCGACCCGGATTGTGATTTAAAAAATATCGTTTTAGAGGATGTTTTAAAGGATTTGCTTGATGAAGCAGTGAAAAGAGGCATCATTGAAGATTCAGTGACATACAGGGATTTATTTGATACAAAGCTTATGAATTGCCTTTGCCCTAGACCATCACAGGTGATAGATAAATTTAATGATATATATAAGAATAGTGGGGCTGAGGCTGCCACAGATTATTTCTATAATTTGAGTCGCAGCTCTGATTATATTCGTACATACAGGGTAAAAAAGGACTTAAAGTGGACCACAGAAACTGATTACGGAACACTTGATATCACTATCAATCTTTCTAAGCCGGAGAAGGATCCAAAGGCTATCGCTGCAGCGAAAAATGCCAAGCAGTCAGCTTATCCAAAGTGTCAGCTATGTATGGAAAACGAGGGGTATGCCGGCAGAACAAATCATCCTGCCAGAGAGAATCATCGTATAATTCCAATCACTATTAATGACAGCAAATGGGGATTTCAATATAGCCCATACGTTTATTACAATGAGCACTGTATAGTTTTTAATGGCATACATACGCCTATGAAAATAGAGCGAGCTACATTTGTAAAGCTTTTTGATTTTATAAAGCTATTTCCACATTATTTCCTAGGAAGTAATGCAGACCTTCCAATCGTAGGTGGTTCTATTCTCAGTCATGACCATTTCCAGGGTGGTCACTATACATTTGCTATGGAAAAGGCTCCTATAATTAAAGAATTTACAGTTAAAGGCTTTGAGGATGTGAAGGCTGGTATTGTTAAATGGCCACTTTCGGTAATCAGATTACAGTGCAAGGATGAAAAGCGAATCATCGATTTAGCAGAGCATATCCTAAATGCTTGGCGAGGATACACTGATGAGGCCGCATTTATCTTTGCTGAGACTGATGGAGAAAAGCACAATACAATCACACCTATCGCAAGAAAACGCGGAGACTTATTTGAACTTGACCTTGCTCTTAGAAACAACATTACAACAGAAGAGCATCCACTTGGAGTTTATCATCCTCATGCGCATCTTCATCATATTAAGAAAGAAAACATCGGCCTGATTGAAGTTATGGGACTTGCAGTTTTGCCTAGCCGACTTAAAGGCGAGATGGAGCAGCTTGCAGATTCTATTGTTAACGGCAAGGATTTACGCAGTGATGAGGCTCTTGCAAAGCATGTTGATTGGGTAGATGAGTTCTCAAAGAATTACGACAAGATAGATGAGAGCAATGTTCATGAAATTCTTAAGCAGGAAATAGGTAAGGTTTTCTGCGAAGTGTTAGAGTGTGCTGGAGTTTATAAAAACACAAAAGAGGGTATGGATGCGTTTATGCGATTTGTAGAAGTGTTATAAACGGCAGGATATACCAACGAGTTGCCAACAACGATTCATCGCATTATAATAACTACATGATTAAATCTAAGATTAAAAAAGAAGAACGACAGCAGTTTTATCAATCAAAATTTGAGTATTTTAAGAAGGTAAGCGGATACTCGGCAATGCTAATTGGCATTCTGGAGATGATGTATTTCTATTCTGATTGCCAGTTGTTTGGGCGATTTGCATATGAGACAATCATTCCCAGATTTTCCATAATCATACCAATGATTGTATTTTGGACTTTGTATCCTCGCATAAAGACATATGTCGGTGGCGTGCTATTGTATTACATAATGCCCCATGCGGCAATGTGGTGTACCATATGGGCTATTTGGTACCTGCCAAATAGAGATTTTGCAAGAGAAGGCTTCATTATAATGCATTTTGCATTTTTGGCCATAGGCCTTGCAATGCCTTTAAAGTATCATGCAATTATACATGCTATTTTGTTGTTCAATATTATCATTTCAAATACTTTTAATCATTATGAGACATTTCCGCTAATGATTTCATTGGCTTTACCATTGTATATCGGCGTTATCATAATGCTTTACATATTTGATACATCCTATGCAGATCAATATCTTATCAGGCAAAAGCTGGTGCTCAGCTCTATTTCAGATGAGCTTACAGGTACATTTAATCGATATAAAATAGATCAGTTAATAGATAAGAGGACAGAAGCCTTCGTCTTTAATCAGGATGTGGTGCTTTTGATGTTTGATATCGATTATTTTAAAAAAGTAAACGATACATACGGTCACGATGCTGGCGATAGAATACTTCAGTTCGTTACATCTGAAATCAGAAGTCAGATATATGGACGAGATTTTATTATCCGTTGGGGTGGTGAAGAGTTTATTGTCATCCTGGTAGATTACACTATCGAACAAGCTAAGGCGCTTGCAGAGAAGCTTAGAGTAGATGTGGAAAGTTCAAATAATGGAATATGCCCGGTAACCATTTCTATAGGCCTTTGCAAATACACGCCAAATGAAAACTATCATGATACAATCAGCAAGGCTGATCAAGCTTTATATTATGCAAAAGAGCATGGCAGAAACATGGTAGTAAATTACCATGAACTTTAATTATAAGCAGTCTAGATGTTATTTCTAGACTGCTTTTTTCTTTTTAAATTCTTTTCATAACCTTCCTTTAATCTTCCAGCTACCTTCACTTTACATTCACTTTGGAGCAATAAAGTAAGACCATCAAAACAACCAAGATAGTTTGAAGGAGGCGAGCATATGGGACAGATTCAAAAAGTATTTAATAGATACGAAAAAAAGTTTTTATTAGATGAAGAAACATATACAGCTTTCAAAGCTGAGTTGGATGAGTATATGGAAGAAGATGAATATGGGTTACATACCATAAGAAATATCTATTACGACACACCAACAGATGAATTGATTAGAACATCTATTGAAGGACCAAAATACAAAGAAAAGTTCAGAGTTCGTTGCTATGGCAGGCCAACCTATGACAGCATGTGTTTCCTTGAAATAAAGAAAAAATACAAGGGGCTTGTAAACAAAAGAAGAGTAGCGATTCCGATGGAGGAAGCTGAACAGTATTTAATCGAAGGAAAGCTTCCATCAAATCCTAATCAGATTTTCAAAGAAATCGATTATTTTTTTAGTCACTATACATTAGAGCCAAAGAGATACATAGCTTATGACCGAATTGCAATGTTTGGTAAAGAAGATCCGGAGTTTAGAGTGACTTTTGATATCAACATTCGAAGCAGGGATTTTAATTTGACACTATACAGTGATGAGGATAATGATTATCTTCTGAAAAAAGGCCAAAGACTTATGGAGGTAAAGATTTCTGAGGCAATGCCACTTTGGTTTGCAAGGCTTCTATCGAAGTATGAAATATATCCTACATCCTTTTCAAAATACGGAAATTTCTATAAAAGACAGGTTGCAATGAGTAAAAATGAACCTATCAAAGAAGCGGTTGCACCTTCAAAAATAAAAGCAGTTATATAAAGTAAAAATATTTGGAATTAGTTTAAAGGAGTACAAATTATGGAATCAGTTTTAACAGCATTATCTACAACAACAGAGGCGGGAATCACAACAAGTCTTGCCGTAACTTATTCGGTGGTAGCAGGAATACTAGGCCTGATTATCTCCCTTACATACATGAAAACAGGAACAAAGATTTCCAAAAACTTTGCCAGAACACTGATTACACTGCCTATTTTAGTATGTATCGTACTTTTGGTGGTAAATGGCAATTTTGGAACATCTATCGCTGTACTTGGAGCATTTTCACTAGTAAGATTTAGATCATTGCAGGGAAGTTCAAGAGATATAAGTTTTATTTTCTTTTCTATGACAATTGGTATAGTATGTGCTATAGGAGAACTTGCACTTGCAACAATCCTGGCTCTTGTAATCTGTATTATCTATTTTGTTCTTGATGCAATCAAATACGGAGCAACAAGTGCTGATGAGAAGGATTTGAGAGTAACAATCCCAGAGAACCTTGATTATAGCGATATTTTTGATGATCTATTTGAAAAATATACAAGCTCACACAAGCTATTAGCTGTTAAAACAACTAATATGGGTTCAATGTATGAAATTAACTACAGAATCAAACTTCAGAACGAAAAGGATGAGAAGAAGTTCTTAGATGAAATCAGAATGAGAAATGGAAATCTTACTGTAATTTGTGGTAGATGTGATGTGAATGAAGCAGAGGAGTTGTAATTATGAAGAGACGAATAGTAATGAGCATACTTTCAGCAATGTTAATAGCATCTCTTGTGGCCTGTGGCTCAAATAATAGTTCTACAGATAGTGCATCTGAAAGCACAACGGAGACCACAGAGGCAGCCCAAGTAGAGGGCGTTGCATCTGAAAGTGTGGAAGCATCCACTGAATATAATGTACTTACAATAAAGACTGACTGGGAAGAAGCAGCGACTATAACATTTTCCGAAAGTGGAATGACTATAGATGGCACTGGTGCCAGCGATGAGGACGGCGTTTTATACATAACTGAGGGTGGCGCATACACTTTAACAGGCACTTCATCAGCTTGCTCAATCGTGATTAATACTGAAGACAATGTAAAGCTTATATTAAATGGCGTTGATCTTACAAGCACAAATGGTCCAGTTATCTATGGTGCTCAGGTGAAGAATCTTTATATAGAGCTTGCAGAAGGTACAGAGAATACACTTACTGATAGCAGCGAATATGCAACAGATTCAGAGACTGGCGAGGAGATAGGAAAGGGCGTAATATCTTGCGAGGATGATATAATTGTTCTTGGTGAGGGCACATTAAACATCACTGCAAATCATAAGCATGGTATTACTTCTGATGACAAGATTTACATTGAAGCCGGCACCATCAATATCACTTCAAATGGAACTGACGGCATCAATGCCAACGATCTTGTATGTATAGATGGAGGTAACATCGACATCACTTCGGTCAGTGATCTTATCGAAAGCGAGGACATGTTTGTAATCACTGGAGGAACGATTACAGGAAACAGCGAGGATGAAGGCATTGAGGCCAAGGGAAATCTATATATAAATGGTGGCTCAATTAACATAACAGCCGTAGATGATGGCTTGAATGCAGGTAACTACATCGAAATCAACGACGGTGAGGTTACAGTTACTAGTACAAATGGTGACGCTATCGACAGTAACGGAAACTATGATGGCTGTATCACAATTAATGGCGGTACAATTAATGCAACAGGTGCTGATGTTCCGGAAGGTGGACTTGATGCTGACCAGGCATCAGTAATCATCAATGGAGGTACAGTCACCGCATCAGGCGGAACTAACAGCCCTATCACAGAAAATGGCGGCGAAGTAAATATTACAGGTGATACCAACGCTGGAATGGGACAAGGTGGTCCAGGAATGGGCGGCGGCCGCGGCCAAATGCCAGAAGGTGAGTTGCCAGAAGATTTTGACGGAACAAAGCCACAGATGAATGGTGGCGGTCCAAGAGGCCAAATGCAACAGGATACAAGCGAGGAAAGTACAAACTAACACAAAGCTCTGTTACCATTCACAGTTGCCGTAAGAATATGACGCCCTCAACCCTGCAGTGACCTCCAGTATACACATGGCGCATTGCAAGAATATTGCGCTTTTCTAATGGGCCATTTATGCATCTTTATTTACATGTGTCTTTTGCAGGCCTGTACAATTTTGAAAAAGGTTTTTGGTTGGCGGACACACAACCTAGT
>NZ_KK211360.1:18889-226157 GCF_000621865.1 Pseudobutyrivibrio sp. MD2005
AAACACGATGTTGAATGTGCCACGGTGATTATATATGCAAAACCTGCTTTGTCATGTTACTTAGCAAGCGTAATATGAAACCAAGTCCCCTCAGTCTGAGAAGTACATAAAAACTATAGTGTCCGCCACTTAAAAAACATTTTTCAAAATGGTTCATTCCGCAACAAGACACATGTGCGATGCATAAATTTGGCCCATAAGAAAAACTGCAATATTCGCAAAATCACGCCATGTGTATACTGGAGGCCACAGCAGGGGGGATGGCGACCCACCAAAACAAACTGTGAATGGTAACAAATCCTTACTTGAAAAATTACAAAAATGGTATAGAATAATTTAGGATTGCATTATTTCTGCAATCCTAAATTAAGTTTGAGAGGATTTACAATGAGTAAAGTAAGAACACGTTTCGCACCATCACCAACTGGTCGTATGCACGTAGGTAATCTTCGTACAGCTCTTTATGCATATTTAGTAGCAAAGCATGAGGGGGGAGATTTCCTTCTTAGAATCGAAGACACAGATCAGGAGCGTCTTGTTGAGGGTGCTGTTGATATTATCTATAGAACACTTGCAGCTACAGGTCTTATCCATGATGAAGGCCCAGATAAGGACAAGGGCGTAGGACCTTATGTTCAGTCTGAACGTCAGGCTGCCGGTATTTATCTTGAGTACGCTAAGAAGCTCGTTGAAAAAGGCGAGGCATATTATTGCTTCTGTGATGATGAGCGTCTTGCAGAGTGCAAGCAGGTAATTGGCGATAAGGAAATCCATATCTATGACAAGCATTGCCTTAATCTTTCAAAGGAAGAGGTAGAGGCTAATCTTGCAGCTGGAAAGCCTTATGTTATCCGTCAGAACAATCCACGTACAGGCACAACTACATTCGTAGATGAGCTTTACGGAGAGATTACAGTAGATAATGCTGAGCTTGATGATATGATTCTTATCAAGTCTGATGGATATCCTACATACAATTTTGCCAACGTAGTAGATGATCACCTTATGGGAATCACTCACGTTGTTCGTGGTAATGAATACATTTCTTCTTCACCAAAATACAATCGTCTTTATGAGGCATTTGGTTGGGAAGTACCTAAGTACATTCACTGCCCACTTATCACAAATGAGGAGCACCAGAAGCTTTCTAAGCGTTCAGGTCACTCTTCATACGAGGATTTAATCGAGCAGGGCTTCCTTACAGAGGCTGTTGTTAACTTCGTTGCTTTACTTGGTTGGTCACCAGAAAATGATAACGAGATTTTCTCTTTAGAGGAGCTTGTTAAGGAGTTTGATTATCACCGTATTTCAAAGTCACCTGCTGTATTCGATATCACAAAGCTTAAGTGGATGAACGGCGAGTACATGAAGGCTATGGACTTTGATAAGTTCTACGAGATGGCTGAGCCATATCTTAAGGAATACATCAAGGGTGATTATGACCTTAAGAAGATTGCGAAGATGGTTCAGACAAGAATCGAAATCTTCCCAGACATCAAAGATCATGTTGATTTCTTTGATGCTGTACCAGAGTATGACAGCGCAATGTATACTCATAAGAAAATGAAGACAAATGAGGAGTCTTCCCTTGCAGTTCTCAAGGAGCTTTTACCAGTTCTTGAGGCACAGGATGATTATTCAAACGATGCTCTTTACGCACTTCTTTCTGGATTTGCATCAGAGCATGAATATAAAAATGGATACGTTCTCTGGCCAGTGCGTACTGCAGTTTCAGGAAAGCAGATGACACCAGGCGGTGCAACAGAGCTTATGGAAATCCTTGGTAAAGAGGAATCTATTAAACGTATCAAAGCAGCTATTGAAAAGCTTTCTTAATTAAATAATAAGGCTTGGGAACCTTAGATTTACTTTGAGTGCGACTATTAGGAGGAAAATGGAGCTTAATAGTAGCCAATCAGAAGCAGTGAAGCATGTTGATGGACCATGCTTAGTTTTGGCAGGTCCAGGAAGTGGCAAGACTGCCGTTTTAACTACACGAGTATTTGAACTCATCAAATCTGGTATCCCAGCTCACGAGATTTTAGTAATCACATTTACTAAAGCTGCAGCTATTGAAATGAAGGAACGTTTCGATAGGTTATCAGATGATATTTATTCTGTGACCTTCGGAACGTTCCATTCTTTGTTTTGGGGGATTTTACAGAAGGAGAAAGGTTATAGGTCTTCTGATATTTTAATGGGAAGCGCCAGAAGTAAGCTTCTAAAACAGGCAATGAGCATTGCTGGATTTGCAGAAGATGATAATGTCCTTTTGAATGGACTTTCCCAAGAATTATCTAGATACAACAACGCTAGCTGTAGCTTGGCTGAGTATATGCCTAAATATGTTGATAGAGAAGAGCTGAGAGCCTTTGAAAAAGCCTACGAAGGACTAAAAGAAAAATATAGGCTGATTGATTTTGATGATATGCTGACAAAGGCATATCACATGTTTGTCACGCAACCTGATGTTCTTGCAAAATGGCAGGAGAGATATAAGTATTTTCTTGTTGATGAAATGCAGGATATGAATGATATACAGTTCAAGCTGATGATGCTAATTTCGGCTAAGACTAGAAATATATTTGGAGTTGGTGATGATGATCAATCCATTTATGGTTTTAGAGGCGCTAATCCAAGGCTGATGCAAAGATTTTTGGAAGAATATCCAGATGCTAAGCAAATCCTGCTTGATTACAATTATCGCAATCCCTTAAATGTAGTGAAAACTGCGGGAAATCTTATATCTAACAACAAAAACAGATTCCAAAAGATAATAAAAGGAACAGCAGCTGATGGACTCATAGAGATTAATGAGTATAAAAATGAAGAAGAAGAGGCAGAAGCTATTTATATTAGGATAAAAAAGCTAATTGATGAAGGCGTGCAATACGATGAAATAGCAATATTGTATCGAAATCATTCAGATGCCAGGTTTTTAGTTAATAAAATGCTTACTTCTAAAATGCCTTTCTATTTAAAGGAGCAAATGCCTAATATTTATACCCATTTTATTATTAATGATTTGGAGGCTTATTTTCAGATTGCTATAGGAAATTCCACTAGAGCGAGGCTTTTATCGATAATAAATAGACCCAACAGATATTTGCACAGGCGAAGTGTGGAAGAAGGAAATGATTTTAGGGGGATGCTTGATTTCTACAGGGATAATCCATCTTGTTACAGAGCTGTCGAGGCTTTGGCTTCCGATATAAGACTGATTTCTAAAATGTCGCCATGCGCCGCAATTAATTATATTAAAAATGTAATGGGATACGGTGCCTTTTTGAAGGAGGAGGCTTATAGAAATGAGGCTGATTTTAGCGAGTATCAAATGATTTTAGACTTTATTCTCACAGTATTTAAGGGGCTTAGGACTATCAAGCAGGCTATAGATTTATTGAATGAGCTGAGGCTTAAAATTGATTATGAAAATAAAACAAGAAATGTTGATAAAGGCGGTAAAATCGGCATGTACACACTGCATTCCAGCAAAGGACTGGAGTTTAAAAACGTTTTTATTGTAGAAGCTAATGAAGGAATAATTCCTACAAATAAAGTGGAATCAAAGGATGATATAGAAGAGGAGCGACGATTGTTTTATGTTGGCGTTACCAGGACTAAGAGAAACCTGTTTTTGGGCTATACAAACAAAAAAAATCGGGATAAATCCCGATTTTTAGATGAGCTAAATTATTCATCAGCTAAGTCTTCGCCGTAGATTTCGTCGAATTTAGCAGAAACTGCTGCGTATTCTTCATCAGACTCGATGTTATCGAGAGAAGGAGCACCTGTTTCATCTTCGAAATAGCGATAGATATAAACCTCTCCGTCAGCATTAGGCTCGCCGTTTTTATCAAGAGGTAATAGTACGATATAGTCCTGATCCTCTAAATCAAATATTGTGAGAATTTCGCAGGTGACTTCAGAACCATCGTCAAGATTAAGTGTTACAACTACATCATCGTCCTCGTTGTCAACTGGGAATACTTCGTTTTGATCCATTTTTATAATCCTTCCTATTATTTTATTTGTTTAAGACATGTCCTTATGATATAATTCATCAGGAATATTGTCTAGTATTAAAATAGTTTAGACCTATATTTTATCAAAAATCACACAATTTATCTGAAGTGAGGCATATTATGAAAATTTCCAAGGGCGATTTTAGAGAATATGGACCAAGAATTATAAGTAAAAATTCTGTCGTTCTTACAGTTTCAATTAAGTCATATACGAGGGATGCATCAATTCTTGTATACAATAAAACCACAAAAAAACAGCTTCAAGAAATAAATCTTACTAGCGAATATGGAATTGGTCGTGTGTATTCGGTAGTTCTTTCAGATGTGGATGTTGATAATATATGCTATTTGATTAAGGAAGATGAGAATATTTACGTTGATCCATTTGCTACAGCCATTGTAGGCAGGGACAAATGGGCTGATGTTAGTGGCAGAGAGAAGCATGGTTTTAAGATATACTCTGGTATCTCTCATCTCAGTGAAGATTGGAAAGATGAAAAGGTGGAGATAGCACCTTCAGATATGGTTCTTTACAAGCTGCATATGAGGGGCTTTACTGCTGGAAGTGGTGTTACTAAGGCAAAGGTAGGCAGCCACAAAGGTCTTATTTCAAAGCTTCCATATATTAAAGAATTGGGCATTACCAGTATCGAGATTATGCCTGTTTATGATTTCGAGGAGCTTTTCCTTGATAAAAAGATGAATATTTCCCCTAAAGGAAAAATTACAGAGGCTTTAGAATACTCTGGCAAGAAGAACTATTGGGGCTTTGGAGAAGCCTTTTATTTCGCACCGAAGGCATCTTATTTTGGCGATGCTAAGACACCCGCAGATGGCATGAGAGACATGATTGCCACTCTCCATTCGAATGGAATCGAAGTAGTTATGGAGATGGCTTTTGCTGTTGAGACATCTGATGAGGTCATTATTGAGTGTCTCAAGTACTATGTTAGATATTTCCACGTAGATGGTTTCCACATTGTTGGCTGCAATGCACCAATCAAAAGAATTGCTGAGGAACCATATCTTGCAGATACCAAGATTTTCTATGAGTACATTCCAGAGGAAGTTCTTGTAAATGAAAAGGGCAAGAAGCACTTATTTGTTTACAACGATTCCTTCATGAATGTTACAAGACAGATTGAAAACCATATGAATGGAAGCATGGTTCAATTTGCTAATCACATGCGCAGACAGAACGCTTCCTATGGTTTTGTTAACTATATGGCAAATGTTAATGGCTTTTCTTTATGGGATTCTTACTCATATGGAGAAAAGCACAATTTTGACAATGGTGAAGACAACAGAGACGGAACCAATAATAACTATTCTTTCAACTATGGAATTGAAGGAAAGACTACAAATAGAATCATAAATTCTAACAGATTTAGAGAAATGAGAAATGCTTTCACAGCACTTCTTATGTCTCAAAGTGTTCCTCTATTCGTAGCAGCAGATGAAGCGGCAGCTACCCATTTAGGAAACAACAATCCATATTGTCAGGATAATAAAGTAGGATATACTGTATTTTCCAAGACAAAAAATAAAGAAGCTTTAACAGGATTTGTTAAACAGCTTGTTGAATTTAGAAAGAACCACAAGTGCCTTAGAATCGAAGAGCCATTTTATATGAATGACTACAGACATTTGGGGCTCCCAGATATGTCATTCCACGGAACAGAGCCTTGGATGATGTCTATTGGAGAGGAGCAGAAGGCTCTTGGTGTGCTATATAATGGCGCTTATGTTGACGAAGATGAAGAGGTATTCGTTTGCTACAACTTCCACTATGACAGTGTTAGTATGGCACTTCCTCTTTTAGCGCCTGGAAAACGATGGCGTCTATGCTTTAACACCGCAGATTACGTGGATGAAGATTTTTCACCAAAGCCAATACATGATCAGCAATCCATCATTGTGCCTGGCAATTCAATAAGTGTTTTGGTTGGTTTAAAGCTAGTAAAGGGTAAGAATTAATGAAAGCCTGGCAGCATTTTAAAACTATTACACATCACAGACATCTTGTTATGAAGGGGTGCTTTGCAGTAGGACTCTACAAGCAAGGCTTGCTTCACGATTTGTCAAAGTATTCGCCAGTTGAATTTTTGGTTGGTGCTAAATACTATCAGGGCGATAAGAGCCCAAATAACGCTGAAAGAGAAGCTACAGGCGTTTCTCTTGCTTGGTTACATCATAAAGGACGTAATAAGCATCATTTTGAATATTGGATTGATTATGGGCTGGAATCAGGTCATCAGATGTGTGGCATGAAGATGCCTGTAAATTATGTGGTTGAAATGTATTGCGACAGAGTTGCAGCGTGTAAGAACTACCAAAAGGAAGCTTACACCGATTCCAGTGCACTTGAATACTACAACAAAGGCAAGGGCAAGTATCTTATGCATGAGGAGACAGCCGCCCTGTTAGAAGATATGCTTAACCACTTGGCTAAATATGGTGAAAAAGCTACAAATGAATATATTCGTAGAAATATTTTACATAACAAATAATGGAGACAGATAAATGGAAAAGGAAAGAAAAGTATTATATTCTGGTATGCAGGCTACAGGTAAGCTTACCATTGGAAACTATATTGGAGCACTTAAAAACTGGGTTAATTTACATGAGGACTACGATTGCTTCTTTGGCGTAATGGATTTACACTCACTTACAGTTCGCCAGAACCCTACAGAATTCAAGCAGAACGCAAGAAGAATTTACACACAGTATGTTGCAGCTGGTCTTGATCCTAAGAAAAACTGCATTTACTTCCAGTCTCACGTATCTGCACATGCAGAACTTGGCTGGATTTTAGACTGCTTTACATACATGGGCGAGCTTAACCGTATGACACAGTTCAAAGATAAATCAGCTAAGCATGCAGATAATATCAATGCTGGTTTATTTACATATCCAGCGCTTATGGCCGCAGATATTCTTCTTTATCAGTCAGATCTAGTTCCAATCGGTTCTGATCAGAAGCAGCATCTTGAAATCTGCCGTGACGTTGCAGAGCGTTTTAACAACATTTATGGCGATGTATTTACTATTCCTGAGGGATATTTCCCTAAGGCTGGTGCAAGAATTATGTCTCTTGCTGAGCCTACAAAGAAGATGTCAAAATCAGATGAAAATGTTAATGCAACAATCTACCTTGTAGACGACAGAGACACAATAATCAGAAAGTTTAAGAAGGCTGTAACTGACTCTGATGCAGAGGTTAGATACGATGTTGCTAACAAGCCAGGCGTTTCAAATCTTATGGAAATCTATGGCGTTGTAACAGACAAATCTATGGATGAAGTAGCAAAAGAATTTGAGGGAAAAGGCTATGGCGATTTCAAGCTTGCTGTAGGTGAGGCAGTAGCAGATATGCTCGCTCCATTCCATGAAAGATGTGCAGAGCTTGAAAAAGATAAGACATTTATCAATGAATGCATTAAAGAAAATGCTGAAAAGGCATCATATTTTGCTAATAAGACATTACGTAAGGTTCATAAGAAGCTTGGGCTTACAGAGCGTATTCGTTAGTCGCATTACAATTTAACTTGAATATCGAAGACGGGTGTGATAATATAACACTCGTCTTTTTTATTTAATCAATATAAATTCCCCAAGGAGTTAAATTGTATAGTGTTATTAATACCGCTACCATTTATGGTATCGATTCTAAAATGATATCTGTTGAAGCAGATATTTCTGAAGGTATGCCCATTTTTGAGATGGTGGGATATCTTTCATCGGAGGTGAAGGAGGCAAAGGAACGGGTTCGTTCTGCTATGAAAAATGCAGGCTATGCACTTCCAATCAAACGTATTACCGTTAATCTATCCCCAGCAAGCATCAGAAAAACAGGAGCAGGCTTTGATTTGCCTATTGCAGTAGCCATTTTATCGGCCATAGGAATAATTGAATGCGAAAGGCTGGCTTCTATATGTATTTGCGGAGAAATTGGCTTAGATGGCAAAATTCAGCCAATAAACGGTGTTTTATCTATGGCTATAGAGGCAAAACGTAATGGACTAGAGATAATCATGGTTCCAAAGCAGAATTTGGTGGAGGCTAAATTGGTTTCTGATTTAGTTTGCATTGGAGTGGAAAATGTAAGTGAAGTTATAGAAATTTTGAATTCAGGTGATTTTCAGACTAATGGAGAGCTGCTAGCTGAACCTTGTGTTTCAGAGCTTCATTATCAATATGATTTCGAAATGATTAATGGCCAGCAGGCGCTAAGAAGAGCTTGCGAAGTTTCTATTTCAGGTATGCATAATATGCTTATGGTAGGGCCTCCAGGAGCAGGTAAATCAATGATTGCAAAGTGCATCCCATCTATACTGCCGCCGATGGATAGTGATGAACAGCTTGAATTGTCAAAAATATATTCAGTCTGCGGAATGTTTGATGAAAGACAGGGGCTGATAAAGGCGCGTCCTTTTAGAAGTCCTCATCATACAGTGTCTCCACAAGGCCTTGTGGGAGGTGGCCAAAATCCTCATCCAGGAGAAATATCCCTGGCGCATAGAGGTGTTTTGTTTTTAGATGAGCTTACAGAATTTAATAAGAGCACTCTTGAAATCCTAAGGCAGCCTCTTGAAGATAAGAAGGTTCATATTTCCAGGGCCGCAGGAAGCTTTACATATCCAGCGGACTTTGTAATGGTGGCGGCAATGAATCCATGTTCATGCGGATATTATCCTGACTTAAATAGGTGCCACTGCACAAGACAGTCTATCCAAAGATATTTGTCTAGGATATCTCAGCCGCTTTTAGACAGAATTGATATTTGTGTTGAGGCGCCAACCCTTAATTATAGCCAGATAGTCAGCAAAAATAAGAACGAAAGCTCTAAAGATATTAGGGACAGAGTAATGGCCTGCCATAAAATGCAAAGGGACAGATACTTAAACTATGATTTTAAATTTAACAGTCAGATTCCAAGCAGCCTGATTGATAAGTTTTGCAAGTTGGATGAGGAAAAGAGCATCTATATGTCTGCAATGTATGAAAAATACTCATTAACTGCCAGAACGTATCATAAAGTCCTTAGAGTAGCAAGGACTATAGCTGATTTGGACAGCAGCGAAGAAATCGGGTTTGATCATCTTAATGAGGCATTGTGCTATAGAGGATTAGATAAAAGATATTGGGAGGCAGGGGTATAATGGAAAACTATTTATATGAGTTTTGGCTTCTTAAAAACGAGGACATTTCATATGGAAAGAAAGCTAAACTAGTGGATTATTTTTATGACAGCTATAATCTTTATCATGCATCAAAGAGTGAGCTTATTAATTCCAATCTGTTTGAACCTGCAAATCTCGAAGCATTTCTGGCAAATAAAGCAAAATTTGATATAGAAAGTGAATACGAGCTATTTGCCAGCACACCATTTTCCTATATAACAATTGAAAATCCCGCTTATCCATCAAAACTTAAAAATATTTATGACCCACCATATGGGCTGTTTTATATTGGAAAACTTCCAAGCTTTTATAAAACGGTATCTATAGTCGGTGCCAGAAGATGCAGTGCTTACGGCAAGCGAATGGCCCTTGAATTAGGCGAAAAGCTTGGAACTAATGGATTTACAGTGATTAGCGGCATGGCAAGAGGAATTGATTCATACGCCCATAGGGGATGCCTTGACAAAAATGGTATTACCGCGGCAGTTTTAGGCAGCGGATGTGATGTGATTTATCCTACAGACAACAGGCAGCTTTATTCGGATATTATATCTGGAGGAGGTGCTGTTATCTCAGAATATCAAATTGGGACAAGTCCAGTGGCAATGAATTTTCCTCGAAGAAACAGAATTGTTTCAGCACTTTCTGATGTGGTGATAGTGATAGAGGCAAGAGATAAATCCGGCTCCCTTATTACTGCAGATTTTGCGTTAGAACATGGAAAGGACATCTATGTGACACCAGGAAGAATTGGAGACTCATTGAGCCTTGGCACTAATAGATTGATTTCTCAGGGGGCAGGGGTAATATATGATACTGATGCTTTTGTAGGAGAAATGCTTGAAAGATATGGTGAAAAAGCAAATGCTGTGACTAAATCTAGCTCTAATAAGTGCATCCTTAGCCCGGAGCAAAAGAAAGTGTATGATTTGTTTGATGATTATCCAAAAAGTATATCTACAGTATTGGAAGAGAGCGGCATGGATTATCTGAAGCTTCTATCCCTCGTGTTTTCCCTAGAAAAGCTGGGAATGTTAGCGGAAGTCTTCAAAAATAATTATACGAAGGTGGCTTGATTTGTACCTAGATTTTATAATCTTTTTTGAATTGTTTCTTCAATAAACATAATTTTTTCTTGAAAATACAAAAATATTGTTGTATAGTGAAGAACGATTTCTATTTACATCTGATTTATCACGGTTTGATATTTCTTTAGAGATTTACATATATAGATGTTTTATAGATGGCTTAATATAAGTTATTAGGAGCGATTAAATGGCAAAGAATCTAGTTATTGTTGAGTCGCCTGCAAAGGTGCACACTATTAAGAAATTTTTAGGAAGCAGTTATGAAGTTATGGCTTCCCAAGGACATGTTAGGGATATGCCAAAAAGTCAGCTTGGTTTTGATCCTGAAAATGATTTTGAGCCTAAATATATTACAATTCGAGGAAAGGGAGAACTTCTTGCTGCTCTCAGAAAAGAAGTTAAGAAAGCAGATAAAATATATCTGGCAACTGATCCCGACCGTGAGGGAGAAGCTATTTCATGGCATCTTACTCACGCCCTCAATTTGCAAGATAAAAAGGTATACAGAATTACATTTAACGAAATTACAAAAACTGCTGTTAAGAATTCACTTAAGAATCCACGTGAAATTGATATGGATCTTGTTGATGCGCAGCAGGCAAGACGTATGCTCGACAGAATGGTAGGTTATAAGATCTCGCCACTTCTATGGGCAAAGGTTAAGCGCGGCCTTTCAGCTGGTCGTGTTCAGTCAGTAGCTCTTCGTATTATTTGCGACAGAGAAAAAGAGATAGAGCAGTTTATTCCGCAGGAATATTACACATTAGATGTTCTTCTTGATACAAAGGGTGCGAAAAAGCCTATCGTTGCCAAATACTATGGTGACAGCACTGGCAAGAAGGATATTTCTGATAAAGCTAGCCTTGATAAGATTATGGCTGAGCTTAAGGGCGCAGATTTCTCAATTGCCTCTATTAAGAGAGGAACAAGAGAGAAAAAGGTTCCACTTCCTTTTACAACTTCAACTATGCAACAGGAAGCATCAAAGGCTTTGAATTTCTCTATTCAAAAGACTATGAGTGTTGCTCAGCAGCTTTATGAAGGTGTTAGCGTAAAGGGACATGGAACTATCGGTTTGATTACATATCTTCGAACTGATTCTACAAGAGTTTCTGATGAGGCCAGAGCAGCAGCAGAGGAATTCATTACAAATAATTACGGCGAGGAATATCTTTCTGTACAGGCTGGTTCTTCAAAGAAGAATAGCGGCAAGGTTCAGGATGCCCATGAAGCAATCAGACCTGCCAATATCGAGCTTATTCCTTCTGAGATTAAGGATAGCTTAACAAGAGATCAGTTTAGACTCTATCAGCTTGTTTGGAAGCGTTTTGTTGCCAGCCAGATGGCAAATGCTGTTTATGATACAGTGTCACTTAGCGTTGAAGCTAAGAATCATGTGTTTACTGCATCCGATTCATCAATCAAGTTTGATGGATTTATGATGATTTATGTTTCTGCAGATGATGAGGAAGAATCAAAGACTCATCCACTTGCAAAGCTTACAGAAGACACAAAGCTTGAATTTAACAGCTTTGAGGAGAAGCAGCACTTTACACAGCCTGCACCTCACTTTACTGAAGCTTCACTTGTAAAGACTTTAGAGGAGCTTGGAATCGGTCGTCCAAGTACTTACTCACCAACAATCACCACATTGTTGAAACGTCATTACATTACAAAAGAAGCTAGAAACTTGTTTGTGACTGAGCTTGGAGAAGTAGTTAACTCTATTATGGTTGCTTCTTTCCCAATCATCGTTGACGATAAATTCACTGCTAACCTTGAGAAGCTTCTTGACGGAGTTGAAGAGGGAACTGTTGAGTGGAAATCTGTTGTTAGAAACTTCTATCCGGATTTGGAACAGGCGGTTGAAGTAGCAGAGGAAGAGCTTGCCAAGGTAGAAATCCACGATGAAGTAACTGATGTTATCTGCGAGGAATGCGGACGTAACATGGTTATTAAATTTGGTCCACATGGTAAGTTCCTTGCGTGCCCAGGCTTCCCTGAGTGCCGCAACACAAAGCCTTTCTTAGAAAAGATTGGCGTGCCATGTCCAAAGTGTGGCGGTGATGTGGTTATCAGAAAGTCTCAGAAGGGACGTAAATTCTTTGGATGTGCTAATCATCCAGAGTGTGATTTTATTAGCTGGTCACGTCCAACTACTGAAAAGTGCCCTAAGTGCGGTACTTACATGGTAGAAAAGGGCAATAAATTAGTTTGTGCCAACGACGAGTGCCGATTTGTGGAAAATCAGAATAAATAGTTATAATATTCTGAATTTTATTGATATTTACACAACTCGGTGGTATAATACACTCAAATGTCGCAAAATAATGTTTTTTTAATTTATTTGATTTGATTTAGGAGGAAATGATTTTTCATGAGCGTACAATTATTAGATAAGACAAGAAAGATAGGAAAGCTTCTACACAATAACAACTCTTCAAAGGTTGTATTCAACGATATCTGTTCTGTTTTGACAGAGATTCTTGATTCTTCAGTGCTTGTTATTTCAAAGAAGGGTAAAGTACTTGGCTTATCACATCTTCCAAATACTACAGAAATTGGAGAGCTTATTGTTGATGAGGTTGGTGGTTTTATTGATCCACTTCTTAACGAGAGATTACTTTCAATTCTCTCTACAAAGGAGAATGTAAACCTTAAGACATTAGGATTTGAAAAATCTGATATTGATATGTATTCAGCAATCATTGCTCCTATTGATATTGCAGGTGAGAGACTTGGTACTCTTTTTGTTTACAGATTTGACAAGCAGTATGACATTGATGACATCATTCTTACAGAGTACGGCACAACAGTCGTAGGTCTTGAAATGATGCGTTCAGTAAATGAGGAGTCAGCTGAAGAAAACCGTAAGCTTCAGGTAGTTAAGAGTGCTATTTCAACTCTTTCTTACTCAGAGCTTGAAGCTATCATCCACATCTTTGATGAATTAGATGGTAACGAAGGGGTATTGGTTGCATCAAAAATTGCCGATAGAGTAGGTATAACAAGATCAGTTATTGTAAATGCTCTTCGCAAATTTGAATCAGCAGGTGTTATCGAGTCACGTTCTTCAGGTATGAAGGGTACATACATTAAGGTATTAAACGACGTTGTATTTGATGAGCTTGATGAGATTAAAAAGAACAAATAATATAATGGATTTGTGTTTTAAAGGGACTTACAATCGTAGGTCCCTTTTTGTTTATATAAATTAGTATATAAGTCACTTTTTTCATAACTTGTTCACATTATTTGGTTAGAATTAATACAAGGTACAAAATTCACAAAAATGACACTATTTCTAGTGGGTTATTATTTCAGAATATACAATATGATGTAAAAAATACCTTGTGTTTTTTCCTATATAATTTATAATTAAAAGTAATCTAGGAGGGGTGTAAGTATGATTAGTTCAGATGCTTTTGGATTTATAAACATGCTTGATAACACTGCTGATGTCAGTTGGCAGCGTCAAACATTGATTATGAACAATATTTCAAATGATGATACACCTGGCTACAAGAGACAGGATATCGAGTTTGAAAGCGTCCTTAGAAATGAACTTATGGCTACCCATGAGAGGTCATTGGAGCGTGCTGTTAACAAGCTCGACGACGATGATAATCATGTAGAGGGTATAGAATACACAGATTATGAGAACTATTCATACAGGCTAGATGGCAACAATGTTGATATGGATACGGAAAATGTGGAGCTTGCTTCCGAGCAGCTTAGATATCAGACGTTGACCACTAGCGTTTCAAACGAAGTTAGCAGGTTTAAATCAGTACTCCAGTAATTAGTTACTATTTGATGGGGTTTTTAGGAGGTTAGCTATGGGATTATTTCAACCTTTTGATATTGCAGCTTCAGGCATGACAGCACAGCGTTTCAGGATGGATGTCATTTCAGAGAATATCGCTAATGTCAGTACAACACGTACTGAAAATGGTGGGCCTTACAGACGTAAAATTGTTACATTCGAGGAAAAACAGCTTAAAGCAGGTGTTCCTTCGTTTCGTCATATACTAAAGGATAGTACAGCTGCCTATAATGGCAATGGTGTTAAGGTTACAAAGGTTTCAGAGGATACCGAGACTGATTTTATCATGGAATATGATCCTTCGCATCCAGATGCTGATGAAAATGGCTATGTATCATATCCAAATGTTAATACAGTCACAGAAATGACTAACCTTATTGATGCCAGCCGTTCTTATGAGGCTAATGTTACAGCTTTTTCAGCTATTAAATCTATGGCACAGTCCGGAATACAGATTGGACAGTAATTGTATCAGGGCGACCTTGATTATAGGATTTAGGGGAGGAATTAGATGGACGTTACTTCAATTCAGAGCTTATACGGTAGTACACCAATCACAGCAAGCGAAACAAAGGTTGATTCCGAAAAGGGTTTTCAGAGCATGCTGAATTCAGTTATGGGGCTTTTGGATGATACCAATTCACAGATACAGGCAGCACATAAGGAAGAGGTTGCTTTTATGCTAGGTGAGACAGATAACACTCACGACCTTATGATTGCTGAACAAAAGGCTAATATAGCGCTTCAATACACTGTTGCAGTTAGAGACAGAGTAATAGAGGCTTATAACACAATAATGCAGATGCAAGTATAGTTAGGCAGGCGCTTTGCGCCGGGAGACAGTAGTGTATTTACTAACAAAGGGGAGATTATATGCCAGAACAAATTCAAGCGATACTAAATCGAATACTTGAATGGTGGAGGAAGTTTACACGGCGACAGCAGGTTTTGATTATATCAATCACTGCTGTTGTTATTGTGTCGTTCATTATTTTGGCGGTGGTTATTACTCGTCCAAATTACGTTCAGCTGATTGAATGTCAGGACGGAGCCCAAGCTGCTGCTGTCAAAGAGCTTCTTGATGGTGAAAACATAAAATACCAAACAAGTGACGACGGCTTTACATTTTATGTTGAGGACAAGGACTATGGCGATTCAAACGTAGTTTTAGGTTCCAACTCAATCCCTGCTTCTGGCTACACAATCAACGATGCTATCGACGGAAGCTTCTCTACAACAGAGGCTGATAAGCAGAAAAAATATAAGTTATATCTTGAAAATAAATTCGAAGAAGTCTTAGAGACACAGAGTATGGTTGATGATGCAACTGTTACTCTTAATATCCCAGAGCAGGATGGCACATTAATTGCAAAACAGGAGCCTTCATGGGCAACAGTCACCCTCGCCCTCAATTCACCTATCAGTGCAGAAACATCTGCAGGTCTTGCCAGATACGTTGCTACAATGCTTGGCAATGAAAACACCGAAAACATCGCTATCATGGATACTGATGGCAACATGCTTTTCTCCGGTGATGACGAGACCATGACTCTTGGCACAGCCAGTGCAAATCAGGACACTCGCGAAAAAGCCAGCACAGAAATTGCCAACAGAGTTCACACAGTTTTAGATGGAACCAATCTATACGACGATATTTCTGTCGGAGTCAATCTTTCAATGAACTTCGATGAAAATAGTTATGTTAGCTATGATTATTCTGTTGATGAGGGCCGTACAGAAGGCTATCTGGACAGCGAGTCGGGATCCAGTTCCAATTCAGTTGGTGGAGCAGGTGGTGTGCCTGGTACAGATACAAATGATGAAGACACAACATACGTAATGGACGATGGCAGCCAAACCGAAACATCTACAGAAGAATATTTCAGAGATTATCTTCCAGACGAAACAATCACTACTCACAAGGATGAAATGGGTAAGCGTGCCTTAGAAGAATCATCAATCTCTGTTACATGTAAGACATATGCTATCTACAATCAGGATAAGATGGAAGATGATGGCACCCTTGATGAACTGGGACAGACATTCGATGAATTTGTAAAAGCTAATTCTGATCCAGTGCAGATGGAAGTTTCAGATGATATTATTGAAGTAGTTGCAAGGGCCACAGGATTCCCTACTACAAGTGTTAAGGTTGTTGCTTATGAAATTCCAATGTTCCAGTATTCAGAGGGACCTGGAATCAGCATTACAGATATATTACAGATTGTTCTTGCGTTTCTTATTTTCCTTATGCTTGGCTTTGTTGTATTCAGAAGCCTTCGTACAGAGCAGGAGGAACCTGTGGAGCAGGAGCTTACAATTGACGATTTGATTGCTTCTACTCAGGAAGAGGAGGAAGAGGAATTAGAGGATATTGGCTACACTGAAAAATCAGAGGCTCGTATTCTTATTGAAAAATTTGTTGATGAAAAACCAGAGGCTGTTGCACAGCTTCTTAGAAATTGGCTAAACGAAGATTGGGGAGCATAATTTATGGCGACTGAAGATTTAAATGGCGTACAAAAAGCAGCTATACTTTTAATTGCCCTTGGTCCAGAGAAATCAGCTCAAATATTTAAGCATCTCAAGGAAGACGAAATCGAAGAATTGACTCTAGAGATAGCAAATACTAGAAGCATTTCTCCAAATCTCAAGGAAGAGGTAATTGAGGAGTTTTATCAGGTTTGTCTTGCACAGCAGTATATTGCAGAAGGTGGTATTGGCTATGCCAAAGAGCTTTTGGAAAAGGCTTTGGGCGACGACCGAGCACAGGATGTTATCACAAAGCTTACTGCCAGCTTGCAGGTTAGACCTTTCGAATTTATTCGTAAGACAGAACCTTCTCAGGTGCTTAACTTTATACAGGATGAACATCCACAGACTATCGCGATGATTCTTTCTTACCTGTCAGCAGGTCAGGCATCACTTATTATTGGAGCCCTGCCTCCTGAAAAGCAGGCTGATGTTGCAAAACGTATAGCGATGATGGATAGAACTTCGCCTGAGGTAATCAAGGAGGTTGAGCGAGTGCTTGAACGTAAGCTATCATCTCTTATCAATCAGGATTACAGTATCGCCGGAGGTGTTGATGCTGTAGTAAATATCTTGAACACCGTAGACCGTGGTACAGAAAAACGTATCATGGAGTCTTTGGAAATTGAAGAGCCAGAGCTTGCTGAAGAAATCAGAAAGAAGATGTTCGTATTCGAGGATATCTTGCTTCTTGACGATAGAGCTATTCAGCGTGTTCTTAGAGACGTTGATAACTCAGATCTTGGTGTTGCTCTTAAGGGCGCTAATGATGAAGTTCAGGCAGCTATCTTCAAGAACCTTTCATCACGTCTTGCAGCCATGATTAAAGAAGATATGGAATTCATGGGTCCTGTACGTATGAAGGACGTAGAAGAAGCACAACAGAAGATTGTAGGTATTATTAGAAAGCTGGAAGACTCTGCAGAGATTGTAATTTCAAGAGGTGGAGGAGACGAACTTGTTGTCTAGTAGAAATGTTATTTACGGATTTACTGTTGCACCTGATTCCGTTGATGAAGAAGGGGAACGCGAGAAAGCCGTAATTGACTCAAATGAGCTTGCTAAGCAAATCATTTTAAAACAAGAAAATGAATATAAGGCTAAGCTATTAGACGAGGAAAGAGAAAGACGCCTCGCAGCCATGAGAGAATCTGGAGAAGAAATCCCTGAAGGGGTGGATGCCGATGAATTCTTAGGCTTAGTGGATACCATCACTCAAACTGAGGAGCAGCCGGATATGTCTGGCCAGATTGAGGAGATGTTGGCTGAAGCCAGAGAAGAGGCTGAAAGGATTATAGCCGATGCAAATGCTCAGGCTGATGAGATTCTTTCTGCTGCTCAGCTTAATGCTGATGCCATGAAAAATCTGGCCCGGCAGGATGGTGAAAAAGCAGGCTATAACGAAGGTACCCAGCGTGCTGCGATGGAGCTTCATGATGCTCAGACTAACATGCAGGCTGAAATCGACAGAATACAGAATGAATACATGGAGCGTCAGCTTCATATGGAAAGAGAAATTTTAGACATGTGTTTGCCTGTTTTTGAGCATGTTTTTTCAGCTGAGCTTTCCGGTAGAAAAGATGTAATTTATCATCTTTTAGACCATTGTATTATGAAAATTGAACGCACTGGCCAGATGCAGATTAAAGTCAGCGATGCTAATGCGGAATTTATCAAAAGTAAGAAGGATGAAATTCAAGGAAAAATTGGCGCTGAAGTAGGGTTAGATATTATTGCTGATCCTCTTTTAAATGACAGCCAATGCATTATAGAAACAGATGGTGGCATTTTTGATTGTAGCATAGACACAGAGCTAGATAATCTCATTAGAGAGATTAGAGCCTTGAGCTAAGGAGAGAAAATGGACTCGAATTCACTGATGCAGCTTATTGAAAAGGATTATTTTAAATCCCTTGGCAAGGTTGTTAAGGTCGTAGGACTTACAATTGAATCAGTTGGACCGGAGGCAAAGCTTCGCGATTTGTGCGAGATTATTGTGGAAGGCTCCCATGAAAGAATTAAAGCAGAGGTTGTCGGATTTAAGGATAAACGTCTGCTTTTGATGCCTTATGAGAATGTTGAAGGTATTGGAGTAGGCTGTATGGTTGAAAATACTGGACATCCTCTCGAGGTTGCTGTTGGGGATGAACTTCTAGGACATCTTGTGGATGGCCTAGGTGTGCCTTCTGATGTTGATGATTTTTCTGGATTTGAGAATCTTGTTGGGTATCCTGCAGAGGCGGATCCACCTGACCCAATGTCCAGAGTTATCATAAAAGAGCCTTTATCACTTGGCGTAAAGGCTGTGGATGGCCTTATCACTGTTGGTAAGGGGCAGAGAATTGGTATATTTGCAGGCTCAGGTGTTGGTAAATCAACACTTATGGGTATGTTTGCAAGAAATACAAAGGCGGAGATAAATGTTATTGCGCTTATTGGCGAGCGTGGTCGAGAAGTTAGAGAGTTCGTTGAAAACGACTTGGGACCAGAAGGTATGGCTCGCTCAGTGGTTGTTTGTGCCACAAGCGATAAACCAGCACTTATCAGAAAAAAAGCTGCGTTGACTGCGACGGCTATAGCTGAATACTTTAGAGACCAGGGAAGGGATGTTCTTCTTATGATGGATTCCCTCACTCGTTTTTCTATGGCACAGCGCGAGATAGGCCTGGCATCAGGCGAGCCTCCTGTTACTAGAGGTTATCCACCGTCAGTATATTCTGAAATGCCTCGCCTTTTAGAGAGAGCTGGAAATGCTGCTGTTGGCTCTATTACAGGGCTTTATACAGTCCTTGTAGATGGTGATGATTTTAATGAGCCTATCACCGATACAGCTCGTTCTATTTTAGACGGACATATTATGCTAAATCGTAAGTTGGCACAGAAAAATCATTATCCTGCTATTGATGTGCTTCAGTCTATTTCCAGAGTTATGTCCGCTGTGGCAACCCCAGAGCATAAAGCTGTTGCTGGAAAGCTGAAAAATGTTTTGGCCACTTATCAAGAGGCTGAAGATTTGATAAATATTGGCGCATATAAAAATGGTTCAAATAAATCTATTGATTACGCTATCAAAAAGATAGACGCTGTTAATGCTTTCTTGTTACAGCAAACCCATGACAAATTTGAGTATGACGATATCATTGCTCAGATGACTGCTATTTTTGAGGATTAGAGGTAGCTTATGGCAAAGTTTGTTTATAGGATGCAAAATATCCTGGAATTAAAACAAAAGCTCGAAGAGCAGGAAAAAGCAAACTTTGGCATGGCAACTGCGCGCTTTAACGAGGAGCAGCAAAAGCTTCGAGAATTAATGGTTAAGCAGGCGGGGTATGAAAAAAGGCTCAAGGAATTGTCCGTTGGAACAATTGATATAAAAGAGATTAAGACCTGTAAAAATGCAATTACATCTATGAAGGTAGCTTTGAGGGACCAAATGATTGTCTTATCAAAGGCGCAAAAAGCAATGGAGCTTGCTAGAAAAAAGCTTAATGAAGTGATGATGGAAAGAAAAATGCATGAAAAGCTTAGAGAGCATGCCTTTGAGGAATTCTTAGATGAAATTGATTATGAAGAAAGTAAGATCACTGACGAATTAGTTAGTTACTCATATTTTAATGCAGAAAAAGAGGAAGAATAGTTATGGCAGATGTTACAGAAGAAGTAAAGGAAAGTCCTGAGGACAAAAAGGCTGCGAAAAAGGCTGCCAAGGAGGCTAAAAAAGCTGAAAAACTGGCTCGTAAGGAAGCAAAAAAGAATGGTGAGGCATTACCTGAAGATGAGGAGAGCCTGGGTGTTGTAGGGCATCTTATCATGGGCTTTGTTGTACTTCTCATTCTCTTAATATGGCTTGTCATATTTGCATTTCTAGTAAAAATGGATGTGGGCGGTTTTGGTTCGACCGTTCTTTTTCCTGTGCTTAAAGATGTTCCATACGTTAATAGAATCCTTCCTGGTATAGAGGAATACATTCCTGAAGAAGAGGAAGAAGAATTGCCATATAAAACTGTTGAAGAGGCAGTTGATAGAATAAAAGAGCTTGAGGTGGAAATAGAACAGCTTAAGGCTGACGGTTCTGCCAACAGCGATTATATTGCTGAGCTTGAGGCGGCATCTGCGGAGCTGGCTGAATATAAGGCAAACGAGGCTGCATTTGAGGAAGAAAAAGAAAAATTTTACGAAGAGGTTGTTTTTTCGGACAATGCACCCGATATAAAAGAATATAAGACATACTATGAGTCTATTGCGCCCGAAAATGCAGAGGCAATCTACAAACAGGTTGTTTCTCAATTGCAGACAGATGCTGAAATCGAGGATTATGTTAAGACATACTCCAGCATGAAGCCTAAAAATGCAGCTGCCATATTTGACACTATGACAGATGATTTTGATCTTGTATGTGAGATATTAGCATCAATGGACGCTGCTACAAGAGCAGATATTCTTTCTGCCATGAGCGAAGAAAATGCAGCAATTTTAACAAAGATGATGGAACCTTAGATTCTTAGAAGTCTTATAGTAGCTTGAAAACAAAATAGGTGAAAGGAGGAAAATACATGACAAGTAGCAATGTTTCCAACTTGCTCATTCAGGTAAGCAACATCAGTGTAGAGATGCCAGATTCGAAAATGGCTTCCCAGCCTGCTGGTGGCTTATTTGAAAAGACTTTGCAAAACGTTGCTGATTCTAATGTATCTGTGAAGACTACTCCAGGAGACACAGTTTCTAAATCTGGCAAAAGCGAGATAGAAACTGCAGCTGCAAAGCTAAGTAAGACCAAAGAAGCTACAGGAAAGCCACAAGAGGAGCAACCATCTACGGATGCCGAAGTTGTTTCTAAGGTTGAAGAAGTAGTATCTGAGGTGAAGGAAATCATCGAAGAAGAGCTTGGAGTTACTGAGGAAGATATTGAAAATGCAATGGAAACCTTAGGGCTCACAATTATCGATTTACTTAATCCACAAAACTTGGCAGAGGTAGTAGCGAACCTTACAAATCAAGAGGATTCTATTTCTCTTGTAATGAGTGAGGAATTCAAGAACATTTTAGATGCAGTAACAGATTTGTCAGAGCAGTTATTTACCGACACCGGCTTAGATTTTAAAGCTATCAAGGAGATGTTTTTAGAAGCTGGCCAATTACCAGTGCAAGAACCTGTTGAAATGACAGAAGTGATGCCACAGGTAGAAATTCCTAATACTGAGATAGAATCGGAAACTACAATCACAGTAGAGGAAATTACAGATGAGCCGATTTTAGAAGCTATTCCGATACCTGTAGAACCTAAGAAAGCAGATGAGACAAAAGCTGTAGATGTTAAAACAGATGACATAGAGGCGACATCTTCTAAGGAAGAGGAACCTGTTTCAGTTTTAACTAAGACAGAGGACAAACAGGATGCTCCAAAAAAGGAGAATCAAGAATTTACAAACAACAAAGACTTTAATCAGCAGTTAAAGAATACAAAAGTTGAGATTAAAGGCGATTCTGAACCTGTAATTAGAGCGGAAAATGCTGTATTTACACAGCCTAGGGAGGACGTACAGTTCTTGCCAAAGGAACAGATTGTAGCTTTACCAACTGGTGAAACAGTTACAACTGAAGAAATTGTAAATCAGTTTATTGAGCAGGCCAGAGTATTAAACGACGCCGAGACAACCACAATGGAAATGACACTTAACCCAGAAGGTTTAGGAAAGATTTTCATGGAGGTTACTCAAAAGGGTGATGAAATTACTGCAAAAATCTTTACAGAGAACGATGCAGTAAAGCAGGCTCTTGAAACACAAATGGCTAACCTTCGATTCGAGGTTAATCAGACTTCTACTAAAGTTACTTCCATCGAAGTTTCAGTAGGAGCCCATGAATTCGAAAGAAATCTTGAAGAAGATGCCAAAGGTGATGAGAGAAGAGAAAATCAGACAGAGCAGTCTCAGAAGAGAAGCTCTAGAATCAATCTTAACAGCTTAGACGATTTAAGCGGATTGATGTCTGACGAAGATATGCTTATCGCTCAAATGATGAAGGATAATGGAAATACATTAGACTTCCAGGCGTAAAAGGAGAGGAGGAAATTAATGGCGGGATCACTAGTAGGTCAGATTGTTAATGGTGAGTATAAGAAGACAGCGGCTTCCAATGATGCTACAAAAGCAAATAGCACCACTAGCACATCGAAAACGGCCTCAAAAGAGGGGACTCAGTACAACGAAGAAATGTTTTTACAGCTTCTTGTAGCTGAAATGCAATATCAAGATCCACTAGAACCAACTGACAATGGTCAGTATGTTCAACAGCTTGCTTCATTTACACAAATCGAAGCAATTCAGTCAGTACAAAGCGATATGGCTACAATCCAGGCTAATAGCCTAGTTGGTAAAGTAGTTATTATCGACGCAGATAATGAAGAGATACACGGTGTAGTTGATTACGTAACAACAGATGATGATGGCAAAATGTTTGCATCAGTTGATGGTAAGGAATACGAAATCGACGATATCAAATCTGTAGTGAATGAAACATATTACAATGCAGTAATGACAATAGACGCATTTAACACAATGGTAGCAAAACTTCCAACAACAGAAACAGTTACATTGGGAGATGAAAAGGCTATCACAGATGTAATGAATGTCTATAATGCAATGGATTCATATACACAGGGATTTGTATCTAAAGAGACAGTGGATTATATAAAAGCATTGGCAGCTAAGTTTGCAGAGCTAAAGAAAGCAAAGGAAGAGTCCGATAATAATAACGAGACAGTTTCTGAAACGGCTGCAACAAGCAATACTAACACAAATGAAGAGACTACAGAAAGTGCAGAAGAAGAGACCTCAGAGGAAGTTGCCCCTACAGAAACAGAAGGAGCTTAATGAATTAGGAGGTATGCATGAATAACATCAATTTTAATCCGAATTTCACCTCCATTGAGCAAGTAGCTGGAACTTATCTCAATCCAGCAGCTGAGTCTAGACCACTCGGCAACATTAACGGAGCAAGCTTCGAAGATATATTTAAACAGAAGTTACAAAGTGCTTCTGATTTAAAGTTTTCAAAGCATGCAACTCAGAGATTAGATGATAGAAACATCGAACTTACTGAGGAACAATCCCTTAGACTTTCAGAAGGAGTTCAGAAGGCTCAGGAAAAAGGGATTACTGATTCGCTTGTACTTGTAGATACATTGGCTTTTATAGTTAACGTACCTAATCAAACGGTTGTAACTGCAATGGATCAGACAGAATCAGATGAGAACATTTTTACAAATATTGACGGTGCTGTAATAGTTTAGCTGGACCTTATGGAAGCTAATTGCCCCTGACTGACAGATGGGGCAACACAGTCACCTCAATAGCACTATGCTTTGAGGAGGTCATTCATTATGATGAGATCACTTTTCTCTGGTGTAGCAGGTCTTAAGACCCACCAGACAAAGATGGATGTTATTGGTAATAACATCTCTAACGTTAACACAGTTGCGTTCAAATCATCTTCAACAACTTTTTCTGATATTATGTATCAGACCACTTCACAGGCTTCAGGAGCAACAGCTACTCGAGGCGGTACAAATGCTAAGCAGATAGGTCTTGGTGTTACTAATGGTGCAACCAAGATTTCCATCACATCCGCTGGTGCTGCCCAGTCTACTGGTGATGCTCTTGATATCAGACTTACAGATACAAACACAACAAACTTTTTCATCGTAAATAATGGTTCTGAGAACGTATTTACAAGAGCTGGATCTTTCTATCTTGATGGAAATGGTAACCTTGCCATGACAACAACTGGTTATTTAGTTATGGGTTGGCAGGTAGATCCAGGAAATCCTAAGGAAGTAGTAAAGGATACTGTTACACCTCTTAGAGTTATGAAACCTGAGAATCTAACAAGTGCGCCTGAGGCAACAACACAGGCTAATTTCTCTGGTGTAATTGATAAGACTGACAGCCAGTTCAGCTCAACAGGTGGATATGTTCGTTCATTCACATTCTATGATAACCTTGGTTATTCATATACAGCTAAGTTTGCTATTAAGCGTGTTGGCGATGGTACTTCAGGTGAGTATACAATCGGTTTAACAAACGTTTATGATTCCAACAACAAAGATATCCTTGCTGATTATGTGGCAGATGGTGGTACAATCCAAAATATCTTTGGTGAGACAAACCCAACTACATCAGCTTATTCCCTTGCCGAAGGCTTTAAAACACAACAGCAGGGTAACCTTACATATGAGCTTGTAGATGCCAACAACAATGTATTAACATACGATGCAGCTACTAAGACATTTAAGAATGCTGCAGAAACAGTAAGTTATACATTGGCTCAGGTTTGCGGTGCCTCAGGCGACAATGTTACCGGTGCAACAATTGGCAATGGTGTAATCAATGTCACAGAGACCACCATAAGCTATGACTTAAAGTTTGATACCAAAGAGGGTACATTGACAGCTGCTGGAGAGGATGGACAGACACAGCTTCAGTTTAATGCTTCATTGCTTGGACCATACAGAGAAAATGTTCCTGTTACAAACGCTATTTCTAATATCACAATTGACTTTTCACAGCTATTAAACTATGACAATGGCGGAACATCTACTGCAGTAGCAGATGCAGGTGCTACAGATGGAACAACTGGAAGAGGTAAAAAGCTTGGTACTATGACTGGTCTTTCAGTTCAGAATGATGGTAGAATTTACGGATCTTACAGCAATGGTAATACAGTTCTCTTAGGACAGATTGCAGTAGCACAGTTTGCAAATGCATCAGGTCTTGAAGAACTTGGTGACAATTGTTACAAGACAACACTTAACTCTGGCGAATTCGATGGTATTGGTATAGATATTTCTGCTGATGGTTCTTCAATGAACACAGGTCAGCTTGAAATGGCTAACGTAGACCTTTCATCTGAGTTTACAGATATGATTACAACACAGCGTGGATTCCAGGCAAATTCAAGAATCATTACAGTATCAGACACAATGCTTGAAGAACTTATAAACCTCAAGCGTTAATGACAATTTAAAGGATTAAAAATACCCGCTCAGCTTTTAAACTGGGCGGGTATTTTGTGTTATACAGATTGATTTTTAATTATTTCAAAGCCTAATTTCATTGCTTTATCAGGTATATCAGGCTTAGCTATTTTATCAAGCAAAAATGTTGCTCCTTCCATACCGCATTCTCTGTAATAAAAATGTACGGTAGTAAGGCTAGGTGAAAGAATAGAAGAAGGTTTACTTTCGCCAAATCCTGCAACAGCAATATCCTCAGGGATTTTTATTTTGTATTCGTTTAAATATTTGATGGCACCTAAAGCTATAGTATCTGTTGCGCATAAAATAGCATCGATGTTTTTATTCTCACTAAGCAAAGCCTTTGTATTTTCGTAGCCATTATCCATGTAGAAGGAACCGGATTTGATTGTACCTTCAGGAAGCTTGATATTATTCTTTTCTAAGGCATCTAAAAAGCCTTTCTTTCTGTTAACACCTACAGCAATATCTTGTTCTGTAACGCCGATATAGCCAATATTTTTATGGCCTTTACTTAGAATGTAATTTGTTAATTCGAAAGCTGCCGTGTAATCATCGTGGAATATGCAGGTAGATATATCAGTCTGCTGTCCAAGCACCACGTATGGGATAGTAAGGTCCTTAAGAGCTTTTTTGTGCTTTGGAGTAAGTACAGTTCCAAGCAGGATAATTCCATCAACGATGTTCTGTTTGAAGGTGTTAATGAATTCTATTTCTTTTTCATCATGGTTATCAGTGTTTGCCAAAAGCATTTTGTAGCCCTTTTCATTTAGAACATCACCGATACCTGCAACAACTTGTGAAATTGAATCGGAATCGATTTTGGGGATAATTACACCGATGATTTTAGTCTTTTTGGTCCGCAGGGTCTGGGCCTGGGTAGATGGAATATATCCGGTCTCATCTATTACTTTTGCTATGGCTTGCCTCTTTTCTTGGCTTAGGTATCCGTTGTTTAGATATCTGGAAACAGCAGCAGGGGAAACACCAGCAAGCTTTGCTATTTGATTAATATTCATGGTTTGCTCCTAAAATATTATTGAAATCGTTTTCACTACTCATATTATATTTATAAGGGACGACGAAATCAAAGATTTGGGGCAATTATAAGATAATTACAGACTTTTTTGTGAAAAACATATAAAAAACATGTGTAATCGTTATCACACATTACTAATAGGAATTTTTTTCTAAGGGTTATATAATGTCACTATGATATGAAATCGATTTCACATCTTTCACAATCGATTTCAGTTTTATTTAACAAAAGAAAAAATAGAAAGGGAAAAACATGGACTACAGATCATGTGCAAGCCAAATCTACGAGCAGATTGGTGGAAAGGATAATTTAATCTCAGCTGCACACTGTGCAACTAGACTTAGATTAGTAATTGCTGATAACAGCAAGGTAAATGTACCAGCATTAGAGGAGATTGATGGAGTTAAGGGTGTATTTGATGCATCAGGTCAGCTTCAGCTCATCATCGGTACAGGTACCGTTAACAAGGTTTATGATGAGTTTATCGATATAGCAGGTATCGAAGCATCTACAAAGGAAGAGCTTAAGCAGGTTGCTGCAAGCAAAGCACCTTGGTGGAAGCGAGCTATTAAGACTCTTGGTGATATTTTTATCCCAATCATTCCAGCTATTGTTGCAACTGGTCTTTTAAATGGTTTACTTGGCGGCCTTGTACAGGTTTGGCCATCAATGGCTGATTCATATTTCTATAATCTAGTAAATATGTTCTCAAACACAGCACTTACATTCTTGCCAATTCTTATTGCTATTTCAGCAGCTAAGATTTTTGGAGGAAATATTTATCTTGGCGCTGTAATTGGTATGATTATGATTCATCCAAGCTTAGTTAATGCCTGGACAGTGGCAAGCGGAGCAGAGACATCTACACTTTGGTCTTGGTTTGGAGCTTGGAACATTGATAACGTAGGCTACCAGGGACACGTTATTCCTATCGTACTTTCTGTATGGTTGATGTGCGCTATCGAAAAGAAGCTACACAAGATTGTTCCAGAGATGTTTGATTTATTCGTAACACCTCTTTGTTCAGTTCTTGCAGCTGGTTTCATTGCTATGACAGTTATTGGACCAATCTTTGCACAGATTGAAACATGGGTTCTTTCAGGAGCTAAGGCACTTATCGCTATTCCATTTGGTATCGGTGCATTCCTTATGGGTGGTTTCTATGCTCCAACAGTACTTGCTGGTGCTCACCACATGTACAATGCAATCGAGATGATGATGCTTTCAGATAACGGCATGAACATCTGGATGCCAATCGCTACAGCAGCAAATGTTGCACAGGGTGCAGCTGCTCTTGCAGTATCATTAAAGACAAAAAATAAGAAAACAAAGTCAATGGCCCTTCCAGCATCGCTTTCAGCCTTCATGGGTATTACAGAGCCAGCAATCTTCGGTGTTAATATTCGTTACGGAAAGCCATTTATCGCAGGTATGATTGGTGGTGCAGTAGGTGCATGTATTGCTTCTATTGCAGGAGTTTACGCTACAGCAAACGGTATCACAGGTTTATTCGGACTTCTTATCGTAACTGATTGTTTACCAGGATATTTACTTTCATTTGCAGTTGCATCAGTTGTTGCATTTGCAGCATCATGGCTTCTTTACAAGGACGAAGAGAAGGCTGCTTCAGCACCAGCTGATTCAAAGCCTGCTATGAACTTAGAGCCGAATACAGTATATGCTCCTCTTAAGGGTGAAATCATTCCTCTTACAGAGTCTACAGATCCTGTATTTGCAAGTGAGGCACTTGGAAAAGGTATCGCTATTAATCCTTCTGAAGGTAAAGTAGTTGCACCTTTCAACGGTACAGTTGCAATGCTTTATGATACAAAGCATGCTATTGGTCTTGTAAGTGATGATGGCATTGAGGTTCTTATCCACATCGGTCTTGATACAGTTAAGTTAAACGGAGAGCACTTCACAGCCCATGTTGCTCAGGGAGACAAGGTTTCTTGTGGACAGACACTTGTAACATTTGATATGAATGCTATCACAAAAGCTGGATATCCACTTGTTACACCAGTTATCGTTTCTAACACACCAAATTATTCTGAAGTTAACAGCATTAAGATGGGTGAAACAGATTTAAGTGAAAAGATTTTAGCAGTAGCAAAATAAAAGGTGTTTAATAGATGAGTTTAAAAGACAACAAGTATTTAACTCCTAGATTTCATCTTTTTCCAAAAAGCGGCTGGCTTAATGACCCTAACGGCCTTTGCCAGCTTGGTGGCATACATCACATATTTTTCCAGTATTCACCAGATCAGCCTAAGGGCGGCGAGAAAACCTGGGGGCATTACTCCACGAAGGATTTCATCAATTATGAATTTACTGGAGTATTTATGAAGCCTGACATTCCAGAGGATGCAAGTGGTGTTTATTCAGGATGTGCCTATGTAGAAAATGACACGATGTACATTTATTACACAGGAAATGTAAAGCATGCTGGAGACTACGATTACATCCTTGATGGAAGAGAGAGCAATACAACTTTAGTAACTAGTGAGGACGGCATTAACGCCAGCGGAAAAAGAGTATTGCTGAGAAGCCAGAATTATCCTGATAGTCTTACACTTCATGTCAGAGATCCAAAGGTATTATGCCATGATGGTATTTATTACATGACACTTGGTGCAAGAACAAAAAAGGATGAAGGATGCGCTATTGTATTCAAATCTAAGGATAAGATTAATTGGGATTTTAGCCACTTCATAGAAAAAGCAGATTATGGTTATATGTGGGAGTGTCCGGACCTGTTTTATGTAGATGGCAAGCAGTTCCTTTCGATATCACCACAGGGATTGGAAGCGCAGGAATATTGCTTCCAGAACATTTACCAGTCTGGTTATTTTAATACAGATAAGGATTTGCTTTTAGATGGCCAGGGCTTAGGTGAGTTTACAGAGTGGGATTATGGATTCGATTTTTATGCACCACAGACATATGTGGATGAAAAGAAAAGGACAATCCTGATTGCATGGATGGGTATGCCTGATGCAGAATATGGCCATGACGCGTCGATAGAGGATGGCTGGCAGCATATGTTGACACTGCCTAGGGAATTGGTTTATGACAGCGAAACAGGAAAGCTACGCCAGTTGCCTATAGAGGAAATCAAGGGATTAAGAGATAAAAAAATAGATATCAAAGACATTGAAGACACTGAAATTTATGAGTTGGATTTGTCGGACTTCGGAGAAAATGATTTCTCTATTCAGTTAAATAAAGGATTTGATATCAAATTCAGCAAGCTTAAACATGATCTGGTATTTTCTTTTACTGACAAAGAGCTTGGATGTAATAGAACATGCAGAAAGTTAAAGCTGGCTGACGGGGAGAGAGTTGAAAATATGAAGATTTTTGTGGATACATGCAGTATCGAAATCTTCATAAATGATGGTATTTATACATATACAACTAAATATTTTAAGGCTAAGGAAATTAAGAATTGGGTTTCTTTTGAGGGGAGTATCGAAAGTATAAAAGCTTATAGTCTTAGGCCTTTTAATATAAATATATAGTTGAAAAAGGATGACACTTGCTTGTAATGCGAGGGTCATCCTTTTTTATACTTCTTGTTTAATATATAAAAAATGAGCGAAAATTCTAAAAATTTTGTGAAAAAACTATATTTTGTGGTTTGGACATGAAAAAAACACAATAATATGAGACGATTTTACTTATAAAAGTGGACATTAATTTATAAATCTAGTAAAATATACACAAAAGTTAAAACGCGTAATTCATTGACTTTGCTAGGTTTTACTAAAATTTTGCGGAGGTGGTGATAGCTTTGGATATAGCTTCTTTAGCTGGTTTGGTACTGGGTGTTGTAATGGTCATCTTCGGTATCGTTTCTTCAGGTGGTGTAGCAGCCATGGCCAACTTCATAGACGTTCCATCTGTTATTATCACAATCGGCGGTTCATTGTCGTCTTGTATGGCATGTAATAAAATGCCTGACTTCATCGGAGGTCTTAAAGGTATTACTTTAGCTATTAATGAACCAAAGGTCGGTAGTCCAGCAGATAGTATTAGTCAGATTATTAATCTAGCAAATATTTCTAGAAAAGAAGGTATTCTGGCACTTGAAGAAGCTTCCCACAGCATTGAGGATGATTTCCTGAAAAAGGGTATCAACCTTGTAGTTGATGGTACAGATCCAGAGCTTGTTAGAGCGATTCTTGAGACAGATTTGGACTGTATGGAAGATAGACATAAAGTTACAATTAACTTCTGGTCAAAATGGGGTGAAATGGGACCAGCCTGGGGAATGATTGGTACCCTGGTTGGACTTGTAAATATGCTTAAGAACCTTGAGGATGCTTCCACAATCGGACCTAACATGGCCGTAGCGTTACTTACCACACTTTATGGTTCGCTAATCGCCAACTGGCTTACTGGTCCTATCGGAACAAAGCTTGGTGTTAATCATGCCCTGGAGGTTATGACAAAGAGTATCACCGTAGAAGGGTTGCTTTCAATACAAGCTGGTGAGAACCCACGAGTTATTGAAGAAAAGCTTAAGTCCTTCTTACCACCTGCAGCACGTGGTGCTATTGGTGAAGGAGGAGGTGAGGGCTAATGGCAAAGAAGCAAAAGCAAGAAGAAGCTCCTGCTGGTTCTCCTGCCTGGATGGCCACTTTCTCCGACTTGATGAACTTGCTACTATGTTTCTTCGTGTTGCTTTTCTCTATGAGTAGTACCGATACTGAAAAGTTTCAGGAAGTAATTGCAAGTATCCAGTCAAGCTTTAGTATTTTTTCTTCAGGCGGCACCTCTATTGGAGAGGGACAGATGATTTCATCTGGTATTAGCCAGCTTGAAATGTTTGATGATTATTTTAACAGCGTTCATGATGGTGATGATGAGCAATACGAAAAGGAAGGCTCAACAGATACCCAAAATGAAGGTGAACAACAAACTGACGGTTCTGCAACAAATGAAGGAGATCAAACCTCTAACGGAATATCCGTAGAAGAGGCGCAAGAAGCTCTTGAAGAGGCTGGCGCATCAGAAAGCGAATCAATCGCTGAGCGAGTAGAACAAAAGCTTCAGGAATACGGATTGCAGGATCAGGTTGAAGTTGATTTTAATGCAAATTACGTAATGATTACCATAAATGGTGCATTACTTTTTCAATCAGGAAAGGCCGAACTTACAGAAGACGCACTTACAATAGTTGATAACCTTTCAAAGATTTTAGTTGAATACGATAATAACATTATCGAAATTGAGGGCCACACCGATAATGTTCCGATGTCATCTGGCAAATATGCCAACAATGATGTCTTATCTATGTACAGAGCACTTTATGTTGCTGATCGTATTAGGCAGGTGACAAATCTTAATCCTGCTTATATCAAATCAGCTGGTAGAGGTGAATATGTTCCAATAGCTGATAATAGTACAGCCGAGGGACGAGCTAGAAATAGACGTGTCGAAATTAAAATTTACAACTCATATTCATCTGATCTGGGTGAATAAGAAAGGCAAAACATGAAAAAGAATTTGATTACAGTAATAATTCTAGCACTTGTAGTTGTCAATCTTGTTTTAACGGCTGTTTTGACAATCACAATCATACCAGAGACACAAAAAGCTAATGAGCTTATCACAAAGGTTTGCTCAGCCATAGATTTAGATTTGGTAGCTGGAGATACAGCAGGCTCTCTAAGTATCAATGTTGCCGATATGGTTGATTACGCTGTTAATGACGGTGCAAGCATGACAATCAACCTTGCTGATAGTGGTGATGGCAGCTTACACTATGCAGTGCTTGTTATTTCGCTTTCTCTTGACAGTACTAGCGAAGATTACGCTACATTTGGCGATGGCGCTGGAAACTTAGCTGCTCAGGATAATATCATTAGTGATACAATCAAGACAGTAGTTGCAAGTCACACAATTGAAGATATGAGACAAAATGAAGATGCTGTTAAGGAAGAAATTCTTGAAGCACTTCAGGGATTGTTTAAGTCAGCGTTTATTGTAAGAGTTAACTTCTCAAGCGCTACATATCAATAAAGTTGACAAAATAAGGGACGAATGGTGGTGAGAAAACATTGGGTGACGTTCTTTCACAAAACGAAATAGATAACCTCTTAAATGCGTTAACTAGCGGTGAATTAGACGCGGAAGAGATTAAAAACAACAAAGAGAAGCCCGTAAAGAACTATGATTTTGCCAGACCATCCAAGTTTTCGAAGGAACACCTTCGAACCATGGAGATTATATTTGAACATTACGGTCGATTACTTTCAACCAACTTACCAATCTTTTTACGTAAGAACATTCAGGTTGAGGTAATGAACTCCGAAGCAGTTACCTACATGGAGTTTTCAAATTCTCTATCAAATCCGGTATTGCTAGGAGTTGTAGATTTTGCACCTCTTGAGGGCAACATAATAGTTGAAATGGCATCTAATCTTGGCTTTGCCATGGTAGATAGAATGCTAGGCGGAGAGGGCGAACCTCTGGACAAGATTAGAGATTTTTCAGAAATTGAGCTTTTGCTTATAGAAAGAGTCATGAATTCCTGTGTAGAGCTTTTAAGAGAGCCTTGGGAGAACGTTTTAGATGTTCATCCTAGACTTGAAAGAATTGAGACTAATTCTCAGTTCGCACAGATTATATCACCTTCAGAAATGATTGCTATTGTTACAGTCAATATAAAAATTGGTGATGTAGAAGGACTCATGAATATTTGTCTACCTTTTATTACTTTAGAGCCAGTCATGGACAAATTAAACACAAAGTTCTGGTATAGTAGTCAAAAGGAGAAGGCAGGAGAAAGTTATTCCGACACTGTGGAAGCACTTATTAGTCACGCTAAGATTCCAGTTACAGCGGTTTTAGGAAACAGTACTATTACAGTTGCAGATTTTTCACAGCTACAGGTAGGAGATGTGGTTAGACTTAACACAAAGGTTGATCAAGAGCTAGATGTTTTCGTGGGAGACATAAAGAAATTTCAAGCCCTTCCGGGAGCATCAGGTAAGGACTACGCAGTTAGAGTGACACAAATCATAAGGGAGGAGCAGTAGAATGGGCGACGGTGTATTATCACAGGATGAGATAAATGCACTACTTAGTGGGGGCATTCCCGACGCGCCAGCAGGTGAACCTTCATCTGGAGGGGGCGGCGGAGGAGAACTTTCGGAACAGGAGATAGACACAATTGGTGAGGTTGCCAACATTAGTATGGGTTCCGCGGCCACCACGTTATTCTCTCTTGTAAACCAAAAAGTAGAGATTTCAACTCCGGTTGTTAGTGAGACCAATTGGGACGAGCTGGCGGCCAATTATGATAATTCTTGTGTAGTAGTTAGAATTGGCTACACAAAGGGCCTTGATGGTAGTAATATCCTGGTCTTAAAGGAAGACGATGTAAAGGTTATTACAGACCTGATGATGGGTGGAGATGGAACCAATATTGAAGGCGAAATCTCAGATTTACATCTATCAGCTATTTCAGAGGCTATGAACCAGATGATGGGTGCTTCGGCGACATCCCTATCATCAATGCTTAACAAAATGGTCGATATTTCACCACCTACAGCCACACTTACAGATTTGGCTACTATAGATGCTGGTGAAATTGATGAATTCCTAAAGAGCAACTTCGTAAGAATTGCCTTTAAGATGCAGATTGGAACACTTGTAGACAGTGAAATGATGCAGTTGTATCCAATCACGTTGGCTAAGGAGATGTGTGGTTCCGTACTTAATAATATGGAATCGGATTCCAACTCGACTGTTGATGATGGAGCCTTTGATTCGGCAGCACCAGCATCTGAACCAGCACCAGCTCCACAGGCGGCGCCACAAGCGGCAGCTCCGCCACCAGCACAGCCAGCAATGGACCCGAATATGATGGCAGGACAGATGCCACAGGGTCAGCCAATGATGATGCCTCAGTACATGTATCCGCCTCAGCAACAGGTGAATGTACAACCGGCACAGTTCTCACCGTTTGGACCAGGCTTCGCGGCTCAGTTCGCACAGGAGAACATAGACTTGATTCTTGACGTACCTCTCGAGGTTACAGTAGAATTAGGTCGTACCAACAAAACAATCCAAGACATTTTGGATTTTGCTCCAGGTACCATCATCGAGCTAAATAAAATAGCCGGTGAACCAATAGATGTACTTGTTAATGGCAAGTACGTGGCAAAAGGCGAAGTAGTAGTAATCGAAGAGTCTTTTGGTGTACGAATTACAGAAATCATCAAAGAATAAACAATATATTTTTAAGGAGATGAAGACATGGCAAAAAACATTTTAATCTGTGATGACGCTGCTTTCATGAGAATGATGATTAAGGACATTCTCACAAAGAATGGCTACAATGTAGTCGGAGAGGCTGAGAACGGCAAGATTGCTGTTGATAAGTATTCAGAGCTTTCTCCAGATCTTGTTCTTCTTGATATCACAATGCCTGAGATGGATGGTATTGGCGCCCTTAAGGCAATCAAGGAAAAAGATCCTAATGCATGTGTAATTATGTGTTCTGCTATGGGTCAGCAGGCAATGGTTATCGAAGCCATTCAATCAGGCGCAAAAGATTTTATTGTTAAGCCTTTCCAGGCAGAGCGTGTTCTCGAGGCCGTTAAGAAGGTTATAGGTTAGGCATGCTTACTCTTTCGGCAGCGGGAGAGAGTCTTTTCCAACTATTATTTGCGATATTTGTATTTATTGGCGTACTTGCCCTCACTGCGTTTGTTACAAAGTGGATAGCAGGTTACCAAAAGATGCAGGGCCTTAATAGAAACCTTGAGGTTATTGAAGCTATTAGGCTTGCAAATAATAAATATATTCAAATTATTCGAGCTGGTGAGGATAAATACTTCGTCATAGGTGTAGGTAAAGATGAAATTACTAAGCTTGGCGAATTATCCTCATCCCAGCTTAAAGAGATTGAACAGGCTGATTCCTTAATGCAGCCTCAGATGGATTTTAAATCCATATTGGAAAAGCTTTCAAAGAAAGAAAAATAATAATACGGACAAGAATGTTATGAATAAGTTGAAGAAGGCGTATGTTATTTTTAGCTTGATTTTTTCAATCACTGTAATAGCAGTATCGCTTTTTGTTGGTTCTACCACTGTATATGCAACTGAATATAGTACAGAATATGGGGCAGGCAACGAGACTTATGGAGCCACTGAAAATGCGCCAAACGGTTCTGATGAAGTCGTTGGTAATAGGGATGGTTTCACTGTGACATTCGATGGAGAGGATGGTAATTTCTCTGCAACTTTAAGAATGTTGCTGGTTCTCACAATTATCACTTTGTCGCCATCGATTCTGATAATGCTAACATCCTTTACCAGATGCGTCATTGTGCTGCATTTCACACGCGCTGCTATTGGAACCAATACAGCGCCTCCAAATCAAATTTTGATTGGGTTGGCGTTGTTTTTAACATTATTCATTATGTCGCCGGTTTTTACTACCATCAAAACGGAGGCTATTGATCCATTTGATGCGGGGGAGATTACTCAGGAAGAAGCTATTGATAATGCAATTGCTCCTGTCCGCGAGTTTATGTATGGCCAGACTCAGACAAAGGATTTAGATCTTTTCTGCGATATATCTGGCATCACTTATGAAGCAAATGATTATGATTCGGTACCATTTACGGTTATTGTTCCAGCTTTTATTTTATCAGAGCTTAGAACAGCCTTTATCATCGGTTTTTTGATTTACGTACCATTTATCGTAATCGATATGGTTGTTGCATCGGTACTTATGTCAATGGGTATGATGATGTTACCGCCTACTACTATATCTTTACCATTTAAGATTCTTCTGTTCATCCTTGTTGATGGATGGAATTTAGTTATTGGCGGGTTAGTAAAGACTTTTTACTAGTACACAAGGAGAGGATAGGTTATGACTGAAGGACAGGTTTTAGATATCATAAGAAATAGTATCTATATTCTTTTGATTACATCTTTACCACTTTTATTGGTATCGCTTATCATTGGTCTAATTATTAGTATTTTTCAGACAGTCACATCTATTCAAGAGCAGACTCTTACTTTTATTCCAAAGATTATAGGCGTATTTTCAGCGCTTATGTTTTTTGGACCTTGGATGCTTACAGTTCTTACTGAATACATCACAGAACTATGGGCAAATTTCAGTATATACTTAGGCTAGAAATAGATGTTTAGTATTGATTTCACACTACGAAATTTTGAATATTTTTTGCTTCTCCTTACCCGCATATCCATGTTTGTAGTAGTGGCGCCGTTTTTCAACACGAGTAATACACCTGCAAGGGTGAAAATTGGGTTTTCTGCAATAGTAGCCCTGCTGTTATACTTTGTGGTTGATTTTAGCGCGCTGGATTATTCTACAGTAACAGGATATGCTTTTTTAGTTGTTAGAGAAGCAGTTACAGGATTGATAATAGGATTTTCTACATTTTGCTGTAACTTTATCGTTCTTTTGGCAGGTCATATGATTGATATGAACATTGGTTTATCAATGGCGCAGGAATATGATCCAGCCCTCAGAACAGAGACTTCAGTTACAGGTACCTTGTACAACAACTTTATTATGATTTTGCTGATTCTATCGGGAATGCACAGATACATTTTTCAGACTTTCTGTGATGCTTATAAGTTGATACCAATAGGCGGCACAATCTTTAAATGGGATTCGTTATTATCATCGACAATAAAGTTTATTACAGATATTTTTGTTATTGGTTTTAGAATCATTCTACCTGTGTTTGCTGTTATTATGCTTTTAAATGCAATCCTGGGTATTATGGTAAAAGTTGCACCTCAGATTCATATGTTCTCTGTTGGTGCGCAGCTTAAAATCATAGTAGGATTTGTTATTTTATTTTTGACAGTGTTCCTACTTCCTGACATAGCAGCATTTATCTTCAAGGAAATGAAGCTGATGATGTCACTTTACTTACAGGGGCTATATTGATGTATGAAAAATATCCATTGTTAATTCCATATAATCTGCAGTTCTTTGCTCCTGATGGAGAGGGCGGAGAAAAGACAGAGGAACCTACCAGTAAAAAGCTTTCTGATGCCAGAAAGGAAGGTAAGGTTGCCAAAAGTAAAGAGATTGTTAATGGTGTTTCTTTACTTGGATTTTTCTTCTGTCTAAGGGTGTTTACATCCTTTGCTGGCATCCGTCTGGAGGAAATATTTGCGTGGATATATGCTATAATTCCAGATGTAGCCACTATGAATGGAGGCCTTACAATTCAGGCTTTTCATATTATTTTTAAAGATGTTTTAGTTAAAGCGTTAATTATACTTTTGCCCTTTTTTGCAATTGGTTTTATGGTTTCCTTTGTGGGAAATCTTATACAGGTAGGTTGGAAACCTACTTTGAAGCCTTTGGAGCCTAAGCTTTCTAAGTTTAATCCAATTAGTGGTTTTAAAAGAATTTTTTCAAAGCAGTCACTAGTAAATTTAGCTCTTGCTATAGCAAAGATTTTTTTAATTTGCTATATAGCGTATACTAGTATTAAAGATCAGGCGAATAATTTATTTATTCTATATGATGTTAGTTTAAGACAGGCTCTTAGCCTTATTTTCAGGATAATTGTTGATACAGGTCTTAAGATTAGCATAGTGTACATTGTCCTTGGATTTATCGATTACGCCTACCAAAGATGGAAGTTCAGAGACGATATGAAGATGACCAAACAAGAGGTTAAGGACGAGTACAAGAACACTGAAGGAGATCCACAGATTAAAGGTCAACAGAGACGAAGAATGATGGAAAGCTCCCAGCGTCGAATGATGAAAAATGTGCCTCAGGCTGATGTAGTTATTACAAACCCTACACACATCTCTGTGGCTATACTATATGATAATACAAAAGACGATGCGCCTCGCGTTATCGCAAAAGGTGAAGATTATCTGGCTAAAAAAATCAAGGATGTTGCAAAAGAAAACAATGTCCCTATAGTTGAAAACAAGCCTTTGTCCAGAGCATTATATGCTACAGTTGAGATAGATGAAGCAATTCCGCCTGAGTTGTATCAGGCAGTTGCTGAAATCCTGGCAGTAGTCTATACCGAAAGAAATAAAGCGGTAGTCTAAATTTTACGGAAAGGGGGATGACTTATGGATTTAACTGCTTCTGTAAAAAAAGCGGATGTTGGTATTGCGTTGTACTTGCTTGCTGCAGTTACATTCTTTGTAGTCCCAATTCCTAATTTTATATTGGATATAATGATTGCGTTTAATATTTCAATAGCACTCATTATTATGATGAACGTATTGTTTGTTCAGGAAGTTTTGGATATGTCATTCTTCCCGACATTACTTTTGTTTACAACCATTTTTAGAATTTCACTGAACGTATCATCAACAAGACTTATTCTTTCTACTGGAGACCCAGGAAACGTTGTCAGCACATTCGGTAGTTTCGTTGGTGGAAATAATCTTGTTATTGGTGCAATCATTTTCCTTATTCTGATTATCATTCAGTTTATGGTAATCAATAAAGGTTCTGAGCGTGTAGCTGAAGTATCAGCACGATTCACATTGGATGCTATGCCTGGTAAACAGATGGCTATTGATGCCGATCTTAATACCGGTGCCATAGATGATGCAGAAGCCAAAAGACGAAGAGATAAGATTCAGGAAGAATCAGCATTCTTCGGAGCTATGGACGGTGCTACTAAGTACGTAAAAGGAGATGCGACAGCCGGTCTAATCATCACTGCAATCAACCTTGCCGGTGGAACCGTAATGGGTATGATGAACCAAGGCTTACCTGCTGCAGAGGCTATCCAACAGTTCGGCATCCTTACAATTGGTGATGGACTTGTATCTCAGATTCCATCTCTTTTGATTTCACTTTCAACTGGTATTCTTGTAACAAAGGGCTCTAAAGCAGCTGATTTTTCTGGTACACTTGTACGTCAGCTTTTTGGTATACCAAAGGTTCTTTATATCGTTGGCGGTGCCATGGCATTCCTTGGAATTGCAACACCTCTTAACTGGGTGCTTTTTGTAGCTTTTGGTGCAGCATTTATCGTATCCGGCTACTCAATGTCAAAAGCAATCGGTGAAGATGAAATTGAGCAGGAGGTTGCGGCAGAGGAGACAGAAGCAGAAGAAATCAGGAAGCCGGAAAATGTTGTATCCCTTCTACAGGTTGATCCAATAGAGCTCGAATTTGGATACGGAATTATTCCTCTGGCGGATGTAAATCAGGGCGGCGATTTGCTGGATCGAGTGGTTATGATAAGGCGTCAGATAGCGTTAGAACTTGGTACTGTGGTACCGATTATACGACTGCGTGATAACATCCAGCTGAATCCTAATCAGTACATTATCAAAATCAAAGGAATTCAGGTTACAGAAGGAGAAATCCTTTTTGATCATTACATGGCTATGAATCCAGGCTACGTTGAGGAAGAAATAACAGGTATTCCTACCTTTGAACCATCCTTCCATCTTCCAGCTTTATGGATTACAGAAAGCCAAAGAGAGAGGGCGGAATCACTTGGCTATACAGTTGTTGATCCACCTTCAATCATTGCAACACATCTTACTGAAATAATCAGAAGCCACATTGCAGAGCTTCTTACCAGACAGGATGTGCAGAATCTTATTGATAATCTTAAAGAGACAAATCCAGTTATTGTGGATGAGTTGGTACCAAAGCTACTTGGACTTGGGGATGTTCAGAAAGTACTTCAGAATTTGCTTTCAGAAGGTGTATCTATCAGAGATTTGCTTTCAATCTTTGAAGTTTTAGCAGACCATGCTACCACAACCCATGATACTGATGTTTTGACAGAATATGTCCGTCAGGGATTGAAACGTGCAATCTCCGGCAGGTACTTCGCACCTAATGAGGTGACCCAGGTAATCACTGTTGACCCGAAGGTGGAACAGGATATCATGGCATCTATTAAGCAGACGGAACAGGGAGCATACCTTACCCTTGATCCTGAACGAATAAATGCTATCATTGCTTCCCTTGAGGAAGAGATTAAGAAACTGGAAGAGATGGGCAAAACACCTATTGTTGTTACATCTCCAATAGTTCGAATGTATTTCAAGAGTATGACACAAGATTATGTAAAGGACCTTATCGTAGTTTCTTACAACGAAATTGACTCAAATGTAGAGCTTTCTTCAGTAGGCATGGTAACGGGGTAGAATAAATGACAATTAATAAGTACACAGGAAAAACAGAAGACGAGGCAATGGACAAGGTTCGCAAGGAACTTGGAAATGCTGCTATCATCATGAATGTAAAGGTGGTTAAGCCAAAGGGGCTTGGCGGAATCTTTAAAAAGAGTACCTACGAGGTTACAGCGGCTGTTGAGGATGATGGCTTTTCTAAGGATGCCAAGAACCCTGCAACGCCAAATAATGAAAACAAAACAAGCTCTTTTGAGGCGGTAGCAGATGATGAGGCAATCACTTTAAAGAATGCTTTTTCGGCAGTAAACGAAGTCCTTGAAAAGCAGGGGATATCTAGCGAGACAAAGGAGCCTCCAAAGCCTGTACAGGCTGAAAAGAAAGAGTTTGAACAACCTGAAATAAAGGCTGAAGAAAAGGAAGCTCAAAAGCCTTTTGAACCATTGGCAGACAAAGTGGTTCATGCTAATGTTTTTGAACCTACATACTCAAGACCTGCTGGGACACCTGTAGCACCAGTCACTAGAGAGCCAGCTAAAAAGGTTATGGATACGCCTGCAGATGACGATATTCATATTAAGGGTACAAATCATAAACCATCTATTGACGGTGACAATCACGTCTTTGTTAAGATGCTTTATAATGTGCTTTTGGAAAATGAGGTCCAGGAAAAATACATTAATCAGGTGTTAGAGGATATGGATAAAGTCCTTAAAACAAGCCATTCACTTGACAACCTTCTTTCTAATGTTTACCAGAAGATGGTGTTGAAGCTTGGCACACCTACTAAAATCACCATTTCAGACCGTCGTCCAAAGGTAGTATTCTTTGTAGGCCCAACAGGTGTTGGCAAGACTACAACTATTGCTAAAATTGCTTCAAAGTTTAAGGTTGAAGAGGGCAAAAAGGTAGGATTAATCACAGCAGATACCTATCGTATGGCTGCGGCTAATCAGCTTCAGACTTACGCTAATATTTTAGGAGTTCCTCTAAATGTAATTTATTCTCACGAAGAATTGCTTGATACTGTAAAAAAGCAGGTTAGAGAGAACAGCGAATTAGATGTAATTCTTGTTGATACAATTGGTTTTTCTCATAAAAATGAAGAGCAGCGACAGGATACCAAAAATCTTATAAATGCTCTCGATGGTTTTTATGATAGCGAGGTATATCTTGTTTTATCAGCAACCACAAAACATAAAGATTTAATTGATATTGCCAATTCTTACATGGAATTCGCTGATTTCAATTTGATATTTACCAAGCTTGATGAAACAAACTGCCTTGGAAATATCTTTAATTTGAAGCGTCATACCGGTGCTTCGTTATCCTACATTACTGTAGGACAAAATGTTCCTGATGATATAGAAATACTTAACACCCAGAAGCTGGTTAAACAGTTATTGGGAGGAAACTAAATGGATCAAGCTGAGAATCTTAGAAATGTCATAAAGGCAAAAAACATTAGAACTGTTGAAAAAACTAAGGTTATCACGATTACATCAGGTAAGGGTGGTGTTGGTAAGTCTAACATGGCAGTTAACCTGGCTGTTAATTTTACCAATATGGGCAAGAAAGTAATTATTTTAGATGCTGATTTTGGACTTGCCAATGTAGAGGTTATGTTTGGCACCCTTCCAAAACACAATCTTTCTGATGTGATTTTTAATGGTATGAGTATCAGAGATATCATTACAACAGGGCCTATGGGAATTGGGTTTATCTCTGGAGGTTCTGGTGTGGTTGGATTAAATAATCTTAATCGTGAACAAATTGCGTTTTTAGTCCACAATCTATCACTTTTAAATGATTTATGTGATATCCTAATTATAGATACAGGGGCTGGTGTTTCTGACCAGGTCCTTGAGTTTGTTTTGGCCTCTCCGGAGGTTATTCTGGTTTCAACACCAGAGCCAAGCTCACTTACCGATTCTTATTCATTGATGAAGGCGATGTATAAGAGTCCAAAGTATTTAGAAAACGGCACTAATGTTCATTTGGTTGCAAACAAAGTTATGAATGAAGCAGAGGGCAATGCTGTGTTTGCCAAAATGTCTTCAGTCGTACAAAAGTTTTTGGGTGGTGATTTAGATTATTTGGGATATGTATCCTACGATGTTCAGCTTGAAAAAGCTGTTAGAAATCAAAGGGTGGTATCCTTGGAATATCCTTCTTCGAAGGCTGCAAAATGTTTTGAGAGCATAGCAGCCAAGATTCTGAAAAAGGATAAAGATACACATTTTAAATGGGGAGTTTCTCAAATTTTTAGCGCATTGCTTAGAGATAGGGCTTAGTTATGGAAATATATGATCTCAGACCTGGCACTCCAATAGAGTTTTCATTTGCCAGCACAAATTCAGACGTAGAAAACAACATAGAGGAAGACAGGAGTATTTATATTTCCAGTGTTTTTGGTGTTACAAAGAAAGAAGAAATAATATTCCATATTCCTACTCGTAAAGGTCATACAGTTACAATCCCTATGAATGTCCCATTTTATGCGGTCTTTAATACGAAACAAGGAATGTTTCAATTATCTGGAGAGATTACAAAGCGTGGAAGATTGGAAAACTTCCCGGTATATGTATTTGTTCCGGATAGCAAGCTTCAAAAAGTTCAAAGACGAGACTATTTTCGATTTGAATGCTTCATTCCTATAAAAGTTTTACCTGTTCCACGTGAGGTTGCGATTTTGCCAAACATGGTTTTGGTTGAGGATGATTTGGAAAAATATGGCAACACATATGGAAGAGCGGTTGAAGGTAATATTTTAGATATTAGCGGAGGCGGAGCAAAATTTAGCGCCAAAGAAAATGTTGAAACAGATAGATATATGTATGTATCATTTAGACTTAAATCCAAGGCGATTAACCAGACAATCAATGTTATAGCCAGAAGAATTAAATCTGAGTATAAACATGAATACAATATATACGAGCATCGTATAGAATTTCTTTTCAAGGAACCAGAAGATAGAGAGACGATTATTAAATACATTTTTGACGAGGACCGACGTTTAAGGAAAAAAGATCAGGGGTAAAGAATGTATAAGATTTTAGTTGTTGATGACTCTGCACTCATGAGAAGGATTATCTGTGATATTATTAACGCAGATAGTGATTTTCGTGTAATAGACGTCAGTGCAGACGGCGAAGATGCTTACAACAAAATAAAGAAAAATCCATATGATTTGATAGTACTTGATATGGTCCTTCCTAAACTAACTGGTTTAGAATTGTTAGATAGATTGCACAATGAGAGAGCAATTTATAATGCAGTGCTAATTAGTTCATCACTTAAGGAAGATGCCGACAGTACAATGAAAGCCATGGATTTAGGCGCTTTGGATTTCGTTGTCAAACCTATTCGCTCTAGTGGCGAGACTAGGGACATATTCGGAAAACAGCTTTTAGAATCTCTTCATAGCGTTATTAAATCAAGAGCTTTCAAACAAGTCGCACCAAGAGCGCAAGCTGGAGTTACGCCTAGGCCAATAGGTGGTAACGCAGCAACAGCTCCTACAGCTAGAACCACTTCGGAACGTATGGCTGGGATTAGTAGTAGGATGGCAGATGTGAAACAAAGAATAGGTAATGCGCAAACCAATTCTTCTCCAACATCTGAGCGAAAGGTTGAGTCAAGACCGGAACCTAGAACAGAATCTAGAACAGAACCTAGAACAGAATCTAGAACAGAACCTAGAAAAGAGATTAAACCTGAAGCGCTGATGAAAACATCATCAGACAAACCATCTGCTCCGAAAGGCTCAGGAGTAAGGACAAAAAAGTTTATTGCACTTGCTTGCTCCACAGGAGGTCCACAGGCATTACATGAGTTTGTGCCTATGTTACCAGCCAACCTTTCTGTACCGCTAGTATTGGTTCAGCATATGCCGGAGGGCTTTACAGCTTCTCTAGCTGCTCGTCTTAACCAGATTTCAAGTATCAAGGTTAAGGAGGCTGAAGATGGAGAATACTTTTTACCTGGCGTAGTTTACGTCACACCAGGTGGTAAGCACATGAAAATCTGCGAAGACGGAAGTCGTGCAGCCTACTGTCAATTAGATGACAGTCCACCTGTAAACAGCTTGAAACCTTGTGCAGATGTTATGTATCAGTCACTTGCTAAATCAAGCTTTGATGAAATTATTTGTGTAGTGCTTACAGGCATGGGCGCAGATGGTTCAGAAGGTATTAGATACTTGAATCAATATAAAAAGACTTACGTTATATCGCAAGAAGCATCCACATGTGTAGTTTATGGAATGCCGAAGGCTGTGGAACAAGGGGGTCTCTCAAATGAGGTAGTTCCACTTAAATCAGTAGCTAATTCAATAGTAAAGAAACTTGGAGGTTAGTAAGTATGGATGTAAGTCAATATTTGGATATCTTTATCGACGAGACAAGTGGTCATATTCAAAGTCTTTCAGACAACATTATGGAGCTTGAAAAAGAGCCAGATAACAAAGATGTTGTTAATGAAATCTTCCGTTCAGCTCACTCTCTAAAGGGTATGGCTGGTACAATGGGATTCAAGCGAATGCAGCATCTTACCCATGATATGGAAAACGTATTCCAAGAAGTAAGAAATGACAATGTTAAGGTCAATTCTTCACTTATTGATATTCTTTTTAAGTGCCTTGATGCGATTGAGGCATATCTTGACACTGTAAAAGCTACTTCTAACGAAGGTACTGAAGAAAACGAAGCTTTAATTAAGCTTTTGAATGATTATCTTACACAGGCTGAAGGTGGAGAAGCACCTGCTGAGGGTGCTCCTGCGGCTGATGCTGCGCCTGCTGAAGGTGCTCCTGCAGCTGATGACTCAGCTGACGGACCTTTGTTTAAGAAGATGAAGCTTGAGCCTGAATTAATTGAAAAATTAAAGGGCGAAAAACAGCTTTATGGCTTTACAATTCACATCAACAAGGAGTGCTTGCTTAAGGCAGCGAGAGCTTTCCTTGTATTTAAAGCTGTAGAAGAGTTTGGTCAGATTATGGCATTTGATCCAAGTTCTTCTGACATCGAAGACGAGAAATTCGATTTTGACTTTTCATTTATTTTATCAACTGAATCAGAGGTAGATCCAATTCTAGAATCAGTTAAGGCTGTTTCTGAGATTGAATCTGTTGAATATGAAATCGTTACACCTGATATTTACGAGAAGAAAGAAGCAGAGCCAGAGCCAGAGCCAGCACCTGCACCAGCAGAGGCAGCAGCACCTGCAGCTCCAGCTCCAGCAGCACCAGCACCTGCACCAGCTGCTAAGCCGGCAGCACCTGCAGCTAAATCTTCAGGCGGCAAGAATCAGCCTGCTAACAAACCTGTTACATCTCGTACAATTCGTGTAGATATTGAAAAGCTTGATGCTTTAATGAATCAGGTATCCGAGCTTATTATTGCAAAGAACTCACTTGCATCTCAGAGTAGTGCATCTGGTGAAATTGATGGACAGACATTACATGAGAATATTGAATACCTTGAGAGAATCACAACAAACCTTCATGAATCAGTTATGAAGGTTCGAATGGTTCCAATTGAATCAGTAGTAGCTAAGTTCCCACGAATGATTCGTGATCTTGACAGAAAGCTTAATAAGCCAATGGAACTTGTTATGACTGGTGAGGATACAGAGCTTGATAGAACTGTTGTTGATCAGCTTGGTGATCCACTTCAGCATTTGCTTCGTAACTCAGCCGACCACGGTATTGAGTCACCTGAAGACAGACGTGCAGCTGGCAAGCCAGAAAAGGGTACTATTTTCCTTAACGCTTTCCAGGAGGGCAATAACGTTATTATCGAAGTTGGTGATGATGGTGGCGGTATAAACACTGACAAGGTTAGAGATAAGGCTGTTGAAAGAGGTCTTGTTACTCCTGAAGAAGCAGAAAATCTTTCTCAGAAGGAAATTATCGACTTCTTATTTATGCCATCATTCTCTATGGCAAAGCAGATTACAGATATTTCTGGTCGAGGCGTAGGTCTTGACGTTGTTAAGAGTAACATCGAAGCTCTCGGTGGTGATGTAACTGTTAAGTCTACAATGGGCGAAGGTTCAACCTTCACAGTTAGACTTCCACTTACACTTGCTATCATTCAGGCACTTATGGTTGAGATTAGAGACGAGAAATATGCTATCGCTCTTGCATCAATTATGAACATTGAAAATATTCCAGTGTCTGAGATTAAGTACGTTGAGTCAAAAGAGGTTATCCACCTTAGAGGACAGGTTATTCCTCTTATTCATCTTGACAAGATTCTTGATTTCGAGCCAAAGGAAAGTACAGAAGACACTATGACAGTAGTTATCTGTAAGAAGGGTGATACACTTGGTGGTATCATTGTAGATAACCTTATTGGTCAGCTTGAAATCGTTATTAAGTCACTTGGAAAGCTTGACAATAACAAGCTCATCAGCGGCGCTACAATCCTTGGTGATGGCGAAATCGCTATGATTCTTGATGTCAATGCTGTTATTTAATAGGAGGTGAGACCATGTCAGATTTAGCTATGTATGATGTAGTTGAAAAAGTTAAGGTGCAATACATTGTAGTAAAGATAGGTGGCGAACATTATGGTATCGACATTTCCTATATTGATAACATTGTTCGTATGAGTAAGATTACTCGCGTGCCTAAGGCTCCTTCATATTATCGAGGAGTTATCAACCTTCGTGGTGAGGTTGTTCCTGTAATGAGTCTTCGTAGAAGAATGAATCTTGATGATGATGAGTTTACAGATGCATCACGTATCATCATTCTTAAGCTTGATGGTGGCGGATTGATGGGAGTTATTGTTGATGAAGTAAAAGAAGTATTGTCATTATCAGAGGATGATATTGAGGCACCTTCATCTACACTTAAGAGCAAAAATTCATTTATCTGTGGTGTAGGAAAAAATGGTGATGAGCTTATTTCTATCTTTGAGATTGGCTCGATTATCGGAGAGAACGACGCTTCTTAAAGGGAGGTTTTTATGCTCACACTTGACGAGGTTAACTCTAAATATTTTGATGTTCTCAAGGAAATAGGTAATATTGGCGCTGGCAATGCAACAACTGCCATCGCCAATATGCTTGGCCTTAGGATTGATATGAGCGTTCCTGAGGTCGCCTTTTTACCGGTTGAGGAATTAGGCTCTGCTATCGGCGCAGAAGATGAAATCATTGTTGGTATTCTTCTGGGGGTAGAAGAGGATATAGATGGTTCCATGATGTTTTTGATGGACATGGCTAGTGCACATCATATTGTAAATAAGCTTATGATGCGTGATGACAGCTATAGCGAACCATTTGACGAGATGGATTTATCGGCCATAAAAGAAGTTGGTAATATTATTGCTGGCTCTTATCTGTCCGCTTTATCTGGACTTACAAATCTTACGATTGTCCCATCTGTTCCTTTTGTAGCTGTTGATATGGCAGCTGCAATCCTTTCAGTTCCAGCTGTACAGTTTGGAATTTTTGGTGACAATGCGTTGATGATTAATACAGAGTTTTCTGATGATTTAGGAATTAGTGGACACTTTATTCTTATGCCAGAAGAAGATTCATATGCGAAGATATTAACGGCGCTTGGTGTACCAATTTAAGGAGTGTGGATTTATGGGGCAGATGATTAAAGTTGGTATGGCCGATATAAAGATATGCAAGGCTCCTGACAACTTGACCACCATTGGGTTGGGCTCGTGTATTGGAATTGCACTATATGATCCAGGTACCAAAATCACGGGATTGGCTCATATAATGCTACCTGATAGTACAGCTATCAGAAACAATTCTAATATTGCAAAGTTTGCAGATACCGGCATTCAAAAGCTTTATGATGATATGATTAAAGCTGGAGCAAGCAAGACACGTCTTGTTGCTAAGATTGCCGGTGGAGCTAAAATGTTCGAGATGCCTGGCGCTTCGGCTGCAGGTATAAATGTAGGCCAAAGAAATGCGGAGGCTTCTCGAGCAAAATTGAAACAGCTTGGGGTAAGGCTGGTTTCAGAGGATTGTGGTCTTAATTATGGTCGTACTGTAGAAATATATAGTGAAACTGGTGAATACTATATAAAATCAGTTGGCAAACCGCTCAAGATTATTTAAAATGTATGTAAGAGGTCAAAAAGCATGAATACTAAACCCGTACCTGTAATAATTACATTATCGGCAGCACTGTTATCATGCGTCGTATCAATTATTCAGAGGGTAGAGTTTTCTGTATTTGTCAGCCGCTTACTTGTTGTAGTATTGATTTTTTTGGTGATGGGAACCATCATCAAAATGATATTAGATTATTCTTTTAAAACTCTGGAACCAGCTGTTCCTCTTGATGAGGAAATGGATTCAGTTGTTCCAGAAGGACAAGGCTTGGAAGAGTCGCAGGAAAATGTGACTACAGCCGATGAATATTCAGAAGAATCAGAGGAAGGCTAAATATATCTGATTACTACTTTAAGGGGGCATAAATGAAGGCAGGTGACAGAGAAAAGCTTTGGGACAAGTATAAGGTTAATCCTTCTCCTGAGCTTAGAGAACAATTAATTCTTGAATATGCGCCACTTGTAAAGATAGTTGCTGGACGTCTTTGTATGTATCTTGGTAACACAGTTGAGTACGAAGATTTATGCAGCTATGGAATTTTTGGTCTTATTGATGCGATAGACAAGTTTGATTTAGCAAAGGATGTTAAATTCGAAACTTATGCAAGTCTACGTATCAGAGGCTCTATTTTAGACCAGATTAGAAAGATGGACTGGATTCCTCGTACTATTAGACAGAGACAGAGGATGATTGATGATGCCATCAAAACAGTGGAAGCTCGCACCGGGCACAGTGCCTCTGACGAGGAAATCGCATCTGAGTTAAACATTTCTTCTGATGAATTTTTAAAATGGCAATCGCAGCTTAATGTTACAAATGTTGTATCATTAAACGAGTTCGTAGAAGCAGGAAATGAGCCTGTTATGGAGGCTGAAAACAATTCACATTTCATTCAGCCAGAGGATAATATTTCTAAGCAGGAGCTTTCTGCAAAACTAAAAGATGCATTAGATCAACTTACAGAAAAAGAAAAACAAGTTGTCCTTTTATACTACTATGAAGATATGACACTTAAAGAAATAAGTGCAGCGCTGGAAGTATCAGAGTCACGAGTATCTCAGCTTCACACCAAAGCACTACAAAAGATGAGAGGATCACTTGGTGAATATATGGGAATTCTAACTCAATAAAGATTTGGTAATATTTTAATTGTATGGTATTCCATTAGGGAGGGAATGTTATGTCAATTAGTCCAATTAATTTTAACGGGATGATTCAAAATACCAATGAAATTAGCCATACAAAGGCTAATGAAGACCAAAAGCCCATGCTTCAACAGGAAGCGCTTACCAGCGCTGTTGAGAAGCATCAAGAGCAGCAGGCACATCAGGTAAATGACACCTATAATGCCAAGCATGCTGAGAACAATCTTGATAGAGAGGGCAATGGTAAAGGGTATGAAGGCAATAAAAAACGTAAACCTCCTAAAGAAAAAAAAGGTCAGCAGTTGGAAGGTGACGGTTCAGTAAAAGAAAAACCACAACCATCTTTCGATATGCGAGTTTAACAAGGGGGACTAGAATGACAGTACTAGAAATAGCGCTCCTAATCATTGGCTTAGCCTTTTGTATTGGGAGTTTTTTTGTGTCTGAAAGACTTTCACAAAAGGACAGAGAGAATCTTCAAAAGCTAACCAAGGAGCAAATCGAAGAAATAATAAAAGACAAGATGGCAGACGCCAAGGTGGAAATGGAAGACAAGCTTTCTGGCACAATCGATGAAGCAATGGAAGAGCTAGACAGAAAGACAGACAAGGAAACCAATGAAAAAATCATGCAGATTTCCGAGTATTCCGACACTGTACTTGAATCCGTTGACAAGTCACATAAGGAAATCACCTTCATGTATTCCATGCTCAACGAAAAGCAGCAGGATACACTTGATATGACAAAGCAACTCACCGAAATCGAGGACACCCTCACAGCCTTAAATTCATCTATCGCCAAGAAAATGGATTTGCTGCGAGATAAAGAAATAGAAATAGATGCTGAACGAGCCAAACTCGAAGAGGAAAAAGCAAAGCTAGCTGAAGCACCTGCTCCTGAGCCTGTCTCTTTCACAGAGGCTCTTGCAGAAAAGTTTGCTGATGAGACACCAAAGAACAGTCAAAACGACAACATGGAAATCCTCACACTTCACGATGAAGGTCTTACAGAGGTTGAGATTGCCAAAAAGCTTGGCCGAGGTTTAGGCGAAGTTAAATTTGTCCTTGGATTATATCAGGAGGGCAAATAAATGAGACTAAAATACTACCTTAGAGGAATAGGCGTAGGAATCCTTTTTGCCACCTTACTTCTTGCCATCAGTTTTCACTTTGGCAAAGATAATCTAGGTAAAAGAGACCTTACCGAACAGGAAATCATTGCAAGGGCTGAAGCCCTTGGTATGGTAATGCCAGAAGATACTGAGGAAGACGACACATCTGAAGAAGAGACCGATGCTTCCGAAGAACCTACCGAATCACAGGATGAATCTGAAGATGAAGCCGCTGAATCAGAAGTTACTGGCGAAGTTGCCGAAGTTCTTGAGAGTGACGAAGCCAAGGAAGTTGAAGCAAATGACGACTCTGACGAAACCACCGTAACCTACATTCCGTTCTCAGTTCACGGTGGCGAATCATCCGATACAGTAGCTTACCACCTGTATCGTGCAGGCCTCGTCGACTCGTCTGAATCCTTCAACAAATACATGAACAGCATAAAAGTAGACGACCGCATCCAGGCGGGAACCTTCTATATTAAAGAAGGCAGCACCTACGATGACATCGTAGCTCTTCTCGTTAACAAAGATGCCCGCACCACAACACCGCCTACCGAATAAACAGCCCCTCATAGGGCTGTTTTCTATTGCCCCGGCCCACTTAATTTATAAGGCCCCACCGGCCCCGTCGGCTGCTCTGCCTGGGTGCCAAGGTTGCAATTTTGCGAATATTATAGTTTTACAATATGCAAAAAGCGAGCATCACACATGTGTCTTTTGAAGAATGAACCATTTTGAAATATGTTTTACAGCTGGCGGACACCGAATTTTTTCTGTACTTCTTAGACTAAAGGGGACTTGGTTTCATACTCCGTTCGCTAAGTAAAATCACAAAGCAGTTTTTGCATATATAGCCACCGTGCTCCATGCGACGTCGTGTCGCTTACGCACTTGCGCTGCCATCCGTGGCAGCGCATGCCTATATATTGCAAAAACTGCTTTTATTTTACTAAGCTTACTACAAAATCAACCAAGTCCCCTTTAGTCTAAGAAGTACAATTAATCTAGTAAGTGTGTCCGCCAACTGAAAACGTTATTTCAAAATTGTACAGACTTACAAAAGACACATGTTAATAAGGATGCGAGACTTTGCATATATGTAAAACATAATATTCTTGCAATGCAACCTTGGCACCCAGGCAGAGCAGCCGACGGGGCCGGTGGGGCAAAGTCAGGTGTGCGGGCCGGGGCAAATGTTGGAGTAGTGGGTGAGGGGCTGTTTTATTTTATAGTTGCATGTTGCGGGAATTTATGGTAAATTTTAAGAGCTGTTGAAAATACACGTGTGAGGACTGACATTGGTTCCTAACCTATCGTAGGCGGGGTGTTTGTCAGGGAGAATCACGCGGAAGAACAAACCAGGAGGTATTAAAATGAGTGTTATTTCAATGAAGCAGTTACTTGAGGCAGGTGTTCACTTTGGACATCAGACACGTAGATGGAACCCTAAGATGGCTCCTTACATCTACACAGAGCGTAATGGTATCCACATTATCGACCTTCAGAAGTCTGTAGGTATGGTAGACGATGCTTACGATGTTATCTTTGACATCGCACAGCAGGGTGGTAACATCCTTTTCGTAGGTACAAAGAAGCAGGCTCAGGATGCTATCGCTACAGAGGCAGAGCGTTGCGGAATGTTCTATGTAAACGAGAGATGGCTTGGTGGTATGCTCACAAACTTTAAGACAGTTCAGACAAGAATCAACCGTCTTAAGGAAATCGAGAAGATGGAAGCTGATGGTACATTCGATCTTCTTCCAAAGAAGGAAGTTACAGGCCTTAAGAAAGAGCAGGAGAAGCTTACAAAGGTACTTGGCGGTATCAAGGAAATGAAGCGTATTCCTGATGCTATTTTTGTTATTGATCCTAAGAAGGAGCATATCTGTATCCAGGAAGCACACGCACTTGGTATTCCACTTGTTGGTGTTTGTGATACAAACTGTGATCCAGATGAGCTTGATTATGTAATCCCTGGTAACGATGATGCTATCCGTGCAGTTAAGCTTATCGTTGCAAAGATGGCAGATGCTGTTATCGAGGCAAAGCAGGGTGAAATGAATGAGGTTGCTGAGGAGTCAGCAGCTGCAGAAGCAGAACAGGAGGCATAAGATTATGGCAGCTATTACAGCAGCAATGGTAAAGGACCTTCGCGAGCAGTCTGGCGCAGGTATGATGGATTGTAAGAAGGCACTCGCAGAGTGCGATGGAGATATGGATGCAGCTTTCGAGCTTCTTCGTAAGAATGGTGCAGCTAAGGCTGAAAAGAAGGCATCTCGTATCGCAGCAGAGGGTATCTGCAAGGTTGTAGTTGATGGCAATACAGCAGTTGTTCTTGAGGTTAACTCAGAGACTGACTTCGTTGCTAAGAACGAGAAGTTCCAGACTTACGTAGAGAAGGTAGCTAACCAGATTCTTAAGTCTGATGTTAAGACAATCGATGAGTTATTAGCTCAGCCATGGGCAGAGGATTCATCTAAGACAGTTAATGATGTACACGTAGAAATGGTTGCTACAATCGGTGAGAAGCTTTCTCTTCGTCGTTTTGAGAAGGTTACATCTGATGGTTTCGTAGTATCATACACACACGGTGGCGGACGTATCGGCGTTATCGTTGATATGGCTGGCGCAGAGAGCGATGCAGCTAAGGAAGCAGCTACAAATCTTGCTATGCAGATTGCAGCTCTTAATCCTAAGTATGTTAGCCGTGATGAAGTATCAGCTGATTACATCGCACATGAGAAGGAAATCCTTCTTGCTCAGATCATGAACGATCCTAAGGAGTCACAGAAGCCTGAGAAGGTTATCAATGGCATGATCGAAGGTCGTGTATCTAAGGAGCTTAAGGAGATCTGCTTACTTGATCAGGTTTATGTTAAGGCTGAGGATGGAAAGCAGTCAGTTGCTAAGTACTTAGAGCAGGTTTCTAAGGAAACAGGTTCAGAGCTTTCAGTTAAGAGATTCGTTCGTTTTGAGACTGGTGAAGGTCTTGAGAAGAAGAACGAGGATTTCGCAGCTGAGGTTGCTGCTCAGCTTTAATTAAGAGCAGAGCTTAAATGTCGGCGACTTACCCGCGTAGGTGAATTATAATGTCGGCGACTTACCCGCGTAGGTAAATTATTCAGTATTCTAAAGGGTCTACATTTTGTAGGCCCTTTATTTTTTTGCCCTTTATCTTGTAATTCTGATGTGATAAAATATATAAGAATTCGTATTTGGGGAGGATATATTGTGGAAGGTTCAAACGAAGGACTTGAGAGACAGAGAGCTAAGCGTAAGCGTGTAGCCAGAATGAAGAAATTCATTGTTACTACGGTTTTAGCATTTATGTTAATCACTATCACTGTTATGGGATTTTTGGTTTATGAAGTATTCTCATTGCAGAGACAGATTAATGCATTATCAAAGCAAATCTATACGGCTACAGATGTTGCAGATAATGTTGAAATGATAGACGATAGCTATTTGGACGGGGTCTACAAGGTAGAGGATATCGATAATGAGGCACAGGAGGGAGATATACCAAAGGTTTATTTGACTTTTGATGATGGCCCTAGCGATAACACTGATGCGATTTTAGATATCTTGGATGATTACAATGTTAAAGCTACTTTCTTTGTGGTAGGTGATGGTAAGGAAGACTATGCTGAACAGTACAAGCGCATAGTTGACGAAGGCCACACTATAGGTATGCATTCTTATAGTCATGCCTATAAGGATATTTATAGTTCAGAAGAGGCGTTTATCACGGACTATAATAAAATCCACGAAATGATTTTGGATTATACTGGGGTTGATTCAAAACTATACCGATTTCCAGGCGGAAGCTCTACAAATGTTGGCAAAGTTGGAAAGTCAGTATTCATAAATTATCTTAATGAGCAGGGCGTGCAATACTATGATTGGAATGTAGTTTCTGGGGACGCTACATCTCAGGCATACACATCTGAACAGCTTATTGATAATGTTATGACGGATGTGGTAAAATACAAGACGTCTGTAGTATTATTACACGATGCTTCTGATAAAGGAGCAACAGTTGAGGCCTTACCAGGCCTTATTGAGGCGCTTCAAGCACAAGGAGCGATGATATTACCTATTACGGATGAAACAACAGTTATACACCATGTGAATGTTGTTCAATAAATAAACTGGAGGAATAATGATGGGCTTTTTTAAGGATTTTAAAGAGGATTTTAATGACGCTTTAGATGAAATGGCTGGGGTTGAAGAGACTCCTACTGAAGAGGTTATGGTTAACACTCTTGACGGAGATATTGATGTTGAGTCAGAACTTAATAAGCTTGATGGCTTATTAGAGCAGGTTACTAAGAAAGTTGACACTCCTGCTGAGCCTAAGGTGGAGGCACCAGCAGCTGCTGCTGTAGAGCAGAAAGTAGAAAAGAAATCATTCTTTGAGACACAAAAAGAAACAAAAATGGAGGCACCAAAGACAATGGATGTTATGGGAAATGTTGCTGAGGCTAGCAGAACACAGGCAGCTTCAGATGAGAACGCAGTAATTACTGCTGGAATGAAGGTTACAGGTAATATTGAATCTATCGGTTCAGTTGAGGTACAGGGTGAAATCATTGGTGATGTAGCTTGTAACGGAAAGCTTGTTGTAACTGGAAAGGTTAACGGTAATTCACAGTCTTCTGAATTCTTTGCAGATGCTGCTAAGATTGAAGGAGAGGTTGTTACATCTGGAACAGCTAAGGTTGGCGTTGGTTCAGTAATCATTGGTAACATCACAGCTACATCAGCTGTAATCGCTGGTGCTGTAAAGGGTGATATCGATGTTAATGGTCCTGTAGTTGTAGATACATCTGCAGTTGTTATGGGAAATATCAAGTCTCGTTCAGTACAGATTAACAATGGTGCTGTTATCGAAGGTTTCTGCTCACAGAGCTATGCAGACGTAGATGTTAACAGCGTATTTAATATTTAATAAAAAGGATTACTAAAGAATGAAGAGAGTATTACTTAAGCTTAGTGGAGAAGCACTATCAGGGGATAAGGGTTTTGGTTTTGACGAGAGCACTTGTATGATGGTGGCTAAACAGGTTAAACAGCTTGTTGATGATGGAGTTCAGGTTGGCGTTGTTATTGGTGGTGGCAATTTCTGGAGAGGTCGTTCTTCAGAGAATATCGACCGTACAAAGGCTGACCAGATTGGAATGTTAGCTACAGTAATGAATTGTATCTATGTTTCTGAGATTTTCAGAACAGCAGGTATGAAGACATCTGTTCTTACTCCATTTGAGTGTGGCAACTGTTCAAAGCTTTATTCAAAAGACAGAGCAAACAAATACTTCGCTAGAGGCATGGTTGTATTCTTTGCCGGCGGAACAGGTCATCCATATTTTTCAACAGATACAGCAACAGTATTACGTGCAGTAGAAATCGAAGCTGATGTAATTTTACTTGCTAAATCTATTGATGGTGTTTATGATAGCGACCCAGGCAAGAATCCTGACGCTAAGAGATATGACGAAGTTAGTATCGAAGAAGTTATCGCTAAGAAGCTTCAAGTAGTAGATATGACAGCTTCTGTTATTGCTATGGAGCAGAAAATACCTATGTATGTATTCTCTCTTAATGAAGAGAATTCTATAGTAAAAGCTATATCTGGCAAATTTAATGGTACAGTAGTTACTGTATAAGGAGGATTAATGGATAATATACTTTCAATCTATGAAGAAAAAATGACAAAGAGCTATAATAATCTTGAGAGCGAATTTGCTACAATCCGTGCAGGAAGAGCTAATCCACATATCTTAGATAAGATTACAGTTGATTATTACGGAGCACCAACTCCACTTCAGCAGGTAGCAAATATTTCAGTTCCAGAGCCTAGATTGATTCAGATTCAGCCTTGGGAGCCTTCTCTTGTTAAGGAAATCGAAAAGGCTATTAACATGTCTGATATAGGTATTAATCCTACAAACGATGGCAAGCTTATTCGTCTTGTATTTCCTGAGCTTACAGAAGAGCGTCGTAAGGAAATCGCAAAGGATGTTAAGAAGCACGGCGAAGAAGCTAAGGTAGCTATTAGAAATATCAGAAGAGATGCGATTGATTCATTAAAGAAGCACTCTAAGGACGAGGGTGTATCTGAGGATGAGATAAAAGACCTCGAAGATAAGTGCCAAAAGATGACAGATAAATTCGTCGCAGAGGTAGATAAGGCTGTTGAGGCTAAGACAAAAGAGATTATGACTGTATAATTTTAATCTTTTTAAGGGCACATAACTTGTGCCCTTTTTCATATATGAAGGAATCATTTTCGTGGATTCCTTAGAAGCAAGGAGGCTATATGAACGTACCTGAGCATATTGCTATTATTTTAGATGGAAATGGCAGATGGGCCAAATCTAAAGGAATGCCTCGTACATATGGACATACTGTTGGTGCAAAAAATGTTGAGACTATTTGTCGTGCAGCCAATGAGTTAGGTGTAAAGTATGTCACTATGTATGCGTTTTCCACAGAAAACTGGTCTAGACCTGCAGATGAAGTTAAGGCTTTGATGAAGCTTTTAGGGGAATACATTAAGACATGTATGAAGACTGCTAAAAAAGATAATCTTAAGGTTAGATTTATCGGAGATTTATCAAAGCTTGATGATAAGCTGAGAAAGGCTATTGATGAGCTTACAGAATACTCATCACAATTTACTGGACTTACACTCACTATCGCAATTAATTACGGTAGTCGCGATGAAATGACTAGAGCAGTCAAAAAGGTTGCTGAGGATGTTAAGGATGGTAATCTTGAAGTTGATAGTATTGATGAAGCATTATTCTCAAGCTATCTTGATACAAAGGACATACCAGATCCTGATTTTATGATTAGGACATCTGGTGAGCAGAGATTATCAAACTATTTATTGTGGCAGCTTGCTTATGCCGAGTTTTACTTCACACCAGTTCCTTGGCCAGAATTCACTCCTGAGGAATTGAAAAAAGCTGTAGAAGAGTATGATAAGAGAAACCGCCGTTTTGGTGGAATTTAGAAAGGTTTTATTATGTTTATTACTAGATTAGTAAGTGGAATAATACTTGTTGCCCTTTCGTTATTATTCATAATCACAGGTGGAGATTTGCTTTTAGCAGTGATGCTTGTGCTTTCCCTTATTGGAATGTATGAATTATACAAAGTGTTTAACGTAGAGAAAAAGATGCCAGGTATTTTAGGATATTTAGGCTGCATTGCCTATTACTTGGATTTAAAATTCAAGTTCTGTCAGGATAATATGGCTATTCTTCTTGCTTTCTTAATCCTGTTACTTACAGTATTTGTATTTGGCTATCCAAAGTATCACAGTCATCAGATTATGGCTACATTTTTCGGATTGTTTTACGTTGGTGTAATGCTTGCATTTCTTTATCAGACTAGAATGCTTGAAGGCGGCCAGTTTATAGTATGGCTAATTTTCCTTTGTTCATGGGGATGCGACACAGCAGCATATTGTGTAGGTGTTCTCTTCGGAAAGCATAAGATGGCACCTATTCTTTCTCCTAAGAAATCTATCGAAGGGGCAGTAGGCGGTGTTGTTGGAGCGATGCTTCTCACAGGATTATACTGTGTTGTTATTTCAAAAGCATTCCATATGGATGATTTTGTTATACTTCCACTTGTTCTTATTTCAGGCGTGGGGGCCCTTATTTCTATGGTGGGTGATTTGGCTGCATCAGCAATCAAGCGTAATTTTGAAATCAAAGATTACGGTAAGCTTATTCCTGGACATGGTGGAGTACTAGACAGATTTGATAGCGTGATTATTACTGCACCAATCATTTACTTTTTAGCTTATTATTTTTATGTTTAATTGAGGTTTATTATGGCACAGAGATTATCTATTCTTGGTTCCACAGGTTCAATCGGAACACAGACACTTGATATTGTTTCTCAGAATCCTGATGATTTACAGGTTGTTGCAATGTCATGTGGTAGAAATATAGATTTATTTGAAAAGCAGGTAAGAAAATATAAGCCTAGTCTTGTTTCGGTAGGTACTGCTGAGTTAGCTTCAGATTTAAGGACTAGACTTGGTGACATGGATATTACTATTAGCTATGGTATGGAAGGTCTTATTGCTGTAGCTACATACGATAAGGCAGATACAGTTGTTACTGCTGTAGTTGGAATGATTGGTGTTCAGCCTACAATCGCTGCAATCAATGCTGGTAAGACAATTGCCCTAGCAAATAAGGAGACACTTGTTACTGCTGGGCACATCATTATGCCTTTAGCTAAAGAAAAGGGTGTATCTATTCTTCCAGTAGATAGCGAGCATAGTGCGATTTTTCAGTCACTTAATGGAGAACGTCACAACAAGATTTCCAAGATTCTTCTTACAGCTTCTGGTGGTCCATTTAGAGGCAAAACTCTTGAGGACCTTGAAAATGTTAAGCTTGAAGATGCCCTCAAGCATCCTAACTGGTCTATGGGAGCTAAAATTACAATCGATTCAGCTACAATGATAAATAAAGGCCTTGAGGTTATGGAGGCTAAGTGGTTATTTGATGTAAATCTTAACCAGGTTGAGGTTGTTGTGCATCCACAGAGCATCTTGCATTCAGCTGTTGAATTTATGGATGGAGCAGTTATAGGTCAAATGGGAACACCAGATATGCGTCTTCCAATTCTTTACGCTTTATTCTATCCAAATCGTAAGACTCTTTATGCAGAGCCTCTTGATTTATTTAAGGTTGGTACACTCACATTTGAGAAGCCTGATTTAGAGACATTCTATGGTCTTTCACTTGCTTATGATGCAATGGATGCAGGCGGAAATGTGCCTACAGTATTTAATGCTGCAAATGAACGAGCAGTTGCTAAGTTCTTAAAGAATAAGATTAAATTCATAGAGATTCCAGAAATTGTATCAGAGGCTATGATTAATGTAGACTTCATTGAAAATCCTACAATAGATCAGGTTCTTGAGACAGAAAAGCTTACCTATGAGTTTATCGAGAGCAGGTGGTAGATTTGAAGATTATTCTTGCTATTTTAATATTCAGCTTTATAATCATTTTTCATGAGCTTGGGCACTTTCTATTTGCAAAAAAATGTGATGTTAAGGTTAATGAATTTACTCTAGGTCTTGGCCCTACAGTATTGTCTTGGGGAAAAGGCGAAACAAAATATTGTTTGAAGCTTCTTCCTTTTGGCGGTTCATGTGTTATGGAAGGTGAAGACGAGGATAGTGATAGCGATAGAGCCTTCAACAAAAAGTCTAAGTGGGAGAGATTCCAAATAGTTTTTGGCGGGCCATTATTCAATTTTATTCTAGCCTTTTTGATGTCTATTGTTTATATCGCATCGGTTGGTGTTAATGACACCACGATCACAGATGTAACAGAGGGTTACGGAGCAGAAGCGGCTGGCCTACAGGCTGGTGATGAAATCATTAGTATCAACGGTTATCGTGTACATTTTTACAACGAAATAAGCATTTATACATTCCTTCATTCTAAGGAAGATAGTTATGATATTGTTTATAAGCGTGATGGCGAAAAGCATAAAACTACCGTAGAGCTTACATACTCAGAAGATAGTGGTAGAAAAATGCTTGGTATATTAAAAACACCTGAGTATAAAAAGCTTTCACCATTTGGCGTTTTAGAATACTCTGGCTACGAAATTAAATACCAGATTTATTCTACTTTAAGCAGTATTAGATTGCTATTTACTAGAGAGATATCTGTTAACGAAATGTCTGGCCCGGTTGGCGTTGTAAATGTTATTTCAGATGTTTATGATCAGGCAGCACCTAGCGGTGTGTTCTATATTTTTGTAAACCTTCTAAATATAGCGATACTATTATCAGCAAACCTTGGTGTGATGAATCTGCTTCCGTTTCCAGCCCTTGATGGCGGACGAATTGTGCTCATTATTTTTGAGGCAATCAGAGGAAAGAAGATGAAGCCAGAGATTGAAAATGGAATCAATCTAGTTGGATTTGGATTGCTTATGCTCTTAATGGTTGTTGTTATGTACAATGATATTGTTAAGTTATTCTAGAGGAGTATATATGAAAACTACAGAAGTTAAAATAGGAAATAGAGTAATCGGTGGAGATAATCCTATTCTTATCCAATCTATGACAAATACAAAGACTCAGGATGTTGCGGCTACAGTGGCACAGATTAAGGCACTTGAAGCAGCTGGCTGCGATATCATCAGATGTGCAGTTCCTGATATGGATGCAGCTAAGGCTTTATCAAAGATTAAAGAACAGATTAACATCCCGCTTGTTGCAGATATACATTTTGATTATAGATTAGCTATCGCAGCTATCGAAAATGGCGCAGATAAGATTCGTATCAACCCTGGTAATATCGGCAGTGAAGATAGAATCAAGGCTGTTGTTGACGCTGCTAAGGCAAAAAATATTCCAATTCGTGTTGGAGTTAACTCAGGTTCATTAGAGAAGAACCTTGTAGAAAAATATGGTGGAGTTACAGCTGAGGGATTGGTTGAATCTGCCCTTGATAAAGTAGCCATTATTGAGCGTCTAGGCTACGATAATCTTGTTATTAGCATTAAGTCATCAGATGTTATGATGTGTGTTAAGGCACACGAGATTATTGCTGACAAGACAACACATCCACTTCATGTTGGTATCACTGAAGCTGGAACAGTAAAGGCTGGTAATATTAAGAGTGCATGTGGTCTTTCTTTGATTTTATCTCAAGGTATTGGTGATACAATTCGTGTTTCTCTTACAGGTGACCCTATTGAGGAAATCAAGACAGCTAAGCTTATTCTTAGAACACTTGGACTTAGAAAGGGCGGAATAGAAGTTGTATCTTGCCCTACTTGTGGTAGAACACAAATCGATTTGATTGGCCTTGCTAATAAGGTTGAGAATCTTGTTGAAGAATTCTCAGATTTAAATATTAAAGTAGCCGTTATGGGCTGCGTAGTTAATGGACCAGGAGAGGCAAAAGAAGCCGATCTTGGTGTGGCTGGCGGAATAGGCGAAGGTCTTCTCATTAAGCATGGCGAAGTTGTTCGTAAAATGCCTGAAGGGGAGTTGTTAGACGCCTTGAGACAGGAACTCATTTCGTGGCCGCGAGGTTAATAACATAGTAGGAAATGTTATTTGATAATTTAGTGAGCTAGTAGTAAACAAGCTCTTTGTGTTCTAAAGCGAATCGTGTTGATGAGCGTAGAACATTAAGGCTTGTTTACGTAACTAGCGGACTTAGGTTCGGAGATAGTGTTTTATGGATCAGATGAGCTTTTATGATGTGTTTCCGAATATGCAGGCTGGCAACGACCTAGAAACAGCACTTAGTGACGCCACAGTAACTAAGGTTAGTACAGGCCGTAGCAAAGATGATATTCGTATATACGTTACTTTTAATACATTGATTCCTAAGCGCCGAATTTGGCACTTGGAAAAATCAATTAAAAGTCAATTTTTTCCAAATAATGGAGTAACTATTCGTATTTTGGAAGACTTTGATTTATCTAGTCAATATACCCCATCAAATTTGTTGCAATCATATAATGATAGTATTTTAGAGGAGCTGGAAAATATTAGTGCTCTTCTTTTTAACATATATAAAAAAGCAGATGTTGATGTTACAGAGGATGGCCATATTAGAATCACTTTGGAGGATACCATTATCGGCCATGAATCTGAGCATGAGCTTGTAGATATTTTGCATTCCATTCTTTGTACAAGATGTCATCAGAATCTCAAGATAGATGTTGAGTATAAAGAGCCTGTAAAAAGTAAATATCTTGCTAACGCAGAGCGCGAAATCGAAGAACGAATCAAATCTATTAATATGCGTACAGCTGCAGCTGAAGAAAAGGCTGAAGAAAAATCTGATGATAAGGAACAGGCGGAGGAAGAGCCAGAGAAGAAGGTTATTAAGCCTCTTACTAAATCAGAAGACCCTGATGTTATCATGGGTAATGAAATCCTTGAAAATGCTCTTCCTATGGAGGATATCAATGGTGAGCAGCTTGGACCAATCATTATACGTGGCCAGATTGTTGCCCTTGAGTTTAGAGAGACAAAGAAGGGTGGCTATTTCGGTACAGGTTCCATGACCGATTTCACAGATTCTATCAATATTAAGTTCTTCTTTAGTGATGCAGACCAGGGACGAGAGCTTGAAAAGGCTCTTAAGGTAGGGGAGTTCTATAAGATTTCAGGTAAGCTAGATGAGGATATGTATTCTAAAGAGCTTACTGTAGGTCGTATCAATTCGATTATGAAGATACGTGACTTCAGAGTAACCAGACAGGATACTGCAGTTGAGAAGCGTGTTGAATTGCACTGTCATACAAAGATGTCGGATTTCGATGGTGTGTCAGATATTACATCTATCATCAGCCGTGCCAAGGCCTGGGGTCATAAGGCTCTTGCTATTACAGACCATGGTGTTGTTCAGGCGTTCTGTGATGCGGATCATATGAAGGGCTTAGGCGACTTTAAGGTTATCTATGGTTGTGAGATTTATCTTGTTGACGATACAAAAGAAATTGTTACAAACGATAGAGGACAATCATTGCGTAGCGAGTTCGTAGTATTTGATATAGAGACTACAGGCTTCAATCCTCGTACCTGCAAAATTATCGAAATTGGTGCCGTTAAGATTGTAAATGGAGAAGTGGTTGATAGATTTTCTGAGTTTGTTAACCCAGAGGTTCCAATTCCATATCGTATAACCGAATTGACTTCTATCAAGGATGAGATGGTAGAAAGCGCGCCAACAATCGATGTTATTCTTCCTAAGTTCATGGAGTTTTGTAAGGGCACCGTTCTTGTTGCACATAATGCCAGCTTTGATACAAGTTTTATTAGATACAACTGTAAGCAGCTTGGTCTTGAGTACGATTATACTCATGTGGATACAATGGAGATGGCTCGTTACTTGCATCCTAATATGGCTAGATTCAATTTGGATGCAGTTTGTAAAGCTGAGAATCTAGTAAATGAGCATCACCATAGAGCTGTAGATGATGCTGAAGTTACATCAAAGATTTTTGAAAAGTTTATTGTTAAGCTTGAGGCAGAAAAAATATTTAACCTTACTGAGCTTAATGCACATAGCAAGCCGGGGCGTGAGCAGATTAAGAAGATGCGAAGCAATCACTGTATCGTACTTGCGAAGAACGATTTGGGTCGTATCAACCTTTACAGACTTGTGTCTGAGTCGCATCTGTATTATTTCTCTAGACATCCTAGAGTTCCTAAGAGCTTGCTTGAGGAATGTCGAGAAGGTCTGATTATTGGTTCTGCCTGTGAAGCTGGAGAGCTTTACAGTGCTATTGTTGATGGTAGAGATGAATCAGAGATTATGCGTATCGCTAATTTCTATGATTATCTTGAAATTCAGCCAGTTGGAAATAATGAGTTCATGATTCGTTCTGAGAAGAGTCAGTATGAACACATTAATTCTGAGAAGGATTTGCAGGAGATTAACAAACAGATTGTTGCTCTTGGCGACGAGTTAAATAAGCCTGTTGTTGCTACCTGCGACGTCCACTTCCTTGATCCTGAGGATGAAGTATATCGAAGAATTATCATGGCAAATAAGGGCTTTGATGATGCGGATCAGCAGGCACCACTTTATCTACATACGACAGATGAAATGCTTGAGGAGTTTGCATATCTTGGACTTGCCAAGGCTCATGAGGTTGTTATCGAAAATACAAATAAAATCGCCGACATGGTGGAACGTATTCATCCAGTTAGACCAGATAAATGTCCACCAGTTATTGAAAACTCAGAGGAAGATTTACGACGTATTTGCGAAACCAGAGCCCATGAGGTTTATGGACCGGAGCTTCCAGAGATAGTATCAGCCCGCCTGGAGCGAGAGCTTAATTCTATCATCGGTAACGGATATTCCGTTATGTATATCATTGCTCAGAAGCTGGTTTGGAAATCAAACGAGGATGGTTATCTAGTTGGTTCCCGTGGTTCCGTAGGTTCATCTTTTGCCGCCACAATGGCCGGAATCACAGAGGTTAATCCACTTCCTCCTCATTATAGATGTCCTAATTGCTTCTATGTAGATTTTGATGGACCAGAGGTTAAAGAGACAATCGATATGGGACTTTCTGGTGTGGATATGCCAGATAAGATTTGTCCTAAATGCGGTAAGCCTCTTGCAAAAGATGGATTTGATATTCCATTCGAAACATTCCTTGGATTTAAGGGTGATAAGGAGCCTGATATCGATCTTAACTTCTCGAACGAATATCAGTCTAAGGCTCATAAATATACAGAAGTTATTTTCGGTGATGGCCAAACCTTTAAAGCGGGAACAGTTTCTACACTTGCTGATAAGAACGCGGTTGGTTACGTTTTAAAATACTTTGATAAGCGTGATATCAGAAAACGTCGTGCTGAAAATGAACGTCTTGCCAAGGGCGTTGAAGGTGTTAAGTCTACTACAGGTCAGCATCCGGGTGGTGTAGTAGTTCTTCCAAATGGAGAAGATATTTATTCATTTACGCCTGTTCAGCATCCAGCTAATAAGGACACTGATATTGTTACCACCCATTTCGATTACCATAAAATCGATGCCAACCTTCTTAAGCTTGATATTTTAGGACACTTGGATCCTACCATGATCAAGCGCCTGGAGGATTTGACTGGAATAGACGCGACCAAGATTCCTCTTGATGATAAGGGGGTTATGTCTTTATTCCAAAGTACTGAAGCCCTTGGAATTACACCAGATGATATTATGGGAACACCACTAGGTACCCTTGGTATCCCTGAGTTTGGTACTGATTTCGCCATGCAGATGCTTGTTGAGGCCAAGCCTCAATACTTTACTGATTTGGTTCGAATCGCCGGTCTAGCCCACGGTACTGATGTATGGCTGGGCAATGCTCAGGATTTGATTTTAAATGGAATTGCCACTATCACCACAGCAATTTGTACTCGTGATGATATCATGGTTTATCTTATTCATAAGGGACTTGATCCTGCTGAATCATTCACAATTATGGAACGTGTTCGTAAGGGTGTTGTAGCCAAAGGTAAGTGTGATGAATGGCCACAATACAAGCAGGATATGCTCGACCATGGTGTGCCAGAGTGGTACATTGGTTCATGCGAAAAGATTAAGTACATGTTCCCTAAGGCTCATGCTGCTGCCTATGTTATGATGGCTTGGCGTGTTGCTTATTGTAAGATAAATTATCCACTTGCGTATTACGCAGCCTTTTTCTCAATCAGAGCAGGTGGTTTTGATTATGAGAAGTGCTGTCTTGGTAAAGCTAGATGTGAGAAAGAGATTAAGTACTACAAGTCTCAGCCGGATTTATCAGCTACTGATAAAGATATTTTGATTGCCCTGCGACTTTGCCAGGAAATGTATGCCCGTGGATTTGAATTTTTACCAATGGACCTATACCAATCTGACTCAAGATACTTTAAAATAGTAGATGGAAAGCTTTTACCTCCATTCAATGTTATTTCAGGAATGGGTGATAAGGCTGCGGAGCAGTTGCAGATTGCCGCTTCTCAGGGTAAGTTCTTATCACAGGATGAAATAAGAGACAGAGGAAAGGTTTCTCAGACAATACTAGATAAAATGATAGAGCTTGGTATAATCAAGGATTTACCAAAATCTAATCAGCTTTCACTATCTGATTTCTTTAATATTTAATTGGGGAGGGCAGTTACATGAAGGTATTAAAAGGTATTATTATTGCAGTTGTGGCTTTGGGGATTATTGCTGGTCTTGCTTACTACAAGTACATCAATACAGTTACATATCTCAACGAGCCAGGCACTAACGGTAACACCATAGGTAATCTTTATGGGAATGGTCTGTTCTGCGAATATGATGGTGTAGTTTATTTCGCGAACCCTAATGATTTCGATAGGATTTACAAAATGAATCCTGACGAAACTGATATTGAAAAGGTTGCAAACGACAGTGTTTACTTTATTAATGCAGATTCTCATTATCTTTATTACAGTCGTAACAACAATAAAGATAATGCCAATTTTGTATTGGATGTTAACACTGAAAGTTTGTGTAGAATGACCAGGAAAAACCGCAAGGTAATAATACTTGACAGTGAAAACTGTAATGCCGCTGCCCTAGCCGGCAATAGAGTTGTCTATTTACGTTATGATCCTGATGAAGCTACCACTTTATATATGGTTTCTACTGATGGCGAGGAGCGTGAGCAGCTTTCTAAGTCTGCAATCGATCCTAGATGTATGGTAGGGGAAAAGCTATATTTTGCTGGAGTTGAAAAGGATCATAATCTTCATAAACTTAATCTAGACACAAAAGATACAGGTTTTGTGTCAGAGGAAAATTTGTGGATGCCTATCATTGATAAAGACACAATGTACTATATTAGCCTTGATGACCATCATCGAGTATACACTAGTACTATGTCTGGGGATAACAAAAAGGGCATCACAGCATTTGGAGCTCAAAGCTACAATATTTCAGGTAACTATTTGTATTATCAATCTCTCAAGGGCAATCCTGAAGGATTGTACCGGGTAGATTTAATAACAGGTGCAGAAGTACTACTAGCGGAAGGTCAGTACAACAACATTAACGTCACCAGCAGGTACGTTTATTTTGCAGATTACTTATCTGGCACCACTTTTCACATAATCAACGGCAGCACAGAGATAGGAGTATTTGATCCGCCAATACTTGAAGTCAAATAGGAGGAATATGAGAGATTTACTGGAAATTAGGGACGAAATTGATGTTATCGACAAGGACATACTTAATCTGTTCACTAAGAGAATGGAGCTTGCATGCCAGGTGGCTGATTACAAAATCGCCAACGGCAAGGGTGTGTATGATAAAGAAAGAGAAGATGCTAAGCTTGTTAAGCTTTCATCATATGTTGACGATGATGATATCTTTAGCCAAATGGCAGTTAGAGAGCTTTACACTCAGATAATGTCAATCAGTAGAAAAAAGCAGTTTGCTATCTTAAGGGACAAGGGTGTTGAATTTAAAACCGGTTTTACCAAGGTAGATAAATTTGATTTTTCTAATGCAGTTGTTTGTTTCCAGGGCGTGCAGGGAGCATATTCAGAGCTTGCTATGAGAGCCTTCTTCGGTGAATCTATGAAATCTAATTTTCATGTAGATTTATGGCGAGATGCCATGGATGCCATTAGCTCAGGTGAGGCTGATTACGCAGTGCTTCCAATTGAAAACAGTCTTGCTGGATCTATCGAAGAAAATTTTGATTTGCTATCAGAATACAATGTTGTGATTATTGGTGAGCAAATCATTAAAGTTGATCATGCCCTGCTTGGTGTTAAAGGAGCAAAAATAGAAGATATAAAGACAGTTTACTCTCATCCAAAGGCTATTGCACAGTGTGAAAATTACATTCGTAACAATCACATTGAATGGGATGTTAAGAATCTACGTAACACAGCAATGAGTGCTCAAAAGATTCACGATGATAATGATATTACACAAGCTGCTATCGGTAGCACTTACAATGCAAAGCTTTATGATTTAGATATCTTAGAAGAAAGCATTCAGGATGATAAAAATAACGAGACACGTTTTATTATCGTTTCAAAGGATAAGAAATATAAAGAGAGTGCAAATCAAATCAGCTTGTGCTTAGAGATATCCCATGAACCGGGAAGTCTATATAGGATTCTGTCAAACCTTATGTTTAACGGAATCAATATGAATCGAATTGAATCAAGACCAATTAAGGGGGTTAATTGGCAATACAGATTCTTTATCGATATTGATGGAAATCTAGATGACGAGGCAGTGAGAAATGCCTTAACAGGTCTAGCGGAGGAGTGTGTAAGTCTTAGAGTTTTAGGTAACTATTAAATGGGGGAATAGTATGAAATTATTTGCGAGCATTTATATTGGATCTTACGAGACTACCATGAAGGTCTTTGAAATCGGAAAGCAAAAGGGTGTTAAGACAATTGATACTCTTAAGATTCAATCTGATATTATCAAAGACGTTATGAATAACGGTAGTATTCTGCCGGACACAGTCTCAAAGCTTTGTCGCGTCTTAAATGATATGAAGCGCACCATGGAAGGATATAAGGTTGATAGTTATTCAGTGGTTGCAGGTCCTAATATAAAGCTTGCCAGTAATGCATTAATTGTGCTGGAACAGATTAAGGTCAACACCGGTCTTTCTGTTTCAGTTCTTTCAAATTCTGAACAGCGCTTTTTAGGCTATCAGGCTGTAGCATCTACAGACGATTTTGATGAGCTTATTAACGAAAGCGCTGTACTTATTGATATCGGTGGCGTATCACTTCAAATCACTCTTTTTGCCAAAGGCAAAATAATCACTACCCAGCATCTTTCATTGGGTACAGTTTCAATTAGCGAGAATCTTAAAAAGCTTGGTAAGACTGCTGGCAATTATTTTGAGCAGACATACGAGATGATGTACAAGGAGCTTGAGGTATTTAAGACAATGTTTCTTAGGGACATTGAGCCTAAATATATGATTTTGCTTGGCGTTCAGGTAAGTTCTATTGCTGAACGTCTCTCAGGTTTTTCATCTAAAAAAATAAAAAGTAAAGATTACATGGATTTTCTAAACAAGATTGATATGCAGTTCATCAGAGCATTTGAAGCTGACAATGATATTTATCTTGATAATGAAAATCTTATTGAGCCTGTGGTTATGCTTTACAAAGTTCTTGGAGAGACACTTAACCCGGATATTGTGTATGCACCTGGTGTTTCTGTGTGTGAAGGTATGGCATTTAATCATGCTTTCAACAAAAAATGGCTTACTGTAAACCATGATTTTGATAATGATATTATTTCAGCTGCCTGGTCAATTGCAAAGCGTTACGGAAGCTATCAGCCTCATCTTAAGGCACTTTATAAGTTGTCCTCAGAAATATTTGATGCTATGAAAAAATATCATGGCATGGGAAAAAGGGAGCGAGTTTTGATTCAGTGTATTGCCATTTTGCATGATTGTGGTAAATACATTTCCCTTTCAGAGGCATCAAGCTGTTCTTATACAATCATTATGTCCTCTGAAATCCTTGGACTTAGCCATATTGAAAGAGAGCTTATCGCCACAACAGTTGAATTTAACAGAAAGCCTGTTGAGCCATACGAGTATCTTTCTGATAGATTTACCCAGGATGAGTATTTAATCATTCTTAAGCTTTTGGCGATTTTAAAGGTGGCCAATGCCTTAGACAGATCCCATAAGCAAAAGATAAAAAATGTAAGCATGAGAGTGAAGGATAGAGAGCTTTTGATATCAATAGAGGCTAATAGTTCATTGGCTCTTGAAAAGGGATTATTCAAGAAGAATGCTGATTATTTTGAAGAGATTTTTTCTATTAAGCCAGTGCTTAAGGAAAATGGAAGGATATAGGAGGCGTTTATGTCTAATAAAATCAACTATTCAGATGCAAGATATTTTGATAATCGTGAATTAAGCTGGCTAAAGTTTGAACTTAGAGTCCTAGGCGAAGCCCAGGTGAAAGAGCTTCCAATCCTTGAAAGGGTTAAATTTGTCAGTATTACATCTTCAAATCTAGACGAATTTTTCATGGTGCGTGTTGCTTCTTTAAAGGACATGGAGCATGCAGGATATACAAAGCCGGACATTGCTGGAATGACTCCTACAGAACAGCTTATTGCAATAAATGAAAAGACAAGAGAGCTTGTAGATTTGCAATATAACATTTGGGGCAAACATTTAAATCCGGTTTTAAAAGAAAACAATATAATCATTTATGATAAATACGAGGATTTAAATGAAGAGCAGCTAAAATTTATCGACTCATTTTTTATGAGCCAGGTTTATCCTGTTCTTACACCTATGGCATTTGATGCGTCACGCCCATTTCCTCTTATCAGAAATAAATCACTAAATATCGCAGCATTAATCGAAAAAAAGAAGGATGTTGCGGGCGCAGGAAAGGATAACGAGGACGTTGAGTTTGCAACAGTACAGGTGCCATCTGTGCTTCCTAGAATTGTGGCCCTTCCATCAGAAGACAAAAATCAGGATTGCTTTATTTTGCTTGAACAGATAATAGAGCGCAACATGGATAAGCTTTTCTTGAATTATAATGTTGTGGCTGCATCTCCTTACCGTATTATGAGAAATGCCGATTTTTCAATCGATGAGGAAGGCGCAGAAGATTTGCTTCTTGAAATCGAAAAGCAGATTAAGTCTCGTCAATGGGGCGAGGTTATCAGGCTTGAGGTAGAAAGCACAATTAATAAAAGGCTATTATCTATTCTTAAAAAGAATCTTGGTGTCAATGAAATAGATATTTATAAAATCAAAGGACCTATCGACCTTACATTTCTTATGAAGCTTTATGGCATAGAAGGCAGGGATGATTTGCGTCAGCCTTCATTTAAGCCTCAGGAGAATCCAAGGCTTCGTCCTGGTGAGAAGATATTTGATGAAATCAAAAAGGGTGATATTCTTTTGCATCATCCATATGAAACATTTGATCCAGTGGTAGATTTTATTGCTCAGGCTGCATTTGATCCACAGGTGCTGGCTATCAAGCAGACTCTATATAGAGTATCTGGTAATTCACCAATCATTGCCAGCCTTGCTCACGCGGCGGAAAATGGCAAGCAGGTAACAGTTCTCGTTGAGCTTAAGGCTAGATTTGATGAGGAGAATAACATTATTTGGGCAAAGAAGCTTGAAAAAGCTGGTTGCCATGTAATCTATGGATTGGTAGGCCTCAAAACACACTGTAAGATTGCTCTTGTTGTGCGTCGTGAGGATGATGGTATCAGACGCTATGTTCACCTGGGAACAGGAAATTACAACGATTCTACAGCAAAGCTATATACCGACTGCGGTATGTTTACATGTAATGAAACATACGGTGAGGATGCAACTGCAGTATTTAATATGCTTTCTGGTTATTCAGAGCCTGCAAGCTGGAATAAGCTTGTAGTGGCTCCTTTATGGCTGCGTGATACATTCATAACTCTTATCAATAGGGAAATCAGCCATGCCAAGGAAGGCAAGGAAGCTGTCATTATTGCTAAAATGAACTCCTTGTGTGATAAAGAAATAATTGAAAAGCTTTATGAAGCAAGTAGCGTAGGAGTCAAGATTTATCTTATTATCCGTGGTATTTGCTGCCTTCGTACTGGCATACCAGGCGTAAGCGAAAATATCCATGTAATGTCTATTGTTGGAACATATCTGGAGCATGCCCGTATATTCTATTTTTATAACAATGGTGCCGAGGATATCTACATGGGTTCAGCAGACTGGATGCCTAGAAACCTTGATAGACGTGTGGAAATAATCTTCCCGGTTGAGGATGATCAGCTAAAGCTTAAAGTTAAACATATTTTAGATGTTCAGCTTGGAGATACACTTAAAGCATATGAGATGACAGATGAAGGTTCTTATGTTAGAATCAAAGCTGCTCGTGGCAAAAAGCCTGTGGGAGCACAGGATACTTTTTGCAAGGAAGCAAAGAAATCTAGTGAGCCAGAGATTGATTTTCTGAAGAAACGAAGCTTCACACCAATCTTTGCAAGTGAGGTTATTGATGACTAAAAAGATTCTAGCAGTTGATTTAGACGGAACACTATTTGACGACGAAAAAGATATTTGCAAGGCCAATATGGAGGCCCTTGATGCAATGCTTAGCGCAGGACATATTCTTGCAGTTGATACAGGACGTCCTACACATGTAATGAAAAAGATTCTTCATCCATTTGGAATATTCGAAAGAGAAAATGTATATTTACTTGGCTATCAAGGCACAATTGGAACGAAGGCATCTGATGATGAAATAATTTTTGGACATTATCTTGATAATGAAATGGCACTTAAGCTTCTTCATTATTCTAAGGATGCAGGCTATTCTACATTGGCTTTTGAATACGGTAACATCTATTCATTTAGACATGACAGCGCAATCGATAAATACGCAGAGCGTTCTAAAGAAAAGATTACAATTATCAATTCTCCTGAAGAATTGGCAGGGCATAAGCTTACAAAGGTTATTGTTTTGGATTTTGATAATCCAGATTCACTGTTTGATTTTCAGGCAGCTCATGAGGATGAGTTATCATCAGAATTTCTTAGTATGTTTTCTGATGTTTGTTTCCTTGAATACATCGGTAAGAACACAAACAAAGGTGAAGGCCTTAAGGAATTAGCAGCTCACTTGGATATTCCTATGGAAAATACAGTTGCCTGCGGTGATGAGAGAAACGACATCTTCATGGTAAAGATGGCAGGTGTCGGTGTTGCAGTGGCAAATGCACGTGATGAATTAAAGGCTGAGGCCGATTATATCACCACTGTAGATAATAATAATGGAGCAGTGGCAGAGGCTATAAATAAATTTATTTTAAATTAATAGAAACTGTTGACGTTAAAGGATTTATGTGGTAAATTATTAGCGTTGTGAAAACAAAGTAGAGTATCCACTCTCACCTTAGCACGTATTATTTACTGTGACTTGGGTCTTATACTTCACACAAACCTTGTTTGTGATGATTTATGGTGGATATTCTGTATCCACTTTTTTATTTTATGGAGGTAGTACCATTAGCGATTTAATGATTAATGAGCAGATTCGCGACAAAGAAGTTCGTGTAATTGGCTCTGATGGGGAACAGCTTGGCATTATGTCAGCAAGAGAGGCACAGAAGCTTGCCGATGATGAAGGCTTAGATTTAGTTAAAATTTCACCAAAGGCTAATCCACCAGTGTGCAAGATAGTTGATTACGGTAAATTCCGTTATGAGCAGGCACGCAAGGAAAAGGAAGCTAAGAAAAAGCAGCACGTTGTTGAGGTCAAAGAAATTCGTATGTCTCCAAACATCGATGCTAATGATATGAACACTAAAGTAAACGCAGCTAAGAAGTTCATCTCAAAGGGCGACAAAGTAAAGGTAACACTTCGTTTCCGTGGTCGTGAGATGGCTCACATGCAGTCGTCAAAGCATATCTTAGATGATTTTGCAGAGGCACTTGCAGAAGTTGCTGTAGTGGAAAAGGCACCTAAGATTGAAGGTCGTAGTATGAGCTTGGTGCTTACAGAAAAGAAATCGTAATACAGGAGGAAAATTATCATGCCAAAGATGAAGACAAGAAGAGCAGCTGCAAAGCGCTTTAAGGTAACAGGAACAGGAAAGCTTAAGAGAAATAAGGCATACAAGAGCCACATCTTAACCAAGAAGACTACAAAGAGAAAGAGAAATCTTCGTCAGTCAGCTATCGTTGATTCAACAAACGTAAAGAACATGAAGAAAGTACTTCCATATCTCTAAGATTTGGTTGTAGTTAGTTATTTATTTCGGTTAGGAGGAAATTAGAATGGCAAGAGTTAAAGGCGGATTAAACGCTAAGAAAAGACATAATAGAACATTAAAGTTAGCAAAGGGTTACAGAGGCGCTAGAAGCAAGCAGTATCGTGTTGCAAAGCAGTCAGTTATGCGTGCCCTTACATCAGCTTACGCTGGTAGAAAGCAGAGAAAGAGACAGTTCAGAACACTTTGGATCGCTCGTATCAATGCTGCAGCTCGTATCAATGGACTTTCATATTCTAAGTTCATGTACGGTCTTAAGCTTGCAGGTGTTGAGATGAACAGAAAGATGCTCGCTGAGCTCGCTGTTAACGACGCTGAAGGATTTGCAAAGCTTGTAGAAGTTGCAAAGGCTAAGGTAGCTTAATAACGTAATTTGTCGGTCTAGTCATCTGATTAGGCCGATTTTTTTATAAATTTTTTTACAAAAGAGGGACTATAAATGAAGAAATTATTAGTAATGCTTATGTGTATCACAATGCTTTCAATGACAGCATGTGGCAACAAGGACGATGTTGAGGATGTAGAGGAAGTTACAACAGAGACATCAGAAAATGATGTAGAAACATCTAAGGACGTTGAGGAAGAGGAACCTGAGGAAGAAGTTGTAGATTTAGATGATTATGTTGGTTTCTATTATGATGGGGAAAATGATGTAACCATCGAAAAAGCTGGTGATAACTACACAATGGAAGTTGGTATTTTTAGACTCACCACTTTGGATGGTGGTAAAGTGTCTGCCACAGCAGATGGAGTATTATTTGAAACAACAGATGCTGCTGGCGACCCTATAACTGTCTCTTTCTGTAAGGATGGTGAGGATTATACACTTGAAATAGTTGATAGTACTTGGGCATATTTGGAAAATGGACAGAAATATACAGGCTTCTATCAGACAACAGAAGAGGAAGCGTATCCAGCTTCAGAATCAGACCTTGAAGACGGAGAATACTATACAAATCTTGTTAGTCAGCCTTCTCAATATGCCAATGAATATATTACAAGCATTTCTTTTGAAGCTGATTGTATTGTGGTTGATGCTTCATTTGCAAAATATGAAAATGGCGATTTCTCAAATAAGACTTCTTATGAAAAAAAGTCTTATGTATTGTCAATCGATGGTTCTACAAAATACTGCTCAGGTGGTGGAGATGGTGATCCAATCTATATGAGTTCCAGTGAATTCGAGCAGTATGTTAATCAGTGTATGGATTCAGGCCTGGGGCTATCAATCATTATTGAAGGTGGCTTAGTTAAGGAAATTGGAATCTGGTCATAAATCTGCAGTTCATTGTTTTGTGACACTTTTGTGCCTCATGTTTGATATTATATATATAAATGTTATATATCAATATCGATAGGAGGATGTGTATTTATGAAAAGAATAGTTGGTTTAATGCTGATTGTAGTATTGGCGTTAACAGGTTGTGGTGCTAAAAAAGTAGATAATGATAATCAAAGTGCCACTACTACTGAATATTCAAATGACTTGTTTAAGATGGCTTTACCTAGCGAGCTAATAGATATCAGTGAGGTCGAGACTGACGGTAATCGAATTTCTGTTTACTATAAAGAGGCTAAAGATGCAGGCTTTGGAGGTTTTGTATTTTCGGTATGTGCCTATACTTCTCCAGAGGAATATGCTGGAGGCCCTTGTAAAAAGATAGGTGAGCTTACAAATGAAAAGTACGAGATTTATGATATCGTACTTGAGCAAGCTACAGAAATTCAGTGGGATTATAATGAGCCAGATATGCCAGAAGATTACAGTAAGCTTTTGGATGCAACTGACGCCTGCCTTGAAGGCATCGAGGGCATTAACGATAACACTTTCGTTTTTGGCGCAGGAACAAAAGGCGCAGATTTGTACAACAATATTCTTGCAAAATACGTAAAGGCTATCAATGAAGGCTGGGAGCCTGCTAAATACGAAGAAGAGGATATGAGCCCAGAAATTGGTGTTGCAGCTATGCAGGCTGAAAATCCTCTTGATGTAATTGGATTTGCATATCAAGATATTAATGTTGACGGCATTGATGAATTAATGGTAGGCGTAATTTCAGAAGATGAACTAAAGGGTGTCGTATATGATGTTTACACAATGGTAAATCGTGTGCCTGAACATGTAGTATCTGGTACAGCTAGAGATAGATACTACAATTATAACGATGTTTTCCTTTGCAATGAATGGTCTGGCGGCGCTGGAGAAAATGGTATTGATTTATATAACCTAGAGCCAAACTCTACAGAGCTTGTTCTTCAGTATGGGTACAAGTATGATTCCTACACAGACCCTGAAAATCCATGGTATAGAACTTACGACCAGGAAGAATATGAAAGCATAACAGAAGAGGAATATAATGAAGCAGAAAAAATGTCTGATTCTTACGTGTTATTTGATTACACACCTCTTTCAAAGATTAATGATGCAACTACTGAGGATAGTGCAGATAATGGTGCGCTTCCAACTTACGAGTACCCAGGACCAGAGTTATTCTATTCAGTTATGTATGATTATATTGCTGATGAGTTTGGTGCCCATTATGATAAAGCAGATGTGGGAATTCCATGTCCAATTATTGTTGCAGAGGATGAAAGCGACAAGGATGATATAAAGGTTTGGGGTGATTTCTGGTATTTCAATTACACACTGAATGGTGATACTTTAGAGTGTGTTTCTGGAGGTTCATATCCAGGATGTATGCACTTCAAGTACACTGATGAGGGATACGAAGTAACAGAATTTGAAGCAGTGGAAGATGGTTCTAATTTTGATTCATCTGCTAAAAAGATTTTTGGCAAGAATTATGATAAGTTTATCGAAATCAATTCAGATGAAAAGCTTCGCGAGGATACCAGAGCACAGATTATAGCAAATTACGTTTTTGACAAAGATCTTGATATAAAGGCATATAATGATTATGAAGGAGAACCAGTAGAGCTTCCAGAGCAGAATATTGATTCGTTCTATAGTAATCTTTAGGAGTAAAGCATATGATGAATAAGCGAAACATAGAAATTATCTCCTATATATTGATAATATTGGGAGCTATTTTGGCAAGTTTTTCAGTTGCTCTTATATTGCTGCCTAACGATGCGATTGATTATGGAACTGCTGGCGTGGCAATCATAATTAGCAAGAAGACCGGCTTACCACTTGCACCATGTGTTATCGCTGTGTTTGTGCCATTTATTATCCTAGGCTATTTTGTGCTTGGAAGTAGATTTACAATTAAAGCTACAATTGGATCTATCGCATATACGTTAGGAATAAAGTTTTTTGAAGGCATTCCATTTGAGCTTAATACGGAACACTTTTTAGCGGTAGCATTTGGGGGCGCATTGCTTGGCGCTGGTTTATCATTAATTCTAAGAAGTGGCGGCTGTATCGACGGCTCAGAAATTCTAGCAAACATAGTAGTAAAGCGTTTGTCAGATAAGACTGGCCAAAACTATAGCATGACTCCGGTTCTGCTTCTGTTCAATGCCGTGGTTTACATTACTGTGTTTATAACAATAGACGCTACAACAGCTTTATTAAGTTTGCTTGTCTATGTAGTGGCCACAGCTGTTATTGATCATTACACTGACCATTTCGAATCTATAAAGCAGGTAACCATCATCACCAAAGATGCAGAAGGCATTAGCAAAGATATAAAGCTCAGGCTTAACAAAACCTGTACCATTATGGATTCAAGAGGTGCTATTGCAGGCGATAACTATACGCTTATTTGCTATATCAGTTATTTCGAACTGCCTATAATGAAGGACATTATTTCATTCCATACCGGTAGCTTTAGCACGGTATCTACAATTGATGAGATTTTAAGATGATATAGACTATGATATGAGTATCACTTTGGAAGATTTTCGAAGTGGTACTCATTTTTTATACATTCAGTTAGTTGGAGGAATCTAGGAAATTTCATTGAGCCATTTACTGTTTGGTCACTTTAACCGAGAAGTATCACTTTTAGCGATTTTTTCTAAGTGATACTCAATTTTGGTGAAAAATAGGTTGTTTTCATATTTTTGAGTATCACTTTAACCTTATAATTCAAAGTGATACTGATATTTTTGAAATCTCTGTTGATTTTTGCTTTTTCAAGTATCACTATTTAAATCTGGCAAATAGTGATACTTGTTTTGGTGTTTTTTATTGATATTTGGTAGAATCTGAGTATCACTTTTAAAATTGTAAATAAAGTGATACTTTTTTATGCAGCGTTTGAATGGTTGTAAGTGCTTTTCCAATTGTTTTAACTGGAAAAGATTATGAAAGTTGCAACAGCTGGAACCTGCGGTCCTTAGAACGGTAGGATTGATTTCTATTGAAAACATCCAGCCAGGAGATATGGTTTATGCCAAGGAAACAGTTGGTGTAGAACAATCCGTAGATGTAAGTCAGGATGCTGAGACCGCTCCGGTACTTGAAGTATTCTCACATGAGGTTGATGAGACATACATCGTAACTATTGATGGCGAGGATATTGAGACTACTGCAAATCATCCATTCTATGATGAAGATGGCGAGCAGGTAGAGGCTAAAGATCTTGAAGAAGGCGATGAGCTCACAACCGAAGATGGTAGCACAGCTTCAGTAGATTCTGTTGAATGCGTACATCATGATGAACCAGTAACTGTATACAACTTCTGTGTAATGGAAGACCATACTTACTTTGTAGGTGAGCATGGGGTACTGGTGCATAATGAATGTGATGGATCAGCACTTGATAGCTTCGATAAAAAAGTAAAGGAAAGCAGAACAAAATGGGGGAAGGAGCATGGAAAAGGTAATGTTAAGCATAATAATGCGATAGAAGACGAGTTGGATAAGGCTCGCCAGAACCATTAAAAAATATCTTTTGTAAATTCCATTATAAATGCCTTCACATCTTGATATGAAATCTCATCAGATATGAGATTTCTAGTGGTACGCTCGTAATCATTTTCGTAGAAATCTTTATCACAAAATTCTTTGATTGTGGCAGCTATATCTACGCTAGGCTCGGCAGAAGGAGCTACATTATCTTTTATTTCTAATCTATGATTACGAACCTCAGTGACAAGAGATTTGAAATTTTCATCTACTGCAACTTGCTGTCCAAGCTTATAAATATCATATAGATGGCGTGAGTTTCTTGCAGCTTTGTTTTGAATGTAGTAGTCACATAAAGCAAACAGCTTATCAATCAATGTTCGCTCTAAAGATTGCACCTGCATAGGAAATGGCAGAAGATTATACTCTTCAATTAATTCAGGTTCCTCATCTTTTAAAGCTTCATAGATATAGTTTCCTATCATTCTCTCTTCGGTTGGAAAAGCATAAGACATTAGGGCAGTTTCCAGCTTTACATATGTAGTCAAAAAAGGATTATCTACTATGGAGCTATATGCAAAATCGTAGTGATTGTAATCTTTATTACTTTCAATAGAATCCCAGTTTGCTATTGTAAATCCTAATTTATCTGCAATGGATTTTAAGATATCGTATTTAAGATTCTTTCTTCTGCTTTTTCCTAAATGTTCAGTGAATGTAATATCAATATCTTCTGAAAAACGATCTATTACTCCAAAGGCCTTCGAAAGAGAAGTGCCGCCTTTAAAGCAGATAGGATAATCACATGAAGAAAGCTCCTTAAGGATAATTGTGACATAGTAATCCTTCTCTATGATATCTTGGGCTTGACCCATCTTTTCTGCAGTAAGGGCGACGGTATCGCCAAATAATTCTTTATCATTGTGCAAGTACATTGTCTAACCTCAATTCATAATAAAATTTGAATGCTGTGAGTGGAAACTTTCTTATATATTCATCCACGTCGCTTCTTTTTATGTTATGTGATTCAATAAATTTCAAGAAGCATTGTCTGGCTTCTTCATAATCATAATCTAAATATGAGTCTAAATCCGACAATAGATACAGCATTTGTAATATGTATACGTTTTCTTCGGTGATGGCTGTAAGTGGCTTTTTTACATTAAATTTTCTGTTACCAATAATAACATCCCTAGGGGCTGAGTTAGTGTTGTTACTTACTATCTCAACTACATGAGGAACCTGGGTAGAGATGCCAATCTGATTTGCAAAGGTATTTCCTGTATAGAATCCATCAACCTTTCCATTCTTGACTATAAATCTATATTTGGCAACGGTATCTGCTGTTGGTCCAACTGCTGATTTAAGCCTGGTTTTCTTTGGTATATAATAAATGCCATTATCATACTTAGCAAGCACCCCCTTTTTGCATAGCGTAGATAGCTGCTGGGTAAGGGCTGGCTTTGAAATAGTGCCATCATATATATCTGAGAAGAAGATTGGCTCACCTTCTTTATACTTATCTTTTATGTAATTGTATATCATATCATCACCGCCTTAACAATCTGAAATAAAAAATATATTTCGTTAAGTCTATTTTAACATGTTATTAGAATATGTCAAAGAAAAAGTAGTCTCAAGTTGTAAAGGGGGCAGCCTAACTAATGTGGTCAACTTAAGTATCACATTGGGGTTAGACAATCAATCTATAAATTTGAAAAATGACCAACAGAAACATATTGCGTATATCTTGATAATTTGAGATAATATCTTCTGTTGGAAAAATTGTATAGGCTATATACCTATAAAGGCAGATAGCCTAACGAAGGGAGAAAGAAAATGTTTATTTTATTTGGTACAACTGAAAAAACAAAAGTTATGACAGAGATTGAAACTAATGAACTCTGCATGAATTGTAATAATATGGTAAAGCATGGGATTATCAGAAAAAGATCATATTTTACATTATTTTTCATTCCATTGATTCCACTTCATACTCGCTATTCAATTATTTGTCCAGCATGTACTTTTGAAAGAAAGATAAAGAAGGCAGAGGCGAAAGCATTCTGCAATCGTATAGTAACTATGGTTGATAACGAATTCGGTTACAGCGAAAACAAAAAGGGGGCATAAGATATGTTGGATAAAAAGTATAGAAAGAAAAATGGTAAGGCTTATCTTGTAATTTTTTTCAATTCGTTCAGAAGAGTATTTGTAGGTCTATTCCTGTTAATCACATTGTTTTGCTTAGTTGCATTCGCATTAATTCCTGCAGTAGTTTTCTTAGCACTTACTATACTTGAGTTTTATAGATGTAAGGAAATTGATAATGTAACTGATAATCTTCGTGAATACGGAGTATTAATGGTAAATCATCCTGAATATACTGTTTATGATTTCTCTAAGGCATTAAGAAAAGATGTAGAAACAGTAAATTCTGATATTGAGAAGATGCTTAAAAAGAAGGTTTTATTTGGTAATGCTGAGCAAACAAGATTTTGCCTAGATGAGGATTTCAATTTAAGGGTTCTCTTACAACAGAATGGATGGGCTAGTGCAGTATTTGTAAACTAAAAAAGCAATCTTTTATCAAAATATGATGTATTAAAGATGTAAAATATAATAGTATCACTTTGAAAGAATTCAATGTGATACTATTTTTGATATGAGTAATTTGGAGGCGGAATAATTTATGGAAGAAAAAAATGAGTAATATAGGTGAAAGCAAAGTATATAATAAAATATATAATCGTGATGATGTGTTATTGTGGGATGTAATTGAGTTTCAAGATAATACAACTTTAAAAGTTAATATTATATCAACCAATTCGAAATATAAGCAGGGAATCCGGATTGCTGTTGATTTTGGTGATGGCTTAATAGATATTAATGGATTAACCGGTAAAGAGTTTTATCTGATGGAAGATACCTGTCCAAAAGATGCGATAGTAAAAGTGAGTTCAAAAAGGGGAAAACTTAGTGTTTACAATGTTTATGAAAGGACTGATGGAAATCTTCGATCATTAGGTGATTACAGCGGAATGATTGTAAAAGAAAATGGTAAATATAGAGAGTATAGATGTACTACGTCCAGTATAGATGATTTTAATACACTGGTTTTTTCCATAGAGATTACGTAAGTAGTAGAATCTAGAATTTTGAATTTGAATTATTGAATTTGCTATTGTAAATCCTAACTTATCTGCAATGGATTTTAAGATATCGTATTTAAGATTCTTTGAGCCTATGAATTTTTTTCTGTAAATATGGAACTTCTATGATAATTTAGATTTGTGATGGGTGTAGTCAGATTGGCTACATCCTTTTTTAGAACTATACAGTTCCTTGGAAGACAAGTCAAGAAATATTTGTTTTATTCAACTTCTTAGTGTATGCTTTTGAAAACATATACAATCATAGGAGGGCATAAAAAATGGAATCTGAAATGGAACTAGTATAAGGAGGCAACAATGAACATCAAATATACAGATAAGCATAACTTTAATAAAAATGAACTAGAAGAATTATTTTTATCAGTGGATTGGTCTTCAGGTCATTATCCTGAAAAACTCTGTGTAGCAATGAAAAATTTTAATACCGTTTTTTCAGCTTATGATAAGGATAAACTTGTTGGAATGGTATGTGCCATGGATGATGGTGTTATGAATGCATACGTCCATTATTTGTTGGTAAATCCTGATTATCAAGATCAGAAGATTGGCAGGACTTTAATCGAAAAGATTAAAGAAAAGTACGAAAGCTATCTTAGAATAGCTGTAATTGCATATGACAATGAAATGAACTTTTACAACAACTGTGGCTTTGAAAAAAGTAAAGATGCATCACCTATGTTTATAACATCCTTGTGGACATAATTTATAACCATTGAAAGACCTCAATCTCAGTTAAGAGACTGAGGTCATAATTTTTAGTCTGTTAATCTGCCAGCATACATGATTGAAAGCTCTCCACGAACTTTGCCCCAATTTCGGATTGGCATTGTCCATTATTAAATTTACAGAGATTTTTTCAAAGGCTCGTAACTTCAAAAAACCATAACCATGACAGCTTCCTGTTAAGAAGATACAGCACTGTAGCTATAGAGTATGCAATGATATATATAATCAAAATCGAGCCAATTATCATCCATATAGGTAACTTGGTAGGATCCAAAAAAGGATAAGGAATCATATTCATTGGCATAACTTCTGCTGTGAAAAGCTGAATAATTATAAGTCCATATATCGTAATAAACCAGGTTCCGTTAAGTCTCGTAAGAGGTTTTACTTTGCCTATTGGTGAATCATTTGTAATGAATGAAATAACCATAAGAACAGGGAGAATAAAGTGAGTTACAACCTCATCCCACTCATCAAGAGCTGACGGATCTCCCAGGCAGAATCCTATAAATACCACAATCATTATTACCGCCTCTGAAACTGCACAGGAAAGTCTTATAAAATATACCGGAACATGCGTCATTTCTTTACTTGTAACTAATTCATACATGTTAACAACTATAAATATGAGTGAGCCAATCATAGTAAAAAGCGTTCCATCAACAGTGAGCCATCTGAGAGCATATATTCCTGCCTTTTTTGCAAAGACAATATACATCGGAACTATTCCAATCATCACAATAACCATGGATATTACCAGATTTATTGTCTTTTTAAGGCGAAAGCGTCTGTCGAATTTTTCCATTACCCCGTCAAGATTATCAACTTTACTCAATGTGCACATACCCCTTCCATGTTTGTAATGACTTCATCATAGATTTCCAGCGTGCTGTCCACGAAATGTTTATCATCAAACCTCAAAGACATCTCTTTCGCATTTTGGCCAAGTTTAAGCCGCATATCCTCATTTTCTAATATTTTCATGATATATTCACAAAAATCATCTCCAGTTTCAAAGGAATACCCGTTTACTCCGTTTTCCAGAACTCCTTTAAGACACATGTCTTTTCTGCATACTATTGGCAAACTACAGGCCATAGCCTCAATATATGACAAACTGTTAACCTCAAAATCCGATGCCGAAACATAGACTGTTCCTATGTTATAAAAACGATAAATCTGATCAGGAGGAATTCTTCCTGTGAAAAAAACAGAATCATTTATATTTAGTTTAGCTGTCTGTTTTTCCAGTTTTTTCCGGTATAATCCGTCTCCTACGATAACAAGCTGAATCTCCGGATCTTTTTCCAAAAGTTGTTTCATCCAATTCAGGATGTTTGTAATTTTCTTCTCCTTACCAAGACGTGATACCACAAGGAGAATCTTATTATTGTCACGGATGCCGTATTGGCTCATCAACTTTCTGCGCTCTTCTTTGGTCACATTTCTCTGAAACTTTTTTAGATTTATTCCGTTATGTAAAACTGTACACTTATTCTTTACGAATACATGCTGATCGAATGTCAGTGCTTTTTCAGCGGGCAATATAACAAGACTTGCATGTTTATATGCAAAAAGCCCCCACACTATCGGAATCAATGTGATTGGAAAAATTTTGGAAACTTTTCCAAACACATATTTTGAATAATCTGTATGAGACGTCATGACAATAGGCGCACCACAAATATCAGAAATCATATTAGCTATGATCCCGGTAGGACCTTCTGTGTGAATATGGATAATGTCAGGCTTCCATGCAACAATTTCATCGATAAATGCATGTCTTCTGATATGACTCTTTTTCCATTCAGGATAAAAGATTGATCTATATGATTGCAGGTAATAATCATCACCATTTTTATAACTTATATTCTGGTCGGATAAAGTAAGAACTTTCACTTCAATTCCACGCCTTCTCATTTCATCAGCGTAAACTGCTACTATCTGGGCAACGCCATTTATATCGTCCCTATATCCATCAGAAGTAATTAGAACCTTCAATTGCACCATCCCCCTCCAGATTGTCCGTCTCAAATAATACAGCCTTACTTTTTAACTTTATTTCTGGTAGTGTATCAAATCGGTATGATTAATTTGTTAAAAATAAATATCTTGCAGTATTTGCGCCAAAAACAGACAGGGATAGATGTACAATGCTTGAGGGAAGTGCTCTTGAGGGAGAATGGACAAAGCAACTTCCAAAGCATGATATGAATATTGTAGTTATGGAGAATAAAAAATCCTAAGTAAATAATATAATCAAATACCCTTCTGTGATATATTAGAAAGAAAAAATATAGCAAAGGGATTATTTATGAAAAAGACGTTAGTTACATTATTATTGGCTTGTATGCTTGTGGGCTGTGGAAATAAGCAGAGTGATGAGATAATTGGTGGGGCAGATGAGCCTACAAGTATTATATTAGAATCGGATTCAACAAAAGATGATGAGAGCGGTGCAGATTCAATTACTGATGATGAGGCTTTTAATGCTATAAAAAACTACTGCTATGAGAATTATCCTGATGTAAAAGAATTAGAAGAGTCTGGAGAGTATGAGGTTTACTGGAATATTGAGTCTAGTGATGACAAGCAGATAGTTGTTGCATTTAGATCCTATACTGCAGCGATTGTTCGTTTTTACATTGATACCGCCACAGGAGAAACCTACATAACAGAATATGTTTCAGGCATTACTGATAAGGAGGAGCCTACTGGAGAGACTTTTAATGTAAAAGACTATTTTGAAATAGGTGAATAATGATATGGAACGTGATGAGTTAAAAGAAGCCATTCTTAGAGATCTAAATGCAGAGGAATATCCTTTTATTATAGAAGTTAAAGGAAACACCATTATTGGAAGATGGAAGACTCAGGAGATTCTTGAAGGTGCTAATCCAAAAAGATATCGTCCCTTTTCTGTAGAATATAAGCTCCGTGCAGACGGAACATTTTATGGCGGGGAAATGACAGTCCACTGTGATGAGTACAAGCCACCTATATCAGCAGAGTCTAGAGGGATGTATTCTGTTACTGCCAATGAAAATTTGAAGTGGAGGAAAAAGGTGGATGTTAAAGACTGGTCTACTATTGACCACGACGAGCAAAAGCTTTTTTCAATAATAGAGCATTATTTGATAGATAAAGGTTTTTCCTATCGACCAGGTGTATGGAAGCATGCTTATATAGGTTGGAGACAAGGATATTACTTACGATTAGTAGGTGCATTACTATTGTTTGTTGGTACCTTTATTTTTATAGGCTCACTAGGTACTGGAAACTTATTTCTTAATCTATTTCCTTGGATTCACATCCTAGTTGGTGCTTGGGTTCTTCTTATAGGATTAGGGAAGATTCCGTTTTACCATCTTAGGAATGACATACTGATAAAAGTGATTATTGGAACCATTGCAATTTGCTGGTTGCTAGTCTTTGCCTGTATGTTTTTTGATATAGATCCACTTGGATTCCTTTTTAGATAAATAATATTGTCCAACAAATTACCCTTCTATGTAAAGGGGTCAGGCACTCCGTCTTTCAATTTATGATCTTACATACCATTTTTTGAACACATTATTATGATAGGATTTTTTATGTAATTAGTATTCAATAGTTTTGTGGCATTATAGTTAATCTTTTATGGGTTGAAGAGGTATTTATTATGCTTGGAATATTAAAAAACAGCTTATTAAAAGATATTTATAAGAACAGGACTACGTACTTGTTGATGGTTTTGTTTATTTCTGTCGGTATGTATGTAGCTGCGACATTGGCATCTATTACATATTCTTATAATATAGTTTGCAATGCAAATTATATCACATCAAATTATCAAGATGGTCAATTTTCACTTAGAGCCCCTTTAAAAGAAAAAACGGAAATATCTTTGGAAAAAAATGGAGGGGTTACTCTAGAACGTATATTTTCATTTGATTTAAAAATTGATAATGATAGTATTCTTCGTATATTTAAACTTCGCAAAAATATTGATTTAGTAGTATTAGACAAAGGTGTTTATCCTAAGAAAAATAATGAGGTAGTATTAGATAAATGTTTTGCTGCCAATCATAATCTATTGGTAGGGGATGTTATTAGCATTAATTCCAAAGAATATTTTATAACAGGGCTAGGTTCAGTGACTGATTATGATGAACCAGATAGGAATATTTCAGATTATGGTTCAAATAGTTTAGTATTTGGCTTAGCTTTTTTAACAGATGAAGCATATGCGTCGCTATTATCAGAAGCAGGAATGGCGACTAGACAGGAGTATGTATATTCTTATAAGTTAGAAAAAGGCGCAACAGACGAAAATCTAAGACTCGAATTAATGGCTCTATTAGAATCGGATGACATGGTCATGACATTTATTCCTCGAAATAATAATGGAAGAATGTGTAGTGCAGTTGAGGATGGTTTCGCGTATGAAATATGCGGATTTGCTGTCGGTATAGGTCTCTTATTTCTTGTATCTGTTATATTTTATCTAAATATAAAGAAAACTATTGAAAAAGAAAGCTCATCAATTGGTGCTCTTTATGCCATGGGAGTAAAAAAAATTGAAGTAATCTTTATGTATCTTGCGCCACCTACACTAGTTTCCTTTGTAGCAGGCTTACTGGGATGGCTCGGTAGTGTTTGTTTTAGTGCTACAGAGCTGGTTTCCAATTCGAATTATTATTGTGTACCATATGTACCTCTTAAAACATCTCCATTTATATTTGTGTATTGTGTATTAATGCCTCCAACAAGTTGCTTTTTGATCAATGTAATTATACTTAATAAAAGCTTTTCAAAGCCACCAGTAATCTTGCTAAAAGGTACTATGGATATTAACGAAAAATGCTATAAGGGGCACGATAACAAAGGGATTATGTTTAACCTGATATGTTCACGTATTTCTAAAGATTTTGGTTTATTCATAGTTCTTTTTATAGGTTCGTTAGTAGCTGGCATAATATATATGCTTGGATGCGGGCTTGGTCAATTTGTCGGCAACATTCAGAATAGACTGCCACAAGAAATTAGGTATAAATATGTATATGATTTGCTAGATGAAACGTATGAGCCACTTAATAACGGGGAAGCAGTTTATAAAAAGACTTTTAAATATGATAATCTGGGATATGTGCTTGATATTGAGTTTTTGGGTATCGAATCCTCGAGTGAATATTTTGATGTAAGTACAGATAATTTAAATGGTCGAATTATAATTAGTAAAGCTATTGCTAATAGATATGGATTACAAAAAGATGATAGTTTAACAGTATATGATGGTGTGACAGGAAAAAAGTACATTTTTATCATTGCTGGAATAGCTGATTATAAGGTAATGTATACTGCATTTATGGATATAGATGATTTGCGTAATCTTTTGGGGCGAGGAAATGTATATAATTCTATATATTCTGATGTGGTGTGTAATTATAGTCCTAGAGAATTGCTAGGTTCATATAGTAGGGAAGATTATTTGAATCCTATCGATAGTTTTGCTGAGGAAGCAGGTAGTATGAAAGTGTTCTTTATAGTTGTGTCTGTATTCTTCTTCGCTGCGATGATTATTTATATTGTGAGATTTTCAATAAATGGTGCAACGCGGCATATTGCCATTTACTCTGTGCTTGGATATAGCAACGTTGAACTGCAAATAGTATTCCTTTCAAGTACAGCATTATATTCAATAGTATGTGGAGTTATGGGGTTAATTATTGGATTTGAGTTTTCAAAGATTGCGGTACCTTATCTTTTAGCAACAACACCTATAGGAATATTTTTGACGTATTCCATTAAGAGATTTATACGAGATATTCTGATAATTATTCTAATATACTTGATAGCTGTAGTTGTTTCGTTTAAACAAATTAAAGATATAGACGAGTTACAGTATATTAGGGCGAGGGAATAGTGAAAGGTGGTTAGTGGTATATGGTTATTGTAAGAAATATAAAGAAAGCATATGGAAGCGGAACAGGTACGGTTCATGCATTGAAGGGTGTGTCTTGTGAAATTCAGTCTGGTGAAAAATGTGCAATCATAGGCGCTTCAGGAAGTGGAAAGTCAACATTACTTAATAGTATAGGTGGATTAGAGAAAGTGGATGAAGGAGAAATAATAATTGATGAAACAAATATAAATAGCCTTAATAAAGAAGAACTAAGGCGTTTTAGACGAGATAAACTGGGCTTTGTGTTTCAGTTTTACAATCTTTTACCTAATTTATGTGTAAGAGACAATATAAAGGTTGGAGAAAAGCTTAGTAAGTCACCAATGAATTACGAAGGACTTCTGAGTACCCTTGGACTGAAACAGTTCGAAAACATGTATCCTCCAGAATTATCTGGAGGTCAGCAGCAGAGAGTATCTATTGCGCGAGCATTGATTAAAAATTCACCCATACTTTTATGTGATGAACCGACTGGCGCATTGGATTCAACTACTTCCAAAGAAATATTGAAACTGCTAGAAGAAATCAATAGAAAGTATGGTACAACAATCATTTTTGTCACGCATAATAATGCTATTACACAGATGATGGACACAACAATAATAATGAAAGATGGAATGATTATTGATGTAATAAAAAATCCAAATCCTGTATCGGCAGAGGAATTGGATAATCTGTGACAATTATTTAGCTTTATAAAATATGCTAAATTGCGTAAAGGGGTCAGGCACTGAAGAAGGTGCAAGTGAGCAACCTTTCTTTATTCCTTTAAATTAATGTCATTTTTCTAAGGCTGGGTAGTTTTAAATGAAACATCATCCAAAGCACTGCTATTTTTAACTTTGATTAAAATGCGTAAGAATATATTATCCTCATCAGAGATAACAAAATTCTTACAATATAGAATTTGGCCGTTTTTATCTAGAATACTATAAGTTTCAATATATCCACTAAAACTCTGATCACGATATTCTTCAAAGGAATAGTCAGATACTTCATTACCCATTTTATTCGCAGAATCTTTAGTAGTTGACTCGGCGGTGGTACCAGACATATCGAAATCAGAATATGGCTTTGCCCATACCATAACTACGCCATAGTCATCCTTTGAAAATACATAATTATCCGAATAAGAATCGTGAGTCTCTTTTTCAATAGCTTCATATAATCCTTCTGAAAAGTTTAGATTGATGGTGCTTCCATGGGACTCGAAAGAGTAATTGGTCAATTCCTTATTTGTAATACTATCCTTAGAATCTATGTTAGTAGAATCATTTTTTGATTTCGCGTCATCTTGACTATTATTTCCAGCTTCCTCATTTACAAATCCTGCTTCTATTTTATCTCTTTCGATTGCAGTATTTTGATAATCATTTTTGAAACTGCATGAGCAAAATAATAGAGAAGACAGTAAAAAAATAATGGCTGTCTTTTTCATAAACTTAGTTCCATTCATTTAAAAATTACTTGCACATTATCGTATATATGAATCTAAATATCAACATATTGATAGCTGATAAGTATCACTTTAAAAATTTCAAATAAAGTGATACTTTAAAATTAAATGTGAAGGCGAATTTGCCAAAGGCAGATATTTGCAGATAATTTCATTGTTGAATCATTTGAGCAGCATTTTAAAACATTATTAAAAGAAGGAAGTAGATAAATATGAATCATTTTTATTTTATTAGACATGGGGAAACTGTTTGGAATGTCGAAAACAAGATTTGCGGAGTGACAGATATTGAACTAACAGAAAGAGGTCATGAGCAGGCTATTGAAACAGGAAAAAAGATATTAGAACAGGGAATTACTGCAGATGTAATACTTGCATCCCCTCTTGTAAGGGCAAAAGAAACAGCAAGACATATCTCTGAGATTACAGGAATCCCTGTGGAAATTGAGCCAAGACTTAAGGAGCAGAATTTTGGTAGATTTGAGTCTACTCCTAGGGATGGAGCAGAATTCCATGAAGCAAAAAAGGATATGGCAAGCAGATTTGGAACAGGTGAATCAATGCTACATTTGGCCCAGAGAATTTACAATCTTATAGATGATATAAAAAAGTCTGACAGGGAAGTTATATTGGTAGCCCATAATGGAATTGCAAGGATGGTAGAATCATACTTTAGGGAAATGAATAACGAAGAGTTTTCTTCTTGTGGAATTAAGAATTGCGAGATTAAGAGGTATGATTTTTAAAATGATTATACGAGGGGATATAAGTGATGGAATAAAAAAAATAGTGGCAAGCTTAATAGATGACTTCTTGCTGACAATTTCATTGTTTTGTAAGCAAGAAGTCATAGTTTTATCACAAGCTAACGTAACAATGTGGCCTCTTAGACAATTTGCGATACGAATTCAGCAAATATTGTCATTTTTTATCGCAAAGTTTGTCGGAGCCAGCATTTATTTGTTTGCTTGTGATAAAAAATGGGGTTTTTCTTTATTTTTGTATCGCAAATCATACTTAATGCCGCATGTTATCGTTGGAATGTGATATTCTGGTATAGCATTTGTGCCTGACTCAGATAAATCTACTGAATTTTATGAGAATCTATCTGATGAAGCAGATTTTGAGCTGTAGTTGTTTATTGTAAACAGATTGCAAAGGTTCATAAGCGTATGGGGCGATGATAGAATTCGTACCCAGAATATATTTTTTGTGTAAAATAGCTATATTATGGTCGCTTTTGCAAAAAAATCTATACTTAATTTACTTTAATTCTTAAGTGCTTTCTGCTAAGCTAATACCGGATAGAAACATAAGGAGGATATTTTTATGGCTATTTTAGTTACAGGCGGTGCTGGTTTCATCGGAAGCCACACATGTGTAGAGCTTCAGCAGGCTGGATATGATGTTGTTGTTTATGATAATCTTAGCAACGCATCTGAAAAATCACTTGAAAGAGTAGAGGCTATCACAGGAAAGCCAGTAAAGTTTTACAAAGGTGATATTTTAGATCGTGATAGATTAAATGAGGTTTTTGAGAAGGAGCAGCTTGATTCATGTATTCATTTTGCAGGTCTTAAGGCTGTTGGTGAATCAGTTCAGAAGCCTTGGGAATATTATGAAAATAATATTGCAGGTACACTTACACTTGTTGATGTTATGAGACAGCATAACTGCAAGAACATCATTTTCTCATCATCAGCTACAGTTTATGGTGACCCAGCAGAGATTCCTATTACAGAAAAGTGCCCTAAGGGACAGTGCACAAACCCATATGGATGGACAAAGTCTATGCTTGAGCAGATTCTTTCAGATATCCAGAAGGCTGATAACGAGTGGAATGTAGTTCTTCTTCGTTACTTCAATCCAATTGGAGCTCATCCATCAGGAACAATGGGAGAGAATCCTAACGGAATTCCAAACAACCTTATGCCTTATATTACACAGGTTGCAGTTGGAAAGCTTCCTGAGCTTGGTGTATTCGGTAACGATTACGATACTCCAGATGGCACAGGTGTCCGTGATTACATCCATGTTGTAGACCTTGCAAAGGGACATGTTAAGGCGCTTAAGAAGATTCAGGACAATTCAGGTCTTAGCATTTACAATCTTGGTACAGGTGTTGGTTATTCAGTTCTTGATATTGTTAAGAACTTCGAAGAAGCAAATGACATCAAAATCCCATATTCAATCAAGCCTCGTCGTGCAGGTGATATTGCTACATGTTATTCTGATGCTACAAAGGCTAAAGAAGAGCTTGGATGGGAAGCTGAGTTTGGCATTAAAGAAATGTGTGCTGACTCATGGAGATGGCAGAAGAACAACCCTAACGGATACGACGATTAATTCAAAACATAATAGTTGTACAAATAAAGTCACCAAAGGATTCTTTGGTGACTTTTTAATATATATGTGTTATGATTAGACGGATTATATTACGGAGATTGTTATGTACGGAGTAGATTTTACAAAGAAAAAAAGGGTAGTCATAAAGGTTGGTTCATCAACCATTACACATGAGGCTACAGGAAATATCGATTATACAAAATTAGAAAGGCTTGTTAGACAGCTATGTGACCTTAGGGCTCAGGGCAAGGATGTTTGTCTTGTGTCATCAGGTGCTATTGCAGTAGGTCGCTATGCTATAGGGCTTAAAGAACGTCCACATGATTTAGCAACCAAGCAGGCTTGCGCCTCTATTGGGCAGGCTTATCTTATGTCTGTTTATCAGAAGCTGTTTTCAGAGTATAATCAAAGGGCTGGTCAGATTCTTATCACCAAAAAGACTATGACTGATCCTGAATCTCGCGAGAACGCTAAGAACACTTTCGAGCAGCTTTTTGAGCTTGGTGTTATTCCAGTTGTTAATGAGAATGATACTGTTGCCACACATGAAATCCAGTTTGGTGATAATGATTCTTTGTCGGCTATCGTTTCTGCACTTGTAAAGGCAGATGCTTTGGTACTACTTTCTGATATCGATGGTCTATATACTGATGACCCTAGCACCAATCCAGATGCAGAGTTTGTACCTATTGTTGAAGATATAGACGCTGTTGCAAATATGGCTAGTGGAGATAGCACTTCAGATGTTGGTACAGGCGGTATGACTGCAAAGATTCGCGCAGCACAGATTGCAACATACTCCGGCGCAGATATGGTCATTACAAATGGAAAACACATTGGTAATGTCCACCGTATTTTCGAAAATAAAGACAAGGGCACTCTTTTTGTTGCAAACAAAAGGGACGATGTCCATGTATTAGATTTGTTAGAGGATTAATGATGATTACAGAGAAAGATATTACAAGAATTAACGAGCTTTATCACAAGAGTAAAGCAGAAGGTCTAAATGAAGCTGAAAAAGAAGAGCAGGCTGCTCTTAGAAAGGCATATATTGCTGCGATTAGAGGCAATATTAGAGCACAGCTCAATAATATTGATATTGTTGATGAAAATGGAAATGTAGAAAATCTTGGCGAAAAATATGGAAAGAAATCAAAGTAAGGAACTTAGATTAATACATAAAAAGCTTAGAGATAATATGTCTGCTGAGGAACATGCTTTAAAATCTGCAGATATTTCACGAAATGTTTTGGCTCTTTTAGAATCTGATTTTAAAGGAGCTAATATTTTTTTATGCTTTTATCCTTTTGGTTCGGAAGTGGCTTTGTTGCCGCTATATGAACATCTTTTAGAATTAGGAAAATCTCTGTATTTTCCAGTTTCTGACATTAAAGAACATACACTCACTTTTTATAAAATATCGCATATACGAAATGATTTTCATAAAGGCGCCTATGATATTATGGAGCCCAATAATGGCTTAGCCCCTTTTGATTATGAAAATTCAAAATCCGAAAATGTTATTTGCATTACACCAGGTCTTGTTTTTGATAAAAATCTTAATCGTCTAGGGTATGGCGCCGGGTTTTACGATAGATTTTTATGTGATAAGCCAGGTATAGTTAAAATAGCCCCGTGTTTTACAAATCAAATTTTAGACAATATAAAAGCTATGCCTCATGATATCAGGATGGATGTAGTTGTGACGGAAGATTATCAAATTGGATAAACTTAGGAGGAGATAATGATGACATTAATTGAACTTGCTACAAAGGCTAAAGAAGCGAAATATTTGGTTGCTTTACTTTCTACAGAAGTGAAAAATAAAGCAATTCTTGCGGTTGCAGATGCACTTGAAAAAAATAGCGGTGATATTGTTAAAGCAAACGCTATTGATATGGAAAATGGTGAGAAAAAGGGGCTATCTCAGGGGCTACTTGATAGATTAAAACTTGATGAAAGCAGAATTCATGGTATGGCAGAAGGACTTCGTCAGGTAGTTGACTTAGATGATCCAATCGGAAAGATTACAGAGGAATGGGAACGTCCTAATGGTTTAAAGATAGCAAAAAGACTTGTACCAATTGGAGTTGTTGGTGTAATATATGAGGCTAGGCCAAATGTTACGGCAGATGTTTTTGGCTTATGCTTTAAGACTGGTAACTCAGTAATTCTTAAGGGTGGCAGCGATGCCTTAGAGTCTAATAAAGCTATTGTAAAGGTTATCAAGTCTACACTTGAGAAGGAAAATGTACCTGTTGACGCAATCACTCTTATAGAAGATACCACAAGGGAATCCACCAATCAGCTTATGCGTATGAATGACTATGTGGACGTGTTGATTCCTCGTGGCGGCGCTGGACTTATAAAATCAGTTGTTGAAAATGCATCTGTGCCAGTTATCGAGACAGGCTCAGGCAACTGCCATATTTATGTTGATCATGTTGCTGATATTGATATGGCCATTAACATTATCGTAAATGCGAAGACACAGCGTATAGGTGTTTGTAATGCATGTGAATCTCTTGTTATTCATGAGGAAATTGCGGCAGAGCTTTTGCCAAAGCTTACTGTAGCTTTAAGAGAACACGGGGTTCAGATTTTCGCTGATGAAAAAGCAAAGGCTTTAATGGAAGGTGCTGAAGCTGCAACAGAAAAAGATTTTGGTACAGAGTATTTAGATTATATAATTTCTGTTAAGACGGTATCGTCGGTTGAAGAGGCAATTGCCCACATCAACAAATATAATACAGGACATTCAGAAGCAATCATTACAAAGGATGAGGTAAATGCAAACAAATTCCTTGATGGAATTGATGCATCTTGCGTTTATGTAAATGCCTCAACAAGATTTACTGATGGCTTTGAATTTGGCTTTGGTGCAGAAATAGGTATCAGTACACAAAAGCTTCATGCAAGAGGACCAATGGGACTCCTTGCTTTAACAAGCTATAAATATACAATCCATGGGAATGGACAGGTTAGAAAATAATATTAGATAGGAATTGAAATGAGTATTACAGATTTATTAAACAATGCTCCAACAGAGGAGCCAGAGCGTCAGTATTATTTCATAGCTGAGGCAAAGAAAATAATTGAAAAGAAGGAAGCTGAGCTTGGTCGCAAGCTTACATGTTGCGTCACCACATTTGGTTGCCAGATGAATGCTAGAGATTCCGAAAAGCTTCTTGGCGTTCTTAAAGAAATCGGATATGTTGAGACTGAAAGTGAAAATGCAGATTTTGTAATTTATAACACATGTACTGTTAGAGAAAACGCCAACAACAAGGTATATGGTCACCTTGGTATTCTTCATGGTTACAAGAAAAAGAATAAAGATATGATGATTGGGCTCTGCGGCTGCATGATGCAGGAACCTTCAGTTATCGAGCATCTTCAGAATAATTACAAGTTTGTAGATCTTATTTTTGGTACTCATAATCTTTATAAATTTGCTGAGCTTTTCACAACAGCTCTTCTTAATAAAAAGGGTATGATTATCGATATTTGGAAGGATACAGATAAGATTGTTGAGAATCTTCCAATTTCGCGTAAATACCCATTTAAGTCTGGTGTTAACATCAGCTTTGGCTGCAATAATTTCTGTACATACTGTATTGTTCCGTATGTTCGTGGACGTGAGCGTTCAAGAAAGCCAGAGGACATTGTAAATGAAATCAAAGGCTTAGTGGCAGACGGCGTTGTTGAGATTATGCTTTTAGGACAGAACGTAAACTCTTACGGTGTTGGCCTTGAAGAAAAGGTTACTTTTGCAGAATTACTTCGTATGGTTAATGACATCGAAGGCTTAAAGCGTATTCGTTTCATGACACCTCATCCAAAGGATTTATCAGATGAATTGATTGAGGCTATGGCTACACTACCTAAGGTTTGTCATCATATGCACTTGCCACTTCAGTCAGGAAGCTCTGAAATCCTTAAGAAAATGAATCGACGTTACACAAAGGAGCACTATCTTGAACTTGTAGATAAGCTTAAGGCACGTATTCCTGATGTGGCAATTACAACAGATATTATTGTTGGGTTCCCTGGCGAAACAGAAGAAGATTTCCTTGAGACAATGGATGTAGTAGATAAGGTTCACTACGACAGCGCATTCACCTTCATCTATTCAAAACGTACAGGTACTCCTGCTGCAACAATGGATAATCAGGTTCCAGAGGATGTAATCAAAGATAGATTCGACAGACTTCTTGCCCTTGTGCAAAAGCATGGCCATGATAAGGTGAAATCTTTGGAAGGTACAGTTCAGGAAGTTCTTGTTGAGGAAGTTAATGAGCAGGATTCAGCTCTTGTTTCTGGTAAGCTTGCAAATAACGTAACAGTTCATTTCCCAGGAGATGAATCTATGATTGGCAAATTAGTCAATGTTAGGTTAAACTGTTGTAAGGGATTCTATTTCATTGGTGAGATTGCCGAGTAGAATCATTATTTCGTTCGATTGGGAGAATAATTATGTTTGCTTACATCAGAGGAACACTTGCTGATATTGATGATAATAATGTTATTGTAGAGAATAATGGGGTTGGTTATAGTATTAGCTCATCTATGAACACAATCAGGCAGCTGCCTGCAATCGGCTCAGAGGTGAAGCTTAATACAAAGCTAATTCCAAAAGAAGATTCTCTTACATTATATGGTTTTTACGATAAGGAGGAGCTTAAGATGTTTGAGCTTCTTCTTTCTGTTAGTGGTATCGGTCCAAAAGGAGCCCTTGCCATTCTTAGCAATATGACTGTTTCAGATATTCAGTTTGCAGTTGCTGGAGGTGATGCAAAAGCGTTTGCTGCGGCTCCAGGTGTTGGTAAAAAGACAGCAGAGAGAGTCATTATTGATCTTAAAGATAAAGTGGATATTATCGGCGCGTTCGAAGCGAAAATCACATCTGATTTATCTGGAGCATCTAAGAAGGTTGCACCAACAACTACTGTTAAAGAAGAAGTGTTAGAGGCCCTTGTTGCTTTAGGATATTCCGCAAGCAATGCGGCTAGAGCTTTGGACAAAATGACTATTACGGAATCCACTACTACAGAACAACTGCTTTCTGATACATTGAAGCAGATGTCATTCTTATAAAAGGTGAATGAAATGCTTACTAACAAACAGATTACGTCAACAATAGCAAGTCACGAAGATCTTGTTAATGATAATGCCTTAAGACCTAAGTCTTTTGATGGATACATCGGTCAGACTAAGGTTAAGGAAAATATGAAAATATATATTGAGGCTGCTAAGAATCGAGGAGATGCTCTTGATCATGTGCTTTTATATGGCCCTCCAGGTCTTGGAAAGACTACACTTGCTGGCATTGTAGCAGGAGAGATGGGCTCCAATATCAAGGTCACATCAGGCCCTGCTATCACAATTCCAGGAGAGATTGTGGCAGTTCTTATGACGCTTAAGGATGGAGATATTCTTTTTATAGATGAGATTCATCGCCTTTCAAAGCCTGTGGAGGAGACTCTATATTCGGCTATGGAAGATTTTGCTGTAGATATTGTAATGGGCAAGGATACAACGGCTCGTTCTATTCACACAAAGCTTCCACGGTTCACTTTAATTGGTGCTACCACACGTCCGGGACTTCTTTCGGCACCACTTCGTGATCGTTTTGGAATTATTGGGCATATGGATTACTACACTCCAGAGGAGCTTTCCACAATCGTTACAGCTTCTGCTGGAAAGCTTAATGCGCCTATTGATTACGAAGGTGCATATCAGATTGCACTTAGATCTAGAGGCACCCCACGTCTTGCTAATCGCTATCTTAAGCGAGTTCGCGATTATGCTGAAGTAAGATACGATGGAAGGATTTCAAAAGAGGTAGCTGCAGCTACACTTGATTCACTAGAAGTAGATACACTTGGACTGGACAACAACGATAGAAATATATTGCTTGCCATTATCGAAAGATTTGGCGGAGGCCCTGTAGGACTGGATAATTTAGCTGCTACAGTGGGAGAAGATTCAGGCACAATAGAGGATGTTTACGAACCATATTTACTGCAGCATGGTCTTATTATCCGAACACCAAAGGGAAGAGTTGCAACTAAGCTTGCATATGAACATTTTAATATGCCGATTCCCGAAAATGTACTGTAAAATCTTTACAAGTAGCTTGTTTTTGCAATAGAAGAAAGTTATAATAAAACTTGAATTTTAGGCGGGAGGATAGTATATGGTTTCCGAAAAGAGCGCAAAGGTGCTTATAGGCGGAAAAGTTTATACGTTGAGTGGCTACGAGAGCGAAGAATACCTTCAAAAGGTGGCCAACTACATTAATGCTAAGCTTGATGAGTTCAATTCAATAGATGATTACAAACGTATATCAGCGGATTTGAAAGCTACATTATTAGAGCTTAACATTGCAGATGACTATTTCAAAGCACGTACTCAGGTCGAATCATTAGAATCTGATTTAGAGATTAGAGATAAAGAAATATACAATTTGAAGCACGATTTGATATCTGCTCAGCTCAAAACTCAAACCTTAGAAGAGACAATTGATAAATTGGAAAAGGAGAATAAAGAGCTTCTACTTAACAAGACAAAGCTTGAAGCTTCCCTTGAGGATGCTCTTTTAGGTTCTATATCAGATAATTAACAGGGGCTCCCAAGAGGGAGCTTCTTTTTACTTAATAGGAGTCATATTGATGAATAAACTGGAACTTTTATCACCAGCCGGTGATTTACAAATATATAAGGCTGTTGTAAATGCAGGAGCAGACGCTGTATATTTTGGCGGCGATTTATTTGGCGCCAGAGCATACGCTAAGAATTTTTCTATGGATGATGCAAAAGAAGCTATTGAATATGGACACCTGCACGGTGCACAGTCTTATCTTACTGTTAATACACTTCTTAAGAATCCGGAAATCGAAGATAAGCTATATGATTATCTTAGAACATATGTAGAAAACGGTATTGATGCATTTATAGTACAGGACTTTGGTGTTTTTAATTTTATTAGGACATTTTTCCCTGATACTGATATTCACGTCAGCACCCAGGCCAGCCTTTGCACACCTTATGGTGCAAAGTTTTTTGAGGATTTAGGTGCTAGTCGAATTGTCACTGCCAGAGAAATCTCTATCGAAGAGATTGCAAAGATTAATAAAGCTTGTCCGGATCTTGAAATTGAGAGCTTTATTCATGGTGCTCTTTGTGTATGCTATTCTGGTCAATGTCTTATGTCATCAATGCTTGGCGGCCGTTCTGGCAATAGAGGTCGATGCGCACAGCCTTGTCGTCTTCCTTATGAGGCTTTTGATGATAAAGGTAAAAAGCTTAATAAAAAGGGAAATTATATTCTTTCACCAAAGGATTTTTGTACTATAGAATACTTGCCTCAGATGATTGAAGCTGGAGTTATGTCTTTTAAAATCGAAGGCAGAATGAAGCAGCTTGATTATGCTGCAGGTGTAGTCAGTGTCTATAGACACTATCTTGATCAGTATTTATATAAAGGTGCTAATAACTATTCAGTTACGGAGGAAGATATTAATCGCCTTCTTGATTTGGGAAATAGATGCGGATTCACATCATTGTATTTAAAAGATAAAAATGGCCCTGAAATGATTACATTTGAGGCGCCTGGTCATACTAAGGCAGAGTCAACAAAGGCAGAATATCCAGAACAAAAAATCAAAGTTGACTGTAAGGTAGAGGCCTGCCTTGGAAAAGAATTTACTATTACCTTTACAGATGAAAAGGGCAATGTCGGACGCTGCGTTTCTAATGTTGTTGAAGCGGCTCAAAACAGGGCTACATCAAAGCAGGATATAGAAAAAGCGGTATCAGGCCTCGGAAATACAGTCTTTGCAATAGATAAACTAAACATATCATATGATGATAATATTTTCTTGCCTGTATCGTTGATTAAAAACGCCAGAAGAACCGCAATTCAGGAGCTTTCAGATAGTCTTTTGAATTTAGGCGAAAAGCGTATTTTACCTTATGAAAAAATAGATAAGCGATACAATGAAATGCAAAACGCTAGATGTTTTGTTGCAGTTTTATCGAAAGAGCAACTTAATGCTGTTTCCAAGTTTTCATTTGTTGATGCAATTGCTGTTCCAATAAAGCTATTTGACGATGCTAAAAAGCTTTTTGATGGAAAAGTTTTTGTCTATCTACCACCGATACTTAGGGATAGATTCATAGCTGATATCAAAATCGATGAAAGAGCAGACGGCGTTATAGCGTGCTCCTATGATGAGTTGGGTCTTCTTTCTGATATGGGTTATCCGAAAGATAAAATCATTCTCGACCATAGGCTTTACACTTTTAACAATAGAAGCCTTGCGGGATTTGAGAAGGAAGACTACAAGTACAACTGTATTCCTTATGAGCTTTCCTTAAAGGAGCTTAAGCATCGCGACAATCATAATTCACAGATGATTATTTACAGCAGAATACCTATGATGATTACTGCTAATTGCACGGTGAAAAATACAGTAGGCTGTAATAAGTCTAATCAGGTAATCAATCTTGTTGATAGAAAGAATGTACAGTCACTTGTTACATGTAATTGCGACTATTGCTACAATACAATTTACAACAGTAGAAAATATATTGCTTTTGATTTAAAGAAGGATATCCTTGAATTGGGAATCAAAGAAGTAAGAATTGATTTTACTGTCGAAGATTCAAAAGAAGTAGAGCAAGTGCTTAATGCATTTGAGGATTCCTTCTTAAATGATAATCCATATCACTTTACAGAAGACTTTACAAAGGGACATTTAAAAAGAGGAGTGGAATAGATTTGATTAGCGTTCTTATTTCGTTTTCGAGAATCACAATTTTATCATTTATACTAGTTTTTACGCTGATTGATTTAATTCAGATATTTGAGTTCAAACTGGGAGAAGTGGTTTCAGGCATTTTAACCACCATTCAGGCTGTGATGGTAGTTCTGTTTCTGATTAATACTTCTGTAATCCTGTATTTGGTCAAAGAAGAACCTACTATTTTGTTACTCCTTGTACTGCAGTTGTTATTATTTGCTGCTATAGGTTTGACTATTAACAGGCTTACAATACCGCCATCTAAGGCACTGATTAATAATGTTTTGCTGTTTCTAAGCATGAGCTTTATATTCCTTGAGCGACTTGGAATGACAAGCGCTGTAAGGCAGTTTATATTTGCTTGTGGTTCCATTGTTGTGGCGGCACTTGCTGTATATATTCTTAGAAATATTCGTCACATTGAAAGACTTATGTTTGTTTTTGCTGGAATCGGAGTTTTGTTGCTGCTATTAGTTTGCTTTATGGGTAGAGTAGAATACGGTGCAAAACTATCACTTACATTTGGTTCTATAAGTATTCAGCCTAGCGAGTTTGTTAAGCTTACGTTTTTGTTATTTATCAGTGGATGCATCGTCACTTATCGCGATTTTAGAGGATTTATGTTTGCCTCTATTGGAGCTGCAATACATGTAATCGTACTTGTGTTATCAAAAGATTTAGGTACAGCTTCAATTTTCCTTGTGACATATTTACTGCTGATTTTTATTGCTTACAAAAATTATATCGTTCTTGGTATGGAGCTTCTTGTAGCTTCTGTTGGGGCGGTATATGCATACAATAAATTTCCGCATATTCAGTCCAGATTTATTGCCTGGTCTGATCCTTTATCTGTAGTCGATGATAAGGGCTACCAAATATCTCAATCTTTGTTTGCTATAGGTACAGGAGGGTGGCTTGGTTCTGGATTTACCAAAGGCTCGCCTCTAAAAATTCCAGTAGTAACAAAGGATTTTATATTTGCTGCAATCTCAGAGGAATTGGGCTGCATAGCAGCGATATGCTTGATTATTTGCCTAATGTGTACTTGCGTATTTTTGTTTAACATTGCATTCAACTGCAACGACAGTTTTTATATGCTTGTTACCAATGGCATTGCTATTATTTTTTCAATACAGACTATTCTCAATATTGGTGGTGTAATCAAATTTATCCCATCTACAGGTGTGACTTTACCATTTATCAGTTACGGTGGAAGTTCCCTTCTTTCTATGCTGATATGCCTGTACATTGCTGAATGTTCCGATGATTTATTCTACATTGAGAAGGACAGAAGATATGCGAAAAAATACTAATTCAAAAAGAACAATCAGAAGAGAAATATACGTTGTAGCTGTATTATTTGCCCTTGTGTTTATTGCGATGATAATTTACTTGGCTCGCTATGTGCAGGTCGGTTCAAGGGATTTTATTTATAATTCATACAACTCCCGATTTTCTGTATTTGCAGATGATGTAACCAGAGGCTCAATTTATACGGCAGATGGCCATGTGATTGCCAAAACGTCTCTTGATAGCGAAAGAAATCAGGTAAGAGAGTATCCAGATGAGAGGCTTTTTTGTCATTCTGTTGGTTATGTTGGAAAGGGGATGGCTGGTCTTGAGGCAGAATATTCCTTTGATCTGCTAAAAAGCCATATAACGCTATCTGAGCAGATTAACAACTCTTTGACGGGGCAGCGCAGTCCAGGTGATGATTTATATACCACATTCGATTACGATACCCAAAAAGCAGCTTTTGAGGGGCTGGGGATGTTTGATGGTGCTGTTATAGCTATTGAGCCAGAGACTGGGAAAGTTGTTGCTATGGTTTCTAAGCCAGACTACGATCCCAACACAATCGCTACTTATTGGGATGATATTACAGACGAAACTAAAAATAATTCGGCTCTTTTGAATCGTGCTATTGCTGGAGCATATCCTCCAGGTTCTACCTTTAAAATTGTTACCACTATTGCATATCTAAGAGATAACGATGGTGATGATTCCTTTAGTTATAAATGTAATGGCTCTATGGCTGTTGATGATTATACGATTCATTGTAGTGGTAGAAAATCCCATGGCACAGAAGATTTACTAAAGGCATTTTCTAATTCCTGCAATAGCGCATATGCCTATATTGGCGTCAATCTTGATTTAGATAAATATAATAAGACAGCTGAGGATTTGTTATTTAACACAAAGCTTCCGACAGATTTAGGCAGTACGAAAAAATCAAAATTTTCTTTATCTGACGAATCATCAAAGAGTCTTATTGCCCAGACTGCAATAGGCCAAGGTGACACTACAGTATCACCTTTACATATGTGTATGCTTGTTTCTGCTATTGCCAATGGTGGAGAGCTTATGGAACCATATATGGCTGATAAAATTGTCAGTGTTGAAGGAGATGTGGTGAGCGAACATGAGCCTGTAAGCTATGGAACTATCATGTCAGATGAGGAAGTAGAGCTTTTAAATCAATACATGGAGGCTGTTGTTATGGATGGAACTGCAGACAGTGTTGATTTTGGCGATTTAAATGTATATGGTAAGACAGGAACAGCAGAGTACACCACAAATAAAAGTGTTACTCATTCATGGTTCGTGGGATATGCTACTGATGAAAATGGTAATAAGCTGGCAATTGCAGTAATTATGGAAGGTGCAGGATACGGAAGTAAGTACGCTGCGCCACTAGCAGCAAAGGTTTTTAATGCCTACTTTGAATAAATTAATATTTTATTTAAGAATTACTCAAAAAAGCGTTGCAATTTATGAATTGCTTTGCTATAATTTCTTCGTTGCGAATTTTGCAACGTGCTTTTGAAAATTATTACAAGGAGGTGCAATCATGGCAAAATGTGCAGTTTGTGGAAAAGGCGCTCATTTCGGTAACAATGTGAGCCATTCTCATAGAAGATCCAATCATATGTGGAAGTCTAATGTGAAGTCCGTTAAGTGTAATGTGAATGGAACACCTAAGAAGTTATATGTATGTACTTCTTGTTTACGTTCTGGCAAGGTTGAGCGTGCTTAATCTTACATGACACGATATTGAAAGTCACTCGAAAGGGTGGCTTTTATTTTTGCTTTAGTATATAATAGTTGCATACTATGACAAAATATGCGAATTTTGGAGGTACGTTATGCAAGGTCAGATGGAAACAGAGCTTGGTAAAATTGTTATAGACACAGATGTAATTGCGACCTATGCAGGTTCGGTTGCTGTAGAGTGCTTCGGTATTGTAGGCATGGCCGCTGTCAATATGAAAGATGGTTTGGTAAAGCTTCTTAAGAAGGATTATTTAAACCATGGAATTAGCGTTAACATTGACGAGGAAAACAACATTTCTTTAGATTTCCATGTTATCGTTTCATACGGTATTAGCATTGAGGCAGTAGCAGCAAATCTCATGGAAACAGTAAAGTATAAAGTATCGTCTTTTACAGGCTTGACAGTTGATACAATAAATATTTATGTTGAAGGCGTCAGAGTTATTGACTAAGGAGGAATTATACGTGGAGATTCAAACAATCGATGCGTCTTTATTAGCAAAGATGTTCCTTGCAGGAGCAAAGAATCTTGAAGCTAAAAAGGAATGGATAAATGAATTAAATGTTTTCCCTGTACCAGATGGTGATACAGGAACAAACATGACTATGACTATTATGTCAGCTGCTAATGCAGTAATGGAACTTGATAACCCAGATATGAAGACATTGTCTAAGGCAATTTCTTCAGGTTCTCTTAGAGGAGCTAGAGGTAACTCTGGTGTTATCTTATCTCAGCTTTTCCGTGGCTTTACAAAGGTAATATCTAGCCATGAAGAGGTTGATGTGCCATTGCTTAACGAAGCTTTTGAAAAGGCTGTACAGACAGCTTATAAGGCTGTTATGCAACCAAAGGAAGGTACAATCCTTACAGTTGCACGTGCTGCTGCAGATAAGGCTGCCGTAATGTCTAAAAAGACAAAGGATGTTGTTGAGTTTGCTGAGGCAGTTATCGCTGAAGCAGAAGATACATTAGCACGTACTCCTGATATGCTTCCTGTATTAAAGCAGGCAGGTGTAGTTGATTCCGGCGGACAGGGTCTCGTTGAGGTTCTTAAGGGTGGTTTTGACGCTCTTATTGGTAAGGAAGTTGATTATACTGCTGAGGCAGTAGAGGCACCTAAGGCTAAGCCAGCTATTTCTAAATATGCTGTAGAGTTCGTTATCGAATCAGAGAAGCCACTTGCTGCATACCAGATTAAGGAATTAAAGGCTAAGCTTGAAAAGTTAGCTTCAGGCAAGGTTTCAGATCTTACAATCACAGAGACAAACTCTGATGAAGTTGTATTTACTAGCGAAAAGGATGGTGAGGAGGCTTCTCCTAAGTTTACAGAGCCAGCTAAGGAAATGGGATTCGTTTCAATAGCTACAGGTGAGGGGCTTACATCAATCTTTACAGAGCTGGGTTGTGACTACATGATTCCAGGTGGTCAGACAATGAACCCTAGTACAGATGATATTTTAAGTGCTGTTGCACATGTTAATGCTAAGACAGTATTTGTTTTACCAAACAACAAAAATATCATTCTTGCAGCTAATCAGGCTGCAGCAATTTGTGAGGATAAGAAGCTTGTTGTTATCCCTACAAAGACTATTCCTCAGGGTATTACAGCTCTTATTTCATTCGCTGCAGATGCTAGCGTTGAAGAAAATGAGTCTGCTATGACAGAGGAAATCGCTAATGTTAAGACAGGCCAGGTTACATATGCCGTTCGCGATACTATGATTGACAATAAGGAAATCACAAAGAACGACTGGATGGGCATGGGCGATTCAGGCCTCTTATCAGTAAATGCTGATATTGATGTTGCATTCAAAGAGATGGTTGATCAGATGGTTACTGAAGATTCATCTGTTATCTCAATTTACTGGGGCGAAGGCAGTGATCAGTCTAAGGCTGAGGCTCTTGGAGCTGCTGTTCAGGAAAAATATCCTGATCTAGAGGTTGAAATCTCTGAAGGTGGCCAGGCTGTATACGCATACATTGTTTCAGTGGAGTAATTAAATGGAATTGTTATCACCAGTAGACACAATAAAAGGTGTTGGAGAAAAGATAACTAAATTATTAAATAAGTTAGGAGTATATACCATAGAGGATATACTCCTTTTTTTTCCGCGCACCTACTTAATATATCCATCACCATCGGTGCCAAATCCTGATAGTGTAGGAAGCTTAATTAGTATTTCAGGAAGAATAAAATATAGCCCTAAGGCTTTTCGTTCTAAAAGCAGGATGGATATTCTTTCTGTTACTGCTTATGTTGGAGATATACCAGTTGATTTGGTATGGTTCAATTCGAATTATCTAAAAGGGACATTCGAGCCAGGTAAAATATATGTGTTTTATGGCAGATTAATCAATGATAATGGCCATTACAAGATGTCTCAGCCACAGGTATTTGAGCAGGATAAATACGAGGCTATAAAGCAGCAAATTCTACCTATTTATCCCCTTTCTAAGGGTCTTAGCAATAATACCGTTACGAAGGCAGTGCGAGAGGCTTTGGAGCACTGTAGGGTTTCTGATGATAGATTGCCTATAGAGCTTGAAAACAAAAATCAATTTATGCCATATAGCCAAGCTATAAGCACATATCATTTCCCGGAAAGCTTTGATAAGCTTGTGCTTGCTAGAAAGCGTCTTGCTTATGAGGAAATGTTTTTCTTTATCTTAAATTCAAGGCTACAGGAAAACAATGTTGCTGCTTATCCTAATCAATTTGAGATTAGTCATCATAAAGAAGTAGATGATTTTATGGCGCAGTTGCCTTTTTCATTGACTAATGATCAACAAAAGGTTTTAGATGATATTCGCGAAGATTTGCTAGGTGAATTTGTTTCCCAACGATTGATACAAGGAGATGTAGGAAGCGGTAAAACGATTGTGGCTTTCCTTGCGATGCTTGATGCAGCGCTGTCAGGATATCAGTCTGCAATTATGGCACCAACAGAAGTTCTTGCAAAGCAGCATTACTACACATTTTCTAAATGGGTGGAGGATTCAGGGCTTGATATACCGGTTGCCTTATTTACAGGTTCAATGAAGGTCTCTGAGAAAAAAGCAATGCAAAAGCTTGTGGACGATAATTCTAATTGTATGATAATTGGAACACATGCTCTTATTTCTGAGGGAAGAGAGTTTAGGGAACTGGCTCTTGTAATCACAGATGAACAGCACCGTTTTGGTGTTCAGCAAAGAGATAAGCTTTCGGGAAAGGGCAATCATCCTCATATAATTGTAATGTCAGCTACACCAATTCCTCGTACACTTGCTATGATTCTATATGGAAATATGCACGTTTCAGCCATAAAAGAATTGCCAGCTAACAGACTTCCGATTAAGACCTGTGTAATCAAGGAAAGTATGAGAAAAAGCGCCTACAAATTCGTTGTAGATGAAATTGCAAAGGGGCATCAAGTGTATATTATTTGTCCTCTTGTGGAAGCATCAGAGACAACTGAAGCACAGAATGTAACTGACTATAGCAAAAAGCTTAAGGATTATCTTGGGGACGATTATCGTATAGGCGTATTACATGGCAAAATGAAGCCTGCTGAAAAGAATCAGGTTATGGATGAATTTGCAAGGCATGAGACAGATATTTTGGTTTCTACCACTGTTGTTGAGGTAGGCGTAAATGTACCTAATGCCACAGTAATGATGATTGAAAATGCCAATAGATTTGGACTTGCAGCTCTACATCAGCTTAGAGGAAGAGTTGGTAGAGGTGATGCACAAAGCTATTGTATTCTCATGAATGCCAGCCCTGACAATAGAGAATCGGAACGACTCAATATAATGCTTAAATCAAATGATGGATTTTATATTGCTAAGGAGGACTTAAAGCTTAGAGGTCCAGGAGATATGTTTGGCGTGCGACAAAGTGGTGAATTTAGCTTTAGGGTAGCAGATATATATCAGGATGCTGACGAATTAGAAATGGCTTCAGAAGATGTTGATATGATAATAAAAGAAGACCCAAACTTAGAATCACATCCTAAGCTTAGGTCCACACTTAACTCATTCCTCGCCGACCAGTTTTACGTGCTCTAGAGTTGGAGTTGCTATTAATGAATAATTAGTATAATAAACTACAAAGCCTGCTACTGAGCTAGCGGGCTTTTTTACGTTCTTCTTTTGGAGATAATCTATCTCGACTTTATCAGTGTCTCGTCCAGAAGAGTAGTAAGCTGCAAGCTCCGCTGCGTATTCGTACGTGCTGTCAGGCAATTCTTTTCCATTTGTTTTAACGATAACATGACTGCCATGGATTTTCTTGGTATGGAACCACCAATCGTTTCCTGTAGCAAATTTAAATGTGAGTTCATCATTTTGATAATTGTTTTTACCCACGTAAATATCAAAGCCATTGTCATCAATAAAGTGAAGAGGCTTGCTCTTTTTTGATTTTTCTTTTTTATTTCCTGCATGCTTTTTGATAAAACCATGGTCGGAAAGCTCGCGTCTGATATCTGCCAAATCTGTTTCATTTTCAGCAATATTAAGTGCAGCTTCGATTGATTTTAAAAGCTCTAATTCCTGCTTTGATTGTTCGATATAAGTATCAAGTGCTTCGGCAGTACGTTTAAGCTTTGCGTATTTATCGAAATATTTTTTTGCATTTTCTGATGCTGATAAATCAGGATCCAGGGGAATAGTGAGCTCATTGTTATCATAGTAATTGATTACTGTGATTGATTTATCCTGAGGCTTTGCACTATAACCGTAGGTGTGAAGCATTTCACCGTAAAGCTTATACTTATCGCGTTTTTGTGTATCTTTTAGTTGTTTGAGCTGTAAATCTAATTTTTTAGAAGCACGCTCAATGTGGTTTGAAATAATCTTTCGCAGATCAGATGATTTCTGCCTGATATTTGTGTAAGCATTTCTTTTAGCGTAAAACTCTACAAGCACCTGAGACATTGTAGGGTAATCTTTAGATTCCATATCTGCATACATAGAAAGTGGAATTGGAGCATACTCAAGTGGCTTATCGGTGCTTTGATCGATAACGATGTTGTAGCTGTAATTATTGTTATTGATATCATCCATCAATCCACTAAAAGCTGCATACAAGCGGTCTTTGTGCTCGTCGAATAAAGAAGCGTTGCTTGCATCTGAATCTATTGAAGCTCTATAACAGATTTCGTTGGCAATTGTAGGACTGATTCCAATAAAAGAAGACATAATAGCCTTGAATACTGAATTGCTTTGTTTTAGAACAACATTTTTAAAATAGTCTTCAGTTGCTTCGAAAGGATTGATTTTACCTTCCTGAGCAGGAATAAAATAATCTCTTCCAGGTAAAACTTCTCTGACTGAGCTGACTGATGCAGGAATATGCTTGATAGAATCGAGGATCATATTATCTTCGTTGCAGAAAATTATATTGGAATGCTTACCCATAATTTCTACATAAAGATATTTGAATGTGATATCGCCCATTTCATTCAAATGCTGAATTTTAAATCTCACTGCACGTTCAAGGCCAAGCTGACTGATTTCGATGATGCGTCCGGCGCCAATATGCTTTCTGAGAAGCATGCAAAAACCAGGTGCTGTCGCTGGAGCAGGTTTGTTATCTGAAGTGAGATACATAAAAGGGAGAGAAGCGTTGGCTGAGATTAGTAAACGCTTATTTCCATCTGGTGTATTTATTGTAATAAGTAGTTCTTCGCGCTCAGGCTGAGAAATTTTATTTATCTTTCCGTTTAATAATTTTTCGTTAAATTCATGCACAAGAGCATGAATTGAAATACCATCTAGTGCCATAGTTTAGTCCTTTCTCATATTGACTATAATCATACATTTAATTATAATAATTTACAACTATGTACACTTCAGATTATTGTCGAAAGAAATAGTCTAAAGTCTACTTATTTCGTTAAGGAGACACTTATGGTTCGTAGTATGACAGGATATGGCAAGGGCTTTGCAGAGAATAGTGATGCTCGTGTCACAATCGAAATGAAATCTGTTAATCACAGATATTTAGATTTAAATATCAAGCTTCCAAAGAAACTTAATTTCTTAGAAAGTCAAATTAGAAACAAAATCAGCGAAAGTATTTTCAGGGGTAAGGTAGATCTTTATATCACGCTAAATGAGCATGCAGATGCTTGCTATACAGTATCTGTTAATAATGCTATGGCCAAATCTTACTTAGATGCTATTTCAGATATGGCATCATCACTTGGCATTGATAACGATATGAAGGCTAGCAACATCGTCAGACTTCCTGATGTTATTGAGCTTGAGGAGAGCGATTCTGATGAGGATAGCTTAAAAGAGCTTGTAATGAGCGCTCTTTCGGATTGTATTGCTCAGTTTGTTGAATCGCGTATTGCAGAGGGCAAGCGCCTTCAGGCGGATCTTGTTTCTAAGATGGATGAAATGCTTACACTTGTAGATAAGCTTGAGGCCCGCAGCCCACAGATTATCGAGGAATACAAGGCTAAACTTTCAGCTAAGATAAAAGAGCTTCTTGATGACAATAAAATCGATGAGAATCGTATTGCTCAGGAAGTTACTATCTATGCAGATAAGGTTTGCATTGATGAGGAAATGGTTCGTCTTAAGAGCCATGTTGTGGAGACTCGCTCAGTATTTGATTTAGATAAAGAGGTTGGTAGAAAGCTTGACTTCCTTGCTCAGGAGCTCAATCGCGAAGCTAACACAATCCTTTCTAAATCTACCGATGTAGAAATCGCTGACATAGGTATCACTCTTAAGACACTTATTGAGAAAGTTAGAGAACAGATTCAGAATATAGAATAATATGTCATTTATTAATATTGGTTTTGGAAATATAATTAATAGTACAAAGATTGTATCTATGGTTACCTCCGACTCGGCACCTGCCAAGAGAATCGTTGCGAACGCAAAAGAAAAGGGCAATATCATCGATGCCACACAAGGACGTAGGACTAGGTGTGTGATTATATGCGACGATCACGTTGTTTTATCAGCACTAATGCCGGATACAATTGCAAATAGAATTAGCGATAATTCGTTTAAGGAGGACTTCGATAATGATTAATGATAAGGGCCTTGTTATTGTTCTTTCAGGCTTTTCAGGAGCCGGCAAAGGCACAATCATGAAGCATCTTTTAGATGCACATCCAAACGACTATAATCTTTCAATTTCTGCTACTACACGTAACATACGTGCAGGTGAGCAGGATGGTAGAGAATACTTCTTTAAGACTAGAGAAGAATTCGATTCCATGATAGAGAATGATGAGTTGCTTGAGTATGCCACATTCAATGGCAATTCTTACGGCACACCACGTGCTTATGTAGAGCAGCTTATTGAAAGAAAAAAGGATGTTATCCTTGAGATTGAGATTCAGGGTGCTCTTCAGGTTAAGAAAATGTACCCAGATGCATTGTTACTTTTCACAATGCCACCATCTGCCAAGGAGCTTGAAAACAGACTCGTAGGTAGAGGCACAGAGACACCTGAGGTTATTGCACAGCGTCTTGCAATTTCATGCAAGGAATCGCAGTACATGGGTCAGTATGATTACCTGATTGTAAATGATTCTTTAGAGAGAGCTGTAGATCAGGTTCATAATATAATTCAAGCTGAACATTTTAGAGTTGATAGAAATCGTTCAGCAATCAAAGAAATGCAAGAACAATTAAAGATGTTTGAAAGGAGCAATTAATTATGATACATCCATCTTATGTAGAACTTATGGAAAAGGTAAATGAGAACGTAGAGGTTGGCGAGGAGCCAGTTGTTAATAGTCGTTACACAATCGTTGCTGCAACAGCAAAGCGTGCACGTCAGATTATCGACGGTGCAGATCCACTTATCCCAGCTGAAAAGGGTGAAAAGCCACTTTCAATTGCTGTAAATGAGCTTAACGAAGGTGCTATCAAGATTATTAATGAGGATGCAAATAACTAATATATGAATGTACTATTTGTTTCTTTAGGTTGTGATAAAAACCTTGTTGATTCCGAGCATATGCTTGGTGATTTGATGGATAACGGATTTAGCATTTGTGACAGCGAAGAGGATGCAGATATCATTGTTGTCAACACATGTTCTTTTATAGCAGATGCTATGGAGGAAAGCATCCAGACCATCATCGATTTAGGCGCATACAAAGAAAACGGCCGTCTCAAAGGCTTGATTGTTACAGGTTGTTTGGGACAGCGTTTCACAGAAGATATTCTCAAGGATTTGCCAGAGGTTGATGCTATTATCGGCACCAATTCTTATGATGAGCTTGTTAATGCTATCAATATCATCCTTGAGAAACATGATGAAGTTCCTGTATTTAAGAAGGATTTAGTGGGGCTTCCTAGAGATGGCCGTAGAGTTCTTACTACAGGTGGTCATTATGCTTACCTTAAGATTGCAGAAGGCTGCAACAAACGTTGCACCTATTGTGCAATCCCATATATCCGTGGTAATTACCGTTCAGTTCCTATGGAACAGCTTATTGCAGAAGCCAAAGAACTGGTAGCTGGTGGTGTTAAGGAGCTTATCCTTGTTGCCCAGGAGACTACAGTTTACGGTATTGATATTTATGGCGGCAAAAGCCTTACAAAGCTTTTACACGAGCTGTGCAAAATCGAAGATCTTCAATGGATACGTATTCTTTATGCTTATCCAGAAGAAATCACTGATGAGTTGATTCAGTGTATGGCCACAGAGCCAAAGATTTGTCACTACATCGATATGCCTATACAGCATTGTAATGATGATATTCTTAAATCGATGGGTCGAAAGACCAACAAAGCAGATATTATGAATATCGCTGCAAGGCTAAGAAACGCCATGCCTGATATTTCTCTCAGAACTACACTTATTTGTGGTTTTCCTGGAGAGACAGAGGCTATGCATGAGGAGCTTCTTCAGTTTATTAAGGATATGTCATTTGATAGACTTGGTGCTTTCGCTTATTCCCGTGAAGATGGCACAGTAGCTGCCGAAATGGAGAATCAAGTGGAAGATTCCCTCAAGGAAAAATGGCTTGAAGAAGTTATGCTTTGTCAGAAAGATATTTCGCTTTCTAACAATGAAAAATACATCGGTCGTACATTAAAGGTTTTCATTGAGGGTAAGTTACCTGAAGATGGAGTCTTCATTGGTAGAACATATCGAGATACACCATCAGTTGATGGATTTATTTTTGTAAACAGTGAAACCGAGCTTGTTAGTGGTCAGTTCGTAGAAGTGACTGTTACAGGCTTTGATGAATATGATTTAATAGGAGATGTAAAGTTATGAATTTACCAAACAAATTAACACTATTTAGAGTAATTTTAATTCCTTTTTTTGTATTCTTTTTACTTTTAGGCAACGCTCTTGACGACAATCTTGCTCTTAGAATTTTGGCAGATTTAGTATTTATCGTTGCATCACTTACAGATATGCTTGATGGTAAGATTGCCAGAAAGTACAATCTTGTAACTAACTTTGGAAAGTTTATGGATCCACTTGCTGATAAGCTTTTGGTTTGCTCAGCTATGATTTGTCTTGTTGCAACAAAACAGCTTTATGCATGGTTCGTAATCATTATTGTAGCAAGAGAGTTTATTATCTCAGGCTTCAGACTTATTGCTGCTGAAAATGGTATTGTAATTGCAGCCAATATCTTTGGTAAGATTAAGACAGTTACTCAGATGATTATGATTATTATCTTAGTAGCTGTTGCAGGAAAGACACCTACATTCCTTTATGTACTTGGACAGATTTTTGTTTGGGTATCACTTGTAATGACAGTTCTTTCACTTGTTATTTATATTTACCAGAACAGCGAAGTTCTTAAGGAGCAGAAATAATGTCTATTTTGGAAGTTGTTAACAAGCTCAGTTCATTAAATAAATCAGTTGCCACTGCAGAATCCTGCACAGGTGGTTTGATTGCAAGCACAATAGTAGATGTGCCAGGGGCATCAGATTGTTTTAACGAGGGCTATGTTACTTATTCCAATGAAGCTAAAATGAAAAATCTTGGCGTAAGCCAGGAGACACTTGCTTCCTATGGTGCTGTCAGCAAACAGACTGCCTGCGAAATGGCCAGAGGAGTTAGGAATAGAGCCGGTGCCGATTTAGGTATAGCTTCAACAGGCATTGCAGGTCCAGGGGGCGGCACAGTAGAAAAGCCAGTTGGCCTTGTATATATTGCCTGTGCCTACAGCGATGACAAATGCACCTTTAGAGAACTGCACTTATCAGGCGACAGAAGTCAGGTGAGAAAAGCAGCAGCCAATGAGGCGATTAAACTATTAGCAGAATGTTTGGATTCATCCAATTAACATTGAGGGATTAGCGTGAGAGTAATTTCTGGAAATAATCGTGGTATGACATTACTTGCTCCAGAGGGCATGGATACACGTCCTACCACAGACAGAATCAAAGAAACACTTTTCAATATGATTGCCTACGATGTTCCAGAAGCCATTTTTTTAGATCTGTTTTCTGGAAGTGGTCAAATAGGTATCGAAGCTCTTAGTAGGGGCGCAAAAAGTGCAGTATTTGTAGAAAATGATAAAAAGGCTTATGATTGTGTAGAGAAGAATCTTGCGAAAGCACGACTTACTGATTCTTCTACTGTTTTGAAAATTGATTTTACGTCTGCTTTAAATAGGCTGGATAACCATGAAGCTTTCGATATAGTTTTTATGGATCCACCATATAACAAGCTTATCGAAAAAAAGGTTTTAGAGCAGCTCACAAATAAGCACTATATTACAGCTGATACTTTGATTATTGTTGAGGCCAGCCTTGATACTGAATTTGATTATGTATCAGAGCTAGGTTTTTCAATCGTCAAAGAAAAGCTATACAAGACTAATAAACATATATTTTTAAAGAAGGCGTAAAATGAAACGAGCAATTTATCCCGGAAGCTTTGATCCAATCACTTTTGGGCATCTAGATATTATTACCAGAGCCAGCAAGCTTTGTGATGAGTTGATTGTCGGTGTCTTAAATAACAAGCAAAAAAATCCGTTGTTTTCCATCGATGAACGTGTTAGTATGATAAAGGAATTGACTGACAATTTAGATAATGTTCATGTTGAATGTTTTGAAGGATTGTTGGTTGATTTTGCAAAAAAGAAAAATGCACAGGTTATTATCAGAGGTCTTAGAGCTGTTACTGATTTTGAAAATGAAATTCAGTTGGCGCAATCTAATAAAGTTCAATATCCAGACCTCGAAACCTTGTTTATGACTACATCTTTACAGTATTCATATTTGAGTTCTACAGTTGCAAAGGAATTTGCATCTTATGGAGGAGATATCAGCCTTTTTGTTCCACCACAGGTTATACCTCTCATAGAAGCCAAAATTAAAAATAAGGAGAAGTAAACACCATGGCAAGCGCAAGTAAAATTGAAGATATCATTGATGAGATTGAAGCTTATATTGATGATTGCAAACCATCAGCTTTTTCAACAAACAAAATAATTGTTAACAAGGATGAGCTTGAATCTTTACTTCAGGAGCTTCGTACAAAGACTCCAGATGAAATTAGAAAGTATCAGAGAATGATTGCTAATCGTGAGCAGATTCTTGCTGATGCAAAGGCTAAGGCAGACGAAATCATTAGCCGTGCTCAAGTTCAGACTAATGAGCTTGTTTCAGAGCATCAGATTATGCAGCAAGCATATGCTCAGGCAAATGAGGTTATTTTAATTGCTCAGAAAAATGCTCAGGAAAAGATTGATAGAGCTACTGAGGATGCTAATAATATTCGTATGGGAGCTATCGCATATACGGATGAGCTTCTTGCTAATATCCAGACAATCCTTAGCAACTCTATTGAGACAACCAGAGCTCGTGATGAGGCATTTTTAAATACAATGCAGGTATATCTTGATACTGTTGATGCTAACAGAGCATCATTAGTACCAGATTCTTTAAATGATGGTGACGATGATCCAGCATCAAGCCTTGAGGCTACTGGTGATAGTGCTATGCCTGAAATTAAGGAAGAGCCAAAGCGTGAAGCTGCTTCTGCATCATCAAATCAAGATGATGATGTTCCAGCACTTGACATTCCAGAACAGTTTTTTAATAAGGATTAATAACCAATTTGTTTAATTGGTTTTTGTAGATTTAAAGTATGCAAAGATTTTTACCAGTAAGTAAAAAAGATATGGAAGATCGAGGCATTACACAGCTTGACTTTGTTTATGTTTGTGGTGATGCATATGTAGATCATCCTTCATTTGGGGCGGCAATTATTTGCCGCCTTCTTGAATTAAATGGATATTCTGTCGGAATTATCCCACAGCCAGATTGGAAGAATGATGATTCCATAAATGCACTGGGAGAGCCACGACTAGGCTTTCTTGTTAGTGCTGGTAATATGGATTCTATGGTAAATCATTATAGTGTTTCAAAACATAGACGTGATTACGATAATTATTCTCCGGGCGGTAAAATCGGTCTTAGACCAGATTACGCCACAATCGTTTATTGTAATTTGATAAGGCACACATATAAAAAGAAGCCTATTATTATTGGAGGAATCGAGGCCTCTCTTAGACGTCTCGCTCATTATGACTATTGGTCAAATAAAGTTAGACGTTCAATACTTTTAGATTCTGGTGCTGACATTATCTCATATGGTATGGGTGAGCGTTCAATTATCGAAATTGCCGATTGCCTTGCATCTGGAATGGATGTAAAAGACATCACATACATCGATGGAACTGTATTTAAGACAAGAGACGCTTCTTTTACTGAGGATGGCCTTATTTTACCTTCCTATGAGGAAATAAAAGCAGATAAGGCTACTTATGCGAAAAGCTTTTACACTCAATACGTAAATACGGATGCGTTCACAGCAAAGAAGCTGGTTGAAACCTATGATGGAGCTATGTTCGTTATTCAGAATCCGCCTCAGAAGCCTCTTACAAGGCAGGAGATGGATGATGTTTATGCGATCGAATACATGCGCACCTATCATCCTATGTACGAGAAGGATGGAGGTATTCCAGCTATCAAAGAAGTTAAGTTTTCTTTGATTAGTAACAGAGGTTGTTTTGGAGGTTGTAATTTCTGTGCCCTTACTTTTCATCAGGGCCGAATTATTCAGTCTAGAAGCCATGAGTCTATCATAGATGAAGCAAAGCTTATCACTGAAGATCCTGATTTTAAGGGATATATACATGATGTTGGTGGCCCTACTGCCAACTTTAGAAATCCTTCATGTAAGAAGCAGCTTACAAAGGGAGTGTGCACTAATAGACAGTGCCTAGTGCCAGAAAAATGTCCAAATCTAGAAGTTGATCATAAGGATTATGTAGCCCTTCTGACAAAGCTTAGAAAGCTTCCTAAGGTAAAGAAAGTTTTCGTGCGCTCCGGAGTTCGTTTTGATTATGTAATGTACGATAAGGATGATACATTCCTTAGGGATTTATGCAAGTATCATATCAGTGGCCAATTAAAAGTTGCCCCTGAGCACATTTCTAATAATGTACTGGGGTACCTTGGAAAGCCGGATATATCTGTATATAATTCCTTCTGCGACAAATATGCAAAGATTAATAAAGAGCTTGGATTAAAACAGTATTTGGTACCATATTTAATGAGTTCACATCCAGGTTCGACTCTTGATGATGCTATTGCACTTGCAGAGTATTTACGTGATCATCATTTATCGCCAGAGCAGGTACAGGATTTTTACCCTACACCAAGCACAATCTCAACTACAATGTATTACACAGAGATTGACCCAAGGGATATGAAACCTGTCTACATTTGTAAGAATCCTCACGAAAAGGCTATGCAGCGTGCTCTTATTCAGTATAAGCGACCAGAAAACTATGATCTTGTAAAAGAGGCTTTGCTGAAGGCTGGCCGTGAAGATTTAATTGGATTCGGTGAAGAATGCTTGATTCCACCAAGAAAGATAAAAGGCAAAGATTTCAAAAAGACTGATGGTTTTAAGGGAAATACTAATCATAAAAATTCAAGCCATGAGAACTCTAAGAAATCTGAGCATGTAAATAAAAATAAATCAGCTAGAAATAAGAATTCTGGCAAGCAAAGTAGACCAAATGAAAGAACTAAGAATAGAAAAAAGCGATAGCAATCAGCGTTTTGATAAGTATTTAAAGCGTGTTCTTCCCAATGCAAGTACAAGCTTTATTTACAAGATGCTTCGCAAAAAGAATATTACACTTAATGATAAAAAAGCTGATGGTTCAGAAAAGCTTAATACAGGTGATGATGTAAAGATATGGTTTTCTGATGAGACATTTGAAAAAATGGCAGGTACATCAGATAAGGATCTGCTTTATTATTCAATCAAAGAAATTGATAACGACATAGATATTGTCTTTGAAGATGATGATATGATAATTATCAATAAGCCTGCTGGTGTTAAATCCCAAAAGGATGCACCATCTGATGTTTCTATCAATGAGATGGCAATATCTTATTTGATTGCATCTGACCAGCTTTCAGAGGAAAGCTTTAAGCATTTTCATCCGAGCGTATGCAATAGGCTTGATAGAAATACATCTGGCATTGTGCTGTTTGCAAAGAATCTTCATGCAGCACAACAGCTTGGCGCAGCTCTTAAAGAAAGAAGCTGCAAAAAGCTATATCGAGCGGTGGTACTAGGCAGGATTGATGATAATCAGCAGATAGAAGGCTTTCTATCTAAGGATGAAGCTACAAATAAAGTTTCTATCAGTGAGAAAGAAACAAAGGATTCTAAGCCTATAAAGACAGCTTATAGACCTATTTCACATGTTGGAGATGATTTCACATTACTTGAGATTCATCTTATTACTGGCCGCACTCATCAGATTAGAGCCCATTTGGCGTCCATAGGACATCCAATTTTAGGTGATAATAAATACGGAAATACGATAATTAATAAAGAACGCAAAGTTAGAGGACAACTTCTTCATGCATATTCAATTGAGTTTGAAGATGGAAGAAAGTTTGTCTGCGATTTGCCAAGGGAGTTTAATGGCTACTTATAAATCAAGGGGCTTAAGAGGCTCCACCTTTGAAGAATTTATAAATAAAACAAATGAGGTCTACGCTGAGAATGGCTTAGCTCTTATTCAAAAAATCCCTACGCCGATTACGCCTATTGATATGGATACAAAGGGGCATATTACTCTTGCATATTTTGATCAGAAATCTACTGTCGATTACGTAGGTGCTATTCAGGGAATCCCTGTATGTTTCGATGCCAAAGAGTGTAATAAGGATACGTTTCCTTTGCAAAATATTCATCAGCACCAGGTGGATTTTATGGGCAAGTGGGAATCCCAGGATGGACTCGCATTTATTCTTATTTTCTTTAGTGAGAGGGATGTTTATTACTATCTTACATATGAAAAACTAAAGGAATTCTGGGATAGAATGTTAGAGGGCGGAAGGAAGAGCTTTCGAATTGAAGAATTAGATGAAAAATACTTCTTTGTCACTAAGCCTAATTTGCTTGTTCCGTATCTAGATATGATTAATGTAGATTTGAGCTCTAGAAATTAGTGTAGAATTGTTACAATTCAGTGCAAGACAGATTGTCACTTGTTGTGTTGTTATATTATAAAAAATAATTGATATAGCAAAAGGCGGAGACGAAATGGAATTAAAAATAGCAATATGCGACGATGATAAAGCTGATAGAGATAGAATTGCTAACCTTGTAGATGATTATTTGAAAGATAATAATATTTCAGCAGATGTTAAAGTGTTTAATCATCCCGATTCTTTGATAGAAGAATGTGAGGAATTTAGACCTCATATATATGTGCTTGATATTGTTATGCCTATGGTAACTGGCATAGAAGCAGCAAGGGAGCTTAGATGGAATCAGCCTGAGGCTCAGATTATTTTTGCTACATCAGAAAGCTCATTTGCACTGGAGTCCTTTGATGTTAACCCTATAAATTATATTCTTAAGCCAGTGCAAAAGGATAAGTTATATAGCACTTTGGATATGGCTATATCTCGTGTCGATTTAGAGAATGATAAGAGCATTGTTATAAAGGTAAAGGGCGGGTATCAGACACTTCGTATAGACGATATACTTTTCATAGAATATCGTAATCATGTTGTGTCGTATCATCTGCATTCAGGAGAAGTTGTTTCAACACCTACTCTAAGAATTGGGTTTTCTGAATACCTGGAAGAAAATCATAAAGGTCAGTTGTTTGTCAGATGCCATGAATCTATTGCTGTAAATATTTCATCCATTGACAAGCTTACAAAGACAGATATCACCCTCAGAAACAAAGAAGTAATTCCTGTATCGAAAAGTAGATATTCTCAGGTAATGGAAGCTTACATGGATTATAGATTTTAAATTAAGTGTAAAACAGAGTTGAATCAGTGCGATTCAGCTCTGTTTTTTTATATGCTTTAAAATACAAACAAATATTAATAAATGAGGAAACGTTATGACAAGAGAAAATCAAGTGTACGACATTCCAAAAAGAGACGGTAGTGTTTGGCCGAATGACATTTGCCCAGCATATACACCAAGAGAGGACTCTATTGACTGTATAAAAGGATGCTGGTACTGCAAATATGCAGATTTTCATCTTCAGGAAGAAACTGCTTTAGAGGTGGGGATTTGTAATTGGCCAAAGAAGATAAAAATAAATTAAGTTAGGAGAGGGAATATGATTCTATTAATAGATACTACAAAAGATAGTCAAGGAAATGTTTTGGCGAAGCGAGCCAGGCTGAACGTGGAGTTGCTTTTCTTGAAAGCCTTCCAAAGTACCTGGGTGTTAGATGTGGTGGTATATTAACTGGTGGAAATAATTTCAACGTAAGATTTTTTGAAGAGGAAGAAAAAAGAGTAACTGAATTATATCAAGAAATAGTCGAATTTTATGTAAAGGATAATGGATTTAGTAGAGAAGTTGCAAAGAAATTTGCAGGGCCTGATTATTATCCGCTTCCTTTAAGAATTTTACTTGGTATCATGTTTAAAACTACTTTTGTAAAAAAGATGGAAGGAGTTGCTTCAAGCTTAGGCTGCACTAAGCCGCTTAACTATAGACCCTGGAGTTAATACTATTTGAATGAATTATAGATAGTGTTATCATAGTTATGAAAATATGACGGGAGATAATCAATGAAACAGATTCTTTTAGGGGCTATTTTTCTCAGTATATTAGCCATGTTTTTTGAAGGCTATATTGTATTTAAAAATCTAAAAAATAAGCTACATGCATATCTGTTTTTGAACTGTGTTGTGATGATAGTTAATAATATAGGCTATCTGCTGCAACTGGTATCTAAAACAGAGGATGCATATATTGCAGCGCTTAAGTTTTCATATGCGGGAAGAGTTTGGATTCTGTTCTCACTGTTTATGTTTTCTGCGGAGCTTTGTCATGTGGCTTTACCCAAATTTCTTATAAATGGCTTTATCATATTTGATATTGCCGTTTATTTTGTTGTGTTCACATTTCAACAACACAGTCTGTACTATTCAATGACTTATTTTGATAAGAGAAAACTGTTTCCAGTACTGTTGCATAGAAATGGAATTATTCACAACATCTTTATGATGTATCAGGTTGTGATAATAGTAATAGTCTTTTACTGGCTAATAAAATCATTTATAAACTGCACAGGTAAGACAGCAAGAAAACGAATATTGATTATTATTGCAGGCTTTCTGATTGAAACAATCCTATATCTTATTCAGATATTACACTTGCTCTTTATTACATATTTCTTTGATATTTCAGTTTTGGGAAACGTAGTCCTTACTATATTCATATTCATCGCAATCTTTAGATACAATCTGTTGGGTATCATAGATTTAGCAAAAGAATATATCATAGATAGGCTTTCTGAAGGAGTGATAGCAGTAGATTCAGAGGGGAACCTTCAGTACTATAACGAGCATGTTAAAGAATTATTTCCTGATATCAATGTAAGCCCTGATGAAGTAATTAATAAGCTGCAGCAAGTTATATCCACCGGAGGGTCTCTAACTTTTGGGGATAGATTTTATACTCCAGAGAGGAAGGAGCTTTTTGTTGATGATGAGATTATTGGAGAGCTTTATGCGCTAATTGATACTACTGTTCTTAAGCAAAATGAATATAAGCTGAAATCAGAAGCAGCCATACTGGAAATGGCAGCAAGTAAAATGCGAGAGCGTTTACTTACGACAGAGGAATTAATTAAACAAGATAGAGCAATGCGTCATGATAGAAGACATTTTGAGGCTCTGTTATTATCCCTACTTCAAGAGGGAAATATAGATAAAGCGAAACAATGCCTTGAGGAACGTATGGCAATTGAGCCAAGGTCCGCAAAGCGTTACTGCGATAATGCTACTGTAAATGCGGCTCTAACTCACTATGTAAACATTGCTGAGAATAATGGTATTAAAACTATCGTATATACGAATATTCCTTTTGAGCTTTCAATTGATGAAATGAAGCTTGCTATTGTTATTAGTAATTTATTAGAGAATGCTATTCATGCTTGCGAAGCTCTTCCTGAAGGTAAGCGATTTATTGAAGTAACTGCCAAGTATAAAAGCCAGCTTTTGATTGAAGTTGTAAATTCTTGTGAAGGAATGGTTTCGCTTGATGACAAGGGGCATCCTTATAGCTTAGAAGCTAACCATGGAGTTGGCACAAAAAGTGTGCTTGCTTTCATAGAAGAAGTAGATGGTGACATTAGATATATCGCTGAAGATGAGGTGTTTAAAGTTAGATTAATTCTATGATATGATTGGAGATATGTATTAGATGTTAAAGCTTGGTGAAGAATGGAAATGTAGAGAATTAGAGTTCCAGACAGATTATTGAGTTTAATATTTTTGTATAAAAGAGGTTAGTTTTTATGAAATTTAGTGATAGTTGCGCCGCTTGCATGTACAATCGTCAATGCGCTAAAACAGACAATGCAGATTATCTTAAAAAGATAAAAGATATATTGGATAATAGGCCAGCTGATATTACAAGCTCAGAGCTAGTTATGCAATTCAACGAACTACATGAAAAGTATATAGGGCCATTGGATGATTTGTCTGCTGAAAAAAAGGAATATAATGATTTAGTTCTTTCTATGGAAGACGATATCAGAAAAGACATAGAAGCAAGTGTAGATCCTCTTGCAACATCGATTATCATGGCTAGAATTGGAAATTATATTGATTTTGCAGCTCTTGATTCAGTTGATAAAGAAACATTTATTGGTTTATTTGATAATACGAAAATGAGTGAGGCTGAAATGGAAGTTTATGATTCTTTTTGTAGACAGTGCTCTAAAGCCAAGAGTTTTCTGCTTTTAACTGACAACTGCGGGGAAATAGTTTTAGATAAACTTATGTTGGAACAATTAAAAAAGAGATTCCCTAATTTGGAAATCACTGTTATGGTTAGAGGTGCTGATATATATAATGATGCTACCTTAGAAGATGCAAGATATGTGGGACTTGATACTCTAGGTACTATAATTACCAACGGCAGAAGAATGGCAGGCACAGTCTACAAAATGCTTCCTGATAAGGCAAAATCTGTAATTGATAATTCAGATATAATATTTGCGAAAGGCCAGGCTAATTATGAATCTTTTGCTGGCGAAGGACATCATGCATTCTATACATTCTTATGTAAATGCGACTTGTTTATAAATCGATTTAATGTACCAAAACTGACAGGGATATTTGTAGAGGAATGATTATTAAAAATATGAAACGACTTTTAAATTCCAATCATCTTAAACTAATCGCAATAATCGCAATGACCATAGATCATGGGGCTGATTTGCTGTATCCAGGATTCCCTTTAGAGGCTGGGGCATTTGTATTGCATTTTATTGGACGTATTACAGCACCAATCATGTGGTTCTTTATCTGCGAGGGATATCATTACACGAAAGATGCAAAGAAATATATGATGCGTCTTGGCATATTTGCCTTGATTTCTCACTTTGCATATTGTTTTTGCTTTGGAATCAGTTTAAATCCTTTTACTGGAAGCATATTTAATAGAACAAGCGTAATGTATCCGCTGTTTATTGCAGTGGTTGTTCTTTATTTAGAGGATAATTGGAAGGCTGATATTTGGCTGCTTAAGCGATGTGTTATTACCATCCTCATATTAAGTACGTTCCCTGCTGATTGGAGCTGTATAGCAGTGCTTGCTATTTTATGGATGTACGATAAAAGAGGTAATTTAGAAAAGCAAATGATAGGAATGCTTGGGTGGGTTGCTGTTTATGGCATCGTCTCCTTTTTATTTGTCAGCAAAGTATACGCAGTTGAATTAGTTGGGGTATTAACTGTATATCCGATTTTGAAGCTATATAATGGAACACGCGGTAATGCAAGATTCATGAAATGGGTTTTCTATATTTATTATCCTTTACATTTATTTATTATTGGACTAATTCGTATATACGTATATGGAAATATTAATATTTGTATTTAGCATAAGTGTAAAACAGGCATAAAACAGTGTGGTCTATGCCTGTTTTTTTATTGATGTTATTATATTTATAGATAAAATAATGGATAACAGGTAACGGAGGAGTTTAATTATGGATAACAAATTTATTGCGTATTGTGGTTTGGATTGTGAGAGTTGTGAGGCTCGGTTAGCGACAATTAATGATGACAATGAACTTAGAAAAAAGGTTGCAAAAGAATGGTCAGAAATGAACAAGGCTGATATTAGGCCAGAAATGATTAATTGTGTAGGCTGTAGAATGGAAGGAATCAAGTTTGCATATTGTGAATCTATGTGTCCTGTAAGACAGTGCGCAATGGCAAAAGAAATGGATACATGTGGTACTTGTAAAGAAATTAACTCTTGCCCTAAAGTAGGCGCTATTATAAATAATAGTCTAGAGGCAAAAGAACGTCTGCTAGGAAAATAGGAACATCTGATAAGTATGAAACTATTATGGAGGGAGGAGAGCACTGGTTCCATACGGATGAGCAAATGCGATTTTGAATAATTGGATGCAAATGTGCAGAGGAAAGTAAATGGAGAAACGTGTTAAAAGATATATCATATCAACATATTTAGTATTTTGGTTTATGGTTCTTGGAATTTGTGGGACAGCTAGCATGGTTTTTCACTGTCCTCCTGTTGTGATGAGAGTGCTTTCAAATGTTTGTGCCTGGGCGCCTACTATAGTTCTGTTAGCTGGGTTTAGATATTTTTGTCCGAATCAATCTATAGGTGGTTTTTATAAGAGGGCCTTTAGCGGCAAGATATCTCTTTTAAAGCTAATAATGGCTGGCGGTATTACATTAACGGCAACTCTTATTACAGTATTTTTATTATCTATCGTACAGGGGAAGTCCTTTCAGTCATACTGGGAGCTGGGAGCATATCCATTGTGGGCATCGTTTTTATTTTCGATAACTACTGGTCCGACTGGAGAAGAATCTGGATGGAGAGGATACTTGAGGCCATATCTTAACTCAAAATATAGCTTCTTTTATGCAAGCATGCTCCAGGGAATTATCTGGGCTTTCTGGCATACAGTTTTGTGGTTTGTAGATTCAGATTTTCAAGGTCTAGATATGCTTCCATACATTGTCTCAAATATAATTGTAATGAGTGGTCTTTGCTTTATTATGAATTATTTTATGGAAGGCAATGATAATCTTATTTATGGAATCGTGGTTCATTTTTGCTTTAACTTTTTGTATTGCTTTTTGAATGTAGGGATTCTATTTTATGCAATACTTTCTTTAGTCTATATTTTGCTTATTGGAATAATATATTTTTTAGTAAAGAGGCGATAGCGATATGCTATACGATCGCATGGGATACATTCGCAAGGTTTATTCTTAGTATTTTGCAATCATTTTATTAATTTAAGCTAGATACATGCAATAATAGGAGCTTTATTAAAGAGAATTGCATGTAAATATTGAAATTATAGTTGGTTACATGCAAAATGAAGTTGGTATCTAAAGTGATTTGCAAGTATTTAAAGAAAAGTGTTTCAGATACATGCAAATGGATTTTATACAACCTTAATTACAGCATGTATATAATTGATATTGCTTAGATACATGCAATTTAGATTAATGGAAGCAAAAGTAGTTTAGGAGATAAGACCTATGAAACTAAGAAATGTATTAATTGTAGTAAAAGACATACAAAAATCTAAGAAGTATTATCATGATTTATTCGGTCTTGATATGATTTTAGATAATGATGGTAATATGATTTTGACAGAGGGGTTAGTACTTCAGGAAGAAAAGTACTGGAAGGAATTTCTTGGAAAGGACACTGTTTGGAAGGGAAACTGTAGTGAGCTTTACTTTGAGGAATCAAATATTGAGGAATTCTTAGAAAAGCTTTTAAAACTATATCCAGATACTGAATTCGTAAATACGTTAATGACTCATTCCTGGGGACAGAAAGTGATTCGCTTCTATGATCTCGATGGAAATCTTATAGAGGTAGGAACGCCAGCGTAAAGGATTCTTTAATAAGGCAAGGCCGCAAAATTTGATGGTCTTGCCTTATTTGCATTATAATAAAGGTACATTGTTGACTTAGAGTGTATTATAATGTATAATCACTTTAGTTCTTTATCAGACTAAAGTGCGAGGTGGGAAAATGAAAAATCTAACTTTACACACTCCAGAGGGAGTAAGAGACATCTATAACAGTGAATATGAGCAGCGTTTAGATGTTCTTTACAATTTAAGAAAGTGTTTTAAGGGCTCAGGTTACATGCCTATTTCCACACCTACTTTTGAATATTTCGATACTTTTTCAAAAGAGGTGGGTTCTTGCAAATCAAATGAAATGTTCAAGTTTTTTGACAGAGATGGAAATACTTTAGTCTTGAGACCTGACATTACACCTTCAGTTGCTAGAGCTGCAGCAATGTACTTTTCAGACACAGATGAAGCAGTAAAGCTTTCTTATGAGGGCAATGTATTTATTAATTATCATAGCCTTCAGGGACGCCTTAAAGAAAGCACCCAGGCAGGTTGTGAGTTTATAGGTGACAGCTCAGCTACAGCTGATGCAGAGATTCTTACAATCGTTGTTAATGCATTAAAAAATGTTGGACTAAAAGAATTTGAAATCGGTGTAGGTCATATAGATGTTGTAAGAGGATTGATTGATGCTGCAAATCTATCAGAGGCCAAAGAGGAGAATCTGATTAATCTTATATCAAATAAAAATTTCTTCGGTGCAAAGGAGCTTCTTGAACAGGAAGAAGTAAGTAAGGGCCTGATTGATTTATTTGATATTACAGGCAAAATTATGAACTCACCTAAAGAGTGGGCGCCATATATGGAAAAAGCTAAAAAATACAAAAAAGTATATGATGCTTTGGAATACCTTACTAAGCTATACGAATTACTTAATAAAAACGGAGTTATGGAATATATATCATTTGAGCTTGGTATGATTTCAGAGTACAAGTATTATACAGGAATCATCTTTACAGGATATTCTTATGGTGTTGGCGAACCGCTTGTAAAGGGAGGCAGATATGATTCGCTACTTTCACACTTTGGAAAGGATTCACCAGCTATTGGATTTGCTATAACAGTTGACCAGTTAATGTTAGCACTTAGGAGAAGGTAATGAGTGAAGATAGATATTTAACATTTGCCCTTGGAAAAGGGCGATTAGCTAAAAAAACACTTGAGCTTTTCGAGAGTATTGGAATCACTTGCGAAGAAATGAAGGATCCTGATACCAGAAAGCTGATTTTTACAAACGAGGAATTAAAGCTTAGATTCTTCCTTGCCAAGGGGCCAGATGTTCCAACATACGTTGAATATGGTGCTGCGGATATAGGTGTTGTTGGAGAGGATACAATTCTTGAGGAAAACAGAAACATCTATGAGGTTTTAGATCTTGGCTTTGGAAAATGCCGTATGTGTGTGTGCGGACCTGCTGAAGCAGCAGAGCTTTTGAAACATCATGAGCTCATCAGGGTTGCCAGCAAGTACCCTCGAATAGCCAAGAATTATTTCTATAACCAAAAGAATCAGACAGTTGAAATCATTAAGCTTAATGGCTCTATTGAGCTTGCGCCTATTGTAGGTTTATCTGAGGTTATAGTTGATATTGTTGAGACCGGTTCTACACTTAGAGAAAACGGCCTTGTTGTTTTAGAGGAAGTATGTCCTTTATCTGCAAGAATGGTTGTTAATCAGGTTTCAATGAAGATGGAAAATGAAAGAATTACAGACCTTATTGAAAGGTTGAAGGGAGCTCTTGAAAATGAAAAAGCTTAAGCTTACAAAAGATACAATTGATAATATTTTAGAGTCACTTCTTAAGCGAAGCCCAAGCCAATATACTGAGTATGAAAGTACCGTAAACGATATCGTAAATACGGTAAGAGAAAAAGGCGACGAGGCAGTATTCGCATATACGAAGAAATTCGATGGAGCAGATATAAATGCTTCTAATATAGTCGTTACTAAAGAAGAGATAGAAGAGGCTTACACTAAGGTGCCTTCTGAGTTGATAGAGGTCATTAGAAAGGCACTCGTTAATATCGAACGCTATCATGCAAAGCAAAAGCAAAATAGCTGGTTTACATCTGAAGAAGGAATTATTCTTGGACAGAAGGTGACACCTCTTGCTAAGGTTGGCGTGTATGTTCCAGGTGGCAAGGCAGTGTATCCTTCCTCTGTACTTATGAATGTAATGCCGGCAAAGGTTGCCGGGGTTCCAGAAATCTACATGACAACCCCATGCGACAAAGAGGGTAAAGTTAACCCTGGCACACTTGTAGCTGCAAATGAGGCAGGCGTTGATGTTATTTATAAATGCGGTGGTGCACAGGCCATAGCAGCTCTTGCTTTTGGTACAGAAAGTATTGCTAAGGTTGATAAGATCGTAGGCCCAGGAAATATTTTTGTAGCCCTTGCAAAGAAGGCTGTATTTGGATATGTTTCTATTGATTCTATTGCAGGACCATCTGAGATACTTGTTCTTGCAGATGAGACAGCAAATCCAACATATGTTGCTGCAGATTTATTATCACAGGCAGAACATGATGAGCTTGCATCTGCAATTCTTGTCACTACATCAGCAAAGCTTGCAGATGAAGTTGAAAGTGAGATTGAAAGATTCGTAAAGATTCTTTCAAGAAAGGATATTATTCAAAAGTCCCTTGATAATTTTGGATATTTGCTTATCGCAGATGACAAAAAGGACGCTATCGATTGCGTAAACGCTATAGCATCTGAGCATCTTGAAGTGGTTACAGCAAATCCATTTGAGGACATGACATATATCAAAAACGCTGGTGCAATTTTCTTGGGGCAGTATTCTTCCGAGCCTCTTGGAGATTATTTTGCTGGTCCAAATCATGTCCTTCCTACAAACGGTACAGCTAGATTTTTCTCAGCTCTTTCAGTGGATGATTTCATCAAAAAATCTAGCATTATTTCTTACTCGAAAGAAGCGCTAAAAGCTGTTTATCCAGACATTGTAAAATTTGCAAATAACGAGCAACTTACAGCTCATGCAAATTCAATTAAAGTGAGATTTGAAGATATATAATCTGCTTTAAATATTACTTTATTTTGGGTATAATAGTTTTGGTTGAAATATTAAAAATTTGGGGTGAATTATGTCTGATGAACGCAGAGCTCGTATAGCTAGAAAAACAAAAGAAACAGATATTACAATTGACTTTTCATTAGATGGGGTAGGTAATTGTAATGTAAATTCTGGTATAGGTTTTTTTGATCACATGTTAGATGCTTTTACGCGTCACGGACTGTTTGATATGACAGCTGAAATCAAGGGGGATTTACAGGTAGATTGTCATCATACCATCGAAGACACAGGCATTGTGCTTGGTAATGCTATTAAAAAGGCATGCGGCAGCAAGCGTGGAATCAAGCGATATGGTAGTTGCATTCTTCCTATGGACGAGACATTGGTTATGGTTGCTATCGATCTTTCAGGTAGGCCATATTTTTCCTTTGAAGCAGATTTTCCAACCGAGAAAATCGGTTACATGGATACAGAAATGGTAAAGGAATTTTTCTATGCAATTTCTTATTCTGCAGCGATGAATTTACATATTAAGGTACTCACTCCTGGTAATTCTCATCATATGGCAGAGGCTATGTTTAAAGCTTTTGCAAAGGCATTAGATGAGGCTACCGTCATAGACCCTCGCATAAAGGATGCCATGACCACGAAGGGTACTATCTAGATATTTAAGGAGCATAATTATGGAACACAAGAATATGGTTGCCACTATCTATATTAAGGATGGTATGGCAGTTAAGAGTCCTACAGAACTTGATAAAAAGAAGGACGTTTTAGAACTTGCATCAGTTTATGATGATAGTGGAATTGATAAAATCATTTGCTATGATTTATCAACTGATGATGATGAGCACGAAAAGAATATTTTAGCCATTCGCGAAATCAATAGAAATGTTCAGGTTAAAACAGCAGGTGGCGGAAATATCAAGCGATTAGAAGATGTTAAAAAGCTTCTTTACGCAGGATGCGTTGAAGTTATTTTAAATGGTTCAAAACCAGAGACAATCGATCTTATCAAAGAGGCATCAGCTCGTTTTGGTGCTAATAAAATGCTTGTCAGTCTTGCGACAGTTGATTTCCTTTTTAAGACAAAGGATTTCTTACAAGATAATGTTCACGAGCTTCTCATTATGAACACAACACTTTTAGAGGGTCTCGAGAACATCACCAACATCCCTTACATTGTTCAAGTGGATGATTATGATTTTGATTATGTTTTAAAGCTTCTCAAATCAGATCAGATTCGTGGTATTTCTGGTACTTTTATCAATGACACCAAATCTGATGTTATGCAGATTAAGAGCGAATTATCTGATGCCGGAATAAAGATGGACAACTTCGAACCAAAGCTTACATGGGCGGATTTAAAGCCTAATTCAGATGGATTAGTTCCTGCTGTTGTTCAGGATTTCCAGACAGGCGAAGTCCTTATGGTTGCCTATATGAATGAGGATTCTCTCAACGCCACAATCCGCACAGGCAAGATGACTTACTTCTCACGCTCAAGACAGTCACTTTGGGTCAAGGGCGAGACAAGTGGACACTATCAGTACGTTAAGTCATTGACGGCTGACTGTGATTTTGATACTATTTTGGCGAAAGTTTCTCAAGTTGGAGTTGCATGTCACACTGGCGCACCTAGCTGCTTCTTCAACGAGATTGTTAAAAAGGAGTATGTTGAGCGTAATCCGCTTAAAGTCTTTGAGGATGTTTATGCTGTCATCATGGACAGAAAGGAACATCCAAAGGAAGGTTCTTACACCAATTATTTGTTTGATAAGGGCCTTGATAAAATTCTCAAGAAGGTTGGCGAAGAGGCTACTGAAATTGTCATCGCGGCCAAGAATCCTGATGCTGAGGAGACCAAATACGAAATCTCTGATTTCTTATATCACTTAATGGTTCTTATGGCTGAAAAGGGAGTTACTTGGGAAGATATCACTTCGGAGTTAGCTCAGAGATAATTTATATGAAAAGACTTGCTTTACCTGACGATATTTTGATGCAGATTGATAAGCCTGCTCGCTATATCGGCAACGAATTTAATAGCGTGAAAAAGAATCCAGCTGACGTAGACATCAGATTTGCTATGTGCTTTCCTGATGTTTACGAAGTTGGTATGTCACACCTTGGAATAGCTATTCTTTACGATATGCTAAACCGTAGGGAAGACACATATTGTGAAAGGGTATATTCGCCTTGGCCAGATTTACATAATCTGATGAAGGAAAGGAATATACCTCTTTTTGCGTTGGAATCTCAAGATCCAATTAAGGGATTTGATTTCATTGGTATGACACTTCAGTACGAGATGTGCTATACAAATATTTTACAGATTCTTGATTTGGCTGGCGTTGCTCTTTTATCTAGAGATAGAGAAAATGATGATCCAATCGTTATCGTAGGTGGCCCTTGTGCTACCAATCCAGAGCCAATAGCAGATTTTATTGATTTAGCTTATGTTGGCGAGGGTGAGACTAGCTACGGTGCACTTCTTGATTTATACAAAGAGTGTAAGGCCGCTGGCTTTAATAGAGCTGAGTTTTTACACAAAGCTAGTCACATTCCAGGAATATACGTACCTAGTCTATATCAGGTTACATATAAAGAATCTGACGGTACCATCGAAAGCTTTAAGCCTATTTATGATGATGTGCCTTCAACTGTTGTAAGACAGGTAGTAAAGGATTTGGATTCATCACCTTATCCTACCAAAATGCTTATACCTTTTGTCCGTGCAATTCAGGATAGAGTTGTTTTGGAAATTCAGCGCGGATGTATCCGTGGATGTAGATTCTGTCAGGCTGGCATGATTTATAGACCAAATAGAGAAAAGTCTGTAGAGGTACTAAAAGCTCAAGCGAAAGAGCTTTTAGCTTCAACAGGTCACGAGGAAATCAGTCTTAGTTCCCTTTCATCAAGTGATTACCATGCACTTGGCGAGCTTATGGATTTCCTTATTGATGATTGTTTATCAGAAGGTGTTAATGTATCATTACCGTCTTTACGAATTGATGCTTTCTCACTTGATGTTATGAGCAAGGTGCAGGATGTTAGAAAATCAAGTGTTACCTTTGCTCCAGAAGCAGGCTCTCAGAGAATGCGTAACGTCATTAATAAAGGTCTTACTGTTGAAGATATCATTGGCGGTGCAACAATGGCATTCAAAGGTGGATGGAATAAAGTTAAGTTCTATTTCATGCTTGGCTTGCCATCTGAGACTGACGAAGATATGAAGGCTATTCCACGCCTTGCAAATGACGTAGCGGCTGCATATTACGAGACTGTTCCAAAGGAGCAGCGTCAGGGTAGATGTCAGATTACCATTTCTACATCATTCTTCGTGCCAAAGCCATTTACACCATTCCAGTGGGCTCCAATGTACGAAGCAGGAGAATATTTGCGCCGAGCCAAGGTTGTTAATGACGAGATGAAAGCTCAGCTCAATCAAAAGTCTCTTAAATACAATTGGCATCATTCAGATGTAACTGTACTTGAAGGTGTTTTTGCTCGTGGTGACAGACGTCTTTGCCCAGCGATTTTAGATGCATATAATAGCGGATGTTTCTTTGATGCCTGGGGTGAGTACTTTGATTTTGATAAGTGGCTTGCTGCATTTGAAAAGAACAATATCTCTATTGATTTTTATGCTTACAGACAGCGTGACTTGGATGAAATTTTCCCATGGGATTTCATTGATTGTCATGTAACAAAAGATTTCTTAAAACGTGAATGGAATAACGCTATGAACGCAAAGGTTACTCCTAACTGTAAAATGGGCTGCAGTGGTTGTGGCTCTGCAAGAATCGGATCGGGGGTATGTCACAATGCGCGTTAGAGTTAGATTTGAAAAAACAGGAATAATGAGATATGTTGGCCATTTGGATTTAATGCGTTTCTTCCAAAAGGCTGTAAAAAGAGCTGGTCTTCCTATCAGATATTCTGAAGGCTTTAATCCACATCAGATTATGTCTTTTGCTGCGCCACTTGGCGTAGGTCTTACATCTTCTGGAGAGTACATGGACATTGATATAAAAGAAGAGGTGGCTTCTGCATCAGGAATTGAAGCATTAAATGTAAATATGGTTGAAGGGCTTGCTATTACAAGCTTCAAATACCTGCCAGATACGGCGGAAAAATGTATGAGTGCTGTTACAGCAGCCAGCTATACAGTGACATATAAGGACTCTAAGGATGATGTCTGCTATATTGAAAATATTAAAGACCTCAAGGAAAAATTCTTTGACGAGGCAGCAAGCATCAATATTGTCAAGAAGACAAAAAAAGGTGAAAGAGAGCTTGATTTAAAGCCTTTGATTTACAGGTTTAACTTGGAGGTAAAGGAAGGCGTTCCTGTTTATGATTTACTTTTATCATCAGGAAGTACCGACAATATCAAACCAGAGCTTGTGATAAAGGCTTTTCATGAATTCTTAGGATTGCCAGAGTTTGATGAGCTTTCACTTGATATCCACAGAACAGATATGTATACAGGAGAACCTGATAACTTTGTTTCTTTGGGAGACATAGGAGATGAGCGTTAAAAAGATATTTTGAATCCGTTATGGTTGTTTTTTGATGTAAAAGTAATTAAAATTTAATTAGAAGTAATTAATAATTCAAAGGAGACAAAATATATGATGTATCCTTATATTACAATGGCTGATGGAACAGAAATTGTTCATTCGCAAATAATACATGAAGACAATATTGAAAAAGTGATTGTTCATTTTGAAAGACCAACTAATGATGGGTTCAATACTGCGAGATGTGAATTGCCTACATATAAGTGGCTAATAAAAGAAGGATATTCCGAAGAAGAAATTGAGTTTTTTGAGCAATTTTTAAAGTCCAATGCTCATCTTTTATATAAATATGCCGCAAATGGAGGTATTCATATTGCCTAGTATTTTTACAGTTAGTGGATATAAAGTTTATTTTTGGTCAAATGAAAATAATGAACCTATCCATGTACATGTTTCTAAGGGACAACCCTCTATTAATGGTACTAAAATATGGTTAACTAGTAAGGGTGGATGTATCCTTGCAAGTAATGGAAGTAATATTCCTAAAAAAGAATTAAATGAATTAATGGAAATTATTTCTGTGCAGTTTTTTATTATATGTGATGCATGGAAAAAGCATTTTGTAACTGATGAAATTAAATTCTTTTGCTGATATGAAAATACAAAAAATAATAATTACAAAAGGTGAATATTTAGATAAGGAGCTTCGGCTCCTTGTTTCTTTTGATGAGAAAGATAACGTTGTAGATATTGTTAATCTGGATGTTTCAAAAGTTGGTGAGATTCATGAAGCTACTGTAGAAAAAGTTCTAAACGATATAGAAGCATGCATTGTAAAGCTGGATTCAGGGGATAAAGGATTTATTGAAAATAGAAAGCTTAAGCCGGATTGTTTTTTAGTAAGACATTCTGAAAAAAAGCTAGTATGTCAGGCTGATAAGTTTTATGTTCAGATATCTCAGGATAGAAAAGGTGTGAAGCCATATTCCTGCAACTTTATTTGCTCTTTAGATGATTGCCCCAATAATTATGGTTTCGTTAATTACTATTTGGAGCATATCGTTAACGGTGAATGTGAAATAATTTCAGATTTGTCTGAGATTTTTAAGAAGAACTTAAATGTTCGATTTTATGAAGATGAAGAGATAACTTTATGGAACCTGTATGGCCTAAATGCAATATTAGATAAAGCGTTATCTAAAGTAGTTCACTTGAAATCAGGAGCCAATATAGTCATCGAACCTACAGAAGCACTTACTGTAATAGATGTTAATACATCTAAAAGCTATGGCAAGTCAAATGCTATGAATACTAATATTGAGGCTTTATCTGAAATCTCAAAGCAAGTGAGACTTCGTTCTATTTCAGGTATAATAATTATTGATTTATTAAAGGTGTCTAAGAAAGAAGAGGCTGAGCTTATGGAATTAGCTAAGCATATATTTTCTTATGATTATTCACAAATAACCATTCATGGTTTTACAAATCTAGGTTTGTTAGAAATCACAAGAAGCAGAGTTTTTGCACCTTTGCTTCAGGGTATAAAGGGAGCTTAATGATGAAAAGTAATATAAAGCAAAGAATCGTAATCATTATTTTTGCGATTATGGTTGGTGTAGGCGTACCTGAGCTGATGACTAATTATTTTGGTGAGGGTGTCAAGGCAGATGATAAGGGGCTAGCCCAAGAGGAGAGCAATTTGGAAGCTGTTAAATTTATCAGAACTGTAGATGGCGATACAATTATTGTTGAGGATGCCTCAGGCAATCAGCAGCGTGTTCGCATGATCGGCATTGATACTCCTGAGTCTGTTGCCAAAGAAGAAGAGCGCAATAACGAGTATGGTGTGATGGCATCAGACTATACTAAGCAATTATTTTCTGAAACAGACACAGTCTACCTGGAGTATGATATTGATGATGATGACCAGTATGATAGAACTTTGGCATATATCTGGCTTCAGGATGTGGAAGATACATTTGACGAGACTAATATAGAAAAATATATGGTAAATGCCATAATAGTAAAAGATGGTTACGGTGTTGCTAAAAGATACGAGCCAACTGTAGCCCATGATGACACGCTTCAAAAGCTTATGAATGAAGCTAGAGATGATAATACAGGGCTATGGCAGTATCAAGGCTTTAAGGATCTTTGGTAAGCACAATTTAAACATAATAGCGTGATATAATGTAGCATGATTTTGGTATCTAATGTTTCATTTTCAGAAAGGAAAAATCCTACAAGGGATAGGCTTAGATTATGGAATTAAACGATATTATACATGTTGTTGAAGAAAAGGCTAAGTTGATAGCTGATGAGGAAATTGTCAAATATAACAAATCTTTTCCAGAAGTAAATCTTACTGATGAAGCAAGAGAAGCAGTCAGAGTAAGGGCATTATCACAGCTTACGTTGCAGCTTAGTAAGTTCCACTTCAGAGAAGGGACAGAGCTTTCGGAGCAGTTCAATACCTGGTTTGCTGAAAATGAAGAAGAGGATTTGCGAAGGACTTGCAAACACTGTCTTGATGATGAAGTAAAAAAGATACGAGACGCAACAGGTAAGAATCTTAGCTCTCTTGATGCTTATCTAAAGAAGCATTTAGGGGATGCTCATACTATAGAATAATTTTAAGAATTTTCTTTTTATTTTGCATTGACGTAGTGAAAAACCTATGTTAATATACTTGAGTATGCCGCTCAGTGTGGTTTTTTAAGTGTGTTTCATTCCGAAACACCACCGAAACTGGCGAGTAATGATAAAAAGGAGGAGCAACCATGTACGCAATTATTGCAACAGGTGGTAAGCAGTACAAAGTTTCTGAAGGCGATATCATTACCATTGAAAAGCTTGGTGTAGAAGCTGGTGAGAAGGTTACTTTTGATCAGGTTCTTGCTGTTAGCGACAAGGATCTCAAGGTTGGCGACCCAACAGTTAAGGGTGCTACAGTAGAGGCTTCTGTTGTTAAAGAAGGCAGAGGTAAGAAGGTAATCGTTTACAAGTACAAGAGAAAAACAGGTTACCACAAGAAGAATGGCCACAGACAGGCTTTCACTCAGGTTAAGATTGAGAAGATTAACGGCTAATTATGGTTTCCGTTATTATTACTAAGCAGGGAACAGAGTACAAGCAGATTTCATTAGATGGTCATGCTGGTGATGTTGAGGCTGGACAAAATATTGTCTGCGCCGCAGTTTCAGTTTTAGCTATCAACACTTTTAATAGCATTGAACGATTTACCAATGATGCTTTTACAGTTGATGCTGCTGAAGATGGAGGTCATTTACTCATGGCTTTTCCAGAACAGCTTTCTGATAAATCTAAGCTTTTATTAGATTCTTTGTTACTCGGTTTAGACGAAATTCAAAAACAATACGGTGATGAATACATTTCATTACAATACAAGGAGGTGTAAGACATGTTACAGATGAACCTTCAGTTCTTCGCTCATAAAAAGGGTGTAGGCTCTACAAAGAACGGTAGAGATTCAGAGTCTAAGAGATTAGGCGCAAAAAGAGCAGACGGTCAGTTCGTTAAGGCTGGCAATATTCTTTACAGACAGCGTGGTACAAAGATTCTTCCAGGCAACAATGTAGGTCTCGGTGGAGACGATACACTTTTTGCTTTAGTTGATGGAGTACTTCGTTTCGAAAGAAAAGGTAGAGACAAGAAGCAGGCTTCTGTCTATCCAGTAGAACAGTAATTGATTGACCCGACTACGCGTATTACGTAAGTCGGGTCGTTTTTTTAGTAACAACGTAGTTAATCATAATAGCTGATTTTAGCTGTTTGAGAGGAGTTCTGTAGCTAACAATCTCTAATTGTTTTCAAGCGAAGTTTTCTATACTGAGCGGAAAACTATTAGGATTGTGAGTGTAACAGAACGGTCTTTTTAATAGCGCGGATAAATCGGCGGATTAGGAGTTTTTATGTCATTTGCTGATAGAGCAAAAATTATTATTAAGTCAGGTAAAGGTGGCGATGGCCACGTTAGTTTCAGACGCGAAAAATATGTTCCAAATGGTGGCCCAAATGGTGGCGACGGCGGAAAAGGCGGAGATGTAATCTTTGAGGTAGATCCAGGTCTTAACACATTGACAGATTACCGTCATAGACGTAAGTTTGCTGCAGAAAACGGTCAGGAAGGTGGAAAGGATAATTGCCATGGTAAGAATGGTGAGGATCTCATCCTTAAAGTACCAGAAGGCACAGTTATAAAGGATGCCGAAAGCGGAAAAGTTATTGCTGATATGTCAGGCGATAATAAACGTCAGGTGGTACTTCCAGGAGGTAAAGGCGGCCTTGGTAATCAGCATTTTGCTACATCTACCATGCAGGCACCTAAGTATGCAAAGCCAGGTGTAGATGCAATCGAACTTGAGGTTCTTTTGGAGCTTAAGGTTATTGCTGATGTAGGTCTTGTTGGATATCCAAATGTAGGAAAATCTACATTCCTTTCACGTGTAACTAATGCGTCTCCTAAAATTGGAAATTATCATTTTACAACACTTAGCCCAAATCTTGGTGTTGTTGATGTTGATGATATAAATGGATTTGTTATAGCAGATATCCCAGGTCTTATTGAAGGCGCTTCAGAGGGAATCGGCTTAGGACACGAGTTTTTAAGACATATCGAGCGTACAAAGGTCATCATTCACATGGTTGATGGCGCTTCAGTAGAAGGTCGTGATCCTATTGCGGATATTAAGACTATTTCTGCAGAGCTTGCTGCATACGATGAGAAGCTTCTTGATAAGCCTCAGGTTATCGCAGCAAACAAGATGGATGTTATTGGACAGGAAGGCAATGAGGTTTTAGATGCCCTTAAAGCAGAGTTTGAGCCAAAGGGAATCAAAGTATTTGCAATTTCTGCAGTAAGTGGACAGGGAATCAAAGAACTTCTTTATGAAGTAGTCCGTTTGCTTGATACTTGCGATGATGCTCCAATTGTCTACGAGCAGGAGTTTGATCCTACAATCAGAGCATTTGATGATGAGCCATACACTGTTGAAATCAACGATGAAGGTGATTTCGTTGTTGAAGGTCCTCGTATCGAAAAGATGCTTGGCTACACTAATCTTGAATCTGAAAAAGGATTTATGTTCTTCCAGAATTTCCTTAAAGTTCAGGGTATTCTTAAAGCTCTTGAAGAAAAGGGAATTCAAGAAGGTGATACTGTTAGAATGTACGGTTTAGTATTTGATTATTACAAGTAAGAGGTAGAAAAATGACTAATAAACAAAGAGCTTATTTATCATCTCTAGCAGCCGATATTACCCCTATTTTACAGATCGGTAAGGCAAGTCTTACACCAGAGCATACACAGGCTGTAGATGAGGCGCTTGAGGCTAGAGAGCTTATTAAAATAAATGTACTTAAGAATTGCTTTGACGATCCTCGCGAGATGGCTCAGATTCTTGCAGAGCGTACTCATTCAGAGGTTGTTAGAGTTATCGGAAAGAAGATTATTCTTTACAGAGCTTCAAAGAAGCCTGTTATTAAATTACCTAATTAATAGGAGCTTGAAATGGCTAGAATTGGTGTTTACGGCGGCACCTTCAATCCCATCCACAATACTCACATTGAGATTGCTAAGGCAGCCCTTGTTCAGTTTGATTTAGATATTGTGTATTTTCTTGTGGCAGGCGCTCCACCACATAAGGACACTGCGGACAAAATCTCTGATATTAATCGACTCGAGATGGTTCGCCTTGCCCTTAAGGGGGAAGATTGCCTTGCTTTAGATGATCGCGAAATTTATCGCGCAGGCAAAAGCTATTCATATATTACTTTTACTGAGTATAATAAGGAGCATCCTGATGATGAAATTTTCTTTATCATGGGTAGCGATAGCCTAATCAATTTCAAAAATTGGGTTAAACCCGATATTATTTCTGAATTCGCGACTGTTTTAGTGGCACCACGTTTGGGTGACGATTTCGAAAGTCTTGAGAAAGCCATTCACGAATGTAAGAATATGTTTGTTGGAGATTTTATGCTCATTGATTATAAAGCAAATGGCTTGTCATCATCAGAAATCAGAAAGTCCTTTTACAAGGATTTAAGCATAAAGGGATACGTAAAACCAAATGTAGCTGAATATATTATAGAGCATAATTTATACAGCGATTATTCCTATACAAATGCCGATATTGTGCGTTTGGATAATGAAATGAAAAAGGAGCTTAAGCCTAGCAGATACGTACACACTCTTGGTGTTGCATCCACAGCTTATGATCTTGCAATCAAATGGAATTATCCTGCTGTTACTGCACAGGTTGCCGGAATGCTTCATGATTGTGCTAAATGTATATCAGATGAAAAGCGAATCAGCGTCTGCGAAAAGAACAATATTACGATTACAGACATTGAGCGAAAATATCCTCATTTGCTTCATGGAAAGGTTGGCGCTCATTATTGTAAAAGCAAATATGATGTTTTTGACGAGCAGATTGCTCATGCGATTGCTGTTCACACCACTGGTTGTCCTAACATGAATCTTTTAGATAAGATTATATTTGTTGCGGATTATATTGAACCTGGCCGTGATAAGCAGCCTCGTTTAGATGTTATTAGATATACAGCATTTAATGATTTAGATTTATGCGTTTATCTGATTTTAGAGGATTCGGTTAATTATTTAAATTCAAATCCTGATATGGTTGATCCAACAACAATAGAAACGTTCGAATATTATAAAAAGTATATGGAAGAGAGGTAGAACATGGAATCTAGAGAGATGGCAAAGTTAGTTTGCAAAGCCCTTGATGATAAAAAGGCTATAGATGTAAAGGCTATAGATATTTCAGAGGTTAGCGTTATGGCTGATTTCTTTATTGTAGCTTCAGCTTCAAACCAGAGCCAGATGAATGCTATGCAGGATGAGGTAGATAGAGTACTTTATGAGCAGGGTATTCATGCAAAATCAATCGAAGGAAATAGAGCAAGCACATGGGTGCTTATGGACTATGAAGATGTTATCGTTCACTTATTCTCAGAGGAAGATAGATTATTCTATGATCTTGAGAGAATCTGGAAAGATGGAATCATTATAGATGCGAAAGATCTTTAAAAAAACGACCCCAATTTTGGGGTCGTTTTTCGTTAGAAGAAACGGAACACACCGAATACTTTACCAAGGATTACACAATTCTCAACAATGATTGGATCCATAGTGTCGTTTTCAGGCTGAAGACGAATGTGACCATCTTCTTTATAGAATGTCTTAACTGTAGCGCTATCATCCACAAGTGCTACAACCATATCACCATTTTTGGCTGTATCCTGCTGCTGAACTATAATAGTGTCACCATCAAGAATACCTGCATTAATCATAGATTCACCCTTTACTCTGAGCATGAATGTCTGCTGATTAGGCATATGCTCGGCAGGGATAGGGAAGTATTCATCAATGTTTTGAACGGCAAGAAGAGGCTGGCCAGCTGCTACTTTACCAACAACAGGAACATTAACAACTTCTCTACGAACTAAATTGAAATTATCATCGACGATTTCGATGGCACGTGGCTTAGAAGGGTCACGCTTTATATAACCATTTTTCTCAAGTGTCTCAAGATGAGAGTGTACTGAGGATGTGGATTTAAGATTACAAGCATCGCAGAGCTCTCTAACTGTAGGAGGGTATCCTTTGTTTAGTATTTCTGTCTTTATAACTTCAAGAATTTCACGCTGCTTTGCAGAAATTTTTCCATAAGCCATAGGGAAAAGCTCCTTTCCATTTATTTTCTATTTATACCTTAGCATACGGAACATATTTTTGCAAACACATTTTCCGAAATTTTGTTCGAAAAATGTGTTGACAAAACGAACGTTCGGATTTATATTAATACCAGAACAAAGGTTCCGAACATCTTTTTGGAGGTGAATAATATGAGAAAGAACACTAAGGCATATCAGATTATTAGAATTAGAAAAATTATGTTAGTTATTATTATAGCGTTCACTGTATTTATGAGTGTTTCTCTTTTTTCAAATAAGGCTGACGCTGAAACAAATAGGGAAGTATATACATATTACACTAGCTATGAGATACAGCCTGGTGACACTCTATGGACTATAGCAGATCAGTTTATGGGGCCAGATTTCACCGACAAAGAAGATTTTATTGATAATATTAAATCCATAAATCATCTTGGAACAGATGATATTACAGCTGGAAAACATCTTGTTATTGAATACACTTCCTTTGAAGAATTATAAACCAATCATAATTAGAATTGCTTGCAATTAAATCAAATGTAATATAATATTTATATCAAGAAATATTACGAGGTGGTTTATTATGAGCAAGGATTTTGATATTCAAAGCTATATGACTAAGGGTGTGGAGCGCGTAGTAAAGGATTCCCTTAGAGCTACTTTTAAAAATCCTAAAGAAAGTATATTTATGGGCAAATTTGCCTTAGCAACAAAGAAGGCATCTGATATTAGAAAGAAATACGAGGCTGAAGATTTACATGTACCTCCATTTTTAATCGCTTCCATTACTAGTAATTGTAATCTTCATTGTGCGGGATGTTATTCCAGGGAAAATGAGGCTACAAAGGACTGTGAGCCAGTTAATCAGCTTACAGATGCACAGTGGCTTGATATATTTAACGAGGCAGAAGCACTTGGGATTAGCTTTATTTTACTTGCAGGGGGAGAACCTCTTCTTAGAAAAGATGTAATTAAAGCTGCAGCGAAAAAGCCTAACATTCTGTTTCCTATTTTTACAAATGGTGTTTTCATCAGTGATGAATATTTTGAGCTATTTGATAATAATAGAAATCTAGTTCCGATTATGAGTATTGAAGGTCATAAGGAAGCTACAGATAACAGACGTGGCGCTGGTATTTATGATAAGCTTATCAGCAATATGGAAAAGTTTAAGGCTAATAATCAAATATTTGGAAATTCAGTTACAGTCACGACAGAAAATATTGACGATGTTCTTTCTGATGATTTCATTTCTATGCTTCAAGGGTATGGATGTAAAGCTGTTATTTTTGTTGAGTACGTTCCAGTTTCTGATGAGAGCAAAGAGCTTGCCCTTACAGAAGAAATGGAAGAAAAGCTAAGACAAAGAATCGCAGTACTTAGAGATTCATATGAGGATATAGTATTTATATCATTTCCAGGTGACGAAAAGTCCTCTGGAGGATGTGTAGCTGCAGGTAGAGGCTTTTTCCATATTAACTCACATGGAGCAGCAGAGCCATGTCCATTTTCTCCTTTCTCAGATACAAATGTATTAGAGCTAGGATTAAAAGGAGCCATTAGTTCTAAGCTGTTTAATAGCTTGCAATCAGGCGATATTCTAATGGATGACCATGTTGGTGGATGTGTGCTTTATGAAAAACGTGACCAAGTTCAGGCATTGCTTGGATAAGAATTATTCCTTCAATCGATAATATGTTTATTGATTTGAGAGACACAGCGGAATATGTTAATATATTTCTTGGCTAAAATATTATTTTGCACAACATATTGTGTCAGGAGAATAGATGTTACGTTTTATTATTGCGATATTGTCTAACTTAAAGCGTGGGCCAAAGATTGTTTCTACAATGCGTAAAATGATTAAGCATAAGGAAAAATATCCTGAAAAGACACGCTATGCATACGCTTTAAGGCTAATCAGATATCTAAAGAAAAGTGCCAGGATTTCAACAGAAATATATGGCACTGAAAACTTGCCTGAGGAAGGCGGATACGTAATGTATCCAAATCATCAAGGAAAATATGATGCTTTAGGCATTATGTATGCCCATAGAGAACCATGCACATTTGTAATGGATAAGGCCAAATCATACGGATTTTTAGTTCGAGAAATGGTAGATTTGCTTGGAGCAAAGCGTTTGGCACTAGATGATGTTCGTCAGAACATTCGCATTATGGATCAGATAACAAAAGAAGTGCTTGAGGGAACCCGCTTTATTCTGTTTTCTGAGGGTGGTTATGCCACCAATGGCAACATTGTTCAGCGTTTCAAGCCTGGAAGCTTTAAATGCGCTATGAGGGCCAAGGTGCCTATCATTCCGGTTACACTTATTGATTCATATCTAGCTTTCAACAGTTTTAAACCGGGACCAGTCACTACAAAAGTTATATTTGGCAGGCCAATCACCTACGATATGTACAAAGATATGAAGACCCATGAGGTGGCAGATATCGTTAGAAGTACCATTATTTCAACTATGGAAGAATTTGGTGTCTATGTTAACAATCCGGAGAACAATCCTAAAATCCATGAAGAAAACTAAAATATGCTATGAGCTTTGATTTAATTCAAAGCTCTTTTTTAATTTATAGGAAAGATTCTGTGATTCCTATAAAGTGTTGGTTATAAATATAATTGTAACCAGAATTTCTAAAATGGACATAATTTCATAAAATTTATAGTTTATAATGACTTAAAGAATTGTGGGGAATGGTTCAATTTAGGGGGTTAAATATGATTTTAAAGGAGTATGATGGTGATTTATTTCACGTCAATGATCGAGAAACGTATTATGCCCAGGGGATATCAGCCGACTTTGCGATGAAAAAAGGCATTTCTGTCAAATTTAACATGACATACAATACAAAAAATAGACTTGTTTCAAAATACGGAAATTACTTAAATAAATGGGATAACACCAGGGATGGTTCACAGGGATTTTGCATTCTTGAAGATAAGGTCCTTAATCTTGTTATTAAAAGAAATTATATGGATTCACCGACACTGGTATCTGTTAGCATGGCCTTTTTTGAAATGAGAAGTGCTATAGTTACAAATAAAATTAGGGTCGTATCAATGCCGCAAATAGGATGTGGCCTTGATGGGCTTATGTGGGAAGATGTAAAAAAGCAATTAATAATCGCATTAGAAGACACTGATGTCACAATAAAAGTATATAGAACTTAACCAGAGGAGCATGATTTATGGAAATGAATGTTAGAAGAGCGAAACTAATGGGAAGTATATTATCTATTAGCTTTTTCTTTATACATGTACTTATGTATAATATTTTTCTACAGTGTGGCGTTACTCCTATGGTTAGATTTAATGTATTCAGTATTCTTTTCTATCCTTTCATGACAGTGTGTATATTAAAAGGCTGGTATAGATTGTATGGTTTTGGAACTTATTTAGAAGTTGTTGCCCATATGACACTATCAATTATTTTTACTGGATGGGATAATGGATTTCAGGTAACACTGTTTGCTTTGAGCGTACTTGCGTTTTATGCAGAATACGTATGCAGTACACTTAAGACAAAATATTTTAGAGTTCTTTCAATCTGTATAGTTGGTATGGTCGCTTATATTGGTTCATACATTTACGTGTTTTTCCATGGGCATCCATATAATATGCCTGTAAAAGCAAATTATTGTTTAACAATTATTTGGGGCATAGTTACATTTATAATTGTTATAGCGGTTATGCAAGTATTCATATACATAGTTAAAGAATCAGAAGAAAAGCTTGAGCACCAGATGTCCCATGACAAGCTTACAACCTTACCTAATCGTTACTATTTTTCAAATTATATTGAGGATATTAACAATAATCGAGGGTTGAATGGTTATTGGATCGCAATCGCTGATATTGATGATTTTAAGCAGATTAATGATACTTATGGACATAATTGTGGAGATTATGTTTTAGCCACTGTAAGTGATATCTTTAGAAACCATGACGAGGTGTTATGCTGTAGATGGGGCGGAGAGGAATTTATTTTCGTTAGCTCTGGAAGAGGCGGACAAGTGGAAGGTTATGAATTCATTGATGATCTGCGTAAAATAATTGAGAATTATGAATTTCGGTTTAATGGATTTAGCTTTTATGTAACTGTTACTATTGGAATGGCAGTTTATGACAATGACATGACTATTGATTCATGGATTAGTACCGCTGATGGCAAGCTATATGAAGGCAAGCATAATGGTAAGAACAAGATTGTTTTATAGTTTAAAAAACATTAAAGACCCACCGATAATGGTGGGTCTTAATTATATAGTAATGAACATTTTGAATTAGCAATATTAGATATCTACTTTTGTTGTTCCGCCGAGGAATGTAGGAAGTGATTTTCCATCGCGCTTCCACTGAGAGTATTCGGCAGTAGCAGCAAACATAACGTCACCAGCTGAATTAAGAGCTGTCTCTACAGAATCCTGTACAACTCCAATGATAAATCCTACTGCAACAACCTGCATTGCAACATCTGAGTTAACACCAAATAATGAGCAAGCCATTGGAATAAGAAGTAATGAACCACCTGCAACACCTGAAGCTCCACAAGCTGCAAGAGTAGCAATGAAAGCAAGGATTAATGCTGTTGCAAACGATACCTGAATTCCGACTGTATTAGCTGCTGCAAGTGACATAACAGCGATTGTAATAGCTGCACCATCCATGTTGATTGTTGCGCCAAGAGGAATTGAAACGGCATACATTTCTCTATCCATACCGAGAGCTTCACAAAGCTCCATGTTTACAGGAATATTAGCAGCAGAGCTTCGTGTAAAGAATGCTGTTACGCCTGATTCCTTAAGGCATCTAAATACTAGTGGATATGGGTTTGTGCGAAGAACAATTGCTGCAAGCAATGGATCAACAACAAGAGCAACTGTGAGCATGCATCCAACTAAAAGAGCGAGGAGTTTACCATAATCTGTGAAGATTGCAAGTCCATTAGTTGATACGTTTGCGTAAACAAGACCCATGATACCGAATGGTGCAAGGTTAATAATCCATTTAACTGCTAAAGATACGAGTTCTGAAATATCTTCCATTACTTTCTTGGTTGTATCGCTAGCTGTTCTCTTTGCTGCAAGACCAAAAATTACTGCCCAGAATAGAATACCGATATAGCGACCATCAACGATAGCGCCAACTGGGTTGCCGACCATAGTAGAAAGAAGATTAGAAAGGACTTCACCAACACCTGTTGGAATTGTTTCTGCTTCAGCGGCTTCAGTAAGTACGATTGTTTGTGGGAACATAAAGCTACCAACTACAGCTACAAAAGAAGCAAGTAAAGTACTTACCATGTAGAGCAGGATAACGAGACCGAAACGGCGGTCGAGTTTATCATTGCCCTGAGCAAGTGATGAAATAACGAGTACAAATACAAGTACAGGAGCTACGGCCTTTAATGCGCCTACAAAAATAGTTCCTAATAAAGAGATACAATTTAAATTATCAAACAGAAGTCCAAGGACAACACCAATTAATAAACCGCATAATATTCTGATGATAAGACTTATGCTGCTGTACATTTTTATGATTTTCATATTATTTCTCCTAAGTTTTATTATAAGATGAAGGTATATAGATTAAGCAGTTTTATTAGCTTCTTTTTCTAGGCTTTTTTTTTGCTTTAATTCGTGCTCGTGAAGCTCCTGAATGTCATCAAGTGCAGAAAGCATTGGCTTTACATCTTTGTGCTGAAGATTTCTTTGAATGTAATTGTGTGTAATCTTCATTACCGTACCACTAAGACTTAAAACACCAATAAGGTTTGGAATGGCCATCATACCATTTAAAGTATCTGAAATATCCCAAGCGAGAGATAAGTCCATTGTTGCACCAACTACAATAAATAATACGAATACAATCTGATAGAACTTAATATTCTTTCTTCCAAAGAGATATTCGAATCCTTTGCTACCATATTGGCTCCAGCCTAATGTTGTAGAGAAGGCGAAGAGTAAGATCGCAACAGCGATAAACATTGAACCAAAGCGTCCAAATACTGTTGAAAATGCTTCAGCTACAAGAGCAGTTGAAACCTGGTCTGAGATTACAACACCTGTTTCAAGATCAACAAGTCCACTTGAAAGCACAGCGAAGGCTGTAATTGTACAAACAACAATTGTATCCGCGAATACTTCGAAGATACCCCACATACCCTGAACAACTGGCTCTCTAACATTAGAAGATGAGTGAACCATTACTGAAGAACCAAGACCTGCTTCGTTTGAGAAAACGCCGCGCTTCATTCCCCATTGAACTGCCATTGCAACACCGCTACCAACAATACCACCGCCAACAGCACGCATACCAAAAGCGCCTTTAATAATAGAAGTGAATACTGCACCAAACTGATTGATGTGAACAGCGCATACAATGATTGCACAAATCATATAAATAACGGCCATGAAAGGTACAAGCTTTTCAGTAACTGCTGCAATTCGCTTAAGTCCACCTACAATTACTAATGCTCCAAGAATCATAAGGAAAATACCAGTTACTAATGAAGGGATACCAAAGGCTGACTTAATATTTACAGCGATAGAATTTACCTGGCCCATATTACCGATACCAAATGATGCACCAATACAAAATACACTAAATAATGTGGCGAGTATCGCACCGATTTGCTTACAACCCTTTTTAGAACCTAGGCCATCGTGAAGATAATACATGGCACCGCCACACCATTCATTTCTTTCATTACGTCTGCGGTAGTATATACCAAGAACATTTTCGGCAAAGTTTGTCATCATACCGAAGAAAGCAACAATCCACATCCAAAAGATAGCACCAGGACCACCAGAAGCTATGGCTGCTGCAACACCGGCGATATTTCCTGTTCCAATTGTAGCTGCAAGTGCTGTGCAAAGACTTTGGAACTGGGAAATCTGTGTATCTTCCTTATGTGTATGTGCTGTAACATGTGAGTCTTTGAAGATACCGCCAATTGTATTAGAAAGCCAATGCTTAAAATGACTAATCTGGAAAAACTTGGTGAGGCATGTCATGAGAATACCTGTTCCAACCAGCAAGATAAGCATTGGAAGTCCCCATACAAATCCGTTAATTGCGTTATTGATTACTTCAACTTTTGATAGAAAGCTTTCCATATTTCCTCCTCTTACTTTCGGGCACCTGAATTACCCAAAAAATATATGAAGAATATACCATACTACTTTACTAATGTAAAGTGTTAAATTGTGTTATAATATCTTAATAAATAATGAGGTTTATATGTAATTTTGCTATAATATCAACGAAGAGAAATCTTTAGGTAATATTTCATCGCTATAAATGATTTAAAGCCATAACTTCATATTTATAAATGGGAGATACTTGTAAATGTTAAAAACTGTTGTTATATATGGGCAGAACCACAAAAGCTCGACTTATCATATTGCCCATAGCTTAGCTGAGAAAATAGGCGGCGATATAACAGAATATTTTTTGCCAAGAGACTTTGGTGAGTTTTGCCTTGGATGTAATACATGTTTTTTCAAAACTGCTGATCACTGTCCACATTATGCGAAGTTGCAGCCTATTATTAAATCATTAGACGAGTCTGACGTAATAATTCTTGCAAGTCCAGTTTATGTATATCATGTAACTGGTCCAATGAAAGCATTTTTAGATCATTTTGGTAATAGATGGATGGTCCATTGTCCAGAAGAATCCATGTTTAAAAAGCAGGGAGTTTGTATCTGTACAGCTGCCGGTGGAGGTATGAAATCTACATTAAAAGATATGGTAGATAGCCTTTCTTTCTGGGGTGTTGCAAGAATTCGTAAATACGGTAAGGCTGTTATGGCTGTAAATTGGGAGGGTGTCAGTGATAAAAAGAAAGCTCTCATTGATAAAGATATGACATTTCTTGCCAATAAGATAATTAAAAACAGCAAAAATGTTAGGGCTTCATTAAAGACTAAGCTATTATTTTACTGTATGAGATTTGTTCAAAGAATCAGTAAAAATCCAAAGGATACTAAATACTGGAATGATAAAGGATGGCTTAAAGATAAAAGGCCTTGGAAATAATAAAAGCGCACTATTCAAATGAGTAGTGCGCTTTATTTCTTTTGGGCAACTAGAGTTTTAGTGCAAGCTTGGCCTGAACAAATTCTCGAAAAGCAGCTGCTGCTGGTGTTTCTTCTTTTTCAGTATTTTGGTAAAGATTAATAATTCGCTTAATATCTGGATTATCAAGTTTTATCATTTTAGCTTGAGAAAAACCAGCCAGGCCAGGAGCGTTCTGAGGGATTAGTGCTACGCACTCACTTCGTGAAATCATTTCTAAAACAATACTGTAGTGTGTGGTTTCCAATCTGCAATTAGGTATGAACCCATATTGCTTACAAAGTTCAAGAATTCTTGCTCTATGAGAATGTTCAGCCGTAGGTAAAATGAAAGGAAGATCTGCGGCCTCTTTAAGAGAAATAATATCTTTTGAGGCGATTTTCATATCTTTATTTACAACCAAAGCATACGGCTCATCCATTATTTTCACAAGATGCTTAAAGGAATTATTGGTGTTATGACTATTAGTATCATCAAAGTTATTTGAAGAACTTGCAGGCGTTCTTGCAAAGCCATCAGAAAAATTTATATGTGTATCACCAGAGGTGGCTCTAATTGCAAAATCACAATCATCCCAATCAACATAATTATCGTATGCGTAGGATGTCTTTTCACAGAGAAGAATGTTGGGATATAGAAGTGAAAACTCTGAAATCAATCTAGCTACGTGCATATTTTCAACGCAGGTGACAATTGAAAGAGAGCCTGCAGTTTTAGAATTTGTTTTTGATGCAAGTCGAATTAAATCTACCTGAGACAGAAACTGCTCACAGGTATTATAGAATTCTTTACCACTTTGACTTAGGATGATGTTTCTTCCAGCTCTTTCAAAAAGAACCATATCTAGTTCCTTTTCCATAGTTTTGATTATTCTACTAAGAGCAGGTTGCGATACATGCAATTCTTCTGCGGCTTTAGTCATGTTTCCGATTTCTGCGATTTTTCTAAAATATTCTAATTGAGTGGTATTCATTTTAACTCCATTTTGTCTAAAAAGTAAGTTATATAATTATCAATATTGCACTAAAATGCTATGGAAAATAAATAAATCATAACATTACTGTTATGATTATATACCAAAATGTCTATTAGACATAGAGGAGATTTGCAAATATACTTTAAGTATAAATTAGTTAAATAATTAACAAGATAGAAAGGGAATGGTTATGGATAAGAATTTTCCGACAAACCGCAGTATCTGGATTAAATCAGAGCCTGAAATTGACGTAACACAATTTGCAAAGACCGAACTAGATATTCAATACGCCAATGAATCTGTTAATCAGATTTTAGATATATGGTATCCAGATAAGGGAGAGGGCCCATATCCTGTTGTGATAGTATTTCATGGTGGGGCTTTCGCTGCTGGTCATAAGCGTACTCATTATATTAAGAGCATGTGTAAGCCGATTTCACAGGGCTATGCTATTGCAACAATTGAGTATCGTCTTTATTCTGAGGCCAAGTGGCCAGCGCAGCTATATGATGGAAAGGCTGCAATCAGATTTTTAAGAGCTAATGCAGAAAAATACAATCTTGATCCAAACAAATTTGTTGTTTGGGGAAACTCTGCAGGAGGAAATGTTACTCAGCTTTTAGCAGTGACAGGGGATAATCCAGAGATGGATGATTTATCAATAGGAGTTGAAGCTTCTAGCAAGGTGCAGGCAGCAATTGCCTGGTACACAACTAGTGAGCTTATGAGTTGTGAACAGTTTGGTTTTGATATAGCAGAAAAGCGTAATGCAACAGGTGCTGGTAAAGGAATGATGCCAGGTGATGGTAAAGGGGCAAACTCTATGTTTGGAGAGCTTTTAGGTTTTAATCCATTATGGTATCCTGAAAAAACATTAAAGGCTAGTCCGATTGCGTACGTTACTAAGGATTGTCCTCCAATGCTTCTACAGCATGGATTAAATGATATGGTTATAGATCCAAGACAATCGATTTACATGAAAGAGAAGATTGATGCTCTATGTGGAGAGGGTCGTGCTGAATTAGATCTTTTTGAAGGGGAGCCACATGGAAGTCAGGTAATTAAAGCGGACGAAAACATTAACCGTTGTATTGATTGGTTGGATAAGATTTTCTGGGATGGAAAGAACCCATATAGATGTCCGTTAAAAGACATTAAAGTTCTACCATTAGAACAATAGTAATCATGTATAAAGGAAAGGGAGTTTAAAATGGCTACAACAATTTCTGTATTAGGCCTTCTATTGGCGGCAATTTTGTTTATTGTGGTTGTATGGAAGGGGTTAGATGTATTTACATCTACAATTATTGTATCGTTTATAATTATTGCTACTAGCTGGATGAACTGGTGGGATTCGCTTACAAATTATGCTGGTGGATACACAGCATTCATTGGAAGTCAGATTTTCGTGCTTGTTATTGGTGCTGTATTTGGTGAGCTTATGGCTGCTTCAGGAACAGCAGAGGCAATCGCCAATGTCATTACTGAAAAGCTTGGTGTAAAAAATGTTATTCTTTCAATTACAGTTATAACAACAGTATTTGTATATGTTGGTATTTCTGGATTCGTAGTACTTTTTGTTATTGCACCTATAGCAACAGTTATGATGAAGCGTGCTGGTTATCCTTATAGAATGATTCCTGGAATCATCTTCATCGGAGCTACATGCTCAGCTATGTTGCCTTATGCAATTAATGTTACAAACACAATTCCTGCATCAATTATTGCAGAGCAGCTTCCTGGCGAAAGCGTTTCACTTGGTAGTGCGCCAGTTCTTGGTATTGTTGCATTTGTTGTTTCAACAGCAGTTGGTTATGGATATATGGTATATGCAGCAAAGAAGGCTGCCGTTGCTGAGGGAACAGTAGTTGATACTACAACACCGGTAAAGATTGTTCCTACTCGTGATGATCTACCTTCAGTAGGCGTTGCACTTATTCCATTTATCGTTGTAATTGGACTTGTACTTGCGTTCTCAAATGTTAAGGCTATTAAGATGGAAAATGCCAACGCAGTCGTAGTTCTTGCTATGTTTGTGGGAAGTGTATTACTTGTTGTTCTTTGCCACAAGCAGATAGGTGACAAGCTTAAAGATACTATTGGAAAGGGAGTACAAAACGGTGTTGGCGCAACTGTTATGGCTGCTGCAATTATCGGTTTTTCAACTGTACTTCAGTCAAGTATTGGTTTTGAAGCTATTAAGAATTGGGTTTTAAACTTCAATATGAATCCATACATTACAGAGTTCCTTGGATTAAATATCCTGGCTGGAATCATGGGTAGTGGAACAGCCGCTGTTCAGACATTCTTCCAGTTCTTTACAACAACTCTTGTTCAAAAGGGGGCAAGCCCAGCTGCGTTACATCGTATTGCTCCAGCAGCTGTTACAGGTATGAATACTCTTCCAAATGCAGGCGGTATGGTCGCTCAGCTTAACTGGATGAAGATTTCTCTTAAGGATGGTTACTGGTATGTATTTGTTACATCTGTAATTGCTCCTATGGTTGGTGCTTTTGTTGCATGTCTTGTAGCAATGGTAATGTATTAATAATATATTGTAAGAGCTATAAAATAAGCGCTTATCTCATTATTGGGATGGGCGCTTTTGTGATTATATGATAAAGTAATTGTATTGTGACTTTAAGGGAAAACAAAAGAATTAAAAGGAGAATGTTATGCAGGAGTTAGTATTACACAGAGTATATAAGCATTTTAAAGGAGATTATTATTTAGTGGAGGATGTAGCAAAAGACTCCGAAACCCAAGAAGATATGGTGGTTTATCGTAAGCTTTATGATGACGGGTCACTTTGGGTTAGACCTAAAGAAATGTTTTTATCTGAGGTTGATCATGAAAAATATCCTGAAGTTAAGCAGAAATACCGCTTTGAACTTCAGGATATTGCAAGCAAGAAACATTAAATAGTAAAAAGGGACGCCAATTGGCGTCCCTTAAATTATGTTTAACAAATTTGCTATAGATATAATCTATTGCCAGATATAAATTATTGGAATTATACAGAGCCAAAATGTAGTGATAGGATATGACCAAGTTCTTCAAGAATAATAAATACATGGAGGCAACTTAGTTGATTGAACTAGAAAACATTGTAAAAACATTTTCCGATGGCGGAGAAAATAGCGTAGAAGCATTAAAGAATGTTTCAGTAAGTATTAACGATGGAGATATATACGGAATTATAGGTTTTTCTGGGGCAGGAAAATCAACATTGGTTAGATGTATAAATCTTTTGGAAAAACCTTCATCCGGCACTGTTAAGATTGATGGAATTGATATTACTGAGCTTAAGCCAAAGGAGCTTAGAGAAGAAAGAAAAAAGATTGGAATGATATTTCAGCACTTCAATCTTATGCCATCCAGAACAGTAATAGAAAATATTATCTTACCGTTAAAGCATAGTGGTTTATCAAAAGAAGAAATCTATGGGAGAGCAAGATATTTGTTGGGGCTTGTTGAGCTATCTGATAAAGAAAATGCTTATCCAGCTGAGTTATCTGGAGGACAAAAACAGCGAGTTGCAATTGCAAGAGCACTAGCAAATAATCCAAAGATTCTTCTTTCAGACGAGGCAACAAGTGCTCTTGATCCACAGACTACAGATTCTATTTTAAAGCTTCTAAAGAAATTGAATTCTAAACTAAATATTACGATTGTTGTTATCACTCATGAGATGGATGTAATTAAACAAATCTGTAATAAAGTTGCAGTAATGGATCAGGGTGAAGTTGTAGAGACAGGTGATGTGTTTGATATATTTGCTAATCCTCAGGAAAAGCTAACTAAGGACTTTATTAAGACTACATCCAATCTTTATAAGCTGGAGGATATTTTAAGCGACAATCCAGACGGCATTTCAATTCAAGCTGATGATGTGGTGGCACGACTTACATATCTTAAGAAGGATGTTTCAGAGCCAATCATTTCTACTGTTACAAAGAAGTTTGATTTGAATTTAAATATTTTACTTGCAGATGTGGAAATTGTTTCAGGAGCTCCAATCGGTGGTACTGTTGTAATCTTTAGTGGAGACCCAAAAAATATCGAGGGTGCTATTAAGTACTTGAAAGATAAGAGCGTACGAGTTGACATAATTAATTTTGATAAGGAGACCGACAAAAATGAATAATAGTTTTGCAGAGCTTGCTCCAAATCTTTCAGATAAATGGGCTGATTTTATTCAGGCGATAATCGACACATTCATTATGGAGCTTTGGGCAGGAGCCATAGTATTTATCATTGGATTTATATTTGGAATCATTCTTACTGTAACACGTAGTGGAGGGATTCTAGAAAACAAATATATTTATAAAGTATTGGATATAATTACAAATCTATTTAGATCAATACCTTTTATTATTTTGCTGACAGCACTTATGCCACTTTCAAGATTACTGATGGGAACGGCAATTTACATTAGAGGTGCTATTGTTCCACTTGTATTTGGGGCAGTTCCATTTTTCACAAGACAGGTACAATCAGCGTTGGCACAGACTTCAGATGGCCTTATAGAAGCTGCTACAGCAATGGGACTATCTCCATTTGACATTATCATAAGAGTCTATTTAAGAGAAAGTATAGGACCACTTGCAAGAGCTACAACCATTACGGCAATAAGCCTTCTTGGACTTACAGCCATGGCTGGTGTAGTTGGAGCAGGAGGACTTGGAGATTTTGCAATCAGATATGGTCATGATAGAAACATGACAGATATAACTTGGGCAACGGTTATTGTTTTGGTAATAGTTGTGAGCGTATTTCAGTTTGCTGGTGACAAGGTAGCAAAGAAAAATTCTCATGATTAAATAAATAAGATATAGAAGGAGACATTATGAAAAAGAAATTTTTATCTATTTTACTAACACTTACTACAGTGGCAACACTGGCAGGCTGCGGAGCAAATACAGGCTCTGAAAATCAAACTGATGGAACAAAGGAAGCTGCAACAGAACAAGCAGCTGATGGAGAAACAGTCGATATTAAGATTGGCGTTGTAGGCTCTATTTACGAAGATCTTTGGGCAAATGCTGTAGATACACTTGCAGATGAAGGAATTAACCTTGAAATTGTACAGTTTTCAGATTATGTAACACCAAATAATGCTCTTGCAAATGGCGAGATTGATTTAAATGCATTCCAGCATCAGATTTATCTTCAGTCAGAAATTGATCAGTATGGATATGATTTAACAAATATCGGAAATACGTTTATCATCCCTCTTAATTTATATTCTGAAAAGATTAAGTCGGTAGATGAACTTAAGGATGGTGATACAATTGCTGTACCAAATGATCCTACAAATGAAGGTAGAGCTTTAAAGGTACTTGAGGCAGCTGGAGTAATCACCCTTAAAGATAATGATAATTTCAATCCAACTCTAGATGATATTGAAAAGTACAATGTGAAAGTGACAATCGAGGAGCTTGCAGCAAATACAATTCCTTCAACTCTTCCAGATGTTACAGCAGCAATCATTAATGGTAACTATGCTTTAGACTTTGGTCTTGATGTTGAAAGTGCAATTTACAAGGATACAGTACTTGATGAAGAAAAGTATTGGAATCTTATTGCCGCAAGAACCGAAGATCTTTCAGATCCTGAATTAGTAGCTGCTTATGAGAAGGTTGTAGAGGCATTCCAGACAGATGCAACAGAGAGTGTATTCAATGATACATTTGGCGGATACTTCATCAAAGTAGGTTGGGACCAGGATAGATTAAGCGAGTATAAATAATGAGACCATTATCAGAAAGAACAGCAAATTTTACAGACTCAGTCATTAGAAGAATGACAAGAGTGTCAAATAAATATTCCGCAATAAATCTTTCTCAAGGATTTCCGGATTTTGATCCACCAAAAGGAAATCCTTGATAGATTAAAAGAGGTTGCAAGCGAGGATTTTCATCAATATTCAATTACTTGGGGTGCGCAAAATACAAGAGAAGCATTGGCAGCAAAGGCAACAAGATTTATGGGAATAAATGTTGACCCAAATAGTGAAGTGGTAATTACATGTGGTGGTACTGAAGCCATGATGGCAGCGGTGATGAGTGTTTGCAATCCTGGAGATAAGGTGGTTATTTTTTCGCCATTTTACGAAAACTATGGAGCTGACTCTATTCTATCTGGTGCCGAGCCTATATATGTTCCTTTGAAGCCTCCAACATTTTCCTTTGATGCCGACGAGCTTGAGGCTGCATTTAAGAAGGGGGCAAAAGCTTTGATACTTTGCAATCCTTCTAATCCATCGGGAAAAGTCTTTACCTTAGAAGAAATGCAAACTATTGCAGACATCGCCATCAGATATGATGCATATATCATTACAGATGAAGTGTATGAACATATAGTTTATAGCCCAAATAAGATGGTGTACATGGCGGCTCTTCCAGGAATGAGGGAGAGAACTATAGTGACAGGATCTTTATCAAAGACATATTCCATTACAGGCTGGAGACTTGGTTATACTATAGCGCCTACAGAAATCACTGAACGTATTCGTAAAGTACATGATTTTCTAACTGTTGGAGCAGCTGCACCTTTACAAGAGGCAATTGTAACGGGGCTTAAATTTTCTGATGAATATTACAAAGATTTACTTGAAAAATATACTCATAAAAGAGATCTGTTTTGCGATGGTCTTGCTGATATCGGATTAAAGTTTAAAAAGCCAGAAGGCGCCTACTATGTAATGGTAGATATTTCGGATTGGAAGTATGATGATGATTTGAAATTCTGCTACGATTTGGCTGAAAAAGTTGGAGTTGGAGCGGTTCCTGGCTCAAGCTTTTTCCATGAAAACATTAATAATTACGTCAGATTTCATTTTGCAAAAAAAGATGAAACATTAAATGGCGCATTAGAACGACTTGCAGATATAAAGAAAAAGATGGAAGTGGCTAAATGATAGATATTCTTAATAAAGCTAGAGATAATAGAGACTATATAATTGAATTACGACGAGATTTTCATAGTCATCCAGAATTATCTTTGCAGGAATTTAGAACAACCGAAAGAATCGAAATTGAGCTTGAAAAATTAGGTATTAAACATAAGAGGGTATCTGAAACTGGGGTTGTAGGCATTTTGGAAGGCGATTTAAAATCGGAAAATGAAGTTGCACTTAGAGCTGATATAGATGCGTTGCCGATATTAGAAATCAAGGGGAGAGAGTACGGTTCAAAAAATCCAGGTGTCATGCACGCCTGTGGACATGATTCACATACTGCTATGTTACTAGGAGCGGCAAAAATATTATCTGAACATAAATCATCTCTAAAAGGAAAGGTTCGCTTTTTGTTTCAACCGGCAGAGGAAATCGGAACTGGTGGAAAAATATTTGTAAATAAAAAATGCGATACGCTTGGAAAAGCAAATAGAATTCTTGGTATCCATTGTGCTCCGGATTTACGAAGTGGCACTATTGGTATCAAAAAAGGCATCAATAATGCTAGTGTAGATCATTTCACCATAAAGATAACTGGCAAAGAGGCTCATGTGTGTAAGCCTGAAGAAGGTGTGGATGCTTTATATATTGCAAGTCAAATTGTGGTTACCTTGCAAGGAATAGTATCTCGAATGACATCACCAATTGAACCGGTGATAATCGGCGTTGGAAAGCTTGAGGCAGGCACGGCTTACAATATTGTAGCTGGTTCGGCAGTACTTGAAGGCACTACAAGAAATGTGTCAGACGAAAATAGAAAGAAAGTTAATAATCTTATTAATGATGCTGCGAAGTCTATAGCAAAGCTTTATGGCGGTGATGCCATAGTTGAATGGGAAGATTTTGCATCTGTCTTAGTGAATCCTGAAACTGGTTGTGATGAAGCTATTAAGGCTGTTAGGGGAGTTTTCGGGAATGACTTAAAGATCAAAACTGATAGAGACATTTATCTTTCAGGCGATGATTTTTGCGAATATCAAAAAGAAATCGAGGGTGTTTACGTTTATCTTGGAACAGGTAATCCTGATGTGCCAGGCAGTGAGAATCCTTATCATACCTTTGATTTTGATATTGATGAAAATGCTCTAGAAATCGGCGCTGCAATTTATGCTGGTTATGCAGACTGGGTGCTTAATAATCTTGACTAAAGGGGACATAATATGAGTGATTTTAAAGTTGGAATAATTGGTTTAGGGCATGTTGGAGCCCATGTTTTATATACGTTGGCTTTACAGGGGCTTGCCGATGATTTTGTGCTTGTAGATCTTGAAGAGAAAAAAGGAAAGCTGACTGCTGAAAGGCAGGATATTCTTGATTCCACAGAATTCTTACCTCACAGAGTAAATATTAGAATAGGCGAAATAGAGGATTTGGGGGACAGGGATGTTATCGTAAATGCGGTAGGTGATATAGCTGCTCTAAAAGGCTCTAATACAAGGCTTATGGAGCTTGAATTTAACACTAAGGCTATTGCAAGCTATGGCACCCGCTTAAAGAACTCTGGATTTAATGGCATACTTATTAATATTTCAAATCCATGTGATGTTATTACTAAAAAGCTTAGTGATATTCTTAGCTTAGAAAAGGGAAGAGTTTTTGGGACTGGAACAGGACTTGATACTGCAAGATTAAAGCTTCGTCTTCAAGAAAAATCTGGCGTAAGTGCCGAATCTATCACTGCATATATGATAGGTGAGCATGGCAGCAATCAGATTGCCCCTGCGTCAGCTATAAGCTTCAATGGGCTTTCATTATTCGATTTCGAAAAGGCCAAAGGAATTAAGTTTGACTTACCTGAAATAGAAAAGGATGCCAAAGAAGGCGGCTGGATTACATATAACGGAAAATTCTGTACAGAATATGCAATAGCTCTTACTGCCGCTCGTTTAGTAAGATTCGTAAGGTATGATGAGAAAGCAATTGTTCCTGTAAGTGCGCCCCTTGAAGGGGAATATGACGAAAACGAACTGTTTGTAGGTGTTCCAGCAATTGTAGGAAGAAATGGAATTGAAAAAGTCATCGAGATTCCACTTTCAGAATCAGATAAAAAACGTTTTCATGATTGCTGCGAAAGCATAAGAGCTAATCTATAAAAGAGAAAAAATGCTTTTGACTCAAAACATATTTTGAATGCTGGAATGTCCTACGATATTGAGACTGCCTAGGTTTAAGAGAATGCTGTATTTATCAACATTCTTCATACTAAGTGAAATAATACCTAAAAATTGCTATAAATATTTGTGCAGTATTCGGCCGGAAGATTACTTCAAAACGTTTGACTTCTAATAGCATAAAGGTGTATTTTAAGTATAGAAAATATGGAACGGGTTCCATAGCATAAAATAGAACGCAGGACCGGGCTGCGTTTTTTATTGAGGGGATATGGAACGGGTTCCATATATATGATTTGAAATTAGGAGGAGAGAGAAAAATGAAAAGAAAAATGCTTTGCACAACACTTGCTATTATGATGGCATCATCGCTTATTGCTTGTGGTTCTTCAAAGTCTTCAGATGACGCAGGAACAGAAGCTGCTGCAAACACACAGGGAGATATGGAGAATGCAGTAATTACAATTTGGTCTCCAAGTGATAAGGAGTCTATTGAAAATTGGTGGGCTGAGAAAATAGATGAATGGAACGCTGAGCATCCAGATATGCTTGCAGCTAGAGAGGCAATTGATCGTTCTGATTCATATGCTTATGACAATAAGATTGCAACTGCAGTTACATCAAATGACCTTCCTTCAATTTTCTTTGTTGATGGACCACAGGTTTCATATTATGCAGCTAATGACATCATCGTTCCTATTACAGATTATTTTAGTGATGAGATTGACGATTTTGATCCTGCAACTCAGGCTCAGTGCACATATAATGGAGAATTATATGCAATCTCTGCAACACAGTCTGGTGTAGCTTTCTACTACAATAAGGATTTATTAAAGGAATGTGGTGTTGATACAGATGACTTGGATTCAAGAACACTTGATAATCCTATCACATGGTCAGAAATGGCAGACATCGCTAAGAAATGTACAACAGATAGCTATGTAGGAACACACATTATCATGGATCACGGCGAAGGTATTCCTTATGCACTTGAGCCAATGTATCTTTCAGCTGGAAAGGATTACATTTCAGAAGATGGTACAACAGCTGATGGCTATGTAAATAGTGACGAAGCAGTTAAGACAACAGCATATCTTGCAGATTTAATTGCAAACGGATATGCAAATGTAGATCCAATTACAGATGAGTTTTTAAATGGTGCATGTGCTACTGAATTAGGTGGTTCATGGGATGTTGCAACTCTTGAGGCAAACGCTGATTTTGATTGGGGTGTAACATATTATCCTGTTGCTGATGATACTAAAAAGGCAGTTTCTCCTTGCGGTGACTGGTCAGCTGCAGTATCAAAGGATTGTGAGAACGTTGAGGCTACAGGTGAGTTCCTTAAGTGGTTAATGAATACAGAAAATGTCGCTTCATATGCAGATGCTATCGCAAAGCCTGCAACACGTGCATCATCATATGATGAAGAGTGCATGGCAGCATACGCTGAAGGACCAAGAGCATTATTCGTAGAGCAGCTTCAGAACACAGCAGCTCCACGTCCAAGAACTCCATCTTATGCAACATTCTCAACAGATTATGCAGAGGCAATGACAAATATATTCTCTGACGCAGCTTCAACAAAGAGCGTTGATGAATCATACATCAAAGAGCAGCTTGATTCGGTAGCTGAAAGTTTTGCTGAGGATTACAATACTTACTACGCAAAGTAGTTCGTAATGGTAAAAACAATTATAAAAGTCGCATCTATTATGGTGCGACTTTTATAAAATAAACTCACGTGAAAACGACTAGAGAATTACATAAAAATGGGAGCAATATCTATGGCAAAAATTGAAAAACTGTCTGGAAGAAAAAGAGATGAACGTATTGCTGGATATGTTTTCGCGCTGCCTGCAGTAGGTTTACTGCTTGCTTTTCTTGCAGTACCAATAATATATACGATTTACTATTCAGTATTTCAATATCAGGTAATGAGACCAAACGATATTTTATTCGTTGGACTTGAGAATTATAAGAAATTATTTTCAGATTCAGACTTCTGGATTTCATTAAAAAACACATTTTACTTCACAATTGTAGTTGTGCCTGTACAGTGCACATTGGCATTGGTACTTGCAATGCTTGTATCAAAAAAATATAGGGGAGTTTCATTTTTTAGAACGATGTATTTCAGTCCACAGTTAACATCTATGGTTGTTATATCTGTTCTTTGGACTGTTTTATATAATTCAAATCCTAATACAGGATTAATCAATGCTCTTTTAGCAAATTTAGGAATGGAGCCAATCAACTTCCTGACTAATGAAAAAACAGCCATGAATTCAATCATTTTCATGTCTGCATGGCAGGGAGCTGGTTATCAGATGATGATTTTTTTGGCAGGCTTACAAGGCATTCCTAAAGATCAATATGAAGCTGCTTCGGTAGATGGTGCGACACCATGGCAACAGTTTTTGTTTGTTACACTTCCTAATCTAAAGGGAACAATTAAGTATGTCATTATGATTACCATGATTCAGGCCATGAAGTTGTTTACACAGCCTTATGTAATGACACAGGGTGGTCCTAGAAATTCAACAAAAACTATGGTGTATTACATCTATACACAGGGTTTCCAAAAAGGAAATTTTGGATATGCCTGCGCAGTTGCTGCTGTATTTTTCGTAATAGTTGTGGCTATGTCCCTATTCCTACAGAAAGTAACAGCAGACAAATGAAAGGAGTAGCTTATGAAATCTTTAAAAGCGCAAAATGCTCTTCAAAAAATATTCTTTTATGCTGGTAATACAATTATTGGAATTATTTTTGTGTCTCCACTAATCTGGATGATAGCTGCATCGCTGAAGCCGGAAGCAAAGATATTTGCAAATATGAATTCAATAAAGACTTTCATTCCTGAAGAGGCTAGTTTGGACAACTTTATTGAAGTTTTTAGAAGAGTAGATTTAGCTAATGTTTTTAAAAACACACTTACATATATTTTATTAATACTGGTTCTAGATTTATTAATTAATTCAATCTGCGGATATGCACTTGCTAAATTCCGTTTTAGAGGAAGAAAACTAATACTTAGTTTTGTTGTAGCGCTTATGGTTATGCCTATGGAGGCTATATTGCTTCCAATGTATATAGAAATGAGCCAATTAGACTGGGTAAATTCACTACCTGCACTAGTGGTTCCTTCAATTGCAAAATGCTTCTCAATCTATATGTTTTATAACTTTTTCAAAGACATACCAGATGATTTATTAGAGGCGGCATCAATTGATGGCAGCTCTCCAATAAGAACATTTTTTAGCATTGTAATGCCTATTTCAAAGACAGTTTATGCTACAGTATTTATCCTTGATTTTGTAGCACATTGGAATGATTTCATGTGGCCATTCTTAGTAATGACAGGAAAAGATAAGCGTACAATTCAGCTTGCAGTTCAATCGTTCTTTGGAACACAGCCTGTTCATTATAGCGCTATTATGGCTTCCTTAGTTTTATCTGCAATTCCAATGATTGTTATGTTTGTATTCATGCAGAAATACTATGTTGAAGGTATTGCTTCTTCAGGTATAAAAGGTTAAAAAACACAGTTTAATAATCAATTATTTGCTTGATTAATCATCCAAAAACCTATATCGTAAACTATATCCACGAGAAAGGATAAGAACGTATGGCGACAATTAGGGATGTAGCACAAAGGGCAGGCGTTGGAGTAGCGACAGTGTCTAGAGTGCTTAGTGAAAATGGATATGTAAAAGAGGAAACAAGGCAAAAGGTACTTGAGGCAATTCAGGAATTAAACTATACCCCAAATGAGATTGCAAGAAATTTGTACTATAAAAGAACGGGGATTGTTGCTGTAATTATCCCTCAAATTTCCCATCCATTTTTCGCAGAATTTGTAGATAAAGTGGTTGTAGAACTATTTTCGTATAATTATAAAGCTATGATTTGCAATACATGGTCAGATGGCAGCTATGAACTTCAGTATTTTGATATGCTGAAACGCAACATGGTGGACGGCATCATATGTGGAACTCATTCTATTACCAATGAAGAGTACTTCAATATTGATAGGCCGATTGTGGCTTTAGATCACACATTTGGTAAAGCTATACCGTGCGTTTCAGTTAATCATAAAGAAGGTGGCCGTCTAGCCGCTATGGAGCTTATTGAGGCTGGTTGCAAAAACGTGTTGCAGTTTAGAGGCTCTTCGAAAACCGGTTCTCCAGCTTTGCTTAGACATGATGTATTTGAACAAATAATAAAGGAACATGGCATTGGCTACCATGAAATATTAACAGACATAAACGATGTGTCTGAAGCATCTGCTGATAAAGCTACTTATGAATTTATAAATAATTATTCAGATGTAGATGGTATATTTGGCACAGACATTATAGTTATGTCGGCCATGAAAAGGGCTCACGAAAAAGGAATAGATATTCCGGGTCAATTAAAAGTGGTAGGTTATGATGGAACAGAGATGAGCAGGCTTGCCTCCCCAGGACTTACTACCATTTGCCAACCGATTGGTGATTTGGCCAAAGAATCAGTCAAAATTATGATGGACCTTATTAACGGTAAAGACGTAGATACTAACGAGGTGCATTTATCAGTTAGTTTACATAGAGATAAATCTACGGCGCATTAATATTGTTTATATGACTTTTTCTTCATCCTTCATATTCTTATATAGAAGAGGTTTTGAATTCATTTTAGAATTCGGACCTCTTCATTTTTTATTGCTATGAATTAGCACTAGTTTTAAAATGAAAACATGATATGGAATTAGGGGATATTGAGTAAAGGAGGAGGCGGTATGAAGCATAGTATCGATACTTATAGGCTATACGCAGATGAAAGTGTTATTACATTTTCTGTCAGAATTAAGGTCACCATGAAAGATGAGGTGGATATTAATATTCTAAGACATGCGGTTAATGTTGCAATTAAGAGATACCCATATTTTGCTGTGAAGGTTGTGCTTGGCGAAGATGGTGGTTATGATTTTGAGCCTAATAATCTAGATGTAGTTGTCATGCCAACACCTAAAAAGCTTCCGCCTCTTGGAAGTGAAGAAGTGAATCTGCATCTATTGTATGTGGATTGTGATGGGAAAAATATTAATTTTAATATTAGTCATTCTATGTGCGGTGGAAGAGGTATTCTACCTTGGGTAATGACAAATGTATATCAGTATGTAGTAGAAAAATATGGAGTTACTCCAAATGTGCCTGGAATTAGAAAGCCAGATAGTCCTTTGCTGCCAGGGGAAGCTGATGAGCCTAGCTTAGAGACAATCCCTGATGAGGAGCCTATTTATGAATATAAGAGTAAAAATCCGGTTGTAATGCTGATTGATTATCTCAATGGTTTATATAATCCTTTAAAAAGAAATCCTAATTATTATTTCTTTACATTTAATCAAAAGGACATTATGAATTTTGCAAAAGATAATGATTCAAGCGTGGCAGCATTTTTCTTAGTTGCCTTAGCAAAGGCTCTTCATACATTACTTCCAGAAAAATATGAGGTGATTGGCGGTGAAATAGCTCATAATCCATCGGCGGATATCGGAATGCCTAACACACATTGTGATCTTTTGTCGCATATTCACATTGATTATAAAAGGGATTATTTTAACTATGATATTGATAAACTTGGTACACTTACCAGAAGCCAGATAATTCTTCAGGCTGATCCTTCAGTTAGCGCTTACGAGCTAAAAAAGCGTCTAATGCTAATAGAAGAAGTCGATAAAATTGATGGTCTCAAAAATAAGCGCTCGTTCTATCAGAAAAATGATCCAAGTAGGGGCAAGGATGCTAAGCATGGAACGTTTATTGTAAATTATACAGGTAAGATGGATTGGGGTGATGTGGCAGACTATGTAGAAAGCTATGGAGCATTAGTAGATGGTCATCTGCTTCTGGAAGTTACATCTATGGCGGATAAAATATTTGTTACATTCATGCAACTCATCAAAGAAAGCAAGTATGTAAATGCATTTTGTAAAGTAATGGATGACCTGGGAATTGAATATAAGATAGAAGGGCCATACAAAAACAATAGGCCAAAGCATCAGGTGCCACAAAAATAGCTTGAGGCTTTTTATTAGCTGAAATAGTATTAACAAAATTGGGAGAAATGTATGAAAAAGCTTTTTAAAGGTATTTTATAAGATTTGTGTTTTTACGGTAATAGTATTTGAATTGTTTTAATTGTACCGTAGTATTATTTGATGGTTGAGAGACATTTACGGTAAATGTGTTGATGTTTACGCTGTAATACCGTAGAAATCATATAGAAAATGGAATGTGTAGATTTAATTGAGTTAAATTGAAGAAATATCTTACGGAATAGAATCATTAATTAGGCATAGAATTCCGTAAAATGAGCTATATTAAGATTTTTAACTACGGTATGAAACGCATAAAAGATGAATTTGTTCCGTAAAAGAAGAAATTTAATGACAAATACAGGGGGCACAAATGTGACTATCATACAACCATAAAAACTGATAGAATTACAGTAGACGGCCATTACTAGAAAATGGGCTATTTTTAAAACCAGTTTATGGATTGGGAAAGGCTAAGGGCTTCTTCAAACACAGCAATAACTGTGGCTATGAGACATCAGAAGACTTTGATTTTTGCCCTAAGTGTGGAAGGAGGTTTTGAAATGGATGTTAAGGATATTATTACTAAGGTAGCAGGTAACAAGGATCTTTTAGACAAGCTTAAGTCGGCAGATGTTAATCAGGCAAAAGACCTTTTAAATAAGGCCGGTGTAAAAGTTGACGAGGCTGATGTCAAGAAGGTTAAAGATGCATTAGCCGACGGAAAAATTGATATGAAAGAGATTAAAGATATTGCCGGAGGCCTATTTAAGTAAGCTAGTATTTAGAAAAGGAGCGTAATGTCATGCCATTTATTGATTCAAAAATTACAGTACCAGTTACTTCAGAATTGAAGGAAGAAATCAAATCAGAATTAGGAAAGCTCATAACTACTTTAGGTAAAAGTGAAACTTATCTAATGGTCGGAATTGAAGATGCTTATGACCTATGGCTTGGTGGTAAGAAGCTTGATAAAGGCGCTTATGTTTCTGTAAGTCTATATGGAAATGCACCAGCAGAATCATACGATAAACTCACAGGCCAAATCTGTAGTTTGTTTGAGGAAAAGCTTGGAATTCCAGGTAATGCCGTATATGTAACCTATCACCCTGTAAATGACTGGGGCTGGAATGGAAGTAACTTTTAATGAATAGAGAAGAGTGGTTTGCTCAGCTGTTTACAAGGCTGGGCAATTCTAAATTTAGAACAAGTTTTAAATTAAAGCAAAAAGATATAGACTATATACATGAGAAGGGGCTAGATACTATAAGAGATCACGCTGCAGATTTCATTGCTAAAAGAGAAGCTCCTGCTGTTATCCCTAATGATGGCAAGCAAACTCCTACAAAGGGCCATCCTGTATTCGTTGCTCAACATGCAACAGCTACCTGTTGTAGAGAGTGCATTAGAAAATGGCACAAAATGCAGCCTGGCAAGGAACTAAGCCAAATTCAGCAAGATTATTTAGTTGATGTAATCATGACATGGATTGAGAAAGAGTTAGAAGCCAATGGGGAGACGAAAGAAGAAAAGAAATCTTAAATCAGAAGTTTGGAAGAAGTCTAATGGCCTGTGTGCCAAATGTGGTAAAGCAGTGCCTATTGATAAACAAACAATAGACCATTTCATTCCTAAATATCATGGTGGAACTGATGACTTTAGAAATCTTATTCCACTTTGCAAAGCCTGTAACAGAGCAAAAGGCTCTAGACTTATGTCCGTAGAAGATTGCTGTAAATATCTAGGCAAAGAATACATAGATGAACTTATAAAATATTCAAGATAATGGGAGGTTATATGGAAACCTGGTTTTACGTAGTAGAAAGTATTGATGGCGATTATGCCAATTTAAAGAGAACTGATATTGACACAGATGAGCTCAAATTAGTAGCTCGTGCCTTGCTACCTGCAGATATAGAAGAGGGTAGTAATTTGAAATATGAACTGATGCAATATTTTCTAATCTAGGGGAGGATAGCAAATGAGCAGATTAAAAACACTTCGTGAATACGTAGATAAAGAACTAAATCTTTTGGAAGAAGAGAAGCGCACCAGTGCTACAGCACATCTTTATGGTGTATCTCTTGCAGCCACAATTCTAGCAAAGAAACGTGGGCTTAATGAAGAACTTGCAGCAATGGCAGCAATGCTTCACGATATGCATGCATATAAGAGTGGCTCATATGATGATCACGCACATTTAGGCGCTGATTTAGCTAGAAAGATTCTTGATGAATTAGCTATAACTTCTGCAGAAGAAACAGATACCATTTGCTCTGCAATATATCATCATGATGACAAACTAGTAATTGATTCCCCTATGGATGAACTTCTTAAGGATGCCGATGTAATAGACCATTGTTTTAAAGATTCATCTAAGCCTATCAAAGAAAAAGAGCAAAAGCGATATGAAAACCTTTGTAAAGAGTTCGGTTTGTAGAAATGATATTTGGGAGGTCTAACATGTGGTTTGTATTTGCTTTATTATCAGCTATATTCGCTGCCTTAACTTCAATCTTAGCTAAGATTGGTATTGAAGGAGTAAACTCAAACTTAGCTACAGCTATTCGTACTGTCGTGGTGGTTGCTATGGCCTGGATAATGGTGTTTATCACAAATACCCAAAGTGGCGTAGTTGCTATAAGCAAAAAGAGCTGGATTTTCCTAATATTATCCGGTCTGGCTACTGGTGCATCGTGGTTATGCTACTACAAGGCTTTGCAGATTGGTGATGCATCTAAAGTTGTTCCGATTGATAAGCTAAGTGTTGTTATCACTCTAGTTTTAGCTTTTGTATTTTTACATGAAGACTTTACTATAAAATCACTTGCAGGATGTGCACTAATTGGTGCTGGAACCTTATTGTTGGTACTTTAAGAATACTAATTTGGGGACTCTTAATTATCGTGCGGAAGGCGGGGTGAGGTGGAAATAGAAAAAGGTCCAGTGGACCTTTTTCCCACCGAACCGACCGACGAAGCCCTTCAGGGCGAGGAGACCTTGAACCGACATATATGTCGGGAACACCTGTAAAATCAAGGAGGAAAAGCATGCCGGCATTACCCGTTGTCCCTTTGGTTGTCTTTTTTATAAATCCCTTAATTACAGGCATTTTACACATATTAATACGAGGACATTCTAAATTGATTTAATGATTGTTTTAGGTAATACAAGATGATATTATTAACATAAGGAGTAATATATTTATATGACAGGTATAAACGCAAAAGTTGCGGAGCAGAATGATGCTAAGGTTAAGAAGCTTGTCGATGATATGACACTTTTCGACGATGATTTAATGACTTTAGTATTCAACCATAATATTCCAGCAACAGAACTTCTTTTGAGAATTATTCTTGGAAGAAATATACAAGTAACTGATATTGAAGTTCAAGAGGAATTAAGGAGTCCTATAGTAGGCGGTAGAGATATAACTCTTGATGTTCATGCGATTGACGTAAATGGCGATGAAATAGATATCGAGGTACAAGGCAGCTCTGAAGGTGCTCATGTACGCAGACCAAGATTTCATAGTGCCGTAATCGACTCAAGAATGCTTAAAGAAGGAGATGCCTTTAAGATCCTAAAAGATTCTTATGTAATCTTCATTTACAAACATGATAAATTTGGTAAGGGATTACCGATATATAGAGCAGATAGAGTTGTTCTTGAAACAGGAGAGCCATTAAATGACGGCTCACACATTATATATGTAAATGGTAAATATAAAGGAAATGATGAAATCGGTATGCTGATGCATGATTTCAATTCAAAGACTTCCGACGGCATGTATTACAAGGAATTAGCCGAAGGTCTACATCATTTCAAGGAAACTGAGGAAGGACGTGATATTATGTGTGAATCAGTAAAAAAATACGCAGAAGAATACAAGACTGAAGACAAAATTGAAACTGTTAAAAATCTTATGACAAATATGAAATGGACTCTTGAACAGACTCTCACTAATATGGGCGTTTCAGACAGAGAGCGTTCAATAATCACTCAGCAACTTCAAAAATAGGCTATAACAAAAGTAGCAGCAGGACACATTAGTGTCACTGCTGCTACTTTTATATTCTCTAAATAAAGGTCTCCAGCGTATCATTTGCAGGACTAAGCATTGCTAATAAATCTTCGCACCAGCCTGCTTGTTTTTGTGCATCTGGATGGTTAATGGTTTTCATCCATGAATAAACATGCTTAATTATGGCAGTTGCATCCATCTGAGCACTAGTGAATAATCTATTACCATATTCAGCTATATTATTATTTTCATGCAATTCATCCTGATATTTTAGTGATTTATAGGCTGCGTAATTATTTATGGCACCAGGAATCTTATTTCCAATATGTCCCTGATATGTTAGATATGCAAATATCTCCATTTCAGTAGCATTTATTGTAGATTACATCAAGACCCCAAAAGCACTATTATGATTTAGAATGAGTCTTAATTCCAATGTATTCATCCCTAATAATGTGTCTCTTACAAAGAGAGCAGAATAACCAATGCGGAAGGCGGGGTGAGGTGGAAATAGAAAAAGGTCCAGTGGACCTTTTTCCCACCGAACCGACCGACGAAGCCCTTCAGGGCGAGGAGACCTTGAACCTCGGGTTCAAGGGACTCTTCGGCCTGTTAATTAAGAACAAGGATGCATTATACATTTTTCTATATAAAAAAAGAACTAGGAATGCATTCTAGTTCTTAATTAAAATGCGGAAGGCGGGACTTGAACCCGCACGACTGCAATAGCCACAAGATCCTTAGTCTTGCTCGTCTGCCAGTTCCGACACTTCCGCAGGTGCGATATGTTTCGCAACGAAATATATACTATCATTCAATTCGGCATACGTCAACAGAAAATCAAAAAATAAAAATATTCGTAATATTCAATTTATAGACCTTAAAGGTCACCTTTGATATAATAAAAATAGTATATTTGTCAGATAATTCCCTAAGTAAGTCCCTGGGATGGATTGATTTTTGGGAGGTGAAGGCGTGAGGAAAACGCTTGTCATTGTTATCGACCTGATGATAATGGGATTGATATTATTCTTCATAGTTCAGTATGCCAATAATAAGATGCGCGAGAGCAATGATAGCGTTATTGAGGCATTTGAAAAAATGACTGTCAGTGCTGAGCAGATTGTCACTAATTATTTGGAAGATGAGCAGCATTTATGTGATATCTGGTCAAATTACATCAATCGCTCTGCTGAGGCTGGAAATCCAATGACAGCTGAAGAAGCAATTTCTTTTATCAGAAAGGCAAAGATTTCGCCAATTATCTATGGTCATTTGATTTTTCCAGAGGATCCGAACATAAGCGGTATTTCTACGCACTCTAGCTTGTCAGATCCAGATGATTATTCCGTTTCATATCGAAATATTAACCTATTTGATAATATCGATAATATCAGTAGAGAAGATGGTGTGGTAAACCTGACAAGAGCCTATACCAACCCTCAAAACGGAGTTCAATCAATTGCTTTTTTGAATGTAGTTACGATTTTAGATGAAGATACAGGTGAGTTAAAAGAAGGGCTTTTAATGCGTGTAGAGCCTGTAAGCGTCCTCGAAGAGAAGCTTGTGTTCTTAAATGGCGAATATGAAAGTGTTGAAATTTCGCTGATAAATAAGGACGGAGATTATTTAGTACATGGTCATTCTTTAAAGAACTCCAATTTTTTTGAATACTATAAATCTTATAATCAAGCAAATATCGATGATTTTAATACCATGATAGATAGGGTTACAACAAAATCAGGTACTATGACCATGTTTAATTCAAAGGGAGAGGAATGTGTAATATCTTATACGCCTTTGAAATCAATGAATACCTGGTCGTTGCTTGCGTATATACCTGCAGGGGAATTGGCAAGCAACACAGCTATAGACTGGCTTCTTCTTGGAATGGTAACGCTTGGATTACTGATACTTTTGGTGTTTAATTATATAATTTTGATGTTTTACAACAGGAAATTGTCGGAAGCTGCAGAGATTGCTAATCAGGCAAATGAAGCAAAATCTCACTTCCTGTCAACTATGTCCCATGATATTAGAACTCCTATGAATGCAATTTTGGGCCTTAATGAAATGGTTCTTAGGGACACTCATGAAGATGAGATTGTGGCTTATTCCGAAAGTATCAGAACGGCAGGTAAAACATTGCTCGGGCTGATTAATGATATTCTGGATTTTTCAAAAATAGAAGCAGGAAAAATGGATATTGTAAATGTTGATTATAGTTTTGCCTCCATGCTGAATGATCTTGTGAATATGGTTCAAGGAAAGGCGGAAGATAAGGGATTAAAATTTGATCTTGATGTAGACCATAATATTCCATCTGTTTTAAGCGGTGATGAGATTAGAATAAAACAGATTATTACAAACATCCTTTCAAATGCTGTTAAATACACAAAGGACGGTTCGATTACCTTCAAGGCCGGCTTCGAAAAAATTGAAGATGAAGCGAATTCTATCTTCCTTAAGATAAGCGTAAGTGATACAGGAATCGGCATAAAGCCAGAGGATATGAATCGTCTTTTTAAGGCTTTTGAGCGCATTGATGAAAATAAAAATAGAAATATTGAAGGTACAGGACTTGGAATGAGCATAGCCCAGAGCTTTCTTAACCTAATGGGGAGCCAAATTGAGGTAGAAAGTGAATACGGAAGTGGGTCTACTTTTTCATTTAAATTAAAGCAGGACGTAAAAGACTGGAATCCAATTGGAGATTATGAAGAGACATTCAAACGTGCTATCTCCGAAAGAAAAAAATACCGTGAGATGTTTACTGCACCTAATGCCAGACTTTTAGTGGTAGATGATACAAGTGTGAATCTTTCAGTATTTAAGAGTCTTTTGAAGCGTACGAAAGTGCAAATCGATACGGCAATCTGTGGTGATGAAGGAATTAAATTCTATAAAGAAACTCATTACGACATTATTTTCCTAGACCATATGATGCCTGAAAAGGATGGTATAGAGACTCTTAATGAGATGAAGGCTTTATCAAATACGCCTAATGATAATACACCTATTGTGTGTCTTACAGCCAATGCTATTTCTGGAATGCGAGAAAAATACATAAGCGCTGGTTTTGACGATTACATGACAAAACCTATCGACCCAGATAGATTAGAGCCTTTGCTACTTTCATATCTACCGAAGGAAAAGATTGCTCCTGCCTCTAACACTGAGGAAATAGATGATTTCTTCATACCAGACTTCATCTTAGATTTAGATGATTTGGATGTTAATACAGGATTGGCACATTGCGGAAGTCGCGAATCTTATATGGAGACATTGAAAGACTATCTTGATACAGGAAGTAAAAATAGCGACGAGATTGAAAAGTACTGGCAAGCTGGTGATCTGAAAAATACAGCTATAAAGGTACATGCATTAAAGAGTACTTCTCGTGTGATTGGTGCTTTAAAACTTGGAGATTTAGCGGCAAGACTTGAAAAGGCTGCCGAATCCGGGGATAGAGCTATTCTAGAAAATGAATTGGGATATTTGCTTGTTGAGTACCAAAAGCTACTAAAGGCATTAGCTCCACTTGGTTGCATTAAAGAAGATATAAATGATAACAAGCCTCTCATTTCAAATGAAGCTCTTAATGATGCTTATTTAAATATAAAAAATAGTTGCGATTCATATGATTATGATAATGTTGAGCACATTATTAAATCATTAGAAGAATATAGTTTTCCAGAAAATGAAGCTACACGTTTCAATGACTTAAAGAAGGCTATTGATAATTTTGATTACGATTTGATACCAGAAATTCTAGCACAGAAAGAAGGTTAAAGATGGTTAATTCAAGGGGTTTTAAAACAAAAACATTTTTCAAAAAAACAATTGCCGTTGCATCTGTTTTCATCATGGTAATTTCCATAGGATGTGGCAAGAAAGTGGAAGATACTGGGGAATTTCAGCCTAAGCTATCAACAGAGACATCATGCGAAATAAGTGTGGCTGGCAATTATTCTAATTTTGAATCACTTGAAAGTGAATTCGAAAGATTCAATGAAATATATCCAAATGTTAGTTTAAATTACGTTTCCATGGACGATTATGAAAATACTATAGCAAGTGCCTTACTAAGTGATGAGGCGCCAGATATATACGTAACGCAGTCATGGATGCTTGATGACGATAGGATGGCTCCTCTTTTTGACAACGCAGAAGTGCTATCAGATCCAGAATTAGGAATTGATTTGGATTGTATTAGAAAAGGCGCCAGATGGACCCAGGAGAATGGAGATGTAATCATGCTTCCAATATTTACAAGGTCTTATGGAATGCTTGTAAATATGGACATTTTTGAAGAAAATGGCCTTGAGATTCCTGAAAACTATGATGAACTAATGGATGTCTGCGAGAAGTTAAAGGCAGCAGGATACGAATCACCTATAATGGGTGCAAACGGAACTACAGTATCAGGGATTTATTATTCATTTGCATTTCCTTTATTCTGCGATGAAGTGCTGAAGAATCCAGATTCTGTTGATGGGCTTAATTCTTTGGATGCCTCTGCTGGTGAAGCCATGCGAACATCATTAAGTAAGATTAAAGTATTTGTTGATGCAGGATATATCAATCCAGAAAAATGCTCTGAGGAAATAGCAGATGATTATGATGCCGTTATTCTTAGATTTTTCGAGGGTGATGTGCCGATGATGCTTGGAAGTGGCGATATGGTATCCGGTACCCAAAAGAGAGAGAGTAAGTCCGAGGCATTTATAGAAAATCCTTTTAAATACCAGTTTTATGTAGTACCTACAGGTGACGATGGCGGATATTTCCTTGATGCTGTAAATCTGTTTTTCAGTGTAAATATAAACAGCAGTAATCTTGATATGACTAATGAATTTATCAGATTCATAGCAAGAGAAAAAGAGCTAGGCAATATGGCGACAATTAAGCGACTCATCACTCCAACAAACGATTTTTCTTTAGATGAGGTCTATTCGTCACTAGATGGTTTCCCAGAGGATAGAGCTTTCAGCTTTCAGGAAACAGGTTTAAATGATGCAGTCACTAAGGAGTATCGCGCAGCTGCGTATAAGGTGGCTAATGGCATGCTTTCTGTAGATGAGGCAATTAATGAATATGGTAGTTTGTGGGAAGAATAAATGAAGCAGAAAGGGTACTAATGGACGAACGTATAGTTGTAGTAGATGATGATGCGATTATTTTAAAAAACGCTAATGGGGTTTTATCTAAAGCAGGCTTTAAGGTTACATGTCTAAAAAGTGGAAGGCTTCTTTTAGATTACGTAAAAATGAACACTGTAGATATGCTTCTTTTAGATATCAAAATGCCAGAACTTGATGGATTTGAAACAATGAAGCTGCTTAGAGAATGGGAACATGAAAACTGCGAACAAGAGATACCTGTGATTTTCTTTACGGCTAACGACGATTGTGATTCTGAAAAGACGGGTCTTTCATTAGGTGCCATGGATTTTATTCGAAAACCATTTGTTGCTGAAGTTTTAACTTTGCGTGTAACACATCTTTTGGATTTAATAAGATTGCAACGAGATTTACATGCAGAGGTTGTTCGCAAAACAAAGGAAATAGAAGGCTTATCTCTTCATGTAGTTCATACTTTGGCAGATGCAATTGATGCAAAGGATGCTTATACAAAGGGCCATTCCGGACGAGTGGCTGATTATGCTCGTGAAATCGCCAAAAGATATGGTTATTCCTATGAAAGACAGGAAGAAATCTATATGATGGGCCTTCTTCATGACGTAGGTAAAATCGGCGTTCCTGACGCTGTGATTAATAAGCCAGGTAAATTGACAGATGAGGAGTTTGAGAAGATTAAAACTCATCCTAAACGAGGGGCACAGATATTGGAAAACATCGAAGAAATGCCAAAGCTTGCTATTGGAGCCAGATGGCACCACGAAAGATTTGACGGCCGTGGTTATCCTGATGGCCTTTCTGGGGAAGATATTCCGGAAGAGGCTAGAATCATCGCTGTGGCTGATGCCTATGATGCAATGACCAGTAATCGTAGCTACAGAGGTCTAATTCCTCAGGAAGTAGTAAAGGAAGAGTTGGAGAAAGGTTCCGGCTCCCAGTTTGATCCAAGATTTGCTGCAATAATGCTAGATATAATTGCAGAAGATGTGGATTATAATTTGCATGAACACTGATCAAAATAATTGATTTTTTTAGAGCATATTCATAGGAGTATGCTCTATATTTTTATATATAAAATAGTTGCAGTCTGTTTGTTAAAGTAGTATATTGCTACTATAATAATTCGAAGGAGAAAATGTATTTATGAAAAATAAAAAACTATTATTGGTTGGACTTGCAGCAATGATGCTTTTGGGATGTGGAAAATCAGATGATTCTAATGAGGATGATTATGATATACACGACAGATTTGAGGAGGAAGATGCTGAAGAAAAAGAAGACTCTGAGGAGATAGAAGAGGATGAAGATAAATCAGATGAGAAATCTGATAATGAAATGCGCTACATTGGAGAAATCCCATTGCTTAGTGAAGACGATGATCCTGATGGATTAGATATGTATTTCCAATACGAAGGCAATACCAGAGATGATTATATTTATATTTCATCTCTTACATTGGTTAATGGCAAAAACAAAGATATAGTTGATGAGTGTGGATTTAACTATAGCGAAATTTCGGGATGTTACGATTTAGTAACTGATGATAACAGAGAATATATCTTTTTAGATGTTGCCTGGGGCAATGATTACTATGATATTTATGAGTTTGATATAACAAAAGGTAATGCCGAATATATTGGAGAGATAGGGCACGTTCATTCGTATGTAGATGAATTAAATTCTGGCGCACCAGATTTTAGCGACCCAGATAATATTTTGATTGCAGATGTTTCCGGGGCACTTGGTACATGTATCTGCTATGATTATTATCATATAGGCGAAGATGGCTCACTTGAATCAAACACAACAGGCGCCATCATATCCCATGTATCTTCAGAAAGCATTACTTCAAACACAGCCATGGAGCTGGAAGTTGTAGATGCAGATGGTAATCTTACTGGGGAAAAAATCACAGTACCTTCTGGCAGCACCTTTGTACCAGTTAGAACAAATCTGGATGATTGGATAGATGCTGAAGTTAATGGAGGTACTACAGTAAGACTTCATTACACTTACGATTATGATTCATACGAATATTTTATTAACGGATCAAATATCGAAGATATATTCTCAGGAATTATGTATGTTGGATAGGATATTAAGAATAAAATATTTAGGGGAAATAATGAAAAGCAATATTGAATTATCAAAAGAACAGCGACTTGCTGTTTTACAAACAGCGGCATCTGATTTATCAAGCAAATTCCCTTTTATTTGTACTATTGAGCAAGGGATGCTTATTATTCAAGTAGATTGGAAAGATACTACTTTTATCAATGGGCCAGGGCTTACAAGAGAACAAAAATCCTATAGGCATATTGTAAGATTAAAGCCTAATGGCAAATTTGCTACATTGGACGTTTATGTAGAAAATTATGAATCCGTAGGGCTTGGAGGATTGACTATAGGAAGAAGAGAGTTTGCAGGAAAATCGGTTAGGTTTAATTGGGAAGCTCAGATTGGAAAGGATAATCAGACAGGCAAAACAGGGCTGATAGTTAATAAGTTTAGTTCTCGAAGCATACAGGCGCCTGTAAAAGAATATTTTTCCAATTTAGGCTATGCGTATCAGCGTTATTCATTAGCAGATGATTGGCATGGAATTTCTTTTAACATGAGAGTTGTTCTTGGTTTATTGTTTATGTTTGCATCAGGAATTATGATTCCAGGGATTATTTATTCTTGTATTGTAGAATCTGATAAGGGTGTATATATTTCTATCGCTGCATTTATTTTCTCGTTTTTTTTAATTGGAATAGGTATACTTATTAGTGGAATTAAAGATATGATTAAACAAAAAAGAAACGAAGAATGGGATTGATATTGGGAGGATAGAAATGTCAAAAATAAGCGATGACGTAAGAAAAGCGTTTAAGGAAACGGATGATTTAAGAGATTTAGGGTTAACTACACCTGATAGCATTGTTAGATACGATGACATTTGTTATGGAGAAGATGCAAAGTGGCAATCTTTAGACGTATATAGACCTAAGAACGCAGGGGATGAGAAGCTGCCTGTTATAGTTAGTGTTCATGGCGGAGCTTGGGTATATGGAGATAAAGAACGCTATTCTTTTTACTGTATGGACTTAGCAACAAGGGGCTTTGCTGTTGTAAATTTTACCTATAGACTGGCTCCAGAATTTCAGTTTCCAGCCTCATTAGAAGATACAAATTCTGTTTTCAAGTGGGTTTTTGCTCATGCTTCAGAATACTGCTTTGATACTGAAAATGTTTTTGCGGTAGGAGACTCGGCTGGCGCACATATTTTAGGTCTTTATTCAGCATTTTGTACTAATAAAGATTATACTAAGCTTTTCAGTTTTAAGCCTTTAGAGGGCTTCAAACCAAAGGCAATTGTGCTAAATTGTGGTGCATTTAAACTGGAATTATCTGATGATCCCGAAGACATGAACACAGGCCTTATGCACGATTTAATGCCGAATCATGGTACAGAAGAAGAAATGGAACTGATTAATGTATCATCAAAAGTGAACTCAGATTTTCCTCCATGTTTTATTGTAACTGCTACAGGAGATTTTTTGATAGATCAGCCAGCACTTATGATAGATAAGTTTATAAAGTATTCAGTGCCTCACGAATTTCATTTTTATGGTGATAAAGATAATGAATTGGGTCATGTTTTCATGCTGAGAATTCGAGAGGATGCTGCCAAAATATGTAATGATGAAGAATGTGATTTCTTTAGAAAATTTATAAATTAGATATGTGTTGTCTAAAATCAGATGACTTTGTAAAAATAAGTAAGAGGCGATTTAGATGAATACAGAAAAAGCTTTACTAAGAAAATATGAAGATGATTTAAATGTAAGCGGTATAGGTGTAATCATCATGGGCGCATGGAGCTGTGCGAAAGTCTTTATTGAAGTTTTGCTGAACTCTGATGATGTTTTTGGTGAAGAGGGTGGAATAAAGGATTTGGGGCCTGTTGGTATATCTATAGTGCTCATTCTGGTTTTTATTCTTTCGCTTATTATTATGAAAATACATTTGTATATTGGCGGAAATGCAATGAAAGCTTCTAAAGGAAAGCAACACAAAAAAGGATATTTTGTTGCTGCAATAATATACGCTGTAATAAATGTGCTAGGTTTGTTGCCTTATTATGAAAGTCTGCAGAATGTGGATACGATTGATACGACAATCGCGTCAATCTTGGTGGATCTTACCACTATCTACATTTTGATAATTGTAATAATTTCAACACTCAAAATTAAAAGAATCAATGATTGAGATACGGGGGTAAACCAATATATGCAGGAAGATTTTCACTATTACGCAACATATTGCGCAGCTTTTATAGCCGGTTATTCTCATAAAGAAAGCTTGGATATTGCATATAGTGCACAGTTTGTTGATGTGTGTTCGAGAACTCTTTTATCTAAAATAAAAGGGCCTGGCAATGCTGCAACAACACAGCTACAGCTAGAGCTTATGGATGCCAGAACAGATCCGGTTGGGCTTCAGGATATTACTCGCATTTGGTCATCATTCCATTTTCTGCCTAAGGATCTTTTTGCTGAAAAAAAGAAATGCTCAAGACGCTATCGCAACAAGTACAGACTTATATGTGGTCCCAACGGTGATTTGGTAGTAAAAACAGTGGAGCTTGCAAAAGGAAAGCCTATTCAGTCCGTTGGAATTGCAATGCATGTGTTGGCTGATACTTGGGCTCATGCCAATTTTGCAGGCACACCATCTCTAGTTATAAATAATACTAATTATGTATTCTATGAGCTCATCCCTGAGGGGGACGGTTTTAAGGAAAGGCAAATCAAATTTGTACATAAGAAATCAGTGCCAGATGATTTAGATAATAGTGTTTATACAAATAGTTTATATCAAAGTAATGAGAATTCTATTATGAATCTAGGGCACGGTAGAGCGGGACATCTGCCAGATTATAGTTTCGTCAGATATAAATATCTTCCTGCATGGGGTGAATATGGAGAAATCACAAAGGATAATCCATCAGACTATATGAAAGCCTTTACTCAAATGATTTATGCGATGAAATATATTCGTGGAATTAATCAATCATTTGAAATAGATAAATATGATACTGAGGCAATTAGCCAGTGGAAGGAACGGATTCAAGGCATTATCGAAAAAAGACAGCTTTTAGCCAGTGAAGACTGGAAAGCTTTTGGAGAAGAATTGTCCGGACAAGTCATAGAAGATTTTGCCATAGATAAATATTTTAATGAATATGTGTCTGCCAACAAAAAAGATAAGGATGAGACTTATTTAGGTAAGTTCATTCGTGGCGCAATTGCTCACAAGGGCATGGTTATTGATGAAATAGGAAAGAGTGGAAACAAGCTTGCAGGTGTTGCTAGAGGCAGCTTTCTCAATAGGTTTTTTAGAGGAAATCAAAAATGACAATTTTTCAAAGAATCAGAAACATTTTAATTGGATTAATAATGATTCTAATTGGGTTAATTTTCCTAATAAACCCAAGCGATGAGGCATATATTTTAGTTATTGGAGTATTATTTTTAGGTCTTACCATAAAAGGAATCAAGGATATTATTTTTTATATAACTATGGCAAGACATATGGTTGGAGGCAAAATCATTTTGTTTCAAGGAGTTGTTTTGCTTGATTTTGCCTTACTAACAGGTTCATTATCCAATGTGCCAAAAATATATATACTTTTGTATTTAGTATTGATTAATGGATTCGCTGGGATTGTTGAAGTCCTAAGGGCTTTAGAGTCTAAAAAGGAAGTAGATGGACCGTGGAAAATGAAATTTAGCCACGGCATCGTAAATTTTATTCTGGCATTATCATGCCTGATTTTTATAAGACATAATAATACGGCTCTTATAATATATAGTATAGGCCTTATATATTCGGCCATTATGAGAATCATTAATTCTTTTAGAAGAACGACATTTATTCTGATTGAATAATAGTCTTTACGCTACAGAATTTAACTAAGTGGAAAAGGGGAATAGCATGTATTTAGTTTCAGCTTATTTTGATAATGATACAACTGAGCATCTTCAGAAGTACATTGACATAATAGCAGAGGCATCTGGTAATAACTTTATGATTGATAATAATATTCCACCTCATATGACTTTAACTGCAATAGAGGCAAGAAGTGCAGAGGCATTATTGCCAGCATTCGATAATCTTAATGGCAAATTTAGTCCTGGGGAAATATCTATTATCTCTATTGGTCAGTTTATGCCGAAGGTGATTTATGCTGCTCCATATATTAATCAATATTTGTTTGAACTACAGCAGGATATTTGTGAGGTCTTTGCTAATATTCCAGAGACGAATATCAGCAAATTTTATAAGCCGCTATCATGGTTTCCTCATATCACACTGGCAAAGACTTTAAACAAGGAGCAGATGACTAAAGCAGTTATGTGTATGAGTGATTTTAAGGAACTGAAGGCAGATATTGTACGTATAAGCTTAGCCAGTGTTAATCCTCATAAAGATATAAAAGGAATACCAGATTAATTATTCGAATTAGGAATATAACGATGTGAAAAATGAATAACCACCAATCTCTTTAAATTGCTATAATCCAATAGTAGTAATTAATAAGGAGGTAGTGTTATGGCTTGTTTTACAATACCAGCTGGCGAAGCTGTTGTAACAACAATAGTAAAGAAAACAATTGATAAGAAGGGGTTAAAACAGGAAAAATCTGAAAACAAGAGTGGTATTCCATTTTCACGTAAGTTAAAGTGGCTTACAAATCTTCTTTGGGGAGGCTCAGTGCTTCTAGCATACGAGCATGTATGGCATGGAGAGGTTAAGCCATTTTTTCCATTTTTAACTGCGATGGAGAATCCGGCAGATAAAGCAGAAATGCTACATGAAATGGGAACAGTAGGTGTTGGAATGGCTGTTCTTGTAACTGTTGTATGGATTGGTATTTGCGTTGCGGCAGATATTATTGTTAAGCGTCCTCTTTCAGGCGTTAAATCTGGAAATTAGGAGGTGCGGGCATGACATTATTAATTACAGTTTTTGCAGCTCTTATTACTACAATTTTGTGGTACAACAGAAAAAATGATGATATGAAACTTCATGTATTGATGTTTATGTTTTGGGGAGCATCTATTATGTGGTTTGTAGATGCTATTGCTGAATATATAGAGATGGGAGCAGAATACTTTACCCCAGCATTAGAAGATATGATCAATGACAGCTTTTTAGGTCTTTCTGTTATTGCATTTGCAATGATTATTTGGATTGTATATGTTTTAATAAAAGACCCTAAGGGAGTTGTACGTAAAGCACTTTAATTGAATATGCACTATATCAAAGTAAGAAAGGGAGCTAGTTTGAACAGCTCCTTTAATTTTTCCAATTTATGGATTCTAGACACACTTAATTTTTAGAATTATAGATTAAGCCTTTTATTATAGCGCTAAAACTAAATCATGGTTGGTACTAGTTGGGCGAAGTAAGAAATTATTGGTCAATGTCACATCTTTACAAGATTTGAACTATAAATAAAAATGTTAATAATATTCCAGCATGGTAGTTTGTAGGGATTTACGGTATGGATGTAGTTTTTCGAATAGTTTACCGTAGCTATTTTGGGTAACTTGACATATTTTACGGTATAATCATTGAAAACTAACAATTAGTCCCGTAGAAATAGAGTGCTGATTGATAAAAGCAGATATAGATACATTGTTATTAGGCTTTATTCTACGGGATATTTTGAGATTTCTATAGCTTATACCGTACTTTTTTATTATGTATGAAATATCACTACGGAACAACAATGATAATTCTAGAAATATCCCGTAAACTAGAGCAAATTACAAGATTTAAAATAGATAAAGATAATAATGTCAGCTTGGAAACAGTCAAATCAACTAGTAAAATGAATAAAATGAACCCCATAGAGTGGACACGCTCAAAAAAGAATAAACCGTATTTTTTATAACAAATCCAAGCCATAGACATGCTTTAACACGGATTATTCTATGTTTTATCCTTAAACCAAGTTGTGGACACGGATTTAACCGTCATTTGCTGATATAATTAGCAATGGAAGGATAATCATATGAAGAAAAATGCACATGTCTACACTGAAGAACAAATAAGAATACTAAATATATAGACATTGATAAATCGGATTTTGAAAGGATTTTAAATATGAAAAACGCATTTTCTTGGCTGTTAATTTTGTTAAATGCGATTGGCTGCCTATGCCTTACTTATAGCAGTTATTTGTTTCTTTTCGGAGGCACTATAGTTGATGCACCAGATGCAATGCTTCCGATGGAAAGATGGGAAAGAGGAGGTTGGCTTCTTACTATTGGAATGATTCCACTAATAATAGCAAACATCTTTGGTTATGGATATATTCAATTTGGAAATAAGAAAAATAGACTGCTTATCTTCATTCCATCTATTATCTGCGTAATTTTAGTAGCATGCTTCTGGGTGAAGTGAATTATATAATTTCAGTTTGTTTAGCTAAATAAACATATAAAAAAGGAGCTGATTAGCTCCTTTAATTTTGCCTAATATTTCCATTACTAAATGCAATAGCACTATTGGTTTTGCTTTTACCTCTGTAATGTTGCATTAAATAGTTCTAGATAATGAAGTACCGTGTTTACAAGAATATCATTTAAAGCAATTTCTATATATCTTACCCTAAAAAATATATAAATAGTTTAAAAATAAAATGCGATGTGCCCAAAAAGGTACATCGTTTTTTTTATTATGTGCTCGTTAAGAAACACAGGTTTATGCACTATCTTAAGAAAGGTACAAAAAATGGAATACACACTCTTATACATTTTAACAGTACGATGTGATAACTCAAAATGTGAGGAAGATCTTGAACTTCATAGGATAACAGGCGTGGATGAAGAAAAAATATTTCTTCGGGACGGATTTGTTGCCCGAGAGAAACTTATGAAAATGGAAGTTATAAAAGAGGATAAAAGAGAAATTATTTGTAGGGTTCCTTTTGTAATAAAGGAAGCTGCAATTGTTTGGGTTAGAGAAGTCTTAATGTATATAAGAAAAAGAGGTACCGAGGCCATGTATTATGCAGTAAACGATGAGTGGATGCGTATTCTAGATCCACGATATGATGTGCGATGGTTTACTGGCGGCGCGAAGGTTGAAGCCTGGAAAAAAGAAATGCTAGAGATTACCACAAAACTTTAAATTCAATAACTTTATACAGCAGAATCACAAGTAGAAAGAATGAAATTAATGGAGGAAATTGTGGAACCGCAAAATGAAGAACAAAAGTTAGCTAGAAAACTAGCTAGAGCCCAAAAGGCTGTCGATAAGCAGTATGCTTGGCATGTCGAAAATGAATATGATTGGATTACGCTTGAGGTTGTGAAAGAGTATAGGCAAAAAGTAGAGTTATTGGGAGAGTATAGGAAAAAAGTAGAGTTATTGGGAGAGGATGTAAGTGATACTGGAATAAGACGTAAGTTACGCATTGAGCTACAAAGAAAGTATGGGTTATTAGAAATAGAAGCTATAAATATTTTAAATGGTTATAATGTGCCTGCCTACTTGGCTAAATATGAACGCATAAAAAATAAAATACCTCTAGTAAAAATACAGGAACAACAAAAAGCTCAAAATGATAGCAATGATAATTCTGATAGCAATGCATGATAGATTTTTTCAGGATATCTATGTGCCATAAAATGCACATAGATTAATGTTATTATCCTAAGTAGATAAAATTTGGCGAGGAGACAAGACTATGTATGGAACTGGAACAAAGAAAATGCTGAATATGCTTATATTGGATATACTCCGAGAGTATTCAGATAGTGAGCATAGGCTTCTACAACAGGATATTATCGATTTGCTAAAGACCAACTATGGAATGGATTGTGAAAGAAGAGCTGTTAAGAATAATATAGTAAGCCTTCAAGAGATGGGTTATGATATTGTGGCAAAACAGGGATATTATTTGAATACTAGAGATTTTACAGACGCAGAATTGCGTCTTTTGATAGATAGTATTTTTACATCTGGGGCCATTTCTGACAAAGCTGCCCATTCACTTGTAAAGAAGCTAGAACGTTATTCTAATAAATACTTTAAAGCGCATGTATCTCATATTCACAGCACTTCAAGTGGGAAGAATACTGATAATCCAATGGTCATGGATTCTATAGCAATTATAGACGAAGCTATTTCAAAAGGTCGACAGATAGCGTTTTCTTACCTGCAATATGGAATTGATTTTAAGCTTCACCCTAAACGTAGTCAAAAATACATAGTAAGTCCTTACCAAATGATTAGTAATAGAGGTAAATACTATCTCATAGCAAAGACAGAGGAATATGAGAATCTCTCACATTTTAGGTTAGATAGAATTACTAATGTGGAGATACTAAAAGATAAAAATAAGCCAATCAAAAGTATTCAGGGCTATGAAAGCGGTCTTAATTTAAAGGATTATTTAGCCGAGCATTTTTATATGTATTCCGGTGAAAGTATTCATATTAAGTTAAAAGCTCATGAGAATCTTATGGATAATCTGGTGGATAGCTTTGGAAAGGATTTTAGAGTTCTACCAGAAGGTGAAGATGAGATTATTGTTAGTTTGAAGTGCAATCCAGACACTTTTTTCTACTGGGCAATGCAGTATGGATTGAACATTGAAGTTCTTGAACCAGAAAGTATGAGAAAACGCATCCAGAGTGCATGCAAGGAAATAGAAAAGAAGTATTGCTAATGACAGGAGATAAAGTATGGAAACGAAGGGAACTGTAAAAGTTAGACTACACAGAGGTGCAAAGCAGATTGGTGGTGTGTGCACGGAAATATTTACAGATGATACTAGATTGTTATTTGATATAGGAGCACCGCTAGAAGGAGAAGGTGATCAAGCTAGACTTGATATAGATGGTGTTACTACTGGCACTACAAATTGCGATGGTATTTTTCTCACGCACTATCATGGGGACCATATCGGTGAGGTTGATTTTGTTGACGTGGCGATTCCAGTCTATATGGAAAAGCATGCTCGGAAAATTCTTGAGCTTCAACAGGATTATAAAAAAGGAGTAGTGGGAGCAGTATGGGCAGATAATGTTAATGAGATTGAAATTTGTAAGCCTATTAGGATTAAAGAGTTCACTATAACGGCGTTAGAATCAGACCATTCTGCTACTAACTCTGTAATGTTCTTAATAGAAGCATATGGTAAAAGAATTCTTATTACTGGTGATTATCGTTTGCACGGTTTCTATAAGGATAAAGTAGAGGTTTCATTAATGAATCTAGGACATATTGATTTGATGATTACAGAAGGGACAAATATTTCTAAAGAAACCTCGTTGAATGTGCCATATCTTACAGAGCAGGCTTTAGTACCAGCTTTTGTAGAGGCATTTAAAAAGTATAAATATGTTTTCTTACTGGCATCTTCATCACAGTTAGATAGAATTGCATCATTTTCAAGATGTGTGCCAAATGGAAAGTATATGATAACTGATAGATATCAGTATGATTTAATGAAGATATATGACGAAGAAAGAGAGGAAACTTTAAAATCTCGTAAGGTGTTGTACTCCAGTGATTATGTGTTGAAGAAGGCTGAAAAGGCTGGTTTTGGAATGGCTATTAGGTCAAATTATTATTTTCCGCTAATTGTAAAGGACTATTTCGAAAGACACCCAAAAGACACATGTATGATTTACTCTATGTGGAGTGGTTACATAAATAAGTATTCAAATATAAAGCAGTTGGTGGATTATTCCGGCGATAATTTAATTAAGGCGCATGTTTCTGGGCATGTTACGAAGGAAGATTTAGAACGTGTAATTGGCATGATAAAACCAGAAAACATAATTGTTCATCATACCGAATCGAGTAACAGCACTGAAGAAAAACTTTTATTACCTCAAGGTGTAAAACTAATATCTGTGACAGATGGAGAGTTTATTGTTTTATAACGGAAAGGAAAATCACATACTATGGACAGAGAATACACTGAAATAGAAAAAAATATATTTACAGAGTTTGGAATAAACCAGATTCCCAAAAGTATCACAATTGATTCTAAAGATAATATTGTAACGATTAGTCTTAATGGTAAGAAGGTTGTTGAAGACAACATGCAAGTTACTGGGAACGCATTTGAAGGATGGGCTATTGTTGCACGAGTATGTTCCAAGAAGAATGTGAAGCTGTCAGTTGATGGATATATTAGTTTTCCAACAGATGGATTCATAGGACATGGGCATTATAGTAGGTTTATTTACCGTATCATGAAATTTAAAGAACAATATTCGTGGTTTGAGGTAGATGATTATTTGCAGAAAGAGATTGAGAATTTTCAAAATTTTATTAAATCTAATATATTAGTGAATAATACCCCTACTAAGGAGGCAGAAGGTACAGATAGAATTGATGAAAATAGCGTAGAAAAAAAGTTGGAAGAGGATGGGATTTTAAGAACTGTTCTAGGAGATAATCCTAATATAGGAATAGGAAAGGTCCATCGCCAGCTACCTGTAGGATTGTTTTGTAAAGAAAAATCAAAGCATACATCTGTTTTTACATATGGACACTCTGCTATAGATTTATGGAACAAAAATGGAGATACTATAAACGTAGTAGAATTAAAGTACAATAATAATATGATCGGCATTATAACTGAGATTTTCTTTTATTCAAATTATATGCTCGATCTTGTTGGTGAACTGGGTGTGTTTAGTTTAGCTGAAGGAGAGGATTGTAGGGGATATAGTGAACTAAAAAAAGGTATAACTAGCGTTAATGGAATTATGCTTGCGAATAAATATCATCCATGTGTCAATAACGGGACGCTTAAGGTATTAAACGATAATTCTAACAAAAGTTTGAAGTACTATCTTGCTGAATATAAAGCAGATATTATTGTTAATATAAACTAAAATATTTGAAAAGTGATTTTTGCTTAGCTTTAAAAGCAATGTGCTAAAAACAGCACATTACTTTTTTTATTATTAACCAATACAGTGCCCTCAGGAAGCACATTATAATTATATGGGAGGTGTAAATAATATGCATTTGAATGATTATCAAATACAGGCTCTTAAAGAAATGAAAGATAGTAGAGCTGTTGACCCGAAATTATTAAATGCTTTTGTAGATAAGCATGGTGCAATGAACGTTTTTTTAAGATTTACACAAGAACATGAAGAATTAAACATTTGTTTTCGTGGTAATAATAATGCTATAGAAATTTATTATTATAACCACGTTGTATGGAAACTCTCTGCTGGGAAAAATAGATGTTGGAAAGTTTCGTTCAATATTGGACATGCTAAGGGCATGCCAAATGAAGTAGAGCTTCGAAAGTACTTTAAAGATCATGACTTCAAGATGAAACCCGATGGAAAAACAATTTATATGGAAAAGAGTTATTATACAGACGAAGATATTAATTGTGATTTATGGTGTCGTTTTAAGGAAATAATGGATTACTATTTCCGCCCTAGTAACGGCTCTCCTAATATAGAAAAAAGATGGCAACACAAGTTTTTTAGGGATTTTCATAAGGATAAATATATATTTGATGGGCTGTATATTTATGATTTGGAATATCATCAGAAACTGCCGCATAAGAAAGATTTGTTTAAGATATGGGGACTAAAAACAGATGAAGAGTTGAAGGAGATGAGAGTTCATTCAACGATCATGAAAACTGACTTGGTGCCAGCAAAAAATGAGCCGGATTTTCTAGGAGTAGAATTTGATAAGAAAAAAAATGAGGTATGTCTAATATTTGGTGAAATAAAGTCATTGTATGATACTTGCGAAGGGCAGTCTGGAATATACACTCATTTGGATAGGATGAGAGAATATCTTAACTTAGACGTATTAATAAAAAAAAGAAAGGATGAGGCTGAGTCAATATTAAAACAATATGCTGCTATTGGCGACATAAATGATTCATATTGCTTTGACGGATTATCAGAGAAACTTAATGTTAAGAATGTTTTGGTATTAACTAATTCACAATACTTCAATGAAGAGCAATCCTCCGTGGTTGAATGGAAGCTAGGAGCAATCAAATATTTTGAGGACAACCGTGATTCTATAATAGAAAAGGCGCGAGCGTCTGAATGTGAGATATGGCTATTAAATAATATCCGCTGTGATGACGATCGTGTGATTTCTATGAATAATATAACAAGATTGAATAAAGAGAATAATTATTCTATAAAAGAAGCAATGTGCTAAAAACAGCACATTGCTTCTTTTATTATAGAAAAGTAATTGAAATGTTAGGAAGCACTTTGGTTATTTGAGGATGGAATAGATTATGAATCAAGAATTAACTTATACGGAAAGAGCCTATACTAAGCTAGAGAATCTTTGTTATACAAGATTTAAAACTATGTCTATTGATGATGGTATTGCGCGTAAGAGAATGGAAAATGAGTTGTTAGCGATAAAAAAGCAAGGCTCCTCACCAATGTATATTTTCGTATATGACCTATTGACTGGAATACAAGCTAGCTCAAGACATTATTGCCTTAGAGGTGTTCAAGGGTCTTCTGTAGTAGCGTATCTGTTAGGATTGTCAGAGATTAATCCAATATCTATATACCCAAAACTTTATTCTGAATTTGTTATAGGGAAAAATGGTCGAGGTCTGGCATCAATTGAGATTAACGTCACAAAGAAAATGTATGCCGAAATAGTAAATTATTTGGAGCACTATATAGGCGGAGCCAAGATTAGATGCCAACACACTGAAAAAGGGCAATTAGTAGCTGTATATGTCAGTGCCCCACAGAAAAAGTTGTCATACTATCATAATGAAGAGGAGTTTCGTTTCGGTTTTAATAAGGTTTCTAGTCAGAAGAAACTTGGTAAGAGTATTATAACTGGTCGTGTTTTTGATGCTGCCAATCCTAAATCTTTCGCTGAATTTGTGAAATGTCGTGGCCTTAGTTTTGGAGACGGAAACGGAGTTTGGGAAGATAACGCTGAGGAATTATTTAAATCTGGTAAAGTTGAGCTAAAAGAACTGATTGCCCATAGGGAAGATGTATATGAATTCTTACTGAGTCATAATATAAATCATGAAGAAGCATATAAAATAGCGGAAGATGTCACTTGGGGACGAATAAGAAAGAACGGGTGGAATGCTGATGATTTAGCCCTCATGTATAAAGCTGGTATTCCTGAATGGTTTATTAAATCTTGCAAAAAAATATTATATTTATTTCCTAGAGCACATAGCATTATGCTTCTTAAACACTATACAAAACTTTGTATTGATTCTTAATAGAGGCTGTGTAAGGATATGAGGAAAAGTATTTTTTGTTGGGATAATGATTTTGATGGTATTTGAAATTGAGATGGCAGGAGATTCAAAAAATGAATGATTCACTGAAAAAAAGTGTGTCACATTCATTGTTCAAAAAGGTAATGCGCCACAAACCGCGCATTGCTTTTTTATTATAGAAGTATACTGTTTTTTTAGGAGCTTTATTATGAACGAGTTAGAGAAGACAAAAATAATTATAGAGAGAAGGTATTATTCAGAACTATTCGATGCGATAACCCAGTATCTTCATGAAAATCTGGAAGCATTCTGGTTCGAGGGTGATTATTGTTATTAGTATCAGTTTGAGCTGGTATTATGTGATTACAAGATTGTTGAGCTATACTATGTGGCGGATCAGGGAACAAAAATAATGGAAATAGTAGTAGAAGCTGACATCGAAGTTTTTGATGTGGAAGATATAGGATTGAATCGCAACATAATTGAGAAATTACGTATAGGCGCCAGCATTGATTTCTTGTATAAGAATTTTGAAGTTGTATATGTAGGGCAATACATGAGTAGCTTTTAATGAAGGCAATTTAAGCAATGTGCTAAAAAAGGTGCATTGCTTTTTTTATTATTTGATCTATAAGGTACATGATGTATTTGACACAGATAGATGAAAGCAAACGGAGGAATATGCAATGCTATGTTATAACTTGAGCCTGCAATACAAATCTTTATTAAAGGTAGAAATTAAAGACGATGATAAAGATAAAAATAAAGAATATCTTGAAGATAAAATGGTAAAACTGAATGCTGAGATATACTCTCACACTTCTCAAGATGACTTTTTTGCTGTTGGTTATAGTGCTGATGATGGCTGCTTAGAATTTGCGGTTGCGGTTTGGCCTGATAGGATTTCGGTTTCTAAGGTAATAAAGATAATAATGCGAGCTGTAGAAAAAACTTGTGGTGCTGAAGGTATTACAGTTTCACCAATTGAAGAAATAACAACCAAGAAATATTCGGAAATGCTTGAAGAAGCTGATAATAGGGATTATATGCAAAGAAGTGTGAGAAAAACTAGTAGGGATCTTGACTTTGATTTCTATGGGAACAGATATTTCAAGATAAATGAAATAATCACAGACAACGAAAAAATAAAAAAGAAATCAGCTATAGCCAGAGCCAGAGAAATAATGGCTGATAAAACACTTTATGATGAACTAGAGCGAATATATGCTCGCGGAAATGCGCGGAAGTTTTATGGCTATCCTGTACATTACAGCATTTCTTCAGGAAATAAAGAATCTGGAATGGAAATTGTAAAATTGATGATCCAAATGCTCTACAGTCAGGGACGGATATTAAGTTCAAGAATTACTCTTTTAAGTCAAATAAAAGAAGACTGCTATGATGAGTCTGATCTTAAGCATGTGTGTAAACATGCTGACGGGGCAGCGATTGTAATAGATATGCGTGGTTCAGATGGTAATCATGGGAATTATGCAAGAAGCTATGAACGAGTAATAAGATATTTGGCTGAACTTGTTGAGGAATACCACTCAAAAACGCTATTTTTCTTTTTAGAAGAATTAGAAAATTCCGGTTTTGCAAAGGAATTGTTGATAAAAACTGAGGATTACGTAGACAGAATAGAGATACATGAGGGCACGGGGCAGCGTGAAGAGGCAATGGAGTATTTTCATTATCTTGTGAAAAAAAGCAATTTTTCAGTTTTTGAGGATGATAGTTTGGGGGATTATCTACAGTCAGAGCGAAAAACATATAAATGCTATGATGTGCATGATGCGTTCAATAAGTGGAGCAAGGACGTCCTTAAAACTAAAGCATACAGCTCTTATAAAGAGTGTAAATGCATTGCAAAGACAGGCGAGAAGAAAAGGAAGGACAGTGCTTACGTAGAATTACAGGAGATGATTGGACTTTCTGAGGTTAAGGCTTTGGCTAATCAGATTATTGCCTCGTATAAAATGCAGAGCATCCGTGATGGGTATGGCATGCAGGATGGAGGAATTTCTAAGCATATGGTATTTACAGGTAATCCAGGAAGCGCCAAAACAACTGTTGCGAGGTTACTTACAGACATATTAACAGACGAAGGAGTGCTTAAAACCGGAGCATTGGTAGAGTGCGGAAGAGCTGATTTAGTTGGTAAATATGTGGGATGGACTGCTCGTATAGTTAGAGATAAGTTTAAGGAAGCTAGCGGTGGAGTGCTATTTATTGATGAGGCATATTCTTTGGTGGACGATAGAAATAGCTATGGTGCAGAGGCTATAAATACTATTGTTCAAGAAATGGAAAATCAAAGAGATAATGTTATTGTAATATTTGCTGGCTATCCGGACAGGATGGAAAAGTTTTTGAATCAGAATGAAGGCTTAAGAAGCAGAATTGCTTTTCAAATTAATTTTCCAGATTATAACGGAGAGGAACTTACAAGTATTCTTAAGCTAATGGCAAAAAACAGAGGGCTGAAACTCGATAATAAAGCAATTGAAAAATGTAGGAGTATTTGTGAAAGAGCCTGTACTGAAAAGGAATTTGGAAATGGACGTTTTGTGAGAAATTTGTTAGAGCAGGCAGTATTAAAGCAATCTCAAAGATTATATGCTGAATACAAGGATAAGGAAATACCTAAGGCAAGCGTTGAGAGATTAGAGGTCTCGGATTTCGAGGTTAATCTTTCAGATGCATGTCTCAAGAAAAAGGTTAATACTATAGGATTCGCTATTTGAGTGGCGTGTTGGATACTTCAGAAATGGAGAAATCTATGAGTGACTATATTCGAGGTGTGTTTTGGCTTATTAAAGGTGAAATACTTGCTGTTCCTTTTGATGGCAATATAAATTTCGGCGTGGCAAAGTCAGGAAAGAACTATAATCATAAGTTATTATGGGAGCATGTGAAACCGAAAAAATGTAACAAACCATATTATTATTATCCAAGAGGACGATTGGAATTTAGTAATAAAGGCAAGCCTTTACTATATATGAATATAAACATTGGTGAAGAGTTTATCCCTATCATAATGGAACAATTTGGACTTAACGATAAGCCAATAATTCATTATGATGGTAGCAAACACTACAAATGTTACTTAGATTAATAGCGATTGTTTAAGGTGTAGATATTTTACAGTATAGGAAGATGTATAAAGAGTTAGGTTTTACAAATCTGGATACTGTTATTGAACCGCAGGTTGTAGCAACAAGAAACTTTCATGAGCAGTACTATTTAGATTCAGATAAACTGGAGGATTATCTTCATTTTCGTTATGATTCCAGTAGGTCATTCCTTAAGTGACCTGCAATAAATCATTTTAATCTAAAAATGTGAAAAGAAAATACTACAATTATTATATTTATGTAGCTTGTGTTTGACAGATGTCAACTAATATGTTCTAATTGAACTGAAGGGTTCAATTAGAAGGAGGCGTCTAAAATGAAAGTACTTGCAATACAAGGTAGCTATAGAAATAATGGAAAAACCTCTTCAATGTTAAAATATGCAATTAAGAGGGCAAAAGAGCTCGGGCATAAAGTGACTGAGCTTAATTTGTTTGAGAAAAGACTAGACTATTGCAAAAGTTGTGGGAAATGCGACGAGACAGGTCAGTGTGTGTATACAAATGATGATATAGAAGAAATTACTAGTCTGATAAAAAATACAGATGTTATTATACTTGCTGCACCGGTTTATTGGGGAAATGTTCCTGCGATTGTGAAGAATTTATTTGACAGGATGGTAGGAGCATCAATGAAACATACAAAGGCTTTTCCAATGCCTAGATTATCTGGAAAACGTTATATACTTCTTACGGCATGTCACACAAAAGCTCCATTTGACAAAATTTTTGGTCAGTCCTCAGGTATAGCTAAAAATGCAAAGGAATTTTTTAAAACAGCAGGAGTTAAAGAAATAGGTATGGCAGTATGTGATGATACAAATAATCGCGAAATCGTTCCAAACAAAATCCTCGCAAAGGTTAATAAATTAGTAGAGAGAATATAAGGTGATTTATGGCACGCAGAAAAAGAGAAGATGCAATAGTACATCAAAAGCGGATTGCGGAGGCTGCAATAAAACTTTTTAGAACCAAGGATATCGATAAAACTAAAATGGACGAAATTGCTACACTGGCCGGGTACGGCAAAGCGACTCTGTATGTCTATTTCAAAAATAAACAAGATATTGTCACGTTCTTATCATATTACAGTTTAACTAAATTAAGAGATTCCATACTCGATGCAATTAATATTGACGATAATCAAGAGCATGTGTTTTTAGGCGTGTGCAAATCAATAGAGAAATACGAAAAGGATTATCCTGAAATATTTAAAATGAGTTTGGGAAACATTTCGGAGAATCTCGATAAAGAAAGTGACTGGGCCAAGCTAACATATGAGGTTGGTGAAGAAATAAATAAACTGATTATTGGCTATTTGGATGATGGAGTCTCTCAAGGAATATTTACTAAAATAGATAATTATTATGAAGAAATATTTAGGATATGGGGCATGATTGCAGGAGTAATACTAATCGCTAATAGCAAAGAAGACTATTTAAAAGGAGAAGGATATTTCGAAAAAGAAGGATTCTTAGAAAACAGTTATAAAAAAATTTATAAGACTCTATTATTTCAAAAATGATTGTAAAACGATTCCTGGTAATGGGTATCGCAAACGAAATTGCAAATACAGGGGGCACAAATGTGACTATCGTTCAACTAACGGGGACAAAATTTGTTTACGGTGTCTACTTCTTTAATTTCATATGGTATCCCTTTCTGGATTCTAGACACACTTAATAGAGGCAAATATGGAGCGTTAGATCAAATGGTGACAACAAGTGAATCGTCTTTAAACCTACTTATCACAACATAAAAATAACATATTTTTTTGATAGATTTATACTTAAGAAATTTCTAGATACATGCTCTGTGTTACTAGGAAGTGTATGCGATTAAAAAGAAGGTGTTATATGAGCGACGAAAAAAGAAGAGAAGAATTGAAAGCGCAAATCAATGAAAGGCTTGATATGCTTTCAATCGAAGAACTTGAGTATATTTCAGGAGGATATACTGACCGTCCAAATGATGGATACGGTCGATTTTTAGTTACGGATAAGGAGCGAGAAGCACTATTTCATTTTATGGGAAAAGGAACATGTCCTTATTGCGGTAAAGTTTTAAGCTTGAGCGAATAAAAATCACATCTTCATGTTTTCAAAATTAAAAGTTTAAAAAGTCAAAAACTTTTCTACTTTTTAAACTTTTAGTCAACAAAGTACCTGCAGATTTACTCTGCAGGTTTTCTTATGCAATAGCAGCATCTGATTGCAAATCAGGTGTTTCTATATTGCATATACGAAATATTTACATGAATCTGTACGAATAAAATCTATGATTTCGTGTGAAATATTTCCTTCTAGCTCATTCCAAGAACCATCAAATATCTTGTTTAAAATATATACTTCTTTGATAAAAATCTTCCCATTATTCATTTGCGACTTTTACAAGTTCTTCCCATACCTTAACCATTGCAAATGTATCTAATTCGCAATATTTTAAAAGATTTTGGCGGGCCCGTTTTTGATCAGATGGTGACATATCTTTTATTCTGGGGAAAATTGTCATTGCATCTCCGCCGTTTTGTATGTCTTCCAAATTATGGTAATCAAGAGTTGGGTCATCTGGGAATAGTGCAGGTAGCACGCTTTTGATTGAAAATGAACCACCCATAGCGCGATTGTAATAGTAACCACTTTGAAATGGAACTAGCAAATCTAATATGTTTTCTTGAATATTCAAAAGATGCTCAGCTAGATCTGGGAATGTATTTGCCAGTTCTTTTAGTCGAGTGCATTCAAATGCTTTATTATAGGCGGTTGTGCAGACATTCATTGGAATATCCCTTACTAGTGCTTCAGCAATAGCGCGTCTTGGATCTTCGCCAGAAATGCCGAGGAATTCTTTGTGTTGAAGAGGACCACCTTCGTATTCTATATAGTGGAGTGAATACTGGAATGGAATTTGTTGATATGGTTTAGTCCCCTCATAAATAGGGATTACTGGCTGTACTGTTTCAAAATCCAAGAAATATAGTGGATATGATAGATTTGATAGGAAGTCTCTTATTCCATCTGTATCTATATAAGGTTCTAAGTCATTAAGTTGGTATTGAATCTGCCTATGTTGAGTAGAGGTTAGTCGAGCATTTGAATCTTGCAAAGCTTTATAACTGACTAGTCCTTTTTTATATAATTCAATTTTATTCTTAAAGGCCATATGGTACATGCTAAATACATTAGGTTTAGGAAGATTGCGTGTGCAGTAATTCCAATAGGAACATTCATATGGCAAGCAGCAGTGTTCTCCCAAATCTATATTAGGCATGTCATTACAACCCAATATCTCTCTGGCTCGTTTAATATTTGAAGCAACATTAGTCATTTCTGATTTGACTTCGGAAGTAATATCAGTAATAGCAAAAAACTGAGAGATATCCATAGTGCCATCAAATACGTATTTATTATTTATGTTTACCAAGTATGTGTTCTTAACTATAATTCCAGCTTTTTCTAAAACATATCTTTGGAATGAAATGTCTATTATGTAGACTTCATCAACTTCTTTCTTACAGGTTGAACTTTTAACTTCATAAATAGACCAGCCGTCTTCTTCATGTCGTAATAAATCGACAGCACAGTACAATCCATCAATGGAAAAAGCGGCTTCACAAATAACTGGCGTATTATTTGCCAGTTCTTCTTTTGTCTTTTTTAACATTGCAGGAATATCAATTAATCCGTCCTTGTTGAAGGTGCTGACATCAACATAATTTCCAAAGAGACCTTTTGCTAAGTCACCAACCTCATGACCAGTATCAAAACGAGCTTGTGTTATAGCATCAATTTCTATTAATTCAGGATGATATTTGTCTAGCCATGCCATTTTCGGACATTGCATGAACTTGCAATACTTTGATTTTGAAACAGTTACCATAGCTGAACCTCCGATTTTTCTATTATAGAAGCAAAATGTGTCTTTTCTTTAAAGCTATTTGTATTGTGTGCCTAACCATGTGGAAAAAAACGTACATCTTCAGAGATATATTATGTACAACAAAAAACTAAAAGATAATGTGAATGCAATAACGTTATACGGAGGTGCCTATGCAATTCTTTAAAATTACAGCATTAATGAATGAAGCGGATATAGAAAAGAATATAAATCAGGAAAAGAAAAACAGCCAGCTAAGTCTACAAGAATTTATGCGTAATCTATCAAAACAATGTGAAACATATACAGAAGCCTTTATTGAAAAAGGATATTTATTTATTTCTGAAGGGCGTCACGGTGATTGCTGTGAGATGGGAATGGTTATAAGAGAAAATCTTGATGTAGAAGACATAGTGAAAAGATTTTTTGCCATGAATGGTTTTAAATTAGAATCATTAGAAATAAAAGAAACCACATTCTTTGAATTTAATATAATGCTCCATAAAGCCTATGGAGATGGTTTCGTAATATCTGCCGATGATTTATTGAGAGAATTTAATCTTGATTCTATATCAACTATTTTTGGAGGCCGACGAATTAGAAATAGTTTTGCAGAGGATATTATTAGCGATATAGATAAAGAAACAATATATAAGCTTGCTGGTACATATTTTACGAGAGAAACTTTTATGCCAGAATTGGACCGTATATTTGCAAGCCAACAAAATAAATACATTTTAGGGCATCCAGTAGATTATATGATTGAAAGTGATGATGATCATACTCAAGAAGGTATGAAAAAACTTTTGCTACAGGCTCTTTACAAAGCAAGACGTATAAATAATAGAAGATATGTTGAAGTGGATCTTAACGGTTCCGTTGAGTTTTCAAAAAGATGGATAGAATCACTTTATTGCAGTTGTGTTGGGGGAACAGTGATTTTGAATATGGATGATGCTTGCGATGATGAAGATGATGAGATTAGCTCAGATTATTATTATATGGAGGACCTCTGTAATGTTATTCGCCGTCATAGTAGTGATGTCCTAACAATAATCTCCATGCCAAGGGAAAGTAAGAGATTGCAATTGAAGATTTTTGAACATATTGGCATGCTTTCATTTGTAGAAATAAAAGAGGAACTGGTATTTAACGATGATGCTGTCTCATATTTGAAGAAACGTGCAAAAGAATACACTATTAGAGTGGATAAAAAACTGGTATCTATGATTGAAGAAGAACATGGATACTTAATTCCAGAATTAAATGGTTTATTTGATGAATGGTACAATCAAAAGCTGAAGCAGACAATATATAGCCAATACAAAGATATAAACTGTGCCAAAACAGAAATAAAAAATAAAAAAATAAAAGGTAGCGCATATGAGGAACTTAATTCAATGATTGGGCTGCAGGCTGCTAAGAAGGTGATAAATCAGGCTCTAGATTGCTATAAAGCTCAAAAAGTTTTTTGTGATAAGGGTTTAAGGCCTGAGTCAATCTGTAATCATATGATTTTTTCGGGCAATCCAGGCACAGCTAAAACCACAGTGGCAAGATTGTTTGCAAGAATTCTAAGAGATAATGAGATTATTTCAAAAGGTCATATTGTTGAAGTTGGAAGAGCTGATCTTGTAGGAAAATATGTAGGATGGACTGCGCCTAATATAAAAAAGGTATTTAGACAAGCAAGTGGGGGAGTTTTATTTATAGATGAAGCATATTCTCTTGTTGATAATAGAAATGGTTCTTATGGTGATGAGGCTATTAATACAATTGTGCAGGAAATGGAAAACCATAGGGATGATGTAATAGTTATATTTGCTGGCTATCCAGATAAGATGGAAGAATTTCTTGATAAGAACCCAGGCCTTAGATCTCGTATAGCTCATTATGTTCAATTCGAGGACTATACTACAGAAGAACTATGCCAAATCGCTGAATTTGAGGCAGCAAAGAAAGGGCTTAGCTTTGATAATTCTGCAAAAAATAAGATTAGAGACATTATGGAAAATGTGCGAGATCAGGTAGACTTTGGCAATGGTAGATATGCTAGAAATCTTGTTGAGAAAGCAAAGATGGCTCAGAACAGCAGGCTTGTTCATATGGATTATGAAGCTGTGACTAGTGATGATGTAAAACGTATATGCGAAGATGATATTGAAGCGCCTGTAACATCAAAGAAGATTACAAGGAGAATAGGTTTTTCTTTAGCCTAGATGAGTTTTCTAATATTTCAAAGATATTTAAAAAATGTGATCTATTTTTTTCTTCGGGTATGGGTAAAAAAACGTACATCCTTGGATGTATTTTAAGTACAACAAGAAAGATTACTTGTTATGAACTATAAACCCCTCGGCATTATTTAGGAGGAAAAGAAAATGAGAGAGTTAAATAAGGTTATTGGATATGATTCTATAAAAAGAGAATTAGATAGGTTTCTAGATGCTATGCACAATCCTGAAAAGTACCAGCAATTGGGAGTTAAGGTGCCTAGAGGAATTCTATTTGATGGTGTTCCAGGCATAGGAAAAACTCTTTTGGCTATGAGCTTTATAAAGGAAAGTGGAAGAACTTTTTATGTAATTAGAAAGGATAAACCGGATGGAAGCTTTGTAGATTATATTAGAGAAATATTTCAGAAGGCTTCAGAAAACACGCCATCCATAGTTTTTCTCGATGATATGGATAAATTTGCAAATGAAGATGAATATCATAGGGATGCTGAGGAATACGTGACTATTCAAGCTTGTATAGATGATGTTAAAGAGAAAGACGTTTTTGTTGTGGCAACGACGAATAATATTAGGACTTTACCTAACTCTCTAATCAGAAGTGGTAGGTTTGATAGAATTTTTTATATGTCAGTCCCTAGAAACGATGATGCCAGAAAAATAATTGCGTATTATCTTCAGGATATGAATTTGTGTGAGGATATAGATTCTGAAGAATTAGCAAGATTTTGTCGAGGATATTCTTGTGCTGATTTGGAAAGAGTCATTAATGAAGCTGGATTATATGTAGCTTTTGAAGGCAGAGAAAAGATTAATCAAAACGATTTAATAAAATCCTGTTTACGAACATTCTATAAAGTTTCTGATGATGAGGTAGATGTATCTGAAGATATCTTAAAAAGACACGCAGTGCATGAAGCTGGCCATTGCGTCATTGCTGAGATACTGCAGCCTGGAACTGTTGATTTTATCTCTATAGCTTCATTAAATGGCAGTTCTATTGGCGGATTAGTATCTAGAGACCATGATGAGGATGATTTGTTTTCTAACCAAGAAGCGGAAATAATGATAAATCTTGCAGGAAAAGCAGCTACAGAAATCGTTTTAGCTGAAGTGGATATGGGTTGTAATACTGATTTACACAGAGCATACAATCTGACCCGTATACTTTTAGATAATGTTGCAGCCTATGATTTTAATTCTTGGTGTCATGGAAATGAAACAAGTGAACAAATATATGATCATCTTGATAGTGTTACTAACGCAGAGGTTTCCAAATATTATTTGCAGGTAAAACAAATCCTTATAAGAAATCGAGCTTTTTTAGATTCTTTAATTGAGGCACTAATTGAAAAGAAAACTATTTCATACAAGGAATTAGCAAAGCTAAAAGAGGCGAGCTAAATGGATATATTAAAGTATATAGAATCTCATGCAATCCAAAATAAGCTATCAAACGTGAAGTATGAGTTTTCTGCTACAGAAATGGCATGGCTTATTTGGCTTAATGGCACGGAGCATCCTCTTACAATTCGTCATGAAGATTGGCAATGGATTATCGATAATATGCCTGATAGCACTGTGCCAGAAAGGATGAATTGTCGATATTGGCCGAGTTTACATGATTTAATAAGGAACTATATGTCATTTGAAAAACATGCAATAGATGAATATGAAAAAGCAGGAGACCATGCTGTGTATTCGTATGCTTATAAATGTCTTTGTGATAAGGAATGGACTGCGAATTTTGAAAATGCATTTAGTTCATTAGAGAAATGCATAGATACTCTCAGAAATGACATGCTAGATGAAAATAAAATATCGCAAATACGAAAAACATATATAGATAGAAATGAATATATAAAAGTTGAGTATAACCCGAATATGGAGAAAACTTTTATAGAAAAATCCTGGCTTACAGAGGCTGAGAGAGCGTTATTATCGGAGTCATTTAATGGTATGTGGTTTGATTTTCCTACTCCGTTTAAGCAAGGAGATTTAGTATCTGATAATAAAAATAATATTTATGTATTAAAAAGCTTACCCGGTTGGATAGAACAGTCTGATAATCCTAAAGAAGTCGCATTTAAGAAGGAAAGATTTGAAAAGGTTTGGGATGTAACAGATATGATGCCGATTGGATACGGAGTTACAGATGATGGTCAAGTTTGGCTTGATGGAATTGCTAAAACATACCTTGAATTAGAGGTTTGTACGAAGCCTTTAGAGAATGAGAACAGAGTTTTAGGTGCTTTAAGAGAATACTTTCAACGTAATTTGAATATTGAACAGTTTATAGCGTTACAACGAAAAGTATTATATGAGCAGTTAGAGCGAGAATTGCATTTGGAAGATCTTATTTTGGATAGGGATTTACGCAGGATTGGATTCTGAGAAGGTAATAAAATATGAACATATTAGATTTTTTAAATTCTAAAGATGTTAGATGCTACTTGAATGAGATAGATTATCAATTTAGTTTGTTGGAACAAGCGTATATCATTTACAAAAGCAGGTTTAGGGGCGTTAAAGAAAAGCAAAAGGCTTTTAAAGAATTGGTAGATTCTACAGACGATTATATTTTAGGAAGCGATGGGAATAAAAGGTGGTGTAAATCTGTTATTGAGGGTCAAAGTACACATGCTTTGATTTTGCAGTACATTCACGATTTAACTGAATTTGTTGGAACATTTTATGCTATGAAATCAGATGAATATTGTCAGGTGTTCTTTATATTAGATTCAACATATGAAGAGCCCTACGCTGATAATTTGCAGGAATCGGGATACATATTTGCTAATGTCGAGGATGCTTTATCTTATGTCATAGATGAAGTGAAAAATGATGAAGATTGTGGAAATCACAATTATATTGGATTTGAAATAAGAAAAGGATCTTTTAAACGGCCTGAAATTGAAGTTGTAAATAAAGTAAGTGCTATTTATAACTTAAATGGAACACTTTTAGAAATTGATTCTCCCTATGATTTTTATGGTGCTGCTATTGATATTGAAAAGGATTTTTTTGAACAGATGTGGTTTGATATTCCAGTGCCTTTTAAACGAGGTGACATAGTTCGTGGAGCGGGTGGCAATTGGGGGAGAACAACAGAACCTTTTATATTGCTGACAACCTATCCTGAAATGAAGCGTAGGGCTAAAGAAAGGACTGGAAAGAGTTCAGAAGGTTGTGATGCTTCAGACATGAATGCCAGTGGCTGGTCGACAGGTTTTTACGAGAATAATCCGTTATTTGTTAGTGATGATGTAATGGCAGACTATTTAGATTTAGAGTATTACAACGGTGAGTTTATTGGCCCACAGCGTTTATTGTTATTAATGGCCAAACACATTAGTAAGGAAATAGATATATGGGAATACACTTATGGATACAGACAAATCGTCTCCGAATATGAACATGAAAGAGCAAAGAAGGAGATGGGAACATTCCTTATACATACAAGTCCTGTTTATAAGATTTTGGATGAAATAGCAAATTATGAAAACTCTTAATTTAACCTTAAATCAATCTATGTATGAAGAACTTATTGATACCTTCATGCCATCGATTGATATGAGGCAACATCTTAAGCGAATAAAACTAGTTCCTGAGAAAATTATGGAGCTTATGATTGCTGCACCAGTGGGTCTTGATATAAAAAGAGATTGGTTTAGGAAGTTAGCAGTTATTGAAGAAATTGTTGATGATGGTTATCCAGAAGATATCGATATAGAAATCTATAAATTCGCGGACGTTGCTAAAGAATTTGATAAGGCAATAGATGCGCTTGCTGAAAAGGGGACTTGTCAATTTACAATTGAATCATGCTGGTATGATGTTGATATTAAAGAATGTAAATCATATCTTCTTGGTGTAGCTGATAGTTATGAGTATGCAAAGTTGATAATTCAACAGGAAATATGGGAAGAGGAGGAAGAGGATTCAGATTCTGCTGAGCGTTCCCCCCGTTGGTATGAAGTAAAGAAATGGGTAAAAAGAAAGGCTCATGGTATATATGAACAATTAAATACATATTACGCGATTGCTGGCGATACACCAATATTGTTTGAGGAAAGTCATATTGTAATTAGTATGAAGAGACTCAATGTAAATTTCTCTGTTTTTCAATTTGCAAATAGTATAATGCTACAATTGCCACTTCCATATAAACCTGGAGATATTGTTGCAATAGATACCTGGCCTTTGGGTCCAACACAACCAGCTATTATTTATAATATTGCTGACAATGGTCGAATCGTAGAACTTATTACCAAGAATTATCAAGGCAAATGGTTTAATGGTAGTCTGTTTAGTGGATCCTTTGGTAGATGGAAAGGACAGTTTGATTGGATATCACCTCTTTATAATATTAAAAAATGGCAGGAACCCTTAGGAGAGGATGATGAAGTATACAAAACCATTATTAGTTTTGTTAAGGGCAACGCAGGAAATGGAGAAAAACTTTCTAAGGCTTTAGATGAAATTGAAATCAGTGATTTAACAAGTCCCGACGTAATTATGTATATAAAGGGATTAGGATGACCAAAAAAGTGTCCACAGAATCGACATATAATGTTGTTATGCTTACATAAACTGCTGAAGGAGGATAAGCGTGTGAGTGCTAAACAACCAAAAAAGATGTTGATTTTTAATATCCTAGACATTCTTCGTAAGTATACTGACGAGAATCACAGACTAAGTCAGAAGGAAATCGAAGAAATTTTAAAAAAAGAATATGAAATGATTGTAGACCGTAAATCAGTAAAAGCCAATCTGATGGATCTTATAGAATTTGGTTATGAGATAGAGTATAGCGAATCTCTGCGTATGATTAAAAATAAAACGACTGGAGAAATGGAAGAAAGCTATATTTTATCAGATTTTTATATGGCAAGAGACATTACAGACAGTGAGCTTAGGTTATTGATTGACGGTCTTTTGTTTTCCACACACCTACCATATAGTCAGTGTAAGACCTTGATTGAGAAACTTGAAAAACTTTCTAATGTATATTTTAGATCAAGAATAAAGCATATAGCTACAATGCCTGAGGACAAAACTAATAATCACCAACTGTTTTTTAACATAGATATTTTAGATGAAGCTATTTCTCATGGGAAAAAGGTTTCATTTAAATATTTGGAATATGATTTGGATTTGAATACTGTAAAGAAAAAGCAGGCAGATGGAAATGAAAGAGTTTATATAGTTTCTCCGTATCAGATGGTTGCAAAGGAAGGGAAATACTATTTAATTTGCAATTATGACAAATATGATGATGTTTCAAATTATCGTATTGATAGAATTGCTGATATAAGTATCCTAGATGAAAATATTAAACCTTTTGAAAAACTAAAATGGTCTAATGGCCAGAAATTAAACCTGGCGACATACATGAAAGAGCATGTTTATATGTACAGTAGTGGCAGCTCGAAGGTCAAGATGAAAATCGTTGATGTTATGTTAAGCGATATCGTTGATATGTTTGGGAAAGATATTAAGGTTGTCAAGAAAGAGGAAAGCTATGTAGAGGTTACAGTACAGGCAACCGACCAGGCAATAGTTCAGTTTGCAAAGAATTATGCGCCTGATGTTATTGTGCTAGAACCTAAACGTATAAAGGAGCAGGTTGTTGATGAGTTGAAGAAAGGATTGCTGGGGTATGAGTGATTTATATTCTAAGGAATGGTTTAAAGATTTTGTAGATGACTTTGAATATCTGTATTTTTGTGAGAGTGATAAAATTTCTGAAGATGGAAAACAGATTATTAATAGCCTAGGAATAAAAGTAAATAATAATGTGTGTAGAGAATACGAAGAAAACATTATAAAAAAAGATCATTTGGATAAGGGAATTATAGATGATATTGTTGTAGCTTGGAAAGCTGGACGATTGAAAAGGGAAGGTGACAATTATGAAATCGAAATGAAAGATGGAAACTATCTTAATGGATATGGGCGAACTATTAAATCGAACGAACTTAAAGACTATTTAAATAAAGTTCCAAAGATAGATTCTATTGATGAAGAGAAATTTGAAATAGAATATAAAAAATATCTAGATGCCGGACCTGTTCCAAATAATTTTGGTGCTGTATATATTATTAATCTTATGTATTTTAAATCAAGTGGTAAATGGCCAATTTATGATAAATTTGCACATAAAGCATTAAAAGCGATTCTTATGGAAAAAAGTCCTGGAGAAATATGGGTCGGAGATGCACCTTTGAAAGCAGAAACAGATAAAGTGACAAATATGTATTTGGAGTATTGTTGGCTCCTAAATTGTTTATTTGGTAGCAAGGAAATAGATAGAAAAATAGATAGAGCATTATGGGTTTATGGCCATGCAACGAAGCGAAAAGAATAATATTAGATATTTTAATCTGTATAGCGATGCACGATTTTTCGTGCATCGCTTTCTTTATTCTGATTATAGAACAGTTTTATATAGCCTGCAAATAAAAAGTCAAGGCTAAATTAAAGAACAATGAAATTTTTATACAGGTTGAAAAGAAGGTATCAAAATAAGACCACCACAACCAGTGCTGGTCTGAATAGTTTTATTGATTGAGATTAATTCGATTCTGGAAGAGTGGCTAAGTATTCTTTCACTCGTCCATAGTAGATTCTTAGAAACTTGTTTGCACCGGCTGTCATATAGACATAGTAAGGCTTGCCTTGTGCCCGTTTCTTATCTAAGAACTGATAAACAGGATCGTCCTGTGGCATGGTTTTGATGAGTACAT
>NZ_JHXE01000012.1 GCF_000621865.1 Pseudobutyrivibrio sp. MD2005
TTTACTAAAAAAAGGTTTTTGTTTCGTCTTAGAAACTAAATGAATTTCAAGGATACATGTCATTCATAAACTTTTCGAAGAAAAGTTTGTGTTAAGTAACAAGCTTGCTTGTTACCATAAAAACTTGTATTAATTCAAGGTTTGTTTCACTGTTCAGTTATCAATCTTCGCTTTGTTGTTGCCTCAGCAGCAACTCGTTTATATTATCACGATGTCAGCTTCTTGTCAACAACTTTTTTCTTTTATTTTGAAACTTTTCAGGATTTTAAAATTGTTTATACAATTTTCTCAATTCCTTATTATGTTTCCGCACCTCGTTCCCTCAGTGCTCGATTATAATATCACCTAAAATGCGCCATGTCAACAGATATTCTGTGAATCTTTTAAAGTAAATCTATTCACTGCTGCCACGGCAATTGTGTGAATTGTACCAATTATTTTTGCAATTTCATTTTAGCCTCTATATTTAGTTACTGGTTAATAATATTTAGCGAGATATCGCATCCACTGCTTCTTTCACATTGGAAACCCCTATTACTTTTATACCAGATATACTACTCACTGCAGGCAAATTAGATGCAGGAATAATAGCCTTTTTAAATCCTAGCTTTTTTGCTTCACTAACTCTTTGTTCAGCCATCGAAACTGAACGCACTTCCCCTGATAGACCTATCTCTCCAAATACAATAGTACCTGCATCAACCGGAATATCTTTTTCGCTAGAATATACAGCCATCGCTATAGCTAAATCAATTGCTGGCTCATTAATTCTTATACCACCTGCAATATTCACATATATATCTGAACGACCAAGGAATATACCACATGATTTATTGGCCTTTAAATCTCTCATTCTTTCCAATACAGCAACTAACAGATTTACTCTGTTGTAATCACAGCCCGTTGCCATTCTACGTGGAATTTCAAATGCTGTCTTGCTAACAAGTGATTGAATTTCAACTAATATAGGACGTGTCCCTTCCATAGAACATGTAACAACGGAACCTGTCGCATTTTCTGGTCTACCATCAAGCATCATAGCAGACGGATTTTTAACCTGCTCCAAGCCTATATCTCTCATTTCAAAAACGCCAATTTCATTTGTAGAGCCAAAACGATTCTTAACCCCACGCAATATTCTATATGAAGCATGTCTATCACCTTCGAAGTATAAAACAGTATCTACCATATGTTCTAACACTCTTGGACCTGCGACAGTACCTTCTTTTGTAACATGTCCAACAATGAATACCGCTATACCCTTCCCTTTTGCAATTTGCATCAATACAGATGTTGATTCTCTAACCTGTGATACCGACCCAGGTGCAGAACCGACTGTTTCATTAAACATCGTCTGAATAGAGTCAATTATTAGAACTGTTGGCATCTCTCGTTCCACAACAGCTCTAATAGTATCCAAACTAGTTTCACACAGTAAATCCAGTTTATCATTAAAATCACCTATTCTATCAGCCCTAATTTTAATTTGCTGAAGTGATTCCTCTCCTGATACGTACATAACGTTAGTACCTGATTTACATAATTGTTGACATGTTTGAAGTAACAGTGTTGATTTACCTATACCAGGATCTCCACCTACTAAAACCATCGATCCAGGTACAATTCCGCCGCCCAAAACTCTATCAAATTCTTCAATGTTAGTAGATATTCTCTGCTCATTAGAAGCTTTCACGTCTATAAGCTTAGTAGGCTTTATATCAGACACCTTGGCCCTTGTTTTTACAGTAGTTTTATCTATAGTTTCTTCTACTAAGGTGTTCCACGCGCCACATGCAGGACACTGTCCTGACCATTTTGAGCTTTCATTACCACATTCCTGACAAAAAAACACTGAAACCTTTTTATTCGCCATTATTTTCTCCTTATAGATAAAAATCTTCCCAATGTAAATTGGGAAGATTTCGTCGTTCATAATAAAATAATATTAAACTTTTTTAACTTCAACTAAAACCGCTACGCCTGGGTCTAATTCAACTGACAAATTAAGCTTTCCACCAAGATTTGTCTTCATCTGTCCTGCCTTTGTACCAGCAACTGTAATATCATAATCAGTCTCTGGTTCAAGCTCAAGAGTAATCATTGCATCCTCTTTTCCCTCAACTGTGAAAGAAACTGAATCTGCGCTACAATTGAATTTTTCTACTGCCGTTCCTGGCACAGACTCATAAACGAACATCCCATTTCTCTCAAGTTTTGTGATATCTGAGAATGTCTTTACCTTGTACAAGTCCCCGTCGTGTTTGTAGTCCTCAAGCTTCTTCTTAGCAGATAAGGTGTAATCGCCAAAGCTGATGGTTCCGTCTGCTTCACTGCGAATCAACTCACTAATCACAGCCATCTTAAATTCCTCCTATAGTTACTGCACGTTGCAGAATGTCTTACCCCGATTATAACAAAGGAATTTCATTTTCACAATAAAAGTAAAAATAAATTTACTTATTTTTCAAAAACGATTACATCCTTTTTAACCTTTGCTTTTACAGTATCAGAAGATTTGATTTTACCAGCTAAAATATCTTCTGCCATCACATCTTCCAGAGCTGTTTGTATCTTGCGTCTGATTGGTCTAGCACCATACTTAGGATCAAATGATTTTTCAACAATCCATGTCTTAACAGATGCCGTGATTGTAACTGTAATATCCATCTGTTCCTTACATCTTGCAGCAAACTGCTTAACCTGAAGTGCCGCAATTTCCTTCATATCATCTTTATTTAGCGCTCTGAATACAATAGTCTCATCTATACGATTTAAGAACTCAGGCTTAAAGATTCGCTTAACCTCTTCCATAACGCCATTCTTCATAAACTCGTAATCTTTGCTTGCATCCTCTTTTGAGGCAAAACCAAGCTTTTTAGGCTCTATTATAGCCTGAGCTCCAGCATTACTTGTCATTATAATAATTGTGTTTTTAAAATCAACTTTACGGCCCTGCGAATCTGTTACATGTCCATCATCCAAAATCTGAAGCATTACATTGAAAACATCAGGATGAGCCTTCTCAATTTCATCAAAAAGAATAACAGAATATGGGTTTCTTCTTACTTTTTCTGAAAGCTGTCCGCCTTCATCATATCCTACATATCCTGGAGGCGAACCAATCATTTTAGATACAGAGTGCTTTTCCATGTATTCACTCATATCAACTCGGATCATTGAATTCTCGTTACCAAAGACAGCCTCCGCTAAAGCTTTAGATATTTCTGTTTTACCAACACCTGTAGGACCCAAGAATAAGAACGAGCCGATTGGTCTTCCCTTTTCTTTTAAACCAACACGACCTCTACGTACTGCTCTAGCAACAGCAGATACCGCTTCTTCCTGTCCAATAACACGCTTGTGTAAAATACTTTCTATTTTTCTAAGACGTACAGATTCCTGCTCTGTAAGCTTTGCTACAGGTATCTTAGTCCAAAGTGCAACAACAGCAGCTACATCATTTTCAGTTAGCACTGTAGGCTTATTGTTTGCTCTACGTCTAAGGCGTTTTTCCTCAGCCTCTTTTTTAGCAATAAGCTCATCCTTGTCCTTTTTGATAGAACTAGCAAGTGCTATATCACCTGCAATGATTGCATCTTCCATATCTTGAGATAATTGCGCAATCTTCTTTTCTAAATCATCATCCTTTGTAACTACTTTAACTGTCTTAAGCTTAATTGCAGCTGCAGCTTCATCCATAAGGTCAATAGCCTTATCTGGTAAAAATCTATCTGCAATATATCTCTCTGATAAGTTAACACAAGCTTCTATAGCTTCATCAGGAATAGTAATTCCATGATGAGACTCATAGAGCTGTCTAACGCCTTTAAGAATTTCTATTGTCTCTTCTGTTGTAGGCTCTTCAACCATAACTGGCTGGAAACGTCTCTCGAGAGCCGCATCCTTTTCTACGTATTTACGATATTCAGTGATAGTTGTGGCACCTAAAATCTGGATTTCTCCTCTAGCCATTGCTGGCTTAAGGATGTTGGATGCATCGATTGCTCCCTCTGCTCCACCGGCTCCAATAAGGGTGTGAATCTCGTCGATAAATAAAAGTATATTGCCTTCAGCTATTACCTCTGCTATTACCTTCTTGATTCGCTCTTCAAATTCACCACGATACTTTGAGCCAGCAACCATTCCTGATAAATCTAATGATAGAACTCTCAAATCTTTAACAGAATCAGGAACATTACCATCAACAATACGTTCTGCCAAGCCCTCTACTATGGCTGTTTTGCCAACACCCGGCTCACCTATAAGACATGGATTATTCTTTCCACGTCTAGAAAGAATCTGGATAACACGCTGAATTTCAGATTCGCGTCCAACAATAGGATCAAGCTCACCTTCTTCAGCTAGTTCTGTTAAATCCCTTGAAAACTGTTCTAAATAAGATGTCTCATTACGCTTTCTGCCACTGTTTATAGCTTGCATTTCTTCCTTGTAGACAGTTCCCTCTGCCCCCATTCCAGCAACAAGCTCAGAGAAAAGCTTATGTGGGTTAATATCAAGCGAGTTTAAAAGTCTTGCACCTGAACAATCCTGCATTCTAATCATAGCTAAGAGCAAATGCTCTGTTCCTATTGTTTTAGAATTGCACTTTTCAGCTTCTTCTAGCGCATGGTCTAAAAGCTGTTCCATCTTAGGTGTGTAGCCGTCACGATCCTGAATAGCTATCTCTCCACCTGGAGATATTAATTCCTCAACAAGCTTTAACAATGCTTCCTTACTAACACCGTTAGAATTCAAAACTTTGGCAGCAAGAGAGTTTTCCTGATCAATAATAGAAATCAGCAAATGCTCCGTTCCAACATAGCTATGCTTTAAAGATTTTGAAAGCTTTGATGCGCCTGTAATTGCGCGTTTTGCCTGCTTAGAATATTCCATATTCTTCTGCTCCTTTTATAGATCATTTAAATCCATCATGTTTAAACTAGAAGCTCTTCTAGCTTCATATGATTCTGATTCATAACGAGATCTCGATGTATCATCCTCATCCTCTATCTCGTCATCATATTCATCATCCTCTTCGTATTCCTCTTCTTCCTCATCGTCGTCATCATCTGCATCACGATCTCTGAGAGAGAACACAATTGAACGAGGTGTTTTCTTTGCAGGCTTAATTGGAGCCTTTGCAAAAACATCTCCATCAAAATCGTCGTCATCACCACGACCTCTGATTGCCTTATTAATAATGATAAATAATAATACTACACATAGGATAATTAGTCCCATGATTATCTTTCTGTATAAGCCAAGCTTCTGAATATAAACTCCACTGTCAGAACCGGCTGCACCACTTTCTCCGTCGCCTGAAGTAGTGTCTACTGAAGATGATGAGAGTGCAGACTCATCGAATCTTGAAACAGTCTTGTACTCTGAATCATATACATACCAGCCTGTTGCGCCATCCTGATTTGTTCCATATACATAATAGAAAGCAGAATCACCTGTAGTGTAAGCTGTAGCTGTGCCGCCTGTCACTTCAAGGCTAGTAGCTGTAAATGCTGATGAAGGGCCAGAGCCATTATCTGAAATAATGACGTAACTATCTTTTGAGCCAAGCATTAAAAACTCTGAAACAGTGCCAGCCTCAGCATCATAAAGATAGAACACACCTGAACCAGATGTATTGTCTGCTGGCTTTAAATATAATAAAGTAATTGTTCCATTTGAAGGCTCGCTATAAGTACTTGAACCAATTTTTACAGTAGTCTTAGAAAATCCTGATGGCATTTCAGAATCAGAATATCTTTCAGAAACTACATATGCTGTACCATTAATATCAAAACCACCATCTGAATTGAGAGAACCTACTACTCCACTCGCAGATGTAACAGCTGCTGGCTGAGCGCCATCTGTTTCTGTGTTTTCTGTTTCATCTGTCTCAGTCTCAACATCTACTTCTGCATCATCTTCTTTAACAACTGTCTCTTCTTCATTGTTTGCTGTTTCAGTTGTTTCTGTTGTAGTCTGAGTACTAGCTGAAGAGCTAGAACCGCCAATACTAAGAGTGGTGCTACTTCCAGAATTAGCAGATGAAGATACTATAATAGAAGCTGTTCCTGCTGATGAAGCTTTAAAAACAATATCAGCTGATTTACCAGAGAACGAAACTGAATTACCTTCAGCGCTGGCAGATGATGCACTACAGCTGATGTAATTAAGCATACTTGATGTGTATTTAACTGTGATAGTACCACTTTCTGTGCCCGACACAGATACTGTAACCGAATCCCCCACCGCAGGAGAACTCTTTGAAACCGTGATAGTGGTAGTACCTTGTGCAAAAGCCACAATATTAAACGCAAAAACTAAAACCGCAATAATAACCGCATTGAAAAACCTTCTATAACATTTACTCATAACAATTACCTTCCTTAAAAGCCGGTGTGCCCATAGCCACAATAACTTGTAAAAGGCCAATGTGACACACTATATATAGATACTTTAATTATAGGTAACCCACAATACTTAGTCAACAATTTCTACAAAGTAATATAAGCCAAACAATCCCTGAAACCCCTGAATATGAGCCGATTATGCTCGCAAGATTGTTATGTGAAATTTGTATGTTAAGGATGAATAATATAACAAATATAATGCAAATGGTAACAAGCTGTGATATTACTGCAAGTGAAACTATCATGTCTTTGTCTAATCTTCTCTTCATAAATAAGTACCTCCTGTGTTATCGATGAGATAATTCTAGCAGGATTATATGTACCTATTTATGTACTTCAAAGAAGATGGTGAAGATGGTGAAGGCGAAATTTTGAATTAAAAAAGCTACGTGCAATACATCTGTATCGCACATAGCCTTTTAATAAGGTGGAAATTCGTGTTTAGAATCCTCCACCAAGATTTTCCAGTGTATCAATTACCACTGTACAATCTGGTTTTACATTTTGCATAACAACCTTCATTTGGTCTTCAGGTATAGCTACACAGCCACCAGTATATGGCTTGTTAGGTCCTGTACAATGTAAGAATATAGCTGAACCAAGCCCTGGAACACCTTCCTCATTGTAGCTGATATTTAAGCAATATTGATACTGACGAGTATACTCAATAAGATGCTCACTATTTTGGGTATCAAGATTTGGATAATCATTAATATTAACCATCTTATTGTACTGCATTCCTGGGTTTACATCACCTGACCAATACTGTTCATTACCGACCTGAATATAAGGTATGGCACAGCCAGGATCTTTTGCAATTCCAAAGGCCGCATTAAATCTATAGGTTCCAACAGGTGTCTTCCCATCCCCTTCTACCGTCTTTCCAAGGCCATTTTTACCTATAAAACCAGGAGTGCTCATAATCTGATACCACTTGCCATCAGAACCCTTTTCATTCAAGGATACCCATGCTGTAGTTCCTTCATAATTTGCAACAACAAGCATTTGAGTAGAAGTCTTCGCTTGTGGCAACTTTGTAATCCAATCAGGAGAATTGCCAAGCATAGTAGTGGTTGAAGTGGTGGCACCTTCAGTATTTGTAGACGAAACTACTGATTTCGTTGAAACTGGGAATGTAAAATATGTATCTTTATATGGTTCATTCTTCAATGTGAAATGCCACCATTCCTCTGGAAGCGGATTAAATCCATGGCGAACCATAACATCTCTAAGAAGCATTCTATTTGCATACTGCTCTGCTGTAATGCCAGTATAATCAGGATGGCTCAGTTCACCAAAATAATCAAAGGTTCCTCCCATATCTACTTCTTTTTCTGTAGTCATATCAAAAAGAGTCAAATCTACAGTGCTACCCCTGCTATGACCTGAATGTTCGGCAATATAACCTTGTGGGAATAAAACTGTTTTATCTAACTCAGGATAAAAATATTGCTTCATTCGCACATCATTTTCATCTAAAGCCCAGTTCATAAAATTGGTAACTGCCATCTGAGGACGATATGCATCGTATATCTTTAGTCGATATCCTTTTTGCATAAGTTCGTCACTGGCACCTTTTAAAGCTACTGCTGCCTCTTTTGTAAGAAGTGCCACCGGCTCCTCGTACCCAGCAATTCTGTCGCCAACAAAATTATAAGTAGAATAATATCTAATCTCTTGAATAGCATCAGGCACAACATCACTAAGTAATACAAAATCAGACGAATCCGCAGACAGCTTGACATCATCGTTTTTAGCACAAGCCTTTAGCATATTCAAATCAAATATACATAAAGTAAGCGCCGTAATAATTAATACAGTCGTAATTCTTTGAAATACTTTTTTCAAAGTCTCCCCTCCTTTGCTTTGTTAATTATTTCAGTAATAAAAATTTTACCTCAAATTAATAAATAATGGGGAAATATCGCAAAAAGTTCATAGACTATTGTTTTTTCATCAAAAAAGAGCCCCTTACAATAAAATACATTGTAAGGAGCTCGCATATCATCAACCACCTGAGTGATATTAAACTGCTAAGAAGAATTTAACTAAGAATAATGCTGCAATTACATATGTAAGAGCTGAAACTTCTTTAGCTTTTCCTGTAAATACCTTGATGAATGTGTATGAAATCATTGCAAGTCCGATACCGTGTCCGATTGAACCAGAGATAGGCATTGCAATAAGCATGATTGTAACAGGTACACAAACTGAAAGATCATCAAAGTTAACCTTCTTAAGACCAGTCATCATAAGAATACCAACATAAATAAGTGCTGATGATGTAGCTGCTGCTGGAATAATAGCAGCGATAGGTGCGAAGAAAATACATACAAGGAATGCAATACCGCATGTAAATGCTGTAAGACCTGTACGTCCACCTGCCTCAACACCAGAAGCTGATTCAATAAATGTTGTAACTGTAGATGTTCCAGTAAATGAACCTACGATTGTACCAACTGAATCTGAAAGAAGTGCTTCTTTCATATTTGGCATATTACCTTCTCTATCTACCATGCCGGCACGAGAAGCTGTACCAACAAGTGTACCGATTGTATCAAACATATCAATAACGCAGAATGTGATTACAAGTGTAATCGCTGTAAACCATCCCATTTTAGCAAGTCCGCTAATGTTAAACTTGAAAAGTGTTGTTTCAGCCATATCACCGAAAGCTGGAACAAAAGATGCATGTGCAAGTGATGCAAATGGATTGTTGCCAAGAATAAATGCATCGCCAGCCCAATAAAGAACTGAAGCTGCAAGCATACCAAGGATAACAGCACCCTTAACACCCTTCTGTGCAAGAGTAACAATTACGAATAATCCAACAAACATAGTAACTGCAGAAAGAACCATAACTGGATAAGCATCTGTCATTACTTCCTTAGCATGACTAGCTGTTAATGATCCAAAGAAGTCCTTCATTACAAAATACTGTGTACCATTTGAATCTGCAATATATACATTAGAACCAAATCCAATGTTAAGAAGCATCAAACCGATAGCTGGCGAGATACCAAGACGAATTCCAAGCGGAATAGCATCAACGATCTTTTCTCTGACATTTAAAAGAGAAAGGATGAAGAATACAACACCTTCAATGAAGATGATGCAAAGCATTGCCTGGAATGACGCAACATAACCCATTCCTTTTACAGCAACAAGTTCACCGATAACAACTGCCATGAATGAGTTAAGACCCATTCCTGGAGCAAGGCAAAATGGCTTATTAGCCAAAAATGCCATAACAAAAAGTGCAACTGCTGATGAAAGACAAGTAGCAAGGAACACACCATTCCAAAGAGCCTGTCCTCCCTGTCCATAATTTGTGAGGATGTTCGGATTCAAGGCAATAATGTAAGCCATTGTCATGAATGTGGTGAGTCCAGCAAGAATCTCTGTTTTTACAGAGGTGTTGTTGGCACTGAGTGCGAATGTCTTTTCTAACATAATACTCTCCTTTTATATAAAACTTTAATTGGAACCTAGTTTAATGAAGCCTTAATGAAAGCAGCAAACAGTGGGTGTGGCTTATTAGGACGACTCTTAAATTCTGGATGGAACTGAACACCAACGTGGAATTTATTTGATGAAACTTCGACAGCCTCAACAACCTCATCGTTAGGTGATGTACCAGAAATAGTAAGTCCTTTTTCTGTCATGAGCTCACGGTATGAGTTATTAAATTCAAATCTATGTCTATGACGCTCTGAAATGTTGTCTGAACCATACGCTTCATGAAGCTTTGTGTCTGGTCTGATAGCACATGGATATGCACCAAGACGCATAGTACCGCCCTTTCTGAGAACAGCCATCTGCTCTTCCATAAGGTCGATTACACAGTTCTTTCCTGTGCTATTAAACTCTCTAGAGTTAGCATCTTCAAGACCGCAAACATTCCTAGCAAACTCGATAGCAGCAACCTGCATACCAAGACAAATACCAAGATATGGAATATCATTTTCACGTGCAAACTGGCAAGCAGCAATCTTACCCTCTACACCTCTATCACCAAATCCGCCTGGGACAAGGATTCCATCACAAGCACCAAGCTTTTCTTTAACGTTATCTTTTGTGATTTCTTCAGAATCAACCCATTCAATTTCAACGTGAGCATCATTAGCATAACCGCCATGATAAAGAGCTTCACGAACTGAAAGATATGCATCATGAAGAGCAACATACTTACCAACAATAGCAATCTTTGTTGTCTTCTTAAGACCCTTGATAGTCTCAACCATCTTCTCCCACTCTTCAATCTTTGGAGTAGGATTATCAAGGCCAAGTTCACGGCAAACAACATCGTCTAAGCCGTATTTATGCATCATGAGTGGAGCTTCGTATAAGCAATCTAATGTATCATTTTCAATTACGCAATCTTTCTTAACATTGCAGAAAAGAGAAATCTTATCTTTGATTGATTGCTCAAGTGGATGATCCACACGGCAAACAATGATATTTGGAGCGATTCCAAGTGACTGAAGCTCCTTAACTGAATGCTGTGTTGGCTTTGACTTGTGCTCTTCAGAACCTGAAAGCCAAGGAACGAGTGTAACGTGGATAAATAAGCAGTTCTCACGTCCCTTTTCAAGAGATACCTGACGAATAGCCTCAAGGAATGGCTGTGACTCAATATCACCTGTTGTTCCACCGATTTCTGTAATAAGTACATCGCAATCTGATGTCTCTGCGCCCATATAAATGAAACGCTTGATTTCTTCTGTTATATGAGGAATGACCTGTACTGTCTGTCCTAAATACTCGCCTTTTCTCTCGCGGTTAAGGACATTCCAGTAAACCTTACCAGATGTAAGATTAGAGTATTTATTAAGGCTCTCATCGATGAAACGCTCATAATGTCCAAGATCAAGATCTGTTTCCGCTCCATCGTCAGTAACAAATACTTCACCATGCTGGTATGGGCTCATAGTACCTGGATCAACATTCATGTATGGATCCAACTTCTGTGAAGCCACCTTATAACCTCTCATCTTAAGTAATCGTCCAAGGGACGCTGCTGTAATACCTTTTCCTAAGCCAGATACTACACCACCAGTAACAAATACATGCTTTGTCATGCTCTACTCCTTTGTTTTTAATTTTGGCATAAAATAAAAATAGCGTTTTTTTTTTTGAAGATTTACTCCTCAAAACCAAAAAACGCTCAATTACTACGAAAGTTTACAACATCAAATATGATTTGTAAAGTATAAAATATAACTATTTTTCTTTTGGCTATACCTACAACTTTTCGGTCATTTATAACAAATTTAATATTTTGTTTATTGTATATTTTGCAATCTCCATTTATAATACGTCATGTTGTGAATTCTATATATTAATAAGAAAGAATACATTGGTTATGGAAAAAGAATTATTTAAATTAGGAATCGACATCGGCTCTACGACCGTTAAAATAGCAGTTCTCGATGACGATAACAATCTATTATTTTCTGATTATCAGAGGCACTTTGCCAACATTCAGCAAACTCTTACTGATTTATTAACACAGGCAAAGTCTTCACTGGGTAAAATTCAAGTACGTCCAATGATTACTGGCTCAGGTGGACTTACTTTAGCAAAACATCTTGGTGTAGAGTTCGTGCAGGAGGTTATAGCGGTATCCACTGCCCTTACTCATTATGCACCTAAGACAGACGTTGCCATCGAGCTTGGCGGCGAGGATGCCAAGATTATCTATTTCGAGAATGGTAACGTTGAACAACGTATGAATGGTATTTGTGCCGGTGGTACAGGTTCATTTATTGATCAGATGGCTTCTCTATTACAGACTGACGCCACTGGTCTTAATACATATGCAAAAGATTACAAAGCAATTTATCCAATCGCCGCTAGATGTGGTGTATTTGCAAAGACAGATATTCAGCCATTAATTAATGAAGGTGCATCTAAAGAAGATTTATCAGCATCTATCTTCCAGGCTGTTGTAAATCAAACAATATCTGGTCTTGCTTGTGGTAAGCCTATTCGCGGACACGTTGCATTCCTCGGCGGTCCTCTTCACTTTTTGGATCAGCTTAGAGAAGCATTTATCCGCACTCTCAAATTAGATGATGAGCATGCTATTCTTTTGGACAATTCTCATCTTTTTGCAGCCATAGGTTCTGCCCTTAATTCTAAGGAAGATCAAAACGTTCCTATGGATAACCTTATCGACAAGCTATCAGAAGGCATTAAGATGGATTTCGAAGTAGCTCGTCTTGAACCTTTATTCGAAGGGGAAGATGATTTTAGAGCTTTCAAAAATAGACATGCCAAAGCAGAAGTTAAAAAGGGTGATTTAGCAAACTATCATGGCAATGTTTACCTTGGTATCGATGCTGGTTCTACTACTACTAAGCTTGCTGTTGTAGGCGATGATGGTACACTGCTTTATTCTTTCTACTCAAGCAATAACGGTAGTCCACTTGCTACATCCCTAAAGGCTCTCAAAGAGATTTACTCTATCATGCCTGAAGATACTCATATCGTTCATTCATGTTCTACCGGTTATGGAGAGGCTTTACTTAAGGCCGCACTTCAGCTTGATGATGGCGAAGTAGAAACAATCGCTCACTATTATGCCGCTGCTTTCTTTAATCCTGAAGTAGACTGCATACTTGATATCGGTGGTCAGGACATGAAATGCATCCGCATCAAGAACGGTGTAGTTGATAGCGTTCAGCTTAATGAAGCATGTTCTTCTGGTTGTGGTTCATTTATTGAGACTTTCGCTAAATCCCTTGATTTTACTGTTCAGGATTTTGCTGAAGAAGCGCTTTTTGCCATGAACCCTATCGATCTTGGAACACGTTGTACAGTATTCATGAACTCAAAGGTTAAGCAGGCTCAGAAGGAAGGCGCCAGTGTTGCTGATATTTCTTCAGGTCTTGCATATTCAGTTATTAAGAACGCTCTTTTCAAGGTTATTAAGCTTTCTGATGCCTCAGAGCTTGGAAAGAATATCGTTGTTCAGGGTGGTACATTCTACAATGATGCTGTTCTTCGTTCACTTGAAAAGGTTGCAGGTGTTAACGTAGTTCGTCCTGATATTGCAGGTATCATGGGTGCTTTCGGTTGTGCCCTTATTGCTAAGGAGCGCTACGAAGAAAACCCTACCACTACTACTTTAGGCATTGAAGAAATAAACAATCTTACATTTGATACAAAGCTTACACGTTGTCAGGGATGTGTAAACCACTGCTTACTTACAATCAACAGATTCTCAGGTGGTCGTTCATTTATCACTGGTAACAGATGTGAAAAAGGTGCTGGTGGAGTTAAAAATAAAGAAAACATCCCTAACCTTTACGAATATAAATACAAGAGATTATTTGACTATGAGCCACTTTCTGAAGAAGAAGCCACACGTGGTACTGTAGGAATTCCTCGTGTACTTAACCTTTATGAAAATTACCCATATTGGGCTACATTCTTTAAAAAGTTAGGATTTAGAGTAGTTTTATCTCCTCGTTCTAACCGTAAGGTATATGAACTTGGAATAGAATCTATTCCATCTGAGTCTGAGTGTTACCCTGCAAAAATGGCCCACGGTCACGTACAGTGGTTAATCAACGAAGGCAATGTTGATTTCATCTATTACCCTTGTATCCCATACGAGAGAGATGAATTCCCTGATTCAAACAATCATTACAACTGTCCTATCGTTACTTCATATGCAGAAAATATTAAAAATAACGTGGATGAGATTACAACTGGAAAGGTTCGCTTCCTCAATCCATTTATGGCATTCTCGTCAGAAGAGATATTAACAACTCAGCTTGAAAAGGTATTCAAAGACGAATTTGATATACCAGCTGCAGAGGTAAAGGCAGCTGCACATGAAGCCTGGCTTGAGCAAGAGCATTTCAGAAATGATATGTATGCCAAGGGAGCAGAAGTTCTTAAATATTTGGAGGATACAGGAAAGCACGGTATCGTACTTGCAGGTCGCCCTTATCATGTAGATCCTGAAATTAACCACGGTATACCAGAGCTTATAAACAGCTACGGCATCGCTGTTCTTACTGAGGATTCAATCTCTAACCTTGGCGAACTAGAGCGTCCTCTTATTGTTATGGATCAGTGGATGTTCCACTCACGTATGTATGCCGCAGCAAATTACGTAAAGAAGCATGATAACCTGGATTTAATTCAGCTCAACTCATTCGGTTGTGGTTTGGATGCTGTTACAACTGACCAGGTTGCAGATATCCTTACAGGCTCAGGCAAGATTTACACATGCCTTAAGATTGATGAGGTTAACAACCTTGGTGCCGCTAGAATCAGAGTTCGCTCTCTTCTTGCTGCCCTTAGAGTTAAAAAGAAGAAAAAACAGGAAAGAGAAATCGTTCCTGCTAGTTACAAACGTATCGTATTTACGGAGGACATGAAGAAGAATTTCACAATTCTTTGTCCACAGATGTCTCCTATCCACTTTGATTTAATCGAGCCTGCATTTAATGCTGCCGGTTACAATTTGGTTATTCCAGACATCCCAACTCGTACTTGCATTGATGTAGGTCTTAAGTATGTAAACAATGATGCATGCTACCCTTCACTTATGGTAATCGGACAGCTTATGGCTGCCATAGATACCGGAGAATTTGATATGAGCCGTACAGCTCTTCTTATATCTCAGACTGGTGGTGGTTGCCGTGCTTCAAACTACATTGGATTTATTAGACGTGCCCTCGCAAAAGCCGGCTATCCTGATGTTCCAGTTATTTCAATGAACCTTAACGGATTTGAGCCAAACCCTGGATTCAAGCTTACACCAAGCCTTATCCAGCACGGTTTATATGCTCTTACATTCGGAGATATTCTTCTTCGTTGTGTATATAGAGTTCGTCCTTATGAGGCTGTTGAAGGTTCTACAAATCAGCTTCATGATAAATGGAAAAAGCAGATTATTGAATTTGTATCAAACACAAAGGTTCTTTCTCATAGTAAGTTCAAGAGAATGTGCCGTGAAATGATTCGTGATTTCGATAATCTACCAATTATCGAAGGTCTTAAAAAACCACGTGTTGGTATTGTAGGTGAAATCCTTGTTAAGTTCCTTCCAGCAGCTAATAATCAGCTTGCTGAATTGCTTGAGCAGGAAGGTGCCGAGGCTGTCGTTCCAGATTTAACAGACTTCCTTCTTTACAGTTTCTATAATGCAAACTTCAAAGAAGAAAACCTTGGTGCAAGCCGCAAGACAAAAATGTTCTGTAATTTAGGAATTAAGTTCTTTGAGTGGTTAAGAAGTGCTGCCAGAGATGAATTTAATAAATCAAAGAGATTTACTGCACCTGCATACATTACAGATACAGCAAAGAATGCAAAGGAAATTGTTTCAATTGGTAACCAGACTGGCGAAGGTTGGTTCCTTACAGGAGAAATGCTAGAGCTTATTGAATCTGGCGCCAGCAATATCGTATGTATTCAGCCATTTGGATGCTTACCAAACCACGTAGTCGGTAAGGGTGTTATTAAGCGAATTCGTCACGAACATCCAGAAGCAAATATCGTAGCTATTGATTACGATCCAGGTGCTTCAGAAGTTAACCAGCTTAACAGAATCAAGCTTATGTTATCGACTGCAAATAAAAATCTCAATAAAAAAGAGGCCTAAGGCCTCTTTTTTCATTATCAAAATCTGTTAAATATTAGATGCTACAATCCTAAATTCGTATGGCTTTAAGTAGGATTTCTCCCATTTACTCTCTGGGTAATTACCAAAGATTATGTTATCACCATAGAACTCTACAGCTTTTGTAAAGCCTGTCAGATTACAATAGATATACAAGCGTTCATCTTTGGATTCTCTAGTAAAAATATACACATCATTAGGTGATGCTACTCTTCTATAATTTCCTTCAGCAAGTGCCTGAGAATTCTTTCTAAACTCAATCATCTTTTTATAGAAGTTTAGAATACTATTTTCATCAGCACTCTCATCTTGTACATTGATGTATGATTTATTAGCATTAATTTTGATCCAAGGCTCTCCAGTAGTAAATCCTGCCCCCTCAGATGAATCCCATTGCACAGGTGTACGAGCATTGTCTCGCGTAGTTTGAAGAATAAGCTTACGTCTAACGGAGTGTACAAATAATAAGCGTTTCATCGCTTGATTGATATTGTATGACTCTATATCCTTTATATCTCTTAACCCTCTGAAATCGGCATTTGTCATGCCAATTTCTTCACCTTCATAAATAAAAGGAACGCCTCTAAGAGAAAGGTTTAGGCCGCATAGCAGCTTAGCGCTCTTTTCCCAGTATTTCCCTGTATTACCAAAATGATTAACAGAACGGATTTGATCATGATTCTCAAAGTAATTTGCAGGAACCTCTAATGCTTCCTGCCACTTATCAAGAATTCTTATAAGCTTACATGGTCTATATTTTTTCTTGAACCACTTGATTCCTCTGCTGTCAACATCCATGTGCTCAAAGAAGAATACCGCATCTAATTCCTTACGATTTTCATCGCTAAGTAGTTTTGCATCGTCAGGAGTAACCATTACTGTCTCACCAACAATAAAAGTCTTGTATTTGCTCCAAACCTCTGAATTAAATCTTTGAATCAACTCGTGACAGCCTTCTGTATTAAGATAATGCTCCCTTCCAGTAAGACTAAAACGTTTTATACCATTTTCAAGTGATTCTTTATAAATGATGTTGATTACATCACATCGGAATCCAGCCACTCCTTTATCAAGCCAGAATCGCATGATATCTGTGATTTCTTCGTAAACATCAGGGTTATGCCAGTTTAAATCAGGCTGCCTCTTGCTAAATAAATGAAGATAATAATCTCCAGATTCTGTTTTAGTCCAAGCCTTTCCTCCAAAAAATGAGCCCCAATTGTTTGGAGCGCCATGGCCTTTACCTTCTCTAAAGTAATAATAGTCTCTATATTTAGGGTCACCAGCAAGGGCCTTTTGAAACCACTCATGATGATCAGATGTGTGATTTATAACAAGGTCCATGATAATCTTTATTCCGAGGCGCTTAGCACGACTAATAAGTCGTTCCATATCCTCCATTGTTCCGAAGTCTGGATTTATGTCCTTATAATCAGAAATGTCATAGCCGTTATCATACCCAGGACTCGAGTACACTGGACTTAACCATATAGCGTCTACGCCTAAATCTTTTAGATAATGAAGCTTAGATATGATACCACCGATATCCCCAATACCATCTCCATTGCTATCGCAAAATGAGCGTGGATAAATTTGGTATATCACCGCGTTTTTCCACCACTTTTTCGTGCTAGAAGTAGCCATAACCGTCCCCCATTTTCTAGTGTCTAAATCAATCATAGCTGATTAAACATATATTTTCAATAATTTATTCACAATTTAATCACATGGCAACAATTAATAAATACAATTCAAAAACAATAGCTTAAATATACAAAAAACGGCAGACTCCTCCGTCTGCCGTTATATATTTATGATTATTTTGCATCATATTATTATTTATAACAATATACTCTCTGTGATTATTTTGCCAATAACATCATAATCTTATTAGATCTAGCTACAAATTCTGTCATAGCCTCTGGTGACAATGGTGCATTAGCAATCTTAGCTAAATCATAAAGCTGAGCCGCAAATATAGGTGCGTTTTCTGCATCCTTATTGTTGAGGATATACTGTACCAAATCGTTATTTGCATTAAGCACAAGTGTCTCAGATGCTGAACCAAACATTCCCATATCCATTCCGCCCATAGCATACATTTTCATCATATCCTGCATACGGCGGCTTTCCTCTGAAACAGTAAGCATTGAAGAAAGATCCTTGTTCTTGAACTTCTCAACCTTTACATCAAGACCTTCGTTATTAAGTGCTTTTCTAAATACCTCTGTAAGTGTATCAGTCTCTGCCTTAAGCTCATCCTCAGATGTTTCTTCTACCATTGAATCAGTAACATCTGCATCTATACGACAGAACTTGTAATTTTCGTTACGCTGCTCAAGCTGTGTAATGAATGAGGTATCGATAGCATGATCAAGAATAACTGCATTCATACCTTGCTCTTTGAACATGGCTACATACTGTCCCTGCTGATTCATATCAGTTACATAGTAAACAGTCTTACGTGTATCTTCTGGCTCCTTAGATGCATCGGTGTCTTTATTTTCATCAACTACCTCAGCCTCTACCTTCTCACCATTTTCATCTGTAGCCTTCTCCTCTTCCTTGACAAGAAGCTCTGGAAGAGTAATGTACTTGTCGTTAATATCCTTGAATAAGATGTAATCGTTCATCTTATCGCAGAACTTGTTATCCTTTAAGCAACCAAACTTGATGAATGGAGCGATATCGTCCCAGTATTTTTCGTAAGATTCCTTTTCTGTCTTACACATTCCAGTAAGCTTATCAGCAACCTTCTTTGTAATGTACTCAGAAATCTTTGTAACAAATCCATCATTCTGAAGAGCAGAACGCGAAACGTTAAGTGGTAAATCAGGACAATCAATAACACCCTTAAGAAGCATTAAGAACTCTGGGATAACTTCCTTGATATTATCTGCAATAAATACCTGATTGTTATATAGCTTGATTGTACCTTCGATTGAATCGTACTCAGTATTAATCTTAGGGAAGTATAAAATACCCTTGAGATTGAATGGATAATCCATGTTAAGGTGAATCCAGAATAAAGGCTCTTTATAATCGTGGAATACATCACGATAAAATGCTTTGTAATCTTCTTCTGAGCATTCTGAAGGATTCTTTGTCCAAAGTGGATGTGTCTCGTTAAGTGGAACAGGACGCTTTACAATCTTAAGCTTATCCTTAGCTGGTGATACTTCTACCTGCTCTTTTGTACCATCTTCTTTTTCTTTCTCTTCGAATTTAGCTTCCTCATGAATCTCTTCGATTACTTTATCTGTGTCGCGCTTATCGGCAGCATCGATTGTCTCGTATTCCTCTGGAGCATCCTTCTTTGAAAGATAAATCTCAGTAGGCATGAATGAACAATACTTTTCAATGACCTCACGTGCTCTGTATTCATTAGCAAACTCTAAGCAATCCTCATTTAAGAAAAGTGTGATTTTGGTACCGACCTGATTCCAGTCGCCATCACCCATCTCAAACTCTGTGCCGCCATCACATTCCCAGTGAACAGCTGTAGCGCCATCTTTATATGATAATGTATCGATATGAACTTCATCCGCTACCATAAATGCTGAATAAAAACCGAGACCAAAATGTCCAATAATCTGATCTGAATCAGCCTTATCCTTGTACTTCTCAAGGAAATCTGTAGCACCTGAGAAAGCGATTTGATTGATGTATTCATCTACCTCTTCAGATGTCATTCCAAGACCATTATCGATGAATGTAAGTGTTTTGTCCTCTGGGCTAACGATAACCTGAACCTTAGCCTTATAATCAAGTGGAAGTGAATACTCACCCATCATATCTAACTTTTTGAGCTTTGTAATAGCATCGCAACCATTTGAAATAAGCTCTCTATAAAAAATATCGTGATCACTGTATAACCATTTTTTAATTACTGGAAAAATGTTCTCACTTGTAATTGATAAACTACCCTTTTTGTTTCCCATTATTACGTCACTCCTTTGCAATAAATCTCACTTAAATAATGATAATACTGCATTTTCTCAAAGTCAATAAAAAATTAGCACTCATTTTAAATGAGTGCTAATAAGTCATTATTTTTCCGATACACAGTAATAATCAAAGGTGCCTTTGCTGACTAATTCACCAGCTTCATCCACAACATCTACATCCACAATGCAGAATTTACGAGTACGCTTAATAACGTGTCCCTTAGCTGTAATTCTTCCAGATTTTGCCCCTTTTAAGAAGTAATAGTTAGACTGTTGAGTAACATACTCTCTTCCATCTGCGCGAGATGAATATCCTGCACATGTGTCAGCAAGAGCAAAATGCGCACCTCCATGAGCTACTCCAAGCACATTTAAAGTCTCTGGAACAATATCAATATGTGCTGTAGCACCTGTTAATTCTATGTCATCTAAAACTATATGGTTGTACTTTACAAACTCATTTGCCTCTAATGAATGGCTTAGCATATCCATTAATTCTTTACTCATTTTATATCCTCTCTTCAATAAAACACTAGACATATTATATCAAAATAGCGTAAAAAAAGGACAACCGTTTTGGTTGTCCTAAATCCCTTATGTACTCTCCCTTTTCACAAGTGATACAGGTAGAAGTGTGCGCTTTGGTACTGTTTTCCCCTCTGATGCCGAAATGACCATGTCAACTGCGGCTGACGCCATTTCTTTTATAGGTTGATGGATAGTTGAAATAGGTGGATTAGTGATTTGGGAAATCATAACGTCATCAAATCCAACTAGCTTAATATCCTCTGGAACCTTTTTTCCAAGCTTTGAACACACTTGCAACACTTGTGAAGCTATAAGGTCAGAACTGGCAAAGACGCCGTCTATTTCATCATCCAGTCCTAACGCATCCTCAAGTAAATCATGATAATCCAAACTGTTGTATTGTCCAATATTGGTCTCTACAACTTTGTAATAAATTCCGTTCTTTTCACAGACCTCTTTAAATCCCAATGTTCTGTCATCGGCTGGCATTGAATTCTCCGTTACACCGCTGACATTTAATAATCTTTTACAGCCCCTGTCAATTAGATGCATAGCAGCAAGCTCCCCTCCTTGCTTGTTATCACACTCTATTGCCGCTGTACCGTTCTCCACAAAACGCTCTACTGTAACAAGTGGAATTTTGCTATCTGTAAATTCCTGCACTGCAACACTTGCTGAAAAAAGAATTATCCCAGCAACTCGGTTGCTTGTGCACATATCAAGATACTCTTTTTCTTTATTATCTCTCCCCTTTGAATTATAAAGAATAATTTTATATCCTTTTTTACTTGCAGCGTTTTCAATATTACTAATCATCTCCGCAAAATACGGATGTCTAATATGTGGGACAATGACACCAATTGTATTTGTAGACTTCTTTGATAGAGAGCGAGCAACTTCGTTTGGTGTGTAATTAAGCTTGTCCATCGCTGCAAAAACTTTTGCTCGAGTTGCATCACTAATATAACCCCTATTATTAAGAACTCTGGAAACAGTAGTGACGGTTAAGCCACACTCTGCCGCCACATCCTTTAATGTAGCCATTAGGTCCCTCCTTAAATTATTTAACAGCGCCAGCTGTGATACCTTCAACGATATATCTCTGTAAGAAGAGGTATAGAACAAGGATTGGAAGCATCGCTAAAAGAAGTGCCGCCATGATAAGTCCTGTATCTGTTGAATATGTACCGTAGAATACCTTTGTAGCAATAGGAATAGTGTATAATTCCTTACGACCTAATACAAGTGATGGAAGTAAGTAATCATTCCAGAATGCCATTGCATCAATGATTGCTACTGTAGCAATAGTAGGCTTCAATATCGGAAATACGATTTGAGAGAAAATCTGCCATTTGTTACATCCATCAATTGTAGCTGCTTCTTCAAGAGAAATAGGTACATTGGTGTGGATACTTCCATGGAACATAAATGTTGCCATAGAAAGTGAGAATCCAATGTGCATGAATATCAATGTAATTCTATGATTCAAAATACCAAAAATTCCACCATAAAGAGAAACAAGTGGTACCATGAGAACCTGGAATGGAATAACCATTGAAGCAATCATAGTAACGAATAAAATCTTGTTTGCTTTCCAATTATTTCTAACAATAAGATATGCTGTCATAGACGACAAGATGATAGTTCCTATTGTTGAAAAAATTGTTACGACTAATGAGTTTCCAAATGATCTAAAGAAGTTCATCTTCTTGATAGCATTTGGGAAGTTCTCAAGTGTAAAGCCATGTCTACCAATCAAAGCTAAAGGATTAGCTGTGATATCTGACTTTACTTTAAATACATTCATAATAACCATAATGAAAGGGAATACAAATGCAATAAATAATATCGTAAGTACGATAATCATAAGGGCATGTTTTATTTTTTTGTTGCGTGCTGCCTTTTCGTTTTCCATTATGCCTGTACCTCCCCTTTCTTACCAACGTATACCTGTAATCCACCAATTACTGCACAAATGATGAATAAGATTAATGCCTCTGCCTGGCCAGTACCATAGTTCTTATTAATGAACGCCTGATTGTACACGTGCATAGCTGCAAGTGCTGAACTACCATATGGATCACCGTTTGTGAGTGAAAGGTTAACATCGTAAACCATGAAGCATCTGGTAATTGTAAGGAACAAACATTGAACGAATGATGCTGTCATAAGAGGTATAGATATGTGAATGATTGACTGTGAACCTGTACAGCCATCAATTTTAGCCGCCTCAATAACATCTTCTGAAACGCTCATAAATCCAGCAACATAGATAAGCATCATGTAACCTGCATACTGCCAAACTGAAACAATAATCAATGCTGCGATTGCACCACTTTCAGTTGCAAGAAGTGATTTAGCGTTTCCACTTGAAATAGTACTTGCAAGCTCAACAAGAGCTTTGTTAAATACGAACTTCCAAACATAACCTAATACGATACCACCAATTAAGTTTGGAACAAAGAAACCTGCTCTGAAAAAGTTCTGTCCTTTAATACCGCTTGTTACCATGTATGCAATGATAAAAGCTACTGCATTGACAAGGATAACTGCTATTGCAGAATAAATAAATGTTCTACCGAGTGATACCCAGTAACCTGAATCCGCAAATGCGTTAACATAATTCTCAACGCCTACGAATGGTTTTACACGTGAGACACCGTCCCAGCTAGTAAATGTAAGATATAAACCATAAATAAAAGGTATGATTACCACACAAGCAAAAATCACTGTTGAAACGCCTGCAAAGAGCAAATACTGCTTTAATTTATAGCTCATGGTATTTGTTTTCATATTGATTTCCCTTCTAATAAATTGGGCCCTGAGAGTCTCAAGGCCCATATTATGATATTCAGTGTAGTTCGCCCTATTTATGGGCTCACAAGATGTAGACTCGCCATTTAAGATGCCTTCGTCTAATGTAGTTCGCCCTATTTATAATCAGCTTCGCTGATGAGGGCTCACAGCATAATTTTTACTCGCTTACAGCTTCGCAAAAAATATGCATTTAATGTTCAATTGGTGTTGCAGACTTGAAGTATGTTTCTACTTCCTTAACTAATTCGTCTCTGCTCATAGCCTCATCTAAGTACTTCTGCATAATCTCCTGACCTACAACTGTCATGTGATCATCTGGTAAGTAGTTGTAGTTAGGGATAAGCTTTCCAGCATCAGCGTAAGACTTAACTGATAATGAAAGTGGGTCAAGTGCTGAAGCATCAATGTTATCAAATGCAGGAACAAGTGCGCACTGCTCTGTTAAGAATGCATTTCCTTCGGGATCACTTACAAGCCAATTTAAGAAATCAAGAGCTGCCTGTCTCTGCTCATCTGAAGTAGCGTCTGAGCTATCTACGAAGATGTACTTAGAACCGCCACCTACAAGCTTTGTATTTGTATCATCAGATGTATTCTCTGGTACTGGCATAATTCCCATGTTCTCTGTGTAATCGTACTGGTTGATTACTGACCAATCCCAGTTACCACCAAACATGAATGCGATTTCGCCTTCAGCAAGCTTCATTGATGTCTCTTCACGATCTGCGTTAGCTGCTGAGCCCTTAGCATAGTTGTAAGCGATTAATGTATCAAATGTATCCATAAGTTCGTTGAACTTTTCATTGCTTCCAAGATCAGCCTCACCTGCAAGTAATGAGTTTACGAATGCATCTGGATCTTCCTGCTGCTCGTATACTTCTGCGAAGTAGTGAGCTCCAAGTGACCAATACTCAGAAAGAACACCAACTGGCTGTTCCATTCCGCCTGCCTTAAGCTCATCTAAAAGAGCCTTGAAATCATCAAGTGTTGCTACAGATGATGGATCAAATGTCTCACCTGTGATAGCTTCGATTGCATCTGCGTTGTAAAGAACACCTCTTGCCTCAACACAGAATGGGAAACCAGCAAGCTTATCGTTTACTGTAATACCAAGGTTTGTATGGCTAACCCAATCTTCATTTGAAAGATCGTAAGCATAATCATCAGCAAGTGAATAAATATCCTTTGCATCTACCATTGTAAGTGTGTATGGATCATTAGATGCATACTTTGTTGCTACCTGAGAAGCAACAGTTGTGTCTGTGTCAGCGTTGTATACTTCAACGTGAACTCCTGTAGCATCCTCATAAGCCTCAGCCATTTCCTCGAACTGAGTCTGAATCTCAGTCTTAGAATTTAAAATTGTGATTGAAACCCCTGAACCAGAACCGTTAGAATCTGATCCGCCATTGCCGCATGCTACAAATGATGCTGACATAGTAGCTACCACTAAAAGTGATAATAACTTCTTCTTCATTACAATTAACCCTCCTTCAATAGGTTGTGTGTTGTTTATGTGAAGATAATAGCATTGGCTATATGGTATGTCAATCGGTTGACATACATTTTAGGCCCCAAAATGCTCATTTTGTTAGAATGAGTTAATTTCTAGTTGTCATTTTTGTGCACTTTTTACATAATATCATCTCTCATTCAAATTCTAAGAATGTTATTTAATGTTAAACGTATGACATACCATAAAGAAAAAAATAAAAAAAGCGTTATCGCATATACGATAACGCAAACAGTTCCAACAAAATACTACTAATTTAATTTTAAAGATCTACAGAGCCTACGCGGTCCTTATTAGCAACATAATAAATCTTGCGCTCTTCTGGCTTGATGTAGATATTGATTTCCTCAAGAGTCTCTTTCTTGTAATCCTTCTTGAACTGAGCCTGAGCTTTCTTTAAGCACTCAGCCTCTGTGAACTCACGATCCTGATACTGAACAACTGCTGTTGTTACTACAGCCTTCTTAGCCTTAGCTACTGTCTTCTTAACAGCCTTTGTAGCTGTCTTCTTTACTGTCTCAGCCTTCTTTGTAGCTGTAGCCTTAGCCTTTGTAGCTGTCTTCTTTGCTGTTGTAGCTTCCTTCTTAACTTCTGTTACGGCTTTCTTTGTAGCCTCTGTTGCATTAGCCGCTGCAACCTTTACTGTACTAGCAGCTGATGCAGCTGACTTCTTTACGTCATCAACTGTTACTTTTGTTGTTACCATTTTTTCACCCTCCTATATGAGCAAAACATTATTATTTTTTTATTAAGGTATATTATAGTCATTTACATTTGCAATTGCTAGTATTTACCCCTAATTTTCTACCAAATAACTAATAAAATTATAATAATCTTCACTTTTTCGTATAAATTGCGTAACTATTGTAAATATTCATTCAGTGTAGCAAATAGTTTGTCGTTTGTAAGTTCCGACACATCCTCAGGAAAATCTATACCATTCCACAATTTAGTATTCATATCTGAAAAATTTCTATTCTCTATATCTGAAACAATATCGTCTAAAACTTGCTTACGACGATTCTCAATAATTACTTCTTTATTGGCTTCTGACAGCTCCTCATTATACTTGTCCAAGCACTGGAAAAAATAATATCCACCGTCTGCTGCAACAGCTGTACTTACTTCATCTGTATCTAGATTAAATACAACCTCGTCAACTTCTTCAGGGTATTCTCCTCTTCCAAAAGTCACCTGGTAAGAATCCAATTCTGTGTATGTAGATGCAAGTCTCTCGAATGTGTATCCATAATCAATCATTCCCTGAATCTCTTGAGCCTTTGATTCATCAGATACAAATAACACGAAAGCTTCCATAACTCGTGCTTCATCTTCTGAAACTTCTTCATCAACTGAATCCATTAATTCCTGATATACCTTTGAAGCTAATGCATAGTGCTCATATATTTTCTCTATGTCGCCCTTCTTTGCACCAGTGAATGATTTTTCTGCTGAGTTCAATGATTTGTAATACTCAGCTGCTGCATCTTCACATGCCTTTTTTTCAGCATCAGAAAGTTCAATTTCATTTTCCTCGGCATATAGATTTAATACATAAACACGTGTAAGATGTTCCATTGTCAAATCTTTAATCGAACTTGTCATGGTGCTGACATCGTAATCATCAGACCAAAGATTAACTCCATTAACAGAGCCATAGATATTTTTTTCATTTAAAAGATAAACAAGCGCCTCTTTCTTTGAGCACTTCATATCTCCGATTTTAAATACAGTGCTATGACCACTTGGCGCACCAAAGTACACTTCCTTATCGTTTATTGTACATGCCGACATGGTGAGGCATAAGCATATCGTAAATACGAATGCAGTAATTCTTTTTATAAACTTCATATTAACCCTCTACAACAAGATATCTTCCATCACTTAAAGGAAAAACTTCCTCTGCAGATAGAATTTCATTCTCAGACATACCCGTTGTATCCATTCCATCCTCAAGATATGCCATAACTTCTTTTTTATTTTTGCAGACAACTGCACATACATCCTCTAAGAACTCTGCAGCTTCGTCATAGTTCTCAGCTACCTTTTCAGGAAAAAGCTGAAGCTGTTTATCCAAAAAAGTTTCGACTACTAATTTGTCGTACATATTGAAATACTCCTCTCTAATGCAAACGAATAAATTAACACTTCTTTAACTGGTTGCTCGTATGCTTTTTCAATTGCAGATTTATACAACTGCAATTGCTTTTCATATCTTAACACTAACTCATCTTCTTCGTCCACTCTATCTGTCTTATAATCCAAAAGAACTATTCCATCATCTTCTTCCCAAAATACATCAATGATTCCCTGAACAAGAATCAGTTCATCTGATGCATCCGAATCTGCAAACAAGTCCTCTGCATCTGAGCCAAAGACAAAAGGCTTTTCTTTATAAAGACGATTCTTTAAAGCCGCCATGCGCATACGATTTGCGGAATCATCCTTCAAAAATGTTTTTAATTTATTGATACTAATTCTTTCAAACTCATCCTCTGATAAACACTTGATTTGATTCATATATTTAAGTTGTTCATCAAAAGAGTCTATAATATCCTCTCTAGCAAAATCATAGCATTCCAAAAACCTATGCATTGCAGTTCCATATAGTGCTCCAGCCGGGACATTGGCATTTTTTGTTTCTTCTTCAGATGCCCCTCTCATAAATATTGGAATGTATCGTTCATCCTCGTTAAATATGAATGCAGGTGCAGCATCTTCATTAAATGCAAAAGCCTTTTCCATCTGCTGATGCTTGATTTCAGAAACCGAGTACTTGCTTTTATATGCGCTGTCTTTAATACCATCATATTCATAAGATAAGATATTTGATATCGCATTTTCGGAATTCATTTCATCTTTTGAAATCATATCCTTTATGATTATTTTAGCCTGCTCTTTTGATATGGTTTCTTGGATTTCACTTATAAATAAATCTTCGCAATTTATCAATTTCCTTTTATAGTTGTAGCCGGTAATATTCAAAGCTCTAACTATCAACTCCAAACTCGAAGAAGCCTTTAGCTTTGTGTAAGTGTCAAGGGTGGCATCAAACTCCTCTAACTTTTGTATGACACTCTTGCTACTAGACGGCTTTACTGTCGATGTAATGATAAGCTTATCTACCGCTCTGGTAAGTGCAACATACAGTATTCTTAAATACTCTCCTCTGGCCTCTGCCTGGACTCTGGACTTTACTATATTATAAAGAGGTGTTTTATATGAAAGTCGTGTAGCTGGATTGCGATAATTCATAGCAAGTCCCAGCTTGTCATCATAACAATAATATCCCCCTTCGGATTTTATGCCTCTGCCACAGCCTGCAACGAAAACAACCGGGAACTCAAGTCCCTTGCTCTTGTGAATAGTCATAATTCTAACTGCTTCATCATTTTCGGTTACAATCTTAGCCAAGCCTAAATCTTCATCGTATGTCTTAAGTCCTTCTATATATGAGACAAATCTGGATAAACCCTTAAAGCTGGTATTTTCAAATCTTATGGCTTCATCGATAAGCTTATCTAAATTAGCCGACGCCATCTTTCCATTAGGAAGCGCTCTTGTGTATACGTCAAATCCAGTTTCTTTTAAAATATGCTGAAGCATTTCATGAATCGGAGTATCAATAGCCTCATCTCTAAACTGATTTAATACTTCAAGGAATGCTTCCACATCTTTTGCATGAAACTCATTTTGATATTCCAGAATGCAGTCGTAAAATGAAATCTTTGGATTAGTAGCTCTGATTTCTGCCAATCTTTCTGACGAAAATCCAAACATAGGAGAATGAAGCGCTGCAACTATTGGAATATCATTAAATGGATTGTCGATTGTTTGAAGCATGGCAAGCACTGTTTCTATCTCTTCTCTATCGAAGAACCCAGTTTCCTCCGCAACATAGGCCGGAATACCGCAATCCTTTAACACAGAAATATATTTATCTGCATGATCTTTCGTGCCTCGCATCAAGATAACAATATCCGAAAGCCCCATTTTTCTTTGAGCTCTTCCATCATCACCTTTACAGCTAACTTCAAATTGTTCTGCAACAAGCTCCTTTATTCTCTTTGCTATTACAAGAGCTTCCAGAGAATCTGCATCATCAATATTCAACTCACTCATTGCATCTTTATCCTCTGATGCAATAAGCATCTCGGCAATATAATCCTCTTTATTTCCTTTAAAGGAATCATCCCCAAGCTTTAAAGCAGCCCTTTCGTCATAGGTAACACCACCTACATCCATCTGCATTAGCGGTTCAAATACTTTATTGCAAAATTCCAGAACTTCAAATCTACTACGGAAATTTTTATCCAAATCAATGCGAATAGAATCCCCTTCTGTTGTCATTGGATACGAATCCAGCTTATCAATAAAAAGCTTTGGACTAGCCTGTCTAAAAGCATAAATAGACTGCTTTACATCACCTACTGTGAAATAATCTCGCCCATTTGTGATAGCTGTTAGTATCTGCTCCTGTAGTTCGTTGGAATCCTGATACTCATCAACCATTACCTCTTTAAAATGATTGGAAAGCTCAATGGCAACAGGACGTTTTTCGTGGGCCTCAGAATCCTTGTCCCTGAGTATTTCAAGTGCCATATGCTCAATATCATTGAAATCAAAAATATTGCGTTGCTTCTTTTCCAAAAGAAGCGCTTCGGAATACGCCTTTGCAAACTTCAGTAATGCTTCTGCCTGCCTTTTAACAAATGAAATATCCCTTACCATACTCTCTAGATTTACAGAGTAATATGATTCCTGAAGAGATCTTGTTATTTCTTTATATAATGCGCGCAGTGCTCTTGCTCGTTTTATATCATCATCATTCAGTACTGTTCCCTTTGTACCAAGCCTTGCCGCAAAGCTTGTATTATTGATAGCTTCATACTTATCCACATAACTTGATGCTTCAAAAATGCGTTTCAACAATGCAAGCTCATGAGACAGCTGTGTGGCATCATCGCTTTTACAATCTCCATTATATAAAGATATGAATCGCTCTAATTGAGCTATAGGCTTTTCCAGAAAAGTATCAGTCAGTTTAACAATTTCTTTTGCAAGCTCAGAATCTGCCAGCGCTTCAACAGTATCGATATCATACAGTTTAAGAGCATTGTCATACCACTCGTCGAGCCAAGCATAGCTTTGAGCCTTCTTGTGAAGCTCATGCACCATATCCTTTAATGTGGAAATATTTCTTCCACTTATATAAGCATCTGCCAGAAGCTTAAAATCCTCATCTGGGTTTTCAAGTTTGGATGACAAAAGATCGTTGAACACATTATCATCCAACATTTTCAACTCACCAGTCTGACCGATTCTAAAGGAAGGATCCATATCAATTTCATAAAAGTAGTTTTTAACAATCCAATTGCAAAAACTATCAATGGTACGGATATGAGCGCTATGAATAAGTGTGGCCTGGGTACGGATTCTGGCACTGCTGCTATTTGATAGGATTGCTTTTTCTATAGCTTGACGAATCCTGTCCTTCATCTCTGCCGCTGCTGCATTTGTGAAGGTAACCACCAGGATTTGATCTACATCTATTCCATTTTTCTCATCCAGTATTTCAGATATAATTCGCTCTACCAATACAAAAGTCTTGCCGCTGCCTGCTGCAGCGCTAACAAGCATATTTTTACCTCTTGTATTTTTTACAAGCTCCTGTTCCTTAGTCAGTGCCACTGGTATCCTCTCCTAATTCCTTTTTCATTAATTCTATTATTTCCGAATTGTCTTTTGCCTTCGCCAAATCCCTGGCATTAAACCCAGCTTCATTTTCGTTGAAGTGACATATGCTACTGTAATTACAATATCTGCAGGCATCGATGTGTGTCCCTAAACGGGCAGGTGATGGTTCAAACTCGCCTTCAATTATTCTTTCAGCCGTCTTCGATGCAGATAGCATAGAGTAATCTATTACTGTTTGCATATCCTGCCTGCTAACAGCATTTGTTTTGGCAGATAAATCTCCTCCTGCCTTTATTCCATAAGGTACAATTGATGATTCTTTAGTCTGACCATCTCCCAGTCCTACCGTAGAATCATTAGCCCTTAAATCATCTTCCTCAAGAGATAAAAGACCTTCCATTTTGTTCTGCTTTACTCGCTCTTCTTCGGCACTCTTGCTATCTGCCGAAGTCTCTAAAAACTTATTTGCAAGTTCATAATAAAGCATTGCAGAAGGATGAAATGCTGTATTTGGATATTTTTCTTTTAGCTTGTCTATTACAACACCCATATATATTGGAAGCTGTAAAGATAATCCATAATAGCATTCACTTAATTCAAGCTTATGACCGCTTGATTTGTAATCTATGATTCTAACAGCCTTATCATCTGATGCCGTTAAATCGATTCTATCAACCTTTCCCTTGAGATTTGCAAGCTGCTCATCTGTTTCTAATGAATATATCTTTGAAGTTATTTCTTCTTCAAACATCTCCGGCTCAAACTCACCTCTTGAAACCTGCAGAGTGATTACCTGAACCACATATCTTAATGTGTCCTTCATACTCTCCACGATGTATCTTTGAGTGTAATCCTCCAAGGTGGCTACCTTTGCCATGCTTTCAAACGTCTGGGAAATTGCAACATCAATATACTTTTCCCGCTCGGCTTCTGTAACCTCTCTAAAGGTCTTGCCATCCTCCTTTAAAGCCTGCGAATATCTCTCAATGGCCTCATGATAGAAGTTGCCCATGTCGATACTTGAAAGCTCGAACTGTTCTCGTTCTTTAAGCTTTAAGACATATGTAAGGAAATATTTGTAGCTGCATTCGTTGTATAACTCGAACTTAGATATTGAGCCTGATATTATCTCATCTTCATTTAATGCCTCATTTACAGCAAGCATTACATCCTGAGAAAAGCTTTCCTTTTTGTGCTCGTAAAATGCACCTTCTATCAAAAGATTAAGTGCTTCTTCCTCATTCTTCTTTGCCCAAGCTATAAGCTGGCTAAGCAGCCTGTGTTCTTCTGCTGATAAGGCGTCAAACCCAAATGTTACAGCCTTGTTCAAAAGCTCTGTCAAATAAGTAAGACAGCTTGTTTTTGATAGCATCTTATCCTCTGGTGAAAACTCAATAATTTCGTTTAATGTAAGACCTGGGAATAATTTTTTAATTGTATCAATTAAATATGATGGATTAACACCTTTTCCCTCGCCATCTACTCGTGGCATTGTAATATAAAGCCTTTCATTTGGCTTTGTGAGCATTAAATATAGATAAAAGCGCTGTCTAAATGATTTTTGCCTGTCACTAGGTGCAAGTTCAAAGCCTAATGCTAAAAGCTGTTCTCGTTCTAACTGAGACAAAATACCACCATTTTCGACTTTTTTAGGAATTGAATCGTCTGAAGCTCCCATACAAAACAGCACCTTTATATTGGATAATCTGGTACGTTCAATATCTCCCAAAATCACACTATCATTTGCAGGTGGGATGACACCAATTGAAGCTGCAGATAATCCTGCTTCATATATGTCATGGAATTCCTTTAACGCCATAGGTTCATCGCCCAAAATGCCTACCAACTTGTCAAAAATATCCATAATGACCTGGTAAACCTGGCTGTACTCCTTCGCTCTGACAGTCTCATTTTTATCTTCATACATTTGGCCGCGTTGTTTGAGCTTGCCTTCAAAATCAAAAGTAACCATAAAATTATATAAAGCCACTGCAATGATTCGTACATTCAGATTTTTGTCTGAAAGCTGCTTATCCAATTCCATAAATGGCTTTATGATGGATTCTCTGATTTGATTTACCTTTAGCAAATCTTCATCCTCAGAAAACTGATTAGAACGGATGGCAAATGGATGGAAATACTTTTTCTTGCCTCTTATACCGGTAGAAATCAGGTAGTTTTCCAAAAAATCTATGTCCTCCACTGGAATATCAACCATTCCAGATCTGAGGAATCTAAACACATCTTCTCTTCTAAAATCTCTTTCAAAAATGTCAAATACCGCTGCCAAAGCTTCAGACATAGGTGAAAACAAGATTTCTGTTTTGGCATCAATGAAGTAAGGTATGTTGTACTCAAAAAATATCTCTGCCGCCAAATAGCGATATGTTTCTAGATTTGGTGTAACAACAGCAATGTCCTTATAGTGCATTCCCTGTCTCACCAAACGATTAATCTGGATGGCCGTATAACGCAGCTCATCTCGTATGCTTCGACAGCTAGTGAGCACTATTGAATCTTTAGCATCGTCCCCTTCATAAGCCTTGCAATTGTCGCGAAAGATATTTCTTTCCAAGTGACTCAATACACTATTATTTGATAACCAACCGTTATCTGCTGAAATCATCATTATCGGATTGATTTCAACCTGCTTGCGCTTTGCAAGCTTATTCAGCTTTAATGCAAATTCTGAAGACATGGAAAATAAAGCATCCTCTCCCTTATCCTCCAGAAGGGATGCTTCTTCATCAGCTGTTATGGTTACAGCAACCTCGTCACATATATCAAGCATGTGCTCCACAAGTTGATACTGAATTGGGGTAAATCCTGTAAATCCATCTAAAACTACCGTAGAATTCTGTACAATCTTAGAATCATCTAATAGCTCATTAAGTGTAGACAGAATTGACTCTGTGGTAACATATTTTCCATTAATAAAGTCCAAAAAAGCCTCGTATAAAACTAACAAATCCGAGGCTTTTCTCCTGAAACTTTCAGACATTGCAGGGCTGGCAATCATCTCTTTTAATTTATCAGCTGTTATATTATACTGAGTCATTTCGGAGATAAGTGACTTCACCTGCGTTATATAGCTAATTTTAGTTATATTCTTACTTAAGGTTTTGAGTTCTTTTAGATGATTATTAATTATCTTTCGTACAACAAGTGATTTTCCGGTATCATCAAGTACTGCATTTACACCTGCTGCAAGCTCCTCAAATACTCTATATGCCAATCTATTAAAGGACAAAACATCTATGTTCATAATGCACTTGTTTGGATGCATCTGAACCAGCAAACGCTGAGTAGACATTGTGTACTGTTCAGGAACTATGATAAGAAAATTCTTATCCTTATTTTCAATTGATTCTTTTATTATCCTTGAATAAAGGGTAGTGGATTTACCACTACCCGAACTACCAACTACTATTGATAATGCCATTTATACCTCATGTAATCCGCTCGTTACGGCTACAAGCATTATCTTACTTTGCTTCGCATGGAAAGCTTCGCTTGAGTAAGAAATTAGCTTGATGCCTACGAGCTCATTTAATTAGTTTAATTACTGCGGGAACATGCCTCGAAGCATGGTAGCCATTGAGCCTGTTCTTGATCGCTGATATGGTTTGCCTTTAAGATAAAGCTCTGCAACATTTAACTTGCATAACTCATTAACAGGAACCTCGTATGGGTTGCCGTCAAGCACTACTAAATCGCAACTCTTTCCCATTTCAAGAGTTCCTCGCTCTTTTTCATCAAACAATGATAATGCTCCATTATATGTAGCCATTCTAAGAGCTTCATACACAGAAACTGATTCATCAACATTTTTATTGTTGCAAGCATCGTGTATCCACATAATCGGATTTGGATCAGTGGCTGGTGCATCAGAATTGAAACAAACCTTTATGCCTGCATCAGTAATTGTGCGAAGTGGATTAACAAAACTATAGCGCTCTTCTGAGAGCATATTCTTGATAAACTCATCAACGCCATCAATATGAGATAGCAATGATGGCATCGCCGAAATCATAATGTTGTATTTGCTACATATCTTTAAGCTTCGCTTGGTAGGCAATGAACCATGCAATATGATATGTCTGTGGTCATATCTTGGGTAATCCTCAAGAGCCATAGCTATAGCATTGACTGCTTGTTCAAAAGCAGCATCACCAACTGCATGCAACGCAATCTGGTATCCTGCCCTATTGGCATTTACACAGAACTTTTGAACATCCACATCATCATAGTATGAAACACCCTTATGTGATGCATTTGAATATGAATCTATAAGAGAAGCATCCTGATTAGAAAATGTTCCATCGAGATTTGCAAATACAACTCGATTCATGTCTTTTTTTGCAATCTTATCTACATTGGAACATTGATAAGCAACCCTTATCTGCATTCCGTTATCAAGTCCTTTGGCAACAGAACGCTCCATATCAAAATCATAATCACGTATAAATCCTAATCCACTTGCCGAGCAGATAAGACCAATACCCTTGCTAGCCAAAAAGTCTGTAGTTTCCACCATTGAGTCTATAACCTTTTTGGTAGACAGGCCATGAGAAACGAATTCGCAGGCAGTTGTAAATGCCTCCTGTCTTAGCTCACCTGTCTCAGGGTTAAAGCCTCTGAGATTTTCAATTTTGGATTTAACCGTTTCGATAAACATGCTATTAGCAACACCAGAATGAGCGTCATGCTTGATTATCAGTGCAGGCTTATCTGGACAGGCCTTATCCATCTGCTCTCTTAATAACAGATATCCTTCTGAAACAGAAAACTCTGTGGCACCAAATCCTACTATTATGTTTTCTCTGGTATTTTCAGCATAATCTTTAAGCTGCTCTAATATTTTAGAATTAGAATCTGTATCATTGATAGGAAACAGCTTATGCAAGATGGAAAAACCAGAATAATGCGTATGGGTATCTACAAATGCCGGCAACGCCACATTGTTCCCCAATTCTATTGGAGGAACAACCTCGTACTGGGTTGGAAGGGTATCACCAATATAGGCGATTCTTCCTTCCCTCTCAACTAAGTAATTTGCTATAGTATTATTCTCATCGCATGTGATAATAGTACCATGAAAAACCTGCATATCCTACCTCCCAATACAAATAGTATTACTTTGCTTTTTTAACAGGTCTGCAAATGTGACGTGGAATACCATCTACCATGATTGGAGCCACATCGCCCTGAATCAATGGCTTAGCATAGGTAATGAAAGCCTCTGTCACATATGTACCATCATGTGTAATCCAATTTCTGGGAACAAGCTTTTCATCATTAGCAATCTTGTGCACATCCTTAACCTCTGTACCGCACTGGTAAGGGTCATCAGAATGGCGAGTAAGAGTAACCATCTTACCTGTATCACCTTCGTCGGCTGCAAGCACAGCTGCACCACCTACCTGATATGCTTCAAGGATATCGATACGAGATGCTAAATGAGAGCCTGCACGTTGAAGTGTTGAAAGCTCAATAGCTCTTGTCTTACATCCAAGTTCACGACCAATATAATTGCAAAGATATGATGCTGTACCAGTCAGCTGCTTATGGTTAAATGCATCTACGAATTCTACGTTGCTTCCAAGCTCACAAACATATTTGCCATCTTTAGTGTGAATACCTTCAGAAACACAGATAACAACTGAATGCTGCTGCTTTAACAGCTTTTCAACTCTCTCTTTGAATTTTTCAACATCAAATGGAACCTCTGGTAAATAAATCAAATCTGGGCCTTCACAATCTTCTCCCTTTGCAAGGATTGAAGCGCCTGTGAGCCATCCTGCATTACGTCCCATAATTTCAACGATAGTAACAAGTCCCTTGTCATACTCAAGACAGTGGCCATCTCTGATAATTTCCTTTACAGATGTACCGATGTATTTAGCTGCACTACCAAAACCTGGTGTATGATCTGTAAGAGCTAAATCGTTATCGATAGTCTTAGGGCATCCTATAAATCTAATTTGTGAACCTGTGATAATTGCATAATCTGAAAGCTTTTTGATGGTATCCATAGAATCATTACCACCTATGTAAATCAAAGCTTCGATTTCGAGCTTGTTAAGAATAGCGAAGATTTTCTCGTACGTCTCCATATCCTCGTGGATTTCAGGAAGCTTGAATCGGCATGAGCCTAAATAAGCTGCTGGTGTACGTTTAAGAAGTTCTACATCCAAATCATTCTTGATAAAATCGGAAAGGTCAATGTAGTCCTCTTCCATAAGTCCTTTGATACCATGAAGCATTCCATAAATCTTTCCTGCCCCACGATCCTTTGCTGTCCTAATAACTCCTGCCAAAGAAGAGTTGATTGCGGCGGTCGGTCCGCCTGATTGTCCCACAATTACGTTTCCAGTCATCACTACTACCTCCCAATTTTTAAAATCTTTAATTAGTCATCTCTAGGGTCGTCTCTAAAGAAGCTAGCTATAATATCACATATACACCATATGCCCCCGCCTACGGTAGATGCGATAAAAATCTTAAAAATATTGATAATTAGAATACTGGCTGTAAGAGTACTAGCGGTAAAACCAGTAACTAACCAATATACAGGCCTGGCAAACAACCAATATCCTCCTACGTACAGCCCCAAAACTGTACCGAGGATGCTAAAAAGATACGCCAATGCCCTTTTTGCATTTCTTCTCATATATGACTCCCTATTTAATATCTACTTAAAATGGTAGCATAAGAGACCCAAAAACGCCACACAAAATCCCATAACATACAATTGAAATGATTGCAGCCATTGCAAATCCAGCGATAACATCTTTGATAAAATGAACACCGCCAACTACTCTAATTACCGCAAGTGCCACACCGGCCACTGAAATCAATGCACCTAAAGGGATAGATGTTTGCATAATAGTGAATGAAACGATAAATATAGAAAAAACATGTCTGCTAGGGAAGCTTTTTCCCTTTGTATCCTTTACAAGAACAGGGACAAAATCATATACCTCGTATGGTCTTGGTGAACTGACAAGTTTTCTGTATATGCTGACTATGGTAAACGAAACAAAAGGGACAATCACGCTTCTATACAAGAGAAGCCCTCCATCCCTCTCAATGCAAAATAATCCATAGATAAGATATGAAATATAGAAAATAACTGTAATATAAGTAATGGCCTTGTCAAGCAAATTGATTACTTTAACAAGACCATTATTATTTTTAATACGTTCTGAAAGCGCTTTATAAGCTATCATGTGTTATGCACCTATTAATAATGTATTGTCTGAATGAGATTTAACTGCTTCCTCAAATGTATGCTGTGCATAAGAAACATCTTTGCCCAAAGCAAATGCCATTTCTTCGTATAGCTTTCTTCCAGCAAGATTAAGGATTTTCTCATCCATCGCCATAACTTTCTTGCCGGCAGCTAAACGGCTCCATTTTCTGATAAGCACTGTCTTTACCACACGTGCCATAGCCTCTGGAGTGAATTCAGCCATAACCTCTTTGATTTTTTCCTGAAGAGCCCTCTCGTTTGGCTCCTGGATACACTCAATGTCGTCAATATTGTCAAGAATTCTAGTAATAGCCTCTACTTCTGCTACCGGACGTAGCCTTACTGTAGAGCCAACAATTGGAGTAAATACCTTTGCCCCTGCCTTAAATACAGGCGCCATACAGTAGTAAGTCTTGCGAGAACCTTTGCCCATAAGCTCCATGTCATCGATATCTTCTATCTGACATACACCACTACCCTCATGAACTAAATAATCGCCTACTTGATATTCCATTTTTCACCATCCTTCTAAAACATAACAACCGGTACCTCCACAACTCTATTCCCCTAAATCTAAATTGCGTATTCATCACGCTGTATGGTTATATTATATCACGAAAAATGGCTTAAATACACAGAAAATTCACATTCGTTAATAATTCCTACTAAAAATTAAAATAGAATTATCTTTTTTGTAAAAAATGTCCTATATTCTGAAAATTAAATTTGCCTTTACATTAAGAAAGAGTTTTGCAATGCAAAACTCTAACATAATAATTTTATTAAATGGGTTAGACTGTGAGCCGGGTTATGTCTTTTAAAGTAGTCATCTATCTAGGACCATTGTCGCCAATGGCCTCAAGCGTTCAACCTAGCGCTGGCGGGCCGCGTACGCGCTGTTTAGAACTTGCTTCGGATGGGGTTTACATGGCTATCATTGTTACCAATGATACGGTGGTCTCTTACACCGCCTTTCCACCCTTACTAATTTCACCTTTTAGCGGTTTCTTTCTGTTGCACTATCCTTGGAGTTGCCTCCACCAGCCGTTAGCTGGCATCCTTGCCCTATGAAGCCCGGACTTTCCTCTCCCCTATCATTACAATAAGGCAGCGACTACTCATCTAGCCCATAAATAATTAAAGTATGCAACTTCCTCCTATAAATTCACGAACCAGAGAATTATTAGGAATATAATCTGGTGCCATAGGAATAAAGTAATCTAATAGTTTAATAAGTCTTTTTGCCTCAGGATACATAGGATGATCTGGCTCTATGGCATAAAGCTGAGGCGCGACATATAATTTTAGCACAGCCATCTCGTAAATTAAAGCCGTGTTGAACAAATAATCTGCTTTTTCCTGGAATGGGAAGATGTATTTTTCTTCTCCTCTTCTAACTGAATCCCACATAGCAATGGTCTCAGCCGCAGATGTGGCACGTGTTCTTGAATCGCGGACAATTCTTCGAATCAATCTTCCATCTGTTGTTGATAGAGGATTGTGTTCATCGATAGAAAGCTGTGTTAATGCTGACAAATAAATCTTGTATTTGCTTTCTGCTGGAAGAGCAGAGCTCATTCTATCGTTCAGTCCGTGGATACCCTCAATAACAAGAATATCATTTTTGCCTAATTGCATGTAATGATCATTGTATTCGCGCTTGCCTGTCTTGAAGTTGAAGTTAGGCAGGAGCACTCTTTCTCCTTTGAGGAGCTTAACCATGCATTCATTGAAATATGGAACATCAAGGCCTTCAATTGACTCAAAATCCTTTTCGCCATATTCATCTATAGGCATTTGATCACGGTTCAAGTAAAAATCATCAAGTGGTACTGGATGTGGAACACATCCCAAAGCTCTAAGCTGTGCTGAAAGCTTATGAGAAAATGTAGTTTTGCCAGATGAAGATGGACCTGCCATCATGACAAATTTAACATCCTTTCTATCAACAATAGTACGAGCTAATTCACCAATGTTTCGCTCCATAATAGCTTCTTGGGATAAAACAATATCTTTTATCCTGCCTGTAGTTATCGCTTCATTTAAAGCACCAACTGTAGGCACTCCCATTGTTTTTCCAAAACGTGAAGCAGCCTGCTGAACCGAGAAAAGCTTCATAGGGCGTGTGAATTCAGCTACTTTTCTTGTGTCCCCTGTAAGCTTGTTGGCATTAGGGAACATAAGCATAATTCCATTTTCAAATTTCAGTAAATCAAAATATCCCAAACAGCCAGTTGATGGAACCATGTATCCGTAAAAATAATCTTTACAGCCATCTAAGTTGTAAATATTGATGCTTGAGCTGTTGCGATACTTCAAGAGCTGTTCCTTGTTTATCATATTAAACTCATGGAACATCTCTCTAGCCTGACTGGTTTTGATTGAATATTTTTCAAGAGGAATATCCTTTTCAACAAGATTATGCATAACCTTTTTCAATTCCTCTATCTTTTCTTCTGTGATTTCCTCAACACCATCAAATGTACAGAAATCTCCCTGTCCAAGAGAATGTTCTACTCTTAAGTAGGCATGTTCAGGGTGTGGATAAACCTGCATAAGAGCCCTTTGTAAAAGAAATACAACGCTTCTTCTGTAAGCTCTTCTTCCATCTTTATCCGCTGTAGTCAAAAACTGAATTTCGGCATCTTCATTTACAGTCTTACCTAATTCTGTAAGACTTCCATTATACTTAGCAAGAACAATGTCGTCCTTGTAATCATCCTTATGAAGTGCAGCAATCTCAATTAAGCTTGTGCCATCTTTATAAGTCTCTTCTTTTCCGTTAATGATTACTTTAGCCATGGCTACCCCTCCATTTCTCCGGTAAGATTATCGATGATTGAAAGATTTTCCTTAAGCTCATCGATTCTTTTTTGTATAGGTGAACCCTCTGCTATATTCTTTTGCAAGCTTAGCTTATCTAGAATTGATAAGTATTCATTTTTGTTCTTTTCAAGAAGACGCTTGAATAATGGCAATTTCTTTTTAATGATAACTGGGCCATACATCAATTCAGCTGCCGATAAAACAGCCGATGAATCAGGTGTATAGCAAACCTTTATAATCGGATAGATTTTACCTTCTTCAATGCAAAGCTCTTCATCCAAAATTGAAAAATGATTACGCACTAAGAACTCTCTTAGCTTATCGTATTCAGATTGTGGCTCTAGTATAAGTGTTTTGGCACTTTTAGCCACTTCAATGCCTGCATCAAGTATTCTAGTAATAAGGGCGCCGCCCATACCACAAATACATATGGTGTCAGCTTCAGATACCGCAAGCTTTTTAAGACCATCTGACAATCTAAAATCTACTTTGTCTAACAATCCATAAAGCTCAACGTTTTCCTTAGCTGAATTAAGAGGGCCTTTGTTGACATCCATCGCAATAGCATGTGATGCTACGGCACCTTCTAAAAGTGCTATAGCAAGATAACCATGGTCACATCCTACATCGCAAATGACATCGCACTCAGGCACCATTCCATATATAATTTGTAATCTTTCCGATAATTTTACCATTTATTTATGTCGATTCTGTTTATTGATCTAAGTAATCCTTTAATTTTCTGCTTCGGCTTGGGTGACGAAGCTTTCTAAGAGCCTTGGCCTCAATCTGACGAATACGCTCACGAGTAACGTTAAACTCCTTACCAACCTCTTCAAGTGTACGAGCCTTACCATCCTCAAGACCAAATCTAAGGATAAGTACACGCTGCTCACGCTCTGTAAGAGTATCAAGCACTTCGTGAAGCTGTTCCTTCAAAAGTGTGAATGTAGCAGCCTCTGCTGGTACTGGAACGTTCTCATCTGGAAGGAAGTCTCCCAAATGGCTATCTTCCTCTTCACCGATAGGTGTTTCAAGAGAAACTGGTTCCTGAGAAATCTTGAGAATCTCATGTACTCTATCAACTGTGATTCCCATAGCCTCTGCGATTTCCTCTGGAGTCGGTTCGCGGCCATACTCCTGTAGTAACTGTCTAGAAACTCTGATAAGTTTGTTGATTGTTTCTACCATATGTACAGGAATTCTGATTGTACGAGCCTGATCGGCAATAGCACGTGTGATAGCCTGGCGAATCCACCATGTAGCATATGTAGAGAACTTGTATCCCTTGTGATAATCGAACTTTTCTACAGCCTTCATAAGACCAAGGTTACCTTCCTGAATCAAATCAAGGAAAAGCATACCACGTCCTACATAACGCTTAGCAATAGAAACAACAAGACGAAGGTTTGCCTCAGCAAGCTTATTCTTAGCTACCTGATCTCCATCTTCCATACGCTGAGCAAGCTCAACCTCTTCTTCTGCTGAAAGAAGTGGCACCTTACCGATTTCCTTAAGGTACATTCTAACAGGATCTTCAATGCTGACTGAATCAGGCACTGACATATCGATATCTTCGATATCCTCGTCATCGCTAGCGAGAAGTAAAGCATCAGATGGACCTGATGAGAAGTTTACATCAATTCCCTTCTTATCAAGGTGTGTAAGGATACGCTCCATCTGCTTAGCATCGATTTTGTAATCCTTTAAGAACTCTGTGATTTCATAATCTTCAATGATGCTCTTCTGTGATTTTGCAATCTTAACAAGCTCTGCAACCTTTGAATCAAGCTCATCACTTCCAAATGAATCTTCATCATCTGTATCATCATCGTCTTCATCTTCATCAATAGATGTCTTAGCACCTACTGATGCTAAAAACTCATCTACATCATCATCGTCTTCAGTCTCATCAATGTTGTCGAAGTCGTGCTCATTAAACTCAAGATCTTCTGCTGTGATTTCCTCAATGTCGCCAAAATCAACATCTTTGTCATCTGCATCAGACTCATCAGCTTCCTCGAGAGAATCTTCCTCAGCCTCTGCTAAAAATGCTTCAGCTGCAGCATTTAAATCTCCATTCTCAATTAACTCGTCAACCTTCTTTTTTGCCATTTTGTTTCCTTTCTATATTGAAATTTCAATGCGCTCTAATTTTTGAAGTTTTACCTTACCTTCACGCAAAGTTTTCAAATCTGTTCCATTATTCTTCGCCATCTGCAAAGAATTTTTCTTTATCCTTATCAAAGTCTCTTTTAGAGCTTTGCTCAGATCTGTGTTGTCAGTGAGTTCGCCAACAGTTGTGTTGAACAGGGCTGCAACAGTGTTGCGTTCCTCTTCTTCCATAAACATATCAACTATTCTGGCGGTATCAACTTTTTGCTCCTTTTCAAGGCTATCAAAAACCTCAAAAGCAACCTTTTTATATACACCGTCTTCAAAATCATCTGGACTAACGTAATCCTTGATTTTGCGGTAAATATCAGTTTGTTCAACAAGCCAGGTTAGAAGTAGCCTCTGGGACATCTTCATTCCATCATCCTTAGGCTTTTGCACGCTTTTCCTAGCTTCTGAAGCCGCATTGCTGCTTTTGACTGTAATGCCAGACTGTCCAAGCTCTATGATGTATTTGCCAAGAGCATCTCTCGGAATATTGAACTTGGCCGCAACTGCTTCAGTGTAGTTTTCTCGCTCCAGCTGAGTTGGAAACTCTGTAACAATCCTCCTGGCAACTTCCTTTTGGAAGTCAGACCTTTTTTCAGGATCTGTCAAATCATAGTTCTTTTCCAACATTCTGATTTGATACATAAAACTATTTTCAGCATTTTGAATACGCTTTTCGTATTCATCTGCACCAAGAGCTTTTATAAACTCATCCGGATCCTTGTATGGTGTCATATTTATGACCTTGCAGGAAATGCCTGCATTTTTAAGAATCGGAATAGCACGAAGTGCCGCTTTTTGACCAGCACCATCTGAATCATAGCTAAGATAGACATCCTTTTGATATCGCTTTAGCATGCCGGCATGCCCTTCTGTGAGTGCCGTACCCAAGGAAGCCAAGGCGTTGTCAAAGCCTGCCTGATGCAGTGATATAACATCCATATAGCCTTCGCACAATATAAAATATTCTCTTCTTGTGGAGCGAGCTAAATAAAGTCCAAAAAGAGTTCTTGATTTGTTGAAAATCTCTGTCTCCGGAGAATTTAGATATTTAGGCTCTCCATCCCCCATTACTCTTCCACCAAAGGCAACAACCTTGCCATTGGCATCTGCAATAGGAAACATTGCTCTGTTCCAGAATTTATCATGACCACCACGTTTTTCATCGATGGTGATAAGACCGCAGTCCTTAAGTATATTATCATCGTAGCCCTTGCCACGAAGATATTTGTATAAAGAATCAGAATATCTGTTAGTACACCCTAAACCAAATTTGTTTAGCGTATCCGAAGAAAGCTCTCTCTTCTTAAAATAAGCCATTGCATTTTCGCCTTCAGGTGAACGAAGCATTTTGAAATAGTAGGCAGCCGCTTCTTTATTAATCTGAAATAATCGACTGCGTCTGTCAGCCTGCTGTCTTTCCTGATAGGTAAGCTCCCTATGAGGAAGCGTAACGCCGCATCTAGGAGCCAGCTCCTCAAGTGCTTCCTTAAAGGTCATGTTTTCGTATGCCATTAAAAAGCTAAAAACATTTCCACCCTTTCCACATCCGAAGCAGTAATACATCTGCTTCTGTGGGCTTACAGAAAATGAGCCTGTCTTTTCATTATGAAAGGGGCATAATCCAAAATACTGGCTGCCCTTTTTTTGTAAATTAACATATCTGGAAATAACATCCACTATGTCCGTCTTGGAGCGGACCTCTTCGATGATTTCCTCTGAATAATAAGGCATTTATTCTCCCTTGTATTAGAATCCGTCTACGACCCATGCCTTAGGCATAAAGTATTCATTAAACTTGGTAATGCAATACTGATCGGTCATTCCGGAAATATAGTCGCATATAATTCTTTCCTGGCTGGTGCCTTCATCTTCCATGGCGCGATATCTTTCTGGCAGCTCTGTAAAATGATCAGTGTAATATTCATACAATTCTCTAATCATTCTCTTAGCTTTTACTTCTTCCACCTTTGCCACAGAATCCTTATATACATTTGCAAACATAAATTTGCGCAGTTCTGACATAGCCTCCTCGATTTCAGGAGACATTTTGATTATTGGGCTATCAGTGCTTTCAATGATAACGTCATGAATCAATGTGTCCAAACGAACTGCTGATGTCATACCAAGAGTCTTTCTGATTTCGAGAGGAATATCCTCCTCCGTAAGAATATGCGCTCTGATGGCATCATCAATATCACTGTTTACATAAGCGATTTTATCAGATAACCTGACAATCTGACCTTCTGGAGTGGATGGATGACCGCTAGTCTGATGATTACGAATTCCATCCCTAACCTCCCATGTAAGATTAAGGCCTTGACCACCCTTTTCAAGCTTTTCTACTATGCGGACACTTTGCTCAGAATGCACAAACCCAGTAGAGCACATCTCATTAAGCTGCGCTTCTCCTGCATGTCCAAAAGGTGTGTGCCCTAAATCGTGTCCCAGAGCTATAGCTTCTACCAAATCTTCATTGAGTCTAAGAGCCTTTGCAATAGTTCTAGCATTCTGTGAAACTTCTAATGTGTGAGATAATCGCGTTCTATAGTGATCACCCTGAGGAGTAAGAAATACTTGTGTTTTATTCTTCAGACGGCGAAAAGCCTTACTGTGAAGAATTCTGTCCCTATCCCTCTGAAATAGAGGTCTGATATCACATTGTGCCTCGTCCTTTTCACGTCCACGTGAATTTTCATTGAGTGTGGCATAAGGGCTAAGTGTTTCCCTCTCCATCTGCTCAATCATTTCTCGTATTGTGCTCATTTTTGCCTCCCTCATTAGCATTAATCGAGACTCCTATAAGACATATTACGAGAAAAAAAAGGATATCCTTTTTTTATAAAGATATTTTTTTATTTTATTAACCTTTGATTGATATCTTCTGCCCTATAAAACAAAAAAGAGCTGAGACACTTGCCTCAGCTCTTTGTTAATGCGGAAGATGGGACTTGAACCCACACGATCGCAATGATCACAAGATCCTTAGTCTTGCTCGTCTGCCAGTTCCGACACTTCCGCATGTCTTTCGATTGATTACTCTCTCGCGACGACTCGTATATAATAGCATCCATATACCCATACGTCAACACTTTTTCTCAAATTAAAGTGTCGTATTTTTACACGCTAAATCAGAATATTCTGACACAATCATGTTTCTGTCCATTATAGCTATTGAAGGTAAACATAACAAACGGACGACACCAATTCGAAATCACCTGATTCCTAACTGGTGCCGCCCCTTAATATCGATCCCAATGGTCTATACCTCTCAGTCTCTTTTATTTTTATAACTTCAAATTTGTCGCGTGTAAAATCTTAATTCTCTGGTGGACTATACCTCCATTCACTAGATTTTAAATAATTACTAAACTTACTTGTCTGGTGGTCCGTACCTCCAATTCCTAAATTTCATCGATTACAAAAAATTGAATTTAATTCTCTGGTGGTCTATACCTCCCTTTCTAAAAAAATATTTTTCTGTCATTTGATAAGTCTATTATATCGTGATACCAATAAATTGCAAGTCAATTAATGAATATATTTTATTTTTGTCAGATATTTCAATGTTCGGTTAAATGTTTTGTGAATAATTTAGTATTGAATTTTAAGTAAGGCCTCACGGTTTAAGGATAATAGTAATAATACCCAAAAAACAACCCCCTTGACTTAAAAGTAGAAATTCTATAGAATACTTTATGCGCGCAGAAGTGGCGGAATTGGCAGACGCGCAGGCTTCAGGTGCCTGTGGTAGCAATATCGTGTGGGTTCAAGTCCCATCTTCTGCATATTTTCATTTCATTAATCAAACACCCGGATGGCTCACAGCCTCCGGGTGTTCATTTTTAGCATATTTCTGCCGAATCCAGCACGATGGTAAATGGCCCATCATTTTGCAATGATACTTTCATATCTGCACCAAACTCTCCAGTTTCTACATGGAATTGTTCCCTGCATTTTTCAATAATGTATTCATACATTTCATTAGCCATATCAGGAGCACCTGCCTCTATAAAAGATGGGCGATATCCTTTTTTGCAATTAGCATAAAGGGTGAACTGCGAAATTAACAACAGCTCTCCTCCTACATCTGTTAATGATAAATTGATCTTATCATTCTCATCATCAAAAATACGAAGCCCTAATAGCTTTTTTACCATTTTATCTGCAATTTCTTTTGTGTCTGAATCGCATACTCCTATCAATACTAAAAAGCCCTTGCCAATCTTACCAATTACATTTCCATCAACCGCAACTGACGCCTCATTTACTCTTTGAATTACAAATTTCATACATCTTCTCCTATTTTTCTTTTATAATTATCGTCATCATATATTTAGAATCATCTGGAATGGTCATAGCACTTGTAAATATCTCTTCGGTTTCCATTCCACAATCAATTACAGCATTAACGCTAATCTTGCCAGCTTCTTCTAAAGGGATAAGCTTTTCTTTTATCTCTGAAATATATTTTCCACTTTTCATGATGATTTTGGTTCCGGGCAGCTTTAATTCATCTTCGATATTTCCTTGGCCTGATATGATATGAATGTTTTCTTCTGCCTCGCTAAGCACTATACCTGCGGATGCAGCTGAGCCGCAAAAGGAAGTGATTCCATTTATTATCTCTACCTCTATCCCATCTTTTTTGGCCAGCTTCATAATGTATCCAAAGGTAGAATACACTGTTGGATCACCTATTGTTAGAAAAGCCAGATTATATCCATCCAGCACCAGCTGTTTGTATTTATTATAGAATTCCTCATGGATTTCCTTTAGGTGATCTTCATCCCTTGTCATTTCAAAATCCATGCTAATTGTCTTCTTATATTTTATTTCAGGAACAACAGGAAGCGTAATTTGATACGCCCTGCACTTATCCTTATCAGCTCTTGGTAAGCATATTACATCTGCTTCTTTTATAGCCTTTACAGCCTTAAGCGTGAGCATTTCCGGGTCTCCAGGGCCCACACCTATACCAAGCAAAACACCTGCCATATAGCATCCTCCATAAAAATTTATTTACATAACTCCCAAAAGGTTACGGCACTGGCTGCTGCAACATTAAGAGAATCCACACCATGATGCATGGGAATAATAGTAACAAAATCACTTGCATCAATAGTCTCCTGCTTTATCCCTGTACTTTCCGTACCAAAGATAACAGCGAGCTTCTCCTGCTTTTTTAAAACAGGATCGGCTAAAGATATAGCATTATCCTTAAGTGCCATAGATACCACTTTAAATCCATTACTTTTAAGGGTAGTCACGTAATCAGACCCTTTATCAAAATATGTCCATGGAACCTGAAAAACTGTGCCCATAGCTACTCTGGCAGCCCTTCTATAAAATGGGTCTGAGCTATCGTGAGTCAATATGATTCCATCCACCCCAAGAGCTGCTGCAGATCTAAAAATTGCCCCTACGTTTGTGGGATTCATAACATCTTCTAGAATAGCAATTCGCCTTGATTCTTTGAGCAAATCTGTGACCGCTGGAAGACTTGGGCGCATGCAGGCAGCCAGCACTCCTCTTGTCAAGTTAAAGCCTGTGATTTTGTTTATAACACTTAGCTCTGCGGTAAATATCTCTACATCATCAGAAATATCAGCCAGCAAATCCTGGACCACATCTGTCTCATATGCTTTTTCCTCTACCAAAAAACATAAAGGTGTAGCACCGCGAGAAAGAGCTCTTTTTATCACCTCTGGAGTCTCAGCGATGAAAATGCCACCATTGGGTTCAAAATAATGATATAGCTGAGCCTCATTATATTTTGTGAAGATGTCTAGTCGCTCATCTTCCAAATTTTGTACTTTTATTACCATTAACCGACTAACAATTCCTTTCTACTCTTTAGTCCCCAATAAATGATAAATGAACTGCTGGGCCGTTCGACCAGAAAGACCTCCCTGCTCCATTTCCCAGATCTTAGCCTTTGCAATAATCTCTTCCTCTGGCATAGTGATACCAGCACGGGCAGCAAGCCCCAAAACAATTTCAATATATTCCTTTTGCATTGGCTTTGAGTAACTGATCGTTACACCAAATCTATGAACTAAAGAAAGCTTTTCTTCTACGGTATCAGAGTGATGTCTGTCATCTGTATTTGCCTGATCATTTCTATCGTTCCATGTCTCTTTAATAAGATGACGGCGATTTGATGTTGCATAAATCAAGATATTATCAGGCTTAGTCTCTACGCCACCTTCAATGACAGCTTTAAGGAACTTGTACTCAATCTCATGCTCTTCAAAAGATAAATCATCCATGTAGATGATGTACTTATAATTTCTGTTTTTGATGCTGGCAATAATCTTAGATAGATATCTAAACTGATGCTTGTAAATCTCTATCATTCTAAGGCCACTGTCATAATATTGATTAACAATAGCTTTGATACTGGTAGATTTACCAGTACCGCTATCACCAAAGAGTAGCACATTATTAGCTTTCTTGCCCTGAACAAAGCTTTCTGTGTTTGCGATAAGCTGCTGCTTTTGATATTCGTAACCGATAAGATCATCAAGAACAACTTCATCCATATTGTTGATTGGGACAAACTGAATATCGTTAACCCCTACCTCTTCTATACGGAATGCCTTATTAAGACCGAACATACCTACACCATAGGCCTTATAGAAATTCGTAATTACGGTAAAGAATTCCTTTTCATCTGAAGCTGCTTCTAATTCCTTAGAAAGCTTTCTAACCTTTTCACTTACGTTTCTGTTGTACATCTGCTGATTCTTGCGAACAGAATTGTAATTCGTAAATACGGAGAAGACCTCTATTCCCAATTCCTTTTCCAAAGCTGAAAAATCGTAATCAAACAGCTCTTTTAGGATTCTAAAATCATTTTCAACTAGATGATTAACAGAACCTGGCTTAACTTCTGTTTTTTCTGTAACCAGCGAAAATGGATTCTCATTGGTAATAATATAGAAAGCAAGATAATTATGCCAAAGATTGTCATCAAAACCATAATCTGTGGCGAGCATTAAAAGGCGCTTAGAAATGGCATTGACTTCCCTTGTTGTCTCTCGCTTGTTGTAATCACCTGATTCCACCTTATCAATAGCTCGTCCCAACTGATACAAAATGCTGTCTTCTGTTAAATCGCCATACATTAAAAGTCTTGAAATCTTATCGTACATAATCTATCCTCTCTTTTTCTTTTTATTACATTGTATACTTTTTTAGGTATTTTCCAATAAAAAAATGGTTGGAAGTGTTTATTAATGGCTAATCCTGTTCTCTTTTATAATCCCCCACCCTACCATCCACACTTATTGACAAATCCAACGAGAACACCATAATACATATTAAAGATTACAATATTAGAGGTGCCTATGATTCAAGATATATATCCTAAAAAACTAAATAACAGCTACAATCCTGCAGCTAAAGTAAATGACAATTCTCTTATAGTAGTCCATGACGCTGGAAAGTTTTTGCTTAAAATAGACGAAGATAATGCAACCATAGCATTTCCTACCGTTAAAGATTTAAAAGACTACAATAATTATATTTATCTATTCCAAGTATCTGGTGAGGAATTCTTCTACGCTCCTGATTTTGATAAAGAAAAAGATGTTATTCCTGATGGATTCGATTTTTACACTATGAAGCAGCTTAGAAATTATTACCTCAATCCAAAGCATTATGTGTTTGCAAGCTATACTGCTATTCAACTAATTGATTGGTACGAAGCTAATAGATTCTGTGGAAAGTGTGGAAATAAAAATGAGCTTTCTAAAACAGAAAGAGCTTTAGTGTGCCCTAGCTGTGGGCATGTGAGATATCCAAGAATTAATCCTGCTGTTATTGTTGGTGTGAGAAATGGTGACAAGCTTCTTCTTACCAAATACCGCACAGGCTTTGCACACAATGCGCTTGTTGCAGGCTTTACGGAAATCGGAGAAACAATAGAAGAAACTGTTGAGCGTGAGGTTCTGGAAGAGACCGGCCTTCATGTAAAAAATATTACATACTATAAGTCTCAACCTTGGGGTATTGCCAGTGATATACTAATGGGATTTTACTGTGATGTAGATGGAGATGACACCATCAGCATGGATGAGAGCGAGCTTAAATATGCCCAGTGGGTATCTCGCGAAGATATAGAACTTCAGCCCCTGGAATACAGCCTTACTAATGAAATGATGAAGCAATTTAAAGATGGAATAAAATAAAGCCTCGCGAGCTAAGCTCGCAAGGCTCTTTTTATTCCTCTGGAAACATTTCCTCTAAAACCTGATAAACACCCTTATCACCCCAGGATGGGCAAATGTTATTAGCGTGTTCCTTAACAGCATCTGGAGCAGTCTCAACAGCATAACTGTGCACAGCAGTGTCTAGCATACCTGTATCGTTATTATTATCTCCGAAAACCATTGTTTCCTCTGGGGAAATGTCAAAAAGCTTTTGGATAAATCCCAGGGCAGCTCCCTTATCAACTGATTTATCCATCATATCAATCCAGTCTTCTCCGGCCATTGTAGCCTTTACCTTATCCTTCCACTCAGGGATGAGTTTAGTCTCACCAAGCTGACGGATTGAAGGCCTATGGAATGCCGATACTTTGATAATCTGCTTTCCTTCTTTAAGCACATCATTTACAACCTCAACATGGTTTCTATAGCCTTCGGTGAGAAGCTTTACAAAGTTTTCTTCATTACCTGGCTCTATGTATGTAACGCCAGGGCCTTCCCATATTACATTACAATCAGGAGTCTCTCTAAGCTCAGCCGTAAGTTTTTCTACATAGGCAGAATTCATCTCTGTAACATGTATGTCGACTCCACGGCACTTAACATGAGCACCGTTGCTGGCAATAAAAATCAAATCATCTTTGATTTCCTCAAACATTCTCTCAATACTTGTAGACTGTCTGCCGCTGGCAATACATACAATTATATCTTTTTCACGAAGCTTTTTAACCTTCTCAATAAATTCAGGATAGATTTCAGGAGAACCATCCTTTACAAGTGTTCCATCAACATCAGTTGCTATTAATTTAATCATATTAACCTTCTTTATATACAATAATAAAAATCAATTCTCCATCATTGTATCATCTTATTGAAAGGTTTCAATGATTTTTTATAATGCCAAATCCACATGGGCCACCGTGGCTGCTGCACCAGTACTTTCTTTAAGATAGATACCAGTCTTTCTAAGGACTGCATCGGTATTTCCATCCATGTCTTTATAAGAAAATTCTGTATCTATATTTCCAAGATAAATTGCACCTACATCTGCCTCTTTAAGATTTAGTAGCTTATCATTGCCATTTTCATCCTTTGTCCAAACCTTTAGCTTGGAATAAACAGAATCATTTTCATCTATCCAGCCGTTTTTATCCTCATCGTAGGATGCCAAATCTTTAAAGCCATCTCCTGATTTTGTTCCAAACAGCTCAGAGCCATCATTGATTTTTCCATCATCATTTTTATCTAAGGCTAGAAATCCACTTCCCTTGCCTACAAATGATATTTCATCCTCTTTTCCATCAGAATCAATATCAAACAAAAACTTCTGATCTGAGATAGATGTTGCATTTGTATCCATATTTATTACTAGTGGATCTGTAAGAACTCTAGTGTATGTTTCTTCCGATAAAGTGTCTATCTTTTGAGAGAGACTTCGCCCAAGAGTAACTTCTACATTAAAGTTTAAGGTTCTACCATCAGAGGTCTGAACAGCGCCTGTGCTCTTAAACGCGGTATTCTCATATTCAAGATGGGTACCCGAGGTGGCTGTGATTTTCTCCCATACCTGCACCCTAGAAGGATTTACAGATGAAGCCAAATTCAAAGTGTTTTGCTTTACCCCATTGACACTAAATGCGACTTGATTTTCCGGACAATTTCCAATTATTTTGTTTTGCCAATCCTTAAATGATTGCATTTGCTCTAGATTTCTTAAATCGGATATACTTCGCTTTCCAGTCAGAAATTCTAGCATGCGCTTAAGAAGCCGAATTTCCAGGTCCTCGTATTCCCATGATGTCATGGCCTCATTAGCTTCTTTTGCACGATTTGCCTGTTCTGCAAGATTTTTGAAAGCATTTTGCATGTTCCTCTGCTGCTGTTCCTTTTTTGATTTTTCTTCATCTTTTTGAAGTTGCTCAAGTGATTCCCTGTAGGATTTTTCTCCCTCTTCTGATAACTTCATGATAGCGCCAACCGTATCCACATTCGCTTGACGTTCAACTGTTACAGATTCAAGGTGGGAGTAAGAATAAGAATTGTGGGTAGATGCCATGTTTACATGGCTGTTTTCAATCTTCATAGCGGACTCCTTTCCACAAACAAAGAAAATAAAAATGTGCCAAACGCGAAGACCTTCGCACTTCCCTATGCCTAGTCTTCGTATTATTTATCGGCGAAAATTTTTAAAAATTAATATAGAACGTAAAAAACAGTAGACTATACAAGCCTACTGTCATATAACGGGATCATTGATGATTATAGTTCAAATTCAACGTGTGCTGTAGTATCTACAAATGGTACAACAACATCTTTTGTAACCTCTAAACGAAGCTCATGTTGCTTGTACGCCTTTACAGCATCCTCTGTGTCGAATATAGCTTCCATAGCCACATCTCCATTTGACGAGCTAAAACAATCAGTGTGAACCTCAATGCTCTGAACTCCTGGTATCTGTCCGTTGAGAGCCTCCAGTCTATTTTTCATATTAGACTTGATTGTCTCAAGGTTTGGGCCGAAGCACTTATCCTGCAATGTCCAGATGATGATATGTTTTACCATTACGTATTACTCTCCAATTTCTTTCTCTAACGGGTACTAGTTTAACACTTTTAGTCAATGAGTTCCACAACAGATTATCTACCATGTAAATAAATACATTCTTTTCGACAAAAAAATGAGCGATGCCTAATGCACCGCTCATTTTATAAATCATTATTTAGAGATTGGTAAGTGGGTCAATCTGCTCAAGAACATTATTCATATCCTCAAACATGAATCCCTTCTTAGTAATCTTAACCTTGATGCTTTCGATATCGTCAGAAACAGTATCAAAGTATCTCTGAGAATCCTCAATATTATCAGAAATAGTATTGATAGATGTCTCGCAGTTTTTAAATACATCAGCCATCTGGATACTCTGATCTGTAACCTCATCAGCAACAGTCTTAATCTGGCCCACAACCTCCTGTGTCTCAACAACCTTATCATGAGATGCCTCGATAGCTTCTTTTGTGTGATCTACCGATTCAACAAGTCGATTGTTGTTCTCGTCAAGAGTCTTCATACTATCAAAGATTGAAGTAACTACGCTCTGAATCTCTGTTGAAAGATTTGTTACTTCATCAGCAACAACGGCGAAACCTCTACCTGCCTCACCGGCACGAGCTGCCTCGATTGATGCGTTAAGAGCCAAAAGATTTGTCTGCTTAGCGAAGCCACCAATCTGCTCAACCTTTTCTCTGATTTCATCAAAGCTTGCCTGGAATGCTTCAAATACCTTCTCTACTTCTGCAATAGTATCAGAAACAGCACTTGAACTCTTATCTACGTTTTCCATACCTTCATGAGATTCATCTGCTGTGGTAACAAGCTTTTTAACAATCTCATCAAAGGCCTGTGTGATTTCTTCGATTGTTCTGAACTCTGCCTTAAATTCATTTACAGATTCAGATACGCTACTATACTTATCTTCAACTACTGCAAATGAATCACTAATTGTCTCAATACCACGAATGGTATCAGCCTCTTCTTCCTGAAGCTTGTTTTTCTGCTCAATAGAAAATCTTCCGACTTCTTTGATGGCTTTAAGTTTATCTTTTAAGTCTGCAGTCTTTTCAATCTTCTGTACTGGCTCAACAACCTGTTCTTCTTTTTTATTCTTTCTACTAAAAAGTCCCATAATCCCCTCCTGCTATTCTATTCAAACACCGCGCATACCATTGTCTGATTTACATGCTGTTTCTTATACTGCTCTCCACCACCAACAATTCCGACATGAGGTCCAACACTCTTCATTGCTGATAAAAAGTCTGTCATATAATTTTGCTGATTGAATAGCAAGTGTCTGTAGATACAATTTACTGAGAAGATAAATGAAATCCTGTTGTTCTCATCCTTTATCTTTCTTCTTGTATCATTGCCAATAGAATCATAATCCTTCAGCTCTAGGATTTGAATCGAATCGTTCTCATTAATTCTCTTGTAGTTAATCAATGAGCCATTATTTCCGATTGCATATGGGCTACTGATAAATATCTCATCGCCAATTACACGACCAAGGGGACTGACGAGGATGTTATCAACAAGTTCTCCTCTGCTAACACCTGCATCCTCGCAATAAACATCTGCTGCAGGTCTGCCGTCAAGTGTAATAAGCTCCTTGTTTGCAAGATTTACTTTTGTAGCAATGTGTGTTTTGCTGCACTCCATTGGTCCAAAAATATTCTCTGAATATGTTCTAATCTTTCCAGACTTATTTTTAATTAAAGCATAGCAACATGCATCTGGGTAAAGTACACCGTTTAGCATTGCATAAGCAGTAGCACCAGCTGGATATCCAAAGATTGTTCCACCAACAATTGGAATTCTTGCTCTTTCTAGCGCAACATTCATTGTTGTTACGAGTCGCTCTTCATCATTTGTGCAGAACTCCATGCAAATAGTGTTGCTATCTCCTGCCTGAATCTTTGACACCCTTTGCTCCAAAGCTGCAATATCTGCTAAAGGTGCTGTAGAAAGATTTCTAATGATTCCAACTTCTGCAGCAACATCACTACCAAACGAAAGTAATATCATTCTCTTATCAGATGACTCTGTATCATAGTACGATGTAGTACTAGTTCCTATAAATGGAACATCTGGAAACTTGCCAGATATTACTTCTGATGCCTCTTTCAAATGTTCATACGAACAGAGCAATACTAATAACGACGGATTGCTTGCTTTTGCCAAAACTTCTGAAACAGCTGAATTGCAGTCTGACTTCATTGAAGTACCTATTGATATTTGCATATTAACTCCTTCCATATTTGAAATAATAACTTGCAAGGAAGATATTACTTTTCCCCAAATTAACACTCTAGATGCAGTATACTACTATATTATGGAAAAAATGTGTCATAACTTATTATTTTTTCTGTATTTTATTATTTTTTTTGTTAATTGCCACAAACATTAGTATTATGATAGCCACGAGTATAATTCCACAAATCACCCATTTGAGTATAGAAAGCTTAGCAAATGTTTCTATTGCAAATGTGCCTTCAAGGCCATTCATCTCACACTGGGCATAGCTTCCAGCTATTTCCACTTTCTTAGATACCCATTTTCCATCAACATATTGGTAGATGTTAAGTCCACCCACATCTCCAACAAAAAATCTTATCTCTGAAACCGGGTCTTCTTCTAATGAGACATCTTGCAAACTTACGTCATAGCATTTAATAACACTATCATCCCTTGTAGGATATGGCTTATCAATCTCTGTGTTCTCCTTAACTGTCAGCGAAGAAACTTCATAATAAACACCTTGCGCCAGAGCAAATGGTTTATTATCAAGTAGCATGTCGGATGCCAATACTGTAACATCGTCAGCATCTTCAGCAACTAAAAACATGTTGCCTGTAATTGTATCGCTATAGACGCCGTTCCATACAAGATGCATGTTTTTCTCTGTTTCAAGATCCGGATATTCCAACTTATCGATGGAAGTACCATAATCCATTTTCTGGGTCTTAACCAGCTTATAGTCGCTATTATAATAATATACGTTCAGTTCATTAAAATGGTCAGCTACAGCTGAGCTTAAAAGCTTATCATATGAAATAACCTCTGCGATGCCGTTATAGCTTACGTTATTAATTCCGCCTAAACTATCATTTGCATAATAATTATTGAAGATACTGTTCATCATATTGCTATGAGCAGTTGTGACATCTTCAACGGAATCACTGATAACATCGCCTATTACTTCACCGCCCCAGTTGGCATCTTCTTTTATTTGGGTAAAGGTGTAACAATTTCTAAGTTTTTTAGCAGCTCCAGCTATACCGCCAACGTAATTCAAGCCCTCGAGATCAGATGCGCTATAGCAATCACTTACAGTTCCCTTGGAGTATCCTACTATACCACCTATATAGTTGCCCTCTTCGGAAATAATTCTGTTCTTGCCCTCGCAGTTTCTAATCAAGCCTAAGCTGGAGTTTCCTACAATGCCGCCTGCATTTTCCTTTCTTAGCTCGATAATTCCATTACTATAGGAATCTTCAAGTACGGCTAAGGTTACATATTTATTGCCATCTACTTTGCCATATCCATCGTTGGCATCTGTTCCCTCTACTGCTATCGCCCCAGCAACACCTCCAACATTTCTATCTCCATTAACGTAGCCTTTGTTATAGCAGTTCTTAATTCTTGATGCATCTTCATTTTCAGCATCAATTGCAGAATAGTCCTCGATAATGTCCTCGCCATTGGCAATTCGCTTCATATTATCAACCTGCTCTTCAGCAAGACTAGTAATATCAGCAAGTTTATCGTTAATAGCATTAATGTCTTTTGTGATAATAGCTCTATTCTTTGACATGCTATCACTCATATCTACTAACGAAGAAGACATATCATCTGTCACTGTATTAACTCTATCATCTGCTTTTTCAGTAACATCGTTAATGTTGTTAATCTCGCTTTGCGCCTTTGAATCAAGTTGCCCTTTAACTTCGTTTCCAACCCATGATGTGTCATACTCTCCTATAGTAGTCTGGGCTCTGTTTACATCAGAATCAAGGTTTTCTATTCTGGAAATGACTGTATTATAATCAAGGTTTGCTATATCTTCGGCTTTTTCTTCTTTGATTTGATCAATATCTTTTTCCGACAGTTTACCTTGAAGCTTCTTTATAGAATCTGACGCATTATCAATTCTACTCTTTGTCTTGTCGACCTCATCGTTGATAGAGTTTGTCATATGATCAGATATAGCATTTATATCTGATGACATCTGGTCTCCATTTTTCTGAACGTCATCTGCTGCATCTCGTATTGAATTCTCAGCATCCTGGCTGGCTGCAGCTGTATCGTCGGAGAGCTGTCTGGAAAGATGCTCCAAATCGTGGATATAAGTTACTAAATCTTCACCTGTTTCCACAATTGTCGGCTCAAACTGACCTGCTATTCCACCGACATCCTGCTTTCCATACACCTTTCCATTATTGGTGCAGGAATCGATTTTACTGCAGAATCTACCGGCAATTCCTCCCACGTTTTTACCTGCATGCTGATAGCCAACAGTACCGTTATTGGTACAATTAGAAATTGGCCCAACGCTGTAGCCAGCAACTCCACCGATATCTACACCAACCTCCAAGCTATCGTAAACGGTTTGTACAATGCTTTCCAAATCAAATGTAGTCACCGAAGAATCTTCAAGCTCTAGCCATCTGCTATCGGAGTTAATATTACCATTATTTGTACAGCCAGTAATTGAGCCTCTATTTTCTCCAGCAATTCCAGCCACAAGCTTCAGACTGTAAACATCCGCTTCATTAGTGCAATTTTCAATCAAGCCAACTCCGCCATTGTATCCTGCGATTCCACCAGAATTGCCTGTACCTGTCACTATACCCTTTGCTGTACAATTTCTTATAGTTCCAGCATTCGTGCCTGCTAACACACCGATGTAGTTATTCTTGTCTAAGGAATAGATTGTTCCATCAATAGTAAGATTCTCAACTACAGCTCCTTCTTCAATATATCCAAAGAAACCGATTGCGCCACTGGACTGATTAATATTGAATCCAGATACAGTGTATCCGTTTCCATTAAACACTCCTGAGAAGGAATCTATACCTGTAAAGTCGTCTATTCCTTCCAGATTAATGTCACTGTCCAAAACAACAGAATACTCCTGGGAGCCACTTCCAACACGGCAGGCATCCGCAAATTTCATAAGCTCTTCCGCAGTTGAAATATGAAGAGCGTTGTCCAATGCTTCTTCAGTAGCCTCTTCTCCTTCTGCTGCTTCCTCTTCCTTCGCGGCATAAGCTGTATCAATCATAGAAAATGACATAATGGAAGATGCCATAACAAGTGCTAAAAATCTTGTAAATCTCTTATTTTTCACGGTCATCACCTCCCATTACAGTGTATGCCTCAATTATTTTGTCCACCTGCTCGTCTGTAAATTGAGGTAATGCAGTGTTTTTGTTTTTAGCGTAACTATCATCGCCCTTGTTGCTAACCCTAAGATCTACTTCGCCAATGATTGTTCCACGCATAAATCCTATGACATCACCTTCAATATGGCCTCGTACAAATCCGTCCACTCGATTTAATCCAATATCTTTAAGATTCTCACCGCTGAGCTGAACGTTCATATCGAATGATGTTTTTTCAATCAGTTTATCTCCAAATAGAAGAATCTGTGGCAGTGCAAACATTACTACGAAGATAGAAATAATTGTTCCTCGACCAAGGCAAACACCGATACCAGCAATACAAGGCTCACTGGTAAGCTGTCCAATCAGAATACCTGCCATTGCAAGCATTGTTCCTGATGTAACGATTGTTGGGAAAGCATAGTTCATAGTATCAATTATGGCATCCCTAGGAGACATGGTCTTCTTTACTTCCTGCCATCTACTTGAAACAACTATGGCATAATCAATATTTGCACCCATCTGAATAGAACTTACAATCAAATATCCCATGAAGAAAAGATTTGTGCTTGTTAAATATGGGAATGAGAAGTTAATCCAGATACAGCCTTCGATGATTAATATCAAAAGCACTGGCATACCAGCTGATTTAAAGGTAAATAGCAAAACTACCAAAACCGCCAACATCGAAACCACATTAACTACTGTGTTATCTCTATCGAATGTTGCTTTCAAATCTTTCTGGCTGGTAGATTCACCCGCAACAACAATGTTTGCTTCATCACCATAATAATTTTTTGCAATAGAATGTAGCTCATCAAGGAATGCAAATGTCTCATCACCTTCCTCTGGAAGAGTCAAAAAAATAAGCATTCTGTCGTAATTTGTTCCTTGAAGCTGATTTCTAGCTATATCAATCTTTGTATATGCGTCTTCAACAGTCTTAGCCTGATCATCGTCCAATGTTATATATTCATCCTCTATCTCACTATGAAGGAATGTAAACATATCAATGAATGGAACTCGATAATCTGTGATGCCACTAATGAGTCTTCCATAGTTCTCGTCATCGATTGCATAAGCAGAATAAAGCAGTTCACCAACCTCGGTATCTATACCAATCATTTCAGAGAATTCTCTGGCATTAAGCTTTTCGGTAAGCATACGGCCGTTCATAGCTTCAGTATTTGCAAGACCAGTTGTGTACTGCACTTCGTCTCTTGAATCCAGATATTCAAGTAAATCAGCTTCTTTTTCATAATCGCCTGATGGCACATTAAGGGCAACCATTGTAGGAGAGCTAAAAGTATCATCAATCAGTTCATTGATTACGTCCTGCTCGCTTTTTGTTGCTGTCTCAAGTGTTGAATATCCATATACATAAGGACATTTTGATGAATAAAAATATCCAAATCCAATCAGATACAGGAATATGATTGGCACAATATATCTTGTTTTGTATGCGAACTTTCCAACAAACGGAATACTTGGTACAAAGCTCCTATGCTTTGTCTTCTTCATTGCTCTTGCAAAAAACATAATAAGACCAGGCATAAGCAAAAATACCGACATCAAGCTTAGCAAAATAGCTTTTATAAGTACCACAGCCATATCAGGTCCTATGCCATACTGCATGAAACTCATGGCCATAAGACCACCAATTGTAGTTAAGCTGGAAGCTGATATTTCAGGTATAGCCTTACTTAACGCTAAAATATCTGCCCTTCTGTAATTGGTTCTCTCTTTTAATTCATTTTTATATTTATTAAGGAAAATAACAGCATAATCTACCGATAGTGCCAGCTGAAGCACTATTGTTACACTATCTGATACGAATGAAATTGTTCCGAACATGAAATTGGTACCTTTAGCAAGAATAGCTGAAGATAAAAAGGTTATTACCAATACCGGAATCTCAGCGTAAGCATCGCTGGTAAATAGCAATACTAAAAATACAATTATTGCAACATACACTGTAATGGATTGCATTTCAACAGCGATTGTTTCGCTTTCCTGGTCGCCTAGTGTTGTTGACACATAGTAATCGTAGCCCTCAAATTCCCCCTCAAGTTTGCTAAGTGCATCCAGGCTCCTATCGTCATCTTCTTCATATATAAACGTGACTGTTAGTAACGCACTAAAATCATTAAAATGGTCGGTGGTGTTATCAAACTGCACCATGGCAACATAGTCTAATGCTGAAATATCATCTACCAAATCTTCCGCCATATCGTAGGTGATATTTTGAACCATTACCTTGCAAGAGCCATAGGTTATGTATTCTTCCTCCATCAAATCCAGACCTATGCTTGTCTCAGAAGTATCTGGTAAATATGCAGATAATGAATTTTCTACTCCTACCCAATTAGCTGCTATAGCAGAAAATATAGCTCCAAGAGAAAACAATAGAACAAACAGATTTCTCTTATCAACGATAAAAGTCGCAATTTTCACCATGAAATTTTCATTCTGTTCTTCTACAATCATTTCCTTATTTTTTGACATTGATGCCTCCTTAATCCCCGTATAAGGATATTTGTCTCTCAAAAGAATATATCGATAATTTTAGTATAGCACTTTAGGATTTAAATCAAATATTACAATCTGGCCCCTTTGTACTACAACCGATTACAATGATAGCTGTCCTGTAAATTAATGCATAAAAAAATCACCTCGTATACTAACAAGGTGATTTTATCTTTATATATGTCGTTTGAACATCATTACAAATGCTACCAGCAAAATGGCACTGCTTCCAAGTATACTTCTGATTCCAAGTATATTAGATACCACGCCTCCAATTCCTGCTCCAATAGCAAAAATTAAAATAATGCCATAGTAATGTAATGCTTTATCTAATGCTTCTGCTTTTCGATTTCGAATAAAGTTAGAAAGGTTATCCGTGCCACTTCTAAGATTGCCAATACACATTGTACTTGCATATGGGTATCCGTTAACCTTTCTAAAGGTCTGCACCTGCATTGCACAGGACATAGAAACTAATGCATTGGCAAGCATATTTAAATTATCTGGGATAAAGGCAACGGCAGCCAGTACTATAATCTCTATTAGTAGAATCATCTGCCGCCAGTGTAATTTCTCAGAACTCTTGCAAAAATATCCAAATTGCTCCGAGATTATGACTCCTATGGCAAAAGCAACTATAGGCATTAAATAATGTAAAGCTTTTAGCCAATCTCCCATCATAAAGTGCTGGCTCATAAGAACTATATTGCCAGTCTGTGCATTTGCAAAAACATTACCTCTAATATTGTAGGTGTATGCATCCTGAAACCCGCCTGATAAAGAGATAATAGCTGATAGTAAAAATGATTCTGATGTCTGTCTCTTTTTCATGTTATGACTGCTTTCGTTTAAGTGATTTTAAATACTCTTTGTGTTCATCGGTTACTCTAAAGCTTTCAACCGATTTTTGGATTGTCTTATTGTGTGTCCACACATCAAGAGCATCATTTTCAATATAGCTGATAGCATCAGCATATTGCTTAGCAAGCGCAGTAGCGAAATACCAGGCAATTGCCATATTGATATAGTACTCATCAGATTTTACCGATGCCACAAGCTCAAGATATTTCTTATCAAAATCATCATCTAAAAACTGGGACATCAATGTGACTATAGCAAATCGCACCGTATAGGTATCATCAGAACGAATCCATTCTTCTATTTTTGATACAAGCTTGTCTCGATTCTTTTTGAAGGATTTCGGTGACATTTGATCACAAGTGGCCCAATTATCTATATAAGGAAGAAACTGTTCCAGCCTTGCGATACATTCATCGTAATCCTTAATCTCTGAAATGATAAAAGCGTGAATCTGATTCTCATCAAAGTACTGATGTGGCAAAGCATCTAAAAACTCCGCCACATCCCCTCTCTTACAGTAACCTTTCGCAAGCTTTCTAAGGACTGGAGTCCTGACACCTATGGCCGATTTCTCCGCTATAGTAGGTGTAAGCTTGCTTTGAAAGTCTCTGTATTTAATATCCTGATTTGAAAATAAATCTGCTCTAATATCTTCTACTATCATATTTACATTGAAATGATTCCAAACACGTTAAGTATAGCACTAACTAAAATAATAACAACAAATGCTGGGCATAAAAATCTAATCATGAATCTAAAGATTGCTTTTCTTCTAAATGGATGGTCGCCCTGCTCTACCTCTGCCTCAAGAGTTGCAATAGTCATATACTTTACAACTAAAATGCATGTTGCAAATGCTGCTATAGGCATCATTACTGAGTTTGTAATAAAATCAAAAAAGTCTAAGAACTGCATTCCTATGATTTTTATATTGGCAAGTGGTCCATTACCAAGAGATGATAAGCTACCAAGGATAATCATAATTACAGCCATGATGTTTACACCAAACTTACGGCTCCAACCAAATTCATCTGAGAATGTAGATACAGCACTCTCTGTCAAAGCGATAGCACTTGTAACTGCTGCAAATAAAACTAAAGCAAAGAATAAAATACCAATTACTCTACCAAATCCCATGCTTGCAAATATCTTTGGCATTGTAATAAACATAAGTGATGGTCCAGCATTAAGTGTGCCCTGGTCTCCGCCTGAGAAAGCAAAAACAGCTGGAATAATCATAAGGCTGGCAAGAATAGCAATCGCTGTATCGAAAATCTCTACCTGCTCTGTAGATTCCTCAATACTAACTTCTCTCTTAACATAAGAGCCAAATGTAATTAAAATACCCATGGCAATTGATAGTGAATAAAACATCTGACCCATGGCAGTAACAATTGTCATAATAGAGAAGTTCTTAAAGTTAGGTATAAATAAATACTTAACACCAGCAAGTGCGCCTGGTCGTGTAACTGAGTAAATACAAATTACTACAGCCAGAACAACTAATATAGGCATAACAAATTTGGATACTCTCTCAATTCCGTTTTCAACACCCATATAAATAACTACAAGTACAAGTATTGCAAATACGATAAACCAAAGCTCTGTTTCAGCACCGTTTGTGATGAATTCACCAAAGAATGTGTCACTGGCAATGGCTTTAACATCGTTTCGAATATATTCAAATAAATACTTGCATACCCATCCACCAATTACTGAATAATAAGGCACGATGAGAATTGGGATGATTGCATTAAGCCAACCTCCAAGTCCCATGAGCTTATTATTGTTACTGATTCTATTAAATGCTCCAACCGGACTTTTGCTTGTATGGCGACCTATGGCTGTCTCCGCCATAATCATTGTGTATCCAAATGTTAATGCTAAAACTATGTATACAATTAAGAAGATTCCCCCACCATACTTAGCACACAAATAAGGGAATCTCCATATGTTTCCTAATCCAACAGATGCTCCTGCAGCAGATAGAACAAATCCAATCTTACCCGAAAAGCTGCCGCGTTTCTTTTCTTTCAATTTCTAAATTCCTCCATATCACTTTAATACTTTTAAGCTTTAACACTTTACGCTGCTAAACTCGTATTTAGGTAGTATACCAAAAAAAATTGCTTCTAGGAAGAGCCCTGAAGCAATTTTTTAAACTTATATTATATTTTTTATTCTATTCATTCTTTCATCCAGCTGGTGATAAACCGGTGTAAGCGGCCACGGCATAAGCTCTATGTATTCTTTATCAGATGGGTTCAATGTTGCAATTCTTTTAATAAAGCCTTCATCTTTTGTATATAGAAGTTTACCAAATTCACATTTAATATATTGCTTATCTGAATTATCAACAGTTTCTGTCACTCTACGAAAGCTGATTCTACCAAAACTATCCTGTTCCTTTATATATGAAGCTTTCTCATGGGATTGCTTAGGCTCATCGAGGCAAATCATTCCTATATTAATGAAGTGCTCCCACATATAACCTGCAATCTTTTCTTTTGAAATAGGATAATCTAATCTATCTGATATCTCAGATATGGAATATCCCAAATCAGCTAAATGGCGCACTGCACCACCTGCTGCTGCATCGTTTATAAAATTTGATAAGGCTTTGTTGAATTCTTTCATAGTTTAGAAAATAAGTATCACTTCTATTTTTTCCAGCACATCGGATCCTCAGCCTGAAGGTCACCAGTGGCATTATATCCTACGGCACGACATCCTCTGCACCAGTTAAGAAGCTCACAATCCTTACATTTCTTAATATTCTTAACTTCTCTGTAGCTCTGCGCAAGATTGCTTTCACGTACCATTGCAAGATTATCAGTCTTCATATTTCCGATTACGCTTTCCATGCGCCTGCATGCCATAATATCCCCGTTGGCAAGAATGGCTACACCCTGTCCCAAATGACAGCCGTCACATATTCTATCGGGATTTGACTTAGAATACTCTGGAACTTCGAAATCCCCCAGCTCATACTGTAGCAGCGTAAAAAGATGATCCTTTAGACCAAATTCTGTCCTTATGCCCGCCTTCTTAAACTCTTTACGCTTATTGTAATATTTAAGAAGAAAATCCCTATACTCTTCTGGTGATGGATATTCCTCCTTTGCTTTTTCCGGTGAGGTAGCACAATACCTTGCGAAGGTAAAGGACTGTACACCGCATTCAGCAGCTACATCCATACATTTCAGGATATCGTCAAGATTCTGCTTGCTTGCCGTTGCCATGAACTGAACATACATCCCAGCTTCTTTAAAATATCTTACAGCATCTATCGTAGCCTTGAAACTTCCAGGTTTTCTCAGTTTATCATGGAATTCCTCCAATCCGTCAAGGGACATCTGATACTTGTAACAACCTAGCTGTCTTAGTCGCTTTACTACTTCGGTACTTAAGTGGAACGGATTTCCCATGATAAGCCACGCTATACCTCTTGTGTGCAGTTCCTCCGCGAAATCCCAGAATCTTGGATGAAGAATCGGATCTCCTCCACTTATGGCCAGCGTAGGATACCCTAGATGTTTTGCTGAGTCCTCCGTAACCTGATCTAGTGTATGCATGAGCTGTTCCCAAGATGTTGATACACATTTTAGCCTTGCATCCTCTGCGAACAGATAACAGTGCTTGCAGCGCTGATCACATTCGTCCGTTATATGCCACTGATATGCATTTACGCGTTTCATCCTAATCCTGCCTAATGCCTGGTCCTTATCTGTCAGAATGATTCCTATCCTGCAGTCCTTTACCTTTCCCTCGTCCCATATAATTCTTACATAAGCAACGTCTATACAGCAGATTATCTGCCTATATCCAGACTCTTTATCATAGAATGGGAAGGAATGGTTTACAGAAAGGGAATCAAGCCCTGAAATCACCTCATCACTAGCACCATACTCATTAAGGATGCTTTTTATGGTCTTGCTGTATTTCTTTGTTGAAAAACGATGTGTAGCATCAGAGTTTCCTGTTGTAAAGGTCAGTTCGCTGACATTTCCCTCTCGCTTTATTCGATACCTAACTAAGTATTCACTCAGCCGCTCCATGATGCTGTTAAGCTCATTTATTTCCTTAAGATCATCATGACTTTTAAGATCAATTGAATCTGAAAAATCATTCTCTCCTGTGAAGCTCCTTAACCCCTCCGACGTAAGCTCAACTCCTGTGAACATACCACATTGCTCAGGCTTAAGGACAGGCTCTATTATGCTGTTCGTAAAATATTCACCGTCTGTTGTATAATTGATATAATAACATTCCCTACTATTAAGGACTGACGCAATCCTTACAGCTTCTCCCGTAAGCAATGACATTTCTACATATGTATCTGGTAAATACCCCTTCGGTAAAAGAGCTGCCAGTTCATCTGTTTTCCATTCAAATACAGTGGAGTCCTCAAACAGCTTTTTTTCTCTCAGTCTGGCTAACAAAAACTTAAAGATATCTTCTGAATCTACAGGTAATACTCTTCTTATCTTGTCCATACATTTTCCTTTACATTTATCTTATGACTTTTCAACTAATCCTCAATGATAAATTCATCTAAAAGATTTGTTATCTGAAACACGTCCCTAACTGGCTCATTAATATGTCTTATTATCATCTCACCCTGGTCATCCATAATCTGGGCCGCTTCCATAAGAATACGAAGTCCCGCACTGGATATGTATGAAAGCTCTGCGAAATCAAATACAAGCCTTTCCACACCATTCAACTTACCATCCATTTGCTTATCCAGCTCCTGGGAAGTAAGAGTATTCAACTTCCCCTCAAGTGTGATTACAAGCTCCTTGTCATTCCTATCCATCTTAATATTCATTGTATCCCTCCCTCTACATTATTTCTTTCCGTGATATTCAATACATAGCATGGTCAAATCATCAAACTGCTCCTCATCTCCTGCAAACTTTCGTACTTCTCGGTCTACATTGTGAGTGATTTCTTCAGGCGATAAATCAGCTACATCGTTTAATGCCTTCAAAGTCCTGTCCATTCCAAACAGCTCCCCTTCAGCGTTCATTGCCTCCTTCACACCATCTGTATATACAAAAAGCTTTGAACCTGGCTTCATTTGTATCTCATAATTGGTATACTTCCTGTTCTTCCTGATTCCAACCATGATTCCATGAGGCTCCTCATATGTCTTAAACTCACCATCCGGTTCCTTAAGAATCGGATATTCATGTGCCGCATTTGAAGCGACAACAAGTCCTGTATTTATGTCAAGTATAGCCACCCATACTGTAACAAACATCTTTTCCTTATTATTGGAAAAGATAATATTATTAACATCCTCCAAAGTCTGATGAGGGTCACGACAGGAAATAATCTGGCTTTGGATAATACTCTTTGCCATCATCATGAACATGGCAGCGGGGATTCCTTTCCCTGATACATCGGCAATTACCATAGCCAGGTGATCCTCATCTACAAAAAAGAAATCATAAAAATCTCCTCCCACTTCCTTTGCCGGTGTCATAGATGCATATATTTGAAACTCTGTTCTCTCAGGAAATGCAGGAAATATGTTTGGCAGCATATCGGTCTGGATGCGGGTAGCAAGGTTCAGCTCTGTTTTAACTCGCTCCTTCGCCAACATGATTTCCATTATCTCATCAACGTAATCTCTCATCTTCTCAGTGAGAATTCCAAAAGACTCCGCCAAATCCTGTATCTCGTCCCCCGTTCTGTATATGTCCTCCATTTCAAAGAACATATTGAGACCGCCCATCTCTCTCATAGATTCAGCAAGCTTTGAGATAGGTTTCACTTCCTTTGCGGATATCCTGCTTATAATAGCCACAGCAACAGTAATCATGATTATCAACATGATAATTGCGCCAACAAGCGACTTGGCAAACCTGTTATTCTGCTCAACAATCGTTTGCCTTGAAGACTCCCTCATTTCTGCCAAAAGATCATTTGCAGGATCCATTATCTCATCAACGGAGACGAACATTATCTGTGCCCATCCACATGTTGCAACGGGTCCGTATGCTGCATAGTAATCCTCCCCGTCTACCTTCAAGCGACAAACTCCGAACTTACTATCAAGAGCCTCATTAATGATTTGACTAAGCTCAGGATTAACGGTCTTTCTGATATCATGGGAAGCATCTTCCGGTTCCTTCAATTCACCAGAAGTACGATAAGTAGCTTCTAGATGTCCTTCCCTGTTTACAAGCACCGAAAACCCAGATTCACCGATATCTCGCTCTTTTATATAATTAATTATGCCGTCTAATTCCACAGCACCTTCTATAACTGCAACCAGCTGGTCATCAACATAGACCGGCATACTGTATTCCATTTCACTGTGCCCGCTGAACTGACTCTTATCAATGGATGAAAAATATATACCGTCTGCATCCACAGCTCCATAAAACCAAGGGCGTGCTGTTGGATCAAAATCCTTTATTTCTCCATTCTCATCAAATTTCCGGTCTGAAACACTGTCCACAGAAAGGGTCACTCCATCCGGAGTGCATATCAAACTTTCTATCGCTCCATAATCTGTTCCCACCATCTCTGTCATCATAGGCTCAAGATTGGCCAGACGCTGCATCATTTCATAGGTCTTTGGATCGATATTATCGTATCCGTCTGGTGCAATAAGCTGCAATGCTGGCTTCCCGGCATTTTCCATCTGGGGTGGAAGTATCTGCTTTTTTTCATACATCTTAGGATGTCGGAACACATCCTCCACCTGGCTGCGTAATGTTATTAGATCATGCTCTAAGAACCTGAATTCATCATCGGTACAGTCAGTCGACCAGGTAATAACGGACATCAGACTCTGCTCTGTATTATCAGTCATGACAGTTCCTAATCTGTCCTGTATAAGTCCTGACTGACTCTCCTCCTCAGATTTCATCACATTCTGGAGATTGAACAACTGAAAACAGAATATGCCAATAAAGATTAGGCCCATTGTCAGCGCTAAAATGATTATGAATTTAATCAGTTTCCCTGCGATTCCCCGGGATTTTAGAATCTGTTTCATACGGAATCACTACCTCTTCTCTAATCATTATTATATCTAAAATATCCTCTTAAACTGTCACAGCTGCTGCCTTCTTACAAGCTCAGCAAAAGCTCCATTCTTAGCGATAAGTTCATCATAAGTGCCTTCTTCAACAACATGTCCCTTATCAAGATAAATGATACGATCGCAATCAATTATGGTTGATAGTCTGTGTGCGATGATAATCCTTGTACATTTCATCTTACCTATCGCATCCGAGACAGCCTTTTGGGTTATATTATCAAGAGCACTTGTTGCCTCATCAAAGAAAATAACAGCAGGTTTAGTTGCGATAGCTCTGGCAATCAAAATCCTCTGCTTCTGGCCACCAGAAAATCCCTTACCTCCTGGCAATACTACTGTATTCATCTCAAGAGGCATCTTTCTTATATCATCCGCAACCCCGGCAATCTCTGCTGCTTCCCATGCTTCCTCAGATGTAATACCATTTCCGGCAAGGGTAATATTTGCATGAATAGACCCTTGCATAAGCTCGCCATTTTGAAGTACGGTACCTATGTGTTTGCGAAGAGAGGACTTATCAAGTGAGCTCAATGGTTTTCCGTCATAAAAAATCTCTCCCCTTTTTGGTTTTTCAAACCCTAGTAGAAGTTTCATCAATGTTGTCTTTCCACAGCCGGTAGTTCCGACTATGGCAACATATTCTCCCCTTCTGATATTGAGAGTCAAATCATCCAAAACAGGTGGCAATTCATCATCATATTTAAAATAAAGGTTCTGAATCTGTATATCTCCCTTTAAGCTGTGAACGATTTCCTTGTCACCTTCGGTTTCTGGAATGAACTTCATGGCAGGCTCAAGCACATTAAAAAGTGATATCGTTCCCGCAAGGGTATCAACGGTGCCTGATAAAGTCTGAAGAGAAGCGGTCACTATACTGAAAGATGCTATGAAAGAGTAGTACTCAGGCATCTTTATATCAGTCATAAAGGCAACAAGATAAATCAGCGCGGTGCCTGTCAAAAGAATCACCGGAGTGAGTATCGTATATATTTTCGCAAGAAGCGGCGGATTGTAGGTCTTCTCTACAGCGTTCTTATATACCGACGCCCATCTGGAGAATGCTCGCTTGGAGGCTCCTGTAATTGTGATTTTGTTTATTCCATCTATGAGACTGTAGGTGATGCCCGACTCCATAGCCTTGCCTGCCATCATGTCTGTTTTTGTGTGATACAGTATCTTTACCGCCTCATAGTTAAAATAGACTATTACAGCTATTATGAGGGATGCTACTGCTGCCAGCTTTGGAGAAAATATATACATCTGTATTATGCACACAAAGGAACACAGCGACGTAAGTATAGTGGAAAGGCTCATATCCAGTATATTCTTGACAATATTGTACATACTGCCTATTCTTTGCCCTAAATCACCTGCCGCAAAATTTTTAAGCTCATCGACAGGCGCATTGAGGGTACGCATCATAAAAGCCGCCTGAAGTGGTATTGTAATTTTGGTGCTTAACAATATGGAAATTCCCTGCTTTATAACTGTGAAAACAAAAACAGCTGCAGTTGCTAAAAGAAGCATCAACGTAACAGTAATAAGCACACTGACATCAGATGAATTTATAACATCCGACATAAGGAAACGGGTCATTGCAGGTGTTACCATTCCCATTAGTATCACTATAAAAGTAGCAGCTATAAAAACAAGAACCTCATTCATGGAAACAAAGCTTAACATAAATCTTATTATGTCCGAAACTTTAAGCTCCCTTTGTGGAAGAGATTTGTAGAATAGCAGCGCTGTTGGTTCAAACTGCCCTGCCTCTGCCCGAGTGATTTTCTTTCTCTTACCATCCTTTGGATTCGTATATGTATAACCAGACAGTCTGCCCGGAATCAATGCCGTATTCTCACCATCAACAGTTGTCCCAAGCATTACACCCGTAGCATTTTCATACCAGTCATCGGTAAGGGTTACCTCTCTCCACATTATGCCCTGTGGTCTGAAATAATTCTCTAAAAGCTCTGTTATATCTTCTGTCAGAATATCCATATCAGGCATCTTTATGTTAAGGCACCTTGCCACCCCTTTGAGTGCATTCCTTAAGACAGCACTGTCATCGCCGAAGTCTTCCCATATCCTGTAGCCTGTTACAACATCCACAAGCCCCTGATATGCATCGGAAAACATCCTGTCTTCATATCTTTTTTTCTTTTTTACCTGTTTATCAAAATAGCTCAAAGTCAATCTCCGGAAATCAGCTGTTCATTACAAGTTTTTTATAGAAACCATCATGCTCCATTAGTTCATCGTGAGTTCCACGTTCTATGATTTCGCCCTCATTAAGAACTACTATCTCATCGCAGTCACGTATTGTTGAAAGGCGATGTGCAACAACGATGCAAGTGATTCCTCTTTCACGTATAGCATTTACAACCCTGCTCTCCGTTGCCGCATCAAGGGCGCTTGTAGCTTCATCAAGAATGATTATTGACGGGTCTGTTACTAGAGCCCTCGCAATTTCAAGCCTCTGTCTCTGTCCGCCCGAAAAATCATAACCGCCCTCCTGAATACGATAATTGTAGCCGCCCGGTCTTTTCATGATTTCTTCGTGTATCTGTGCATCTCTTGCCGCTATAACTATCTCAAAATCCTCAATTGATGCATCCCACATGCTTATATTATTAGCTACAGTATCGTTAAACAGCATAATTTTTTGATCTATTACAGCTACGGAACCCCTGAATTCACTCTCGGGGATATCCTTCATTTCTCGTCCATCAAATGTAATCTTGCCTTCCCATGGTTCATACAATCCTGAAACAAGTGATAATATTGTTGATTTTCCGCACCCCGTGCTTCCAACAACAGCCACACTCATGCCCGGTTCTATCTTAAGGGAAAAATTCTTGATGATAGGCTCCTCAAGGGACGCATATCCAAAGGTCACATTTTCTATATTGACACTGCCTCCAAGCTTTTGATACTTATTTTCAGGTTTATCCGCAGCAAGAAGATTATACACAGGATAGCTCATAACATCTTCTATCCTTTCCATATCAGTCCTCATCTCCTGTATCTTCTGCTCAGAGCCTATGAACTGTTGTGCCGGACTCATGAAGGAAGTCAGCAGTGCCTGAAATGCCATCAACATTCCAGCGCTAAACCTGCCCATCATTACAAGATAAACGCCTATACTCAGCACAAGCACTGAAGATAGCATCATCAAGGCAGACGGAATACTTCCTATAACCCTTGTTACTCTGTCAAATTGCACAAATGAGGAATTAAGATTGGCTTGATAACCTGCCCATCTTGCGAAATACGTGTTTTCAGCGCCTGCTGCCTTTATAGTATCTATAATAGAAATACCAGCCATGGTCGAAGACATCAGTTTACCAACGTCACCCTTTATCACACGCATAATATTTATACGGCGGACAGCCATATAGTATGTGACCAAGACATTTACAAATACCGTCATGATACCGACGGTGGCCAAAATAAGATTATATCTGAACATAAACACGGCATAAATCACCATCATGACCGCGTTTATAATGAGTGGTACCAGCTGCATGATAAAGGTTTCAGCCACCTTTTCTGCAGCACTCTCATTCTGCTGTATTGTACCCACTTCCCTCTGTGTGAAAAAGCGTGCAGGCATATGAAGAACATGCCACATATATCTACTGCTCCCCTTTACACCCAACACACCAAACAGCCTCAGCTGGTATATTGACTGGGCACATCCCACAGCAAGCATTATGGCACATAATATCACAAGCATTATAAAAAATGTAGGAAACCATGAGCTGCATCTTTCTCCAAGTATGTAATCAACATATACACGTGAAAAAGCAGGTGTGAAAACACCTATAAGTGCAGTCACAACTGATGCAGTCACAACAAATATGAAAGTAGGTTTAGCCCCCGCAAGGCTCTCCTTCATATAGGAAAGCATACTCTTCCTACTTCCCTCTGGTACAAAGCCTTCGCCTGGAGACATAAGTATACACAGCCCTGTATATGCATCATCGAATTCCTTCATGGATATCTTGATGCTACCTCGTCCCGGGTCGTTTATGTAGACCTTATCCCCACGTCTTCCACACACAACTACGAAATGAGTGAAATTCCAATGCACGATGCATGGGTAATCCGCCTTCTCAAAGAATTCATCCACATCGTATCTATAGCCCTTGGCATTCAGACCGTAGATTCTTGCCGACTTGGCGATAGTGGACATCCTTATCCCGTCTCTTGAAACGGCGCAGACGTCTCTTATAGTGGAAAGCGGCACCCATTTGCCATAGTATGCCAATACCATAGCAAGTGACGCCGCTCCACATTCCATTTTTTCCATCTGCATTATCATCGGTACTCTAGCAATACCTTTTTTCTTTGGACCTCCAGGATTCATCCTTATCATTTTCCTCCAGCAAGAAAAGAAATCGGTCTAATTGATTCCGTCAAAACACTCGCTCTGTAGGTACCGTCCTCAAGATCACTTTCTGCATAAATCACACGATACCATTCGCAGCCTTTGTTTAAATATCGTATATCATTGGGAACCTGATCCTGATAGTAGAGACTGTTTCCAATCTCTTCAATCGTATATTCCTTATCCTCTATCACCACCTGCATTCCCACATTCATTCGTTCTACATCCTCGGCATTGAAATAGCAGGTAAGCCTGCCGTTATCACTTGAGGCTGCACCGTCTATATTAAGGTCTATCCTTCCGATAAATGCCCACAGTAAAAAAACAGCAATCAGCAGACCACCGCCAAGCACCATTACCCAGCTTGCATAACCGTTGACTCTTATATATCCATCCAATAATTCGACTTCAGATGCCTTTTTGACATTCTTTTCTCTGAATATACTCTTATCGCCCATATCTGTTCCCTACTGCCAGCTTTTCTACGGCACATCGAACCCTTGTCCTTAATATCTCTTACAGATAGTTACGTTCATTTTGTTTACCAGCAGCAAGATATATAGCCACAATAGCAGCCTCCACCTGCTGCATTATCCAGCTCATCATCCGATACTTCCCCGGATACTTTCTTCTTCATTATTTCCTTTTCTTCATCAGTCAACTCAACACCGTACTTTTCGAATATCTCTTTTTTTGCTTCTTTTGTTGATTCTCGTAATTCCTTTAAGAAGTCATCCCTCTTGTCCTCTGCAACCTTATTAAGCAGCATCTCCATTTTCTTATTTCCCATAGTGTACCTCCTTCAAATTGCGATTCCCCTTCGCAAACTATTTACAGTAATTGTTAATATTATACCATGGAATATACACTAGAATGGAATATACATTAAAAAATCACAATCTGTGGCTTAAAAGAAAGGCTTTGATATATGGAATTTCACAATATGTGTAATATTGTTTTTACAAAGCAAAAAGCCCAAGAACTATTCATTCTAGGGCTTATCTATTGTCGCGGTGTCTGATGCTGGAATGGCCAGACTAATTGTCTGCGCTAGCATCCCCACAGCCTGTGTTTGCATATATGCCGCATTCATCTACTAGCATTACATTTAATCCATCATTTAAGATAGTAGTCTTGCGGCTTATCAAACTAGCGAAGATACACTATATGCAATTTCGCTAGTAATTGCCAGGTAAACCTTACTAGCACATTAGCTCAATTTAATATCTCGCTAGTATTAGCTATCAGATTCCTACTAGCTTATGATAATAACACGGTAATCCGCTAGTAATCACACTCTGAAAGCTACTATTGAAATGCAGAAAATGACTACGATGCTAGTAAATGCACTATATGTAATTATCTTTTATTATTGGGTAATGTAATTGAAATGAAAATAGATAAAATCCCAGCAGCCATAATGGCCACTGGGATGTAGATTGCCTCACTACTCATAAGCTTATTCAGCAATACTTATTGTTACATTAACGTCCCCGGCACCAAGCATTTTTTTCATATCCTCCGCAGATGTATTTTCAATATGCCCGAGCTTTGTATAAGCCCAGCTATTTGAACCGTAAAACACTACCAGCTGATTACCTGAATACAAAACAATGTCCCCGGCACTTGTAGTCATCTGCTTATCATTCCTTGGAATAGACTGACCAATAGAGCCAACCTGCTCAAAGTCGCCATACATATCCATATCAATGATGATTGGTTTATCTTCAGCCAGATTCTTCAAAGCTTCTACTGATTCATTTTCTTCCCAGATTACCTGTATCTCTTCATCATTTATATAAAGCTTAAGCATATTTTCCGTCGACCTTTCATCATTAGTAATTACGTCTTCTTCATCCTTTAAGTGATTTTCCGTTTCCGTATTACTGTTCGTTTTAGCCTGTGCATTCTCATTATATCCACATCCAGTAAAGAGGGTTACAGCCATCACACATAATGCTGTAAGACTTGTCTTTATTATCAAAACCTTACTCATCGTCACCTCTCCTTATTTCAGATATTCATTAAAGAAGCTCTCAAGTTTGTCAAACGGAATATAATCCTTATCTCCTCCATCATACAGATCTGTATGAACTGCATCTGGAATGATCATCAGCTCTTTATTATCAGCATATTTGCTGTCCTTTATCATGTCGGCATAAGCGTCTTTACTGAAGTAGCAAGAGTGAGCCTTCTCGCCATGTACAAGAAGCACTGCACTTCTGATTTCATTGCTGTATTTAAGGATTGGCTGATTCACGAAGGATTCACAGCCTACCACATTCCATCCATCATTGGAATTAAGGGAACGGTCATGATATCCACGATCCGTTTTGTAGTAATCAAAATAGTCTTTTACAAAGAAAGGTGCATCTGCAGGTAGAGGATCTACAACACCTCCCGCACGCTTATATTCTCCATTCTTTAAATCTTCAAGACGCTGAGCGCACATAGCCTTCTTCGCTTCATATCTCTTGGCTTCACTGTCATCGGCATCAAAGTAACCTTTTGCATTAACTCTTGTCATGTCATACATGGTCATTGCAGCTGTAGCTTTAATTCTCGTATCAAGCGCCGCCGTATTGATAGCCATTCCGCCCCAGCCGCAGATTCCTATGATTCCTATTCTTTCCGGATCTACCTTTTCATTAAGTGAAAGAAAATCAACTGCAGCCATAAAATCCTCTGTATTGATATCAGGTGATGCCATATATCTTACATTGCCGCCTGATTCTCCTGTAAAAGAGGGATCGAAGGCTATTGTAAGAAATCCTCTTTCTGCCATAGTCTGAGCGTATAATCCTGAACACTGCTCCTTAACAGCTCCAAAAGGTCCTGATACTGCAATAGCCGGAAGCTTGCCATCTGTATCCTTTGGTATATACATATCTGCCGCAAGAGTTATCCCGTAGCGATTTGCAAATGTCACCTTGCTGTGTTCTACCTTCTCACTCTTTGGAAAGGTCTTATCCCACTCTGTTACTAAATTAAGTTCTTCTGTTCTGATCATCATTTGATACCTCCGTCATCTCTGCTTCATTTCGTTTTCGATTTTTCTAAGCATGAAATCCATGCAGTCAACTTTTCTTCCACATTCGTGGTACTCGTCCATGGCTCGGCATCTTTCTTTTTTCAACAGCCTTACCATTTCATCAATTCTGCCTGACTCAAATCTTTCCAGAATAATGTCTGTTGCCTCATTACAGCATCCCGCATCTGAAAGGCTTTGCTTTAGATATTCTTTATCCATGAGTATTCCTCATTTCCATGTAACTATTTCACTTACAATTCTATTGTATGAGCTTGTAAGATTTTTCGCTAATAGTTATAATGAATATCATATTATTCCATTTTGGCATATCATTCAGCAATGAGCAGTGCAGGAAAGGAAGCACCATGGAAATTAGGACTTTAAGATATTTTTTAGCTGTAGCAAGAGAAGAAAACATGAGCAGAGCCGCTGAGATACTGCATGTGACTCAGCCAACTCTATCCAAACAATTAAAATCATTGGAAGAAGAATTGGGTAAGAAGCTATTTACAAGGCACAGTTTCAGTATAAAGCTGACAGAAGAAGGAATTCTTCTCAGAAACCGTGCAGAAGATCTTGTGAGCATGGCTGATAAAATCGAGCAGGAATTTGTTTCACTTGATGACATAAGCGGAGGCGATCTTTACCTGGGACTTGCAGAATCTTATCAGCTAAGATTCCTTGCAAGAGCAATCAAGACCTTTAAAGAAAGCTATCCCAATCTCCATTATCACATCACAAGTGGTGATACAGAGCAACTATCTGAAAAAATAGAAAAAGGACTTCTTGATTTTGTTGTTCTGGTAGAGCAGCCGGACATCAGAAAGTATGAATATATAGAATTTCCACAGGCTGATACCTGGGGGCTTATCATTCCTGAAAGTGACCCTCTGGCAAAAAAGGAATCCATTCGTTTGGATGACCTAATAGGATTACCTCTTTTCTGCTCGGATCAGGCTTGGAACGGAGATATAAAGAAATGGGCTGGGAGCAGATTTTCAGAGCTACAGCTTGAAGGTTCTTTCCGTCTTTCCTACAATGGCTCTATTTTCACAATGGAAGGTCTTGGGTATCTTCTCACCTATGATCACCTTATTGATACATCAAAAGACAACGGCCTTGTATTCAGACCGTTGTCTCCTAAGCTTGAAAACAAAATATATTTCGCATGGAACCGCTATCAGGCATTTACACCTATAGCAGAAAGATTTTTATCGCACCTAAACCGGCACACATAAAAGACCCGGTACAAATGTACCGGGTCTACAGTCTGAACTGCTTTATCAAAGCAAATATCTATCAGTTAATTCTTTTACAACATTCATATTTACAACAGAAGCCGATGATTCAAATGTCAAAATCAAATTTTCACCGGGAAATATCCCATTATTTTCATATAATTCAATTTTTTTGATTGCGGATTTTGCATAGTCAGGATTATCCATCATTCCTTCATGCTCCCAGTATATTTCACCACCGGTTTTGTTTGACAAAAATGTAAAATCCGGATATATAGTTCCATATGGTTTTAGCCTTATTGGGCATTCATATTTATATTTAATCCCCTTTGACTCGAAGTAATCAGCTAATATCTTCTCTGATTTCGATCTAACTCTTACCCCATTATTTGACATGATTACTTGCGAATCTACTAAAAACCCCTTCCCCTCATAAGGCTCAGATATCCATTCATCTAGCTTCTGCTTTTTCGTTGGCTCAACAGGTATTATCAGCTTCTGACGCTCAGCGTGCTCTAATTGATATATTTGTTCTATTTTGTCATCATCATAAATCTTCAGCAATCCTTCTAGCTGTCTAGATACCTTTTCTGTATAACGTAGTATTTTGTTGTTATATGACTTCTGAGCCAACTTCTTTACTAGACTTATATCATTTTTTGGAATATAAACCTTGCCATCGGCCTCTGTACAGCGAAAATACTGCACACATCCCTGGCTCTTACCTAGACGTAAACTCCCCTCAGGTGCTTTCAGCAATTCCTGCTGCACCTTCTGATTAATACTATTTAATCTATTCAACTCATGTATTAATTGTTCCTTTATCGTAATAACATAACTCCTTTCTATAACTCCCACAGTGCAGTTCATACACCTTACTAGCGCTTAATCAGTTAATGACTTTCTGATAGTAGCTTTTGAGCTCCTTGGACTAGCGATTTGCCATATCTTCATATTTCGCTAGTAGTATTATGCATTCATCTACTATCATTACATCTCATCCATCATTTAAGATAGTAGTCTTGCGGCTTATCATACTAGCGAAAATACGCTATATGCAATTTCACTGGTAATTGCCAGGTAAACCTTACTAGCATATTAGCTCAATTTAATATCCCGCTAGTATTAGCTATCAGATTCCTACTAGCTTATGATAATAACACGGTAATCTGCTAGTAATCACACTCTGAAAGTTACTATTGAAATGTAGAAAATAACCACAACGCTAGTAATTGCAATATATATAATTATCTTTTATTAATGGGTAATATAATTGAAATGAAAAAAGATAAAATCCCAGCAGCCATAATGGCCACTGGGATGTAAATTCTGAAATAATCTCTGAAAGAGAAATGATTATCTCTTTGAGAACTGTGGAGCACGACGTGCGGCTTTGAGACCGTACTTCTTACGCTCTTTCATTCTAGGATCTCTTGTGAGGAATCCTGCAGCCTTAAGTGTAGGTCTGTACTCAGCATCTACCTCAAGTAATGCACGTGAAATACCGTGTCTGATAGCACCAGCCTGGCCAGTGTATCCGCCACCCTTAACGTTAACGATAACGTCAAACTTCTCTACAGTACCTGTAGCTACAAGTGGCTGACGAACAACTACCTTTAATGTCTCAAGACCAAGGTACTCGTCGATATCTCTCTTATTTATTGTAATCTTACCTGTGCCAGGTACAAGATATACTCTAGCAACTGAAGACTTTCTTCTACCAGTTCCATAATACTTTGTTGTATTCTTAGCCATGATCTACCTCCTATTAAAATGTAAGCACTTCTGGCTTCTGTGCCTGCTGCTTGTGATCTGGTCCAGCGTAAACGAAAAGCTTTGTGTACATCTGACGTCCAAGTGGTCCCTTTGGAAGCATGCCCTTAACAGCGTGCTCGATAACTCTCTCAGGATGTGTGTTAAGCATATCGCGAAGAGTTGTCTCCTTCATACCACCAACGTAATCAGAGTGATGATAATAAATCTTCTGATCAAGCTTCTTACCTGTAACCTTAATCTTCTCTGCGTTTACTACGATAACATAGTCACCACAATCAGCGTGTGGAGTGAAGACTGGCTTATTCTTACCTCTTAAAACCTTTGCAACTTCAGCACAAAGACGACCAAGTGTCTGTCCTTCTGCATCAACTACATACCATTTTCTCTCAAGCTGAGATGGGTTTGGCATATAAGTATTCATTGAGAATTCCTCCTTAAATAAATCTGTAAAAGCTTCCGAGCCGGTGATGTCCGGGCACCTGCAAGGAATGTTATAGTAAAACCTGCCTCCGGGCTAATGGACGCAAGTCTCCTTACTACATCAACCGTTACATTGTACTATAGCGTTTTATATTAGTCAACCTCTAATTTGCACTATTATCCATCTCGCTTCGCCTTACTACTCGTATTCTATTCCTATCATAGTAAGACCATGAGCTGGAGCTGTTGGGCCTGCAAGCTCACGGTTGCGGCCGCGGAAAATTTCTAACATGTACATCGGATCCATCTCTCCTGCGCCAACCTTAATAAGTGTTCCGGCAATGATACGAACCATATTGTACAAGAATCCATCACCTGTTAATCTGATGTGAATTACATCATCTTCTTTATAAACTCGAGCTGTGTAAATAGTTCGAACTCTTGATTTTACCTGAGCCTTTACTGATGAAAATGAAGTGAAATCATGCTGGCCTATAAGATATGCTGCAGCTTGATTCATCTTATCCACATCCAAATTGTAATAATAATGGAATGTATCCTTTCGCTTTGTAGGATCAGGCATTTTGCGATTTAGAATCTTGTATTCATATGTCTTACGACAAGGGGCATATCTTGGATGGAAATCGTCCTCCACCTGACATGAATACTGAACAACGATATCATCTGGCAAACGCTGATTTAAAGCGAAGCTGATTTTATCCGCCGGCATTCTTGAATTGGTGTCAAAGACTGCCACATTGCCCAGCGAATGAACGCCTGCATCAGTACGGCTTGCCCCCATAATAGATATAGGCTCTTGCAAAAGATCTGTAAGAGCCTCGTTTAATTTCTGTTCAATTGTTACTCCGTTTGGCTGAATCTGCCAGCCGCTATAGTTACTGCCATCATAGGCCACTACTATCATTACTCTCATAAAATAACCTTTACTGCATAAAAAACAATTATATATGTCACAATACAAATATATGCTCTTTGGTCTAAAGAACTATATTTAAGTGGACGCATTTTGGTGCGCCCTTCTCCGCCATTATAGCATCTAGCTTCCATAGCGTATGATAAATCATTGGCACGTCTAAAGGCTGAAACAAAAAGAGGTACTAAAAGTGGCACCATATTTTTAGCCTTCTTGATTAATCCACCTGACTCAAAATCAGCGCCTCTTGCCATCTGAGCCTTCATGATTTTATCTGTCTCCTCAATAAGGATTGGAATAAATCGCAAAGCAATCGACATCATCATCGAAATCTCGTGAACAGGAACTCCCACCTTCTTCAAAAAGCCTAATGATTTCTCCAAACCATCTGTAAGTTGATTAGGTGTAGTTGTAAGTGTCATTATGGATGTTCCAATGATAAGAATAATCATTCTGCTTGTCATAAGCACAGCGTTTTTAAGTCCCACATCACTGATACTAAAAATCCAAAATGAAGCTAATGTCCTTCCTGGAGTCAAAAACAGATTAAACAAACCTGCAATTATAAGTAAAATAACGATTGATCTTAATCCCTTTACCATAAATGAAAATGGCACGTGACTTAGCTTAATAATTCCTACAAGAGTCACAAGAACTACTGCAAACAGCACTGCGTTATTGGCAGAAAACAGTGTGATTATGAAAACCAATGTGGAAAACAGTTTGACTCTAGGGTCTAGAGAGTGCAAAACTGATTCCGCTGGATAATATTGTCCAAGTGTAATTTCTCTTAACATAAGTTTTAATCCTTTGTTTAGTCCAATCCCTTATGGGTATCGGCTAGTTCATTAATGCATTTACTATAGATTCTTTTGCTTCAGCAACAGTAGTTGCAGATGCATCTACATCATAGCCTGCATCTCTTAAGTCATTCATTACATAAGTTACCTGAGGCGCTGCAAGGCCCATCTTTTCAAGCTCTTTATAGTGGGCAAAAACTTCCTTAGGTGTTCCGTCAAAAGCAGGGCGTCCTGCATCCATAACTATAATTCTATCTACATAGTTGGCTACATCTTCCATTGAATGTGAAACCAAAATGACAGTGTCTCCACGCTTTTCGTGCATGTCAGTGATAAGACCTAGTATGTCATCACGTCCTTTTGGATCAAGTCCTGCTGTTGGCTCATCTAAAATAAGAACTGCAGGCTTCATTGCAATCACACCGGCTATTGCAGCACGGCGCTTCTGTCCGCCTGAAAGCTCGAATGGAGATGCAAGATAGAATTCATCTGGCAGCTTAACCAGATTTAATGCTTCGTACGCTCTTTTAATCTGCTCCTTTTCATTAAGCCCCTGGTTCTTTGGTCCGAATTGAACATCCTTGAACACTGTAGTCTCAAAAAGCTGATGTTCAGGATATTGGAACACCATTCCAACTTGAGTACGTAACTCTTTTATATCATAATCCTTATCGTAGATATCTTGACCACGGTAGTAAATATGACCATCTGTAGCTTTAATCAATCCATTTAAATGTTGCACGAGTGTTGATTTACCACTACCTGTATGTCCAATAATTCCGATGAATTCGCCTTCTTTTATGGTGAGACTAACATCATCAAGAGCCGTAACCTCGTAAGCTGTACCAGGCGAATACTTATATGAAGCATGATCCAAAATCAATACGTTCTCTTTTGAATCAGCTGATTTTGCATTAGTTTTATCGAAAGAACCACCCATTCCACCTGTTTGGGCTGAGATTCTTTTTAGATTTAATTTGCTAAGCTCTCCAATCAATTCCTTTCTTGTAAGTATACATTCAGCAATTGGTAAGCCAGCATTTCTCAATTCATCTGCAAGTAATGTAACCTGAGGAACATCAAGGCTGTGTTCTTTTAATGTCTTGACATCCTTAAAGATTTCTCTAGGAGTTCCCTCCATGAAAACCTTACCCTTTTCCATAACAAAAACGTAGTCTGAGTCAACTACCTCTTCCATGTAATGGGTAATCAAAATAACAGTAATACCTTTTTCTCGATTTAGCGTATGAACCGCTCTTAAAACATCTGCTCTTCCATCAGGATCAAGCATGGCTGTTGGCTCATCCAGAATAATACATTTTGGTTCCATTGCCATGACACCTGCAATAGCGACACGCTGTTTCTGTCCACCTGAAAGCTTATTAGGAGAATGATTTTTGTATTTGTACATTCCCACCATTTTAAGAGAACGCTCTACCCTCTCTAAAATCTCGTCTGTTGGGACACCTATATTTTCTGGTCCAAAAGCAACATCCTCATCTACCACTGATGCAATTATCTGATTATCAGGATTTTGAAAAACCATTCCGGCAGTTTGACGCACTGCGAATGTGTATTCATCATCAGAGGTGCTCATGCCATCAACCCAGATAGTTCCCTCTGACGGTGTAAGAAGAGCATTGATATGCTTAGCGAATGTAGATTTACCAGAGCCGTTATGCCCTAAAATAGAAATAAACTGCCCTGCCTCCACATTAAGATTGACATGATCAAGAGCGGTTTGAATGCTTTCAACATTACCCTCTTCATCACGTCTAATATATTCATGTACTAATTCTTTTGATTTTATAATTGACATTGGTACCTGCTATTCCTTCCAGTCAAGTCTATGCAAATTACCCTCGGTTTCTAAATCAAGGAAATCATTCTGTCTCAGTGCCTCGTACAAAACAACAGCAACTGAATTTGATAAATTAAGAGATCTTATATCATGTCCCATTGGAATACGAACGCAATTCTCCTCATTGTCTACAAGGATTTCTTCAGGAATGCCTGCGCTCTCCTTGCCAAACATTATGTAGCAGTCTGGTTCATATTTAACATCTGTATGTTTTCTCTTTGCTTTTGTGGTAGCCATATAAACCTTGGCTCCTGGGTTCTTAGCTTTGAAGTCCTCCCAATCGTCATAACGGAAAACCTCTAGCTTATCCCAATAATCCATGCCTGCACGCTTCACAGTCTTGTCTGTAAGCACAAATCCAAGTGGCTCAATCAAATGAAGACGTGTGCCTGTTGCGCAGCATGTACGCCCAATATTTCCAGTATTAGCAGGAATCTCAGGCTCATGTAAAACAATATTTAACATTTCTAGAATCCTCTAATTGTTCTAAATTTTACGCCTGTTACGATAACAAGCATTATATTTCTACGCTTCGCATAGAAAGCTTCGCTTAAGAAATACAATAGCTTGTTACCTACAGGCTGTTTTTTGTTAACGTGAGATTTTGCTCTCAGTCTTAGGCACGTAACTCCTCGATGAATTCTTCTATACGATCCATAGCCTTCTTCAAAGATTCGATTGAGTATGCATAAGATATACGCACGTTGCCTTCACCAGATTCACCAAAGGCTGTACCTGGAACTACGGCTACTTCTTTCTCGCGAAGGAGGCGTGTACAGAATTCTTCTGAAGACATTTCAAACTCTGCAACAGATGGGAAGATGTAGAATGCGCCATAAGGCTCGAAGCATTTTATTCCCATTTTCTTAAATCTATTTAAGAGATAACGACGGCGGTCGTTATATTCTTCACGCATCTGAGCTACATCCTCGTCGCAATCACGAATAGCAGTAACAGCTGCGTACTGACTTGTTGTAGGTGCACACATAATAGCAAACTGATGAATCTTTGTCATCTGCTTTACAATTATCTCTGGTGCACATACATAACCTAATCTCCATCCAGTCATTGCATGGCTCTTTGAGAAACCGTTGATGTATATTGTGCGCTCTTTCATGCCTGGGAAGCTTGCGATAGAAACATGTCCCTGACCTGTGTATGTAAGCTCACCATAGATTTCATCTGTAAGAACAAATAAATCGTATTTTTTAACGAGCTCAACAATTGGCTCCAAATCTTCCTTTTCCATAACGGCTCCTGTTGGATTGTTAGGAAATGGCATAATCAAAATCTTTGTCTTATCTGTAATAGCTGCTTCTAATTCCTCTGGCTTAAGTCTGAAATCATTTTCTTCCTTAAGATTGATAGGAACTGGAACGCCGCCAGCTAAAATAGTACATGGCTCGTAAGAAACATAGCATGGCTGAGGGATAAGAACCTCATCACCTGGATCAAGCATTGCTCGAAGTGCCACATCAATACCTTCAGAACCACCTACTGTCATAAGCATCTCTGTGAGTGGATTGTAATCCAAATCATAGTGACGCTTTAAGAAACCAGCTATCTCCACGCGAAGTTCCTTTAATCCCGAATTAGAGGTATAAAAGGTACGTCCTCGCTCTAGAGAATAAATAGCTTCATCTCTTACCTTCCAAGGTGTATCGAAATCAGGCTCGCCTACACCAAGGGATATAGCTTCAGGCATCTCTGCAACTATGTCAAAGAACTTTCTGATTCCTGATGGCTTTATTCCTGTGATAGTCTGATTTAAAGGGTTTCTCATAAGCTCACCTTCTCCCTCTCATCTACATGCTTCTCAGCCATAATAATTCCGTGGTCCTTGTATTTCTTAAGAACGAAATTAGTCTGTGTGCTAAGCACTGAGTCAAGTGGAGAAAGCTTTGCTGAAACAAAATCAGCTACCTCTCTAAGTGTATGTCCTTCGATTGAAACCATAAAATCATAGCTTCCAGAAATAAGATAAACTGCATCAACCTCTGGATAGTTGTAAATGCGCTCTGCAACCTTATCAAATCCCATTCCACGCTGTGGTGTAACACGAACTTCAATAAGAGCTGAAACCTTCTCTACGCTAGCCTTTTCCCAATTGATAAGTGTTGGATATCCGCAAATAATATGCTCATTTTCCATAGCCTCAAGCTCATTCATAACTGTAGCCTGATCACAGCCAAGCATCATTGCCAAATCACTCAAATCAATCTTACTATTATGCTCAATATAAGTTAAAATCTTTTCTCTCATTTTAATCACCCCTAAGTCCGTCAATTTCCATAGCCTATAAATATTATTATTCGCCACGCTTGCGCTCTTATTCGCTCATTGCCCTACATAAGATGCTGCTTACGCACCATCTAAGTAGGGATGGCTCATCAAGGGCTCATAATAACATTTATAGTCTACTCCAATTGACTCATCTAAATTTGTTAGTTACTAAACTACTATTTTCGTTCTACGTTTGGTACGGAATATAGTGCGTCGGCTTTGGGTGGCTCTAGGAAACGAACCTCGTCGCCACTTAAGACACGCTTATCATTTGAAGAGTTGGACTTCCCGATAATGGCGGATGCTACCCCCGCGTCCGCAAGCTTTCTAACCAAGCCATTGCCATCGTTTGTTGCTATAAGCATAGAACCTGATGAGATAAGCTCATAAGGATTGATTCCAAAGAACTCACACACCTCTATTGTTTCCTGTTTAACTGGGATTGATTTTAAATCTACATCCAAGCCTACGCCTGAAGCCTCTCCCATTTCCCAAAGGGCTCCGAATATACCGCCCTCTGTTATATCATGCATAGCTGCCACACCATGTTCTACCGCGATGCGACTTTCTGGAAGCACGCTTAGGTACTGATCAAAGTGCTTTGCAGTATCAATAAGTGACTGTGGCAATCTTGTAAGTAATTCTTCCTCGTGATCTTTTGCGATAATAGATGTGCCCTCTAAGCCAATCCACTTCGTAATTACGATATCCATATCTGGCTTAGCGCCGCCTGTAGATATCATCTGACCCTTCTTTACTTTACCTACAGCTGTCACTGAAATAAGTGGCTGATTGACAGCTTCTGTAACCTCTGTGTGACCACCGATTACCTGTACATTGTATCGCTGACAAGCTGCATCTACCTGCTCCATAATTGCCTTAAGCTTGGCCTCTCGCATTCTAGGTGTAAGTAAAACTGTAAGCAGAATACCGATTGGCTCAGCCCCGGCGCTGGCAAGATCATTGACAGATATTGTCACCGCGAGCTCACCTATATCCGATGCTGTGCCAGTGATAGGATCTGTTGAAAGAACAATTTCTTCATCAGGACCAACCGCCATAGTGGCACAGTCTTCTCCTATACCAGGGCCATTATTGACCTCTGGTCTTTTTACATGTAATTGTTTGATTACTGAGCGTTTTAAAACACTCTCTTTTAATTTTCCGATTTCCATATTTTTATGTCCGATTTAATGCAAAACACTAACTAGTTAGCTGCTGGTGCCTCTACTGTAGCTTCTGGAACTGCAGTGGCCTCTGGTGCAGCTTCAGTTGTTGTCTGAGTTTGAGTTTGAGTCTGTGTCTGTGTCTGTGTATCTGTTGATTCTGTTGTAGTAGGATTTGTAACAGAATACTTCGGTGTAATTACAAATGGAGTAGAATTAGCAACTCCTGGTGCATATGTGGCTATAGCCGCTGCTATTGTATTGGCATCCTGTGTAGATACAGCCTGAAGCATAGCATAAGATAAGTTAGGATCTTCTGATGCAATACCTACTGTGACTGTTCTGTTGGATGGATTGTATTTACTGTTGTTGTATACTTCTCTGCTAACTTCCTCACCATTCTCGTACACAATCTTCCATAGACGTGCTGAGTATCCTGTGTGTCCACTAACTGTAGTAGTCATTTTACCAAGTGGTACATTAGGATCTGCCACCCATGTAGTAGCCTGAACATTAACACCTGTAATTTCTGTCTCGTACTCAACTGAATGGGAAGCATCATCCTCTTCCTTACCATAGATGTTAAAGTAAGCCTTATTGCCATCACAATAACCTTCTATATATATAGGATAGTTCTTATTGTTTCTGATTTGAAAATCCTTACCACCTGATTCAGCAATGGCTGCATCCTGTGATGGTGGAACATATGTAACAATCATAGAGTGACATGAGCGAGTGATAATCTCAAGCTCTGCCTCTCGAACAGCTCCGTATAAGGTAGTTGAAACCTGACAAATACCACCACCGTATGTCTCAACAGTAGTACCATTCTCGTAAGAACCTGCTAACATATATCCATTTTCAGCAGAAAATGGTGTGATTGTGTTAAGAACTGAGAACTCATCTCCTGGATAGAGAATTGTTCCATTAATGAACCCAACACCGTTTGCCACGTTGTTCTTTCTGGCTGCAGATGATGAACTATAATCTGTCTCAAAGCTGCCTAGTAAATCTTTGATTTCAGCAAGCTCTTCCTTGCTTCCTCTAGGTTCCTTTACCTCTGTCGCAAGATCTATTGTAGCTGCACTACCATCCCATTCGTTTTCTATATAATCAGCAACGATTGATGCAGATTCTTCAATCTGAACAACGACACCAGATTTACCTTCATGGAATACAAAAGCTCCATTTTCTCTAGTTAAATAATCGTCACTAGCCTCGTCATTAACCTGACTTGAGGCAGAATTCAAATAGTAAATCAAGCCTTCTCTATCAACACCTAGCGATAAAGAAAAATCCTTTCCTCTGCCTTCTTCCAGATCCTTATTTGCCTTAAAACGCTCTCCTAAGTTGCCGTATGTGCCATAAGCCGCTGCCTTTGAAGTAACATCGCTATTTTTTGCTCCAATGCATAAGTCTGCTCCAGTAGCACTAATAGTCTGGTCGTTGGCTGAAAGAGTAAATGGTACATTATCATACTGAGAAAAGTAATCGGCAACAACAGATTTTGCTTCGCTTACTGTCATTCCGCCGACATCTGTACCTGCAATTGATATTCCTGCTGGAATAACCCTAGTGTCCTCTTCATCTTCCGACACTGCTTCAGCCTCTTCATTAGCAAGCTCTTCATCTGATACAACTGTCTCCTCTGATGACTCTTCAGCAAGAGAAATCATGGGAGTACATAAACTGCTGGCCATCATACCAGCTAAAATAATTGATAGAATATTCTTTTTCATAAAACACCCTCATTCGCCCTTTTGGCATTACAAATTATAGAAGCCAATATTAAAATTGACATAATAATGCTATTAAAATAAACTTAAAGTAAGGCAGTTGCCAGTGTAGTAAATACCATGCAAACCACTACAACTACAAGCACTACACTTGCCATAATTTGATGTTTTTTATTTCTTTTCATAATATAATACCTCACAATTATATAAAGTAAAGGAGAAACCATGGGCTTCCCAATTTTACCATTCTTTTTAATATTCCTAATCTGGCTGACATTCAGAATCAAGAGCCTTGATGCAAAACAAGAAAAACAACAGGCTGAATTCTGGGCTAAAGAAAAAGCCGCTAATGCCACTCCTGCTAAGGATATATCTAACCTAAGTTATATTACCATTCCAATAGAGAAATTTCCATTAAATTTTAGTGATGACGAAAAAGTAGTCGCAATAGAAAGTGAACTAAAGGAATTATCAAGTCACAAACTACTAAATCTTACTGGAATTTCCAATACGGATTTAAAACTGACATACGGCCTTCCTAATTTTGAAATCATGAGTCAGATTGGAGAAGACTTTGACAGAGTGTGCGTACTTTTAAATGCTTACGCAAAAGCTTTAATAGAAGCCGATAGAAATGACGACGCAAAAGCTGTGCTTGAGTTTGCTGTAGGTGTCGGTACTGATATCAGCGAATCATATGTGATGCTTGCCGACTATTATAGAACACGCTCACAGAATGAAAAGCTTGGCTTTCTCCGTGAGCGTGTTGAAAACAGCAATCTGCTGCTAAAAAATTCAATTTTAAATAAGATTGATAACCTTGTTCAGGAAGATTTCAGCGCCTACCCCCCAGAGCAACAAAGCTCCTGCTAAATAGGCGATTGTCTTCTTCTCAAAGCCAAAATGTAAACCTGTGTATAATCCTGCTGACACCATAATCACAGACATAACAAGGATAATAGCTATTATCTGCCATACTGTGGTGCCTACCAATCCACAGGCACATCCTGCTGCAGCTGTGTATATATTAGAAATAACAACTATTCGTATATAATCTAAAACTATCAAAGACTCTCTTCTGCGTTCTTGAACAAACTCTCTTCTGAAAGCCTTGATAATCAATCTGATTCCAAGTAATGCTAAAATAACAACTGCAATTATCTCGCCGTTACTTACTGGATTTGCAATTAATCCTTTTATTGAAATCAATCTGCAGAAGGCATATGCCCCAAGATAAAAGATTAATTCTAATCCTGCAACAACTCCACAAGCAACGAGAATTGTTTTTTGCTTTAGGTTTGCAATCATTGCACCTTGTATTTCCATAGCAGCGAAGACATCTAAAGATATCCCTGCTATAATGAGTAAATTTTCAACCCAATTCATTTATGATAATGCTCCATTCAATTTCTTTCACTATAATAATAGCTCAAATAGTTTAATATCGATAATATTCAAATATGTTTTCTTGTAAGTTAATAAACTACATTATTTTCCATTTGTATTACCAACAACTACTGAAATTGGGCTACGGAATATTCTAATATAAACATCTGCCAATTCTTCAACAGGAACTTTCATTCCCTTGATAAGCCACTGAATTGTAACCCAGCTGATTGAATGTGCAAGGAAATCTGCAACCAATTCCTTATTCAGCCATTTATAATCTGCGACCGATGCAATAGCTTCAACATCGATATACTTTGTTACAGCCTTGGCAACGCATCTATTAAATATTTCATTGAAAGAATTCTGTCCTTCCAGCTGTACCGCTCTCTTGTAGAATTCTTTTTCTTTTTCCATGGTAGTCAGCATAAATGTGATACATTCTTTAAGCATTCCATTTGAAAGCAATGGCTCCACCGGAACAAAAAGCTCATTTTCAGTAATCCACTCCAGCAGCTCATATTTATCCTGAAAGTGATTATAAAATGTAGGTCTGATAACCCCAGCTTTGTCAGTTATTTCTTTTATAGTAATTTTATCTATAGGTTTTGTTATTGCCAGCTCCTTCAAGCTTTCCGCCAAAACTATGTCTATAGCGTTCTGTGACTGATTATTCATAGCACTCCTTAAGAATCCTCATATTCCACTGTTACATAAAAGCCCTTTGGCGTCTCTTTGACATCTACTACAGTGCCTTCCTTTGCTTTGATACGCTGCAACGTGGTGTAATTTGCTGACATAGCAAAAGACCTGCCCAAAACATAATAATATGAATTAGGCAGCTCATATTCTGTAATGGAAAGAACATCACCGATGTTAAGCAGTCCTGTTCTTTCCATTTTAAATTCCATTTGTCCCATTAAACATCTTCCTCGTGAGTTATTGTTCCCTCTACAATAGAGCCTGTTGCTTTTCTAACAGAATGAACCATTCCAAAATCTGTCAATCCATCCCATATCATCATAACTCCAATAAGACGGGTAATTAAATTAACTATTCCAAAAGCAGCACCAATGCAAAGAATACCTAACAGAATATTTAATGCTGCAATGATAAACGCTATCCATATCTTATCAGCGCCAGCTCTTGCTGCTTCAAGGGCAAGCGACATATCCTGCACCCCATGGATAACAAGAATAACACCTATTGCGATTGGAATAATCGATACAATGGCACCTGCATCCAAAAACAGCCAGATACCTATAATCGAAAGAATAACGCCAACTGCAATCCCTACTGTATTGAATCCTCGTTCTGTAATCTGATTTATAACAATGATTACTCCTGACAATACAATAATTGCAGCTATAACCTTACTAATGGTAGCCAGGCTTTCAGCTGGAAAGATTAAAAGAAGCACACCAACTACAATAGTAAAAATAGCTGGAACAGTTATGTTCAACCTAAACTCTTTTATTTTGTCTCCCATGATTATTCTTCTTTTTCCTTTCCCCAAAATCCAATTGCAACTGTACCAGGACCTGTATGAGCACCAATTGTAGGGCCAATATCGAAAATACGAACCTTCTCTTTCATATTAGGGAATGCTTCCTCAAGCATATCCGCCATTTCTCTTGCATCATCATAACAAACTGAATGCGTAATAAAGATATTCTCATCATAATACACGCCGTCTGCTATATGATCTTTTATAGCTGCAAGACAAGCTTTCTTAACAAGCTTCTTTCCTCTACACTTCTGTCTAGGAATAAGCTTTCCTTCTTTATTGATATTTAAGAGTGGACAGATATTAAGCGCTGTACCAAACCATCCAGAAATCTTTGATATTCTACCACCTCTAATAAAGAATGTAAGATCTGTAGTAAAGAACCAAGTATTCTGAATATGCTTTTCAGTCCAATCAACCAAAGCATCGAAATCATATCCCGAATCTCTAAGTGATGCCAGCTTATCCATAAACAAGCCATATCCAGCTGATGCTGTAAGACTATCAAAAACTACCACCTTGCAATCCGAAAACTCTTCATTTAGCTCCTCAGCTGCAATACGTGCCGAATTGATTACGCCTGAGATACCTGACGCAAGTGTAAGATGAATAACATTCTTTCCCTGCTCCAGGAAGCATCTGAAATACTCAGCAAACTCATCTGCATTAACCTGTGATGTCTTAGTCATCGCCCCATCAACCATAGCCTGATAAAAGGCTTCTGGCGACATCGACTTATACAAATCATCCTGATAAGCCTTATCATCCAAATAATAATGGAAACAAATATGCTCTATGTTTTTTTCTTTAAGATATTCCTCTGTAACATCTGCTGTCGAACAGCAACTAATAATATAATCTGCCATTTATTTTCCCTTTTTTCTATGCAATTAGTTATCCGTTTGAGTATACCCCAAACCCACACGCAAATGCAACCGTACCGCCATCTATATCTTTTGTTACTAGCATTCACAGCCTATATATACATCAAAAAGCACCGCCCACCCACTGCGGCCGCCGCCAGCCAGGCACATGAGGGGACATTGCATGAATATTGCGTTTTTCTAATGGACCATTCAGGCATCTTTATTTACATGTGTCTTTTGCAGGCCTGTACAATTTTGAAAAAGGTTTTTGGTTGGCGGACACAAAGAATAGAATGATTTGTACTTCTTAGACTGAGGGAAACTTGGTTGATTTTGGAGTGCGCTTAGTAACATAAAAGCAGGTTTTGCAATATATAGGTATGCGCTGCCATGGACGGCAGCGCAAGTGGTCACTTAAAACACGATGTTGAATGTGCCACGGTACCTAGATATGCAAAACCTGCTTTGTTATGTTACTTAGCAAACGTAATATGAAACCAAGTTCCCTCAGCCTGAGAAGTACATAAAAAACTAAGTGTCCGCCACCTAAAAAACATTTTTCAAAATGGTTCATTCCGCAACAAGACACATGTGCGATACCTGAATTTGGTCCATAAGAAAAACTGCAATATTCGCAAAATCGTCCCCTCATGTGCCTGGCTGGCGGCGGCCGTGGTGGGTGGGCGGTGCCTTATAGGCGGATTGGCTGTGAATGCTAGTTGTTGTCTTGTAGGTAGGCTTCGATGGCTGCTAGGCCTTCTTCGTACTCCAGGTTGTCGTATGCGTCCTTGAGTTTTTCAAAGAGTTCGGTCTGAGCTTGATTTCTGTCAGCTTTGTGCAGTTTCTCAAGGCCATCTTCGATGGCTTTAAGTTCGTATTCGTCGAAGGCTTTGTGAAGGTCATTTATAACTACATCCACATCAACAACGATAGATTCTTCATAGTCTTCTATTATGCCATCTGGAGCCAATGCTGATAATTCTTTTGTGGCATCTTCAACCACTTCACATAGATTGTTGATGAATTCGTCTAAGTGTTCATCTACGTAGGACCAGGTTTCGGATTTTGCAGCCATCTCCATTACTCTGGCATTATCAGCAAAGGTATCTCTGCCTATTTGCTTGCTGACACCAGCAATTCCATGAACCTTTACTGTAAATAATTCTTTATCGTTTTTCCTGTAGTTAGGAAGATTTAGTAACAGTGGCTGCATCTCCCTGATGAACGCCTCTAATGTCTTTTGATAAACGTTACTGTTTTGTTTGTTGCGTTTTACAATGGACATCACAGTATCGCCTGTGTTTGGCTCTGCTAAATCTGCAGGAAGATTTCCTTCTATGATTTCTTTAAGCTTTATTCCAAGGATTGGCTTAGCTAAGAAATCTGTAAAGCCAGCCTCTTTAACCAATACTCTGGCGTTATCCTCTGAATTAGCTGTAACAAGTACGATAGGGACATCTGAAAACTCGCGTATTTTCTTGCAAGCCTCTGGTCCAGATAATGGCATCATCATCTGATCAAGCAATACTAAATCAAACTTGTTATTTTTCATGGCCTGTACAGCTGATGCTCCGTCTGGAACAGTTATAACCTCACATTCCCATGGTGCAAGAAGCTGCTGCATAATTTCCAGATTAATCTTCATATCGTCAGCTACCAGCACTCTGGCACGTGGATATACAAAATCTACTCTGTCTGGCAGACCGTGAAGGCCCTGGCCCTGATTGAGAAGTGTTGCTCTATTAAGGACTTTTTCAACCATGAATTCACTCTTGCTTTCTTTCTGGTAGAAATAGCCTTTGAATGTTGATCCAGAAATACCATCACTTGTAGCAGTGATTTCACCGTCCAGCTTTGCGATAAGCTTTTTAACAATAGCAAGTCCAAGACCGGTTCCTTCGGTATTCTTTCCATCTGCCGTAGTTACGTATTCACTAAATATCTCTTCTATCTGAGTAGGTGTCATTCCCTGTCCTGTGTCAGAAACAGAAAAGCTAATTTTAAATCTATCATCTACTCTTTCAAAAGCGATTTCTGCATGTATCGCACCCTTTTCTGTAAACTTTACAGCGTTGGATAATAGATTCTGAAGTATCTCTCTTACTCGCACTGCATCACCGTATAGATACCTTGGATATGCAGAAGTTATGGCCAAATTGAAATCAATCGGTTTTGATTGAAGATTCAGTATGGTAGCATATGCTAAATCTTCAAAGAGTAGGTTGATATCGTAAATACGTTCCGAAAACTCAAACTTTCCTGCTTCAAGCTTACTGTAATCAAGAATTGCATTAACAAGCTCAAGCAAGTTTTCTGAGGCTCTTTTAATATGAGTCACTAAGGTCTTGTTCTTTTCCGATAAATCCTTTTTCGTTCCTAAAATATCACTTATACCAAGGATTGCATGAAGTGGACTTCTAAGCTCATGAGACATCTGAGCCAAAAACTGACTTTTCTTAGCAGTTTCCCTCTTAGCATTTTTTGCTTCATCATGCTGCTCTGTAATATCAGATGCTGTAAAAATGTATCCCTTAATCGTTCTGCCGTCTTCAACAGGAGTGTAATGTACTCTGTACCATCTATCTGAAGAATAATACTCTGCATCATTTCTATTTTCTCTCACTAAAGTCTCAGCTAAGATAAACTTTCCATTTGAATTTCCACCGTCAAAGGCGAATCCTATTGATTTACCACCTGGAAAGAGCTCCATCGCTTTTTCATTTGCATCAATTACATAAAAATCTGAATTCACAAGACAGATCGGATATTCCATTCTGTCAAAAATTGTAGTCTTTAGGATAGAGCTGGTATCCTCTATTCTATTTGTGTGTGCAAGCCAAAAATAGATTAAGCAATCGCACAAAAATGCAAGCGAACGTGTTCTGTCAAAATCCAAGAAATCGTGTAGGATGTATCCCAGAATAGCTATAACAAAAGAAAGCATCATATATCTTCCAATTATTTTTTCTGTTCTGTCAAAATATGCTTTGGAAGGTGTATGAATTTCAATCAATATAGAAAGTGAAAACACAAACAGTACTGCTACTAAATCCGTATCATATGGCTTTGCTTCCATATTATAAAACTTCAAAAAGTCATAAAAACACAGGCCAATCATCAGCGCAAGTGAAATAAATACTATTATATTTACTTTCTTCGGCTTCTTTATCCCAAGAAAATAAAAGAACATCATAAACATGGTAACCATGGCGCACATATCACACAACAGGAAGATAAATGCTGCCGTGTCCATGGATTTAACAAAAGGAAGGACACAAAGATAAAAATCATAGACAGTAATAACACCTGCTATAACAGGCAATATTCTGTGATTAGTAAGATATACGTTGTTTGAAATCAGCTTCAGAAAAGTGAAAAAAGCCACTGCAATACAAACAACATCAAATATATATTTAGCGTTAAATAGGGTCATTATCATTCAGCATCTCCTCTACCAGTAGTTATACGCTTAAGTTCCGATTTTATAAAAGTAGGTTGATACGGTCTTACAATATATCCTGCTGCACCAACCTCTCTACAGCGAGCTACGGTATCCGAATCGTTAAGCGTAGTCACAAACAATACCGGGATTTCCATATGTAAGTTGTCTTTAATCTTTCTAGCCGTTTCTATTCCATCTAAACCAGGCATATCAACGTCCATAACGATGGCATCTACAGGCTCATTTTTCTCCAAATACCTGAGGGCTTGAGCTCCATTTTTTACCAAAACCAAATCATAAAAATATTCAAGAATGCCACGAAGCATCTGTAGATTAGTCATCATATCATCCACAGCCATAATCTTGTATCGCTTATAGGCCTGAATCATCTTGTTGCGCTCCTCTTCTGATTCCAGTGAGATAGAATCAGAATTAACATCCGCAACAAGAGTTATGTTGTAATTTTCCTTGTCCATAAGATCAAGTGTTGTACCATCCATCAATCTAATGATAGGACGAAGGTTATGAAAATCCTTATTTTCAACAATTATGCAATGTCTGCCATCAGACATTCTCATCTCTGTTCCCTTAGGATATAGTGGAACATGCTTTAGAAGAGCTTGCACTATATCTGTATCAAACATAAGCCCACATGCTCCCATCATATATTCAGACACCTCATAGGCTGAATATGGCTGCTTGTATGGTCGTTTTGATAGCAAGGCATCAAACACATCTGCCACATGAATTATCCTTGTGTACAGAGTCATTTCATCGTAAGTTATTCCATTAGGATATCCACTGCCATCAACATTTTCATGATGGAACAGTACGGCTACCTTAACATTTGGCGCAATATCCCATCTCTCTTTTATTGTGTCATAGCTTATTTTGGCATGACTTTTCATAATCTGGTATTCTTCCTGAGTGAGACGTCCTTTTTTATTCAAAATCTCATCTGGAATAGACATTTTGCCCAAATCATGTAATAGTCCGGCAAGGGCCAGCTCTTCCAATGCCTTTTCATCAAGCCCCATTGAAAGACCAATAATAGAACAATACAGTGCGACATTTACAGAATGAGCATAGGTGTAATCATCTGTTTCCCGTAAATCTGTCATATCGATAGAAATAGTGCCCTTATCCATAATTTCAGACACCATTTCTTTTGCTACGACTTTACAGCCATCTATATCCTGTCTTCTGACACAATCAATTCCTTTTCCTCGTAAAAAAGGCGAAATGATAGGATCAACAGTGATATCTGCTGACAGCTCATCTAGGATATAAAGCCCATCGAATTCCAGAGCCTTAAGCCTAGCGATATATTCCTGCGAAAGCTCAGCCTTTGCTCCAAGCAGGACTCTACCATATGAATCAAAAACCTCCGTGCCAAGCTTCATTCCCGGCACAACCTTTCCCATTTCAATGTATCGCATATCTTCCCCTATGCCTTCCATTATTATTAAGTAAATTTTACCTTATTATCCCATATAAAGCAAAAACCAGCAGGCTTTTTCACCTGCTGGTTATCTATATGGAAGGAGTAATAGAAAAAGAAACTATTTGTTTAAACGAATACTTACTACTGAGCACTTAGGAAGAGTAACCTTAAGACCTTCTTCAGTCTTAGCATATTGCTTGAACTCTTGCTCCTTTACAAGCTCAGGATTCTCAAATGTATTGTGATCTGCCATCGCACCTGTTAGGCAAACTGCTTCACATACATTGTAAGAAGCCGCATCATGAGTTAATTGAATTTCAACATCCTCATCTGCTTCAAGAGAATTGTTTGTAAGTGTAATTGTAATAACGCCCTGCTCATCCTCTGAAACTGATTCAAATACTTTTGGAAGTTCATTCTTTCCACTTCCAACTGTACTATTTTCAAGAAGGTCACTGCCAAGAAGTGTTGCTCCCTGGTGGTGACGGAACATCTTGAATACATAGTATGTAGGGGTTTTGATCATCTTTTCTCCATCTGTAAGCATTACAGATTGAAGAACGTTAATCATCTGAGCTATGCAGGCCATCTTTACTCTGTCTGAATGCTTGTTGAAGATATTAAGGTTCATACCTGCAACTAAGGCATCACGCATTGTGTTCTGCTGATACAAGAAGCCTGGATTTGTACCTGGCTCAACATCTGTCCAGATACCCCACTCATCAATCATGAGGCCAATCTTCTTTTCTGGGTCATACTGATCCATAATTGCACCATGCTTGTTGATAAGCTCTTCCATGAAGTAACTACGCTTAAGTGTCTGGTAGAATACTTCTTCTGTAAAGTCTGTAGCGCTTCCCTTGAAGTTCCAATCGTCCTCTGTCTCAGGAAGTGTATAGTAATGAAGAGAAAGACCATCCATAAATCCGTGGAACTGCTCTGGTGTATGATCAAAGCATGTATCCAGCACTTCCTTTGTCCAATGATAATCATCAACATTAGCACCGCAGCAAATCTTTGCGATTGGCTTGTTACCATTGTAATTTCTAACATATGTCTGATAGCGTCTGTATTCATCTGCATAATGCTGTGGGCGCATATTGCCACCGCAGCCCCAGTTTTCGTTACCAACGCCAAGATAATCTACTACCCATGGTTCTTCATGACCATTTGCTTTACGAAGATCTGCCATTGGAGATACTCCGTTGAATGTCATGTATTCAACCCATTCGCTCATCTCGCGAACTGTGCCAGAACCTAAATTCGCATTTACGTATGTCTTACAGCCTAGCTGCTTGCAAAGTTCGAAAAACTCATGTGTACCGAAGCTATTGTCCTCTACTACACCGCCCCAGTGAGTGTTTATCATTTTCTTACGAGTCTCCTTTGGACCGATTCCATCCATCCAATGATACTCGTCTGCAAAACATCCACCTGGCCAACGAAGTACAGGGACCTTCATTTCTTTAAGAGCTTCTACTACATCAGTACGCATTCCATTTACATTAGGAATGTCACTGTTCTCCCCTACATAAAGACCTTCATATATGCATCTGCCCAAATGCTCTGAAAAATGACCATAAATTTCAGGAGCAATGGTGCTCTTTTTGTTTTCATTATTAATTACTAATTTTGCCATTACTATTCTCCTTGTGTAATCCAATCCGCCTGTTACACTCACAAGCATTATGTTTCTACGCTCCGCATAGAAAGCTTTGCTTTAGAAACATAATAGCTTGTTAGCTACAGGCTCATCTAATTCTGAAGTTAAGCTTCAAAATTTTTTCTTATCCCTTTACCGCACCAGCAGTCATTCCGTCGATGATATATTTCTGGAAGATAAGGAAGATTACGAAGATAGGTAAAATTCCAAACATTGATCCAGCAATAAGTACGTCGTAATTGTTGCCATAAGGTGTCAAAAGTGTATTTAAACCAATTGGAAGTGTAAACTTTTCTGCTCCCTTAAGTACAAGAAGTGGCCAAAGAATGGCATTCCATGCACCCATCGCACTTAAAATTCCCATTGACGCAAAAGCAGGTTTTGCCAGAGGAAGAATAATTCTTACTGAAATACCATACTCTGTGCATCCATCAATTCTTGCTGCATCAAGAAGATCCTTAGGAAGACCTGATAAATATTGTTTGAAGAAGAAGATTGTTGATGCTGAGCATAAACCGATGATAATAACACCTGTATATGTGTCAATGAGCTTTAAAGCAATGATTTCCTTATAAAGTGGAAGCATAAGAATCTCAAAAGGTACCATCATTGTTGCAAGTACAATAGTGAATAAAAGATTCTTAAACTTAAAGTCATACATTGTTAGTCCATATGCTACAAAATAGCAAATTATAAGTGTCAATGCTACCGAAATAATGGTAATTAATAACGAATTCTTGTACCACATAAAGTACTTAATGCTATCGGCGTTTCCACTAAACAAATATTTATAATTATCAAGGTTCATTGTAGAGAGATTCAAATCAATTGAAAGGCCTCTACGAATCAATTCTGTACCAGGTCTGAAGGAAGCTAATAGACCTGCAAATACAGGAAATACAATTATTAAGCAAAGGATTACAAAGAATCCTGTAGCAAGTACTGTGCCCACCATTCTTCTAGGAGTGCCAGACATTGTCTTTTGTTGTGACATATTAATCCTCTCCCTTCTTGAATGTGCCATTCATAATAAGCTGTGCAAAGTTAATAATTAATGCTACTACAAGAAGTACCACACCAACTGCACATGCATAACCCATATCATTTTTCTCGATACCACGCTTGTATAAGTATCCAACAATTGTCAAACCAATATTATTTGGTGATGAGTTTCCTGCCCATAACATATATGATTCAAGGAACATTGAAAGACCGGCATATACTGAAATTGTAAGAACATATACTGTTGTTGGCTTAAGTAATGGTAGTGTTACGAACTTAAACTTCTGCCATCCTGAAGCTCCATCGATATCTGCTGCTTCATATAATGAAGAGTCAATAGATTTGAGACCTGATAAGAAATAAAGCATATTGACACCAGTCCATCTCCAGCAAGCAATAATCAATAATGCAATCATTCCTGACCAGCCCATCTTTAACCACTTGTATGTACCAAGGCCTAAAGCCGCTGTAATCATGTTCATCTGACCTGTTGTATATTCTGTAAACATCAGGCGGAATAAAGTACCAGAAATAACTACTGATGTTAAAGCTGGCATATAAAGGATTGCCTTCCATACTCCCTTAGCTTTTACTAAATGGCTATCCAAAAGAACAGCAAAAAGCATAGGAAATGGAATCAAAAGAACCAATGTAAAGAACATATATTTAACACTGTTGAAAACTGCAACGTGAAACACATTATCTTTAAGAAGCTTTGCGTAATTTGCAAAACCAATCCAATCAGACTTTATAGCTCCAATATCTTGAAAGCTCATTGTAAAGGCTGTAATAAGGGGATATACCCAGAAAAAGAAAAAGCTTAAAACAAAAGGTAATACAAATACATATGGTGCCACCTTCTGAGAATTGATAAATTTCTTGATTTTCATAATGCACCTTTCTTTAGTTTTAAAATAGGGTTGCCTGCCGAAGAAGGCAACCCGTAAAAATATACTTGGTTTCTCGAACGAGAACGGGAAAGCGCACATTTAAAATCAGCTTCGCTGATGGGTGCGCTGTGGGAGATCATTTTTGAAGTCAAGCTTCAAAAATATTCTCCTTACTGCTCCATATCTACTGCATCCTGTGCTTCCTGTAAAGCGTCATCGATTGAGTAATCTGGATCTTCAAGCACTTCGTTAAGTGTTGATGTGCAGAAATACTCGTTGATTGTTGGGCTTATAGATACAACTGAAATCTTACCAATGTTATCCATTCCGATATCATTTAATACATCATAAGGATAGTTGATAAAGAATGAATTGTACTGGTTGTTGTCATCATGTGCAAATGCATCATCGCCCCAAAGAGCTGTGTTACATACATCAAATCCAAGTGTATCCCAAATGTGCTGCTCGCCCTCTTCTGACATCTTAGCCCAGCATGTGAATTCAGCTGCAAGGTCCTTGTTTTCAGACTGCTGTGTTACAACAGTACCTGTACCACCAATACCTACTGAACACTTCTGTCCTTCTTTGAATACAGGGCACTTTGCGATATACCAGTTACCCTTCTCATCTGGCATGTAGTTTGCGAAACGTGACATATACCACATTGCCTTAGGGAATGAAACAATGTTTCTATCCATAATGTTCTGGAAACCAGCTTCGCAATCAACGTGTCCATCAGGAGATACCTCTGCAAATCCTGACTTTAACCATGACTGCTGCATTGTAAGCATTTCCTTAACTGAATCAAGCTTTACATTTGCTGGATTATCAAATCCACCTGTCCAATCATCGCCATACTCAGACATTGCAATCCAGAGCCAATCAACTCCGCCTGTATCAACTGAAGTAAAGTACTTTGTATCATCACCTAAAGCTGTAAGGTATTCATTACCAAGTGCTTCGTAATCTTTCCAAGTCTTAACCGCATCAATCTTTGCAATAACTTCATCCTGTGTAAGACCCATTGCTTCAGACATTGCAGCTACATTGTAATACATTACTGTTGCGCCTACATGGTAAGGTGCACCGTAATAGTTGCCATCTTCACCCTGGTATGTTTCCATTCTTGCAGGAACCATTGTGTCAAGGTAATCAGCAGCATAATCATTAAGAGGTACAAGCCACTGATCAAGACCTTCAACTACGTTAGGGAACTGACCAACTTCTACATCACAGATATCTGGAGCTCCTGTTCCAGACTCTAAAGCTGTAAGAAGCTTTGTGTGCATATCGCTGTATGGATATGTTGTACATGTTATTTCAATAGTGTTATCTGGATGTTCCTCATTCCACTTTTCAGCCATCACGCCATAATGCTGTCCGTGAAGCTCAACAAATGTCCACATTTCAAGATGTGTTCCATTAGGATCACCAAAAGTATTTGTAACTACTTCCGATTCCGCTGTCTCTTCTGCAGCATCTGGATCAACCCCACCTTCTGAAGCTGCGCCACCACAGCCAACAAATAAGCTAGCTGCCATTGATGTGCAAAGCATCGCACTAATCAACTTCTTCTTCATTCTTCTCCTCCTTATTTAAAAAGAAATGTTTGTAATGAACAATTATTAATAGTAAAATCAACTGAGGCTTGTTAGTTGAAATCATTTAACAATGGCTCATCAACGTTTATGTTATTATTATAAATCCGAGGTGGCGTAAGTCAATATTTATTTTAGCTTTTTCTAAAGTATTTTGGATATTCTTTTATTATCCACAAATTAGACCGCAACTTTTTAGTAATTTTCGACAAATCATTATTTCTGCGGCAACTTTTAGCCATCAGCAGTCATTATTTTTAGATAATCCTAAAATATTTAATCTTACATTATCAGATATATTGACAGTGATTTTACTTAATTTTATAATAAATAGTAATATTTTAAATTATCCAAAAGGAGCAGAGTTATGATACATATCACATCTCTCGAAGAAGGCCTTGAACTATTCAAAGCCTTAGGTTCTGACGTACGAATTCAGATTCTCACTACATTATTAGAAAATGACCGCATGAGCATGAATCAGTTAGCTACCGAACTCAAGCTAAGCAACGGTGCTCTTACAGGCCATATCAAAAAGCTTGAGGAATGTGGTCTCATTTCAACTTCCAACGAATCTGCCAGTCACGGCAATTCTAAGCTTTGTTCTGTTATCCAGGACAAAATCGTTGTTGAAATAGAAAAGCCTGAAGATTTAGCCAATGTCATCACAACCGATATCAGAGTTGGTCAGTTTTCAAAGTACGACATCTGCCCTACTTGTGGCCTAGCCAACAGCACTTCTGTAATAGGCGAAATAGATGACTCCAGATACTTCAGCCATCCAGATCACTTCAATGCAGATATATTATGGTTTACAAAGGGTTATGTAGAATACTCCCTTCCAAATCTCATTCCAAGCAACAACAAAATCACTCAGATTTCTATCTCATTTGAGATATCTTCTGAAGCGCCAGGAATCGACAATAATTGGCCAAGTGATATATCATTTTCTTTAAATGGAACAAAGCTCGGTATGTGGACCAGCCCTGGAGATTTCGGTGGAGAAATTCGCGGTATGTTTACCCCAGATTGGTTTCCACCAAACTGGAATCAATACGGTTTGCTAAAGCTTCTTGTTGTCAACAAGCACGGCACCTTCATTGACGGTCTTCAAATATCAGATATTACTATCGACGATTTAAATCTAATTGGTAACGCACCACTTGATTTTAGAATCGCTGTAGAAGAAGATGCTGCCCACGTAGGCGGTGTCACACTCTTCGGAAAAACATTCGGAAACTACGGCCAGGATATCCGCGTATCCATGAACTACAGCCCTGTCAATTAACCCAAACTGGCGCCATCAGCTGCGCCCATTAACTAAGGCATACGCCACGGGGAGCTTGCCTTGAATATTGCAAGAATATTTTGTTTTTCTAATGGGCAACATAGGCATCCTTATTGACATGTGTCTTTTGCAGGTCTGTACAGTTTTGAAAAATGTTTTTAATTGGTGGACACACATAACGATATATAATGTACTTCTTAGACTAAGGTGAACTTGGTTGATTTTGAAGTGCGCTTAGTAACATAAAAGCAGGTTTTGCAATTTATAGGTATGCGCTGCCATGGACGGCAGCGCAAGTGCGTAAGCGACAGGACGTCGCATGGAGCACGGTACCTATATATGCAAAACCTGCTTTGTTATGTTACTTAGCAAACGTAATATGAAACCAAGTTTCCTTAGTCTAAGAAGTACATTAAAAACCTCGGTGTCCGCCAAATTAAAGACATTTTTCCAAACAGTTCATCCCGCAACAAGACACATGTATGATGCCTATATTTTGCCCATTGAAAAACTAAAATATTCGCAAAATCATTCAAGGCAAGCCCCCGTGGCGTATGCCCTGCTACATAAAGCGCAGCTGATGGCGCCTACCACATTTTGCGTGGGCAGCGGGATACTTTTGCTGCTGCACGTAGTTCTACGTAGCATCCGCAGGACATGCAGGTGCCTTCGTTGAGCTTGTCACAGGTGGTACAGATAGCAAGACGCCTCTCGTATTCATCGTCTGTTACCATATCCTGTGATTTTAATGCAGCTTTATATTTTTCAATCATTGAGGTGTCTGCATCAATCATATCTCTAAGCAGACACCTGGTACATACTCTGTTTTCAATCATAGTTAAAGTCTGGTCTTCCATCTTTCCAACCAAATTTCATGAGCATTGCATGACGATTGGGATTGTATAATGGATCTCCAATAATTTCTGTTTCGGTTCTGGCATGATATACAAGAATATCATTGCCTTCTTCATCTACTGTAAATGAATTATGACCTGGGCCATATACTACGTGTTCAGCTGATGAAGCAAGCACAGGTTGACGTGATTTGTGCCATGACAATGGATCAAGTAAGTCGCTGTCCTCGTCTGCTGTAAGCATGCCCATGCAGTAGTTGATGCCAGTATCGCTGGCCGAATAAGTCATAAATATCTTGCCATTTCTTTTGATTACGGCTGGGCCTTCGTTTACCCAGAAGCCGTGGCGTTCCCAATCATAATCAGGTGTTGTAAGTAAAACCTGATCTGTAGCTAAAGTATATCCGTTTTCCATGCGAGCAATGTACAGATTAGAAATCTGCTTTCCTACTCCCACTTTTTCAGCCCAGATATAATACCAATCGCCGTTGTTTTCAAAAACAGTAGCATCAAGTGAAAAGGCTTCAAAAGAAAACTCATCGCTTTTTGCTCTGGTCATCTTGCCTTTTTCTATCCATGGGTCAACCATTGGATCAGGGCCTTGGCACTCTAATACATATGGTCTGATTTTCCAGATGTCCTCTACTTCGCCCCCAGCGTAATAAATGTACCACTTTCCAAATAGAAAGTGAATCTCTGGCGCCCAAATATGCTTTGACATAGGGCCTGATTCATGCTTGTGCCACACCTCAACTTCTTTTGCATCCTTTAGTCCTTCAAGTGTCTCACCGCATCTTAAAACGATTTTATCGTACTCAGGTACTGATGCTGTAAAATAATACTTTCCATCAGTGTGTCTATATACATATGGATCTGCCCTTTGCAAAATCCATGGTTTATTGTATTCAAAATTCTTGTCCATCTTATTATTCTTCTCTCCTATTTTTTACGCTTCGCAGGATAATCACTTGTATTTAACGCCCCAAACAGATTCATTCCCACCAACTGCCGAAAATGTCATAACATCTGTTCCAGCTTCATCTTTCATTTCACAGAAAACACCACTATATACTTGACCGTCAATGGTAATGTTCATATAGTATGTACCATCTGTCATATTCCATGTACCGGTTACTTCTTTACCATCGCAAGTACCGTCCTTATTCAAATATACAATTATCGGATTTGCGATATCACTGGAAATATCAGTACCCTGATTAATCAAATAATATCTTCCAATAAGGTCATCCTTAGAATAACCTGTGTCACTAACCATTTCATTCTGAGTCTGATAAGGCAACTCACAAGGCCATCCCTGGGCATTCATCAGCATTTGATGTACTCTTGGTGAATGGTTCTCAACACCATCATTAAAACGAGTATGGTACACCAGATATTCTCTTCCATCCTCATCAATAAATGCTGAATTATGACCTGTCGCCATATAAGCTTTGCTTAGACTTGGCAATTTATAATTGCCGGAAAGCTTTAATCCATAGTTTTGATGAAGGGCACTCTTTTCAGGATATTCTCCATTCATATCCACATACTGGCCATCAACTGTTTTAGAACGGAAGACTCTCATCTGATATCCTCCATTGCTGGTTAGGCCGCCATAAGAAACAAATAGATAATAGTATTCTGTTGAAGGGTCATACATAATATATGGTCCTTCAATTGAAATATGGCCTCCACCTAGGAGCTTCCTTCCGAAATAAGCATCCACATTATTCGCTTCATCAGCCTCAGGGTGAATAACCAGTCCTGTCTTTGGATCCAGCTCTAATAAATAGATTCCACCAGACCAGGAGCCATATACCATCCACATCCTGTCATCTGCGTCGTAGAATACAGCTGGGTCTATAGCATTGGGATAATCCTCATAATTATATGCTCCACCCTTTATATAATGCTTTTTTGCATAATCCTCATCCACATAATCTAATACATCTGTACTGCTTATATTTTTATTAGTGAATCCCGAATATATCAAAGCTCCCTGCCATTCAAATGGCCCTTCAGGAGATTTGCTCGTACCAAAGCATAGATTCGACGCGTTAAATGTGCTGGTAGTGCAATAATACATATAATAAAGACCTGTCATCTTGTTATATATAACATCTGGTGCCCATACATGAGTAGAGCCATCGTCGGTCTTAATTAAACTGTCTTTAGATCCAGAATAGGCAAATGCTTCATCAGCCACCTCATAAATCTGGCCATAGACAGGATTTGTTTTCATATAACCGTCTGCAATAGATTCCCAGTTTAATAAATCTGTACTTTTTGCAGCTGCCATATGTGAGCCATAAATATAATATGTTCCATCTACTTCTAAAACTGATGGGTCATGGACAGAAACGCCCGAAGATACGTCGCCAGTGGCAATGCCATCATAGCTTACAGTATAATTCTTTTTTTCAGATAGTAAGCCTGAACAACCTGTAAGACATCCAACCATAGAAATAGCTAAAACACATGATAAGAACCTTTTCACGTGCTATCCTCCCTATTATATTGTTGAAAATCCTCAAGACATCAAGCCTCTAAAAAATGTTTGAAGATAATATTAAGTTACTCTATAAGGAATCAAAAAATCCTAGTAAAGTAAAATAACTGTTCAAGAGTACTACTCCTGAACAGTTACAATATACCAAAAGATAATTAATAATACAATATTTATTTTAATATTTTCTAAAATAATTCACAATTACTTATCATTCATCTTTGCAAGCTTAGCAGCCTGGTCTGCAGCAATAAGTGCATCAAGGATTTCCTGAATGTCACCATTCATAATCTTATCAAGCTTGTAAAGTGTAAGGTTGATACGGTGATCTGTAACACGTCCCTGTGGGAAGTTGTATGTACGAATCTTTTCTGCACGGTCACCTGTACCAATCTGTGAACGACGCTCTGCAGCCTCTGCATCCTGCTGCTTCTGAAGCTCTAAATCGTAAAGCTTTGCACGAAGAAGGGCGAAAGCCTTTTCCTTATTCTGAAGCTGTGACTTTTCAGTCTGGCTATAGATAACAATACCTGTTGGGTAGTGAGTAAGACGAACAGCTGAATCTGTTGTGTTGACACACTGACCACCGTTACCGCTGGCTCTCATAACATCGATTCGGATATCCTTCTCATCAATCTGAATATCAACCTCTTCTGCCTCAGGCATAACAGCTACTGAACATGTAGATGTCTGGATACGTCCCTGTGACTCTGTTTCTGGGACACGCTGCACACGATGTACACCTGATTCGTACTTAAGGATTGAGTAAGCTCCAGTACCCTTAACCATGAACTCGATGTTCTTCATACCACCGATACCAGTTTCATCTGCTTCAAGAAGCTCAACCTTCCATCCACGAGACTCAACATAGTGTACATACATACGATAAATCTCTGCAGCAAAAAGTGCAGCCTCTTCACCGCCGGCACCTGCACGAATTTCTACGATAACGTTCTTGTCATCATTAGGGTCCTTTGGAAGGAGAAGAATTTTAAGCTCCTGCTCTAATCTTTCAACCTCTGCCTGAGATTCCTTCATTTCTTCCTTAGCAAGCTCTTTCATCTCTTCATCAGACTCGATTTCAAGAAGCTCTAAAGAATCCTGAATATTCTGCTTGTGAGCAGAATACTGCTTATATGCCTCTACGATAGGTGCAAGCTCTGCCTGCTCCTTCATAAGGGCTCTAAATCTATTATTATCATTTGCAACATCTGGCTCAGATAAGAGATTCATAACCTCTTCATATCGCAAAACTAAATCTTCTAATCTGTCAAACATTCTAAATTCCTCCTACAAATGTCCCTTTACGACACGATTGTTACCTGCTAAATCCTTTATTACCTCAACATCCTTGAATCCGGCATCGTCAAACAGTGCCTTCACATCTGGACCTTGATCATAACCTATTTCAACCAAAAGCCAACCTTCTTCAACAAGGTATTTGCTGGCATTTCCAATTATCTGTCTATAGAAATATAATCCATCATCGGTACCATCAAGAGCTATTCTTGGCTCATGATCCTTTACCTCTGTTGTAAGCTTTTCTATTTCTTCTGTTCTAATGTAAGGTGGATTGGACACAATGGCATTATACTTGCCTGTGACACCGCTCCAAAGATTACCTGAAACAAAGTTAACCTTAGGCCCTACTATTCTTTCGCCATTTTCTCTGGCAACTGTAAGTGCTTCCTCTGAAATATCGACACCCACACCTGTGAGCCCTTGGCCTAATGCAGCAAGTGAAATAATAACACATCCGCTGCCTGTACACAAATCTAATACATGACTTCCGCTTGGAATCACCTTTAAAGCTTCTTCAACCAGAGTCTCTGTATCCTGCCTTGGGATAAGAACGTGTTCGTTTACCCAAAAGCTAAGTCCCATGAATTCCTGCTCTCCAGTGATGTGCTGAAGTGGAATATGGCTGGCGCGTTTCAACAACACGTCTTTGTATTTATATAAAGTGATTTCATCGATTTCTTGATTTTGTTCAAGAAAAAATCTAGCTTTTGTAATACCTGTCACAAAGGACAATAAGTACCACGCATCTATTTTGGCATCAGCTATAGCTTCGCTTTCCAGCAGCAGAATAGCTTTTTCTAAGGCTTGTTTATATGTCATTTAAAAACACTCCTTGTTTTTCTCCTGAAATTCTTTCCAATCAAAAACAGCTTCAACTGAAGCGATACCAACTTCTATCATATCATCTTCTGGCTCCATAACAGTAAGTCTTTGAAGCCATAAGCCAGGCTTTGATATTGCATTCACAAAAGCATTATCGTATCTGCCAGCTAGACGAATAAATTCGTATGATATTCCTGCTATCACAGGAATCAGTAATAATCTTGCTCCAAGCTTCATCCAAGTGTTATCAAACCTGATAAACATAAAAACGAATACAGATATGATAAAAACTATAAATATAAAGCTGGTTCCACAGCGCTTATGGAAACGAGTAGATTTTCTAACATTTTCCACATTAAGAGGCAAGCCTGCCTCTACGCAATTAATGCATTTATGCTCAGCTCCGTGATACATAAATGTGCGTCTTATATCTTCCATTCTGGAGATAAATATCACATATCCCAAGAAGATTGTTATTCGAATAATCCCCTCTGCAAAAGCTATTAAAGCCTGAGAATCAGTAATACGATTAAGTCCTAGGGAAATGAAATAAGGCAACGCAAAAAAGATACCCATGGCAAGTGCTAATGACAACACCAATGTGCCTCCCATTTCTGCCTTTTCTTTCTTTTCAAGCTTTTTTAGCTCTTCCTCTGAAAGTGTAGACTTATCTGGTGTATCCTCATCCTCGAAAAAGCTGGCAGAATACATCAGTGTCCCAAGACCTATAACAAGAGAATCTATAAATGTAACAATGCCTCTGATTATTGGAATCTTATGCCATAAATCATTAATATCCCTTGTGTTTTTAACATCTACTGCTATTTCTTTATCTGGCTTTCTGACTGCCACAGCATATTTATTGCCGTTGCGCATCATAACGCCTTCCATAACAGCTTGTCCACCTATGCCCGAATACTTCACTATATGCCCCTAGTCTGCCAGCTACGGCTACATGCCTACTGGCTCATCTAAAATCCTAAATCTCTAAAATATCCATGTTTACGCTAACACGGAAAAAGGGCTGAGACGAATCTCAACCCTCAATGACTTCATATCTAACAAACTACTTTGCGTCAATGCCGTACTTCTTGTTGAACTTGTCAATACGTCCACGAGCCTGTGTAGCTTTCTGCTGGCCTGTGTAGAATGGATGACACTTTGAACAAATTTCTACGTGGATGTTCTCCTTTGTAGAACCTGTAACGAATGTGTTACCGCAGTTGCAAGTAACTGTAGCCTGATAGTAATCTGGATGGATACCCTGTCTCATTTCTTTCACCTCTCATTTAACTTTTTTACAATTTCCAACTGTAATAATGAGCTGCTAAAAATGTGTTTTCCACATTCATCCCGATTAACAGCTTCACAAGTATAACATGTTTATCTCGAAATAGCAACCCCATATTCGTCACCATTCACAGTTGCCATAATTTATGACGCCCTCACCCCTGGCGGCGGCCTCCACTATACACATGGCGTGATTTTGCGAATATTGCAGTTTTTCTTATGGGGCAAATTTATGCATCGCACATGTGTCTTGTTGCGGAATGAACCATTTTGAAAAATGTTTTTTATGTGGCGGACACTGAAGTTTTTATGTACTTCTCAGACTGAGGGGACTTGGTTTCATATTACGCTTGCTAAGTAACATGACAAAGCAGGTTTTGCATATATAATCACCGTGGCACATTCAACATCGTGTTTTAAGTGACCACTTGCGCTGCCGTCCATGGCAGCGCATGCTTATATATCGCAAAACCTGCTTTTATGTTACTAAGCTCGCTCCAAAATCAACCAAGTCCCCTTCAGTCTAAGAAGTACACTTTATACTAGGTTGTGTGTCCGCCAACCAAAAACCTTTTTCAAAATTGTACAGGCCTGCAAAAGACACATGTAAATAAAGATGCATAAATGGCCCATTAGAAAAACGCAATATTCATGCAATGCGCCATGTGTATAGTGGAGGCCGCTACAAGGGCGCGGGGCATCACAACAGGATTTGCAGTGAATGGTAACAGTTATTCGACAAAGGAAGCTCTTTCTACCCATCTGTCTCGGCGGAAAAAGTCTTCGAGCTTGCTGGTAAGCGTTTTTTTGTCAACAGATTTTAAGATATAGTCTTCTGGGCGCATGTCCACGGCTTTCACCACCAGGTCTCTGTCATTTTTGCCTGTTAAAAACATTACAGGAATATTCCTTGTGTTGTGGTCACTTTTTAGCATGTGAAAGACTGTTGGTCCGTCCATGGATGGCATCTCATAGTCCAAAAGAACAAGGTCTACCGAGTCACTGTTTTCCATAAGCCAGTGGATAGCCTTGCTGCCAGAGTCCATAATAGTAACCTGGTATCTTTCCTTCATCCATTCGTTCATCATTCTCAAATAGGTCACATCATCATCTATTATGAGGATATGATGCTTTCTGGCAGGAGCAATCTCCCCATTTAGCACACTTTCAATCGTTTCTATCAATGCATCCATATCCACAGGACGAGCAAACCATTTTACTATGGCAGATTCAGGAATAATTTCTATAGCGTGGTTGAATTCTGCTTTTTCTCCTACAAGTATTACCTGACGCTGTTGTTCTAAGCATAGGTCCTTTAAATCACTAAGAAAATCTTCGCCTGTAGGAGTAAAAATACTATCATCAAGATAAAATATAATAGGTTCCTTTTCATCGATTGCATCTACAATCTGACTGACTCTCGGTCTGACTGATATACCATCATATCCAGCTTCCTGTAGCTTCTTTTTAATTCCCATTACAGAAAAGCTTTCTTTTGCGCTGACAATAGCTACTTTACTCTTTTCTAGCGCGTTACTGTTGAAAAAATCCATAAGTCGTCTCCCCTTCTACAACATCTCTCCCGCCGCTTTTGAAACAGCTTCATAGTCAAGTTTTTCCAAAAGATTCCTGATATTATTAATCTTTTCCGTAAGCTCTGCCGACATTTCGTACTCATCTAAACCGTTTAATACCATTTCTGTAGAACTGTAATCGCATACATTAGCCATCTCTATAATCGAATATAAGGCATCCTTCAGATCACTATCTGATAAGAATTTTTTGCCATTCTTCTTTCCTTCATAAGCATCTCTCAGGCTTAGATATTCAGAAATCAGTTCCATATGGTGACTCTTAATATAATTCCAGTCTTCAGACTTACCTGCTTTCTCTAAAGCCTCCGCCTTTTTAGAGATGGACATTTCTCCAATAAGACGAGCAGTGCTCTTCAATCCATGGACTTTTATAGTGTAATTTTTGATATCACCTGCTTCTAAAAACTCATCAAGCTTTTTAGCACTTTCATCAATAGTAGATACAAATATCTTTATAAGTGCGTTGCGCTCATCATCATTTGTTGTAAGAGATTTATCATTTCTTACATCACTTATAGCCTTCTTTAGCACCTTTTTCTTAGGAACATACTTTACCAGCATGCTCTCAAGAGCCTCTGCGTCAATCGGCTTGGTTAGATAATCTACGAAACCGTTAGAAAGATAGTATTCCTTTGCGCCTGCAATGGCATTTGCGGTCAAGGCAATAATAGCAGTCTTCTTTTTTAGTAAGCCCTGCTTATTTATAATATCAACAGTTTCTATACCATCCAAATCAGGCATCATGTGATCCATAAAAATCACATCATATTCTTTCTTACTTACCAAATCTATCGCTTCTCTGCCTGATTCAACCAAATCAGGGACGAAATCATAGACCTTCATGAGATTCTTTGCTACCATCAAATTCATCTCATAATCATCTACCACCAATATATTTGCAGCCGGCATAGATGGGAAAGTGTATTTATTGCGCTTTTTATAGCTTTGCTTAATACGTTTTTTATAGTCTCCCACAGGTTCATTGTTAACAATGCCCTGAGAAAACACAAAAGAAAATACCGAACCTTTGCCATAAATACTGCTTACAGCAAGCTCGCTGCCCATTAATTCTAGAAGCTTCATTACAATCGGAATACCTAGACCCGTGCCCTCAATATTCCTGTTTTTCTCTTCGTCAACTCTTTTGAAAGCAACATAGAGATTATTTAAATCCTCTTCTTTAATGCCTATACCTGTGTCCCTGACAGCAATGTATATATCAATATTGTTGTCATTACGGTCCACTTCTCGCATAGTAAAGGTTATTTCACCACGCTCCGTGTACTTAATGGCGTTGGTAATAAGATTCATAACGATTTGAGTGAGTCTTACATCATCCCCCAATAAGGTCATCGGAAGATTGTTATCCACGTCTATATTAAATTTTAGGCCTTTAGCCTTTGCTCTTGCTGATGCACCTATGATAAAGGTGTTGATAGTAATTGCTAAATCATATTCCACAGGAATGATTTCCATCTTCCCGTCTTCAAGCTTCGAATAATCAAGGATGCTGTTAACCTGAGCAAGCAATGATTTACCTGCCTGCTTGATGTTTGTTGCATACTCAACTATCTGCTCATCATTGGACTCTCTAATAATCATTTCGTCCATGCCCAAAATGGCATTGATTGGAGTCCTTACCTCATGAGACATATTGGCCAAAAACTCAGTCTTGGCCTTGTTGGCCGCATTTGCCGCCTCTATCTGAGTCTGCAAAGACTTGGATAGCTTTTTCATCTTGTGGAACATGATAACAAAAAACACAACTAGAATTGCTAATAAGAATACTAATACGAAAAGAATTAGATCCATAACTCACCCCATATGAACTGGCAATCGTGCTTTCGCACCAATTGCCTATCCCATTAAAATATCTAGTACTGCACCATATACCTCGTCGCTTTTGACCTTCCAGTTATTGCAAAGTGTTTCAGCCTGCTCCTTTGTTCCAACATGAAAACTAAGATCCATTGTAGGAACATCATTTTCCGTGATGCGAAGCTGAACCACATATCCGCCTCTATCCGCCTTGAAGTAGGTAGCTTTGTAGCTATTTTCCTCCTTCATGGTGATAGAATTAAGCTTTAAATATTTATTTATATCCTTTGACAGAGCAGGAGAAATCTTTTCCTGAAAAAGCTCTAATGTCTTCTTGCCCTCGTCTGTAATTGAATACGTTGTGTTGTTATGATTAGTCTTAGATAAAATCAGACCAGCCTCTTCATCATCACTGATAGCCTGCTGAGCTGTAAAATAATCAGTAAGATTTCCCTCCAGGAAGAAATCTGTAATCTGACTGTTGCTAAGTGGGAATCCACTCCGATTAAGTAATTCTAGTATTGTAATCTTGTATATTAAATTCGGTTCTGCCATGATATTCCTCACCTTGTTAAAACTTAAATGAGTGCTATTAAATCACTCTCTTGCGTATTACCATATCAATGTATTCGTCATTGTTTTTAGTATGAGCAAACATATTGAGTATAGTCTCTACCGCATCTTCTTTTCTGGCACCGTTGATAGCCTTACGCATGATTTCCATAGCATCAAGCTCTTTCTTTGAAAGAAGTAAATCTTCTCTACGTGTACCAGAACCAGTAATATCGATTGCTGGGAAAATTCTCTTTTCAGAAAGCTTTCTATCAAGAATAAGCTCCATGTTACCTGTACCCTTGAACTCCTCGAATACAACATCATCCATCTTTGATCCTGTATCTACTAATGCAGTTGCAAGGATTGTAAGAGATCCGCCTTCTCTCATATTTCTGGCTGCACCAAAGAATTTCTTTGGCATATGAAGTGCAGCTGGATCAAGACCACCTGAAAGTGTACGTCCAGACGGCTGAACAGTAAGGTTGTACGCACGAGCAAGACGAGTGATAGAGTCAAGAAGAATCATTACGTCTCTTCCATGCTCAACAAGTCTCTTTGCTCTTTCTATAACCATCTCTGAAACACGCTTGTGATGCTCTGGGCTCTCATCGAATGTTGAGTAGATAACTTCAACATTTTTGCTGTTTCTCATAGTGTCCTTCATATCTGTAACTTCTTCAGGACGCTCATCGATAAGCAAAATGATAAGATGCATATCAGGATGCGAATAATTTACTGAAGTGGCAACTTCCTTTAGAAGTGTTGTCTTACCAGCTTTTGGCTGAGAAACGATCATACCACGCTGTCCCTTACCAATTGGGCTGACAAGATCAACGATACGCATAGCTACAGAACTGCGCTGACGCTCTAATCTAATACGTTCATTTGGGAAGATTGGTGTCAAATCCTCGAAATTAGGACGCTTTGTAGCAGCATCTGGTGTGTAACCATTTATAGTATCAATAATCATTAAGGCAGCAAACTTATCTGTTGGATTATTAAAACGCTTTTTACCAACAATAATATCTCCGGTCTTAAGATTAAACTTTTTGATTTGTGACTGAGATACATATACGTCATCTGTACCTGGCATGTAGTTATCACAACGAATAAAGCCGAAGCCATCCCCCATAACCTCCAAAATACCACTTGCTGGTATAAGGTTATCCATTGGGATGTCTCTTTCCTGCTTTTCTACCTTTTCAGTTTTCTCTACCTTATCAGCTTTTTCAACCTTTTCAGGCTTTTCAGCCCTCTCTGCTTTTTCTGGCTTCTCAGTTTTTTCTTCTGTAGAAGCAGCTTCAGCATTTTGCTTGTCGATTTCGTCCTGGGCAAGCATAGCCTCAACCAAATCAGCTTTCTTCATAGCAGATGCGCCTTTTATTCCCCTAGCTTTTGCTAAGTCGCGCAAAATTGTTACTGACAAGCTTTCATATTTTTCTCTCATCTAACTCTCCTTTAAATAATATAAACTCTGGAAATTAAAAGTCGAATCGACTATTGAATTAACTTTGATGATAAATGCATTATATAATGAAAATCGTCTTGTGTCTATAAGCAAAATAAGGACGGCAGTAGAAACTGCCGCCATTAATTATTCTTGTAATGATTCCATAATTGGTGGAATTAATTGCTTCTTTCTAGAAACAACGCCTTCTAATAGATAGCTATCTGAAGCAACAGGTAATCTGAAGGCATCGGCAATAATCTTATCTGCCCCATCACCAACAAACAATAACTCTGTTGACTCTTCTAAAATATCTGTAAGCATTACATATACAGCATTTAAATCTGATGAGCCTAATACTGTATCCATGTAATTCTGTATATCATCCTTTATAGCATTTAACTGACTCTTAGATACAGAACTAATCTGTGCAACACCAAACTTTGTATCTCCACTAGTGAAGATCTTGTAATCCTGGTGGAAGATTTGATCTGCTGTACGTCCCTTAAAGTCACTACCTGCTTCAAACATAGATGTTGCAAGCTCTGTAACATCTACACCTGCAATTTCAGCCAACTCCTTTGCTAAAGATTCGTCTGTTGGTGTACATGTAGGTGAACGGAACATTAATGTATCAGAAAGGATAGCTGAACAAAGGATTCCTGCTATCTTCTTAGGTATTTCTACCTTGCGCTCTTTGTACATCAATGTAACGATTGTTGCTGTAGAACCAAGAGGCTGGTTTCTAAATAAGATAGGTGAAACTGTCTCTAATGAGCCTAATCTGTGGTGATCAATAATTTCAAGCACATCTGCCTGATCAATACCATCAACCGCCTGTGATTTCTCATTGTGGTCTACTAAGATAAGTCTCTTCTTCTGCATGTTCAAAAGAAGACGTCTAGACACCATACCAATGTAGTGTCTGTTTTCATCTAAGATTGGGAAGTCACGATGTCTAACTGTCTTCATAACGTCTCTGACATCATCTACATAATCGTCTAATTCGAAGCTAACGATATCTTCCTTCTTCATAAAATACTTGATTGGCATAGACTGATGAATAAGTCTTGCCACTGTAAATGTATCGTATTCTGTAGTAATAAGTACGACCTGATGGTCTTCTGCGAGCTTAATAATATCATCAGAAACCACCGATGTGTTACATACAACCATGCAGCTACATCCAGCTTCAATACAGATGCGCTGACGCTCCTCAACATTACCTACGATAACTAAATCATCTTCTGTGATATGGTCCAATAAAACCTCACGATTGCTGGCAGCAATCACAACAGATCCTTTTACAAAATATGCATGTGGATTACCTGTTACAAGTGAACCATTCAAAGTGCCGATGATATTTGAATACTGAGTACGCGCTCTGGATAAAATGCTGTTGTCATATACATCCATATATGAATATGCAATGTCTCCGTTTACGATAACTCCTTCAAGCTTTCCTGACTTTGCAATTACAGGGAGTGTAACTACGTCATTCTCAAGCATAAGCTCCCAGGCCTGCTTTAGAGAAATGTGACTGTCTACTCCTTCAAGCTCTCTGTACTCAATGTCCATCAACTGAGCACCAACGTCGGTAATAGTCTCTGGCACTTTTACACCAAAGCGTTCCAACACATAGGCTGTTTCCTTATTAAGTTCTCCTGCTTTTTTCGGTACATAGTTCTCGCCTGTGCTAAGTGCATTCTTAAGATATGCATAAGCAATAGCAGCGCAGATACTATCTGAATCAGGGTTTTTGTGACCGATAATTAATATAGAATTCGGCATGGTCCCTCCATTTTTAAACAACTCCTAATGAAAGAATAAGTGAAAATATTGAAACCCCCAATGTAAGTACCAAAAGAACGATTACAACTACAGAAAGCTTTTTAAGAGAGCTGTAATGCTCAACTGCTTTAAGCGCCTGCTCTTCGCTGTTATCATGTTCCTTTAATAAATCTTGAATCAGTCTGTAAAGGTGAACTGATTCTGAATGTGTCTTCTCCGATAGCTCATTTTGGATTGTATCAAGACCTGCAGATACATTTTTAAGTGTGTCCTGAAGGTTCTTGTTATGTTCCTCATAAGACTCTTGATTATCGCTAACTTGGCCCTTAATGTCAAGTTCTAATTGATCCATGTTGTTTTTAACAACCTGCATCATCCTGTCAACCTGAGTTTCAACGTCAGCTACAAGATTGTCTGCTTCCTCCTGTTTCTTAGAAAGCTCTTCCTGAAGCTTAACATTGATTGCTTCCTTCTCCTTGACCAAAGCTTCTAACTCAGCTGCTTTGTGCTCTTTTTGAGCAATAAGCTCCTGAAGCTGTGTAGCCTTATCACGAAATGCATCAATCTGCTGTAAAAGAAGATCTTCCCCATTTTCGATAGGCTGCTGAAGCGATGCTGACTGAGCCTGTTCAGACTCTGCCTGCTGTGGGTGCGCTGGAATAATCACATTTTCCATAGCTTTTTCTCCTCCTAAAATGTAAATTTATCTGCAAAGTATGCATCTAAATCCGCAATAGCAATACGCTCCTGCTCCATTGAATCACGATGACGAATTGTAACCATATGGTCTTCCTCAGAATCGAAATCATATGTGATACAGAATGGTGTACCGATTTCGTCCATACGACGATATCTCTTACCAATTGTTCCTCTATCATCAAATTCGCAGTTGTATTTCTTTGAAAGCTCTGTAAATACTTTCTCTGCACCCTCGTTAAGCTTCTTTGAAAGTGGAAGCACACCAATCTTAACAGGTGCAAGTGCTGGATGGAAGTGAAGAACTGTACGAACATCGCTCTTACCGTCTTTTCCAACTTCTTCCTCATCATATGCAGCACAAAGGAATGCAAGAACTACACGGTCAGCACCAAGTGATGGCTCGATAACGTATGGCAAATACTTTTCATTTGTCTCATCATCGAAGTATGTAAGATCCTGACCAGATACATTCTGATGCTGTGTAAGATCGTAATCTGTACGGCTGGCAATACCCCAAAGCTCACCCCAACCAAATGGGAATAAGAACTCAATATCTGTAGTGCCTGTTGAGTAGAATGAAAGCTCCTCTGGATCGTGATCACGAAGACGCATCTCGTCCTCTTTCATACCAAGGCTGATGAGCCAATCACGGCAGAAGCTTCTCCAATACTGGAACCACTCATCCTGTGTACCTGGCTTGCAGAAGAACTCAAGCTCCATCTGCTCAAACTCACGTGTACGGAATGTAAAGTTGCCAGGTGTGATCTCGTTACGGAATGACTTACCAATCTGGCCAATACCAAATGGTACCTTCTTACGAGATGTACGCTGTACGTTCTTGAAGTTAACGAAAATACCCTGAGCTGTCTCTGGACGTAAGTAAACAGTGTTCTTAGCATCCTCAGTAACACCCTGGAATGTCTTAAACATAAGGTTGAACTCACGGATATCTGTAAAATTGTGCTTACCACATGATGGGCAAGGAACATTATTGCTTTCGATGAATTCTTTCATCTCATCTTTTGACCAACCGTCAACAGATGACTTGAGCTCAATGTTATTCTCTGCAGCAAAATCTTCGATAATCTTATCTGCTCTGAAACGCTCATGGCATTCCTTACAATCCATAAGTGGATCTGAGAATGAACCAAGATGGCCAGAAGCAATCCATGTCTGTGGGTTCATAAGAATAGCACAATCTACACCAACATTGTATGGATTCTGCTGAACAAATTTCTGCCACCAAGCTTTTTTAACATTGTTCTTAAGCTCGACACCAAGATTACCATAATCCCATGTATTTGCAAGTCCACCGTAAATTTCGGAACCAGCATACACAAATCCTCTTGCTTTTGCGAGAGCAATTATTTTGTCCATTGTTTTTTCCATGATAGATTTATTCCCTTCTAATTTGCTTTATATATAATGAAAACCATGTCAGAAGCATCCTCATTACCATCTGCCTGTGAAATAGCAAGTGTATCTGAGTCAATCAGCTCTACATTTGCTGTTGAAACGTAGGTGATTGTGCCTGGGACATTAACGGTAACATTTTCATTTACAACTACAACCTGAGAACCTGCAAATACTGAAGCAGCATCAACGGTATCAGCCTCTAATAATGCATCATCGGCAACCTGGCTATATAATGTAGCAAAATCATAGCCTGCGCTGACAGCATCTTCATATGAACCTGCATATGTCTCATAGGATGTAAACGAACTATAGCAAGCTGCATCCTTGTATGTGGTCTTTATGTATGCCACATCTCCTTTTACAGATAATTTATCTAAGCTAACAGCATTCTTTCCATTTGTTTCATTAAAGCTTGAAATCAAATCCTTAGTGTAAGCCTTAAGATCAGATTTAGAATATACAGATTCATCAAAATCTGTAACTTCTTCAAATACTACACTTCCATCTTCCTTAATTGTAAGAGTAGATGTATCAGCTGACTTACCAAGATTAAATACAAAGCCAAAAACCTTTACCACAAGGAATATAATAAGTGCCAGAATCAAAGCTAAACAAGCACCAAGTATTATACGATTGCGCATAACCTCTCGCTGTCTGCGTCTGCGTCTTGCTTCCTGGAGCTCCTTAGACGCGACTCCATTTCTAGGCCTGCTAGCATTATTTCTAGAGCGCATGCCACTTCCCTGGGATGGCCTATTACTTGTCATAAAAAAACCTCACTCTTATATTTGTGCGACCTATAGTTTAATCTATAGGCGTCCAAAATTCTAGTCAATTCTTCTTCAGTTTCACTATTCAACACAAAAGTATACAACTTTTCGACGCTTGAGGAAACAATAAATTGCATTGCATACAAAGTAGAAGCTGATATTTCTGTTCCAGCTTCTTTTAAAGAACACTCTTTACATATCATTCCATGTCTTTTCAAGGAAAATGCATATAGATTTTCTTTTTTGTCACAGCACATGCAACTAAAGACGTTTGGATACTCTCCATCGATGACCCATGTCTTTAAATCGTATATGTCTCTAAGTAATCTGTGACTAAACTTTCCAGATTCTACAGCCTTTAAACTCTGATATAAAAGAGCCAGACGATTTCTCTCATCAACACCTTCTACAGATAAAAAATCAGCGACCTCTAAAAAATATGAACCAAGGCATACCTTATCGTAATCTGTAGCCAAATCTCTAAAGTAGTTAGATATGTTGGCCTTGCTGATATGATAAGAGTTGCGACCCTCAAATGCATCAAATACACCAAAACAAAATGGTGAGCAGGCTGCAATGAGTGGATTATTCGGCCTTCTGGCTCCTTTAGCGAAGGCTGTAACCCTGCCAGCCTCTTTGGTAAGAATTACCATTCGTTTGTCGAATTCTCCAACATCAGAGACAGAAAGCACCAATCCTGTCAGCGTAACCAGTCCCATTTAGTTTAAGTCCTCTTTTTTGTATCCAAAGCTCTTGAGCTCGAAATCACTATCTCTCCAGTCTTTCTTAACCTTAACAAATAGCTTAAGATTTACCTTTGCATCCAAAAGCTTTTCTATTTCATAGCGGGAATTTGTACCAATCTTTTTAATCATGGCACCACCCTTTCCTATAATAATACCTTTGTGAGAATTTTTTTCGCAGACTATTGTTGCTTCAATATCCCACATAGGTCTTTTGCCAGGACGCTCTTTCATGCTATCAATAAGAATTGCGATACCGTGTGGCACCTCATCGTTAAGTGCATGAAGAGATTTCTCACGAATGATTTCTGCAGTGATTTCACGTAATGTCTGATTAGTAACTGTCTCCTCATCATAAAATGCAGGTCCTTCAGGCAAATGTTTAAATATTGTAGAAAGTAAATCGTCGCAGCCTTCTCCGTGCAATGCAGAAACAGGTACAACCTCTATAAAATCGCATAAATCCTTGAATGCCTGAATTGTCTCACCAACTTTTGCACCATCTGCCATGTCAATTTTGTTGATAACAAGGATAACAGGCGCTTCTACTGTGGATAAAAGCTCTGCAATTTTCTTATCACCTGCGCCTACCTTTGTGTCTGGCTCAATAAGCCAAAGAATCAAATCAACATCGTTGATTGTGCCCTTAGCTGCAGACATCATGTACTCACCAAGCTTATTCTTTGCCTGATGCATACCTGGTGTATCAAGGAAAACAATCTGTCCCACATTCTCATCTGTATATACAGTCTGAATGCGATTTCTTGTTGTTTGTGGCTTGTTACTTGTAATAGCAATCTTCTGACCAATAATATGATTCATAAGAGTACTTTTGCCCACGTTTGGACGTCCTACAATTGTAACAAAACCTGATTTAAAATTATTCATATAATGCTCCTATATTATCAAATATATCTTTGTTGGCTTCCACAACCGATTCGTTACCCACAACACAAATATAGCGCTGTTTCATTGCTGCATCAACCGGTTCAGCTAAAGCTCTGATATCATCCACTGTTGCATCAAGAACTTCGTTTCTAGTACGTTGTAAATCCTCATATGTAATACCTGAAAGATAACAATTTAAGCCGCGCAATCCTCTCTGGGATGGAGTAAGTGGTGTATCCATGCCACTTACAGTACCGATGATATATTTTGTCATATCTCTGTCATCTACATCAAAGTTGCGTAAATAATCGCCAGTCTCCTCAAATACCTTCAAGGTCTCCTTAAGGTTAGGGTCGCGATAAGAAACAAATACCATATCGCCCTGACGGCTAGAATTCATATTACAGCCATATGCTCCGCCCTGTACTCTGACTTTTATCCAGAAGTAATCGTAACCCAAAATAGTATTTAATAGCTTGAAAGCTCCATTATACTTAAATCCTGCTTTAACAAAATCTCCAGCCATTGCTACGTACTGAATCTGAGATGCATCTTTCAGAGCTTCTTTTACGGAATGAACTTCAAATGTATCTTCTCCTTCAAATGGTAGCTTCTCCTGTGCCAGTTTTGGTTTTATTTCGTTGACAAGCCTTCTAGCCTGACTAAGCACCTCAGTCTTTCCTGTAGAGGAAATTATCAGTCTATCCTTAGCAAATATGATTTTGCACAGCTTGTTAAGTTTAGATATAATTTCATCTTTTTTATTATCAAAGTTTTCTTCCAGATCCACTAGGAATCTATAGAATCTAACTCCATTTGCCAAATCTGAAATGTTAGCTTTTCTAGAGAAACCGCTTCTTGCTCTTGTTGCAGCAACCTGGTTGCCTCGGGAATTAAGAATATATTCCATATGAGACTTCTCAGCAGTAATGAGTTCTCTTAGTCTCTTCTCATCACTAAATTTGGTGTGACAAAGCATCTCGAGTGCCAAGTCACAAGCACTGTCCGCCTCTTCATAAATGAATTTAGAACGAACCTCAAATGTTAAACAAACCTTTTCGTGATCATTAAAGATTTCATGAACTGCTGTAGTTGTGTTGATACCACCTGTATGCAGATACATTTCATTAGTGAAATCTGCATAAGTATAATGCTCTGTATCAAGCAAGCCTATGAATCTTTCTAATAGAGATACATAAGGCACCTCAGAAAGTGGCATATCACTTATATCAAACACCATATTAAAATAATGGATGCCATTAGTGCTAACTTTATGATGTAGAATCGTAGTACCATCCTCATCATACTCAGCCAAATCAATCGGACGAGCCTCTCTAGTAAGATCAAAACGGCTAAGCATAGGAATCTTTGCTAAATCTTCCTTTGAGCTTGGAGTCTGCTGATATTCCTTAAGATAAGCTGTATGCTTAACAATCTCATCAATCTCTTCCTTTGAAAGTGAGGCCTTCTTAGCAGCAAGCTTGCTCTTAAGCTCCTCGTCATCCCTTGCTGTAAGTCCCTGCTTTGGTCTGAGAGTTACAATTGATTTATGATTGTTTGAAAGCAAATAAACATCTGCAATATAATCAAAAAGACCATTATCAACTCTAGTTTTAATTTTATCTAAAATCTCAACAGCATGCAGGTGTAGGAACGGTCTATTCTTATCGTAGAGCCAACTGTCAAGCAACTGAAGTCCTATAATAAGCCCCTTTGGTGCGCTACCAAAATCAAGCTCTCTGGCCCTAAACTGTTCTCCGTTAATTGCGGCAAACAATGTCTTTTTATCGATACTCTTTGCAATTTCATTCTTAAGAGTAGTTTCGATTATGTTTACGAATTTATCCTTATCTTCTTCATTTGCACCTCTGGCAACAATTGAAAAGTACATCTGTCGCTGAGAAGATTCAAATGAGCACTCCACATCTTCTGCAATATTAGCATCGATAAGCGCCTTATAAAGCGGAGCTCCTGGTGCCGATACAAGAGCATAATTGAGAATATCAAAGGCTCTGTACATATTAGGATCTAAAACGTCACCTATGCAGACATTATATGAAAGATACGCATTGTTCTTAACATCCTGATCTGCACCAATTGGATAATCGATAGTAAGCTCTACCGGCTTATCAAATGGCTTCTGCATCTGTATCTCAGAATCTACTTCAAGATAATCGTAGTGTCTAAGGTATTTTTTATCCAAATATTCTAATATTTCATCAATATCAACATCTCCATATACGTAGATATAGGAATTGCTTGGATGATAGTATTTGCTATGGAAAGCTAAAAAATCCTCATAAGTAAGACTTGGAATAACCTTTGGATCACCGCCAGATTCTATGGCATAAGTAGTCTCTGGGAACAGTGAATTAAGGATTTGCCTAGATAGTACATCATCAGGAGATGAATAAGCGCCCTTCATTTCGTTGTATACAACACCGTTGATGGTTAAATCGCTTTCAGGATTTTCCATCTCGTAATGCCATCCCTCCTGCTCAAATATCTCACGGTATTTGTAGATATTTGGATGGAAAACTGCATCCATATATACATCGATAAGATTCATATAGTCAGCATCATTTGTGCTGGCAATAGGATAAACTGTCTTATCTGGATATGTCATAGCATTAAGGAAGGTGTTAAGACTTCCCTTAACAAGCTCCACAAAAGGATCCTTCACCGGATATTTATCAGACCCGCAAAGAACTGTGTGCTCAACAATATGTGCAACACCAGTGGAATCCTTTGGAGGTGTTCTGAAACCTATGTAAAAGACCTTGTTTGTGTCATCGTTTGATATGAAACAGATTCTAGCCTTTGTTTTCTTGTGTTCAAAAATAAATCCTAAAGAATCAAGCCCCTCCAACTTTTCTTCTTTAAGTAACTCGTATGCTTTGTTCAAAATTATGCCTTTCTAATTCCCCAATTATAATTGTTTTAAATTTACATCAAGCTGATTGAAGCAAATCTCTATATCAGCTTCATCAAATCTTCTTTTAATTTCTTCAAGTGTTTCCCATTTTACAGGCCAATACTGGCTAGTGGCTACTGCAAAACGAAGCCCAATCTTAACAGAACTATCAGATAAGTCCGCAACGAATGTCTGTATTGGTGCAAGCTCTAATCTATGCTCAGTCTTCTCTGCAATATCCTGAAGAATTTCCTTTGCTCTCTTGATATCACTGTCATAACTGATTCCAACTGTTTCGTTGAAAAGCCTATACTCCTGGGCTGTGCAGTTTGTAAGAGAAGCTGCTGAAAGTGTACCATTTGGTATCTGAACTAATCTACCATCAACCATCTTAAGTGTTGTGTAGATGATATTGATTCTGCTAACTGTGCCTTCCTGGCCAGTTGCATGCTCAATAATGTAATCCCCTACTTTGAATGGATGCATCAAAAGAATAAGAATGCCTCCTGCAAAATTTGAAAGTGCTCCCTGCAACGCTAAACCAATTGTCACACCAAGACCTGCAACTGCCGCAGAGATAGATGTGGTGGTAACGCCAAACAATCCAAGGATTATAGTAATAAGAATGATGTACATAATCCATCTGAGAACAGACTCTAGGAATGTCTCAACACCAGGATCTACGTCCTTAAGGCTCATCGCCTTATGAAAAATCTTTATAATAGCCTTTATAATTCTTGTACCAATAAAAAATACAACTATCGCTAAAACTGCGCACCATAAAAAGCTCCAAAACTTTGGAATCAAGCTTTCTAGCTGCTGCTGAATTACGCCTTTTTGAATATCTTCAACCAAATCTTCTGGTAAAGGTGCCGCTGTATCTGCTGTAAGTAATAACATCATAAATCCTCCCTCTTCGTTACAATCCGTTAAATTATATCACACTTTAGGGCATGAAAAAAGCGGTAGAAATCTACCGCTCGTCTTATATCAAATGTATAAACAGTCCACTTCTAAGCTTTGGCTCAAACCAAGTAGACTTTGGTGGCATCAAAAGTCCTGCATCTGCCACATCAAATAATTCTGTAATACTTGTAGGATACATTGCAAATGCAACCTTGCAATCTGTAGCACAGCGTCTTTCAAGCTCTTCGAGGCCTCTGATACCGCCGACAAAGTCAATTCTATCGCTTGTCTTTGGATCATCGATTCCAAGTAATGGCTCTAACACTAGATTTTGTAATAATGAAACATCAAGACCTTCTACTGGGTCATCGCTAGTGAATTCTTCAAGCACCTGAAGAAGGTACCATGTACCATCCATGTACATGCTAAATTGTCCTTTTTTATCAGGGCGAATTGGTGTATCTGATGTCTTGAGAATGTCCGCTATATTCTCAAGTTCCATCAAGAATTCATCTTCCGCAAGCCCGTTTAAATCCTTTACAACTCTGTTGTAATCATAGATTTTAAGCTCATCATCTGGAAAGAGCACTGATAAAAAGAAATTATATGGTTCGTCTCCCTTATAACCTGGATTCTCCTGGCGGCGTTTCAAGCCCACCTTTACTGCGCTAGCAGCTCTATGATGTCCATCTGCAATATAAATCGAATCCATCTTGTCAAATGTTGTTGCAAGTAGGGCACAGGTCACTTTATCATCAATAACCCAGCAGCGATGTCCAATTCCATCTTCCGCTACAAAATCATAAATTGGAAGTCTGCTTTTTGCCTTTGCAACTATGCTATTTATGGTAGCATCACTTCTATATGCAAGGAAAATAGGTCCAGTCTGTGCACTGCAAGTGTCTACATGACGAATTCTGTCCTGCTCCTTCTCTTCCCTGGTATTTTCATGCTTTTTGATTACACCATTAAGATAATCATCTATTGAAGCGCAAGCAACAATCCCCGTCTGTGAACGGCCATCCATCGTAAGCTCATATACATAATAGAAGTATTGCTCGTCTTGAATAAATCTCCCTTGAGCAACCCATTCCTGAAGCATGCTGGCAGCTTTCTCATAGACCTCGTCAGAATACATATCAACATCAGGCGCGAACTGAGTCTCAGGTCTATCTATTGCTAGAAAAGAATCTGGCTGCTCTTTAACTTTTTCGTAGGCTTCTGCTCTACTGTATACATCATAAGGAAGCGCTGCAATCTTTGCAGCTTCTTCCTTTGTTGGTCTTACCGCTGGAAATGGAACTATATATGCCATTATTTAACCACCCTAACTTTGATTACTCCATCAACCTTCTCAATTTCTGCTATCTGCGCATCAGTAAGCTTTGTTCCAAGATCAAGTAACGTATATGCGAAGTCACCACGGCTCTTGTTGGTCATATCTTCTACGTTTACATCATCCTTACTGAGGATTGTTGTAAATGAAGCGATAAGGCCTGCCTTATTCTTATGAAGAATAGCTACACGGCTCTCTGTCTGGCAGATTCCCATATCGCAATCTGGATAGTTTACAGAATGGCAGATGTTACCATTTTCCATGTAATCCATAACTTCTTTAACTGCCATGATTGCACAGTTATCTTCTGCTTCTTCTGTAGATGCACCAAGATGAGGTGTACAAATAACACCCTTCTTGCCAGCAACCGTTGGATTAGCAAAGTCTGTAACATAATGACGAATCTTGCCTGATTCGATTCCGTTCATAACAGCCTGCTCATCAACAAGTAAATCTCTAGCAAAGTTAAGAATAACTACGCCCTTCTTCATCATCTGAACAGCTTCTTTATTAATCATGCCCTTTGTAGCATCAAGAAGTGGAACATGAACTGTAATGAAATCACATTCTTTGTAGATTTCTTCTACGTTTGTAACATGCTTAACATTTCTAGAAAGATTCCATGCTGCATTAACCGAAATATATGGGTCATAGCCGAGCACTTCCATGCCTAGTCGATTTGCATCATTTGCAACCTTAACACCGATAGCGCCAAGACCAATAACACCAAGCTTTTTGCCTGCAATTTCTGTACCTGCAAAAGCTTTCTTTGCCTTTTCAGCTGTCTTTCCTATATTTTCATCTGACTGATTTTCAAGAACCCAATTGATACCGCCAACGATATCACGTGATGCAAGAAGCATTCCTGCAAAAACAAGCTCCTTTACACCATTTGCGTTAGCACCTGGAGTGTTGAAAACAACGATACCTTCCTCTGCGCACTTATCAAGAGGGATGTTATTAACACCTGCGCCAGCACGAGCGATACAAGCAAGCTTTTTGCCAAGCTCCATGTCATGCATAGCAGCTGAACGTACTAAGCATGCCTCAGCATCGCTGATATTCTCTACCTTCTTATAATCTGTAGAAAAGTTTGTAAGTCCCTTATCAGAAATTGGATTTAAGCAATTATATGTAAACATTCTATATGACCTCCTGTAATTTGCAAGTTACAGAAACAAGCCTTAGCATTTCTCCGCTCAACTAGCATGTTTCGCTTGAGAAATCAAAGAGCTTGTTTCCTACTTGCTCATCTAAATCTCTTATGAATTTGCCTCTTCAAAATTACGCATAAACTCAACAAGCTTCTCTACACCTTCGATTGGCATAGCATTGTAAATAGAAGCGCGCATACCACCAACAGTTCTGTGTCCCTTAAGGTTTACAAAACCTGCTGCTGTTGCCTCTTTTACAAACTTAGCATCAAGCTCTTCGTTTCCAGTAACAAATGGTACGTTCATAAGAGAACGATCTTCTTTTCTTACTGTACCCTTGAAAAGCTTTGAAGAATCAAGATAATCATATAAAATCTTAGCCTTCTTCTCGTTAAGCTCCTTCATAGCTGAAAGGCCGCCGTTTTTAAGAAGCCACTTGAACACCTTGCCACAAATGTAGATATCGTAGCATGGAGGTGTATTGTAAAGGCTGTCATTGTCTGCCTGTGTCTTGTATTTAAGCATTGTAGGTGTGCCTGGAAGTACATCATCGCGGATAAGATCCTCTCTGATAATTACGATAACCATACCTGCTGGTCCTACATTCTTCTGAACGCCACCATAGATGATGCCGTACTTTGTAACATCAACTGGCTCTGAAAGGAAGCATGAACTTACGTCAGCTACCAAATCTTTCCCCTTTGTATTTGGAAGAGTCTTAAACTTTGTGCCATAGATTGTGTTGTTCTCACAGATATACACATAATCCATATCATCTGTAATAGGAAGGTCTGAACAATCTGGAATATAGCTGAATGTTTCGTCAGCTGATGATGCAAGCTCTACTGCCTCACCATACATCTTTGCTTCCTGATACGCCTTCTTTGCCCACTGTCCTGTGATGATATAGCCAGCTTTCTTATTCTTCATAAGGTTCATAGGAATTGCTGCAAACTGCTGGCTTGCTCCTCCCTGAAGGAAAAGAACCTTATAGTTATCAGGGATGTTCATAAGAGTTCTAATATCAGCTTCTGCCTCTTTGATAATGTCATCAAAAACCTTTGAACGGTGGCTCATCTCCATTACAGACATGCCACAGCCCTTGTAATCTAGCATTTCATCCGCTGCTTCTCTTAGGACCTCCTCTGGTAAAACTGCTGGTCCTGCACTAAAATTGTAAACTCTGCTCATTATTCTTTCTCCTTTTCTTTAGAGTTAATCTTCTTCGAAAAATTCGTTGATAGGTGCGCCCGGTGCTACCATTGGCCATACTTTGTCATCAGAATTGATGATACAGTCAATGAGCACAGGCTTCTCGGAGGACAGCGCCTCCTTAAGAGCCGATCTGAATTCTTCTTGAGTAGTAACTCTAATTCCCTTAGCCCCCATAGCCTCGGCTAACATAACATAATCCACTCCGTCATCGAGGACTGTTGCAGAATAATGCTTGTTATAGAAAATTGTCTGCCACTGTCGTACCATTCCAAGTACATGATTGTTAACAACAATCTCTATAATAGGAAGTTTTTCTCGAGATGCAGTCGCCATCTCGTTCATGTTCATTCTAAAGCAACCATCACCAGCAATATTAATTACTTTTTTATCTGGATTTCCTGTCTTGGCTCCAATAGCTGCTCCAAGGCCATAGCCCATTGTTCCAAGACCACCTGATGTAAGTAACTGATGTGGTTTCTTATATTTATAATACTGAGCCGCCCACATTTGATGCTGGCCGACTTCTGTAGTGATAATTGCATCACCCTTAGTCTGACGATATGTTTCAGCAACAATAAACTGACCTGAAAGACCTTCAGCTGGAACCACAAGTGGATACTTTTCTGAAAGCTCTTTAGTGTGCTTCATCCAAGCTTCATGATTCTGCTCGTCAAGAATCTTATTCATTCTAGATAAGATTTCTTTAACATCACCTATGATTGAATGATCTGTCATTATATTTTTATTGATTTCCGCTGGATCCACATCAAACTGTAAAATCTTAGCGTTGCTTGCAAACTTTTCTGGATTACCAAGGACTCTATCTGAGAATCTTGTTCCAATAGCGATAAGCAAATCACACTCAGAAACGCTTAAGTTAGAAGCTTTGCAGCCATGCATACCTAACATCCCAAGGTATCTCTCATCAGTACCATTGAAGGCGCCTTTTCCCATAAGTGTGTCGCACACTGGGGCATCAACAAGCTCAACAAATTTCTTAAGCTCTTTAGCTGCTCCTGCAATTACAGCACCACCGCCAACAAATACTACTGGCTTCTTTGCCTTCTTTATCATATTTACAGCTTCTACCAATGCAGCCTCTGTAATGCTCTTCTTAACTCGACCTACAGGAATAGGCTTCATTGGCATAAACTCACATTTTTTCTTTAAGTCTGTAACATCCTTTGGCACATCAATAAGAACTGGGCCAGGACGTCCGCTCTTTGCAATGACGAAAGCTCTACGAATTGTCTCTGCCAAATCTTTTATATCTTTAACAATAAAATTATGCTTTGTTATAGGCATTGTGATGCCTGAAATATCAATCTCCTGAAATGAATCTTTTCCAAGCAAAGAAACATTTACATTACATGTGATTGCAATCAAAGGAACTGAATCCATGTGAGCTGTAGCAATTCCTGTAACAAGGTTTGTTGCACCAGGGCCACTTGTTGCAAAGCATACACCTACCTTGCCGGTAGACCTTGCGTATCCATCAGCTGCATGTGCAGCCCCCTGTTCGTGGCTTGTAAGTACATGATGAATCTCATCCTTATGCTTATAAAGCTCATCATAAAGATTAAGGATTGCCCCACCAGGATAACCAAATACTGTATCTACCCCTTGTTCTTTCAAACATTCAATTATTATCTCTGAACCATTTAATAACATATCTTTACCTTTCTCGTATCGTATATACGCTGGCTACGTTCGCGAGCACCCCTTCGACTGTTACGCTCACAAGCATTATGATTTCTTCGCTTCGCATAGAAAGCTCCGCTCAAGAAATATAATAGCTTGTTAGCTACAGTCTTAATTATGTATATAATCCGCCAGCTCAGCTAATCTTGCGGCTACTCAACCTAGGCAAGCGCGAGCAGGGGATACCGTGCCGAGCGAGGGAGGACCTACGCCGGCGGTAGGACCCTCGCGAAGGTGCGGAGGGTGCCCTGCGGGAGCACGAAAACCTACGAAGCCGCGCTATTAGAATTCTGGTGTACGAAGGATTGCACCGCGGTTTCCTGAGGTTACCTGAGCTGCGTAGCGGCGAAGGTAGCCTGTGGTTACTTTAGGCTCGCGTGGTTGCCACTTAGCCTTGCGGGCTGCAAGCTCTTCGTCTGAAACTTTAAGTGTCATTGTGTAATTTGGTATATCGATGGCGATAATGTCGCCTTCTTCTACAAGTGCGATAGGACCACCTACGGCTGCCTCTGGCGAAACATGCCCGATGGAAGCTCCACGGCTGGCACCTGAGAAACGACCATCAGTGATAAGAGCAACTGATGAGCCAAGTCCCATACCTGCAATTGCAGATGTAGGATTGAGCATCTCTCTCATTCCTGGGCCCCCCTTTGGTCCCTCATAGCGGATGACTACCACATCACCTTCAACGATTTTGCCACCCTTGATAGCTGCAATAGCATCTTCCTCTGAATCAAAGACTCTGGCAGGACCTTCGTGAACAAGCATCTCTGGAACAACAGCACTACGCTTTACAACAGAACCGTCTGGTGCAAGATTTCCCTTAAGAACTGCAAGTCCACCTGTCTTTGTATATGGGTTATCCACAGGTCTGATAACCTCTGGATTTTTGTTTATCGCATTTGCGATATTTTCTCCAACAGTTTTTCCTGTAACTGTCAAACAGTCTGTGTTGAGAAGTCCGATGTCTGCAAGCTCCTTCATTACAGCCCATACACCGCCTGCCTCGTTAAGGTCTTCCATATATGTAGGACCTGCTGGTGCAAGGTGACAAAGGTTTGGAGTTTTTTCTGATATCGGATTTGCGAATTCAATATCAAAATCAAAGCCAATCTCATGTGCAATAGCTGGAAGATGAAGCATTGAGTTTGTAGAACAACCAAGTGCCATATCTACTGTAAGAGCATTAAGGACTGCTTCTTTTGTCATAATCTGGCGAGCTGTAATGCCCTTGTTATACATATCCATAACAGCGTAACCAGCACGCTTTGCAAGACGGATTCTTTCTGAATATACTGCTGGGATTGTGCCGTTTCCTCTCAAGCCCATACCAAGTGCCTCTGTAAGGCAGTTCATTGAATTAGCTGTGTACATGCCCGAACAGCTTCCGCATGTAGGACAAACATTTTCTACGAAGTTCTCTACCTCTTCCTCTGACATATTGCCAGCAGCATGAGCGCCAACTGCCTCAAACATAGAAGAAAGCGAACGCTTCTGACCACCCACATGACCTGCAAGCATTGGACCACCTGATACAAATACTGTAGGAAGATCAAGACGAGCTGCTGCCATAAGAAGTCCTGGAACATTCTTATCACAGTTTGGCACCATAACAAGCGCGTCAAACTGATGAGCAAGTGCCATACACTCTGTAGAGTCAGCAATCAAATCACGAGTTACAAGGGAATATTTCATTCCTATATGTCCCATTGCAATACCATCGCAAACTGCGATTGCCGGGAAAACAACTGGAACACCGCCTGCCTCAGCAACACCAAGCTTTACGGCATCCACGATTTTATCAATATTCATATGGCCTGGTACGATTTCGTTATACGAAGATACAATACCAACCATTGGCTTTTTCATTTCTTCTGATGTAAACCCAAGTGCATTAAACAACGAACGCGCTGGTGCCTGCTGCATGCCAGCTCTTGCATTATCACTTCTCATTTCTAGACTCCTTTCATAAACGCGGCCATTTTACGTTTCCATGCTCCCGCAAGCCAACTCCCATTGGGAACAAAAGAAACTCCCCGCCGGCGTGGGTCCCCTCTTTTGTTCCCATGGGGCCTTCTTGCTCGCGCCTGCCAAGACTGTGTAGCCGCTTATAAGTATTCTCATCGTAAGCTTGTAACTATCAATCTCTGAGTGTTGCTCAAGGAGAGCTTTCTTCAGCTCGACGGAGCAATATCTCAGGATTGAAAGTGTAACAAGCGTATATTCTAGATAACCTACAGGTTAGCCACGATTAAGTCGCCCATCTCCACGGTGCCGACGCGAGTTACGGCTGAGCCGTCACGAGGCATAATGTCGATTGTGCGATAGCCATCTTTAAGAACCTGCTTTACCGCATTTTCGATAGCATCGGCTTCAGCATCAAGGTCGAAGCTGTAGCGAAGCATCATTGCAGCCGATAGGATTGTAGCTATCGGATTTGCGATACCCTGTCCTGCTATATCAGGAGCGCTTCCGCCTGATGGTTCATAAAGACCAAACTTTGTATCATTAAGTGATGCTGACGAAAGCATTCCAATTGAACCGGTAACCATGGATGCCTCATCACTTAAAATATCTCCAAACATATTCTCTGTAAGAATAACATCAAACTGACCTGGATTCTTAACCAGCTGCATTGCACAGTTATCAACAAGCATGTGCTCATATTCAACTTCTGGATAATCTGCCGCAACTTCCTCAACTATCTTTCTCCAAAGTCGTGACGAATCTAGGACATTTGCTTTATCAACAGAAGTAACCTTCTTGCGACGCTTCATTGCAATATCAAATCCGCGCTTTGCAATACGTCGAATCTCTGTCTCGGTGTATGTCAAAGAGTCACGAGCAACAAGCTGGCCATCTTCTTCTTTTGTGGAGCGTTCTCCAAAGTACAATCCACCTGTAAGTTCTCTCATAATCATCATATCGAATCCATCACCGATGATGTCATCTCTAAGAGGACAAGCTTCCTTCAATTCATCATATAAATATGCTGGTCTGAGATTTGCAAATAGATTTAGACTCTTTCTAAGCTTAAGAAGTCCTGCTTCTGGACGCTTATCTGCTGGAAGCTTATACCAAGGACTGGTAGAAGTGTTGCCTCCAATCGAACCCATGAGGACTGCATGTGACGCCTTTGCTGCTTCGATTGCCTCATCGGTAAGTGGCTCACCTGTGGCATCAATTGAGCATCCGCCCATTAATATTTCAGTATATTCGAATTCGTGACCGAACTTTGTTCCTATGGCATCTAATACCTTAACCGCCTCAGTAACAACCTCCGGACCTATTCCATCTCCCCTAATTACACCTATTTTGTATGCCATATTACTCTGTCTCCTAGATAGTCTTCTATATAATAGTAACATTTTAGTACACTAAAGCGTGAAATTCAAGAAAGTTGAAAGTCATTTTAATATCTTTGACAAAATAGCATAAATACTTCTACAATACTGGTATATGGTTTAGTAAACTTTACCACTTTAAAGTGAGAAAACAATATTGTTATTCACAGTAATTAGGAGAAACCCATGACTTCAAAAGAGAAAATACTAGCATTTCTAGAGACAAATAAAGATACATATACTTCTGGCGAAGCTATGGCAAACGCCCTTGGCTTATCACGTAATGCCATTTGGAAAGCCATAAACGAATTAAGAAAATCAGGTTACCAAATTGATGCTGTAAGCAATAAAGGTTATCAGTTAGCCCAAAGCAATGACATCATTTCAAAGCAAGGTATTCTTTCATATATAAATACAGATATTTCAAATGTCACTGATAATATTTACATACATGACTCCCTTGCTTCTACCAACAGAACCGCCAAAGAAATGGCAATAGCTGGTAGTCCCCACGGAACTCTTGTAATCGCTAAAAAGCAGGAATCAGGCAAAGGCCGCCGCGAGCATAACTTTTTTTCACCTGACGGTGGTATATACATGAGCATAATTCTCTCACCATCAAAGCTTCCTTGCCTTGATCCTGATGTTATAACCGCCTACACTGGCGTATCAGTTTGTAATGCCATTAATGACCTCTGCTCAATCAACCCCAAAATCAAGCCAATCAATGACCTTTTTGTTGACGGCCGCAAAATCTGCGGAATACTTACAGAGTCTGGCATCGAATTTGAGACTGGACTTGTTCAATGGATTGTTGTTGGCATTGGAATTAACTTTGATTCAGATATTAGCGCCTTTCCTACAGAATTGCAGAACATAGTTGGCTCCCTCTACTCTCCTGGGAATGCACCCATCAGTAAAAACCAGCTGATAGCAAATATTTATGAGCGTCTGCTTTGCTGGGATAATCTTGATGCAGATAGGATCAAATCTGAATACAATAAAAGACTGATATGTAAATAATCAACATTCAATCTACATATTAAATGCTTAACCATTCTGATTTAATTTATGCCAACTTATACCCCAGTGCTTTAATATTCTTAAGGTCTTCTTCCATGGATACTCCTTTTACAGTTAGCATGTTTCCAGTGATAGTGGCGTTACAGCCCCCTGTAAAACACTTCATTCCGGAATCTTCGAGTACGTCACGGCCTGCTGCAAATCTGATAAAAGACTTAGGTAAAATGAATTTGAAAATAGCAATGATTCTACGAAGTTCATCCTCACCAATCATTTCTCTATCTTCCATTGGTGTTCCCTGGATAGGCTTTAACATATTAATAGGAATAGACTCTGGTTGAATTTCTGTCAGTGCAAATGCCATATCGATTCTATCCTGCCAGCTTTCCCCTACACCAAAAACTCCGCCGCTGCAAAGCTCAAGGCCTGCCTCATGAACCATCTTCATTACCTTTATTTTGTCGTCTGTAGTATGAGTACTGCAGAGATTTCCAAAGAATTCAGGGCTACTTTCAATATTATTGTGTACTCTCTGAAGACCTGCTTCCTTTAATAATTCAAGGTCTTCTCTATCAATTAACCCAAGTGACACACATGGCTTTAGATTAGTTTCTTTAACAATGCGTTTTATATTTTCAGCAATCTGAGCCACTTCCTTTTTATTGAGTCTACGGCCAGATGATACCTGGCAATACCTTGCCACTCCAATGCCATCATACTTTTTTGCATCTGCAGCCACGTAATCTTCATTTCGTACTTCAAATGAATCTATACTAGCTGATGAGCAGCTAGACTGGGCGCAGAATTTGCAGTTTTCAGAACATCTTCCTCCCTTAACACTAAGGATTGCACACATATCAAATTCATCACCATTAAAATGTTTTCTTAATCTATCTGCCTCATAACAAAGCTCATCAAGTGGCGCGTTCACAAGCTCCAGCGCCTCAGACTTAGTGATACTTCCCCCTGAAATAATCTTTTCTGTTAATGCCTTAATTTCCATAGTATTATTCTCCTTTTTTACACATCAATTTATTTATATATCTTAACCGAATCGTTCAGATTGTCAACCTGTGTAAAACTATAAGTTGACAATCGTTACCTGATTTATTATCCTATAGTTGCTAAAAAATTTACTAATCACACAAGGAGAATATATAATGGATAACACTTTCAACACAGCCACATCATCAAAACAATTACTATCAACTAAACACCTTGTTATATGCGGATTATTTGCGGCAATACTTTGCGTTTCCGCTTATTTAAGCATACCAACACCACTTCCAATGGCACCTAAGATTACACTTATGAACTTTGTTCTTTTCTTAATTGCACTACTATTTCCACTAACAGAGTCATTCTTGATTGGTCTTGTTTGGTTTTTACTTGGAGTCGTTGGCCTTCCTGTATTCATTGGTGGCGGTAGCGGTGTAGGATACCTTATCGCACCTTACGGAGCCTATACATGGGCTTTCCCAATTGTACTCATCGTACTTCCACTTATCCGTGGCAAGAAATACAACCGTGTCTGGTATACAATTTGCGGAATAATTGGTGTACTTATAATAGATGTAATCGGAATGTTTTGGTTACAGCATTCAATGAATTATGATTTAAAGACTGCCTTCTTAACTGGATTCATTCCTTTCATTCCACTAGATTTAGTCAAAGCAGTTGTTGTTGCTCAGATTGTTCCAGCATTCAAAAGAATAATGGAAGTTTAAAATGACCTCTACAATAATATTCACATAACCAAAGGGCCAACCTCCACAAAAGAGGTTGGCCCTATCTTTTTATTATTCAGTAAATAGTGGTGTTGAGTAATATCTGTCACCTGAATCTGGCAATAAAGCTACGATTGTCTTTCCCTTATTTTCTGGCTTTTTGGCAAGCTCAATTGCACCATGTAATGCTGCACCAGAAGAGATTCCAACTGAAATACCTTCCTTCTTAGCAAGAAGCTTTGCAGCTTCAAAAGCATCTGCGCTATCTGCAACAAATATCTCATCATAGATTTTTGTGTTAAGTACATCTGGAACAAAACCTGCACCGATTCCCTGAATCTTGTGGGCACCAGCACGTCCCTCTGAAAGAACTGGTGAATCCTTTGGCTCTAAAGCAACAACCTTAACCTTTGGATTCTGGCTCTTAAGGTACTCACCAACACCTGTAACAGTTCCACCTGTTCCTACGCCTGCAATAAAGATATCTACATTTCCATCTGTGTCTTTCCAGATCTCAGGGCCTGTTGTTTCGCGGTGAGCTGCTGCATTTGCAGGATTTACAAATTGACCTGGAATAAAGCTGCCTTCGATTTCAGCTGCAAGTTCCTCAGCCTTTGCGATTGCCCCCCTCATACCCTTAGCACCTTCTGTAAGAACGATTTCTGCACCATATGCCTTAAGAATATTTCTACGCTCAACAGACATTGTCTCTGGCATAGTAAGGATTGCACGGTAGCCCTTTGCTGCTGCAATAGCTGCAAGACCAATACCAGTATTTCCTGATGTTGGCTCGATAATTACAGAGCCTTCCTTAAGTAGTCCCTTCTTTTCTGCGTCCTCAATCATTGCAAGTGCTACTCTATCTTTTACCGAACCTGCTGGATTAAAGTACTCAAGCTTCACTAAAACTGTAGCCTCAAGTCCTAATTCCTTTTCAATGTTTGTAACCTCAACAAGTGGAGTGTTTCCAATAAGCTCACTTGCACCCTTGTAAATATTTGACATAACATGGTCCTCCATATCCGTTAAATTCTATCTATTACTATATAACTATTAAACACTGGCTGCAAAGCCTTTTTCTGCATTCTGAACATCTTGAATGTGTTCTTCTTCGATTGCTGCAAAGCCATTCTCAAGATCCTCAATGATGTCATCAATATGCTCTGTTCCAATTGAGAGTCTGATTGTAGACTGTGTAATGCCCTGATCAAGTAGCTCCTCTTCTGTGAGCTGTGAATGTGTTGTTGTCGCTGGGTGAATAACAAGGCTCTTAACATCAGCTACATTTGCAAGGATTGAGAAAATCTTGAGATTGTCGATAAACTTAAATGCTGCTTCCTTGCCACCCTTAATTTCAAATGTGAAAATGCTTCCACCATTCTTAGGGAAATACTTCTTATATAATTCGTGATCTGGATGATCCTCAAGTGAAGGATGATTAACCTTTGCAACCTTTGGATGATTCTTCAGGAACTCAACAACCTTTGTTGTATTCTCTGCATGTCTGTCGAGACGAAGTGGTAATGTCTCGATTCCCTGAAGAAGAAGGAATGCATTGAATGGTGAAATTGTAGCTCCTGTATCACGAAGAAGGATTGCTCTAATATATGTAACGAACGCTGCTGGCGCAGTTGCATCTGCAAATGAGATACCATGGTAGCTTGGGTTGGGCTCAGCAATTGCAGGGAACTTACCGCTCTTCTTCCAGTCATATGTGCCAGCTTCTACGATGACACCACCAAGTGTTGTTCCATGTCCGCCAAAGAACTTTGTTGCTGAATGAACTACGATGTCTGCGCCGTGCTCAATTGGGCGTACCCAGTAAGCTGCTCCAAATGTGTTATCAACTACCAGAGGAAGATCATGGCGATGTGCGATTTCAGCGATTGCATCGATATCTGGAATATCTGAATTTGGATTGCCAAGTGTCTCGATGTAGATTGCCTTTGTGTCTTCCTGAATTGCATCCTCAACCTCTTTAAGATTGTGAGCATCTACAAATGTTGCTGTAACACCATACTGTGGAAGTGTGTGTGCTAAGAGGTTATAGCTTCCACCATAGATTGTCTTCTGTGCTACGATGTGTCCGCCGCCTGCTGCAAGTGCTTCGATTGTATAAGTGATAGCTGCTGCACCAGATGCAACTGCAAGTGCTGCTGAACCGCCTTCAATAGCTGCCACTCTAGCTTCTAAAACTCCCTGTGTTGAATTTGTAAGTCTTCCGTAAATGTTGCCTGCATCTGCAAGACCAAATCTGTCTGCTGCATGCTGTGAGTCTCTAAACACATAAGATGTTGTCTGGTAAATAGGTACTGCTCTTGCATCAGATGCTGGATCTGGATTTTCCTGTCCTACGTGAAGTGCTAATGTTTCAAATCTATAATTACTCATAATTTTAATCTCCTTTTTATCAACTTTTTATCTATTACAATTTCAATTTATTTCTAACAACATCGACAACAGCAACAAAGCTGCATTCGCTCTATTCTATAATTATGTCTTACAAAATCAATTAATAACCGCTTCATTTGTACTGCCTGCCTTTCCTTTGTTTTCTTGTTGTGACTATAATATACGTTATTACCTACTAGGTCAATAGGTATTACGATAAGCAAAAATTATAGCTGGCTATAAATTCAATTTATAGCAGAGTGGATAGCGCAGTAAAAAAGCAGATAGGCCCACCTATCTGCTCACCTATCTGCTTTATCTTTATTCATATGCAAAAGTCTTTAAAAATCTTTTTGCTCTTTCAGTCTTAGGCTCTGTAAAGAACCCCTTCACATCATTGGCTTCTTCAACTATGTCTCCCTTGTCAAGAAATATGACCCTATCTGCTATTGCTCTGGCAAATGACATTTCGTGAGTCACTATAAGCATTGTGGAGCCAGCCTTTGCCAATGCAAGCATTGTCTCTAAAACTTCATGAACCATTTCTGGATCAAGAGCTGCCGTGACCTCGTCAAATAACAATATATCTGGATGCATCAAAAGTGCTCTTACTATTGCAACTCTTTGCTTTTGTCCTCCTGAAAGCTGACGTGGATAATAATCCTTTTTCTCTACAAGCCCTACTTTATCAAGAAGCTCTAAAGCCTCTTTTATTGCTTCCTCCTTCGAACGCTTCTGCACCTTAAGAGGGGCGAGGATTATATTTTCCAGAACAGTTTTGTGTGGGAAGAGTTCGTATGATTGGAACACCATTCCTATCTTCTGGCGAAGCTTTGTGATTTCTCTTTTTCCAGCCTCTACAGGAAGACCATCCACCACAATTACACCATCCTGGATTTCTTCCAATCCATTTAGGCAGCGTAAAAATGTGCTTTTCCCGCAGCCTGATGGCCCAATTATCACAACCACCTCACCTTTTTTAACTGTAAGATTTATGTCCTTCAGAACTACATTGTCACCAAATTTTTTCTGTAAGTGTGTAACCTTTAATAATTCGCTCATTACGCCCACCTTTTCTCTAAATATACTGCAAGTCTACTGATTGGCCAGCAGACAATAAAATACAACAGAAATACTACTGCAAAAACACCAAACGCTGCATTTGGCGAAGTCTTTCTATTAGCTTCTATTATCTGTTGAGCCACCTTCAAAACTTCTACTATACCAATCATCATTACAAGAGATGTTGTCTTAATCATACGTGTAATAAGATTGATTGAAAGGGGAATCAGTCTTCTAATTGTCTGTGGAAGGATGATGTAAAAGTAAGTCTGCTTTTTATCCATTCCAAGAGCAAAGGCTGATTCAAACTGAATTTTAGGAATACTTTTTATAGACCCTCTAACTAGATCTCCCATCTCAGCAATTCCCCAAAAGCTAAATACAAATATTGCAGCGCTCTCTGCTGACACATCCCAGCCAAACACTCGAGTAGTACCAAAATATACAATGAACAGCAACACCATCTGAGGCATTATTCTTACAATTTCCAGGTAGATTTTAAGAATGACTTTTAACCACATTTTTTCCAGAGTCATAAGTGCGCCTACCACAAGTCCAAGAATAATGCTAATCACAACTGAAACTATACTGATTTCCACTGATACCCAAAGGCCCTGCAAAAGTCTGATAAAATTGGTTCCTTTAAACAGAACATCAATCCCCAAATTGTCCATAGCGGGCCCTCCTTTCAATAATTGCTCCCAATAAAGAAACGGGAAGTAGCATTATCAAGTAAAATACAACTAAAAGGAACAGGCACTCTATAGTCTTTGCATACATTCCTATTAAATCCTTAGCCGTAAACATCAAATCCATCAAACTGATTGTTGAGAATACTGATGTCTCTTTCAAAAGAAAGATTACATTTGCAAGTAATCCTGGCACGCTCACCGAAACTGCCTGTGGCAGTATCACATGATAGAAAGTTTGGCCATTTGTCATTCCTAGGCTCAAAGCACTTTCAGTTTGAATTGTAGGAATTGATTCCAGTCCACTTCGAAAAGTCTCTATCATGTAGGCTCCACCTAAAAGACCAAGTCCTAAAACACCACAGGTTTCTGCAGTGATTTGTATGCCAACCTTTGGAAGCGCAAAATATATAAAAAATAACTGTACCAAAAGCGGTGTATTTCTAAATATTTCAATATAAATTCCAGTTATAGTTTTAAGCACTGGTACCTTAAAATGAAGAATGGCAGCGCCAATCAGTCCTAAAATCAAGCTTAAGAATATGCCCTGCCATCCAATCTTCAATGTAAGAATTAGTGCTTCTTTATATAACGGAATATACTCTTTAAGTATATCTATATCCATTATTAATCAAATTGCCTTTCGCTTATTTAACTTCTCCACCCTCAACTTGGTTAAAATGCAGTCAAAGAAAACTGCATTTTACGCTGAGCAATAATCTGATGATTATTGCTCAACTACTAGCTCATCCTCATAATCTGCGCCGTATGTATCAAGAAGTGTCTCTTCATAGTCAGCATGGAAGAACTGCTCGCCGCCAAGTGTTTTAATCTCATCATTTAACCATGTGAGAAGTGTCTCATTACCCTTTGTTACTGCTGGAGCAATTGTATCCTGATCACCAAGTGATGGAATTCCAACTGTATAGCCCTCATTTTCTATCGCAAATGCGATAACCTCTGTATTATCGTTTGCCCATGCAACTCCGTTGCCATTTTCAAATGCTGTCTTTGCCTCTGCATACGCATCATACTTCTGAAGCTTGATATCTGGATAATTCTTTGTAAGATATGTCTCTGCTGTTGTTCCTGAAATAACGATAACTTCATCATCAGCGCCTAAATCATCAAGGCTTTCTACAACTGCATCATCAGGTGATACAACTCCAAGGGCTACGTTCATATAAGGAAGTGCAAAATCAACTTCCTGGGCACGCTCTTCTGTTACTGTGAAATTAGCAAGAATGATATCTACCTTTCCAGTCTGAAGATATTCAATTCTATTAGCAGCTTCAGTTGAAACATAATTGATATCAACACCAAGATCCTCTCCGATTCTCTCTGCAAAATATACATCATAACCTGCATACTCACCATTCTCATCTACATATCCAAATGGGCTCTTATCAGAAAATACACCGATGTTGATAGTTCCGCTTTCCTTAATTTCATCAAGTGTTCTATATCCTGCATTTGAACCTGCTGCCTGTGCTGTTGTGTCATCGCCTGCAGCCTTATCAGATGCTCCACCGCATCCTGTAAGTGATGCTGCTAAAAGTCCTGTTACTAAAAGTCCGCTTGTTAATCTCTTTACAAATGTGTTTTTCATTTTTTAATCCTCTTTTCTATATTTTTATGCGCTTAATTTTTCAAAAATCGCCCCCGCGAGAAGCCTATGACCTTCTGCATCCATATGCTCCTGATCCAATTCTGAAGGCTTCGCCACATCAGATGCTGCCAAAAACTTACAATCATATTCCTCTGCCAACTTCTGAAATACAGCCTTTAATTCTTTGGAGGTAACCACTGAGTTTTCATTAAATTCAGGATCATACTGTTTCATCCAAACTCTTTCCCCCAGATGAATAGGTGATATCAAAATGATTTCCATATCACTTTTATATGCTCTAATTTGTTTAAGGAGAATTTCTATGCCTCTACCAATTACGGTAGCGCTTGCATTATATATAGTTTTGCAATCGTTAGTTCCAAGCATTAGTACCACTGTATCGATAGGATAATGTGACTCTAAGAAAACCGGTAAGTAAAGAGAGCCATTTCTTCCGATGCGAGTGTTATCCTCGAAAACTGTCGTTCTTCCACAAAGCCCTTCCTCGACGATTCTGTAATCATTCGTTCCAAGCTTCTTAGTAAGAATTCCTGTCCAACGATCATCGCTTGAATATCTATCACCATTATCTGGTCTAAGTCCGTATGTATTTGAATCACCAAAGCATAAAATGTTTTTCATGTGTTACCTCCTTTCTCGTTTGCTATGTCAGATATATTAAACCACATTACCTACTAGGTCAATAGGTTTTATAATCGCAAAAAATAATAGCTGCTTCTCAATTATATTTATAGCCACAAGCATTCACAGCCATGCTGTGCCCTGCCCCCTCTAACCTCCTACTGCTGCTCACATGAGGGGCGGACATTGAAGTTTATAGTGTACTTTTCAGACTGAGGGGACTTGGTTTCATATTCCGCTTGCTAAGTAACATGACAAAGCAGGTTTTGCATATATAATCACCGTGGCACATTCAACATCGTGTTTTAAGTGACCACTTGCGCTGCCGTCCATGGCAGCGCATGCTTATATATTGCAAAACCTGCTTTTATGTTACTAAGCTCGCTTCAAAATCAACCAAGTCCCCCTCAGTCTAAGAAGTACAATTTATACTATGTTGTGTGTCCGCCAATTAAAAACATTGTTTCAAACTGTACAGACCTGCAAAAGACACATGTAAATAAGGATGCCTAAATGGTCCATTAGAAAAACGTAATATTCATGCAATGTCCCCCCTCATGTGAGCAGCAGCCGACGGTTAGAGTGGGCAGGGCCCTATAAAAACTGTGAATGCTTGCAATCAATGATTGCAATTACCTACTTACCTATCGTAAAATAGGTTAATAAAGATATTAAAAAAATATAGGAGGAGCAAATATGTTTAGTACAAAAGGACGATACGCGCTTCGTGTCATGATAGATTTAGCACAGCAGAATCCTGAAGAATATATTCCTCTTAAGGATATTGCTGAACGTCAAGATATTTCAAAGAAGTATTTAGAGATTATAGTTAAAGAGCTTGTTCATGGTGGACTTGTTGCTGGTGTAAGTGGCAAGGGAGGTGGCTACAAGCTTACAAGAAAGCCTGATGAGTATTCTATTGGAGAGATTATAGAGCTGTTAGAAGGAAGCCTCGCACCCGTTGCTTGTCTTGCAGATGGCGCAACTGATTGCCCTCGGGAAAATGTGTGCAAGACGCTTCCTATGTGGACTGAATTTTATCTACTTGAAAGAGATTTCTTCTATGGAAAGAAGCTCAGTGATTTGGTTAATTCCTAGGGCTAGAAATCAAATAAATTCATTTGATTGTCAATCCAGGATTTCTGTGGGACATCATGAATGATATCGTCTTTACGATAATTGCCCACTAAGAATGGTGAATTATCATCGTGTAGCCTGTTGTTTTGGGCAACATAATCAAGATCATTATTGGCGTAACAATACCTGCAAAAATGCTTACATGTATCATATGCACCTATGTCTGCTCCTAAGTAGCAGGCGCAGGTTGCACGAGCAGGTTTGACATTTGATTTTGGTGCGATGATGTGTGCATCTATTGCTTTTTCATACATTTCTACTGTCATGCATCCGCTGCAATCAGCACCATATCTACCTAAAAAATCGCCTTCGGCACAAGGCTTTACTACCATGTCATTTTTTGCAGCTATCTCAATTATTTTCTGACCAAGCCTCACTTTGTCATCAGCCAATACTGGCACAGCTTCGGGAAAATTTCTCTTTACCTTGTCATATATATCAATAAAGCTTATTACTACATGATTGGTGTAACCTCGCAGGTTTGCAGCCATCTTCGTAAAAGCTTCAATGTGAAAATCCACTGTATATTTCTCATCAATAAAGATTGGGTCGTAGCGCCACCCGATTCGATTGATACCAACAGTCTTAGACAAAAACTTAAAGGATTCCATTACTGTAGATTTCTCTGGAACACCTGGCTCAATGTCTTTTCCATAAGGCGTGATTGTGATGTACCAATACTGTCCATATTCTTTTACAAGATTCAAGTACGGAAAAAAAGGTGCTGGATTCTTGCTGCAAAAGCCAATAGCATCCACCACCTCTGGATTCAATTTGTACCTACTTACCTGGGTAGGATTATAAGGATTACGCACGCATACCATGCCTTCCTTCAGCCTGTTTGCCAACCATTTAGGAAAAAAGGCCGGTATATCGGTGCGTTGCCCCGTATTAATAATCATTTTCTTATCCTTAATAACTTTCTATTAACAATTCGACTAAAGCTGAATATGACGATTCACTAGATTCTATTATATCATCAAATCCATTTTTTCTAATTTCATTACTGCAGCTTTTTCCGATAGAGTATATATAAAATGGAAGCTGCCCTCCTAGCGCATCTATACTTATGCTAGCTGCGCTTCCACTTGTAAATATAGCCCCATCACAGTTCATTATATCTGCTTTATGACTGTCATCTATTGTAAAGGAATTTGGCACATTTTCATAGCTTACAACTTTAGTAAGATTAAAGCGTTCGCTAAGATTATCTTCAAATCCACCTGCTTGCTTGGCCGCACAAATCCAGTAAACATCAGAAGATAGTGTCACTCTTCTATTGATAACATCTGCCAAATCTTTTCCAGACTGCTTCGTAGATACGATATCTGCACGAATACCGAATGAAGCTAATGTGTCATAGGTCTTCTTGCCAACAACTGCAAAATGGCAGTTGTGGATGGCACGCAAATCCTTTCCAGCTACCTCGAACAGATTATAGAAAAAAGCTTTGACACCGTTTGCGCTGGTGAAAGCAATAATGTCATTTTCTGTCATCTTGCTTAGAAAGCTTAAGTCGATACCCTTTGGCATAATCTTTCCTGTTTTAATGGAAATTATTTCTGCACCATTTTCCATAAGCTTCGATTCAAGCTCATTAGTAGAAGCAGGCTTTCTTTCCTTTAACGAATACTCAAAGCTTTCTATCTTTGGCAGAAAATATTTACGACCAAACAATGGCCGCTTTTCGAAGAAATTGAGAGTGTCCGATAGCTTTACTACCTCACCAACCACAATGATTGCTGGAGATTCCAATTCAGCTTCCACCACAAGCTTCTCTATTGTCTCTAAAGTGCCAACGCACTTCTTTTGATGATTTGTGGTTCCGTTTGAAACAACCGCCACTGGAGTGTCACTACTTCTACCTACATTAAGTAATCCCTGCGCAATTTCTCCCACATGGGCCAGTCCCATCAGAAAAACAAGGGTAATCTTCTCATCTGTCAGCTTGCTATAATCAATATCTGTTGCCTTATCTTTTCTACTGTGGGCTGTGATGACCTGAAAACCTTTGGCAAGTCCTCTATGAGTGATTGGAATGCCCGCTGCTGATAGTGCTGCAACCGAAGAACTAATTCCTGGAATAACTTCCACTTCAATTCCTTTATCAATGAGATATAAGGCTTCCTCTCCACCTCTTCCAAATACATATGGATCACCGCCCTTAAGGCGAACTACTAATTTATGCTCACAGGCTTTCTTAAACAAAAGCTCATTGATCTCATCCTGTGGAATTACATGAAAATGATTCTCTTTGCCAACAAAAATCTTTTCACACCCTTGCGGCGTCAAATCTAAAAAACCTTCATTTAAAAGACGATCATAAATTACACAATCTGCCTGTTTTAGAATTTCTGCTCCTTTTAAAGTGAGCAGGCCCCATTCTCCAGGACCTGCTCCAAGTAAAACAACTTTTCCACTCACTATTTATCCTCCAGCTGTCTTCTGATATCAGAAACAGCCCTATCTATCAATTCCTCTGTAGCATCAGCCGCTATCACTTTGGTGTTTGCAAGCCTGCTGCCATCCTCAGTTCCAAATAAGGCTCTAAGCTCATAACCATCCGATGTAACACTGGCGTAAGCGCCTATTGGCAAATGACAGTCGCCACCTATCTTTTTAAGGAATCCTCTCTCCAAAAATGTAATATTTTTGATTGTATCGTCGGAGAATGAATTCACCATATCAAGCAAATCTTTATTATCACCCTTTAGCTCTATAGCGAGTGTGCCCTGCGCTGGAGCCGGAATCATTTCATCCACATCAAAATATGCTGATATTTCATCTGCTCGGCCAATTCGCTTTATGCCTGCCGCTGCAATTACGATTCCATCTAAGTGAGTGCCATCCTCGAGGCCCTCTCTTAGCTTTCTAATTCTTGTATCAATGTTTCCTCTGATTGGAAAAATATTAATATCTGGACGAAGTGATAAAAGCTGATATGAACGCCTTTTGCTTCCTGTGGCAATATTTGCCCCCTTAGGCAGTTCATCAAGGGATTTTACTTTCTTACCATTTATAGGATTAAGAATCAGAACATCCCTGGCATCTTCCCTATTCCATGGATCTGCAAATATCAGTCCCTCTTTTATAGAATCTGGCATATCCTTCATGGAATGCACCGCAAGCTGTATCTCATCATTAAGTAATGCCTGCTCAATTTCTTCTGTAAAAATTCCCTTTGAACCGATTGCATCTAGTGGCCTTGTCTGGTCCAAATCACCTGTTGTTTTTATAACCACTATCTCGTACTCATTATCTGGAAATCTTTCCTTTAATGTATCAAGGACATAATTTGCCTGAGCTAAGGCCAGTTTCGAGCCACGTGTTCCTATCTTAATATTCATTATTACCTCTATGCATTTACTAAAACTATTTTCTTAAATGCAGGTATGAGCTGTGCCGAAAGGCTTGCTGCCAATACACATAGTATGAAATCCGGCAACACAGTAATTAGGCAATACTGAACCACTACTACTGCAAAAGACACTGCTTCACCCACATATAGATTCTTTATTAAATAAAAATATACCGCACCTACACTGTAATATGCAATAAGTCCAATGGTTGCCGGAATAATAAGATAAAGCAGATTTTTGGATGGTAGCTTTTCAGTGTAGTATCCAATTAAAAATGCAGCTAAAATAAATCCTAATAAAAAACCAAATCCTGGGCGTAAAACATAGCCAATTCCACCACCTGCTGCAAAAACAGGAACTCCCGCAAGACCAACTAATATATATGTCAATACGCTAAGACTTCCTAGCTTTTTGCCAAGGATAAATCCTGCTAATAATACAAATAGCCACTGAAAAGTAAAGTGCATTGTATAAAGTGGTAAAGGGATATCTATTTTAATAAAAGCTCCCACTGTTATAAGTGCTGCAAATAATCCTACAAATGATATTTCTCTTGCTGTTAATTTCATTCAATTTCTCCTCATCTAGTAATAATACTTTTCTGAAATGATTCTTAGATCTTCTTTTTCTACATTTTTATCTTCTATATGAAAGCTATTAAGCACCGGATTTGCTGCCATTAATGATAAAATCATATAACTGGCCTTGGAATCAAAGGCCAACCTAATGTCCTCTTCCGAAGGTCTCGACGGAGACTCTGGATGAGAATGCCAATTGCCTAATGGCTTTAAATCAAGACTTCGCATATCCTTAATTGCCAACATCTGATCTTTAGGGTCAAGAGTAAAATGGTCAGTAGAATGATCAATATTCTCTAAGTAGTATATCTTTTCTACAGTAAACCCGCCATCTTTTTCTTTTCCTGCAAGCAATCCACAGGCCTCTTCAGGAAGATGTTCAGTTGCATATGCTACAAGTTCATCGTATATACGATAATCCATTCTAATTATTTTCATTTTTAACCTCAAATCTGCCTGCTGTTTCCTCACAAACCTCCTGCTCATAATCAATAAGCTCTGTGATAGTAGGATTTGCCCCACACACAGGGCAGGTACTGGTGTCATGAGGAAGCTTAATCTTTCTAAAATCCTGATTTACAGCATCATAGGTAAGAAGCTTGCCTGTCAGCAAATCTCCTACGCCAACAATGTATTTAATAGCTTCCATAGCCTGAAGTGAGCCAATAACACCGCCCATAGCGCCAATTACGCCTGCCTGCTTACATGTAGGCACCGCATCCTTTGGAGGCGGATTCTTAAATACACATCTGTAGCATGGACCTTCACCAGGCACGTATGTCATAAGCTGGCCCTTAAAGCGAATAATTCCTGCATGAGAAAATGGCTTCTTCTCCATTACACAAGCATCATTTATAAGGAACTTTGCCGGAAAATTATCTGTACCATCAATAACAAAATCATATTCACGAATCAATTCTCTAATATTTGTTGAATCAACAAATTTGTGGTAGGTAACAACCTCAACATCCGGGTTCATTGCATTCATTGTTTCTTTGGCAGATTTAACCTTTGGCTTGCCTATATCTGCTGTGCTATGAATAATCTGACGCTGAAGATTGGATAAATCAACCTCATCCGCATCTACGATACCGATTTTACCAACGCCAGCCGCAGCAAGATACATTGCTGCCGGTGCACCAAGACCGCCTGCACCAATGATCAATACGCTTGAATTTAAAAGCTTCTTTTGTCCCTTTGCCCCAACTTCCTTAAGGATAATATGGCGGCTATAACGTTCAATCTGCTGATCTGTCATTGCCATTAGCAGCCACCTCCCATGAAGTAAAGAAACTCAACACTATCGCCTTCATTTAAGACTGTAGTATCTCTATTTTCTGTTAATATAAATTCATCATTAATAGAAACTGTAACATACTGAGGTGTCTCCACTTTCTCAAGCTCAATAAGCTCTGGCAGTGTTAACCCGTCCTTATATTCCTTCTTTTCTCCAGCAACAGTAATTGTCATAACAAATATCCTCCTGATTCATTAAATATATTCTTCAATCCAATCCACTAAATCATCATAGTCTCTTGGGCCAACCTGCTTTCCAACAGCCTTTCCATCTTTAAATAAGATAAGCGTTGGATTAGCCTTAATTTCATATTCTTCTACAAGCTTTGTATCATAATTAGTATTTACCTTAAACACGTTAAGCTTGCCTTCATACTCTTCCTCAATGACACAAAGTGTAGGCGCCAGCTTCTTACATGTAATGCATGAGTCTGAATAAAAATCCACCACAACTGGCACATTACTCTCAAGAACCTTTGCAGAAAAATCATCTGTATAAATTCTCACTGCCATACTATTCCTCCACCTTTCTCACAAACAAAGTATATGTTCCATCCTCATTATCAATTAGCTTCAAAATCTGATGGCCATCCTCCTTAAAGGAACGAGGCACGTTCTGAACTGGCTCACCATCATTCATGCGAACTGCCAACACTTCGCCATCCTCAAGCTCCTCTATTGCCACCTTCGCAGTAACAAATGTAAGCGGACAAACCTTATCCGTAATATCTACCTGCTCATCAAATTCTAAAACTTCACTCATATTCTACCTCCAGTCCGTCGGTTACGCTGACAAGCCTTAGTATTTCTCCGCTCAGCTGAAGAAAGCTTCGCTTGAGAAATCAAAGAGCTTGTCAACTACCGACTCATCTAATAATTTACTGTTCCATACGCCTTGTCCAGCACTTCGCGGAGGCCTTCGTCGCCGAGGCGAGTAAGGGTTCCGCGGAAGCGTTCAGATGACTTCGCGTTAGCCTCGAAGTAATCGATGGCTGCATCTGTGACGCGGAAGAGCGTTTCCTTATCACGAATGATTGGAACAAGCTCTTCGGCTTTGTGTATTTTGTTGCCAAAGGTGCCTCCAAAGGATACGATGTATCCCGGTGTGCCGAGCCAAGCATCTGTTGGGCAACTCTTTACGCAACGAGCGCAATGATTACACTTGCTCTCATCAATTTCAACCTTGCCATCCTTCATTGAAAGGGCGCTCTCACGGCAAGCCTTAACGCATACTCCGCAGGAAATACAAGCATCTTCCTTGTACTCTACAGTCATGCCGCCCTTGATTCCTACATCATTTTCCTCTGCCTTTAAGCAGTTATTCTGGCATCCTGTTACGCCAAACTTAAATTTATGTGGAAGCTCTCTACCAAAATATCTTGCATCCAATTCCTTTGCCAAAGTGTATGTGTCAATACATCCACTTGGACAGATTTCCGAGCCCTGACAGGCTGTAATAGTACGGACTCTAGGTCCACATACGCCGGCTCCAACTCCACCTGCTGCAAGTTCTTCTTTTACCTTATCCAAATCATTTACATGAATAAAAGGAATCTCTATTCCCTGGCGAGATGTCATATGCACATAGCCGTGACCATACTTTTCTGCCACATCAGCTACTGCCTTAACCCCCTTAACATCTAAATTTCCGCCCACAACCTGAATTCTTAGTGAGCCATATCCTTTTTGTACCTGCTTCATGAAGCCGCCAGCCTTCAAAGCCTTATAATCTATCTTTTCTGCCATATTTACTCCTTTTCTTACGAGACGCTTCTTAGTTTTTTAGTTTTACATGCTCCCGTAGGGCACCCTCCATACCTTCGCATGGGCGCCCTCCCGCCGGCGTAGGTCCTTCCCATGCTCGGCATGGCGCTCCCTACTCGCGCTTGCCCAGATCATGAGCGTCTCTAATTTAATCAGACACTAGAAAATCTAACTTATTGCGTTACGGAAGTCTTCGATGATATCTTCCACATCTTCGATTCCTACACTGATGCGTATTAAATCATCGTAAACCCCAGCATCCTCAAGTTCCTTCTGCGTACTATGTAACGAAATAGTCGAAGAGGGATGCACAACCAAAGTTTTTGTATCTCCTATATTTGATAGTATGTATGGAATGGTGAGCTTATTCATTATTTCGAAGGCTCGTTTTTTAGAGCCTGTTCTAATAGTAAGGATTGCCCCGTATCCATTTTTTAATATCGTATTTGCGATAGTGTGCCAATTGCTGGACTCAAGTCCTGGATAATTGACCTGTATATCTGAATAAGTCTCCTGCAACCAGCTTGCTAGCTTTAATGCATTGCTACATTGCTTATCCATTCTAAGTCCAAGTGTCTCTAGCCCTAGTACATTCAAGTATGCATTAAATGGTGAAAGACATGTTCCAATATTTCTGTATAATCCACTTCGCATTTTCGATATATATGCAAATGGCCCATACTTTATGTACTCTCCTAAGACTGGATAGCGTTCTTTTGTCCATTTAAAATGTCCGCTATCCGTAAGCACACCACTTATTGAATTACTGCTTCCATTGATGTACTTTGATGAAGAATTCACTACAATATCAGCCCCATGGTCTAATACTCTTATTAAATATGGGGTGGCCGTGGTATTGTCAATTATCAGCGGCACGCCATGACTATGAGCAATTTTTGCAAGCCTATCTACATCAGTTACGTCCAAACAGGGATTCCCGATGGTCTCTGCAAATACCACCTTGGTCCGCTCATTAAATGCGGCTTCAATTTCTTCCCAATCGTTGTTCTTTACATATTTTGTCTTAATTCCAAAAGCCTCAATGTCTCTAAACAAATCTATGGATCCACCGTATAGACTTGCACTTGATATTATTTCATCTCCTGCCTCTAAAATATTTAGTAGCGCCATTGACAATGCTGCCATGCCCGATGCACAGGCTACCGATCCTATTCCACCTTCGAGCTTTGTAATTCTCTCTTCAAAGGATGATACAGTAGGATTAGCCACCCTCGTGTAACAGTAGCCCATCTTCTTATTCTCAAAGATTCCCGCTAAATCTTCTGCTGATTCCTGGGCAAATGCACTACTTTGAAATATAGGAGGAAATGTTGCTCCATTTGGCTCTTTTTTTACTCCATCATGAAGTAATTTAGTATTAAAATTCATCCAACATACTCCCTTATTCTCCAATTGCCTACTAGGTTGATAGGATAATAACAAATAATAGCCTCCGCTTCAATATCTGCAGTTCCTAAATAAAATTAGAGCTAGCTATAAATCAAATCTATAGCTAGCTCTATCAAAAAAACTATATCGTTTATACGAATTATTTATTTGTCATATTCATCAAGGAAATGATGTTTAACCCCATCCTGCTTATAGGCAATTACTGTGGCAAGATTTACGTTTTCAACACTGCGGAAAATATTAGATTCCACGTATGGATTTACCTTCTTAAGTTCAGCAATCAGGTTTCTGGTCTCAAGGCGCTTTGATGCACTGGTTCCATCAACTGAACAGCTGTCACATGTCTCCGTAAAATGACACGCGCACTGCAAGAAATGAAGCCCATTATATCTTTGCCAAGCAATGATGTCATCCTGTCGAACAAGATATAAAGGTCTAATAAGTTCCATTCCCTCGAAATTTGTAGAATGAAGCTTAGGCATCATTGTCTGAATCTGTGCACCATAAAGCATTCCCATAAGAATAGTCTCTATAACATCATCATAATGGTGACCAAGGGCTATTTTGTTGCAGCCAAGTTCCTTTGCCTTTGAATACAAATGTCCTCGACGCATTCTAGCACAAAGATAACAAGGATTTTTGTCAACTGTATCTACAGCATCAAAAATATCACTTTCATAAATGACAATTGGTATGCCCATAAGCTTTGCATTACTTTCGATTAAGCGACGATTAACCTCACTATAGCCTGGATCCATTACTAGGAATGTCAATTCAAAATTAACCTTCTGATGACGCTTTATTTCCTGAAAAAGCTTTGCCATCAGCATGGAATCCTTACCACCAGAAATGCACACTGCAATGTGATCCCCTTCTTTTATAAGCTCATATGTCTTACAGGCTCTTGCAAATGGAGAGAAAAGGCTTTTATGAAATTTCTTTCTAATACTCTTTTCTATCTCGGCAGTCTTTTCACTAATCTCATCCTCGGCCTCGCTGTTTTGCTTATCCATCATGGCCGAAAGATAACTATTGTAGCCACCCGTTAGACTTACAGCATCAAAACCCTGTTCAGATAAAATATCTGCATCCTCCATTGAAATCTGGCCTCGAACGCAGTACAAAACAATCTTCTTTGACTTATCAAGCTTTGCCACCACACCATCTAAATCAGTTTCAAACAATTCGTGGGTAATACTGATAGCCCCAGGAATCATACCATATTTAAGGCTTCCCTCATTTCTGGTATCAACAAGTATATATTTATCCTTGTTAAGTTTTGTAAGCTCTTCGAATGTTATTTCCTTCATATTTACCTCTATATTAAAACGCACCAAAAGCAGATGGAAACCATCTGCTTTTATTTTCCTATCTAATTAATAGGCTTTTATATTATTTTCTTTTTGGTGTTTTGTCAAATAAAATCGCCGCCTACTGCAAGATCACCATGAATTCCTGATGCCTTATATACAAAATCTGCTGCCTCATTAACAGTGATTTTATCAGCCTCAATCCAATCACTGTAATAGCCTCTGGTCTCTCTGAAAATAGATGTATCTACAGTAGGATATGCTGCAAGTAACACTAGCACTCCCGCATCATTTAAGTGTTTGACAATACCCTTTATTCCATGGGTTGAAGTAGGCGCAAACAGATAGGTATGACGCCCTCTATTGCTCAACTCCCTTTCCACTTTCTTAACAAGATTTAAATCTATTCCAGCTCTTCCTATAGGAAATTCGACAGTAATTGCTCTTTGCCCCTTCCAATTACTTCTTGCTTCCCTGTCTATTTCATGGCTTGCCTCAAAGCCATCCTCCTTGTAAATCTGTGTAACAACACCACAAGCCGATGTCATATTTGTAACTCTATCAATAAGAATAAGCTCGCCAAGGGTTTTGTGAGTTTCAAATGTAGATAAAACAATATTGTCCGCCAGCTTTAGTTCGCAAACAGCAATCTCATTTTTCTTTAATGTGGATGCTTCACGTTTTTCCCCTGTATTAACATCTATTGTGTTCCTAATATCCTTAACAACTCCAGGTATCAGCTTTGTGCCAAGCTTCACGAAGAAATTCTTTCCCTGCTCAAGCTCCTCATCATCCATCCATAAAAGAGTTGCCTCTAGTGAACTTGAAACACCAAGCTCTACATCTTTTGCAAGGACACAGCCTCTTGATACATCTACTTCTCTATCAAGCTGGACTGTTACAGCCTGGCCTATGGTGATTTCATCTACCTCTTTATCTAAAACATGAAGACTCTTTACCTTTGCCTGCTCTTTGCTTGGCAAGATGACTACTTCATCTCCTACCTGCAGGCTGCCTGCCTCCACCTGCCCCTGGAAGCCTCTGAAAGTATGATTTGGTCTGCACACCCTCTGCACTGGCAAATAGAATCCCGTTTCTGTTGTACTTGCAGACACATCCACATTTTCCAAATACTCAAGTAACACTGGGCCTGTATACCAATCAATGTTTTCAGAACGTGTTGTAACATTATCTCCTTCTGTGGCTGACACTGGGATAATAACAACATTTTCAAGCTTTAGCTCTGCTGCAAGCTCGTTGATTTGTTCTGTGATTTCTTCAAAACGGGCCTTGCTGTAGGAGACCAAATCCATTTTGTTTACCGCAAATGCGAAGTGTCTAATTCCCATTAGCGAACAGATTCTGGCATGTCTCTTTGTTTGTACCAGCACCCCTTGCTTTGCATCTATAAGGATTACAGATAAATCCGCAAAAGATGCACCTACAGCCATGTTTCTTGTGTATTCTTCATGGCCTGGCGTATCTGCAACGATAAAGCTTCGATTGTCAGTGGTGAAATATCGATATGCAACATCTATTGTGATGCCCTGCTCTCGCTCTGCCATCAACCCATCTAAAAGCAATGAATAGTCAATGGCGCCACCTCTACTTCCAACTTTAGAATCAAGCTCCAACGCCTTCTCCTGATCTGCATAAATCAGCTTTGCATCATATAGAATATGGCCTATTAAGGTAGACTTTCCGTCATCAACGCTACCACATGTTATAAATTTTAGTAATTGCATTCTAGAAGTACCCCTCTCTCTTTCGTCTTTCCATTGAACCTGCAGCCTCATTATCGATTACTCGTGTTGTACGCTCACTTGATACTGCGCTTAAGGTTTCTTCTATGATTTCATCTAACGTATCTGCATCTGACTCAACACCGCCAGTAAGTGGATAACATCCTAATGTTCTAAATCTCACCTTCTTATTTACTATTTCCTCACCTGGCAAAAGTCTATCTTTCAGTCTGTAATCATCAACCATAATGATATTGTTGTCTCGATAGATTACAGGTCTCTCTTTTGCAAAATACAATGAAGGTATTTCTATATTTTCTCTTTTGATATATTGCCAGATGTCTTTTTCAGTCCAATTTGAAAGAGGGAATACTCTCACCTCTTCGCCCTTAAAAAGCTTTGTGTTAAATAACTTCCACATCTCTGGACGCTGATTCTTTGGGTCCCATGCATGAGCCGAATTTCTAAATGAAAAGATTCGCTCCTTTGCTCTTGATTTTTCCTCATCTCGCCTACCGCCACCAAAAGCGGCAGTAAATCCATATTTATCTAGTGCTTGTTTTAGAGCCTGAGTCTTCATGATATCTGTGTAGGCGCTGCCATGATCAAATGGGTTGATTCCTTGCTTAACACCATCTTCATTTATATATTCAAGCATCTCTAATCCATATTTTTCAGCCACATGGTCGCGAAATTCAATCATCTCCCTAAACTTCCATGTGGTGTTTACATGTAAAAATGGGAAAGGTGGTTTTTCTGGATAAAAAGCCTTAAGCGCCAAATGTAGCATTACCGAACTGTCTTTTCCAATTGAATAAAGCATTACTGGCTTTTCGCACTCTGCTGCAACCTCACGGATAATATATATTGCCTCAGCTTCTAGCTCATCAAGATGTGTAAAGTTACTCATTTCATACCTCGCTTTAGTATTTGTTTGATTCTTTAGTATTAATTGTGATTGTCTTTATACTTCCATCGACAGCTGTCACAATCCAGTGTCGTAAATCTCCCTGCTGCTTCGTAGAAAGAATAGAGCCCTTTCCACCAATATCTGCTCCAAGGAAAAACTCAATGGCACCTGTAGCGCATTCCTTTAGACAGGACGTGCAACCCCAGCAATCCTTTTCTCTTTTGATTTCTGCCTTGCCATCCTTTAATTTGATTAGATTTCCAGGACAAGCCTCTATACATCTTTTGCACCCTACACAGGACGTTTGATTAATTCTAATGCTCATCTACCACACCTCCTGCATAGCCAATTGTTCCATCATCATTAAAGGAAAACTCAAGTGGACTGTAATCCCCTACCAAAAGAGGTCGTTTTATTATTCTGATTTCATCATCTTGCTTAACAGAATTTATGTAGGCCTCAAAGCTTTCACTTACTTTAGTATGACTCATGTTTTCAGCAAAGCTGTGCCATCTGGTTTCCTTTCGAGCTTTCAGATGCTCTATCAACGATAAACAGACGGTAAGTCTTTCCTTGATTTCGTAGATTTGTAGCAAATCATCTGTATCGGTGGCCTGCAATGCTTCTAGCACAGGATAAAGGCCTTTGATTTTAGTGGTTGCCAGTTCAAGTCCTGTTTCATTAAACTGATATCCCTTCGTGATGCCTCCGGCATATTCATCCATTATCTTTTGCATAGCTTCTTCCACTTGAGAAATAGTAATGTTTGAAGCTGTGTTATCAAAATAATGCTTATAGTCTGATATGATTTTCTTCCAAGAATCATTCTGCTCCTGTTTAAAATCATTTTTCAGATACTCTTCTATTCCCAAAGCAGCCAGCTTTCCTTCTGCCAATGCTCCAGTAACATATTTTTGAGGAGCACCACCTGCCACATCACCTGCTGCATATAATCCTTGGACGGTAGTAGCACGATTGTTATCAACCCAATATCCACTTGCAGTATGACCGCCTACAATATATGGCTCGGTACCTTCTATTTCTACATTCTGTTCAGCTGGTCCCTGGCCTCCTTCCAACCATTTCAAGGTTTGGGATGGAGCCATGTTAAGATATGCCTTGTATAAATCTTCTTCCTGTTCTTTTGAAATAACATCTGTTTTTAAATAGCAAGGCCCTCTGCCTTCAGCATTTTCTTTGGTAGTTCCATATACTCTTTCGCAGGTGGCAACGCCGTATTTTGTCTCATATATTTCACCCAGGCCATTCATCTGCTTTGCCTTAACTCCTTGGGCTATGGTTCCAGTGGGTGCAATTGTATCCTTGCATCTTAAAGCTATGAATCGCATCTCAAAAGTAGTCATTTCAGCTCCTGCATTAATTCCCATTGCATAGCCAGCGCCAGTATTAAATGGTGGATACCACATTTTGTGCCTTGAAAAGCCTGGATTGTTAGGTCGATATAGCCCTGCTGCCCCTCCAGTAGCCATCAGAATAGCCTTTGCAAAAATCGCATAGGCTTTCTTCTCATTAACGTCAAAGCCTACCGCTCCGTATATACGATTATTCTCAACTAGCAAATCTGTAATATTAACATGATTTAACACTGAAACATTTTTACTTTCCGAAGCCATCTTGGCTAAGATAGGCTTTATATTTTCCCCATTAATCTTTATATTTCTATTTCCACGAGTGACATATTTTCCATTCTCATCCTTTAGAATTACCAGACCATTATCCTCAAGAGTATGGGTTACCTCATTAAGGTTTTCCGAGATTGATAAAAGTAAATCCTCTCTTACAATGCCTTTGGCATCATTCTTACAATAATCAACGTAATCCTGAGGCACTCTACCTTCTGTGATATATGCATTGATTGCATTTACTCCAGCTGCCAGGCATCCGCTTCGCTTTATATTTGCCTTTTCAGCAATTAAGACTTTATATTGTCCTTCAAGTCCCAAGGTGTACGCACTATAGCAGCCTGCTGTACCGCCGCCTACAATAAGTACATCTGTGTTTATCTTTTCAACTAATAGATTTTCTAGCATATTAAATTCCTTAAATTACAACTTCTTCATCCTTCAGTGAACTGTTAGTCTCTAAAATAACTTCATTTCCTGATACTACGTATAAACGATATATAAATACATCAACCTTTTCGCCAACTTTTATTTCTGCATCATTTATACTTCTGATGGCTGAAATAAGATTGCCATGTATTCTAGCTCGCACTTCAATGTTGCTGCCTCTGAATATTGTGTCTTCCACAATAGCTTCCTCGGCTGAACTAGCAAACTGAACGCTTTCCCCTTTTTTGAAAATGCTTACAAACTCTGGACGAAGATATGCAATTGAATCATCAGATTGCTTATCGAAATGCTTAAACTGCTCATAGTTTTTCACTTCAACAGAATTACCGATAAACTGAGCAACAAAAGGTGTGGCAGGATTCTTGTAAAGTTCCTGCGGTGTGCCTGCTTGCTCAACTTTGCCTTGGTTTGTCACTATAATCTCATCTGCAACTTCTATTGCTTCATCCTGATCATGAGTCACAAAGATGCTTGTAATCTGAAGCTTTGTAATCATTTCTCTTAGCCATGTACGAAGCTCTGATCTTACCTTTGCATCAATAGCAGCAAATGGCTCATCCAAAAGAAGAATCTGAGGATTTGGAGCTAAAGCCCTTGCAAAAGCTACACGCTGTCGTTGGCCTCCTGATAGTTGACTAGGAAATCTTTTTTCCAATCCCTGGCAGTCAATAAGTGTGAGTAGCTCTGTAACTCTCGCCTTAATTTTATCCTCAGGAATTTTCTTTACCCTTAGTCCAAATGCAATGTTGTCATATACATTCATATATCTAAACAATGCATAGTTTTGGAAAACAAAGCCTATTCCTCTTTCACTACCAGGTGTGTTGTTTACCACCTTGCCATCTATCAGTATTTCTCCTGAGTCTGGATTTTCAAGTCCTGCAATCATTCTAAGAATTGTAGTTTTTCCACTTCCCGAAGGGCCTAAAAGTGCTACGAGCTTGCCCTTTTCTATAGAAATATTAATATCCTTTGATGCATGAAACTTTTTAAAATGTTTATTTATATCTCTTAATTCAACATATCCCATAACAGTTGCCCTCTCTATTTATTTAGGTCTAATTCTTTCTGCCCTCTTTTTTCTATTACAAGCCTAAGTATCAACACAACTATGGCAAGTACCACCAAAATCGATGATGCTGCAAAGGCTCCTGTGAAATCATAGCCTTGATACAACAGCTCTATATACAAAGGCAAAGTATTTGTCTTTCCTCTTAAGTGGCCAGATAAAACGGATACCGCGCCAAACTCTCCCATAGCTCTTGCGGTACAAAGCACTACACCATATAAAAGTGCCCACTTAATATGAGGAAATGTAATCTTCCTAAAAATAGTAAAAGTCTTTGCCCCCATCAGTGCTGCCGCTTCTTCCTCATCTGTTCCCTGGGAGGTAAGAACTGGTATTAATTCTCTTGAAATAAATGGAAATGTAACAAAAATGGTAGCAAGCACAATTCCAGGAACAGCAAATATAATCTGTATTCCATATGAATCTAAAATAGGATATAAATCACTTTGCCTACCAAATGTAAGAACATATATCAAACCTGCAATAATAGGTGAAACGGTTACAGGCAAATCAATAAATGTAGATAATACTTTCTTCCCCTTAAACGCATACTTTGTTATTAACCAGGCTGCTGCAATGCCAAATATCGTATTTACGATAACCGCCCATATTGTTGCCTGAACAGTTAGTAATGCCGCCTTGATTGCATATTCATCGGATACAGCTGTCAAATACCCCATGATTCCATCTCTAAGTGCAGTTACCACTATATAAATGAGTGGCAATATCAAAAACACTCCTAAAAAGACAAAGCTTACGGTTATGAAAAAAAATTTTAAAACTCTATTTTCTTTTCTTAGTTCCATATCAAATCCCCCTAGATTTTTCCATTAACTCTCTTGGATACACTAGCTTGTACAATAGCATTGATTGATAAAATCACTATTGATATTCCAAGCATCACAAGAGCTATGGAAGTTGCAGCTGAGTAATCATATTCCTGCAGTTCAGACATGATTAGAAGTGGTGCGATTTCTGTCTCATAGGGAGTGTTTCCCGCAATAAAAACAACACTTCCGTATTCTCCAATACATCTTGCAAAGGCCAAGGTAAATCCCGAAATTATCGCTGGAAGAATTTCTGGAAAGATGACTTTTGTAAAAGTTGTCTTTGCATCGGCCCCTAAAATAAATGCTGCTTCCTCATACTGAATATCTATTTTTTCAAGCACCGGCTGAACCGATCTAACCACAAATGGAATGCCAATAAAAATCAACGCAACTGTTATACCTATTCTTGTATAGGCTATCTGAATTCCAAAAAGCTTATAAAAAATCTGTCCTACCCATCCATTAGTAGTAGTTAGATGTGTTAAGGATATGCCAGCTACAGCTGTTGGCAGAGCAAATGGCAATTCAATTATTCCATCAATAAATCTCTTGCCCTTAAAATCATATCTAACTAAAATCCATGCAAGTATTATTCCCATCACTACATTGACTAAAGATGCAATAAATGCAGTTGAGATTGATACAAAATATCCCGATAAGATTCTTGGTCTCGTTACCGTATATACGAACTCAGAAAAACTAAGCTTTGCAGAAAAGACTACTAATGAACACAAGGGAATCAATACCACAATACTTAATATGGTTATTGTTATTCCCATTGATATTCCAAATCCAGGTATTACGCTTTTATGTCTATTCATATTCACAATCCTCTCTGAAAAACTTTGGAATGGGTTGCCCCATTCCAAAATTGCTTTTACTGTTCATAAATACTGTCAAAGTTTGCTCCATCAGCAAAATGTGTAGCGCGTGCCTTTGTCCAGCCACCAAAATGATTAATATCTGTAAGTGTGATATTGTCGTTAATCCACTTGCCATCTGCTGGTACCTCTGTAATAGTGTTTGAATCAGCTGTAAATACATACTTGTCATAGATTGACTTTGTGCTTGGACGATAGAAATTCTGTGCCTCTATCTCCTGTGCCTCATCTGAATACAGATAGCTTAAATATTCTTTTGCTACATCTTCTGTGCCATGCTTCTTTGCTACTTCATCAACTACAGCAACTGTTGGCTGGCATAAAATAGACACTGAAGGAACTACAATTTCATACTCCCCTGGATATTCCTGAAGTGAAAGGAATGCCTCATTCTCCCAAGCAATCAGAACATCACCCTGCTTATTCTCTACAAATGATGTGGTTGCACCTCTTGCACCAGAATCAAGAACTACTACGTTTGCATATAATTGTCTGATTGACTCTAATATCTCATCTTCGCTCTGTCCCTGCTGCTCGAAATAATACCAGGCTGCAAGGTAATTCCACATTGCTCCACCAGATGTCTTTGGATTTGGTGTGATAACGCCTACATCCTTACGTGTTAAATCGTCCCAATCATTAATATTCTTTGGATTACCTGAACGTACAAGAAATACGATTGTTGATGTGTATGGAGAACTATCTACATCAAACTCAGATGTGAATCCATCATCAATGAGTCCTGCATCTGCAACTACCTGAACATCACCCTCAAGTGCAAGTGTAACAACATCTGCCTCAAGTCCGTTTGCAACTTCAAGAGCCTGCTTTCCAGATCCACCATGTGACTGTGTAATCTCTACTGTCTGTCCAAACTCTTCTTCATAATGCTTTGCAAACAATTCGTTGTATGCTGCGTAAAGCTCTCTGGTTGGATCGTATGAAACATTTGTGAGCTCTATCTTTTCTCCCCCAGCCTTTGGAACATCTTCTCCATCGATTGAAGCTGTTCCTCCTTTACTTCCACATCCAACAACGCTAGCCCCAAGTGCTGCGATTAAAATCAAAGATAACAATTTCTTTTTCATATTCACTACCTCCGCTCTGTTTTATTAACTACTTATCTACTAGGTTGATAGGATTATATGTTACAAAGCCTGTAAATTCAATACTTCTAGCTCCTAAAGAAAATGAGAACCCGTTATAGATTCAATCTATAGCAGGCTCTCACGGCGTAAAAAAGCAGGTGCGAAAAGCACCTGCCATCGTTTTTATTAATCATTAAAATAGTGTTGAAGTATCAAACTCTTCGTCAATCATTCCAGCTTCATACATGAAATCTGCTGTTCTCTGGAATCCAGCCTTATCTTCATCTGTGATTTCCAGTGAGAAATCATAATACTGGTACATATCCTTTACAGCAGCCTCATCTAGATCGAGCTCTGTTGCAACAGCTGCCAGAGCTTCATCTTCATTTTCTGAGATATAGCTTAAGATTTCTTTCTGAGCACTCTCAAGCTTTTCAATAACTTCTGGATGAGCCTCATAGAATTCATTTGTTACTGCAACAGCGATGATTGCGTTGATAAGACCTTCGCCGTCTGTCACAAGATTGTAGCCCTGTGACTGTGTCTGATATGCTGCCGCACCTGCAAGTAATGCACAGTCAATGCTTCCACCTTCAAGTGCTGCCTTTGCATCAGGAATTCCCATGTTTACAAAATTAACATCATCTATTGAAAGTCCTGCTGTAGCAAGATATGCTGCAAGTAACTCATGAAGATTAGTACCTGTAGGTCCAGCGATTGTTTTGCCAACTAAATCCTCTGGACTCTTAATTGAGTCATCCTTTGCGAATAAGCAAAATGCCTTTGGAGAGCGGCTATACATATTTACAACCTTGATATCTCCACCATTTGCAGCTGAAAGAATTACAGATGTTGCTCCAACTGCATAAAGCACCTGCACATCACCTGAGGCAAGTGCCTGTGTCTGGTCTGCACCAGAAGTAATCTCTGCATAATTTACTTTTGTGCCCTCAAAAGCCTTCTCAAAAATCTTTTGATCCTTATCAATAATAGATGGTACGTTTAGGGGTGATGTTACATATGTGAATGTAAGCTCATCTAAAGCTTCCTCCGAAGCTGCTGTATCAGCTGATTCTGTTTGGCCAGCATCGTTATTTGCTGCTCCCTCTTTGCTACTTCCGCAGCCAACAAAAAGGCTTACGGCAAGGCTCGCTACAAGCATTGTCGAAATTATTTTCTTTAACATTCTTTTCCTCCTTAGAAAATGTAATTGTATTTTTAAATTGCTCTAAAATCTGTTGTTTTATTGCAATCATTGACGGATTCATTAAATCTCTAACTGAGTCTGACTCGGGTATATTAAAGGACTTTTTAATCCTTCCATTTTCAATAAGAACGATATTGTTGCCTAGAAGTAAAGCCTCATCAATGCTATGGGTAACAAAAAGTATACTCATATGCTGCTTGTGCTGCATTTCCCTCAACTCATTTTGCATCTGCTCTCTAGTAAAATAATCCAAAGCTGCAAAAGGCTCATCCATCATTATAAAGGATGGTTTGTAAGCCATAGCTCGTGCTATTGAAACCCTGTGCTGCATTCCTCCTGACAGCTGATTAGGGTAGGAATTGTCAAAACCTCTAAGGCCAACAATATTAATCAGATTTCTGATTTCATTGTCCGTAATGCCTATTTTCTTTCCACTAAATTTAATGTTGTCGTAAACTGACAACCATGGCATTAATCTTGGCTCCTGAAAAACAAAAGCCATTCTGGAATCACCTTCATATTCAATCTGGCCAGCATCTGCCTTTTCAAGCCCTCCGATAATACGAAGCAACGTAGTCTTACCACATCCGCTTTTGCCTAAGATTACGGTAATCTCCTTAGGATGAAGCTCTAGAGAGATATCATCAAGAACAGTAGTATTTTTGCCATTTACTGGAAAACTTTTCGATATGTTTTTTACATGAATTTCACCTATTGCCATCCGTTCTCTCCAACACCCTTTAATACTACTTTTATTATCATTCCAAATAGCTTATCTGAAAGATAACCAATGGTTCCAATCAGAATAATTCCAATGATGACCTTATCTGTTCTGGACATCTGCTGGGCAAAAAGTATCATATGGCCAAGTCCTGATGCTGCTGCAACCATCTCGGCACCTATAATCGCCCTCCAGCTGTACCCCAGCCCGATTCTCATTCCAACTAAAATATCTGCTGCTGCATAAGGAAGAATGATTCCAAATAATTTTTCTTTTGCTGAGTAATCGTAGACATCTCCCACCTCTAACAGTTTTTCATCACAGCCTAGGATACCTTTTACAATATTAAGGTATATTGGGAAAAATGACGCAAGTACAATGATTATTATTTTGGACGTTTCCCCAATTCCATACCAAAGAATTAATAAAGGTATTAAGCTAAGAGGTGGTACATTTCTAAAGAATTGAACAAGAGGCTCATACCATATCCTGCTGTTTGGTAACAGCGATGTGAGTGTTCCTAAGAAAAATGCTAATATAAACGCAATAGTAAAGCCTTTTAATACTCTGATAAGACTTATGATAATATCTTCCCATATGTCTCCCGATTCAAGCAGTTTAAGAAACGTGTTCCAAACCTTGCCTGGTGAAGGCAGGACATATTCACTGAAGGTGCCAGATGCACATACTGCCGACCATGCGAAAATTATAATCAGTATTGTGATTACTGGTGCTATATATTTTTTGTATTTATTCCAAAAACTATTCATTATGTTTAGCAAACTCCATTCACATTACAGTATACTCTTTTAGAACCACTTTGACACACTCTAAATCAAATCTGTAATACTGCATTTCAAAACTCTGCTGAGTGCTTCCAACGTGGATACAGAAGCTTTTCGAATATCCTTTGCACCAATTTCATACTGCTGCAATGTCCTGAGATTGACATCCGCAGCTTTTGCCAGCTCACTTTGTGACAAGCCAAAGAGCTTTCGATACATCTGTAGTCTATTGACTGCATCTGCATGTTCAGCCCTGGAATTTATATAATCCACAATTTTTTGCTCATCCATCTCATGATATGGGTTGTATCTTTCTCTTAATTCTTCAGCGGTGATTATGTTTTGTATTTCTCTAAAGCTTTTTCCTGTGTACCACTGATAGTAGGCTAGCACCCAGCCTGTCCAATAATCTTCTTTGGGCGCAATAAAAGATTTGGTAACCGCCTTTAAATCTGCAGCACCAGTCTTAAGAACTATTTCCTGTGTAAGCTCTGGCCCCGATTTTCCAACAATATACTTAGGATTTCCTACCTCAAACTGTGCTGCTATTCCCGAATTTATAAATAAGCTCATAAAAAAATTCAGCTTAAATTTATAATCCCTAGCAGCTGTTTGAAATGCCTCCGCCAGATTAATCATTGCATCATTTAAATATATTTGATTGTATGAATTAACCATGGGACTCCTCCCTTCTTACCAAATCCAAAAGATATACTCCATCCTTATCCATCTTACCTGAAATACTAATAAAATCCTCTCTAGCCTTATTATCTCGAACCATTTTTTGAGGAAAATACACTGTATAGTCTACTGGCACTGCTTCTTTAAATTTTAGTTTCGAAAATGCTTTCTCGCTCTTTATAAAATATTGTTGTCCCAATTCACCAAGATACATTGACTGTTCAAGCTGATTAAGGCTAATTGCATTTGATAAAAAAGCTCTGGCAAAAGAAAAATATGAATCATCAGCCCTATAACCAATTATTAAATCATAATCTTCAATATTTAGATGATAGTGAGACTTGAGATAGTTAAATCCCTCACTTGCTAAGGGGCTGTTCACACTAAAAGTTCTATGTTCTAGTAGAACTGTAAGCCAATGCAATATAGAATACTTTTCATCATTTAGATTAAGAATCTTTAGCCCCTTATCATCTATTTCATAGACATTAACAAATCCATCTCTTTTATCATCAACCGCCCACTCTTTGGCAAGTTCGAGATGCTTTGTGCAATAGAAACCCTGCCCGTAGTCATTGAATGGCTTACCATATCCAAACTGAGGGGTACTAATTATTCTATCTGATCCATGATATAAAACTAATTTGCTCAATATAATCACCATTCTTTCAAAAAATAAAGCTATACTTCTACAGAAGTACAGCTTTATTATAACTCTGTAGAAGTATAGCTTCAAGAGATTGCTAAAAATCCCTTGGCAAAGCCAAGTTCTTGTGGGCTTTTTCCTTAAGTAGCCCACAAGAAGTCATACATAGTTTTTACTTCCTTTCTCTTTGATACAAGAGGTATACTAACATCTAAAGTTAACTTTAGGTCAAGCTTTTTCTTGCACATTATTTTATATCATGCTAAAATCCACGTAATTAAAGTATTTTTGTAGTACAAGCTTTTGGAGGTCTTATGATGTATACAATTGGCCAAGTTTCAGAAATGTTTAATATCCCTATTTCAACTTTGCGCTACTACGATAAGGAAGGTTTCTTTCCTAATATGGAGCGCCAGTCTGGAATAAGAAAGTTTTCAGATGCAGAAATTTCAGCATTACATTTAATTGAATGCCTAAAATGTTCTGGCTTAGAAATCAAAGAAATCAAGCAGTTCATGGAAATGACTACAAAGGGAGCTGAAACCTACGAAGCTAGAAAGAAGCTCTTTGAAACAAGACGTGCCGCTGTGGAAGCTGAAATTGCACAACTTCAAAGCACTCTGGATATGCTTAAATACAAATGCTGGTACTATGAAACAGCCATAAAGGATGGAAATGAAGATGGAATCAAAGCCATGCTTCCTGACAATCTTCCACCTGAGATTCAAAAGCTTTATGACAGTGGAAATGGGCATAAAGCCTAAATCCCTAGCATATTACTTAGATAAGAAAGAGTTTTGCTTTGCAAAACTCTAGCAGTGCGAGCCGGCAATTGCTGTAAGCAATTATCTTCCTATGCCGGCGAGACACATCCTTCAAGCGCAGCTTGTTTTTACTTTATAGGAAATACAGAGTAATTTCCTATAAAGTAAGAAAAGCTCGAGCAATACTTATGAATATTGCTCGAGCTTTTCTTTGTCAATTTTTCCTTCAGCAATCATGTTAGAAACCCAGAGTTTAAGGGACTCTACTGTTAAATCTATTTGATCAAGTTGCTTCTGAATAGCCACAAAATCCTCAATTTCATCATCAGAAATCACTCCATCTGCTGTGATATCAATTAGTCGTTCTTTCTGGTTGTTGAGAGAATTAAGTGCTGAGAGCATACCTAGAACAATCTCTGGAAGCGAAGAAATTTTTACTTCCGGAACAGATTCCTGACCGATTCGACACTCATGTGTACAGTAGTGGTTGCATAGATCTTGTCGCTTATAAGCATTTGCTAAATCTACCACATCCTCAGGGTATATAGCTACTTTGCCTGTTTCTATCTTTTCCAATCGGCTTTCCGATATTGTTCCTATTAATTCACTGGCTTGAGCCCTTGTTAATCCAGCTTCTTCTCGAGCCTTGAAATATATGCTTTTATCTTCTTTTATTGATTTTCTTCCCATTGTGGTGTCCCCCTTTACTATAATCCATTATATCTATTTTGCTAAAAAAGAAAAATAGGGTATAAATATTTGCCTAATTAATGATATACTAATCAGCATTTACCTAATAAAATATAAGCAAGAACAGAGAAATATTAAAAAGAGGTACTAATCTATGACGGTACAAGATCGAATCAAAAGATGTAAAATACTGATGCTCATGGATGAGTATCCCGAGTTAGCAAAAGAAATCGGATTATCAAATGAATCCTTTTTTACTAACAACAAGTCTGATAATGTAGAGGTTTTAAAAGAGCCAGATATCGGATTCTAATCTGGACTAATATTTAATAGAAATAAGAGGTAATTGATTATGAATGGAAAAAGATTATACAAAAGCAATAACAAAAAAATCTGCGGTGTTTGTGCAGGTATAGCAGAATACTTTGACATTGATCCAACGATAGTTAGATTAATATGGGCAGCTTTTACATTAGCTGGAGGTAGCGGAATCTTAGTATACATCATTGCAGCACTGGTTATGGACGATAATCCAATGAATATCGTTTAAGGAGGGATTACTATGACATTATTATTTTTCGTCTTATTTTTTATTGTATTTGGGAAAATGATAGGTTTTGCATTTAGAGCTACCTGGGGAATATTTAAGTTGATGACTTACATCGTATTTCTACCATTCATATTGGTAATGCTAGTGTTCGGTGGCTTGCTATATATTGCATTTCCACTCCTTGTAGTTGTTGGGCTATTTTCACTAATAGTAAAAGACTAATTAATGCACTGCATTAATTAGTCTTTTATTTGTTCATTTCAACTGATTTAATTACTTTCCGTCTGAGAAGCTAGTGAAGAAACTTCTTTCTACTTCTGGCTCGCCGTATTTTTCTTTGGCATCGGCAAAAGCCTTTATCATGAATGCCATATTTCGAGCTAGATTTCTCATAGTCTGCAAGCCTTCTAAATCTTTTCTTACATCATCTGCTGTAAATCCATGAACTTGATTCCAATATGTACTTGTAGCAATTGGCATTCCACTAATTGAAAAATACTTGTTTAACACATCAAATGATGCCGAATTGCCACCGCGTCTGGCACTTACAACAGCCGCACCTACCTTAAGATGCTTAGAAAAAGATGTGCTATAGAATAACCTATCCATAAATGAAAGAATTGTCCCATTAGGAGATGCATAATAAACAGGACTACCTACTACTAGCCCATCTGCTTCCTCAAATTTTGGTGCAACTTCATTTACCAAATCATCAAAAACACATTTACCAAGCTCTTCACATTTGCCACAAGCGATACATCCTCTGATGTTTTTATTTCCAACATTAATAATTTCTGACTCAATTCCTTCTTTTTCAAAAACCTGAGCCATTTCTTGTAATGCTGTTGCTGTGCAGCCATTTGATTTTGCACTTCCGTTTAATAATAGTACCTTTGCCATAATAGACTCCTTTTTTGTAATCTAAAAATATTATTTAATCCATAATAAAATGATTATTAAACTCCTCTTGCGCTGCCGACATTTCATGTGCTCCATACGCACATAGCATAACATCAATCTCATAGTTTGGATATTCATCTATAAATCTCTTATAAGCTCTGCAGCATTGTTTTGTTGATTCAGCAACTGGATTTTTTAAATTGCCACCAAATATGCCAGCACTAATAAGAGGAAATGATATGCTATGATATCCATTATCCATCATAACTACCAGCGAATTGTAATATGCGTCATAAAGTGCATTAAATGCAGTTGGCGTAACTGCAAAATTAGGCCCAATGGCATGAATAATTGCTTTGGCATTAGATAGTCTAAACGCTGGTGTGATAACTGCAGCTCCATCACTTAAAGGTGTCTTATATCTGCCACATGCCTCGCTTAATTCTTGTATGCCAGCTTTATCAAAAATAACTCCGCATATTCCTCCACCTGCCCAAAGACCTGAATTTGCAGCATTTACAATTATATCTGCCTTTTGATCTGCACATGAACCATTAATTAAACTAATCTTACTCATTTCACCACCTCTACCTTCGCAGACTTCTTGCGAGACAAACAGAGCAAACTCCCGCAAAAATCTGGCTTCGCCTGATACGCCTTTGCATAAATGCAACGCTTAGTCAAATACGATTATATTTTACTTGTAAAATTGACTTTAGTAATGAATAACAAGTAGAGATTTCTTATCAAAATGTAAAGCTACTTGTAATTCGGATAATTATATTTAATTACAAGTAGTTTTTAATCACCAGGTTTTAGGAACTACTTGTATTTATAAAAATATGCCACTATCACAAGTAGCCAGCATTGCAATGTTACCAAATCCTACTTGTGATAAGCATAATACAAATAGTCGCAAGTAGTGGATAATATGAACAATTATAATACTACTTGTGATATAAAGAAAAATAACGTTCACAAGTAGGATTAAAAGAAAAAGTATTGAAAGCTACTTGTATAACACAATTTTTTTATTTCACACAAGTAAATTAATAACAATCGTTAGTATATTAGCGCAAAATTGTTTGAATCATTGTGAGCCACTCATGAAATAAGCCCACCAAAACCTTTATATGCCTATCGCCAGTCCTCTAAGCCTTCATTGAGTATGTGAATGTGGCATGCTTTCATAGCCTCTATTGCTGTATCGTGGCTTTGAGGGGTAACACCTGCACATCCCTTGGCATCAACAAATATTCTAACATTTGGTAATACAGATTTAATTAGTAGAGCATTTGATATTACGCAAATATCAGTACATACTCCTACGATTTCAACAGATTCTACATCGCCTTCTTTACCCTCAAAAAATTGGGCTAGCTCTTTTGAGCCGAATGTGTTTTTATTGAATATATTTTTCTTATCAACATAAGGCGCTAATTCTGAAGTGATTTCCCACCCTTGGGTATTTTCAATACAATGTGGTACAGGTAGATTTGCACCTTCCTCTGTAGACATATAGTTTTCCTGATGCGTATCCCTTGTAAAAATAATATGAGTATCGGAATCTACATGATCCAGTTTATCTTTGATGTACTTGATAACTTGAACACCCTCATCATTTTTTAGTGCCCCCGTCAAAAAATCATTTTGCATATCGATTACTACTAAATACTTATCCATATCGGTCCCCCTTTGTCTTTTATAATCATCTTATATGATTAATTAAACAGATAGCAAGTCATAATTCAAGGTTGCCCGTAAAAAAGGGCGCCCTGCTGGCGCCCATTCTATTATTCTTCATAATCTAAGAATTCTATTGAATCTATTATTTCTGCTAACGTATCGCTTACGAGATAGTTCTGTTCCTCGTCCTCTCCCATGTGTTCAGTAAACTCAAATACAAGAGCTCCATCCATATAATCTCTTGCAACAGCTGTCATATATAATCCAGAACCATCTGTACTTGGAGCGGACTGTACCCAATAGCTTTTAACATCTTCTGTTCCAGGGAATGTACCTTCAGAATATGTTACTGCATCGCCGTATGGCTCTCCAAGTGTTTTGATTATACCTTCGGCATTGTCATCAACAGTATATGTAACTGTAATCATATTTGTTCCTGCAGATTCGCCAGTAAACACAAATGTGGTGATTGGGCCGCCTTCATTTACCTGAATTAATTCAGGATTGTAATGTACGCTCCAACCGTTTGCATCCGTATATACGAAGTGCTCACCATTAGCTTCATTTACATAATTTACTGCGCTAAATGTATCTACATCCACACCTTCAACAGGTTCAAAAACAAGCTCTATACCATCATCAAATGAGCCCTTAACTATTCCATTCTCACAAGAAATAACCTTAAACTCTTCATCAATTGGATCAATACTTCCTATATGAAATGTAACGCTATCTTCTTTTTGCTCGCACTCAAAATAATTTGCTGTATTTGCAACTCCATCTTCGATACTTCCCGAGCCATCTCCAAAGAATACATAAAAATATGTCTTTTCTGGATTTTCAGCCTCTGCAGCATAATTTACATAAACACCCTTTGTAAATATTTCCTCTGCTGCTTCAGTCCCTTTATCCACATTTTTTGACTCTTCTTTAGCATCAGCTCCACAGCCTACAACCGAAGTAGCCGAAAGCATTGCAATTGAAAGTATAGCAACCATCTTTTTTACATTAGCACAAAACATGTTTATTCCCTCCAACTAGATTCATTGTTTTCGTTTACATGGGAATATTATCACAAGTTTTGTCACATTAATGTCACACCCTAGTGCATATGGCAAGACTCAACCTCTGGATCAGGGAAATCCTTTGGATCATATTCGATGCCATTCTTGTCATAGTAATTCTTTACAGCAGACTTTATTGCCTCCTCTGCTAACACAGAACAATGAAGCTTGTGTGTTGGCAGACCGTCAAGCGCTTCCGTAACTGCTTTATTTGTAAGCTGAAGTGCCTCATCAAGTGGTTTGCCCTTAATAAGTTCTGTAGCCATTGAACTAGATGCAATAGCGCTGCCGCAGCCAAATGTTTCAAACTTTACGTCATCAATAACCTTGTCATCATTAATCTTTAAATATATCTTCATGATGTCGCCACAGACAGGATTTCCAACTTCCCCAACACCATCTGCATCCTCTATCACTCCTACATTTCTAGGATTTCTGAAATGATCCATAACCTTTTCACTATATAATGCCATTTTTTATTCCTCCAATTACTTTTATGTTTTATTAAGCTACAGAATGCTCTGCAAAAATATGTGGTCGTTTTCCACTTACTAAATCACCCCAGAATGGTGAGAATCCTCTTAAGTATTCAACAACCTCTGAAACCGATTTGATGATATAGTCAACCTGTTCCTCTGTAGCATCTTCGCCAAGAGAAATACGAAGTGACCCATGAGCAACCTCATGCGGTCTTCCGATAGCAAGAAGCACATGGCTTGGATCAAGTGAGCCTGATGTACATGCTGAACCAGATGAAACTGCAACGCCCTTATCATCTAACAAAAGAAGCAATGACTCGCCTTCGATACCCTCAAAACAGAAGTTTACATTTGACTTTACTCTCTGATTTCTATCCCCGTTTAACTCTGAATAAGGTATCTTTGAAAGTCCCTCAATTAATCTATCCTGAAGCTTCTCGAACTTGGCATTGTTCTCATCAATATGTGCAACTGCATCTTCAAGTGCAACAGTCATTCCTACAATACCAGCAAGATTTTCTGTGCCTGCTCTCTTGCCTCGTTCCTGGGCTCCACCGTTAATAACATTTGTAAGAACTATTCCGCCTCTTGCATAAAGAACACCTACACCTTTAGGTCCATGGAATTTGTGAGCTGAAATTGAAAGCATATCAATATTCTGCTCCTTAACATCAATGTGAAGATGACTCACAGCCTGAACAGCATCTGTATGAAAAATTACACCGGCCTCTTTACATACGGCACCAATTTCAGCGATAGGCTGAATTGTACCAATTTCGTTATTGGCATACATGATAGTAACTAAGGCTGTATCCTCGCGGATTGCGTTTTTTACTTCCTCAGCTGTAACTACACCATTAGTGTGCACATCGAGAAGTGTTACCTCAAAGCCTTCCTTTTCAAGTGCTTGTAGTGTGTGAAGAACTGCATGATGCTCAAACTTAGTTGAAATGATATGCTTCTTTCCCTTTTTCTCGCCAATTCTTGCCGCCGAAATAATGGCCTGGTTATCCGCCTCACTTCCACCTGATGTAAAGTAGATTTCTCTAGGAGCTGCCCCGAGAATCTTTGCTACTCTTTCTCTTGCCTCCTCAAGAACCTCCTTAGCCTTCTGTCCTACTGAATACAAACTAGATGGATTTCCATAAACCTCCGTAAAATATGGTAGCATAGCTTCTACAACCTTAGGACTTACGGCTGTAGTTGCTGCGTTATCTGCATATACAAACATTATTAGTTCCTTCCTTTCACATATTTGCTAATCACCTATCAATTAGCTATGTAAAAGAAAATATCACCTATAACCTACTTAGTCAATAGGTTATAGGTGATAAATTGTCTTGTTGATATATATTATCAATATGTTAAATTGATTCGAACTCTTCTACAATTTCCTTTTCAGGAGCTGGTGTAATTAAGCTTACGATTACACATAAAAGCATAGCTACAATAAATGCAGGAAGCAGCTCATAGATTCCAAAAATACCGCCCATTGGCTTAATCAAAAACTTCCATACGAAAATCATAATTCCGCCGCCAAGCATACCTGCGATTGCACCGTATCTGTTTGCTCTCTTCCATGTAAGTGCAAGTATCATAATTGGACCAAATGCAGCACCAAAACCGGCCCATGCAAATGATACAATACCAAATACTGAACTGTTAGGATCTCTAGCTATAAACACTCCAATTCCTGCAATAATAACAAGCACTATTCTAGCCATTACCATCTGCATGTGTTCTGAAAGCTCGATTCCAAAAGTCTCATGTAAGATATTTTCAGAAACTGATGATGAAGCAGCAAGCATCTGTGAATCACATGTAGACATTGTACATGCAAGAATTCCGGCTAAGATAACACCTGCTAAAAGTGATGCTGCAAAACCATGCTCTGCTAAAGTCTGGGCGATGATAACGATTGCACGCTCTGAATCTTCAAGCTCTGCAAGGGCACCAACGTGAACCATTGTACGTGTCATAACACCGATAAAAATTGCAACGCCCATTGCTATAAATACCCATACAGTAGAAATACGACGGCTCAATTTTATTTTCTCTGGATCTTCAATAGCCATAAATCTCAAAAGAATATGTGGCATACCAAAATATCCTAAGCCCCATGCCATGGTAGAAATGATAGTAACAATTCCACCATAAGAAACCCTAGATGCATTAGTAAAATCGTGAGTAGCAAGCAAGCTGATATATCCGTCTAAAGATGTAGCGAAGTTATTAACCACATCTATTCCACCTACGCTAGATAAGCCAAAGCATACTACTGCAATAAGTGCAACTGTCATAATAATCGACTGAACAAAATCAGTAACTGACGCAGCTGTAAATCCACCTGTTGCTGTATATCCAATGATAACTGCTGCAGAAACAATCATGGCGATTGTGTAATCTAATCCAAACAATGATGAAAATAGCTTTCCACATGCAGCAAAACCTGAACCAACATATGGGATAAAGAATACAACTATTATTGCTGATGAAATCAATAATAATGTGTGACTCTTATCTCTAAATCGATGTTCGAAGAAATCTGGAATAGTAACCGAATCATTCTTCTCAGAGTATTTACGAAGCTTTTTCGCTACCAATAACCAGTTGAGGTATGTACCAATTCCAAGACCTAACGCAGTCCAGAACACATCACAAATACCACTTGCATAAGCTATACCAGGCAATCCCATGAGAAGCCATGATGACATATCTGATGCTTCAGCACTCATGGCTGTAACAAAAGGCCCTAGCTTTCTTCCTCCTAAATAATAATCTCCAACCGTGTGGTTGTCTTTTGCAAAAGTAGCACCCATGATCAACAATGCTGCCAAATAAACTACTATCGCAATTACGATACCAAGTGTTGCCATATTAATCTCTCTTTCTAATTTCTATTTTAGGTAATTTGCAAGAAACTGTTTTGTTCTTTCATTTGACGGGTTATCAATAACCTGCTCAGGAGTTCCCTGCTCTGCAATTACACCACCATCCATAAATATTATCTCATCTGATACTTCTCTGGCAAATCCAATTTCATGAGTAACAATAATCATGGTTGTATGCTGACTTGCAAGTTCCTTTATAACCTTTAAAACTTCTCCTGTAAGCTCAGGATCAAGGGCTGATGTAGGCTCGTCAAAGCATAATATATCCGGGCTAAGCGCCAAAGCTCTTGCTATAGCAACTCTTTGCTGCTGTCCACCAGAAAGCTGATGAGGGTAATTATCCATCTTTTCTGACAACCCCATTTTTGTAAGCAGTTCTTTTCCTCTTTCAATTATCTCATTGACCTCTTCTTTTGATTTGGCCTCGAGCTTAGGTGCAAGTATTACATTTTCTAAAGCAGTATACTGCGGGAAAAGATTAAACTGCTGAAATACCATTCCAAAATGATGACGATTCTTTCTAATTTGAACATCAGTCAATTTAGCATTGTCTGCAAAGAAAAGTAAATCTTCATTTACTGATATTGTGCCATCATCTGGCACCTCCAAAAAATTCAGACAACGGAGAAGTGTTGTCTTTCCTGAACCAGAACTTCCTAAAATAGAAAGAGTCTGTCCCTTCTCCATGCTAAATGAAATGCCCTTTAGTATTTCATCATCATCAAATTTTTTCTTTAATCCGTTAACTTCTAAAATTGCCATATTCTTCTCACTTATTATTTGTTATTTGAAATAGCTGAGTCTCTTTTCTATATAACCAAATAGCAGTGTCAATAATCCGCTAAAGACTAGATAGAATACTCCAGTGTAAAACAGAGGCCAGATTATACCTGCACTCTTGATGAAACGTTCGCCCTCCCAAATAATTTCATAAAACGCAATAACTCTGGCAAGGGATGTATCCTTTACCAGGGTGATAACTTCGTTTGAAATTGGCGGAACGATTTTCTTTATTACCTGAAACAATACAATTTTAAAAAATGTCTGTCGCTTAGTGAGGCCTAAGACTGCAGCTGCTTCGTACTGTCCTTTTGGAATAGACTGAATACCACCTCTAAAAATTTCACTGAAATAGCAGGCATAGTTGATTACAAAAGCTACAAGAGCTGCTGTGAATCGGCCGCTATCTCCAGAGCCCCAGAGGTTGACTCCAAGAAAAACTCCTGGTCCATAGAAAATAATAAGAAGTTGTAGCATCAGAGGTGTTCCTCTGATAATCCATATAATAAACCTGATTGGTAAACGAACTATACTACTTTTGTTCATGGAACCAAAGCTTATTATAAGTCCTAATGGTAATGAAAATAATAGTGTTAATGAAAATAATTTGAGGGTTCCGAAGAACCCCTCTAATAGTGATATTGTTACGTTTGTAAACATATTGCGTCCTTAGTTAATTATTTTTATTGAGCAACGATTGCTTCTTGTACTCCGTATGTAGTGGCAATCTTTTCCATTGTGCCATCGTCATACATTGTTTTAAATTGATCATTGATGAATGCAGCTAAGTCTGAACCCTGACGGCAGCCTACACCGTATTCCTCTGTAGTAAGCTCTACTGTATGTGTAAGATTATCATAGCTAGTACCTTCTCCAACCATAGCACCTGCCATTAAAAGATCGATTATGCACGCATCTGATGTTCCTGCAGAAACTTCCATTACTGCGTCAGACTGTGACTTAACAGCAACATAATCAAATCCATTTTCTTCTGCAGCTGCTTCACCAGCAGAACCTGATTCAACAGCAAAGCTAAGATCAGCTGCTGTGTCAACACTTGTTACATCTGCGGCTTTATCCTTATTAACTACAACAACCTGTGCATTATTAAGGTAAGGAACTGTGCACTCCATTGAATTCTCAACTTCAGGAGTAAGAGTCATACCATTCCATACAACATCAATCGACTTATTCTGAAGCTCGAGGATTTTGTTATCCCAATCGATTTCTACGAATTCAACATCTACTCCAAGTGCTTCTGCTACTTCTCTTGCAAGATCTGCATCATAGCCAATCCACTCTCCATTGTCATCCTTGTAATCCATTGGAGCGAAATCTGTGATACCAACGATTAATGTGCCCTTGTCCTTGATATATTCAACATCGCTTTCTGCTGTATCAGCACCATTTGCTGCATCTTTATTGTCTGTAGCTGAAGAACCACAAGCTACCATTGAAAGTCCCATCATTAATGCTAGTGTACTTGCTAAAAACTTTTTCCTCATTATATAATCTCCTCAATCCATTTATTCACTTTATTGTGATAAAGCATTAAATTAGTGTACTTATACACTTTAGCATACTAAAGCATTATTGTAAACTACAATTTAATTTTTCTACTGCTGGAATTATATTTTCTTTTTGAATCTTGCTACAGGATATTAAAATAGTTGCTGTATTTTCACCGTATTCCATAATATTTAACTTAACTTTACTTTTCTCAAGCCTTTCTTTAATGCCAGCGCCCTGAAGTTTTATTCCCATCTCCATTCCACTATCACCCATAAAGATGTCCGCGTTGTCACCAAAGTTTTTCTGCATTATCTTATACATCATTTTTCGCTTGCCTTCATAAAAACGTTTCATCTTTTTAATGTGCCTGTTTAGATGTCCGTCCCTCAAAAACTGTGCCAAGGCAATTTGTTCTGCCAAAGATGCAGTCTGATTATAATAATCCCTAATCTCGTTATACATCTCCTTAGTTCCTTTTGGCAAAATCAAAAAACTGATTCTGACACTAGGCAAAAGAATTCTTGAAAATGAACCTAAAAAAGCTGTGTTTTCACCACCAGTCATTGCATATAAACTGGGCGTTGGTTTGCTTGAAAAAACAAACTCATTTTGATAATCATCCTCTATGATTAGATGGTTGTTTTTCAAGGCATGCTCTATCAGCTCATGACGCCTTTTCATGGTCATGACCTCTCCCCATTTAGTCATGTATGATGGTGTCACATATATAACATGGCTTTCCTTATCACGATAATTTACATTAAAGCCTGCGTTCTTAAATGTCATTGCGCCATCGGCAAAGCTTTTTGTAGGAAAAGATATACTTTTCTCTCCAGGGATTAAGGAAATCAGTATTGGCAATAGATTCTGAAATCCTGCACCAATTACAATCTCTTCTGGGCTGCAGATTATATTTCTATTCTTTCTAACATAGGACGCAATCTCTTGCCTTAAATCATCTTCTCCCTGATTTTTGGCATACGCAAGCAATCTATCTTCCTGTCTCAAAGAGGATTTCATATATCTTCTCCACAAATCAAGGCAAGATACTTCCTTATCCTCTCCAATAGTCGACAAATCATATTGATAGCTTTGATTTTCCTTATTTATTGTATTGAAATTATCTTCATATTGCTCACCCTTGGAAAATCTCGAAACAGTTTCTGAGACAAAATATCCAATTTTTTCAACTGAGTAGATATAACCATCTGCCGCCAGTTGCAAATATGCTGTTTCTATTGAAGTTTTACTAACCCCCAATGTCTTTTCTGATTCCCTGATTGATGGCATTCTATCCCCTGGCTTTAGGCTTGCATTAAGAATCTGATTTACGTAAAAACTATATACCTTTTCGTATACTTTCATATCTGTCCCCTAAATTATTTTCATTTTTGCTCATTTTTATAATAACAGGTTGGTGATATTATAGCTCCAACATAAAATTTAGAAAAGAGCTTTTTTCACGTAATCAATCTTAGACGCAGGAGGTATATTTGTTATGACTGACACTTCAGTAACTAAAAATGCTACTAATTCAGATAGCGTTAAACTCACTATCACCGCTGCTTTATTTGCCGCTCTAACTTGTATTGGAACAATGATAATTAAAATTCCAACGCCAACACTTGGGTATATACATCCTGGCGATGGCTTCGTTTTGTTATCTGGACTTTTGCTTGGACCTCTATGGGGTGGTCTTGCTGCTGGCATCGGCTCAGGACTTTCAGATTTAATCGGAGGCTATTTCATATATGTGCCAGCAACCTTTATAATCAAGGCTTTAACAGCCATCGTGGCATATTTCACTTTTAGATTTTCAAGTAAGCTACTAAAGTCAAAATCAAACATCTCAGCAATTATTTTTAGCGGTATAATCGGGGAAGCTGTTATGATATTTGGTTATTTTATATTTGAAATATTCATGTTATCTATTGTAAATAAAACAACACTTTCTGCAGGCGTCATTGCATCCCTCGCAGGTATTATTCCAAATATCATCCAAGGAGTATTTGGAGTAATAATATCAACAACTCTATATCCACTTTTAAATCGTTTGAGCAAATAAAATAGCCCCTGACAGTTGTCAATTAAGCAACTATCAGGGGCTTTATATTTTATATTAGTTAATCTGATATGAATTATATGCAACCTTCTTAGACTTGATTACATTGATAATCATAGGAACAGCTCCTAATGCTGTAAATAAATATACAAGTAAAAGTGAGCCAATGAAATCAGATGTAACTCCTGCGCCATCTATTAATGCACTAAAGTTCTGGAATACCTCTGCAAATGACCAACCAACCTCTTTTGAAATTGTGATTGTCCAATCAATCTTTTCAGCCAAATATGTCATAACAACCATGAAGATGCAGCAAACAACAATGCCCTTTGTGCTGAGCTTCTTTGCCATGAACTCGTATCCCTTTACAGTACATACACCCATTACAATACCAGAGACAACTGAAACATATCCCATCTGACCAATAATGATGATTGCAATAAGGCCAATTAATGCGCCAAGAAATGCACCAACAATACCGCCAATAAAGTTCTCATTTGTGTTGCTCATCTCAACCTCAGCCTGCTGTAATGACTGGCTGATATTTGTGTAGCAATCTCCACATAAGAATGATACACCACCACCAATGTAGTAGCTTCCGATATTTGAAACTGGCTTACCACAGCCTTCACATACATCTTCAAATCCGTTTAATCTAAATGCATCTGTCATTCCCTTGATTGCGGAAATAAGATTCTCAATTACCTTCTTAGATGTCATTCCAGTAACATTTGCTACGACATTGTTCTTCTGAACTGCAAGAGCAGAAATACCAGGGATTGACTTCTTCATATTCTTGAGAAGATCCTTTTCAGGGAACTGTCCGTTCTTTCTTACTGAGGCATATACTGTGTAAAAATTGCCTGTGTAGATAGCATATAAATGATATCCGTTATATTGTCCTAAAAGTGCACCAACATTCTCGTCGCAACGTAATCCGGTCTCTGCTGATACTGCTTCAAAGACTTTTTTTATAGTGCCGTTCATATATTTTCTCCTTTTTCTTAAAATCCTTACATATAATAATTATTATTTTTGTGATTGTCAATAGGTATTCAATTAATACTTTATTTTATTTTTATGTGGCAAAAAAAAAGCTTGCTTTCCCAATGAAAGCAAGCTTTTTAGCATTTTCTATTTTGTAGCAGCAGGTGCTGGAGCAACAGCGATTACCATTCCGCTTTCATCAGTTTGATACAAATTAGTACCAACCTGAATTACCTGATTAACTACAAGCTTTCCATCAGCTCCGAAGAGGAAGTCACCTGCGCCAATCTTAACTGTCTGGCCTGCAATAAGCTTTCCATCAGCTCCTGCGTAATATACACCTTCCTTAGTCTGAACAAGACCTGTCATCATAGCACCGTCTGTTCCAAAGAAGTATGTAGCATCACCGATTGTCTGCATTCCTGTGAGCATCTTTCCATCTGCTCCGAAGTCATATGTAACGCCATTGACATTAACAACACCAACCTGCATCTGGCCTGCTTCGTTGAAGTAATATACAGCGCCATCGATTGTTGCCAATCCTGTTACTCTATGAGCATCCTTTGGATCTAAGTAGTATGTGCCAGTAGCATCTGTCCACCAGCCTCTATACATCTTACCACCATCGTTTGGATTGAACATGTATGTCACACCATCGATATCAACCCATCCAACCTGCAAGAAACCTTGCTCGTTGAAATAATACATATCCTTATCGATAACACAAAGACCAACTAACATATGTCCATCTGTTGTGTCTAAGTAACGAGTACCAACTGTTGGATCTGTCCACCAACCTGTATATAACTTACCATTATCAGCTGGGTTAAATAAGAATGTATATCCGCCAAGCTCTAACCATCCAGTCTGTAACTGTGCTGCTTCGTTGAAGTAGTAGATACCACCATCAATTGTGCTAAGTCCTGTAGCTGCTGCAGCTGTGCCTGGTGTGAAGTAATATGCTCCAGTCTCATCTGAGTACCAGCCATATGTAACAATACCTGTAGCAGGATCAGTGTGATACTTTGTACCAGCTACATCTACCCAACCGAACTGTTTACGGAAATTGTTAAAGAAATATGCATTTCCACCACCCAGGTCAAGCACGCCTGCCTGTGGAATAAATGCTGTATAATCCTTTGCTGCAAGGTTAACATCTACTCTACCATTGATACCTGCAACAGATCCGCTAGAAGAATACTGCCAAATTGCCCAACCAGCAATGTCATTGTGATCTGAGTATTGTGCAATCCACTTGTCGTATGCTAATGCAGATGTGAAATGTGATTTATAGAAATTTGTGTATGTGTAAAGCATTGGAGTGTATCCAGCTGATGAAATAACACCACAGAAGGCATTTGCCATTGCTGTACATGTATTTGCATCAAGACCCTTTTGAACACTGTCCTCTATATCAAAAGCTACTGGGAAATTGATATTGTATGGCTCAATCCACTTTAAAACCAATTCAGCTTCCTGAGCTGCTGCCTCAACGCTAGTAGCGTATGAGTAAATATAAACACCAGTACGAATACCTGCAGCCTGAGCGCCCTGAACGTTTGCTGCGAAATATGGATCCACACCGCTCTTTGTACTACCAACCTTGATGAAAGCGTATGAAACACCTGACTGTGCAACTGCGCCCCAATTGATGGCCCCCTGATACTTTGATACGTCAATACCCTGTGCGCCTGCAGCCTTAGCAGTGACAGATACTGACAAAGTCATGCACACTGCTAACATTAAAGCAGCTACAGACTTGACAAACTTTGTAGCTTTTAATTTTTTCACTTCGCTATACCTCCTAATAATCCTAATTTTAATTTTATAATAAGCCGATACCAAGGTCAATAAACCTCAGCAGTTTTATACTACATTTGGTGTCTAACCACCTTATATTCATCGCCATTAACAAAATATGGACAATCCTTATAATGCCCCGTCACTAATCTGACATAGTCATCCTCGTCCATATCCATCTCGCAGTAATACTGCTCATCTTCTTCGTCCCAGACAAAATTGTTGCAATACTCACATGCAACTCCACTGGATTTTTTTACCTTACTATTACCAGCCATCTAATAAAACCTCCAACAAGCACAGCACAAAGAATTGTGCCAAGCATTATTGCATACATATACTCCTGATGCTTCTTGCCCCATGCAGAATTCATAACCCCCATGTAAAGCCCTAAGCCAACAAGAATTGCTATTACATTAATAAGCATATTAACTGTATCCATATACAACCTCTATTTAGAATAAGCTAGCAATAAGTGTAATAATCTTGGTGCCTGCACCCATGATAACACCTGCAAGAACAACACCTGCCATAGTAGCCTTAACACTTCTCTTGAAATCCATATCTAGAATAGATGCTGCAAGTGTCCCTGTCCATGCACCTGTACCAGGTACTGGGATACCTACAAATAAGAAAAGCGCAATGTAAAGACCATTTCCTGCCTTTTCCTTAAGCTTTTCTCCACCCTTATGTCCTTTTTCAAGACAGAAAGTGAAGAACTTTCCAATAACTGGCTTATCCTTTCCCCACTCAAGAACCTTTCTTGCAAAGAAAAAGATAAATGGCATTGGAAGCATGTTACCAATAATTGCAATAATATAGCTCTGTAAAAGGGGCATATTATTTATAACCGCATAAGGAATAGCTCCTCTAAGCTCAACTAATGGTACCATTGAAATCAAAAACACTATTACGAAATTTAACATTTATTATTTATACTCCTTTAAAATACTATCTAATTCATTAATAAATATCTGCATCTCCTCATCAGTTCCGATGCTAATGCGCAGATAATCAGCTATGCGCTCAGGCTTCGAAAAATGTCTAACATAAATGCCACGCGCCTTAAGCTGCTCAAATATATATGTAGCTTCTACTGATTCATGCTTTGCAAAAATAAAATTGCTCTTTGAATCAGGGAATGTAAAGCCTAGCTCTGTAAGCTTTTGCTTTGTCCACTCTCTTGTATTTACTACATCTACAAGTCTTGCTTTAAAGTACTCATCATCCTCAATTGAGGCAACTCCAGTTGCAAGGGTAATGCAATCCATAGTATATGAATTAAATGAAAACTTGCAATCTGATAAGAATTTAATAAGTTCCTTAGAACCAACAGCATATCCAATTCTATTTCCAGCCATGGCTCTAGATTTAGAGAATGTCCTAACCACTAAAACATTATCGTATTTACGAACAAGTTCTATGCAAGAATCTGCTCCAAAATCCACATAGGCCTCATCGATTATAATGACACACTCTGGGTGGGCCTTTATGATATTCTCAAAAAACTCGACTGGCTCTGCTATTCCCGTTGGTGCATTAGGGTTTGGTATTACAATACCTCCACAAGGCTCTTTGTAATCCTCTGATAGAATTTTGAAATTAGAATCCAATGCTTTTGTGGTATAAGGTATTCTAAACAAATCAGCCCATACATCATAAAATGAATATGTAATATCAGGGAAAAAGACAGGCTCCTTTGAATTAAAAAATGTAAGAAAGCTCATAGCAAGTACATCATCTGAGCCAACTCCTACAAAAACATTTTCCTCATCAAATCCATGATATTTTGCAATAGCTGAAATAAGCACACTGCAATTTGGGTCTGGGTACTTTCTCAGTAAATCTACCTTAAACTCTGATATAGCTTTACCCACCAAAGGACTTGGTGGGTATGGATTTTCATTTGTATTGAGCTTTATTACTTTTGTCTTTGGCTGCTCGCCTGGAGTGTAAGGTACTACTGTTCTAACATTATTCTTCCAACTCGTCATTATTTTTTCCTCACAAAATGCTATTGTTGAACAGTTCCATCAGTAACTGTCGGATCGACAGTTGCTGGATCTATAGCTGCAGGGTCTTCAGCTGGCAAAATACCATCTGCTATTGCCTGCTGCTTTAATGCTTGAAGTGTTAACTCCGCATTAACAAGCTGATCATAGTTTGTAACTAATGCCTTTTGCTCCTCTGAAAGTGCCTCGTAAGCTGCTCTTGCTGCTGCAATCTGAGGTTCAGATTCAAGTGTTACAGTTTCTATCTCTGAAATCAGGTCAATAACATTAACCTGAGGATTTGACATAACGTAGTTCTGCTCCTCTGTGTCACCAGTATAGAACACTAAAACTGGCCATCCGGCGTCAACTATATTGTATATTTCTTCTGCTGCAGAAAGTGGTAGGTTAACACAGCCATGGCTACCACTGTTTTTATAAATAGTGCCGCCAAAGCTTGAACGCCATGTAGCATCATGCAAACCTTCACCCATATTAAAAGGCATCCAGAAGTTAACATGTGATTCGTAATTATCGCCTCTAAGTGTGGCATCTTTTTGCTTGTATGCAATAGGATAAACACCAGTATGAGTGCCGTGGTTATTTGAAATCTTTCCAGAAACGCAAGGAGTATCAAATACCATCTCGCCATCCTTATATACATATACATGCTGCTCTGTAAGATTTACCTCAACGTATGAATTGCCGTAATCATGCTCACCATGGCTTGTTCCGTAGTAAAGGTAAGTGAAATCACGAGTGACATCTTCACCACCTTCAAGATCAGCGATTATAGCATCTATCTCACCTTCGTAAGCAATTCTCCATCCAAAAGAACCTGCTGGAACCTCAATGCTTTCACCTGAAGTTGTAGTGAATTCCTTTTTCTTGCCATAAGTGTTGTATTTATCACCCATGGTATTTACAAATTCTCCGATGGCATCACGATCAAATGAGACTTTAAAATCGTCATCTACTTTAAACCAAGTAGCCTTTGTTGCAGCTGGTATCTCCTCTTTGAAGCCCTCACCTAAATCATAATGAATATCTGTATCCATGTAGTCATTAAGCTTTTTAAGAGCTGCCTTGATATTATCATCATCAGCCTTAACATCTGGCTTATTGTAACAAGTGCCATCAGATAGATTGATTACAGTCTGAAGATTTTCAACAGCGTAGATGATTGCTTCCTCTACACCCTCTTCATCAATTCTATCGCCATAAACTTCATCTACGATGTAGAATTTTTCTCCATCAAAATCGATATATGCATCCTTTGATTCTTTTGTAGATTTTTGATGACTGAAATCCAAGCTTGATGCAACTGCCTTTACCTTTGCGCTATCATATGCATTTCCAGTGGCAGTGTAGTATTCAGCTGGGAAAAATAATCGTACAACCCAGTTAAATCCTGTCTGTGTATCAAGAATGTCCTGAACCTGAGAAGCATCATAATTAACACCCACACCAAGATCGCTAGAGCTGACCTCATTTATGACATTGTTATCTGCATCAATAAAAGATATTGTGTATTTATCTGCACTATTAACTATCTTTTCGTAAGTGGCTTCGGCGCCCTTAAATGATGCTCCAACACCATTTACCTTACTTCTGATGTAAAAATGGCTTCTGAAAAATAAGCTTCCCAACAAATAAACAATCAAAATAATACCCAGAATAATACCGAGCTTTGCATATTGTATTTGTCTATCAAAAAGAGAACTTTTGAATTTTTTCTTTTTCTTGCTCATGATTAATCCTTCTATCTAAACGTACGTAGAATACTCCGTTTCCTAGTTTACCGGAAATCTGAAAATAAAAACGACAAAAATTCGCCCTTTACTAAGGGATAATTTGACTAATTCCTCCTAAAACTCTTTAGCTCGTCAATGCTGAACTCATAGGCTTCATTGCAGAACTGGCATTTAACCTCAACTGGCTTGCCATCAGCAATAATACTGTCCATATCTTCTTTACCAAGTGAAGCCAGACTCTTAATAACACGTTCTCTTGAGCAATCACACTTGTATCCTACTTCGTGTGTCTCCATGAACTGTAAATCAAGACCTGCCAATACTGTCTCAAGCATCTGCTCCGGTGTCTTTCCACTAGATAACATATCTGTAACTGATGGAAGTGTTTTAAGATTTTCTTCAATCTGTGTAATAACTTCTTCTGGTGTAAATGGCATAAGCTGAACAATGAAGCCACCAGCGCAGCTTACTGTATTGTCTTTGTTCATAAGAACACCAAGACCTACAGAAGATGGGATTTGCTCAGAAACTGCATAATAGTATGTTAAATCCTCTGCGATTTCACCTGTCTGTAACTCAACTGTACCTACATATGGCTCCTTAAGTCCCATGTCCTTTATTACACGCATGATACCTAAGTCTATTGCACCACCTACATCAAGCTTTCCATTCTTTGGTGGTAAATCTACTACAGAAACATTAGGGAATCCCTTTACTTCTCCTTTGCTATTAGAAGTAACTGTGATACCTTTCATCGGACCGCTTCCCTGAATCTGGAGAGTCACCAAATCGTCATCCCCCTTTAGCATTACGCCCATCATTGAACCTGCAGAAAGCATTCTTCCTAATGCCGCTGTAACAATTGGAGATGTATTGTGTCTTTCTCTGGCTTCCTCAACCATATCATGACTAGTGATGGCAAATGCTCTCACTGAGTCATTTGCTGCTGTTCCTCTTACTATATAATCTCTCATTTACTTACCTCTCTTGCTATAAAATATAATCTATCTGAATCATCCTTTGGTGCTTCCATTGTAGCTACATCAAGCACCTCAAGAAGTTGTAACCCGCTTTGTTCTATTGCGCTCACCACTTCGTTCTTGGAAAAAGCATGCTGTAAATGCTCCTCCTCGTAACGATCAAATGTGCCTTCGTTATTAGCTTCATAAATTGTTAGATAGTAATAATTATCCTTTGTTGTTTCATCATAATCATTTTCCCAAATAAAGCTGCCCTCTTCGCGATTTTCAGCGATAGTACTGGTTCCAAGCTTTTTATAATAGTTTTCTGTTTTGATATCGAAAATGAATAACCCCTTTGGGTCGAGATAATTATTTACAAGCTTGCATACTGTAAGAAGTTCCTCATTGTCCCTTAAATAATTGATACTATCACACACACTGACAACTGCGCCAACAGTGCCATATAGTTCGAAGGAACGCATATCCTGACATAGATAAAGGATTCCCTCGGAATCCTCTTGCTCTTGCGCCTCCATCAGCATGTCATAAGAATTATCTATACCAATCATATCGTGACCAAAGTTTTTAAGTCTTCTAGTCATCTGACCAGTCCCACACCCCAGGTCACAGACAATGTTCATAGGCATATTATACTTTTCAAAAAGATTTTTTATATTAGTAGCCCAAGTGTCGTATGGAATATTATCCATGTACATATCATAAACTGGGGCAAAACCTGTATAAGCTTCCATTCTATACCCTCTTAGATAAGAATCCTGTAATTTTGCGAACGATGTCAAAATCATTCTGTATTTCTTCTACTTTTAAACGATTTTCTTCAGAGAAACCAACTAAAATATTATGATTTGCCTCTGAAAGATAATCAATAATACCGTCTATATCACTTTTGATATTTTTAGGACACTTGATATAATGCCGCTTTCCTGCCGTAATGTAAAGAGTGTAAGTGATAGAGAAATGATGCCATAAAAACTTGTGCATAGTAGAATACTTATAAATCCAAATAATAGCATCAATAGGAACAATTGCAACACCATAACTGCTAGTTTCAATAAAATAATGCTCTGTAATAAACATATCCTCTGTAGCCAACTGTGGAAGAGTTGCCAGTTCCTCTTCTGCCTCAGCTAATATCTCCGCTGGCTTACCGTATGCTCTTGTTTTTTGAACTGGAAGCGACAATACAGGATATGCAATATATACGCTATAAACAAGTATTGATACCAGGCTATATATTCCAAATATCACATAAAAATACTCAAATGCTCTTGCCGCAATGCTTGTGGCATCAGGCTCTGACAGTGAGTAAGATGATACGGTAGATAAAATACCTTCCTCGTTCCAATTCAAATCATTTGCCAGATTTGTAAGAAGAGTCTTGGCCGCAACCGAATCGTATATTATTTCAGCTTTTATTGATAGCTCTTCTATTGTAGGCTCGCCCTGATTACAAGTATCCGGATCCAACAAAACTACTACGCACTCAGAATTAATCATGGTGTAATAATAGTAGCCTCTTGTTCTATCAAGCCATTTACTGGTATATCCAGTAAAATAAAGGTTTTTTAAATCAAACTTAGCGTATAATTCTTTTGAATTATACATTTCATATAGGCTGATTTGTTCTTCCTGATAGTTCTTTGGAAATATCATGCTGCCAATAGGAAAAATGATAGTAAGAACAATTAGAATCACTAAAAATATAATAGGTGATAAAAGCTTATTTTTATAATATGTCTTTATAGACCTTGTTATTAAATGCTCAAGTGAATCCATAACCACTCCGTAAAATTTTATTTATGAGACTCAAGCCATCCTAAAATATCATTATATACCTGTTCTCTATCAAGTTCATTTAAAATTTCATGTCTATCACCAAGGTATAGCTTAAGTGTAACATCCTTTATTCCTGCCGTCTTATATGCATCTGCACAAGCCTTAGGACCAGCTCCCATATTTCCTACTGGATCGGCATCCCCCGAAAGGATTAGAATAGGGATTCCTTTTCTCATGGTATCAAGGCATAATCTTGTGGCAACATATTTTGTTGCCTCGATAAGTCCTTTATATGCATTTAACGAGAATATATAGGAGCATAATGGGTCGTGGTAATACGATTCAACATTACGTGTATTCTTAGAAAGCCACGATCTTCCATAGTCTTTTCCATAACAATCATATAATCTGTATGGTTTATCATATATAGCGTCGCGCAAAAATGTGCTTCTATAATTCTTGCCTTTAAAAAGAGATAGCACTTTGATAATAGCAAGTCCCAGATTTGATCTGAAAGCCGGCTCCTGTCCTGTGCCTAAGATAATGGCGCCACTTAGCCCCTCTATATATGCTGATTTGACAGATAAGAATTTTCTGAGCATGTAAGAGCCCATTGAATGCCCGGCAATAAAATATGGTAATGCTGGATATGCCTTTTTAGTCATCGAATAATGAATGTACATATCCTCAACCATATAATCAGATGGATGTTCTCCAGACATTATGCCAAGCTCCTCAGGCTTTTCAACAGAATGGCCATGCCCAATATGATCATGTCCAACCACTATATATCCTTTTGAAGTAAGAAACCTGGCAAATTCATCATATCTTTCGATATATTCAACCATTCCATGAACAAGCTGAACCACTGCAATCCCATCGCCATTAGGCAACCATTTTCTGCAGTGAATAACCGAATGTCCATCGCTGGAATCAAATGTATAAACCTCCTGATTTTCCATTTTTCTAACCTCTCACCCCTTGTTTAGAATTGCTTTCATTCTAAATGATTTATCTTATATATTCAATAAGTTCAGTTATTTGAAGTTCTCAATCATAACCTGAACAGATTTATTCCCTCTAAACTCATTAATAGAAGGCTCATACACTATATCTACTGTAACGCCATTGGACTTTCCAGAGAATAATCCATCAAATGCTGCCGCACCAAATTTGGATGATACACATTTTTCAAACTCTAAAACATTTCTAAACATCAAACCTGTGATAGCTCCGCCCTTTTCTGTTTGAAGTGTCAACCTTAAATATTGTCCATCTCTACCAATATAAGCGGCATTTCTAACAGGAACATTTTTAAGAGCAAATAGTGGCTTGGTATTACCTGTACCAAATGGAGCCAGTAAATCAATGCTTTCTACTAGCTCTGTTGTGATATATGAAAGAGGCATATCGCAATCAATACGAATAATTTCCTGCATATCATCATCAGTCAAAGCGCAATTTGAATTTAATCTTTCGCGTAATTCATCAATCTTTTCCTTAGGCAAGGATACTCCTGCCGCCATAGGATGTCCACCAAATTTAGTAAATATATCCTTCACTGCTGTTAGTTCTTCAAACATATTATAGGCAGGTATCGAACGACCGCTTCCTTTGGCGCCATCCTCTGCATCAGTTATAACAAGAACTGGTTTGTTATAAGCTTCCCTGATTCTTCCTGCTACAATTCCTGCCAGGCTCTCATGAAGCTCTGGAATATAGACAACCAATACCCTGTCATCCTTAAGACTGCTTCCCTCGATAAGTTCTTTTGCCTTATCAATTCCAACCTGAGTCATGCTCTTTCGTTCAGCATTTAATTCCACAAGTTCATTGGCCATGGTAAGAGCTGAGGTACTATCTTCTTCCATTAAAAGCTCTATTGCACGGCTTGCGGTATCTAATCTGCCACTGGCGTTGAGACATGGGCCAATTACAAATCCCAAATGATAGCAGGAAAGTGGCTTTCCTTTAAGCTCTGTTCTTGCAAGAATAGCGTTAAGTCCAATGTTATCTGTCTTTTCAATGGCCTTTATTCCCTGGTATACAGTGGCTCTGTTTTCACCCTTAAGCTCCATTACATCACACACAGTTGCTATACTGGCAAACTGAAGAAATGCATCGGATTCTTCTTTGTCTATTCCTAAGAATTCATACAAAACTTCTACCAGCTTCCATGCTACCTGAGCGCCGCATATACCCTTAAAAGGATAATCACAATCATCTCTTTTCGGATCTACCACAGCATCTGCATTTGGAAGCTTTTGGATTTTGGTGACTCCATCATCTGCCAGTTCAAACGGAACCTCGTGATGATCTGTAACAACAAATGTCATTCCAAGCTCCTTGGCCAAATCAATTGCAGGAGCAGCCGCTATACCATTATCACATGTGATGATAAATCTCACTCCATCATCATAAGCTTGCTGCACCATATCAGGGTTAATGCCATATCCATCTATCATTCTATGTGGAACTGCGTAATCTACATCTCCACCGGCATTTCTTATTGCAGTTGTAAGAATGTATGTAGACATTATTCCATCCACATCATAATCACCAACTACTCTAATTTTAGCACCTTCATCTATGGCCTCCATCAGCAATTCGCAGGCATTATCCATATCCGCAAATAAATGAGGATCAGGAAGATTATCTAAAGTTGGGTGTAGGTATTCTTCCATTTCTTCATATGTGTGCAAGTCTCGGTTTACCATAAGACGGACAATAACCGGGTCAACCTTAAGTTTCGCACTAAGCCCTGCGTAATCTGCAGCCTTTCGCTGTAAAATCCATTTACTCATTCATATTCTCCGTTAAAAAAAATCCGCGACTTCCGTCGCGGAATTTAGTCGTTTTAAGTATTATGCTAAAGCGGCTGTTATAATAGCCATTGAGTATACTTCCTGTGCATTGCATCCACGTGAAAGATCGTTGATTGGTGCGTTAAGTCCAAGAAGGATTGGGCCGTAAGCATCGAACTGACCAAGACGCTGTGCAATCTTGTAACCGATGTTACCTGCATTGATATCTGGGAAGATAAATGTGTTTGCATGACCTGCCACTGTTGAGTTAGGACACTTTGTCTTTGCAACACGTGGAGAAACAGCTGCATCAAACTGAAGCTCGCCATCGATATCAAGCTCAGGATACTTCTCTTTAGCCTTTGCTGTAGCTTCACGCATCTTATCAACATCTTCGCCCTTTCCTGAACCAAGTGTTGAGTATGAAAGCATAGCAATCTTTGGATCTACACCGAAAATCTTAGCACAAGCTGCTGTCTCACCAGCGATTTCAGCAAGCTCATCAGCGTTTGGCTTAATGTTGATAGCGCAGTCACCCATTGCAAGAACTTCTCTATCACCAGTAGCTGAGTTACGTACCATGATGAAGCATGAAGATACGATACTGTTGCCTGGCTTTGTCTTAATAACCTGAAGTGCTGGACGAACTGTATCAGCTGTAGAGTATGTTGCGCCACCGAGAAGTGCATCTGCAACACCCATCTTTACAAGCATAGTACCGAAGTAGTTAGCTGCTGAACATGTAGCCTTTGCCTGCTCCATTGTAACGCCCTTTGATTTTCTAAGCTCGCAGAAAAGCTCACACATCTCATCAAATCTGTCGTAGTTTGCTGGGTCAATGATAACAGCTCCACGGATGTTAAAACCAGCGTCCTCTGCAGCTGCCTTTACTTCTGCTTCGTTACCAATAAGAATTGGCTGAAGGAAATCTGAACCTAAAAGACGGCTAGATGCCTCAATAATACGTGGATCTGTACCTTCAGTAAAAACGATTTTCTTAGGATCCTTTTTAAGGATGTCAATTAATGCTCCAAATCCTGCCATTTTTAATTTCCTCTTTTCTTTCTTTTCTTTAATTTATTAAATATTAATTAGTTACATCAAACACTTGCTAGTTTACTACTTTTTTGTGAAAAATGGATGGTATTTTACAATGTTTTTCATTTTGTACTTTTTTGTATTTTTGCTTTTTCTCTATTCCATTAGCTTTATATTGTTTATTCTCAAATATTGTCTATACTATATTGATAAACATTACTATATTTAGGAGTACTTATGCTTTATAGAAAACAAACAGGTTACAATGAATTCAAATGCATTGCAGATAAATGTCCAAAGAGCTGTTGCGTGGGCTGGCAGATTGTTATAGATGAAGCTAGCATCAACAAATACACCGAGTCCACTGGTGATTTTTCAGACAGACTAAAATCATCTATTAATTTCTCTGAGGAATGCTTCAAACAACATAACACCAGATGTGCCATGCTAAACGATAATGGACTTTGTGATTTGCAAGCTACACTTGGCGAGGATTACCTTTGCAACACTTGTAAGATGTTTCCAAGACACATTGAGGAATTTCAGGATATAAGAGAATACTCTCTTTCCCTTTCCTGCCCTGAGTTCACTCGAATGCTATTGGAGCCTGATTATGTATTTGGCATATCTGAAACTGTAGATTCTGTTGAAGATAATCCTGAAGAATTCGAAGATTTCGATTTTATTCTGTTTGATAAATTGGAATATGCCAGAGATAAAATGCTTAAGATTGCTGCAGAAAAGGATTTGCCTTTGCAGGAGCGAATGAATATTATTGCCTGCATGGCGCTCAAACTACAAGAGCTTTACGATGAAGGCGATATCTTTGAAATGGATGATGTGGATCCCGATGGCACTTTTGATTGTACTGGCACCAGCGCTATGCTCTCATTAGATAATTGCATAAAGGGTTTTGATACATTAATAGCGATGGAAGTACTAGAGGAATCTTGGCGCGAATCCATAAAAGCAGCCAAGGCTTTTTGGACAGAAAACACTAATAATTTCACTTTATGGAAAGCAACAATGTATCCAGAAGCTGAGCAGGAATTTATTTTTGAGAAAATTCTAGAATCATTGCTTTACACCTATTTCTGTGGAGCTGTTTACGATGGTCAAATCTATGCCAGAGCCATGATTGCTGTACAAAGCGTAAGATGGCTGATGATGCTAGACGCCTCAAGCACCATCAGCCTCGCTGAAACCATATATCTCTATTCCAGAGAAGTAGAGCACTCTGATTTGAATATGAACAGATTAATCGAGTATTTTGAAGATGAATTGTAATATTCATTCAATTAATATCTCAAACTATAATCTAATATAGTCCCTACTTCTCACTAATCACACCATCATCCCCGACAGCCACATTACTTGAAATACTTTCTACATAACTGTAGCCTGCTGCATCAACTGCAGTGCAGGCGCCTGAGGCCTGGATTGGAATGATGCGGTAAGTCACATTATTATTTTCATCAATTGCAAATTCTACAGCTCCGCCGCCACCAGATTTGATAGTCTGATTGAAAATAAAGTTGCCAAGGCTGTAGAAAATTGGCTTGCCATTGTACATTTCAACAGGCTGCAAGCAGTGGCTGTGCATTCCTATTACAGCGTCTGCTCCTGCATCAATAAATTTGTGAGCATCATTAGGCTGATAATCTGTAAGCTCTGTAGTGTGTTCGGTTCCCCAATGAACCATGACAAATAGATAATCTACCTGGCTGTCTGCCTCCTGTATGGCATTTAGCAAATCAGCTTCGTCATAAAAGCAAAATTCCCCTGGCTGAGAGTTAAGGACATTCCAGCTACCAACAGGAATAACATGACTTGCCGCAAGGAAGCCGTAGGTGCGTCCTGCTGCATCTGTCTTTATGATGAGCTTGCTTGCTTCTTCAAGACTGTTTCCCGCACCAGTATAATCGATACCGGCATCGCTTAAGGTTGTAAAAGTGTCTGTCAATGCATCGTGTCCAAAATCTAACACATGATTATTTGCAAGGCCTGCAATATCTACCCCAAGATCATTTAAAATACTCACATATGAAGGATTAACCCTGAATGTATATTGCTTATCAGGAGCCTTTTGACCTCGCTCAGAAAAGCAAAACTCATTATTAATCATTGTAAATGTGGCATCATTTAATAATGATTGAATATCGGAAGATGCAACACCATCTATTCCATTTGTATCATATGCGGCCTGCACATATTCGCTAAGCTCAACATCTCCAGTAAAAACAATAGATGTGTTTAAGTCGGCTGCAGATACTTCTGGCTCCTTCAGGGCAGGTTCCTCTTTTTCCACAGTTTCAACGGATGCCGCAGGTGCCTCTTCTACTGCTGCAGTACCGATAAGCCATCCCAGCTCTTCCTCCATACCTTGCTGAGCCGCAAAGGCCTGGGCAGCATCATTAAGAGGACCATGTTCGCCAAATGCATACCAACATCCAGCACCAATAATCACCAACACTAAAACCGTCTTAAATACTACTGTCAAAAATTTTTTCATAATATTCTACCTAAATCTATTTTTTTCTGCATCGTAATGGTAATCAATCATTGCAAGCTTTTCAATGATTGCATCCCCATCTACTTCGTTATCTTCAACCAGCGCATTAAAGCTACTATAATAATCGCGTAATGCAGTGTTGACTACTGATAATAGCATCACTGGATCCTTTGGAAAATTCATTTAATAACTCCTATCTTTTCAAACTGCTTCAATTATACAGATTTGTAAACAAACAATGCAAGCTTTGATTGTAGCTATAAACTCAAGAAGGATGTAGCTTAGCTACATCCTTCTAAAAATACAATTTATTATTCCTTTACATATAAAATATCCAAAAACTCCTTCAGAAGTGATAAAATACTTGCTGATAGATTTTCAAAATCTTCAACAAGCAACTATCTTTAGGAGGATAATCATGGAAAGTTTATTAGCTTTCATTACTGCAGTGTGCGGTAAAATTCAGGTCGTCTCAGATCTATTCTGGGATTTTCCTACAAATTTTGAATGGTATGCAAATATTCCTATCTTAGGTAATTTTTCACTTGCTATCATTCTTCTCATCGGATCCGGTATCTATTTCTCTATCCGACTTAAGTTTATTCAGGTAAGAAAATTCAAACATGGTATTAGCGTACTGAAAAACAGCAAGGCCAAGACTGGAATCTCACCACTTGCCTCATTTTTCTTATCAACTGCCATGCGTGTAGGTCCTGGTAACATTCTAGGTGTTACTGGCGCCGTTTCAGTAGGTGGTCCTGGCGCACTACTTTGGATGTGGATATCTGCATTCTTTGGTATGTCTACTGCTTTTGTAGAATCAACTCTTTCTCAGATATTTAAAGAAAAGAAAAACGATGAATATATCGGTGGTATGGCTTTTTACGGCAGAAGACTTATTAAGAACTCTGCTATTGTTGGTATTATTCTTTCATTAATGTACATAATCTACGCCATTTTATGTTTCCCAGCTCAGGGCTTCAATACAGTTTCAGCTATGGGACAGATTGCCAGCATTATTAGCGGCACAGAATTGCCCACGACTCACGCTATTTATTGGATTGGATTTGTAATTGTAATTATAGCAACATGCGCTGTTTCATTTGGTGGAACAAGAAAGATTTCAAAAGTAACAGATGTGCTTGTTCCAATCATGGCGATTGTATATGTACTTACAGTATTAATTCTTATCCTTATTAACATCCCAAGAATACCATGGTTCTTCTATGCAGTATTCACTGAAGCCTTTAAGCCAGAGGCTGTCTTCGGCGGCGCATTTGGTATCGCTTTGATGCAAGGTGTAAAAAGAGGTCTTATGTCTAATGAGGCTGGTCAAGGTACAATTACAATGCCTGCCGCAGCATCAGATGCAGCACATCCTTGTGACCAGGGTTGTGTTCAGGCCATTGGTGTATTCTTAGACACAATAGTAATTTGTACTCTTACTGCTTTTGTTGTAATCATGGGAAGAGTTTGGCTTACAGATGACGGTGCTGCTTGGTTTGAATTAGGAAAGTTGCCAAAATATCTTGCATCAGTCGCAGAACTTACTCCTGGTACTGCATTTAACAGCTTTGTTACTCTTTTAGTATCACTTTGCTTCGGACTTTTTGCTTTTACATGCTTATTAGGTTTCATGTCATTCTCTGAAATCTGTGCAAACCGAATTAGCAAAAGCGCTGTATTTATCAATGTTATTCGTGTAATTGATATTGCTGTTATCTGTTTTGGTATGCTTACATCAATTGTTGGAATGGATTTAGGTGCCCTTTGGGATTTATCTGATTTTGCCAATATTTTGATTGCATACTGCAACATTCCACTTCTCTACATTGGATTTAAGTACGTAAAAAGAGCCCAAGAGCACTTCGAAAAGGCTGATGGGACTCCATTTACATCTAAAGTTGTTGGAATTGATGTTCCTGTCTGGGACGACAAGGCAAACAAATAATATTGTTGCTTGATGAGGCAAGCTATTTGTTCTGGATATTTTTATACCAGCAAAAGCCATCTCTACCATTTTCTTTAATTTGGTAGAGAGCCTCATCGGCACATTTTATTAACTCCTCTAAATTTTCCGCATCTAAAGGAAATCTAGCAATACCCGCACTAAAGCTCATTTCCTCATCAAATACCACAGTCGAATTCAATTTTATACCATGAACTTCTTTCAATGCCTTTAGCATTTTAGTATTTACCACCTCTTCCGACTCCATATCGATAAGGGCAATAAATTCATCTCCTCCAAATCTAAAGATTACACTATCGTTTCCTAAGCAATCAGTTAGAATATCCGTAAATTTTATTAGAAGATCATCACCTGCGTCATGGCCTAATGTATCATTTACTATTTTGAAATGATCAACATCAATAAATACAAGAGCTGTATTTCGTCCTTTTGTAATCCTATCCTTGGCAAATAATTGAAATGCTCTTCTATTAAATAGACCTGTTAATGTATCGTGCTCTGATATTTCTTCTAATAACTGGTTCTCTCTTCTATTTAATTGATACATAGAAATAACCAGTATTATTACTATTATCAATAATATAATTACAAAATTAAGTACATAATTTCTAAAATGTCCCATTGCATCTGACAATTTGCTGCTAGGAATTCGGACAATGAGATACCAGCCTGGCATTGTCGCTATTTTAGTAGACGATTGGGTGTAATGCACGCCATTGTAATAGTAAGAGATTGAATTATTGCTTTCACCATTCTTAATAGATTCAAGCCATTTATTAAACTGCTTTCCTGCTGGATCATCTAACGACTCCTTCACTAAGTATTCATTATTCCATCTGCCTACCGCATTTTCGTCACTGGAAACGCAAATAATCGAATTAAGAGATTGTGAATTTAACAATTCCACATCTATATCTTTGTCCATTGAATCAGTATATGCAATTTCTTCTAAATCCCTAAAACGATGTGTGATAAACACCCAACCCTTTTCATTATTACCATACGTAAACTTTGAGAACATTGTAACCACTGGCTGTCCACACAACATTGAACGATATGGTACGGACATAGATACAGGATCAGCTAATTCTGCAGTTGCCATAAGATTCCACTTATCAAACTCTCTTTTTTCAGCATCTGTGGCATATATATTCTTATCAGCATCAATTATTCCAATGCTCAAAAACTGATCCTTTTCAATAGAATCTATATTTAAGCTATTATATGCCTCTTCTGCATTGCGATAGTCTTGTATCGATAGTACTGTTGCAACTCCCTGAGTTGTTGTATTCATTGAATCTATGGCAATATTCATCTTTTCAGTCATAATAGTGCAGATTTCATCTGAAAGATTTTGGTCATGAGTTGACATCAGCTTGTTAAATGAAGCTATAAACAAAGAAATAGCTACAATAAATACTATCAGACATAATCCCAATATGATGAAGAGCGATTTTCCTCTTCTTTTCGGCCCAACTCTATCCATTCGCATTTACTTAGCCCTCAATATTGTTTTAGCATTTCTGCAACAGATGAATCTTGCATACTTTCGCTATTAACTATCATTACACCTGTGTCTACAAATTTCCCTACTATATCCTTCCCATTTATGATATCTATTGCAGACTGAACGCCTCGATAGCTCATTTCATATTGCCTTTGTAAGATTGTTGAAGCTATATACCCGGAATCCCCAATTAATGATTTAATCTCATCTGAATAATCAAAGCCAACGACGACTATATTCTTATATCCAGAGTCATATACTACTTTTGATACTGCCCTGGTAGGAGTATTATTTGTAGCATACAAGCCAGCAATATCCTTATTTTTTGTCAAGAAATTTCCCACAATTTCTTCACCACTTGCCACATCGCCATTGCAATTCATGATTTCTGTGTTAATCATCCAGCTTGTAGATGCATTTTCCGACCAATATTGAAAGAATCCCGAAAGCCTTTCTGTTATTGTTTGGGTTGATGCAGCCCCAACTAATATGCCAACCTCGACTGTATCATCCTCATTATGCCCTGCATTTTTTAGCTGCCTTATCATCTCCTCAGCTGCCTGCTGTCCTGCCAGATAATTTTCAGTCATATAACAAATATCAAACTCTTCTGAGTTGATTACCGTATCAACCAAGACCACAGGAATTCCCATATTGTGTATTTCTTCTATTTTAGGGACCATTTCCGTCGAATCATTAGGAGCTAATATAATTGCATCAGCTCCATTCGCTACTGCCTCATCTAAAAGCTCTATCTGCCCTTCCCAATATGTATCATTGCTAGTCCCTGCATAATACACATTACATCCTAAATCTTTTCCAGCATCCTTTGCGCCTTCTACTACGGTTTGCCAATATTCACTATTAACAACCTTTGTAATCAAGTAAATATTAGGCCGACCGTCCTGTATATCTGTAAGCGCCACGAATTCACTGATTGTCATTTCAGGATTATTATATTTTTCTTCTGTGTTGGCCGCAGTACACCCTATGGCTCCAAAGCACACAGCAAATATTAAAATAAAGCTATAGAGTTTATTCATGTCTTATACCTTTAATGATAGTTAAACAACCTCATTTATAGTATATTGCGTCAAAATCTAATTATCAATAAACTCACAAAATGTTCAGAAAATTAGCGGCCCCATTGGACATCACTATTCACCGTTTTTTAAAGCCCCGCCTACCCAGCCGCCGTCAGCTTGGCACATGAGGGGACATTGCAAGAATATTGCGTTTTTCTAATGGACCATTTATGCATCTTTATTTACATGTGTCTTTTGCAGGCCTGTACAATTTTGAAAAAGGTTTTTGGTTGGCGGACACACAACCCAGTGTAAAGTGTACTTCTTAGACTGCGGGGGACTTGGTTGATTTTGGAGCGAGCTTAGTAACATAAAAGCAGGTTTTGCAATATATAAGCATGCGCTGCCAAGGACGGCAGCGCAAGTGGTCACTTAAAACACGATGTTGAATGTGCCACGGTAACTAGATATGCAAAACCTGCTTTGTCATGTTACTTAGCAAACGGAATATGAAACCAAGTCCCCTCAGCCTGAGAAGTACATAAAAAACTAAAGTGTCCGCCACCTAAAAAACATTTTTCAAAATGGTTCATTCCGCAACAAGACACATGTGCAATGCATAAATTTGGTCCATAAGAAAAACTGCAATATTCGCAAAATCATCCCCTCATGTGCCAAGCTGACGGCGGCTGGGTAGGCGGGGCCAGAATGGGATTACGGTGAATAGTAACTTTTATCATCTATTCAAATAATCTACATATGTCTTGCAAGCAATCAAGACGCTTATATAATATCTTACTCAACCGTTCGTCAGGTTCTGTTAAATCTGGAATCATAATAACGTTACAGCCTGCCCTATAGGCGCTCATACATCCATTTGGAGAATCTTCTACCGCAATTGTATTCTCTGGCGGAATATTAAGCTCCTTGCAGGCAAATGCATATATATCTGGTGCTGGTTTGCCCATCTCTACCATATCAGCGCAGACGACCGCATTAAAATAATCGTATAATCCCAGCTTTTTAAGATATCTTTCTGCTCTTTCTTTATCATTAGCAGTTACCAGAGAAATAAAGATATTGTGCTCTCTAAGCCAAGCCAATGTTTCTTTTGCTCCAGGCTTAAGCGGAATACCCTGCTGGCGTAAAATATCCTCTACCATCTTTTTTCTGTACTCGCGCACTGCCCAATAATCAAATTCAGGACCGTACCATTCCTTAAACTGTTCAATAGCAAATGGTCGCCCCAAGGATCTAAGCATAAGTGGCTTCTCTTCAGACATTTCATATCCAAAATGAGCTAGTGTTTCTGGCCAGGCCTTTTGATAGAATTTTTCTGTATCAGTAAGTGTTCCATCTAAATCAAAAAGTACTGCTTTAATGTTTTCTTTAGTCATTCTATCTCTCCCAAAATATGTAATTCCAATAACGCAAAAAGTTGCCCTGTTAGGTATTATAACCTTTACAGGGCAACTTTGAAATATCACTTAGAAGAGTATTATACCTGGAATATGTTAATCAAATCTTCAATCTTAACTGAAGACTCAGATACTACTGTTGCACTGCTATCAACACCACGTGAGTTAGCTGCAACCTGCTCAGCGCCTTCTGCAAGAGATGATGCTGTAGCACTAACCTCTTCAGTACTAGCTGATTGCTCTTCAGAAATAGCAGCCATAGATGTAGCAATCTCATCAACACTGCCAATCTTATCAATCATATCACCAACTGTAGCACTTGCTTCGTCGAGACTCTTGAAAATCTTCTCAAATGTTTCGCCAGCCTGATTTACCGAATCCATGCTAGTGTTGATTTCTTCGACATTTGCCTCAGCCTTAGCTGAAAGCTCTGCAATCTGTGCTGTGATTTCCTTAATAATTTCAGAAATCTGCTGTGTACTCTCAGCTGAGTTCTGTGCCAAAGCACCAATCTCATCAGCAACAACTGCAAATCCTCGACCTGCCTCGCCTGCGCGAGCAGCCTCGATAGAAGCATTTAATGAAAGGAGGTTTGTCTGGCTAGAAATAGAGTTAATCATATCAACAATTGAGTCAATCTGCTTAGCAGACTCATCAACTGTATTTACAACGTCATTCATTTCACGCATAGACTGAGCAACGCTTGTCATACCTGACTGTACAGCCTGCATATCTCTCTGACCTTCTCTTGCTGTAGAAACAAGACCGTCCATTGTCTCTTTTGTTGTCTCTGACTGCTGTGTCAAATCGCTTACCTGCTGAGCAAGATTTGTTGCATTCTCTGCCAAATCGCCTACAGCACTTGCCATATCATCCATTGTAAGCTGAATCTGCTGCATTGCATGTGCCTGCTCATCTGCACGCTCATTCAAATCACCAGATACTGTCTTACTATTTGTAGCCTCTGCAGCAAGCTGCTCTGTCATATTTTTAATTTCTGTCAGTGTATTTCTCATCTGGCCTACATAATCATGCATATTGTTGTTCATAGTGCCAATTTCATTTCCGCCACCTTCTGGAATCTCAACTGTAAAGTCACCATTTGCAATTCTTGTAATATTTTCAGTAAGTCCCTTAACAGGCTTAGCTATCAAACCATTAACAAGTTGTAAGAATATAATAGACATAACAATCAACATTACAACTGCTATAATCACACTGACAATTACAAATTTTGTTAGTGGAGCTAACACATCATCCTGTGCAACATAAGAAATAAGTGTCCACTCTGTTCCTTCTACATTGTCAAATGAAACGAAGTACTTCTTTCCATCGTTTCCTTTGATTGTTTCAACATCACTGCTTCCGCCTGCTGATACAACACTTTGGAGACTCTGGAGAAATTTATCGTCTGTGTGTTCTGAGGCATCTGTTCCAACATAATCTGCATTTACATCACCAATAATTTGTGAGCCCTGAACAAGCATACTAGAACCAGTTTCGCCTGGAGTATATTCACTTACCATCTGTGAAATACCTGCAAGGGCAATATCTGTTGACATAACGCCCTTACGTCCATCAATTAAATTTACTGATCTGGAACCACAAACTACCATTGCACCTGTAGTTAAATCAAGCGAAGGTGCGCCAAGTACTATTTCAGAATTGCCATCACCATTCTGATACCAACCTCTTGTTGTTGCATCATACTCACTTAAATCAGGGAACCATCCACTACCATCGTAGAATTCTGTTCTTCCGATTGCGATATATGCATCTGTAACAACTCCTGGATACTCGTTTAGAGATTCAATCAAAACCTCATTAATCTGATTTCCATCTTCATAATAAGATTTCTCAATCACATCAGCCACACCATCATAATACTTTGTCATGCCTTCAATGGACTGCGAAATATCAGCGGCATTAGCTCTTGATTCCTGATGTAATCCTTCAGTAGCCTCGTCCACAATGACATTTCTAGCCTGTACAGCTAAAAGAATTGTTAAAATTGCGATAGCTCCAATCATCAAAGGAACCATTACCACTGCAAGCTGAGTACTAATGTGCTTTTGTTTGGTTTGATTCTTTGCCATACTTTCCCTCCAATTGATACATATATACTTTTACTATATAAGCTAATTTTAAATTTAGCACAAATTTCATGAGGAAATAAACATCATTCAGTGACTATTCTGTGAATTCCACATACATCTATTTATTTTCAAATAATACACAATTTTAGTCTGATAATTGCTTATTAAATATGATATTATATGTATTGTAATAAGAAAAAAATTATGGGGTTATAGAAAGGGGTAAACATGTTAAAAGACTATACTAAAATTCCTGCTCCACTTAATTCAGATGTGGCATTAAAAATCATTCCAGGTCATTTTGCTACCAATCATTCCCATATTACCAATTATATGGAAATCGGAACAATGAAAACCAGATGTAATGAGGCCGCCGGAGTTGCTCAGCTTCTTGCTATGCACTACTCTGTTTCAACACCTGTGGACACCATCGTTTGCGCAGATGGCATGGAAGTAGTTGGCACATTTCTTGCTCAGGAGCTCACAAAAGCAGGCGTTGCAAATTACAATCAGCACAAAACTATATATGTCACTTCGCCAGAGCCTGCACCTAACGGACAGAGTATTTTCCGTGACAACATGCAACTAACTGTAAGAGACAAAAATGTACTATTACTTTTTGGATCTTTAAGCACAGGCCGAACAGTTGAAAGCCTTGCTGAATGTGTTAAGTACTATGGTGCCAAAATAAGTGGTGCCTGCGCTATCTTCTCCGCTGTTAGAAAAATCGAAGATATCGAAATTAACGCAGTTTTCCATGACGAAGACATCCCAAATTATCAGTCATATCCACTTCACGAGTGTCCTCTATGTAAAGCCGGCACTCCAATCGACGCAATCGTAAATTCATTTGGATATTCCGAATTACGATAGCGTATAAGTGTAAAACTTGTGAAAGTAAAATAAGGCAAATCCGTAGGTAACAAGCTATTGTAGCTCTCAAACGAAGCGTGTTTCTGAGTTGAGAGTTATAATGCTTGTAACCGTAACGGATTTGCCTTTTATATTGCTTATTACGTAGCGAAGTCTACGTGTTGCACTCCGCCAGCGCGACCATCTGACTCATGAAGAAATATTCCAGACTCTCTGATTGCCGCTCTTGCTCTTTGCTCATCATCATGATGAATAAATTCTGTTGGCACTCGGCCTAGATAAATTGCCCCCACATCTGATTGATTTAATGTGTATAGCTCCATTTCACCACTTTCATTCATTGACCATACTCTCAACTTTTCAAATATAGGATCATTTTCATCTATCCATCCATTGCCATCTTCATCAAATACAGCTAGTTCTCCAAATCCATCACCTGTTTTGGCACCAAACAATTCACTTCCATCATTTATTTCACCGTCATCATTTCTGTCTAAAGCCAGGAATCCACTGCCATTCGCGAGCTTATTTATTTCATCCTTCTTACCGTCCATATCTAAATCAAAATAGAAGGTTTGATTAGATACCTTTGTAGGCGAATCCTTTAGATTAATTACAAGCGGGTCAACAAACTTCGAAAACATTGATTCAACAGAATGATACTCTTCATGGAAAGATTCCGACATTTCAAATCCATAATCAAATTCTAATGTCCTGCCATCGGCTGTTATTGCCGTACCTTTCGAAGCAAATGATAGCTCTTGACTCTCTGTCCTTTCATAGCTAGTACTAATTGTTGTAATGTAGCCTCCATTGGTATCGAATAAATCTTTAAGCATATCACTGAAGCTTTTATCTTCTCCCAAAATCTTTCCAATCAGAAGCATCCTAATAAGATAATGTAATGCCTGAAGTCTTGTTTGCCTATCTGCACCAATGGATTCAACAGTGCCATCCTCTCCTACTTCCTGAATCTCACCGTTTTCTCCTAATGCATAATTAAGCGATGAAAGAAAACCACCATCCTTTCCTACTGCAATCTCATCAGTCTTTGCACCGTCTTCATCAGATGTGCCAACCTCCATCGGTTGTTTAAATACAATATTTCCCATTCTTACAACTGGGGTTGTGGAAACCTGATGGGTTGCCTTTGTTGTAGCTGAATAGCTACTTTTCGAGGTCATGGAAACCTCTGAGTTTTGAATTACCATGTTCTTTCCTCCTCCATAAATAAAATTACATTTATAAAGGGAAAGTCCGTTTTCCATATCACTTTTGTTTACAAAAACAAAAAGACCAAGGAAGCAAATACCTCCTTGGTCAAAGTGAATATCATCCGTGTAATTATATATCGACATAAATGTCATCTTCTTTAACAGACGCTGCACCTTTTCTTAAAAGAACAATTCCAAAATATGTAAGAATCAATGAGAACAATACCCAGAAGAAGAAAGATATTACATTGCTACCTCCTACTGGAAGGAATGCTGAACCTATTGTTCCAATAACGTTGTAAACTATATGAATTATGATTGTAACTAAAAGATTATCATAAATATGCATTATATATCCCATTCCAAGTCCAAATACAAATGCATAGCAGCTTTGAAGAGCATTCATATGATATGCACCAAACAAAATAGCCTGAACTATAATGGCCATATAATATGACATTACCTTTTTAGCAGCAGATAATGTGATGCCTCGGAAAATGATTTCTTCCATTACAGGGCCTAAAACTAATGCATATACCGCCATCATAACTGTCATTTTATTACCAATGCCTGCTGTGTCCATAAGCTCCTGATATTCTTGTAGCCAGTCAGGAAAAGCTGATGATAAAGCACTCATTAAAAATAGAGTTACATATTGTATTCCTATACAGAATACAATAATACCAGCGACTGTAGCTGGCACACTCTTTGAAATGCCCTTTGGACTATATGACCTTCCTTTCATAAATAGAGAATGAAATATGCATAAAAATGTAATAATGCCCACAATCGTGTACACAACGAATATACAATTCTGAGCTGTATCAGAAAGCATAGTTGAATAAACTTTAGTCATAAGCTCATTCCATGTTGTACCTTTAAAGGTACCTAAGGCATAAACTGCACCGCCTTCCATAACTATTATTGTAACAATAAACTGTAATACAAAAGCAATAACACATGGAAGAAAAATCCATGATACATACTTTCTTTTGTTAGCATTATTCTGATTCATTTTTTAGTCCTTACTTCTAATTAATGTAAATCCAGCTTGTCTAAATGCCAGATATCATCTACATATTCCTGAATAGTTCTATCTGATGAGAACTTTCCGACATGTGCAACATTCTCAAGTGCCATCTGTCCCCATTTGAATCTATCCTTGTATGCTTCCTGGATTTTCTCATGAGCCTCACAATATGAAGCAAAATCCTTAAGCACGAAATATGTATCAGCCTTTGCTGTACACTGGGTGTTCAGCAATGAATTGTAAAGTGGTCTAAACAATTCTGGGTTTTCAATACTATAATTGCCATTTACAAGCTGTTGTAAAACCTTTTGGATGCGGTAATCTGAATTCATAACATCCATAGGATTGTAATCATTGTTCTTCTCATGAGCAATTACTTCATCTGAACTCATTCCGAAGATAAAAATGTTCTTGCCGCCTAGCTCCTGATACATCTCAACATTGGCGCCATCCATTGTACCAATTGTAACTGCACCATTAAGCATGAACTTCATGTTACCTGTACCAGATGCCTCTTTTGAAGCTGTAGATATCTGTTCAGATACATCTGCTGCTGCAAAAATCCACTCAGCATTAGATACTCTATAATCCTCGATAAATACAACTTTAAGCTTGTCATCAATGGACTTATCATTGTTGATAACTGCAGCTACGTTATTAATAAGCTTGATGATAAGCTTAGCGTTCTCGTAGCCTGCTGATGCCTTTGCACCAAAAATAAATGTTGTTGGATAGAAATCCATTTCAGGATTTTCTTTTATCTGATTGTATAAGTACATTACATGAAGAATATTTAAGAGCTGTCTCTTATACTCATGCAATCTCTTAACCTGAACATCGAAGATTGAATTAGGATCCACATTGATGCCATTGTGCTCCCAAATATATTTAGCCAGACGCTTTTTGTTCTCTAGCTTAATCTCCATAAATTCTTTAATAGAACGCTGATCATTGATATATCTTTCAAGCTTTTGCATCTGAGATAAATCTGTAATCCAGCCTCTACCAATTTTTGAGATTACCCAGTCAGAAAGCTTGTAATTACCATGCATCAAGAAACGTCTCTGAGTGATACCGTTAGTCTTGTTGTTGAACTTATCTGGATACATCTCATAGAAATCATGTAAAGAAACATTCTTTAGGATTTCTGTGTGAAGAGCAGCAACACCGTTTACTGAGAAACTAGCTGCTATAGCCATGTGCGCCATCTTAACCTGACCATCTGCAAGGATTGCCATACGAGCAACTCTAGCATCATCACCTGGGAACTTAGCACGAATCTCCTCACAGAATCTACGATTAATCTCTTCAACTATCATGTAAATACGTGGAAGAAGATTTTTGAAGATATCCTGTGGCCATTTCTCAAGAGCTTCTGACATGATTGTGTGGTTGGTGTATGCAACACAGTGAGTTGTAATATCCCATGCCTCATCCCAGCCGAGACCGCGCTCATCCATAAGCAGACGCATAAGCTCTGCAACTGTAAGTGTAGGATGAGTATCATTCATCTGGAATACAACCTTTTCAGGAAGCTGCTTAATATCGCTGTGATGACGGAAAAACTTAGCAATTGCACGCTGCAAAGATGCAGATACAAAGAAATACTGCTGCTTTAATCTAAGCTCCTTACCTTGAATATGATTATCATTTGGATAAAGTACCTCTGTAAGGTTGCGAGCCAGATTCATATCTTCAACAGCTTTGTTATAGTCACCGCGCTCAAATGAATCTAAGCGGAACACTTCCTTTGGCTTAGCATCCCAAATCATGAGAGTATTTACCATTCCATTGTCAAAACCAGTAACTGGCATATCGTATGGAGTAGCAATTACAGAATTGTATCCCTCATGTATATATTTTGTAGTTCCATCTGGCTGAGCGTCGTAACGCACCCAACCACCAAATTTTACTTCGAACTCGTACTCTGGACGCTCTAACTCAAATGGATAGCGTGTCTGTAGCCAGTTATCAGGAACCTCTTCCTGGTATCCATCTACGATTTTCTGTTTAAACATACCGTAGTGATATCTGATACCGCATCCATATGCAGGATAGCGCAAAGTAGCAAGAGAATCTAAGAAGCAGGCTGCAAGTCTTCCCAAACCACCATTTCCAAGTGCTGGATCGGGTTCCTGATCCTCAATAGCATTAATATCAACTCCAAGATTGTCTAATGCATCCATGACCTCAGTATAGCCACGCATGTTAATCATGTTGTTACCTAGGAGTCTTCCAATCAAGAACTCCATCGACATGTAATACACGCACTTTGGATCCTGTTTATTGAATTCCTTCTGAGTGTTAAGCCAGTTGTCAATGACAACCTCATTAACAACTTCAGAACAAGCCCTGTAGATTTCCTCTTCAGTAGCCTCAGTAAATTCCTTTCTAAACATGTTCTTAACACGATTCTTTATCTCGCGTTCAATTTCCTTAGTGCTTGGCATCTGCCTCTTCATATCTCTTACCCCTCCTTATTCTCGCTCGTTACGGCTAGCCACGACGTGTTACAGCAAGTGTTACTGTTTCGCCGTTGATGTTCCATTCTTTAGAGTGCTCACCAGCTGTGCCTTCTTCGATAGAATCTGCAAGAACTTCACCAGCGATGATTTCCTTGTTCTTAGCGAAGATTTCGTTAGCCTTTGGTGTGCCAGCGTATGCTACGCTGATGCGATCCATAACTTCGAAGTCTGCTTCCTTACGCATTGTCTGAATCTTTGAAACGATTTCTCTTACGAAGCCTTCCTCAAGAAGTTCTTCTGAAAGATTTGTATCGAGAACTACTGTTACGTAGTTGTCTCCATCTGCTACGAAGCCTTCTGTCTGAGCCATAGAGATAAGTAAATCCTCCTCTGCAAGCTCGATAGATGCGTCAACCTCAGGCAATTTTAATACCCCATTTGCCTTAAGCTCTGCATAAGCTGCGTTGCCATCAAGTGATGCAAGTGCCTTCTGAATACCGCCAAGGAACTTACCATACTTAGGTCCTACTGTACGAAGCTGTGGCTTGAATGAGTATGATGTAAATGCTGAGACATCTTCTGTGAATGTAGCCTTCTTAACGTTAAGCTCATCCTCGATGATTGAAACATACATGTCATCAAGCTCGTGCTCAGCCTTGATGTACATCTGACCGATTGGCTGTCTATTCTTAATCTGTGCTGTGTTACGGCAAGCACGTCCGTGAACTACTATCTTAAGAAGCTCATCCATGTCTTCCTCAAGCTTCTTGTCAATGAATGCTTCATTAACTGCTGGGAAGTCGCAAAGATGAATTGACTCTGGAGCTGTCTTATCTACTGAGCGAACCATATTCTGGTAGATTTCCTCTGTCATAAATGGAATCATTGGCGCTGCAGCAAGTGAAATATCCTTTAAGCATGTGTAAAGAGTCATGTAAGCGTTAATCTTATCCTGCTCCATACCCTTTGCCCAGAATCTATCACGGCAACGACGAACATACCAGTTAGATAAATCATCTACAAATTCATCTAATGCTCTAGCTGCTTCTGGAATCTTGTATGCTGAAAGATTATCATCAACAGCCTTGATTGCTGAATTAAGACGAGAAAGAATCCACTTATCCATAACTGCAAGCTTACTGAAATCAAGCTCGTACTTTGTAGGATCGAACTCGTCGATATTTGCATATAAAATATAGAAAGCGTATGTATTCCAAAGTGTTCCAAGGAACTTTCTCTGGCCTTCCATAACAGCATTCTCACCAAATCTCTTTGGAATCCATGGTGCTGAAGATGTGTAGAAGTACCATCTGATAGCATCTGCCCCCATCTTCTCAAGAGCATCGAATGGATCAACAGCGTTGCCCTTAGACTTAGACATCTTCTGTCCATTCTCATCCTGAACGTGACCAAGTACGATTACGTTCTCGTAAGGAGCCTTGTTGAATAATAATGTTGATTCAGCCATCAACGAATAGAACCAACCACGTGTCTGGTCAACAGCCTCAGAAATAAACTTAGCTGGGAACTGCTGCTCAAATACTTCCTTATTTTCGAATGGATAGTGATGCTGAGCAAATGGCATCGCACCTGAATCGAACCAGCAGTCGATAACTTCTGGTACACGCTTCATTGTTCCCTTACACTCAGGACATGTGCATGTAACCTCATCGATGTATGGACGGTGAAGCTCGATAGACTCTGCATCAGCGCGGCCTGAAAGCTCTGCTAATTCCTTGCGGCTACCGATTGAAATCTGCTTACCACAATCTGGACACTCCCAAATGTTGAGTGGAGTTCCCCAATAACGGTTACGTGAGATACCCCAGTCCTGAACATTCTCAAGCCAATCACCGAAACGTCCCTTACCGATGTTCTCTGGAATCCAGTTTACAGTGTTGTTATTCTTAATCAGGTCATCCTTAACTTCTGTCATCTTGATGAACCATGATTCTCTAGCGTAGTAGATAAGTGGTGTATCGCATCTCCAGCAGTGTGGATATTCGTGCTCGAACTTAGGAGCATCGAAAAGCTTGCCTTCCTTATCAAGATCCTTAAGAACCTCAGGATCTGCCTTTTTAACAAAGAGTCCAGCATATGGAGTCTCTTCTGTCATTTCACCCTTGCCATCAACAAACTGAACAAATGGAAGCTCGTACTTACGACCAACCTTTGCATCGTCCTCACCGAAAGCAGGAGCAATGTGTACGATACCAGTACCATCTGACATAGTAACGTATGTATCACAAGTTACGAAATGAGCCTTTTTGTGCTGCTTTTCAGCGGCTACGCCAGCACACTCAAAAAGTGGCTCATATTCTTTATATTCAAGGTCTGTTCCCTTGTATGTTTCTAGCACTTCATAAGGCTTAACACCTTCTTCAGTAGCTATCTTTGAAAGAACCTTGTCAGCAAGTGCTTCTGCAAGGATGTATGTATATCCATCAGCAGCCTTTACTTTAATATATGTCTCATCAGGGTTAACGCAAAGCGCAAGGTTAGATGGAAGTGTCCATGGTGTAGTTGTCCATGCAAGGAAATATGCATCCTCACCCTTAATCTTGAAACGAACTACTGCTGAACGCTCCTTAACTGTCTTATATCCTTGAGCAACCTCTTGTGCAGAAAGAGGTGTACCACAACGTGGGCAATATGGAACAATCTTGAATCCCTTATAAAGAAGCTTTTTGTCCCAGATTGTCTTAAGTGCCCACCACTCAGACTCAATAAAGTTATCATCGTATGTGATATATGGATTATCCATATCAGCCCAGAAACCTACTGTGCCAGAGAAATCCTCCCACATACCTTTGTATTTCCATACGGATTCCTTACATTGCTTAATGAAAGGCTCCATACCATACTCTTCAATCTGTTCTTTTCCGTTAAGACCAAGAAGCTTTTCAACCTCTAGCTCTACAGGAAGACCGTGTGTATCCCAACCAGCTTTTCTAGGTACAAATTTACCTTTCATTGTCTGGTATCTAGGAATCATATCCTTGATTGCACGTGTCTCAACGTGTCCGATGTGTGGTTTACCATTTGCTGTTGGAGGACCATCATAAAATGTGTAAGTCTCTCCCTCTTTTCTTGAATCCATTGACTTCTGGAAGATGTCATTTTCTTCCCAGAACTTTAGTACCTGCTTCTCTCTCTCAACGAAGTTCAGGCTTGCGTCTACCTTGTTGTACATATAAGTAATTCCTTTCTATGAGGATATCCTTTCTCGTCAGATATCCCTTCTCTTACTATTAAAAAATGCCACAAGCGGCACCTTTAACCAAAACTAAAGTGTATCGCCATAATCAACTTCAGGATGTTCGCCTTCATCGATGTTGCCATCAAACAAATTCTTCATATCATCCCCTTTTGGCTCTTCGAATATGTTATATTCCTCTTGATTTTCTTCAATGCCATAATAATCGTAGAAGAATTCCATACCCTCTTTATCATCAGCTAGTACTGCTATATTATCAGCATTGTTAAAAATAAAAGCCCACGAAAACAAGCACATGGCTATACTGAAAACAGATGCAATGATACCAGTTATTGCAAACACCTTACCCCTTTTTTGGCGACGTGTAGCAATAAATATTATTCCTAATATTATAGAAATAAGAGCACCTATTAAATTGATGCCTGATAAGAAAAAGATTAAAGATAATACACCAAATACAAATGAAAATACAGCCAAACCAATGCGCTGATTTACCTCAGGCTGTGGCTGTGGTTGCTCCTGGTACTGAAACTGAGGGGCTTTATAGCTCCCCTGCTCAATGTTATCTTCGTCTTCAAACATATAATCTTCGTTCATAATACACCTACAAATACTAATATTAACCTAATCCTAATTATTCTAACTGTTTATGCCCTGTTTATCAAGATAATTCACGAATCAAATTTACCATTTCAATAGCTCCCTGAGCACATTCAAAGCCTTTATTTCCAGCCTTTGTGCCTGCTCGCTCTACCGCCTGTTCAATTGTATCAGTTGTAAGTACACCAAACATAACGGGTATGTCAGCACCTAAGCTTACATTCGCTACTCCCTTTGACACTTCAGAGCAAACATAATCATAATGTGAAGTCGCTCCTCGAATTACTGCTCCCAAGCAGATTACAGCGTCATACTTTTTGCTCTCTGCCATCTTTTTTGCAATAAGAGGTATTTCAAAAGCTCCTGGAACCCAAGCCACTTCAATATCTTCATCTTTTACATTCTCTCTTTTCAATCCATCGATTGCACCACCCAACAATTTTGATGTAATAAACTCATTAAAACGTGCAACAACAATTCCTACCTTAATGTCCTGTGATACTAACTTTCCTTCATATACTCTCATCTTTCTTATCCTCCTATATTTCAGCTCACTTAGAGCAATTTTAAACTTCTAATAAATGTCCCATTCTTTTTTTCTTAGTTTTTAAATAAAAGATATCATGTATATTTGCTTCTATTTCAATCGGTACACGCCTAGCTATATTCATTCCATAATCAGACAACTGATATACTTTATCCGGATTATTTGTTAGTAATTCAAGAGAATGTATTCCAAGGTCTCTTAAAATCTGGGCTCCTGTGTAATACTCTCTCATATCCCCAGGAAATCCCAAGGCAATATTTGCATCTAATGTATCCATTCCTTCATCTTGAAGCTTGTATGCTTTAAGCTTATTTACAAGACCGATTCCTCTTCCCTCCTGTCTCATATAAAGCAAAACGCCTCTGCCTTCCTTCTCTATTGCCTTCATCGCTGCTTCGAATTGCTGTCCGCAATCACATCGCATAGATCCGAATACATCACCAGTCAGACATTCTGAATGAACTCGACATAAAACATTTTCCCCATCGCTAATATCTCCTTTTACCAAAGCCACATGATGCTCTCCATTGATTTTATTGATATAACAATGTGCTTTAAAATTCCCATAACGTGTAGGCATATTTGCAATAGAAACACATTCCACCAGTTTGTCGTATACCTTACGATATTCAATCAGCTGAGGGATTGTAATAAATGTTATCCCCATATTTTTAGCTAGCTCTTTTAATGCTTCACCTCTCATCATGCTTCCATCTTCAGCCATAATTTCGCAGCATAGTCCGCATTCCTTTAGCCCTGCAAGCTTCATTAAATCAACGGTTGCTTCTGTATGTCCTGGTCGCTCAATAACACCACCAGCCTTGGCTACCAATGGGAACATATGCCCTGGTCTTCTAAAATCTAAAGGATTTACATCATCACTAACAGTGCATCTAGCAGTGAGACCTCTTTCTGCCGCAGAAATTCCTGTAGTAGTATCCACATGATCAATCGATACCGTAAATGCGGTTTCATGATTGTCTGTATTGTGGCTAACCATCGGTGGCAAAGCCAGCTTTGTTGATATCTCCTGACTCATAGGCATACATATAAGACCTTTTCCAACCGATGCCATAAGATTGACGTTTTCTGTTGTTGCAAACTCAGCAGCACAGATGAAATCGCCTTCATTTTCCCGGCCTTCATCATCCATTACCAAGATAACTTTTCCCTCTTTTAAATCTTCAATTGCCTTTTCAATTAACTCTTTTTCCATCATTATTCCCTTTCTTTAGTATTCTAAAAACCATTAGCTAAAAGCATTTCTTTTGTTAGTTCTGATGAAGATGTATTGTTCCCTAATATCTTTTTTACATATTTGCCAATTACGTCATTTTCCAGATTGACAGTATCTCCAACTCTTTTATATCCTAAAACAGTTTCCTTTAAGGTATGTGGAATAATTGAAACCTTAAAGCTTTGTCTAGATACTCCTGCCACAGTTAAACTTATACCATCGATTGCAATAGAACCTTTTTCTACTATTCCATCTAAAATCCCTTTATCCCCTCCTATTTCAAACCAGACTGCATTATCGTCTTTACGAATATTTTTTATTATTCCGGTGCCATCGATATGGCCACTTACGATATGGCCTCCAAAGCGACCATTTGCTGGCATTGCTCTTTCAAGATTCACCATACATCCACTCTTTAATGAACCAAGGCTCGATCTTAAAAAAGTCTCGTTCATCACATCAGCCTCAAATCTATCTGGACCATAATCGACCACTGTTAAGCACACTCCATTAACTGCGATACTATCCCCAAGATGAATATCTTCTAATACTTTTTTGCAGTTAATGAAAATCCGCTGATTTTTGCTGCCACGACTTACTCTATTTATATTTCCAAGTTCTTCAACAATGCCTGTAAACATCAGTAAATCACCTCATTTTCTATGATTAAATCCTCACCAGCCCAAGAAGTACTTATCGGCTTAAGCTTTATTGCATCTGTAATATCGCTTATCCCGATTCCCTCTACTGGAGACTTGCTATTGCCACCGAATATTTTCGGAGCAATATGTATATGAATTTCATCTACTATTTTGCTTTCTAGAGCACTGTAGTTTATTGTTCCCCCTCCTTCTAACAAAATGCTATCGATATTACATTCCCCAAGCTTCTGCATGAGAATATTCAAGTCTATCCCCTTTTTTCCTTGAGGTACTTTTAAGATTGTGCAGCCTCTTTTTTCAAACTCCTGAATCTTCTCTTTATCCTCACAAGATGTGGCTATAATTGTGGATATCTCATTAGCAGTGGTAACCACTTTTGCGTCTAAAGGTGTTCGTAAATACGAATCACATATAATTCTTACTGGATTATTTACAGGTTCATTCAGTCTGCAGTCCAAAGAAGGATCATCTACAATAACTGTAGAAACTCCAACCATTATTCCTGATAGTCGCTTTCTCAATCTATGAACATTCTCCCTGGCTTTATCGCCTGTTATCCACTTTGATTCCCCTGATATTGTTGCTATCTTTCCATCCGCTGTCATTGCATATTTCATTACAACATAAGGCATTTTAGAGCTCATATATTTATTGAAAACACGATTTAAAGCCCTACATTGTTTTTCCATTATTCCAACTTCAACACTTATTCCATTATCTCTGAGTATTTGTGCGCCTTTTCCAGCAACGATTGGATTAACATCTAGCGTTCCTATAACGACTTTTGTGATTCCATTTTCTATTATTGCTTCAGTACATGGTGGCGTTTTACCATAATGGCAACAAGGTTCAAGTGTTACATATAACGTTGCACCTTTTGGTGAATTACCTTTAGAAATGCAGTCCTTAATAGCATTTCGTTCAGCATGCAACTGGCCATATTTTTGATGATATCCTTCGCCAATAACAGCTCCATCCTTAACAATCACAGCGCCAACCATAGGATTAGGGTTAACAAATCCCTCTCCCTTTTTGGCTAGCTCTATAGCTTGCTCCATATATATTTTGTGTTCCATTATTCCTCCTATTTTCTAGATAATAAAAAAGCCTTGGATTTCTCCAAGGCAAAAATACTTTTGGCGTTTATATAAAACCAAAATGATTTACATCCGTAAAATAAAAATGCCCTGAGATAATAATCCCAGAGCATAAAATTTCACTGATAAACATTATATCTTCTTTCATCCAGACTATACTGTCGGCTTCGGAATCTCACCGAATCATGCCTTGCGGCTCGTGGGCTATACCACCGGTAGGGAATCACACCCTGCCCTGAAGATGCTATTCAATTGAACTGATTGTACGACAGTTTGTTTTATACGTCAAGAAAAAACTATACTAAAGTGGGTGAAAAAAAAAGAGATAGGCAATCTATCTCTTTTTCTTTTAAATAAGCGTGCGTGAGAAGATTCGAACTCCCGACACCTTGGTCCGTAGCCAAGTGCTCTATCCAGCTGAGCTACACACACACATTAAGTAGCGAGAGGGGGATTCGAACCCTCGACACCACGGGTATGAACCGTGTGCTCTAGCCAACTGAGCTATCTCGCCATATGAATCGGGGTGACAGGATTCGAACCTGCGACCCCCTGGTCCCAAACCAGGTGCTCTAGCCAAACTGAGCCACACCCCGATATAAAAGCCGATGATCGGACTCGAACCGATAACCTGCTGATTACAAATCAGCTGCTCTGCCAATTGAGCCACATCGGCAAAAAAATTGAAACTGAGCTCCCCAAGTAGGACTCGAACCTACGACAACTCGGTTAACAGCCGAGTGCTCTACCAACTGAGCTATTGAGGAATACAAACAATAGCAAAAACTATTGAGTGGAGACGGAGAGATTCGAACTCTTGACCCCCTGCTTGCAAGGCAGGTGCTCTCCCAACTGAGCTACGCCCCCATATTTACTATTTATGAAAAATAGCAAGCTTTTGGCTTGCTTATAAATTATAAAATTTATAGCAACCTCAAAACTTCATACAGTAAATTTCAGAATTACATCCTAACTACACATTTCCTTTTTAGAATAAACCTTCGATCTATTAGTATTCATCAGCTGAATGTGTTACCACACTTACACCTTGAACCTATCTACCTTATCGTCTATAAGGGATCTTATTTCCTTAAAGGAAGGGGATATCTCATCTTGAGGGGGGCTTCACGCTTAGATGCCTTCAGCGTTTATCCCGTCCAGACTTGGCTACTCAGCTATGCCGTTGGTCGACAGCTGATACACCAG
>NZ_JHXE01000013.1 GCF_000621865.1 Pseudobutyrivibrio sp. MD2005
TGTGTATATGGAAACAGTGGAAGAAGCCAAAAACTAAAGTACGCAATCTCATAAAGATGGGCGTGCCCAAGGACTTGGCGCTTTTGGCTGGTAACAGTCGGCGCGGACATTGGTTTACCACACATACAGTCGCAGTCAACATGGCAATGACAAAAGAAAGACTGATAAACAGTGGCTTCTATGATTTAGCCACAGCCTATCAGTCTGTGCACGTCAACTATTGAAAGCGCCGTATACCGAACGGTACGTACGGTGCCGTGAGAGGACGGCGGTTAGTCACCGCCTCCTACTCTATTTCAAGCTTTGTTCCCCCTACATCTGAGCTCCATTTACCATGAGTAAATCGGTAGGCTCGATTGGAACGCAAAGGCACTTCTTACCGTCTACGTAAGCTGTAGTGACATCTGCCGCCTTAGCATCAGAAACCTTTACGACGATGTCTGCTTCTTTGCCATCTTCTGTGACACCGCTAACTTCTTTGAGCTGTTTTGTCAAATCTACAACGCGCTCCTTTAGGACATTTTTTTCTACGCGAAGTTCATTGTTTTTGAGGGCTTTTTCATCAAGAATTTCTTCCGCCAAAGGAAGCTGCTCTTCAAAATAGTTTTCAAAATTGGCCTGAATCTTTTCTACCTTAACATCTGAAAGACCAGAATCAGTAAGGATATTAGCAACATCCTGTGGCTCAAGGATGATAGGCTCGTCCTGGCCGAGGCGCTCTGTCTCTACAGTGATAAAATCTGAAAGATTCTGCTGGATATCAAGCTTGGTCTCAAGTGTTTCATCTGTTTCTTCGCCAAGTGCCTGATTTAAAATATTGTTGAAAGCGTTTTTCTTTTGTGTAGTAGTCTTGCGAGAGCCGCAACCGATGCAGTTTTCCCAGAACTCCACATGAGGCTCTTTTGTGTTCTTAGTGTAAGCCAGGCAAGCATGTAAATCAGTTGTGCGTTCAGTAAATGCAGGGAATGTAAATGCTGTATCTACAGGGCCTACAACCCAATCACGATCTCTTGCTCCGATTCTGTTTTCGGCTTCACGATATCCTAAAGCAGCCTTTGAAAGCTGAACAGGACAGATAGCACAGATGATATATTCGTATACTTCTTCAGATTCATCTAATTCAAGATTATCAGTAGTCTTTACAGGAATATCGTAAGTATCGTGGAATAGTACAATAAGATAGTTTCCTACAAAATCGTAAGACTCGATAATTCTGTTGTAGTATTCGATAAGTAGCTTTTCATCCTTAAGGCCAGATTCACGAAGACGCATTAACAAATCGTGACCACTGCCTTCTATTTCTGATTCAGGATCGAAAGGAAGCTCTAAAAGGTTGTTGCCAATAGTACCTGACATTGATTTGTTGGCAATCTCAAGATACTTGTGAAATTCCTCATCCTCAAGATTTAAGAAAGTCTCTTTGAAGGTAAGAACGATTTCTTTGTTGGCGTCAACATAACAACCAACCATCTTATCGAAGTTACAAGAGTCCTTTTTAAACCTGCGTTTTATTTCATTTACTTCTTTTTTATTCATTTAAATTACCTCGATTTCTACAGTGCTCATTTCATTATATTTATAAAAAATATGAAAAGCAATGTGAAATCTGCTGGTATTATTGACAAAGGAACAGTAAAAAAATAATATATAAATACCTACTAAAATGGTGGGTATATTGCGAGCAGCACAATTTACTATTATGTAGTTTTTTAGGACAAAAGGGAGAATGACATGACAATACAACAAGTGCTATATGCTCTAACTATTGAAGAGTGTGGTTCGATGAACAAGGCAGCAGAAAAGCTTTATATTGTACAACCTACACTTACGAGTGCCATACAGGAATTGGAAAATGAAGTTGGCATTACTATTTTTATGCGAACAAATAAGGGAGTTATTGTTACTCCTGAGGGCGCCGAGTTTTTAGAGGATATAAGAGGCTTTTATCGTCAATACGATATAGTAATGCAAAAGTACAAAGATGAAGGCACTTACAAAAGAAAGTTTGGCGTATCCACACAGCACTATACATTTGCTGTAAGAGCATTTGTTGATATGGCAAAAGAATATGATATGAATCAGTTCGACTTTGCCCTTAGAGAGACTACTACACAAAACATTATAAAGGACGTAAGCACTCTTAAAAGTGAAATAGGAGTACTTTATATAAGCGAGCATAATCGCAAGGCTCTTACAAAGCTTTTCAACGAGCACGCAGTAGAGTTTCATCCATTGATTAAGTGCAGAGCCTTTGTGTACCTATGGCATGAGCATCCATTGGCAAAACTTGATTCTATTGGTTTTGAAGATTTGAAAAATTATCCTTGTATGTATTTTGAGCAGGGAGAAAACAGTGAGTATTTGGCTGAAGAAATACTCAGTGAGAATATATATCCTCAGACAATACGTGTTACAGACCGTTCGACTATGCTAAATTTAGTAAAGGCTATGAATGGCTATACTCTTTGTTCTGGAATTATATGGGGCGATTACAATGGCGACGGCTATATTGTTGTGCCATACAGGGAAGACGAGGAAAACCCAAACAGCATTATGGAAATAGGATACATCACTAAAAAGAATGCTGTAATGAGTAAGATAGGTGTTGAATATCTGGAGGAAATAGACAAAGCCCTTGCTCAGATAGACAAATCTGTAATCTACGAAGAATAAGCAGTCTATAATAATTTATACACATTTTTCTGATATAGTTCAGTTTATAAGGGGATTATTAGGAGGGGACTATGGCTTATTTTCCAATGTTTGTAGATTTAACAAATACAAATTGTTTAGTGATTGGCGGTGGAGAAGTAGCTCTTAGAAAAGTCAATGTGCTTTTGGATTTTGGTGCAAAGGTACATGTGATTGCCAGAGAAATATCTATGGAATTGGCAGCTCTGTCAGAGGAGACAGATCATTTGCTTCTTGAGCAAAGAGAGTTTATTCCAGATGACTTACAATCTAGAAAGCTTGTAGTGGTTGCAACCAATGATGAAGAATTCAATGGGCAAGTTGCAATTCTATGTAAAGAAGGTGGCATTCCTGTAAATGTTGTAGATGACCAGGCGAATTGTTCATTTATATTCCCTTCTTACCTAAAGGAACAGAATCTGGTAGGAGCATTTTCTAGTAGCGGAAACAGTCCAGCGCTTACACAATATCTTAGAAATAGAGAAAAGGAAATTCTTACACCAAAGCTTGGCGAGCTAAATGAAATGCTTGGAAGATGGAGAAAGCCTATTACAGAGCTGTTTCCACTTGAAGAAAGCCGCAAGAGTGCATTTGAACAGCTAATTGATTACGCTCTTTGCTATGATGGAATTCCTACCGATGAAGAGGTGGAGGAATTACTTGGCTCAATAAGTATGATTTTATAGATTCTTGAAAAACATCAGTTTTTCAGGAATCGTAAATACCATGAAAATAGATTTATCTATTTTCATGTCCTGCAAAGCAGGATTCTTGCTGGCAATTTCATTGTTCTGTCAGCAAGAAGTCATAAATAAATAGTATTAAACGACTGTGGATTTATCCACAGTCATTTTTTTGAAGAAATGTTTGTGAAAAAACTGTGAAACGTAGGAATTAGCACTGAAAAGTCTTATACTATTTAATAGCTATATCCAATTTTAAATGGTTAAAATGAGGGGGAGTTATGGGGTCACTTCAAGGAATAAGGTTACAGATTAAGCGAGTTTATATCGTACTAGGGGTTTCTTTTGTATTATTATTAATTTCTTTTGTTTTTCATGTTATAAAAATTAATAAATTTAATGCCTTGGAAAGGTATGATACTCCAGATACGGTGTCTATGGATGTTACTGCAGATATACATCCTAGAGGCCTACTTACTGATTCTTGGGAAAAGAATGATGCCTTCGATGGAGTTGTTATCAACGGAAAAATATATGAGGCCACCATAACAAATAATTCTAAAAGCTTACTGGTTGATTGGAAGCTTAGAGTAAATATTGAAGATTCATGCTATATAAATAATTGTTGGAATGGAACAGTAGAAATCCATCAGTTCTCAAATGGTGAGGAAAAGGTTCAAGAAATAGATTTGAGAAACTACAATATTGATGATATAACTCTTAATTATTATCTTGCAGGACAGGATCTTTTGATTCCATTGAATAGTGGTGATTATTTTGTATATCTTCCATACGAAGGAAGTGATTCTGGAGAGGTTCCACTTAAATCAACCGCGGAGTTTTCTGGCGCGGTTAATATCGGTTTCATTTTATATAGCTTAAGTGGGGATAATGATTTATCTGATTATGTAATGAGCTACCATATCAATAAATCGTATTTCGCTGGAACTACAGGAATGATTTTCCTGATCCTACTTCCATTGTGGGCTTTGCTTACAATTGTATGGACGATAATTTCTATTATTATCATGCAGTTTACAAGTACACTTTACATCCAAAATCAGATTATTGATGATATGTTTAATCTTAGCGGTACACTTGCTGATGATAAGGATTACTATCACAAGGAACATTCTTTGCGTGTGGCCAATTATTCAAAAAAGATCGCCGAAGCAATGGGAATGGATAAGCAGGATTGCCAGGTGATTTATTATGGCGCTATGCTTCATAATATTGGAAATTACGCTGTCCCAGAGCGCGTGTTGGAAAAGAGTACTCAGCTTTCTACTGAGGATGAAAAGCTGCTCCAGATTCACACTATCAAGGGAGCAAAGATACTTGAAAATATGAAATCTATACCACAGTCAGCATTGGCTGCAATGTATCATCATGAAAAGTATGATGGAAGTGGTTATCCTATGGGAAAATCAGGGGAGGATATTCCACTTATTGCAAGAATTGTTGCTGTGGCTGATGCCTACGATGATATGATTCATGAGAGGGATTATCGAAGAAAGTACTCAGAGCAGGAAATTAAAAATATATTTAAGGCAAATTCAGGTAAATGGTTTGATCCAATTATCGTAGATATTTTTTTAGAAATTGTAGATTCCATTGAGGAGTAGATTATAAGATGACGAAGTTCGACAGGAAAAAAACTATATATCTGCTGGTGGGCATTATTATAAATGTCGTAGGGAGACTGTTAGCTATTAAAATTCAATTTCCAGGCTTCCTAAACATGACAGGAATAGTGTATGCATCCTATTATGGCGGCGCAGCTGTAGGTAGCCTTGTAGCTATTATTAGCGGCGTTATTTCTGCAATTTTTATTAGAAGAGATATTTACCTTATTTTGGTAGATTTTATTTTTGCTATAGCTGTATTTTTACTTACCAGAAAAAACAGATTTTTTAAAAGATTTTTTTCTGTACTCAGTTACATTTTAGTATTCTCGGCAATAAAGGGTGTCATGTTGATAATGGCATATCCGGCCTTATTCGTTGATGGATTTGATATTTATTTAGTTGATGCATTATTTGATTATCTATTGAACTTCGGCTTGTCATCAGCTACATGTTCGGTTGTAAGCTGTTTTTACATTTGCTTTGCAGATGCATTTGTTGGACTTATGCTGATTTATATTGTCAGAAGAACATACAAGTTCTACATCCGTAAGAAAAATGCTAAGAGATTAAAAAAATCTCTTGGTGCCAAAGTCTCTTTATCAATTCTTATGGCTGCAGTTATTTTATCTTTTGCGCATGCTACAAGCGCTGAAGCAGCTTTAAATGTCAATTTTATTCAAAGAATCTACAACAGTGATAATGGACTTATAGGAGGTTGTGCTAATGCGCTGGCCCAGACTTCAGATGGAAGTATGTGGGTAGGTACTTACGGCGGGTTATACAGATTTAATGGCAAGGAATTCGAATTGTTGGATTCTGTAGATTCCATTAGATCAGTCCAGTGTTTGTATGTTGATTCAGAGGATAATCTTTGGGTTGGTACAAACGGTGCAGGCGTAACAATTCTGGATGATGAAATAAATGTCACTGTAATAAATTCTGATAGTGGATTGCTTTCTAATTCCGTTCGCGCAATTGAGCAGGGAAATGATGGAAGCTATTACATCGGAACCACAGCAGGTCTTTCTATAGTTAGATCCAATGATGTTGGGCTTACTGTTGTAGGCGGTGTAGGTGATATCGGCAACGTTTCAAGAGAGGCAGTTGACCATGAGGGAAATGTTGCTGTGCTTAACACAGTTGGAATTATTTCTGTGTTCTCTGGAAAGGATGCCAATAGATTTGCCACAATCGAGTGCGATGAGGCTACCAGCATCGAATTTGATGGCGAAGGTTCGCTGTATGTAGGCACTGATGTTCAACGCATTTACAAATACGAAAAGGTTGATAGAGAATATGTGTTGGCAGGTACTATAGAAACACCGGGATTTGTTTATATTAATAATATGTATTTCCACGAGAGTGGATATATGTTTATAGCGGCAGATACAGGTATTGGTTCTGTTGCTACTGATGGAACTGTTAACCAGATCAATACAGGAAGTTTCGATAGTTCAGTAGAACAAATCTATGAGGATTATCAAGGCGATTTGTGGTTTACCTCATACAGAAGAGGATTGCTTTGCTTGAGCCATTCCGCATTTACGGATATGTTTGTTGTTTGCAATGTTAAGCCGTCTGTAGCAAATGCGATAATTGAAAAAGACGGCCTGTACTATGTTGGAACAGATGATGGTTTAGTTATTCTTGATTTCGAAAATAGTGATAGTGTTACAAATGAGATAACAGATTTCTATAGCGGCATAAGAGTCCGTACATTAGCGAAGGATAAGGAAGACAATCTGATTATTGCAGGTTATGGCAAAAACCTGATGTGCATAACAAAGGACGGCGAGTTCCGCCAATATATCCGTGATGATCTGCCACAGATTGATGATAGAAAACAAAGATATGTTACTTGCCTTTCAGATGGAAGGGTGATTGTTTCCGGTGAGAATGGTCTCACAATAATTAACAATCACGAAATTGAAAAGACTCTGGTATACGGCGAGGAACTAAAAAACGCAACAATACTTAACGCCTTAGAGTGTGATGATGGAACTATTTTGGCAGGCAGCGATGGTGACGGTATTGTAGTCATTAAGAATGACAAAGTAGAAAGATATGTTAATAAAAATGATGGATTGTGCTCCAGCGTTATTCTTAGAATAGTTGAAGATAAGATGGGCGAAGGGTACTTTGTCATGACTGGCAGTGGACTTTGCTATATGGATAGCGAGTATAAAGTCCGAGAGCTTTCAGGAATACCATTTTTCAACAACTATGATTTATACCAGGATGATAATGGTAATGTATTTATTTTGGGCGGTGCTGGTATTTATGTTGTTAGATACGAGAATCTTATATCTAACGATAGCTCAAATGCTTTTACACTTATAGATTCAAAGGCTGGATTGCCAGGTAGTTTGACAAGTAATGCTTGGAACTATGTTTGCAAAGATAACTGTATTTATTTGTGTGGTAGTACTGGAACTTATTCCCTTAGCATAGATGATTATAAACTGGCTGTAGATTCATATAAGGCAAAAATCACAGGCTTATCACTAGACGGAAATTATTCTAGTATTACAAGTAGAGATACTATTGTAATTCCTAGAGGAACAAGTAAAACTGATATTTATTTTGATTTGAACAACTTTACACCTACAGATCCGTATATACGATACTATATGTCTGGAATAGATACAGAAAAGACAAAGGTTCAGTCCAGCTCTTTAGAGGCTGTATCTTACTACAGAATGCCTTATGGTGATTACCAGTTTCATATTGAGGTTCTAAACGAGGATAACACTGTTATAGAAGAACAGGTTTACAACATCACTAAAGAGAGAGAAGTATTTGAGACTACCTTGTTTAAAATGTACTTCTATTTCATCCTCCTGTTGATAACAATTTCAGTTGTTATTTCAATGGCAAATGGAACCGTATATACGTTAACCAAAAAGCAAAATGTAGAGCATGAAGAAATAGTAAAGAAACTTCAGGCTGAAAAGACAGCAGCTCTTGAAAGGTCTCTTAGAATGGAAGAAGAGGCCAACAAGATGAAATCTGAGTTTTTGGCAAATATGTCTCACGAAATCAGAACACCTATCAATGCCATTATTGGTATGGGAACAATGATTACACGAGAGTCAAAAGAGGACACTACCAAAAAATATGCATGGGATATTCGAAATGCCAGTAAGACATTACTTGCACTTGTTAATGATATCCTTGATTTTTCAAAAATCGAATCAGGCAAGCTGGAATTGGTACTCAGCGATTATGATTTGAGTGTCCTTGTAAATGATTTGTTTAATATGATTCGTCCAAAAGTAAGTGAGAAGAAGCTTGATTTTAATGTGATTATCAATCCGAGAATTCCTCAAAACTTATATGGCGATGATGTAAGAATTGAGCAAATCATGATGAACATTTTAAGCAATGCTGTAAAGTACACGCAGGAAGGTTCTGTTACATTTGAAATGGACTATGAACCTGTTGATGATACAAACATAATGCTTAAAGTTAGTATTTCTGATACAGGTATAGGAATTAAAGAGGAGGATATTGAAAAGCTATTCTCACCATATCAAAGAATTGATGAACATAGAAACAAGAAGGTAGAGGGAACAGGTCTTGGAATGAGTATCACAAAGAGCCTTCTTGAAAAGATGGACAGCAATTTGGAAGTTGTCAGTGAATATGGTAAGGGATCAACATTCTCATTTGCAATTAAGCAGTCATATTCTGGTAGCGATACAATTGGCGATTACAAATTAAAGGCAGAAACAGTTGTTGCTGAGGATGCCGAAGAACAGTTCCATGCACCAGATGCAGTTGCACTTGTAGTTGACGATGTAGAAATGAATCTGATAGTTGCCAAGAATCTGATGAAGAGAACTCAAATAAAAGTTGAGACTGTTGGCTCAGGTCCACAGGCAATAGAGTTATGTCAGCACAAAAAATACGATATCATTTTCCTTGATGCAATGATGCCGGGAATGAGTGGAGAAGAGACATTTGAATCTATAAGAAAGATGTGTCCAGACAACTCCGATACTCCGATAATTGTTCTTACAGCAAATGCAGTTAAGGGGGCAAAAGAACAATATCTTGCTGTTGGTTTTACTGATTATTTATCAAAACCAATTGATGGCATGGAATTAGAAGCAGCACTTGATAAATATCTTCCGGAGGATAAAAAGATATACGATATTACAGTAGCTGCAGACGAGGAAACAAATGATATTACCGAAGATGACGAAGTGGTAAATGCATTGAGAAACATTCCAGAAATGGATGTAGATGCAGGTATTGCAACGGCAGGCGATAAAGATACTTATCTTGTGGTTTGTAGAAGCTTCTATGACACATCAAAAGAACGCATTCAGATGATTAGAGACTACTATGAATCAAAAAATATTAAGGATTATACAATACAGGTACATGCACTAAAATCATCTGCAAGGTTGATTGGAGCTAATGATTTATCCGCAAAGGCGTTAGAGCTTGAACTTGCTGGAAAGGATAATAATTTAGATACAATAACCGCAAATACGGATTCAACCTTGGAGATTTATCAAAGTATTTATAATCAAATGAAGGATGTCTATGGAATAGATGAAGAGTCAAATTCATGTGACGATTCAGACAAAACTCCAATCAGTGAAGAAGAGCTTGAAGATGCTTATGGGGCGCTAAAAGAGTTGATTCCATTGATGGAATATGATGCCATAGAGATGCTTTTTGATGAATTAAAAGACTACAAGCTCCCAGAAAAAGATGAGGAAATCTTCAGCGAACTTAAGAAGGCACTGAAGGTGTTCGATTGGGACAAGATGGAGCAAATATTGAGCATATGATATAATATTTACTAGGTTTTTACGCGAGGGGATTTGGGATGAAGAAGCGAGACAGGAAGGTAGATAAAAATGTAGTTCTAAATATAGTGGCTATAGTTGGTGGTGTAATAATCAACGTATTGTTTGGTTATTTCACATATACGTCAGGTATGCCTATATATTTCGATACTATTGCGACGATAGGTGTTGGAGCAGTATGTGGAATGCTGCCAGGATTTTTGGTTGCTGTATTTACCAATCTGTTTTGTAGCTTTTTCAATCCCTTCGCTATTTATTATGCTATTCTCAGTGTGCTAATAGCAGGCGTTACTGCAATATTTGTTCATCGTAAATATTTCAAAAATAAATTAAGCCTAGTCTTATATATTCTTATTTTAGCTTTAGTTTCAGGGGGACTAGGTTCTGTTATACAGCTGGCACTTATACACCAGCCTCAGTTTGTAGAGGTGGCTCATGCCTCTGAATATCTTTCAAATCATTTAAAACTTAATTTTTTCATTAGCTTTGTTTTAATTAATATTTGTCTAAATATAATCGACAAGGGTATTTCTACTATTGCTGTTGTAGTTGTTCTTAGATTCATTCCAGAAAAGAATTTGGATGGAATATGGGATGTAGGTTGGCAACAGCGTCCCCTTTCTGCAGTTGATATGAAGCGAATGAAGCTGTCATCAAAGAAAAATGGTGGCAAGCTTCAGAGGAGAGTCACTGGAATGCTTGTGGTTGCAGCAGTACTTATTACACTCATCATGGGAATTATCAGTGTTCACTTATTCTATGAGAATGCCAAGGTAAGCTATACGTTAAATGCAATAGGTGCAGCAAAGATGGCATCAAAAGTAATCAATCCAGATAGAGTTGATTCCTACATAAAAAAAGGTAGAGAGTTAGGGGACTATGTTGAGACTGAAAACGCTTTATATGACATTAGAGCCAGCTATGAAGGCGTGGAATATCTCTACGTTCTCAAGATGAGAGATGATGGCTGTCAGGTAGTCTTCGATTTGGAAACACCTGATGTTGAAGCATATGTAAATGGAGATATCATTAAATTTGAAGAGGCCTTTGAACCATATCTTGATGATTTGTTTAGGGGTGAAGAGATAGAGCCAATTGAATCAGATGATTTATCAGGATGGGTTATTACCCAGTACTATCCTGTAAGAAATTCTGCTGGCGAAACAGTATGTTATGCGTGCGCAGATGTAAAGATGAATTATATCTCTGATTATCTTATTGGATATATCATCAAGGTAACTTTAATTTTCTCAGGATTTTTCATGCTGATTCTTGCCTATGGTATGTGGTTATCAAGGTATTTCCTTGTGTATCCAATCAACAGTATGGCATCTTACACTAATGATTTTATGTCAGAGAATGATAATCAGACTGCATTAGAGGAAAATGTTAGAAAGATAAAGGCTCTGGATATTCATACCGGAGATGAAATAGAAAACTTATACAAGGCACTTTGCAGAATGACAGAAGATACTGCAGAGAAGATGCGTGATGTTAGACAGCAGTCTAAGGCTATTAACCAAATGCAAACTGGTCTGATAATCACAATGGCGGACTTGGTGGAAAACCGTGATTCAGATACTGGTTATCATATCCTTAAGACAGCTGATTACGTAAGAATCATTTTGGCAGGTTTACAGAAAAAGGGATATTACGCTAAGAAACTTACACCTAAATTTATTGCCGATGTAGAAATGTCAGCACCATTACATGATATCGGTAAGATTAATATTCCTGATGCGGTGCTAAACAAGCCGGGCAAACTTACAGATGAAGAGTATGAAATCATGAAGACTCATACTACAGCTGGTAAGCAGATTATGGAGAAAGCTATTAGCACAGTTAAAGGTGAGAGCTATTTGAAAGAAGCTAGAAACATGGCGGCTTATCACCATGAAAAATGGGATGGCTCAGGCTATCCAGAAGGATTGAAGGGAGAAGTAATACCGCTATCTGCACGTATCATGGCAGTTGCAGATGTATTCGATGCCCTAACAGCTAGAAGAGTATATAAAGACCCAATGCCATTTGAAAAGGCAATGGGAATTATTGTAAAGGATGCAGGTACACATTTTGATCCAAAATGTGTAGAAGTTTTTGTTGAAGCAGAGAAAGAAGTAAGAAGAGTATTGAGAAAGTATCAAGAATAGCCACATACTTTGCATAGGGGGCAAGAGTTTTATGAAATATATGAGTTGCAAGAGGTTACTTGCTACAATGATGGCATCGTCAGTGATTATAACGATGGCTAGTTTGAATACAGAGGCTAAGAAAAATGTCCAACAAGCGGACGCAGTATCTTCCGCCACGGAGAATCTTGAGAAAAACGGTGGAGGTTATGCGGTTTCCGGCCAGATTGATGGAGTTGGCTATGCCACAAAACTATATGATTCGTCTGATGGACTGCCTACTTCAGATGCCAATTGTGTATTGGCAACCAGCGATGGCTATATCTGGATTGGTAGCTATGGTGGAATTATAAAATACGACGGTTCAACATTTACAAGACAGGATTCTTCTACAGGTCTGACTAACGCCAGAGCTTTGTTCGAGGATAGCCAAGGGCGAATATGGGTTGGTACAAATGATAACGGTATTGTTGTTATAGACGGCGATACTACAAAGCAAATTACTTATAAAGAGGGGCTGCCAGCCTCTACAATTAGAGCGTTCGCCGAAGACGAAAACGGCAACATATTTGTAGGTACAACAGGTGGCGTTTGCTATATTAGCTCGGATTACAAAGTGACAGATTTGGGCGATGAAAGACTTGCTGGTAAATTCGTACAACATCTGTGTACTGATAATGTAGGAAGAATTGTTGGTAATACAAAAGATGGTGACGTATTTATTATCCAAAATGAAATGATAATAAATTACTACGTAAATGCGGATATATTAAAGGACACCATATCTATTGCTTACCCAGATCCTGAAGCTTCCCAGTATTTATATATGGGAACAGATACAGGTATTGTCTACTATGGTTCTATTTCCAGCAATTTAAAAGAACTAACAGAAATAGATTTAAGCGAATATACAACAAAGATTGAAAATATAACCTATGCATGTGGAAGAGTCTGGATAATCGGAGGCAATGTTGTAGGATATCTTGATGCAGATAACAACTTCAATGTTATCGAGAATCTGCCGGTAGATACTGCAATTGAGATGCTCACATCAGATTATCAGGGAGATATATGGCTGGCATCTTCTCGTCAGGGTGTTTGCGAAATTATAACTAGTAATTTCCAAAATATCAGTGAGTTGGCAGGACTTGAGCCAGAGGTAGTAAACACAACATGCAAATATGATGGTGTTTTATATATCGGAACAGATAAAGGCTTAGAGGCTGTAGATGAGGACAATAATGTAGTTACTAATGAACTTACCGATATGCTGGCTGAAACAAGAATCAGATGTATCATGAGAGATCCTGAGGACGGCCTATGGGTATCTAGCTACACAAATGGCTATGGATTAGTTCATTATTCAAATAGTGGAGAGATAACTCTCTACAATGAAGAAAATGGATTTATAGATGATGGAGTAAGATGCACTTCAATTGCTTCAGATGGAACAATTCTGGTAGGTACAAACAAAGGCGTGGCCCTACTCAAAGACGGTGTTGTTACTAGAACAATCACTCCAGCGGATGGGCTTAAAAATGGAGTTTGTCTTACAGTATCCGAAGGATATGATGGGGTAATATATATTGGTACAGACGGTGGTGGTCTATACAGTTATAGTAATGATACGCTAACTCATATAGAGAGAGACGAAGGGCTCACATCAGACGTTATTCTTAAAATCAAACCAGATGCAGACCATGGTGTAAACTGGGTACTCACATCAAATTCAATTGAGTTTATAAGAGATGGAGAAGTATATCCGATAACAACATTCCCATACAATAATAATTTCGATATTGTATGCGATAGCAATGATAACTATTGGGTTTCATCTTCATGTGGTTTGTATTGTGTGGATGCTGAGGCAATGCTTGCAGATCATATTGTTGATTATTCTTTGTACAACAGTGTAAATGGCCTTACCAGCATTCCTACAGCAAATTCATATAGCGATATTGATGCTGAGGGCAATCTTTATATAGCCGGTAGAACAGGAGTTAATCATGTTAACATTAATAATTTCTTTAGGCAGACTAGTGAAATAAGAATCGAAGTAAAAGAAATTACCTATGATGATCAGGCGGTTACTCCAAATGAGGAAGGTGTATATGTGATTCCGGCAGATGCAGGAAGAATTATGATGCGTCCGGCAATTCTTAACTACACTCTTTCTGATCCGATTGTAAAAGTATTTCTTGAGGGGGATGAGAATTCAGGAATAACTGAAGTTCAAAGCGAAGTAGGAGCACTTGAGTACACTGGGCTTGGATATGGAAGTTATGTATTGCATTTGCAGATTGTAGACGAAGTCACAGGCAAAGTATATCAGGACTCAACTTACAATATAGAAAAGAAGCCACATATTTTTGAATTGGCGGTAATCAGAATATTGCTAGCAGCTCTTGTGGCAATCTTAGTTGGATTTATTGTATGGCGTGTAATGACAAGCACAATTATTAGACGTCAATACAAAGAAATTCAAGCGGCGAAGGAAGAGGCAGAAAGAGCCAATAGTGCAAAATCCAGATTCCTTGCCAATATGTCTCACGAGATTCGTACACCAATAAATACCATTATTGGTATGGACGAAATGCTTCTTAGGGAAAACGGAGATGGAGTGGATAAAGGCTACTACATGTCTGTAATCAATTATGCGATAGATATCCGTTCGGCAGCCGAGACACTTTTGGGATTGATTAACGACATTTTAGATTTGTCCAAGATAGAATCTGGAAAGATGCATCTTGTGAATAGCGAATACCGTCCGGCTGATCAGATACGTGGAATGGTTAAGATGATTCGTGTCCGCAGTGAGGAAAAGAATCTAAGCTTTGATTTAGACATAGATGAAAACATTCCTAAAAAGCTATACGGCGATTACGGAAAGATTAAGCAGGTCGTATTAAATCTTCTTACCAATGCTGTTAAGTACACTGAAGAGGGCGGATTTGTTTTAACTATCAAAGTGCTGGAAAAGAAGGGGAATAACTGCAAGCTATTATTCTCTGTTAAGGACACGGGAATTGGTGTTAAGCCAGAGGATATTAAGAAACTGTTTTCTGCTTTTGAAAGACTAGAGGAAGAGAAAAATACTAGTATACAAGGCACAGGGCTTGGCCTTGATATTTCAAGACAGTTTGCAGAATTAATGAATGGCTCACTTACATGTGAGAGTGTTTATGGACAGGGTTCTGAGTTTAAATTTATTGTGGAGCAGGAAATCGTAGTTGATATTCCAATTGGAACATTCAACGAGGATGATGAGGAAATGAGCGCTGGCCCTTATGAACCATTATTTGTTGCTCCGGATGCATCTGTACTTGTTGTTGATGATAATCCTATGAACCTAACGGTTGTAAAGGGACTATTAAAAGAAACTAAAGTATTTGTTACAGTGGTAACTTCTGGACAGGAATGTTTGGAGAAGCTCAAGTTTGGTGAATATGACGTAGTCTTTTTGGATCATCTGATGCCAGGTATGGATGGAATTGAAACCATTGGAAAAATCAGGAATAAATATCCTGATCTGCCAGTTTATGCATTTACGGCAAACACACTGGTTGAAAGTGATGATTTCTACGAGAGCAAGGGCTTTACTGGTTATATTTCAAAGCCAGTGGATGGCCGTGAATTAGAAAAAATAATAAGAAAGCATCTCAGTGATGACATCGTAATGGAAGCAGATAAATGGAAGACTGATTATAGAAATGCAGAGCTTCCAGAAGAATACCTATGGTTGAAATCGGTTGAGGGTATATCTGTTTCGGATGGCATAAGAGCAAATGGCGGGGTTGAGACTTATATAATGTCTGTTAATAACTTCTATGACACTATAGATGACAGCTCTGCTGCTATAGAAACTGCCTATAAAGACGGCGACTTAAAGCTATATACAATAAAGGTCCATGCACTAAAAAGCTCAGCTAGAATTCTAGGTGCTAAAAACCTTAGCCAACTGGCTAAAAGCATAGAAGAGGCTGCACATAATAACAACCTGGAGTTTATAGCAGACCATACTGGTACATTGCTTAAAGAATATAGGGGATTCAAAGAAAAGTTATCTCAAATAAAAAATAGCGAAGCTAGAGAGTTACTTTAGAGGAATAATTAATGGAATTATTAAAAGAAATACAATTAAGTGTGATGCTGTATTTGAGCGGCGCCTGTGGAGTCTTAATGATATTCACCGCAAATACGAAGACCATGACAGCTACACGAAGAAAGGCTTTGCTATATATGCAGGCTGTATCGATGTTGTTGCTCATGTTTGATCGCTATGCGTATATTTTTAGAGGCCAAACAAGTACACTCGGCTATTGGATGGTAAGAATTAGTAATTTTGGTGTATTCTTATTTTCAATAGCTGCTACACATGCTTTTAACTTGTATTTGATAGACTTGTATAGAAAAGAAGATAAACTTAATCGCGTTCCTGTTCAGTTAAGAATAAACGAGATATTATTTACTATCGGTGTTATTCTGCTGGTAATTTCACAGTTTAATGGTTTTTACTATACATTTGATGAAATGAATAGGTACACTCGCGGAAAGGGATTTTATGTTTGCTATATCATTCCGCTTGTGATGCTTACCATTCAATTAGTATCAGTTCTAATGTATAGAAAAGTTTTATCAAAGATAGAGTTTATTCCGGTTTTCTTGTTTGCGATGGTTCCATATATTGCAACCTTGATTCAGATACATGCTTACGGACTCTCGCTTACTAATATTTCCCTTGTTGGAATGGTTGTTCTTTTATATTTCTTTGAGATTAAAAATCTTAATGATTTGGAAGAAGCTAAGAACAAAGCAGAGGCAGCAAATACTGCAAAATCCAGATTCCTTACCAATATTTCACATGAAATTCGTACTCCTATTAATACCATAATGGGTATGAATGAAATGATTTTAAGGGAGGACGCTTCAGAGGTACCTCGTAAATACTATGACACAATTACAGGCTATTCTAAAGATATACAGTCAGCTGCAGATTCATTACTTAGTTTAGTAAATGACATTTTGGATATATCACAAATAGAATCGGGAAATATGCATTTAGATGAGCATGCATATAATCTTAAGGACCTGCTGAAAAATATCGTAAATGCGATAAGAGTTAAGAGCGATGCCAAAGACCTGAAATTCATAGTAAATGTAGATAAAAATTTACCAGAAAAAGTATACGGTGATACTAACAAGATAAAGCAAATTCTTAATAACATTTTGAGCAATGCTATAAAAAATACAGAGGAAGGTGAGATAACCTTTAATGTAGAAATGCTTGAGAGAAAGCAGGAGGATTGTAAAATACGATTCACAGTTGTTGATACTGGAATCGGCATGAAGCCAGAGGAAATAGAAAAAATATTCTCCGCCTTTGAATTGCTTGATGTAGTAAAAAGCAGCAACATCCAAGGTTCAGGACTAGGCATTGATATATCTAGACACTTTGCAAAAATGCTTGGTGGTGTTTTGAAATGCTCTAGTGAATATGGCAGAGGAACTACCTTTACTTTAGAATTGAATCAAAAGGTAGTCGAGAATACTTTGATGGGTGAGTTCGAAGAGCTTGAAAACATACCATCAAAGGGTGCCTACGTGGCAAGATTTGTTGCTCCGGATGCATCGGTACTTGTTGTTGATGATAATCCAATGAATCTTTCTGTAATCCGTGGCTTACTGTCAGCTACAAAAATGTATATCGTAACGGCAGCTTCTGGCGAGGAATGTTTACAAAAGCTGGCTGAATCAAATTACGATATCATCCTTCTTGACCATATGATGCCAGGAATGGATGGTATAGAGACTGTTACAAAGATTAGAGAGAGCGGCAAAGATTTACCAGTCATAGCACTTACTGCAAACTATATCTCTAACGGCGAAGAATTCTATACATCAAGAGGCTTTGATGGATATCTGCCAAAACCGGTTGATGGAGAGACACTTGAAAAAACAATTAGAAAATATCTGCCTAACAATGCTGTTATGGATGTGGATGAGGCAGATTTGCCAGTGCAGGCCATGGTGCTTCCAGATGAATATAGATGGCTGGAAGATGTTGAAGGAATTTCAACAGAGGACGGAATAGTCTACAGCGGTGGAGCTGATGGCTTTATCAATTCTCTTAAAATGTTCTTAGAGACATTGGATGCAAATGTTAATATTATCGACAAGGCATTCAAAGATAAAGATATTAAGTTCTATACAGTTAAGGTACATGCACTGAAAAGTTCTGCAAGAATAATTGGTGCTATGGAATTGTCAGAGCTTGCCAGACAGTTAGAAGAAGCTGGTAAGGGTTATGATTTTGATTTTATAGTAGAAAACAACGACAAATTAATATCAGAATACAAGGCCTTTAAGGATAAGCTGGCGGAATTGATAATAGTTGAAGACGACAGCGATAAGCCTCTTATACCTGAGGATGAATTGGAAGGAGCGCTTGAGGCTCTTAAAGAATTAGCACCACAGATGGATTATGATTCTATTGAAATGGTATTAGAACAGATTCATGAATATCAACTCCCGAAGGATGTAAGTGATTTGATAGTCGAAATAGAAAAGGCATTAAAGACTTTCGATTGGGATAAGATGGAAGAATTATTAAACGATAAATAATCGGAGGAGAAATAATGGGACAGAATAAAATACTTATAATTGGCGAGAAAGAATCATTTATTATAAGGGTGCTGCTGAAAAAATTGGCAGATGCGGATATAGATGCGGTATTTGTGACTCCATCCCTAAATAAAATAAATGAACAGTGGGATGACATTTCACTAATCACATTTTACATGGAAAAGGATGAGCGCCTTGAAGATGAAATCAGAACCTTCCTTGTAGACAAGATGGAAGATGATGACAAGCGCGTAATCCTTATTGGAGAGCCAACAGATACAGAAATAGTTGCACATGGAATACCATCGATATTAATCTACTCCATACTACCTAGACCTCTGGATTATGATAATTTCATCGAGGTTGTCAATTCCTATGGTACTAAGGTTTCAACTGGAGAATTAAAAAAGAGTATTCTGGTTGTAGACGATGATCCAAACTACATGAATCTGGTACGTGAATGGCTTAAGGATACATATAAAGTATCTATGGCTACATCTGGCCTTAGAGCTATAAAGTGGCTGGGAGCTAATAAAGTAGATTTGATTCTACTTGACTATGAAATGCCAATAACAGATGGCCCACAGGTTCTTGAAATGCTTAGAGCGGATCCTGATACAAGGGACATTCCGGTTATGTTTTTAACTGGTAGAGATGATAAAGAAAGCGTTATGTCTGTTATGGCTCTAAAGCCAGAAGGCTATTTCTTAAAGACTATAGGAAAAGAAGAATTACTTAACAAACTAAAAGTCTATTTTGTAACTAAAGAATAAAAAAGAATAGGGCTAATATGAATAAGATGATGCGTAAACTATCGGTTTTTGCTGCATTGCTTGGCTTGACTGTTTTGGGAATTACTACTTCTGTGAATGCAAAAGAAACTGATTCTGAGAACAACAAAGTTCAGATTGGTGGTGGATATGCAGCCACTGGGCAATTAGACCAAATGGGATATTATGCGCAAATTTACGACGCTACCAATGGGCTGCCTACATCTGAAGCTAATTATGTTATGTCCAGCGATGATGGCTTTATCTGGATTTGTGGCTATAGTGGTGTCATAAGATATGATGGCAAATCATTTGTACGTTTTACTGAGCCAGAAGGATTGACCAGTGGTCGAGCTTTATTCGAGGATTCCAGCCATAGAATATGGATAGGAACTAATGATAATGGCGTAATATATTTCGATAGTAATCGCACACCTCATCATATTACAACGGAAGATGGCTTGGCGTCTTCATCAATCAGAACATTCGCTGAGGATAGTGATGGCTGTGTATTTATCGGCACTACTGAGGGAATCAATTATGTTGATGCAGACGGAAACATAGAGCGATTAAATGATGAGCATCTCAATAATAAAAGAATCTTAAGAATGGATGCTGCAAAAGATGGAACTATTTATGGTTACACAAAAGCAGGAGACATTTTTTCATTAAAAGAAGGGGAAGTGCTGTCTTTTTATAAGGCAGGAGAATTGGGTAATAAGAACATCACCAATATTTATGCTGACCCTTCTGATTCAAGCAAAGTCTATATTGGAACAAAATCTGACAAATTATATCATGGCAAGTATGGCGAAAAACTAAATCAGATGGACGAAATAGAGGTTGCGCCACTTGATAATATCAAGTGGATTGAATTTGCCTGTGAAAGAATCTGGGTAGCCTCTGAGAGTAAATTCGGATACCTTGATGAAAATGAAGAATACCATGTTATCAATGATATGCCTATTTCAGGAGGAATCGAAATGCTCACCTCCGATTATCAAGGAAATATCTGGATTGCTTCATCCCTTCAGGGCGTGATGAAACTGGTTGGCAATAATTTTTCTAACATTACAGTTAAAGCCGGGTTAGATAAAGAGATTGTAAACTCAACATGCCTATTAAATGGCGATCTTTACATAGCAACTAATGATGGTCTTAGAATTTTAAAAGACCTTGAAACTCCAATTGAAAACGAGTTGACAGATTATATGGAAGGCTCAAGAATTCGTTGCGTAAATAAGGATGAAGCTGGCAATATTTGGCTGGCATCATTTGCAAATGAACGAGGACTTGTCTGTCAGAAGGCTGATGGCACTATTATTAGCTACACTACAGAAAATGGAATGCCAAGTAATGAGGTGCGCTGCGTTCTGCCTTCTGAAGACGGAAAAACACTGGCAGCGACTAATGGCGGCCTTGCCATTGTTAAGGACGATAAGATTGTAGATGTTTTAGATAGAGAAGATGGAATAAATAATACTGTATTTCTCGACGTTGAGAATGGCAGAAACGGTGAAATATATATAGCAACCGATGGCTCTGGTATATATGTTTACAAAGACGGAAAGGTTGAAACCCTCTCCCTTAAAGATGGCCTGACAAGTGATGTTATCAATAGAGTTAAATGGGATGAGAAAAGACAGATTTATTGGATTGTTACATCAAATTCAATCGAGTATATGAAAGATGGAGTGATTACTTGTGTTAAGTCATTCCCATATAACAATAACGATAATATCTATTTTGATGATAACGACGGATTATGGATACTTGCATCTGACGGAATCTATCAGGTTGACGCTAAAGAAATGCTTGAGGACAATGTTCAAAATTATTGTCATTATTCGATTGCAAATGGACTTAGCAGTTTGCCAATCATGATGGAGTATAGTGATATGGATGAAGATGGCACACTATACATGTCTAGTATGGATGGAGTGTGCGCTGTCAACATTAACAATTATTACAGTAAGGATGTGTGGATAAAGACTGCGGTAACTAATATATATGTTGATAATGAAATCTTAAGTCCTGATGAGAATGGAGTTTACACTATACCTGCTACGAGCGGACGTATACAAATCGTTCCTGCGATTTTAGATTATTCCTTAAACAACCCAATGATAAAGGTTTATCTTGAGGGAACCACTGATTTGGGAGTGACAGATTACAGAGAAAAAATTACAGCTTTAGAGTTTACAGGATTAAGATATGGCAATTACACCCTTCATATACAGGTCCTTGAAAATGGTACACAAAATGTGCTGTATGATACTCAGTTCAAGATAATAAAAGAGCCAAGATTCTTTGAGCGAACTATCGTAAGAGTTTTCATGGTGCTTTTGGGAGCAGCTATGACTGCTTTTGTGGTTTGGTGGATTATGACGCAGACAGTCATTAGAAAGCAATATGTTGAAATCCAGCAGGCAAAGGATGAAGCGGAGCGTGCTAATTCTGCTAAATCCAGATTTTTAGCAAATATGTCTCATGAAATCCGTACTCCTATTAATACCATTATGGGTATGGATGAAATCATTTTGAGAGAGAAGCCTGATGGGGTTCCAAAACCATATTTGATGACAGTTATCAACAGCGCTATGGATATAAGAACTGCATCTGAATCATTGCTAAGCTTAATTAATGAAATCCTTGATATATCAAAAATAGAATCAGGCAAAATGCATCTTGTGGAGCAGGAATATAAGCCTGAGGACCAGCTTCGTACAATAATCACAATGATAAGAGGCAGAAGTGAAGAAAAGGATCTTTACTTTAAAGTAAAGGTAGATGAGACTCTTCCGAAAGTATTATATGGTGATGCTGGAAAGATCAAGCAGATAATACTAAATCTGCTTACAAACGCTGTTAAATACACTGAGTCAGGTGGATTTGAATTAAATGTGCAGGTTGTTAATCGTACAGAAGGAACTTGCGATGTCAGAGTATCTGTAAAGGATACAGGTATTGGTGTCAAAGAGGAGGATCTTGATAAATTATTTACAGCCTATGAACGTCTTGATGAGGAACGAAACAGTGCAATTCAGGGAACAGGTCTAGGCCTTGATATTTCCCGCAGATTTAGTGAACTCATGGGTGGAAACCTTTGGTGTGAAAGTGTATATGGCGAAGGCTCAGAATTCATATTTACATTTACACAGAATATTGTAGACGGTACTGAGATAGGCCACTTTAAGGAAAGAGAGGAAAGTGCTATTGATGGCTTCTACGCACCAAAATTTATTGCACCGGATGGGCATGTTTTAATTGTAGATGATACCCAGATGAATCTTAATGTGTTTACAGCACTGTTAAAGCCAACCCAGATAGATATCACTACAGCTACAAGCGGCGAAGAGTGTCTTGAAAAGGTGAAAAACTTTAAATATCATGTTGTACTTCTTGATCATTTGATGCCTGGTATGGATGGTATAGAAACACTTGAAAAGCTTAGAGAAATAGATCCAGATGTACCTGTTTATGCACTTACTGCAAATACATCTGAAGGTGCAGCAGATTATTATCGTTCTAAGGGATTTAATGGATATCTTTCAAAGCCTATTGATTCTAAGGCTATGGAAGAAACATTAATGAAGCATTTATCAGATGTAATCAAGGAGCGGCCAGCCGAAGAAATTGCGTCTAACGAGCCTACTGAGTTGCCTGATGATATGCTGTGGCTAAAAGAAATAGAGGGAATTGATACTGTGGAAGGAGCAAAAAATTCTGGAGGTATTCCAGTTTATGTTCACAGTATACGAGACTTCTACGAAACTATAGATTTGAACGCCAAAGCTATCAGGGAAGCCTTTGATAAACAGGATTACAAGCTCTACACAGTAAAAGTCCATGCATTAAAGACATCTGCCAGAATAGTGGGTGCACTGGATTTATCCGCTATGGCAGAGCGTTTGGAAGAGGCGGGCAAGAATAGAGAAATAGATTTTATAAATGATAATACTCAAGAGCTGCTAGAGGATTATTTGGAATTTAAAACCAAACTGGCAAAGCTTGCTGAAGACGATAGTAAAGCAGATGATAGCAACAAAACTGAAATCGATATTCAGGAATTACAAAGTGCTTATGATGCACTTAAAGAACTGGTAGACCAAATGGACTACGATGGAGTAGAAATGGTTATTGAGCAGGTGAAGGAATACAAGTTGCCAGATGAGGATGCCAAAAAAATTGCAGAATTATCAAGGCTACTAAAGCTGTTTGATTGGGATGCAATGGAAGAGGTGTTGGGTTAATTTATCTGTGAAATTACTGTGATAAAAGGAGTTGCCTAAGGATAATCAGATATAATAAAAATATTCTTATACATGAATGGTGTGACATTACTGTGACAAGTAGGATGCTATCATAATAAAAAAGAAACAAGGAGGTATTTCATATGGAGCTTAAATTAAACGATTTAGAAAATGTAGTAGGCGGTATTAGCATAGATGAGGGGGACGTAACAGCATACTGTCAGAAGTGCGGTGCTAAGTTAAAGTACAAAAGCCAGAAAAGAGAAGAAGGCGGCAACACAGGTGTGTTTGTATGTGAAAATACAAATTACAAAAATACAGGAAGGCCTTGCCCTAATTTTGGTTTAGTTAAAAGTAACAACGAGGTTAATTTCATGGCGTAATAGCTAAATGAAAGACTAATTGGGGGAGACATGGAAAACAGAATATTTAGAAAAAAAACACTTGAAAGAATATCATCTCCAGAACAATTAACTGACTATCTTAGGGTTACTGCCCCAGGTGTGTGGGTAATACTAACGATAGTGGTATTACTTTTTGTTGGCTTTTTTGCATGGACTGCAGTGGGTACCATAACAACTTATGTTGATGGGAAAGCAGTAGTGACTGGTGGCACGGCTGATATTGTTATCACCGGGACAGAAGAAAATAGTACTATTAACACCGGAATGACTGCTCATATTGCTTCTACGGATTATGTTATTTCTTCTGTAGATACAGATGAATATGGCAGGGCGGTTGCACATACAAAAGTAGATTTGGCAGATGGAACATATGATGCCAGAGTTATAGTAGAACAGATACACCCAATTAAGCTTTTGACAGAAGGCAGGTGAATGAATGGACAGACAGAAGGTTCCACCTACGCTTACAAAAGGTGTTGCAAAGGTACCTGTTATATTACAGCTTGAGGCACTAGAGTGCGGTGCTGCATGCCTCGCTATGATTATGGCTTATTATCGCAAATGGATACCACTGGAGCAGGTAAGACTTGACTGTGGTGTATCCCGTGATGGTTCAAAGGCCAAGAATATTTATAAGGCAGCCCAATCTTACGGATTTGAAGTAAGTGCCTTTAGATTAAGCCCTGAGGAGCTTAAGAAGAATGGAAAGTTTCCGTGTATCATACACTGGAACATGAACCACTTTGTGGTTTTGAATGGTTTTAAAGGTAATAAAGCATATATTAATGACCCAGCTAAAGGTTTAGTGACCGTTAGCTGGGATATTTTCGATGAATCCTTTACTGGAGTTGTGCTTTGTCTTACTCCATCAGATTCCTTTGTTATGGAGGGCAAACAGAAAAGCATAATTGATTTTGCGAAAAAGAGAATGATGGGCACAGGTGGAATGGTTGTGTTTGTAATCATTACTACAGCCCTTGTATATATGTTTGGTGTGTTTGATTCTGTCACATCCAAAATCTTTATTGATAGATTGCTGTCTGGAACGAATCGCAATTGGATATATCCATTTATTCTAATAATGGTAATGATTGCAGTGCTGCAATTGGTTGTTGAATGGATTAAAGCTATTTATTCATATAAGATTAACGGAAAAATGGCAGCCCTTGGCAATTGCTCGTATATGTGGAAGGTGTTAAGTCTCCCAATGGAGTTTTTCTCACAACGTTTTGCTGGGGATATCCAAGGTAGATTACATCTTAATGCATCAATTGCAGGAACTTTGGTAAATACATTTGCCCCTATAGTAATCAATTCAGTGATGATGATTGTATATTTGGCATTAATGTTGGAACAAAGTCCTCTGCTTACTCTTATTGGTGTTAGTACACTGGTAATCAATGCTTTCATAGCCAGAATTATTTCTCAAAAGCGAGTAAATATTTCCAGAGTTCAACTGCGAGATATGGGAAAGCTGGAATCCACCACTGCAAGCGGAATTGAGATGATTGAAACAATAAAATCCAGTGGCGCAGAAAATGGATTTTTTGAGAAGTGGGCAGGATATCAGGCATCTGCCAATGCTCAGTCCGTAAAGGCGGTAAAGACGGATCAGTTTTGGGGAATGCTTCCGGTATTTTTTGACATACTGGCCAACTATATCGTTTTGATACTTGGCGTATATCTTGTAATGGAAGGTAAATTTAGCTTAGGTGCTGTTTTTATGTTCCAGGGTTTGCTTGCGTCATTCACTAGTCCAGCTACTTTACTTATAAATGCGGGCCAGACAATTCAGGAAATGCGTACAAATATGGAACGTGTTGAAGATGTTATGACCTATCCTAATGATATAGCTCTTAAAAGTAGTGTAGATAACTCTACGGAGCATTTATCAAAGCTAAGAGGAAAAGTAGAAATTAAAAATTTGACCTTTGGATATTCAAGGTTAGAAGAACCATTAATAAAAGATTTTTCTTTATCCATTGAACCTGGTGAAAGAGTAGCTATTGTAGGAGCTTCTGGATGTGGCAAATCCACATTGTCTAAGCTGATATCTGGCCTATACCAACCATGGAGTGGCGAGATTTTATTTGATGGAAAACTCAGGTCCCAATACCCTAGAGAGGTTATGACTGGCTCTATAGCCGTGGTTGATCAGGATATCATTTTATTTGAGGATACAATTTCAAATAATATCCGTATGTGGGATGAATCCATCAAACCATTTGAGGTGATTCTAGCAGCTCGTGATGCACAGATACATGATGATATTTTGCGCATGCCAGGAGGATACAATCATAAGATTACTTCTGGAGGAAGAGATTTATCTGGCGGTCAAAGACAGAGAATGGAAATTGCAAGAGTGCTGGCTCAGGACCCGATTATTATTATTTTGGATGAGGCAACAAGCGCACTTGATGCAAAGACCGAATATGAGGTAGTTAAATCTATTAAGGAGAGAGGTATTACTTGCATAGTAATAGCTCACCGTTTATCTACAATACGTGATTGCGATAAAATCATTGTTTTGGAACATGGTGATATCGTAGAAAAGGGAACACATGAGGAACTAATTAAGGCTAATTGTACCTATGCAAATCTTATAGCAAACGAGTGAGGACTATATGAAGAGTTGGTTCGCAGACCAAATTGAAGAGAGAAGAGAAGCTGATAGGCAAGCATTAGAAGATTCCTTTCAGAGAATTGCTCATGTTATTTTAGGCAAACATTCAGCTGAAAAAATTAGCGATGAACAAATTGTAACAAAACAAGAGCTGGATCAAATTCTGAAATATTATCACTATAAGCCTGTAGAAGTATCTGAAAATATAAGCAGTGGCAAAGAGCACATGGATTACTGCTTGAGACACTATGGCCTGATGCGCAGGTCTGTACAGCTTGAAGATGGCTGGTACAAGGACGCCTATGGCCCTATGCTTGGATATTTTCAAGATACAGGAAAGCCGATTGCACTTTTGCCTAATGTTTTTAGTGGGTACTCATACATAGATGAAACTACTGGTGTGAGAGTTAAAATTACAAAGAAAAGGGCAAAGAATTTTTCGAGAAAAGCAATTTGTTTTTACAAGCCGTTGCCACTAAAGGAGCTTGGAATAGGGGATTTGATTTTATTCTTGAAGGATTCTATTACGGCAGGGGATATTTTGCTAATCGCCCTAGCTACTTTTTTAATCAGTTGTGTTGGATTATTGTTGCCAAAGATTACAGTGGCGGTTACAGGTCCTGTCTTAAGCAGCAAAAATTCAACTGCCCTTATTGGTGCAGCAGTATTTATATTCTGTATATCATTGTCCACTCAGCTAATTACGGCTGTTAATGGATTGCTGGTTGCCAGGTTGGAAACTAAGACCTCTGTGGCAGTAGAGTCTTCCATGATGATGCGAATATTGTCATTGCCGGTCAGTTTTCACAGAAAATACAGTCCGGGTGAGTTAAAAGCACGTTCAATGGCTGTTAATGAGTTGTGCGATTTGGTAGAAAAGATGTTTATGACTACAGGATTTTCTGCCATAGCATCACTCATCTACATAACACAGATTTTTAGATATGCACCAACTTTGGTAGTGCCTTCTATCATCATCATTATTTTTACAGTAGTTTTTTCTTTGATGATAACTATACTACAGGTTGGAATAAGCAAAAAGATACGTGAGGAAGAGGCAAAAGAATCAGGACTAACTTATTCAATCATTACAGGAATTCAAAAAATAAAACTTGCGGGAGCAGAAAAACGTATTTTTGCAAAATGGTTAAGTCATTATTCGAAGCTTGCGGAGCTGGTCTATAATCCTCCAACAATATTAAAAATGAGCAATGTTGTTATTACTGGAACTACATTGTTTTCAACTATTATCCTGTATTATTTAGCGATTATAGGAAATGTTTCGCAATCTTCATATTTTGGTTTTATTGCGGCTTATGGCACTGTTATGGCTGCATTTACACAGCTTTCAAGTATAGCCCTTTCAGTTGCACAGATTAAGCCTATTCTTGAAATGTCAGAGCCATTTTTGAAAACAGTGCCTGAAACATCAGAGAATAAAGAGATTGTGACAGAACTGGCAGGAAATGTTGAGTTAGCCCATGTATCATTTAGATATGCCGAAAATACACCATATATATTAGATGATTTTTCGTTAAAGATTAAAGCAGGAGACTACGTGGCGATTGTAGGTCGTACAGGATGTGGTAAATCAACACTGATACGTTTGCTACTGGGATTTGAAACACCGGAAAAGGGTGCAATTTATTACGATGGTCGAGATGTAAGCGAGCTTGATATGGGCTCTTTGAGAAAAAATATTGGAACAGTTACTCAGGATGGTGGATTGTTCCAAGGCGATATTTATTCTAATATCGTAATTACGAAGCCTGATTTGTCTATTGAAGATGCATGGGCGGCTGCAGAGACAGCAAAGATAGCCGAGGACATTAGAAATATGCCTATGGGAATGTTTACTATGATTTCCGAAGGCCAAGGCGGTATATCAGGTGGGCAAAAGCAAAGATTAATGATTGCTAGAGCGGTAGCTCCTAATCCTAAACTGCTTATATTTGATGAAGCAACATCGGCGCTGGACAATGTTACTCAAAAACAGGTTTCGGAAGCACTTGATGAAATGGGATGCACACGTATTGTGGTTGCTCACAGGCTTTCGACCATAAAAAAATGTGACCGAATAGTAGTGATGGATGGTGGCCACATTATTGAGGATGGTACATATGACCAGCTAATAGAGCAAAATGGATTTTTTGCAGAGCTTGTATCCAGACAACGATTGGATTCATAGTTTGTATGACAGTTTTATGACAAAAGGAATGATAGGATATAGCTACAGAAGCAGTTAGAGGAGGAGTTAAAATGACTGAATTAAAGGAATTAAATATTGATGAATTAGAATTTGCAACAGGTGGAACAGGCGGCATTGGTGAAAAAGAGGTAACAGTGAATCATTATTGCACAAATTGCAAAAAGACTACTAAATTTATTGTATTCACTGGAACAAGAGGAAGATGCAAAGAATGCGGCCTCAGAGAGGATAATCTGTAAAAAAATCGTAACTGTATTCTGTAGAAGAGATAAGGAGATATTAAATGAAAAAGACGTTCGAATGTGAAGCAACACTTGAAAATCTAGACAAAGCTACAGCATTCGTTGAGGGGGAGCTTGAAGAGTTGGGCTGTGGTATGAAACAGATGATGCAGCTTACAGTAGCTCTAGAAGAGATATTTGTGAATATTGCTCATTATGCTTATGCAAAGACTGATGCTAATGGAAAACAGATACCCGATACAGGCAGTGGCCCTATGACCTTATCACTGGAAACAGATCAGGAAAATGTATATATGACATTTGAGGACGAAGGTGTATATTACAATCCGCTTGAGAAGGAAGACCCAGATGTGAGCTTATCAGTTGAAGAACGCGAAATCGGCGGGGTGGGGATTTTTATGGTTAAAAAGAGCATGGATGATGTCATATATAAGCGAGAAGGAGAAAAAAATATTCTTACTTTAGTGAAAAAACTGTGAATACTATAATAATTATCTGAAAAAAAGGATATACTATAAATAGACAAAATAATGGGAAAGGGGAGTACGATGCAGTCAGAACATATTAGAATCACGAATTTGCAGAGTCAGTTTGATCGAGTCGAAGATGTGCTTGCTGATTACCTTTTTAGAGTTGGCCTAACGGGGAAGAATGAGACTAGATTTACATTGCTAACTGAAGAGGCACTACGATTGGCAAAATCTATTTCCAATGATGATAATTCAATCGAACTTTGGTTAGAGGGAAATGCTAGAGTTTCGCATATCTGTTTGATGCTTAAGACACAAATTGATGCAAATAAACAAGAGGAATTTCTTTCCGTATCATCGTCTGGCGAAAATAGTGCAGACAAAACATTCTTTGAGGAGCTTAGAGCTTATTTTATTAAGCCAAAGAAACCAACATGGTCATTGGCTGAATATGAAGCAGAGCTAATGAGAAAGAGAGCCCAGGATAAGTATTCCGAGGAAGCATGGGGTAATCTTGAACGTTCCGTTTTGGCAAATCTTGCAGATGATATTGCTGTTGGTGTTAAGGATAATCATGTTTTAATGATTATCACAAAAGATTTTACCAACTCAATCGTTCAGATATCATCCAAGAAGCCTGTTAAGATTTCATCTCAGATATTCTTATCATCAGATGAGGAATCACTGGCAACTGCCTACAGCAAGGTGGATAGCGTAGTAGCGGAGTTAAGCCTTAAGGGCAAGGATTCTTTACGAATGAAGCTACTATTGGAAGAAACCATTGGTATGGTAGAAGAAATGGTTGGCGATTTCACAGCGATGATTTGGGTAGAAAAATACGCAAGTCAATGTGCAGTCAAGTTTGTTGGTACCACGAAAATGGATGCTGACAAGAAATATGAAATGCTTTCATTATCTTCAAGTGGACAGAATGCATTAGTACATGGATTCATGGGCAAGCTAAAAGATATTATTGAAACTGGTATGCTGAATTATGAGAGTGTAATGAAGCTTAATCAGGAATACAATGGCATTACTGTTAACTATGCAGGAATTGGTGCTTACCATGATGTTTCAGTGGCTACTAACCCAACTGCGATGTCAGGCTTTATGTGGTCTATGATTGACTACCGTCAAGCATTGGGCGAGGAGCGAAAAGAAAATGAAGCAATGCAGGCTGCTTGGGATGAGCTTGAGAAATCTATTGTTGCAAGTATTGCGGATGATGTAATTGTAGGAATAAAGAGCAATAAAGTACAGATGACAATGATTTACAAAATGAAGGAGGATTAACTATGTTAAACATCGATCAGAAGAAAGACGGAGCAAATCTTGTTATTGGATTAGAAGGTAGATTAGATACTTCTACAGCACCTCAGCTTGAAACAGCAGTTAATGATGCTATCGCTGGTGTTACAGACTTAAAGTTTGATTTTACAAAGCTTGAGTATATTTCCAGTGCTGGCCTTAGAGTTCTTCTTTCTACACAGAAGATTATGAATAAACAGGGCAAGATGGTAATCAATAACGTATCTGAAGAAGTAATGGAAATCTTTGATGTAACAGGATTCTCTGATATTCTTACAATCGAATAAGACTTAATAAAAATGAGCCAGCTCCTATGAGCTGGCTCTTATAGTTTCTATTAAACAAGTCCTTGAATAATGATAATGAGAATAAGGACAGGAAGAACATATAGTAAATATGGCTTAATTTTAGGCGATATCTTAAGCCCGTTACCTTTATTTGCTTCCTTGAGATAGTTGTCAAATCCCCAACCAGATTTAAGCACACAGAATAGTAAGAATATAAGTGCGCCTGTTGGAAGAAGCAGATTGCTGACAATAAAATCTTCTGAGTCAAGAACGTCTCTTCCACCGATAATGTGTAAATCACTCCAGATGTTGTATCCAAGTATGCAAGGCACGCATGCAACTAGAATAAATACAAGATTGAAAGTGATTGATTTCTTTCTAGACATACCATGATTATCCATAAGGTATGCAACAAGATTTTCAAATACAGCAGTGATAGTTGAAAAGCTTGCAAATGTCATAAATACAAAGAATAATGTACCCCAAATACGTGAACCGTGCATGTTTAAAAAGATCTGAGGTAGGGTAATAAATATAAGTGATGGACCCTGATCTGGCATTACTCCAAATGAGAAACATGCAGGGAAAATAATGAGTCCTGCAAGTAATGCAACAAATGTATCAAGTATACATACTCTGATGGATTCGCCTGCAAGTGAGTTGTCATCATTCATGTAACTACCAAAGATTTCAAGTGAACCAATACCTAAGCTAAGTGTAAAGAATGCCTGATTCATAGCTGACATAATTACTTTGCCAAGACCGATTTCTTTAGCCTTCTTTAAATTAGGATATAGATAGAATTTGAGTCCCTGGCCAGCACCAGAAAGAGTAAATGAATGTACAGCAAGTACTACAATAAGAAGTAATAAACCTGTCATCATAAACTTGTTTACGCGCTCTAGCCCCTTTTCAACGCCAAATGAGAGAACAACAAATCCGACAATAATTGTTATAAAAGTAAATACAACCATTTCTGAAGGGTTGGCAAGCATATCTGTAAATACCTGACCAACTTCATCTGTGCTTACGTTGTCAAAACGGCCTGAGAGGAACTTCCAGCAGTAGTTGAGAATCCATCCAGAAACAACGGTGTAATACATCATTAAAAGGTAGCAGCCCATCATGCAGAAATATCCGTGTAGATGCCATTTATGGCCAGGCTTTTCTAATAATTTGTAGCCCTCAAGGACACTTTGTTTACTTGCTCTACCAACAGCGAATTCCATGGTCATTACCGGTATACCCATGATAATTAAGAAAAGGAGATAGAACAGTACAAATACTGCACCTCCGTTGGCACCGCAAACATATGGGAATTTCCATACATTTCCGATTCCGATAGCGCAGCCAGCGCTTACCATAATGAAGCCTAGACGGCTTGTAAATGCGTCTCGTTTTGAATTCATATATTTGATATTCTCCTTCTAATCAATTTAAGTCAGACCAATACAGTATATCATAAACAGAAAATTAAAGCTTCATAAAATTTAAATGTGAAACCTTTGTGAAATGCGGGGTTTTATGAGACAAATCTATAGAAACGTTGATAGAATGAATCTATAAGGGGAGTTGTAAGTCTAGACAGATTGGAGGGCATTTATGGAAGATAAGCTGGGAATTATTTCATTAGAATCGTTTGAGAAACAAACAGAAAAAATAAATGAAATCCTATGTAAATGGCGCGGCGCCGACAATTACATTATACCAATCAAGTGCCCAAGATTTACCAGTGGAGAGGCCAAAGCTGTAATCGAAAAATCTGTTAGAGATAAGGACTTATACATTTTAGTAGATGTATGCAACAATTCTATAAAGTATAAAATGGACGGAGAGTACAACAGGATGTCCCCGGATGACCATTATCAGGATCTGAAAAGAGTTATCATGGCCTGCAATGGTAAGGCTAGCAAAATAACCGTTATAATGCCATTTTTATACGAAGGTAGACAACATCGCAAAACTACTAGAGAATCTTTGGACTGCGCCATGATGCTAAAGGAAATGGAATTCTTAGGGGTCGATGATATAGTCACATTTGATGCTCATGATTCCAGAATGCAAAATGTTCTTCCTTTAAGCGGAATTGAAAATATTTCTCCAGCGCTCCAGTTTACACAGGCATTCCTGGCAGAATATGAGGATATTAAGTTGGATGCCGAACATCTCATGCTGATTGCTCCTGATGAAGGTGCTACTGAAAGAACAATTTTTTATGCATCATTATTTGGCGTTAATTTAGGTATGTTTTATAAGCGAAGAGATTACGCAAACATCATTGATGGAGTAAATCCTATAGTGGCTCATGATTTTTGCGGAAGTAACCTTAATGGAATGGATGCAATTGTTGTGGATGATATGATTGCTTCAGGTGGAAGCATAATTGACGTTTGCAAGCAGATAAAAGAGCGTGGGGCAAATAGAGTATTCATCTTTTCAACATTTGGTTTATTTACGGCTGGATTTGAAAAACTGGACAAGGCTTATGCTGATGGGCTGTTTGATAGGATTCTTACAACCAATTTGGTTTACCAAAAGCCGGAACTTTTGGAAAAAGAATACTATCTGACCGTAAATATGAATCGCTATATTGCAGCAATCATAGATACATTGAATAAAAAGCAATCAATGCTTGAACTTAGTAAGCCTGAGAAGAAAATCAGGCAAGCTGTAATGAATTATAAAGGGGAGTTCTAAGCTTATGGCAATAAAGTTTAAATACTGTAGAATCCAAGGAAAAGAGCTGGCCAGAAACACCATGACAGGTAAAGGAATATTTAGCATGTTTAATCAAATGCTAACTGATGATGTGATGGACGAGGAGGACACTGAGTTATTCAAAGAAATAGATGCATGGTTTGCAGATGAGCTTCCATGGCCACCACAATGTCAAAGGCAGGAAAAAGTTATTTGTTATTTCAAAACAGAGAATAGCGATATGATGATGAAGATGATTAATCCGCTCCTGTGGCTGCTTGAAAGATACAATCATCCGTATTACGTGGTATACACCAATTTTCCTGGAGAGATTGTATACGAGGATGATTATCAAATTGTTGTGAAGGTGGATGAAAACATCGTAATTGAAGATATACAAGCTAGCTGGTCACCAGAATAGAGGATTGAGTTAAAAAAGTAGGAGGGGTATATGATTGGTAAAAAGATAATGGCGGTATTGCTTGCATCAACTATTATGCTTGGAGGATTTACATTTACAGTTGATGCCAAAGTGAGTACAGAAAGTAAAGTAACAGATGAAATGTGCACAGCAGATTATTGGACATCATTAATGGGGGATTCTGAAAATGTGGTTTTGATGAATCAATCTGCTATAGCAAATTACAATCAGCTGGCATTAAATACACCTGATTGTAACATGCATGACATTGCACATATGGATTCTGGCTATGATGCCACGGCATTGAAAGAAGCACTTGTTGCCGATGTGATAGAACAGATGCCAACCAAGGATACTTATGCTAATGGAGTACAAATTGATCAGTCTGCTTATTACAGCGCAGTGGCTAATTGGGTTCAGAATACAGCATGGGATGGGATGGCATATCCTAAGTATGCATTGGCAGTGCAGCAAACACAAATAAAGGCAATTCCAACAGTGGACTACATTGGCTACAGTGACACAGACTCAGATGATGAAATCATCCTGTCATCAATGCGAGTAAATGAACCATTTTTGGTCAAGCAATGTGCCGTTGTTAATGGCGTAGTTTTCTATTATGGATACTCAAATAATGTTCCTGGATGGGTGCTTGGAAATGATATCGCTTTTTGTGATACAAAAAATGAATGGCTAAATATGTGGCAGACTGACATAGGGGACAGCAATTTTCTTGTTGTAACAGGTGATGAGTTTAGCTTGTCTGAATCTTACTATTCGCCTGCAACATCAAACTTGAAGCTTACAATGGGCACCACACTAAAACTTGTGCCAGAAAACGATGTGCCAAGAAATATTGCTATGCGTGGCACTTGGAACAACTATGTTGTCTACGTCCCAACAAGAGATGCAAATGGTAAAATGGTTAGGCAGATTGCGCTGATTTCTCAGGGCAAGGATGTAAATGTAGGGTATCTGCCATTAACATCAGCAAATGTATTAAAACTTTCTTTCTCATATTTAGGAAATACTTATGGCTGGGGTGGAATGCTGGATTCTGTTGATTGCTCAGCCTATGTCAGAAATGTTTACAAGTGCTTTGGCTTTGAAATGCCTCGAAACACTTCATGGCAGAAAAAGGTTCCTGGCACATTTATCGATGTATCAGCCCTTGACGACGCTACTAAAACAGGCACCATCGCTGGTTGCCTCCCAGGCACACCGCTATACTTCCCAGGCCACACTATGATTTATCTTGGAACAGTAAATGGCACCTGCTATGTAATCAGCGCCTTAGGTTCTGCTTCTGACAGCACCGGCGCCCTTGATGTAAAGGTTCAGAACTCCGTATCAATCACTTCTCTCGATGTCCGCCGAAGAAACGGCAACACCTGGCTTACAAGCGTTGACACCATCGTGGTGCCATGGGCGATATAAGTCTCAAAGAACGCAAGAATAGCAAAAAGCCAACCTCACTGAAACGGAGGTTGGCTTTTTTTAAATCTAAAAAAACTGTGAAGTTTGAGGTTCCCGCTATCAAAATCGTTATACTTAAATAAAAAGTGTATGCGGGGAGGGAACATATTGGGGACTCTAATTAGTTTCGAAAATGTGGGCAAAATTTACCGCACTGGTGATATTGAGTATGAAGCCCTGCACGATGTGAATTTAACAATCGACGAAGGGGAAATGGTTGTTATTTTGGGGCCATCTGGAGCAGGAAAAAGTACGCTGCTTAATATGCTAGGTGGGTTGGATGCTGCCACATCAGGAAAAATCATGTTTGGTGAAAAAGAGGTGACCGCACTTAACGATAAACAGCTAGGTGTTTTTCGTGCGCAAGATGTGGGAATCATTTTTCAGTTTTACAATTTAATACCAACTTTAAATGCTCTTGAAAATGTAGCACTTATTAGTGAGCTTGGAATAGAAATCATGGATCCAAAGGAGGCTTTGGGCTTGGTTGGGCTTGGAGATAAATGGAAGAACTTCCCATCTCAGATGTCCGGTGGACAGCAACAAAGAGTTTCAATTGCTAGAGCGTTAGCCAAAAAGCCAAGACTACTTTTGTGCGATGAACCGACCGGTGCCCTTGATACCAACACAGGTAAAGAGGTCATTAATTTGCTGCAGAAACAAAGTAAAGAGGAACATCGAACAGTTGTAATAGTAACCCATAACGATTTGTTTGCTGAACTGGCTGACAAGATTATAAACGTAAAAAATGGAACGGTTCATAGTGTAGTTATTAACGAGAATCCGAAAACTGTAGATGAGGTGGAGTGGTAATATGGATAAAATCAAAGATCTTTTCAAGAAAAAGAAAAAAGTTATTATTTCCGCATTTGTAGTTCTTTTATGCGTAGTTGGTGCTATTGTATACGCTTTAATCCCAGAGACAATTGCCGTAGAAAAAGTTGCTAAAGGCAATGTGCAGGCTTATGTTTCAGAGGTTGGTAATATTTCGGCAGACGATGCCATAACAATATATTCGCCAGTTTCAGGCAAGGTTTCAGACGTAAAGTTCAAAAATTATGAAAACGTAGCCGCTGGAGATGTTTTGGCAACCTATGATTTGACCACATTCCAGGAAGGTGTGCAGGCAGCTTCTGCAAATAAAAAATACTATCAGGATGGCTATAATGCAGCAGTTTCCAAAAATAATGAATATAAAGATATGCTAAATGTAGCTCAGGTTGAAGGCGAAGCTAATAAGCAAATCTATGCCGGATTACTTGAGTCAAGAGATGAACTTGATATAACAAAGGAAGCAAGAGCACAGGAGATTCAATATCAAATCAATAAACTTGAGGCTCAGCTTGCAACTTTATCAGCTGATTTATCATCTGCTCAAAGTGAACTTAGCTCAGCAGAAGGAGACGATAGAGATGATGCTCAAAGTAGAGTGGATTCTATCTATCATCAAATTGAATCTAACCGAAAAGCAATCATGAGCATTGACACACGAAGCATGACTATTGAAGAATACACAGTTTACCTTGAGGTATTAAGACACCTTGATTTAATCGACAGATTCTGGTCTCAAAATATACAAAACGAATCTATTGCTAAGCAGGCAATCGTTAGTGATTCCCAGATAGCTCAGTATTCAGATTCTATCGAACTTGCAAAGATTCAGGAAACACAGGCTAATCGTGATCTTGAACTTGCTGAACAGGGATTATTATCTTCATGCGGTGGTACTATCGTTCAAAGATTAGTAGATCCAGGTTCTACAGTTACTGCCGGAACACCACTTTTTGTTATTCAGCCAGATTCTGGTTACAAGGTAAAGGTTATGATTTCCAGATTTGATATAGGAAGCGTAGCTGTTGGTCAGAAGGCAGAGGTTATAATTGGTGGTACAACTTACAATGGTGTAGTAAGTGGCATTTCTCCAGTGGCTGAGACAGATTCTTCCAACAAGCCTAAGGTAAAAGTATTTGTAAACATCGAAGATAGCGAAGCAAAGCCTACTATAGGATTAGAGGCAGATGTTAAGATCTTTACAGATGAAAAGAAGGATGTTTTGACAGTAAGTGATACGGCTGTTTATACAGACGATCAGGGAAGCTATGTATATGTTTTAGAGGATGATGTAATCACACGAAAGGACATCACACGTGGAGTATCTGGTGGTGGCAAAGTTGAGATTGTTGACGGATTAAGCGAAAATCAGCAGGTTATCACAGTACCTGTAGCAGAGGACGAAGTAGGAAGCAAACGTGTAGCAGAATAGAGGAGAAGTTATGCTTTTAAGAAAGGTATTAAGAGACCTCAAACGCAATGGGGTGCAGTTTTTATCTATCTTCATAATGACCTTTTTTGCCATGCTGATGTCTGCTGGATTTGATACCGAATATGCTGAGTTTGGTGTTATGGGAAGCCGGTACCTTGAGGAGACCAACTATAAGGACCTTGAGGTGGAAGGCGATGAGTTTGATAATACTCAAATTTCCGCATTGGAAGGAATGGAAGAGATAAAGAGTGTTAATGGCTTAATCCACACAACCGGCAAGACTACACTTGATCAGGAACGTTTGCTTGCCATTTGCTATATTAATGGCAATGACGTATCAAAAATGAAGGTGATTTCCGGTGAAGCATATACTCCTGGAGCAAAAGGTGCCTGGATTGAGGAACGTTTTGCTACACCAATGGGCCTGAAGGTTGGAGATGTAATTAATATCAATACAGAGGGAGTAAATTTTAAGGAAGAAATCAAGGGCATAGTTTATTATCCAGAATATCTATACTACGTACCAAACGAAACATATCCTGAGCCTAATTATGGAACCCACGGATTTGTAGTAATGGATATAAGCGAAGCTCCATATAAAGAGATAAAGTACGATCAGCTAATCATGGATTTGAAAGAAGTTGAAGGCCAATCTCTTACTCTCACTGATAAAGAACGTGATTACATGCTTTATATGAAGGAGAAGGTTGCTGAAAAGCTTGATAACAAGAAGGTAGTAGTTAAAACTAAAGTAGAGGATGATATCTATGATGAGTTTGCAGGAAGCATTGATTCAATGACTGCATTAGGAACTATATTTACAGTACTATTCCTATTGACAGCTGCTTTGGGTATCATCACCACAATGACTCGTATCACCAGCAATCAAAGAGGGCAGATAGGAACCATGAAAGCCCTTGGATTTTCTGATGTAGCAATAACAACCCATTATCTGTCTTATTCTGCAATAGTTACACTAATTGCATCGATACTTGGAACGATTGTTGGAGAGTACACGCTTGGTGCATTTCTTATAGACATCGATATTTACTATTATCAGAATCCATATTACGATCCGCTGTTAACACAGAAGAGCTATATAATGCCTGTAATTGCAATATTGATTGGAGCTGTCACGACCTTTATCTGTACAAGAAAGACATTGGCCGAGAAAGCTGCAGATATCCTTAGACCTGAACCTCCTAAGAATAATTCAATGGGCATATTAGAGCGAAGTAAGACATGGGAAAAGCTTGCTTTTGGCTCACGTTGGAATATCAGAGATGTTGTAAATAATAGGCTTAGAACAGTGATGAGTATAATGGGCATAGCTGTTACTTCGATGCTGATATTTACAGCAGTTGGATTCTATGAAATGCTTGATGGCCAAGCTGGATGGGTATTCACAGACCTTCTGAATACTAATTACAAAATTGTATTTAATAGCGATGCTGATTATGGAACAGTTCTGGATTATTCCAAACAGTATGATGGTCAAATGGTACAATCCATTGACGTTACCGCTTATTCAGACAAAGGTCATAGAGTTCGTCCACTGAGTATAGTCGATGAGGGAAATATTTATCGTTTTCAGGATGAGAATATAGAATTCTTTGAATTGCCTGATGAGGGACTAGTTCTCACAAGTAGACTAAGGGAGACATTCCATGTTGAGGTGGGCGATGAACTGAGATGGCATATGCCTGGAGACGACAAAGAGTATAAGGCTAAAATAGTAAAATTTTGCAAGCTGGGTACTGAACAAGGCCTTATCATGAGCAGAAAAGCTTGGGAAAATATAGAAGGAGATTTCCAGCCTAATATAATTTATACCAACAAAACTGTTCCATCAAAGCTTAAGGATAAAGATGGAATTATTGCTATAAATGATAAAGATATGCTTATAAGGGCTGCAGAAGCGACTGTCGAATCTGGTTATACGATTTCTATTATTTTAATAGTAATTGGTGTAGCAATGGGAACCGTGGTGCTTTATAATTTAGGTGAGCTTTCTTATATTGAAAAAATAAGAGAGATTGCCACAATGAAGGTACTAGGATTTCAATCATTCAATATAAAAATGATTCTATTGCAGCAGAACTTAACGGTAACAGCGTTAGGCGCACTTATTGGAGTGCCGGCAGGCAAGCTTATCCTTATGGAATTAATCGATCTATATTTATTGGATGATATAGATGTAATTATGGAACTGTCTGCAGTGCCGTATGTTGTAGCAGTTATTGGAACGTTCTTTGTTTCAATGATGATTAACTTATTTGTAATTTCTAAGGTAAATGAAATATCTATGGTTGAAGCATTAAAGGGTGTTGAGTAACAACACCCTTGATGTTGTTTTTACACAAGAAGGGGGATAATCAATGAAAAGAAAATTTTTAGGCTTATTTTTAGCAGGAGTGATGATGGCTTCAGTGGTAGGTTGTGGTAACGATAAAGCTGAATCGGATTCTTCTAATGAAGCGACTACTGAAACAGCAGCTGAAGTAGAAAATCAGAAGGCGGATAAAGCAGAGGCTGAAGACACCACTGAGGAGGCAGCTGTACCTACTGAAACATCAATAGAATTTATAAAAGAAATCTCAGAAGAATCGGCGCCAGATATTGATATTGAAGGCTGTGATACATTCACTCAGATTGTGGATAAAAAGCTTGAACCAGGAATGGGATACACAAATATCGATTTTGGCGACACAAATGTTTTAATGGTCTGCAGTGGCACTTATGACAACATGGATGGAAATATGGCAGCTATTGATGCCACAATGTATATCTATAAGGGTGATGAAATCCAGGTGCTTGGAAAGGTATGTTCAGGCGGAACAGCTTATCCACTTTCTACTGATGGCACATATCTATACACAGGTTCTAATCACTGGGTATGTAAATATGCAGTTACAGAAGATGGTGTGAAGATTCTTGAGAAAGCATCTGTGGAATACACTACAGACGGTGCAGAAAACTATTTCTATGAATCAGAGGATGAGGGAGATAATAGCAACTATGATTCAGCAGGAGCAGAGAAAAAACTTAATGATTTATATGATGAAATGTTTGCTTCTGATGTGATTAATTTTGACACAATCGTAGAATAATAGATTGTTAAAGTTGTAAAAGCAGTTATGAAATCTAGTAATAAGAAAAAGAAAAATTGGGGAATCAACAGAAAGGCACTATTATCAATTATCGTATTTACGTTATTGATGAATGTAATCATGTGCATAAGTGGTTCCCTGATTTTTGATAAGGCGATTCAAAAAATATATAACGAGCGCGGATATGTGGTAGCCAATATAATCATGGACGAGATCGACCACGATAAAATCGCAGAATATACATCTACCTGGCAGGCTGACGATTACTATTATGAAATGGTTGATTATCTAAAGGGGATACAGGCCCATTCCAATGCTGCTTATATCTATATAGGGGTTCCTTACGAAGATAAGACAATTAAATATGTTTATGATTCGGGAAGTAATATAGGATTTGTAGATCCAATTGCGGCGCCTTTTGATGAAATTTGGCAGGCATATCAGGAGGGTGTACAGCCAAAAAGCTATTTGGTTAGACATTCCCAGTACGGCTATTTAACTTCTAGCTGTCTTCCTGTAAAGGATAGCTCTGGGAAAGTGGTAGCTTTACTTTTTGTTGATACCAATATGGAAGTCATTCGTACCACTTTGAATAGATTTGCTTTGAACATAAGCATCATTTCATTCATTGTCTTGGGCATATATTGCATTATTAGTTGGCGCGCTATGCGTACGAGTATTATCAAGCCTCTTATGATTATTAAAAATAATCTGAGACTGTTTTCGATAGATACATCATACAAGGATGATACATTGGAAAATATCAATACAAATGATGAGCTTGAGGAGCTTGCCCAATCTGTTAGCAATATGGAAAAAGATATCGTTGAATATATTGACGATATAAAGCGAATCACTGCTGAAAAAGAGAGAATTGGTGTGGAGTTAAACATCGCATCACGCATTCAGGAATCTATGCTTCCAAATGTTTTTCCACCATTTCCTGGCAGGAATGAGTTTGAGATATTTGCAACAATGACTCCGGCCAAAGAAGTAGGTGGAGATTTCTATGATTTCTTCTTCATAGACGATAATCATCTCGCCCTTGTAATGGCTGATGTTTCAGGAAAAGGTATTCCGGCTGCCATATTTATGGCTATCACCAAAACACTCATAAAAAATAGAGCGTTAACAGGTAAGAATCTATCTACCTCAGAAATACTATATGATATCAACAGGCTTTTGTGTGAAGATAATGATGCTGTGTTATTTGTCACAATATGGTGTGCAATCATCGATTTAACAACAGGTAAAGGAATTGCATCAAATGCAGGCCATGAATATCCTGCAATATGTAGAAAGGGCGGAGAGTTTAAGCTTGAGAAGTACAAGCATTCACCAGCTGTTGCCACAATAGATGGAATCAAATTCGAAGAACATGAATTTGAACTAAATCCAGGCGATACACTTTTTGTTTATACAGATGGCGTGGCTGAAGCTACAAGCCTTTGGGATGAGCTTTATGGTCCAGAGAGAATGCTAAAAGCTTTAAATGTCGCCCCAGAAGCTTCACCGGAAATCCTTCTTAAAAATGTGAAGGAGAGCATAGATGATTTTGTCGGCAAAGCATCACAGTTTGACGATATTACAATGCTTGGATTTAGATATCTTGGAAAATAGGAGAAAAATATGATTGATGTTAAATTGTACGAGGCTCTGATTAATTTTGAAGATAGCGAGGAGGCTCAGGACTATTACTATCAGTCCATGGATAAGCTTACAGGCAAATATGCAAAAGATGGTCATGAAGAAACTCTCAGAGAAAAGATTCTAAGGGTGTATGCCACCCTATTTTGTGAGGATACAGCAATGGAAAATGCTCCATATGCCAGTGTTGATGATGTGGCTGACACAGCTGATAGGCTCTACATTGGAAGTGTTGGGTATGATTCTGAACACTGGTATAGAATGAAGCACCATTTTCCTGTCATAGACGAGGATAATTATGATAGATTTGCTGCACTTGTAATTGTAGATCTTAACTGCGGAATGCTTCATGACATGGCTGTAAATGAAAGTAAGACGCTTGTTGTGGGCGAGGCATCACCTCTTAATATGACAAGCGAACAACGCAAAAATCAGAAAACATCTTCCATAAGTTTGGCGGGAGGTGATATCTGATGAGAGTTATGTTTGTTGACGACAAGAAAAAGGACCTTGATGAGCTACTTGAAGTGTCTGAAGACTTGTTTTCAGGAGCTGAAGTAGTATCCTTTGATGATCCTTTGAATGCCCTTGCCATGGCTCGTACATCTGAAATTGATATTGCGATAATAGATACTGATATGTGTGATTTAAGTGGGATTGAGCTTGGAGGCTATTTAAAAGAGCTTAATCCATTTATTAATATTATTTTCACTAGCAACACGACCAATTACGGATTTGAGGCTATGCAGCTTCATGCAAGCGGATACATGTTAAAACCTGTCACAAAAGATAAGGTGAGAGATGAATTGGCGCAGCTTCGATACGCTGAAAAATACAATGACCATAAGCGTGTGTTTGCTCAGACCTTTGGCAATTTTGAGCTATTTGTAGATGGTAAACCAGTGGAATTCAAATACTCAAGAACAAAGGAAATTGTGGCAATTTTGATTAATAATAGAGGGGCACAGACCACCAACGGAGAGATTATTGCATCTCTTTGGGAAGATGATGGAGACCCTGCTAAAAAGCAGTCCTATCTATCAAATCTTCGTCAGGATCTGCAAAATACTTTCACCAAGCTGAAGCTTGAAGGAATCATCCTAAAGCAGCGTGGCAGCATGGCCATTGCAAAAGAAAGAATAGAATGCGATCTATTTGATTGGCTTGAAAAGAAAAATGCATCTAAGTATAAATACTTGGGTGATTATATGAATCAGTATAGCTGGTGTGAATTCTTCCACGCTGAGCTAGATGAAATAAGTTATGACTTGGAGGAATAATGAGATATCCGGCTTTTTTAGAAAATAATGGCACAATTGGGCTTGTGGCACCTTCTTTTGGTTGCACATTTGAGCCATACAAAAGCTGCATGGAGGCAGCGATTAAACGATTTGAAGGTATGGGCTATTCCATCATAGAAGGGCCTAATTGCAGAAAGGATGACGGCATAGGCATCAGCTCAACACCAGCAAATTGTGGCAAGGAGCTGACAGAATACTACTGCTCTGATGATAATGACATATTAATCTCTTGCGGTGGCGGAGAATTGATGTGTGAGATTTTAGATTATATCGATTTTGAGGCAGTGAAGGCAGCAAAGCCAAAATGGTTTTTGGGCTATTCCGATAATACGAATTTCACTTTTTTATTAAATACTATTTGTGATACAGCTTCGATTTATGGCCCATGCATTGGAGGATTTGGAGCAAAGGTATTACATCCAGCTTTAGAAGATACAATCAAAGCTTTTACAGGTAAATTGCAGCAGGTTTCAGGCTACGATAGTTTCGAATTGGAATCTTTAAAGGACGAAGAGCATCCTCTTGAGCCATATAATCTGACTGAGAAAAAAGAACTGCGCCTATTTATGGGAGAGGCAGAAATGAATCGCCTGCCTGAGTTTAAGGGACGTCTTACAGGAGGATGTCTGGATTGCTTGGCAAATCTTGTGGGCACTAAATATGATAACGTAGAGGCATTTAATGAAAAGTATAAAGATGAGGGCGTTATCTGGTTTATAGAAGCCTGCGATTTGAATGTGATGTCAATCAGGCGTGCTCTGTGGAACCTTGATAATGCAGGCTGGTTTAAAAATGCAAAAGGCTTTATCGTTGGACGTCCATGGGCTGCATGGAAGCAGGAGATGATGGGACTTGATCAATATAATGCTGTGACTGGCATTTTAGGAAAATATAATGTACCTATTGTGATGGATGCTGATGTAGGACATCTTCCACCTGCAATGCCTATCATTTCTGGAGCCCTTGGTACTGTAAGCGTGGAAAACAGTAATATAACAATCCAGTACGATTTAATTTAATTATTGAAAGATTTTCTCAATAAGGAAAAATAGTTCATAAAACATTGACGAGAAAATGGAGTTCTGCTAATCTACTTATGGTTAGAATTTACTAACTATGTGTAAATCATTGTGGGACTCCTTTTTTGTTAGTTGCTACCTGACATCAAAGGAGCCACAAACCTATTAAAGGAGGCTTTTATGGATTACTTAGAGATTGAAAAAGTAGTAGGTAGGGAGATTCTTGATTCCAGAGGAAATCCTACAGTTGAATGCGAGGTTACACTTGTAGATGGTACAGTTGGCCGCGGAATGGCTCCATCTGGTGCTTCAACAGGTGAGTTTGAAGCTCTTGAGCTTCGCGACGGCGACAAAAATAGATATTTAGGAAAAGGTGTTACAAAGGCAGTTGCTAATATCAATGGCCCTATCGCAGATGCTATTTGCGGAATGGATGCATCAGACATTTATGCAATCGATGCAGCTATGATTAAGGCAGACGGCACAAAGGATAAGTCAAACTTTGGTGCAAACGCTATTCTTGCAACATCAATTGCATGCTGTAGAGCAGCAGCTACATCACTTGATATTCCGCTATACAGATTCTTAGGCGGTATTCAGGGAACAAAGCTTCCAGTACCAATGATGAACATCTTAAATGGTGGAGCTCATGCAGATAGTGCTGTTGATACACAGGAATTCATGATTATGCCTGTTGGTGCTGAGAGTTTTAGCGAGTGCTTACGCTGGTGTGCTGAGGTATTCCATGCACTTAAGGCTATTCTTAAGGAGATGGGAGATGTTACAGCAGTAGGTGATGAAGGTGGTTTCGCTCCTAACTCACTCAAGAACGATGATGAAGCTATCGAGACAATCTTAAAGGCTATCAAGGCGGCTGGTTTTGAGCCTGGTAAGGATTTTATGATTGCTATGGATGCCGCATCTAGCGAGTGGAAGTCAGAAAAAGGCAAAGGCTTCTATCATCAGCCTAAGTCAGGCAAAGACTTCACAACAGATGAGCTTATTGACCACTGGGCAGCTCTTGTTGACAAGTATCCAATCATCTCTATCGAGGATGGTCTTGATGAGGAAGATTGGGAAGGTTGGCAGAAGATGACAGCTAAGATTGGCCACAAGGTACAGCTCGTAGGTGATGATCTTTTCGTTACTAACACAGAGCGTCTTTCAAAGGGAATTGCAAATGGATGTGGTAACTCAATCCTTATTAAGCTCAATCAGATCGGCTCTGTTTCAGAGACACTTGAAGCTATCAAGATGGCTCACAAGGCTGGCTATACAGCAATCTCTTCTCACAGATCAGGCGAGACAGAGGATACAACAATCGCAGATCTTGCTGTAGCTCTTAACACATGCCAGATTAAGACTGGTGCACCTTCACGTACAGAGCGTGTTGCAAAGTACAATCAGCTTCTTCGAATCGAAGAGCAGCTTGGCGAAGCAGCTTGCTATCCAGGAAAGGATGCATTCAACGTAAAGTAATTTTATAATGGATATTATTGAAAAGTCACTTGGACGGGGCCAAGTGACTTTTTTTGCTTCATAGAAATTACTCTGTAATTCCTATGAAGTAAAAAACAAGCTGCGCTTGAAAGATGTGTCTCGCCGGCATAGGAAGATAATTGCTTACAGCAATTGCCGGCTCGCACTGCTGGAGTTTTGCAGAGCGAAACTCTTTCTTATGGTGGTGCAGGATTGTAAATCTTCCAATAAAGTGATAACTTACCATTATACGAATATTGTTGCGAAAGGGAATGATAAATAATTATGAAAAAAAGAATGGTTGTGCTATTTGTCACATCAGCATTAGTGTGTTTGGCTGCTGGAGGTTGTGGTAAAACAGGAAATTCTACAGGGGCAAAATCAGAAAATGGGAATGTAGTGAGTAATACTGAGGAGGCAAATAAAACAGAGAAGACTGTTGAGCTTAATCAGGATGAGCTGGATGAATTCACAGATTTATTTGATACTGCTGAATATAATGGCTTTTTGGTTACAGCATACAATTCGCCAGAAGAAATCGATTGGAATGAAGTGCTCTTTAACGGCGCAGGAATTGCAAAAGAATCAATTTCGAAATCAGAAAAGAATGCTTACATTCAGGAATATGGCTATGAAATCTACACGGATTTATTGGGAATTCAGGCAGAAGATATTAAGAATTTCATGATGGATTATGCAGGAATAGAGTTTGATGGTGAAAGAGATTTGCCGGATTGGACATATGTTGAGAAGTACGATAGCTACTATGCTCAGCATGGAGACACTAATTATCAGCCTTTTACTTGCACATCAGGAACAAAGACTGGAAACGAATATGTTCTAGAGTTTATCAACGATAATGCTACCAATTATTATGGAGAGGATGAATATCCACTATATCCAAATCGAGAATTGACAGTGGAAAAGACTCAAAACGGATATCAGGTTAAATCTAACGTATACCTATATGAAGTTGGTAATGATCCTAATCAGACATTTGATATAGAGCTTTCCTGGGCAGATGGTACTTGCAGATTTATCACATATCAGGGAGATTCTGCAAAAGAGAAAAGCGCATATATGATCATCACCAATGCTGGGAAAGAATTTGATACTTTAGCATCTTATATGTATCCAGAATATGCAGAGGAACAGTATATGGTCACTGTTGAAGCGGTAGGTGTATTTGACTTTAATGCCGATGGATTAACAGATGTTGCTGTTATAGGAGAGTGCAACGATGGAAATCAACATGTCTTCCTATATAAAGCAGAATCTGATGGAGGTGACTATTACCAATTGTATTTGCAGGATTATATTTCTGAGCAAATAGAGGGAATGGTAACAGGTGACCTTACCATATCAGGTGTAAAGAAAGTCCTTTTAGGCGATAATACTTCTGGAACATACAGTGATTGGAAAGAGGCTTATGCCCAAGTAGCGAAGATTGCGAATTATATAGATAATGTAAGCTTTTCTTTGATTTATCTTGATGAAGATGATACTCCAGAGCTTGTAGTTGATGTAGTAGGGTATTATACTAGTGTATATAGTTTTAAGGATGGCGTAGCCAATCCTATAATAGAAAACTGGGGCTATGGGGCAGGAGGAGTCACAGGATACGATTATTCACCACGTAAAGGCTGTGTGAGAGCATATAACTCAGATTATGCAGGGCTTGAATCGGAGACAAGCTATATCTTTTTGCATGACACTCATATGAGAGCTGATTACACAGAGACTACAAGGCTTTATGACGATCTTAATGACAATGGATATCCAGATGAAAATGAGAGCACTGATGAGGCTCTGGAGAATGCTGCTGGAGCTGTTTTTTACAGCGCTGATGACAAATCTCTTGGCGAGGATGAAATAAAAAATAAAATTAGTGAAATAGAATCTAACTACGAATTTGATACAATATATGGGGAATATCAATATTCAGACTTCTTAGAATATATGCAACAGATGTAATTGGCGGTTTACGAAAAGGCGATTTGGTGTTATTATGGAATGGCTTTTTTAAATTTTAAGTGTGTTGTTAATTAAACATAGAGGAGTTATTGAATGAGAAAGACAAAGATTATTTGTACAATCGGACCTGCTAGTATGAATGAGGAAACTCTTACAGCAATGGCACAGGCTGGAATGAATGTTGCCCGTATGAATTTCTCTCATGGTGATCACGAAGAGCAGGGAATGAAGATGGATTTAGTTAAGAAGGTTCGCAAGAAGCTTAACCTTCCTATCGCTATTCTTCTTGACACAAAGGGTCCAGAGTACCGTATCAAGACATTTAAGGACGGTTCAGTTACTGTAAAAGAAGGTGATACATTTATCTTCACAACAGATGATGTAGAGGGTGATCAGACACGTGTTTCTGTTACTCACAAGAACCTTCACAACGACCTTAACGTTGGTGATACACTTTCAGTTTGTAACGGTATCGTATTCTTTGAGGTTACAGAAATCAAGGGACACGATGTTATCACAAAGTGTACTGCAGGCGGTACTATGAGCAACAAGAAGTCTATGAGCTTCCCTAACAAGGTTATGTCAGGCCCATACCTTTCAGAGCAGGATAAGAAGGATCTTCTTTTCGGTATCGAGAATGATGTTGATTTCGTTGCTGCTTCATTCGTATCTACAAAGCAGGATATGGTTGAGCTTAGAACATTCCTTGATGAGAATGGTGGTAAGGATATCGTTGTTATCGCAAAGATCGAGAATCAGCCAGGTGTTGACAATGTAGAGGAAATCCTTGAAATTGCTAACGGTATCATGGTTGCTCGTGGTGATCTTGGTGTTGAGATTCCATTTGTTAAGCTTCCAGCTGTTCAGAAGGAACTCATTTCTAAGGCACGTTCACTTGGTAAGAGCGTTGTTACAGCTACAGAAATGCTTGAGTCTATGATTACTAATCCACGTCCTACACGTGCTGAAATCTCAGACGTTGCTAACGCTGTATATGATGGAACATCAGCTATCATGCTTTCAGGCGAGTCTGCTCAGGGTAAATTCCCAGTTCAGGCTGTTGCTACAATGGCAGAAATCGCTGAGACTACAGAGAACGATATCAACTACGAAGGACGTTTCCACAAGGAAGATATCGGCATTGCATCTACACCAGATGCTGTTTGCCACTCAACATGCTCAATGGCTATAGATGTTGAGGCAAAGGCTATCGTTGCTTGCACAATGTCAGGTTACACAGCAAAGCGTGTCAGCCGTTTCCGTTGTCCAGTAGATGTTATCGCTATGACAACAGATAAAAAGGTTTGGAGAAGACTTGCACTTAGCTGGGGTGTTACACCAGTTCTTGTTGATAAGTTTAAGTCACTTGATGTTATGTTCTATCATGCAGTATCACGTGTTCAGCAGATGCTTAACCTTAAGAAGGGTGACATGGTAGTTCTTACAGGTGGTCCAATCGATGGTTCTGTAGGAAATACAAATACAATCAAAGTTGAAACTATTCAGTAATAGTTCTACGAAAGAGAACGAAAGAGATGCCTTGTGGCATCTCTTTTTTCGCCTAGGTTAGCGCGATTTCATTGGGACAAATACGAAAAAATGAGAAAAGTAAAGTCACTGAAAATTCACACATTTTACACTATTTACGCATAATTATCAGGTAATATATAATCATCTCGAGAGAGATACAATTTTTTCATAACATTATTCTCCCTTTTGAAAGAGACGCTCCGCTGGCGTCTCTTTCACATTGTGTGGATATTTATAGCGAGGAATTAAGAAGGATATCACTTTACTTATTACGATGCTGCTGATTTACACTTAAAACTGATTCAGGGATGGTTTGCGGGGCGAATTTACTTGGCAATCAACGGATGGTTTGCGGGGCGAATTTATTTGGCAATCAACGGATGCTACTTGTGTTTTTGAATAAAGTTAAAATAGACAAGTAGCATTTCTATATTTTTCATGCTAGTGTGTATTATCTCGGAAGAATCTACTATATTTAATAGGCATATATTATATATGTGTGTATTTGTGGCGTGGGGCATCGGTAGATAACTGCTCAAAATAGGGGAAAACTACTTGTGATTAGCTGGCAGCCAAAATATAACAAGTAACTTTTAAAATATACACCAAAGTTATGCCACACAAGCTTTTTTAGCATGAAAATCATTACACAAGCTAATTGAAAACATGGCTCTGTTTCCAGAGGTAAATATAAAAATAGAAATGTGATTTTGTGTGATACTAGTGTGACAAAAAAAGTGATATAATTTCATTGTAAAATTAAATACGGTGGAGGAGATGAAAAAATGGTAGTAGGACAGATTATTACATGCTGTACATTAGAGGAGGTAATTGGCAAGGCGTTTGAACTGAAAAAACAAGGTATAATAACAGAATTTATATCAGCCTGTTCACTTCGTGTTGTTTGTGTGGGCTAGAAATTGTAGTAAGGGGTATTGAGTAATGGAAGTACAAGAAGACATTGATCTAAAACTAGCAAAGGTTAAGTTAAAGCTTATGCTAGAGGAAGATAAAAGAAGAGCTTTTGGGGAGAAAAAAAGAAGCGCTTCGCAGGGAGAAAAACCGATAACTGTTAACAAAGTATCGGCCTAGTTAAAAATTTGGTATTTTTAAATACGAGTGCCAGCTATGGATTAAATCTGTAGCTGGCTTTTTGTTACTCTTTGTATATGTATAAAAGAGGCCTACGGCTATATGCTGTAGGCCTCTCTATTTACATATTAGTCATCCAATTCTTCAGAAGACATCTCAAGGACTGTACGCTTACGAGCCATTTCATCAGACTCAAGGTACTCATCGTAAGTTGTCATCTTATCGATCATCTGTCCGTTTGGAAGGATTTCGATGATACGGTTAGCTGTTGTCTGCACGATTTCGTGGTCACGAGAAGAGAAGAGGATTACACCTGAGAACTTCTGGAGACCAGTGTTAAGTGCAGTGATTGATTCCATGTCAAGGTGGTCAGTAGGCTCATCTAACATAAGAACGTTTGAATTCTCAATCATCATACGTGAAAGAAGAACTCTAACCTTTTCACCACCGGATAAAACCTTCATTTTCTTTGCGCCGTCATCACCAGCGAAAAGCATACGTCCAAGGAAACCACGAACATAAGTAGCATCCTTGATTTCAGAGAACTGTGTGAGCCAGTCTACAATGAGAAGGTCAGTAGAGAAAATCTCTGTGTTGTCCTTAGGGAAGTAAGACTGTGAAGTAGTAACACCCCACTTGTAGCTTCCTTCATCTGGCTCCATTTCGCCAGCAAGAATCTGGAACAATACTGTCTTTGCACGCTCGTTTGAACCAACGAACGCAATCTTATCTTCACGACCAACATTGAATGAAAGGTGATCGAGAATTAATTCGCCATCAATTGTCTTTGTAAGGTTTTCAACTGAAAGAACCTCGTTTCCGATTTCACGAGCTGGGCGGAAATCGATGTATGGATACTTACGGCTAGAAGGACGGATGTCATCGAGCTGAATCTTCTCTAATGCACGCTTACGAGATGTAGCCTGCTTAGACTTAGAAGCGTTAGCAGAGAATCTCTGGATGAATTCTTGTAATTCCTTAATCTGCTCTTCCTTCTTTTTGTTAGCTTCCTTACGCTGCTGAATGATAAGCTGTGAAGACTGATACCAGAAATCGTAGTTACCAGCGTAAAGCTGAATCTTGCCGTAATCAATATCTGCTGTGTGTGTACAAACCTTATTAAGGAAGTAACGGTCATGGGATACAACGATGACAGTGTTCTCAAAGTTAATAAGGAATTCCTCGAGCCATGCAATAGCATCTAAATCCAAGTGGTTAGTAGGCTCATCGAGAAGAAGAACATCAGGTGAACCAAATAGTGCACGTGCAAGAAGAATCTTGACCTTTAAAGCACCTGGAAGCTCTGACATCTGTGTGTAATGGAATTCTGTGTCTACGCCAAGGCCGTTAAGAAGTGTAGCTGCATCAGATTCTGCATTCCAGCCATCCATCTCGGCAAACTCAGTCTCGAGCTCAGCAGCACGGATACCATCTTCGTCAGAAAAATCTTCCTTCATATATATAGCGTCCTTTTCCTTCATGATATCGTAGAGACGCTGATTACCCATGATAACTGTATCAAGAGCTGTAAACTCATCATACTTGAAGTGATCCTGCTCTAAGAAAGAAAGACGGTTACCAGGGCTCATTGTGATTTCGCCGCTAGTAGGCTCTAACTGACCAGATAAGATTCTTAAGAAAGTAGACTTACCAGCACCGTTGGCACCGATGATACCGTAGCAGTTACCTTCAGTAAATTTGATATTAACCTCTTCGAAAAGGGCTTTTTTACCAAAACGAAGAGTGACATTATTCGCTTGAATCATTTATATAATCCTTTCGAAACAAAAAATATACTATAAAACCTGACATATGATATCAGAAAAATGCAAAAATGTCTAGGAATAGCCTTAACTTTAGGCATTGTGATTGTTGCTTTTTAACTCGTTAAATTATATAATATTTAATAAAAATTTTGGGAAGGTGGTGATATCATGGCAATTCTTAATCAGACCGAGCTTGAGAAACTTGAAAGCAAAGTCGCAATGGATAATCATGGTGTCATTGCTACCACGGATTTTGTTGATCCAGACGAGCTATACAAAGAGCTTATCGACAGGGTTCGTAAGTACCACCCAAACACCGACATTTCTATGATTGAAAAAGGCTACAATCTTGCCCACAAGGCCCACGAGGGTCAGGCGCGCAAGTCTGGAGAGCCTTATATCATCCATCCACTTTGTGTGGCTATTATCCTGGCAGATCTCGAACTAGATAAAGAAACAATCGTTGCGGGTCTTCTTCATGATGTTGTGGAGGACACTATCTACACTAAGGAAGAAATCGCAGCAGAGTTTTCCGAGGAAGTTGCCTTACTTGTTGATGGCGTCACCAAATTGGGCCAGTTAAATTATGATGAGGATAAAGTAGAAATCCAGGCAGAAAATCTCCGTAAGATGTTTCTTGCCATGGCGAAGGATATCCGCGTAATCCTTATCAAGCTTGCTGATAGATTGCACAACATGCGTACACTTAAGTACATGCGCCCAGAAAAGCAAAAAGAGAAGGCCAAGGAGACAATGGAGATTTATGCTCCTTTGGCACAGCGTCTTGGTATCAGCAAGGTGAAGATTGAGCTTGATGACCTTTCTCTTAAGTATCTTGAGCCAGAAGCATACTATGATTTAGTTGAAAAGATTGCTCTTAGAAAAGAGCAGCGTAATGAATACATTAATTCTCTTGTAGAGGATGTTTCTAAGCACATTAAAGCAGCTGAGATTCCTGCTGAAGTATACGGCAGAGCAAAGCATTTCTTTAGTATTTACAAAAAGATGGTTAATCAAAATAAGACCATCGATCAGATATATGATTTATTTGCCGTTCGTATAATCGTTGATTCAATCAAGGACTGTTATGCAGCATTGGGTGTTATCCACGAAATGTACACCCCTATTCCAGGGCGTTTCAAGGATTATATTGCTATGCCTAAGCCTAATATGTACCAATCACTTCACACTACAGTCATTGGTCCAAATGGCTCACCATTCGAAATCCAAATTCGTACATACGAAATGCATCGTACTAGTGAATATGGTATCGCTGCTCACTGGAAATACAAGGAGAGCGGTGAAGGTTCTACAGTAGTTGGCGAAGAGGAAAAGCTTTCATGGCTTCGTGAAATCCTTGAATGGCAGAAAGAAATCTCTGATAACAGGGAGTTTTCATCATTACTGAAGTCTGATCTTAATCTTTTCTCAGACACAGTATTCTGCTTCACACCAAGCGGTGATGTTAAGAACCTGCCTAACGGCTCTACACCTATCGATTTTGCTTACGCTATTCATTCGGCAGTCGGCAATCGTATGATTGGAGCAAAGGTTAATGGTAAGCTTGTTCCTATCGATTACGTCATTCAAAATGGTGACCGAATCGAAATCGTCACATCAGGAAACACTAATGGCCCTAGCCGCGATTGGCTTAACATAGTCAAGAGCTCTCAGGCCAAGAATAAAATAAATCAGTGGTTCCGCAGCCAGTCAAAAGACGAAAATATTGCCAAAGGTAAGGAACTCATTATCAATTCGGCTAAGCAAAAGGGCATAGATTTAGGCGAGGTCAACAAGCCTAAATACCAAGAGCTTATCAAGAATAAATATGGCTTCCATAGCTGGGACGATTGTCTTGCTGCAGTGGGCCAGGGCGCTATAAAAGAAGGCGCTGTTATCAACAGAATGTTTTCTGAATGGCAGAAGGATCATCCTATCAAAGTTAGCGATGAGGATGTTCTTGCTGAGCATTCTGGTGGTAGCGAGAAAATCAAGCCAAAGTCTAAAAACGGTATTACAGTTAGCGGTTTGTACGATGTCTCAGTTCGTTTTTCAAAGTGCTGTAATCCAGTACCAGGTGACGAAATCGTTGGATTTGTCACACGAGGACGAGGTGTGTCTATTCATCGAACAGATTGTATCAATATGATTAATCTGCCTGAGTTCGAAAAGGAAAGACTTATCGAGGCTGAGTGGGCTGCAGGATTTGAAGAAGAGGGCAAGAAAGGCGGCGTATATCTTACCGAGATTAACATTTATGGAAACAATCGTACTGGCTTGCTTGTTGATATCACACGTATTTTCACAGAAAGAGAAATCGATATAGATTCTATACACTCAAAGACTAGCAAGCAGGGTGTTGCTACAATCACTATCAAGTTTGGCACTCAAAGCCGTGAGCAGCTGCGCTCCCTTGTGGAAAAGATTAAGCAGGTTGAGTCTATCATCGATGTAGAAAGACCTAGAGGATAGAATGAAAGTAGGAAAGGTTCTTTTACCGGCTGCAGCTGAAAATTGCTATGTGGCCATTAATGAACAGACTAACGAATCAATAATTATAGATCCAGGCTCAGCAGCAGAACGCATTAAAAATGCTGTTGCTCAGACTGGCACAACACCAGTGGCAATTCTTTTGACACATGGTCATTTTGATCATGCGGGAGAAGCTGCTACAATTGCAAAGGAATACAATATCAAAATATATGCTCATGAAGCTCAAGAGGAGGAACTCAAGAATCCTTCTCTGAACCTTTCTGGAGCAATGTATGGTAGCAGTGAGTCTTATAAGGCAGACTGTTTCCTTAAGGATGATCAGGAAATGGATTTAGCTGGTATGCATTTTAAATGTTTGTTTACTCCTGGTCATACACCTGGTGGTTGTTGTTTTTATTTCCCTGATGCAGGTGTAGTATTCACTGGCGATACACTGTTCTGCGGTTCGGTAGGCAGAACAGATTTCCCTGGCGGCTCAATGAGACAGCTTGTGAATTCAATCCGTTCAAAGCTGATGACGCTACCAGACGATACCATTTGCTATCCAGGCCATAACACGCCTACAACAATTGAAGAAGAGAGGATATACAATCCATACCTATGATATACGTAAGGTTGAATGAAGATAATTTTGAATATGATATTTATTCATTAGTAAAGGCCTTCTATCCAAAGGAGGAGGTGCGAATAGGCACCGAAGCTGCTCCAGAGGATGAAGGGCTTTTATTTTGTATGAATGTGAACTATGAGGATCATAAGCTCACGTTAGATGGCCGAGAGATTGAAATCGATTATTCTAACAGGCCTGATACTAAAAATAGATTAAAGCTTGCTATCTACGAAAGCTTAAGCGCACGCACGGGAAAGACTTTGCCATGGGGCACGCTTACAGGTATTCGTCCTACAAAGATTTCGCTTGGAATGATAGAAAACGGAGCAAGTGATGAGCAGGTCGCAGCCTACATGAAGGAGACTTATCTTACATCTCAGGAAAAGATAGATCTTAGCCTTCAGGTTTCCCATATGGAACATAAGCTGCTATCAAAGATTGATTATGATAATGGTTATTCTGTCTACATTGGCATTCCCTTTTGTCCAAGCACATGCTTGTATTGTTCTTTTACTTCTTACCCAATTGGATTGTGGACTAAAAAGCTGGATGATTATTTAGCAGCTCTTGAAAAGGAAATGGCTTTTACCGCAGAGGCATGTAAGGGAAAGAGTCTTACCACGATTTATATTGGTGGCGGAACACCTACCTCTTTGGACGAAGAGCATATGGAAAAGCTGCTTTCATTGGTAGACAAATACTTCGATACAGAATCATTGCTGGAATACACAATCGAGGCAGGCCGTCCAGATTCAATCACATATGAAAAGCTTCAGGTTATGAAGAATCATCCTGTGACACGAATCTCCATCAATCCACAGACAATGAATCAAAAGACATTGGATTTGATTGGGCGTTTCCACAAGGTAGAGGATATACACAAGGTATTCGGCTGGGCTAGAGAGCTTGGATTCGACAATATCAATATGGACATGATTCTTGGTTTGCCGGGTGAGACAATCGATGATGTGAAATACACATTGGATGAAATCAAGAAGCTGGCTCCTGATAATCTGACAGTACATTCCCTTGCTCTTAAGCATTCTGCTCGATTAAATATAGATAGGGAAGCCTATGATGATTATTTGATTGATAATTCCCAGAGTCATATGGATATTTGTCTTGAGGCAGCAAAAGATATGGGCATGGAACCATATTATTTGTATCGCCAGAAGAATATGGCTGCTAATCTTGAAAACATAGGTTATGCTACTGCTGGCAAAGAGGGGCTTTATAATATCTTGATAATGGAAGAAAAACAAACTATAATGGCACTTGGTTGTGGCACTGCCTGCAAGTTTGTTACAGATCATGGTGCTACAGTTACACGATGTGAAAATGTCAAGGATGTCCAGCTTTACATGGATCGAATTGATGAAATGATAGATAGAAAAAGAGAAAGACTTAGAGAGGATTTAAAATGGCTTTAAACAAGAAACCAGTCAATGGAATGAAGGATATACTTCCATACGAGATGGAAGTAAGAGACTATGTTACTTCAATAATCAAAGAAACATACCGTTCATTTGGATTTACACCTATCGAGACACCAGCTATGGAATCGATTGGCAATCTTTCAAATAAGCAGGGTGGCGAAAACGAAAAGCTTATCTTTAAGGTTATGAAGCGTGGCGAAAAGCTTAATATCCCTGAGGCTCAAAGTGAAGAAGATGTTGTTGATTTTGGTATGAGATACGATCTTACAGTTCCACTTTGCAGATTCTACTCTAATCACGCCAATGAATTAACATCTCCATTCAAGGCACTTCAGATTGGTTCTGTTTGGAGAGCAGATAGACCACAGCGTGGACGTTACAGACAGTTTACACAGTGCGATATCGATATATTGGGCGAGCCAAGCAACCTTGCTGAAATAGAGCTTATTCTTGCTACAACAACTACACTTGGCAGAATCGGATTTAAGAATTTCGAGATTCGTATAAATGAGCGTAGAATTCTTAAGGCTATGGCAGCATATGCTGGATTCGCTGAGGAAGATTACGATTCAATTTTTATCACACTTGATAAGATGGATAAGATAGGTCTTGATGGAGTATCAAAGGAGCTTCTTGAAGCTGGTTACCCACAGGAGTCTATTGATAAATATGTTGAGCTGTTTGGTGCTCTTGAAAATGTCAAGGATGTTGCTGCAGGTATGGATGTTTTACTATCTAAGCTTGGTGAATTCCTTGATGAAGAGGTTGCTGATTGGATGCGTGAAATTGCTACAGCTGTTAATGCAACTAAGGAAGCACAGTTTGAGCTTGTATTCGATCCAACACTTGTTAGAGGTATGAGCTATTATACTGGAACAATTTTCGAAATCGCTATTCCTGAGTTTGGTGGAAGCTGCGGTGGCGGCGGACGTTACGATAAGATGATTGGTAATTTCACAGGACAGAATACACCAGCATGTGGATTCTCAATCGGTTTTGAAAGAATCATTCTTCTTCTTATGGAGCAGGGCTTCAAGGTACCTGGAGCTAATAAGAAGGTAGCTTATTTAGTAGAAAAAGGATATCCAGCAGAGAAGCTTGCAGATGTTATGGCACAGGCAAAGGCTGCACGAGCTGAAGGCCAGACAGTGCTTGTAGTACGAATGAATAAGAATAAAAAGTTCCAGAAGGAACAGCTCTCAAACGAGGGCTATGAAGAATTTGTTGAGTTCTTTAATAGATAAAAATAATCCCCTGTACATATCAATCATTGTGATATGTACAGGGGATTTTGTTGTCTTAATCTAATTTTAAATCTCCGTCGTGGACCCAATTAAGTTGTCTGGCAACAGTGTTGAACAATGGGCAAAGGACAGCTGGAAGCACAAAGCAAATGAGTATGAGGCCTGCCCAATCCATAGTAGTGATTGCTGTCTTTGTGCCAGCAGCAATATCATTAAGCCAGCCTGTGTATACACCAATCTGTCCAACGAAACCGCAGGTTCCCATACCTGAAGAAACAGGTGTACCGTTCATCTCAAGCTTAAATAAGCAAGTGGCAAGTGGACCAGTGATTGCTGAGCAAAGAATTGGTGAAATCCAAATGCGAGGATTCTTGATTATATTTGGCATCTGTAACATGGATGTGCCTATTCCCTGAGAGATAAGGCCGCCCCATTTGTTTTCTTTGAAACTCATTACAGCAAAACCAACCATTTGAGCACAGCAGCCAGCAACGGCAGCACCACCAGCAAGACCTGTAAGCGATAATGCAGCGCAAATTGCGGCAGATGAAATAGGTAATGTAAGAGCGATACCCACAATTACAGATACGAGAATTCCCATGATGAATGGCTGTTTTGTGGTAGCCCACATAATCAATGTTCCAACTGAGCTTGCGGCTTTGCCGAGGGCAGGTGCCCACCAAGCTGATAACCCAACACCTACTGCGATTGTGGCAAGAGGTGTAATTAGAATATCGATTTTTGTTTCTTTTGAAACGGCCTTACCGATTTCTGCTGAAATAATGGCAATAAATAAAACAGCAAGAGGACCGCCGGCTTTACCAAGGGCATTTGAGGCAAATCCTACAGTACTCAGTGAGAATAGTACCAAAGGAGGTGCTTGAAGTGCGTATCCAATAGCAATGGCCATTGCTGGGCCACTCATTGCTGAAGCAAGTCCACCAACGGTATATTCTGCATCACCAACTGTAGCAACAGTAGTGGTCAAAAATCCAATACCAAACTGTGTTCCTATTGTATTGATGATTGTTCCGATTAGAAGTGAACAGAACAAACCTTGGGCCATGGCGCCCAGTGCATCAATAAGGTATCTTTTTACCGAGATTTCGATATTCTTTCTTTTTAAAAACTCTTTCATGACAAACTTTCTCCTAATTTAAAAATACAATTGAATTTATTATAACTAAAGGGCTTGCGTTAGACTAGCAAAAGTTAAGTATTATAAAATGTATTTGTCTATATCACCCATATGAAATAAAATATATGTAATAGATTTGATTTATTGAGGGGAAAATATGCACGAGTTGGCTGTCACAGAATACGTTTATAATATAGTCAAAAAACAGGCTGAGTTGAATAACGTAAACAAAGTAGAAAAGATTAATCTATTGATTGGAGACCAGTGTGACTACGTCCCAGAAATAATAGAAGAATATCTGCAAGTGATGAGTGAAGATTCACTACTTGATGGCGTAAAAGTTTGTGCAAAAATCAAAGAATCAAAGGTGCTCTGTAAAGATTGCGGCGCGCAGTTTACTCGCCATGAGTTTGACGGGAAGTGCCCAAAGTGCGGAAGTGAAAATCTAAAGCTTAATCGTTGCACGGATTTTATAGTCGATAATATTGAGGCATCACAGGAATAGGAGAAAAATATGGTAAATACGGTTATTGATTATTTGCAGGGGAATAGTGATATGGCGGTGGCTATTCGTCTTTTGCTAGCGACTTTCTGCGGCAGTCTGATAGGCTGGGAGCGTGTAGTAAGACGTCATAGTGCAGGAATTAGGACTTTTGCACTTGTGAGCCTTGGGTCTGCAGTTGCAGCAGTGTTAAACATTTATCTTGCTATGATACCGGATATGAATGCTGATGTTAGCCGTATCCCTGCAGGAGTTGTTAGCGGCATAGGCTTCCTTGGCGCAGGAACAATTATTGTAACTGGCAGAAACCAAATCAAGGGACTTACAACGGCAGCCTCGTTGTGGGTGGCATCTTGCATGGGCATGGCTTTTGGCGCAGGGTACATCACGGTAGGTCTTGTGTGTTTTGGTTTTGTGATGGTTGCCAATATCATATTGGTACACGTTAGCCAAAAAATAGAGGAAAACAGCCGTTACGTTAGTTTATATATAGAAGTTGAAGAGACAAACGGTGTCAAAAAGCTTAAAAAGAAGTTTATTGAGCTGGGATATCATATCAGCAGCATGAATAAGACCAAGGACAAGACTTTGTCAGGAAGTGATACAGCGCTTATGATTGAGCTTGATTTTGGTAGAAAGCATTATCATCAGGAACTTATTGATGAGTTGAACAATCTGGATTTTGTCAGTTATCTAGAAGAAGTATAGCGGTAGTGGAGGAACAATATGATTAGAGATGGAAAGATATGGGTAGGAAACACAGAAGCAGGAGAGCCAGTGTACATGCTTCCTAAAATGGCTAATAGACATGGACTTGTTGCAGGTGCAACAGGAACTGGTAAGACAATCACATTAAAGGTGCTTGCGGAATCATTTTCAGATATGGGTGTGCCTGTATTTCTTGCAGATGTTAAAGGCGATATTGCAGGGATGATAAATGCCGGTACTGATAGTGAGGATATGCAAAAGCGAATTGCAAAATTCGGATTAAACGATTATGGATTCAATTTCCACAATTATCCAGTGACATTATGGGATGTATATGGCAAAAATGGAATTCAGGTGCGTACAACTATCACTGAAATTGGACCGCTTTTATTGTCAAGAATTCTAGATTTAAATGAAATGCAAAGCGATATTTTGGCTATTGTATTTAAAATTGCAGATGACAATAATTTAGCGCTTATAGATACTAAAGATTTAAAGTCTATGCTTAATTATGTTTCAGAAAATAATAAGGAATTTGCTGCCGAGTATGGAAAGCTTAGCCCACAGAGCTTGGGCGCTATTCAGCGTGCTGTTGTATCACTGGAAATAGCCGGAGGCGACCAGTTCTTTGGTGAGCCAGCCCTTGATATCCGTGATTGGCTTACAGTTGGCGAGCAGGGCCGCGGCATGATTCATATTCTTGATAGCCAGAATCTTGTTAGCAACGGAACACTTTATTCGTCATTCCTCTTGTGGATGCTTTCTGAACTGTTTGAAATCATGCCAGAGGTTGGAGATTTGGATAAGCCTAAGATGGTATTCTTCTTTGACGAAGCGCACTTGCTATTTAAGGATATGCCAAAAGCATTATTAGATAAAATAGAGCAGGTAGTGAAGCTTATACGTTCTAAGGGCGTTGGTGTCTATTTTATTACCCAGAATCCTCGTGATATTCCAAATGGTGTGTTGGCACAGCTTGGAAATAAGGTGCAGCACGCACTTCATGCATACACACCTACAGAGCAAAAGGCTTTGAAGGCTGCGGCTGATTCATATAGAGAAAATCCTGCGTTTGACACTGCAGAAGTGATTGAAACATTAGGAACAGGAGAGGCTGTAACATCATTCTTACAGGAAGATGGAACGCCTACAATGGTTGAAAAGGTGTCTGTTTTACCACCACAGTCTAGAATGGGTGGAGTAGATGAAGCTACGAGAAATAATGCAATAATGGGAAGCATGCTTTACTCGAAATATGCAAATGCTGTAGATCCTGAATCTGCATACGAATTGCTCCAAAGAATTGGCGCTGAAAAGGCTGAGGCAGCCCAAAAGGCAAAAGAAGAGGCAGAAGTTGCTAAGGCGGCTGCAAAAGAGCAGGCAGCTAAAGAAAAGGCTGCTGAACGTGAAAAAGAGAAGGAGGCTAATCGTAAGAAACGTGCAGCTAAGTCTGTTGGAACAACTGTAGCTGGTACGGTAGGCCGAGAAGTAGGCAAAACAGTTGGTAAAAAATTTGGAGGAAAGTTTGGGCAGACGTTAGGTGGCAACACTGGAGCACAGCTTTTTAGAGGCATTCTTAATACATTGCTAAAATAAAATAATACTTAGGACCATTGGCTTAGCCAGTGGTCTTTTTTTCTCTAGTTGATAGTTTTTATTGATAAGAAAAAAATGTGAAAAAAGTGTTGACTTCAAACCTGCATTAGGTTATGATAACCGCAGTTAGCAATGGCTAACATGACGAGGGGGAAGCTAACATCATGTGTAAAGAAGTTTTTGAAATGATATGTGCCATGGACAGGCGAAAGGTTGAATTACAAATTGTACTACAGTGTGCACCAACTATAGCTGGCCTTAAAACTTCAAATCTTCTTATTGTCCCTAGAGAACAGGAGGATAAAGTTAGATTCGTTTTAAGGTATTCTGGACTTTTGGGGTATCGCCTGGTATATGACAGAAAACGAGTTATCTTCCTTGTATTTAATAAGGATATGCTTATGGCTTATCTTGCAAAAAAGGAAGTGAGAGAATTTCTGGCACAATACGGTTATCGCACTGATGCTTTTGGATATTCTCTTAGATTTTTCCAGGAAAGATATGAAGCTTTTATCCTTAGCAGAAAAGAGTTTCCACATGAGATGGGAGTATTTCTAGGGTATCCATTATGTGATGTGAAAGGCTTCATCACACACGGGGGAGATGAGTTTGAGATATCAGGGTATTGGAAAGTGTACGACAAGGCCGCTGAGAAACAAAAACTATTTGAAAAATTTGATTATGTTAAAGACGAGATGATACGTATGGTTTCCAAGGGATGTTCCGTTAAGGATATAGTATTGGAATATAGCAATGTGTCATCATCTCAAAAAGCAGTTTAGAATTAAACTTATCAAAGGAGAGGTTAACATGAGTAAGGTAAACGTAGTATTTTGGTCACAGTCAGGAAATACAGAAAGTATGGCAAATGCTGTAGGCGCTGGTGTTACAGCAGCTGGCGGCGAGGCTAACGTAGTATATGTTGGCGATGCTTCAATAGATGAACTCAAGCAGGCAAAGGCTTTTGCTCTTGGATGCCCAGCTATGGGTGCAGAGGTGCTTGAGGAAGGCGAGATGGAGCCATTTGTAACAGATTTAGAGGGCTTCGTTTCAGGAAAAACAATTGGTCTTTTCGGCTCATATGGATGGGGCGATGGACAGTGGATGCGCGATTGGGTTGATCGTATGACAGCTGCAGGCGCAACAGTAGTAAACGGTGAGGGCGTGATTTGTCAGGATGCCCCTGATGGAGCAGCAGAAGAAGCTTGTCAGGAACTTGGCAGAGCTTTAGCAGCAGTCTAATTAGGCTGTAGCTCTTACATTTTAAATTACCAATTTCCTTTCCCTGAGTTTCTAACCGGGTTTCTTAGGGAAGTTATTAGACTCCTTTTACAGCCTCCAGGTATGCCAGTGCCTGGAGGTATTTTTAAGAAGTTAGAATATCAGATATTTTTCATTAAATTCTAACAATTAAATTTGAGAAAAGCTGTTGACAAAGGCTTGATTCTCATATATACTCTCTATTGTTCGCGAGAGAGATAAGCACAACGAACAACGCATTAATATATCGGGGTGTGGCTCAGTTTGGCTAGAGCACCTGGTTTGGGACCAGGGGGTCGCAGGTTCGAATCCTGTCACCCCGACTTGAAAATAAATATTAATATGCGGGTGTGGTTCAATGGTAGAACATCAGCCTTCCAAGCTGAATACGTGGGTTCGATTCCCATCACCCGCTTTTTATTTTCTAAGTTTTTGAATATGTGTCAGTAGCTCAGCTGGATAGAGCAACGGCCTTCTAAGCCGTGGGTCGGGGGTTCGAATCCCTTCTGGCACATGTATTTATATGGTGGGTGTGGCACAGCTGGTTAGCGCGTCGGATTGTGGTTCCGAAGGTCGAGGGTTCGAACCCCTCTACCCACCCTGTTGCGGTAGCAACAAAGTAAATAAGGGCATTTAAGTCCTTTGTTGGGCTATCGCCAAGCGGTAAGGCACCAGATTTTGATTCTGGCATTCGCTGGTTCGAATCCAGCTAGCCCAGTTTCGAGTCTATGCCTTTTTATTATGGCAGCTCAGTACACTAATTAAATATGGGGTTGTAGCTCAGTTGGTAGAGCACCTGACTTTTAATCAGGTTGTCGGGAGTTCGAGCCTCCTCAGCCTCAGCAAATGAAAGCCTTCAGATTCGTCTGAAGGCTTTTTTTCTTGTTGAAGAAAACATCATTTATCAGTACAATGTAATCTGAAAAAAATTAAAGGAAATTTAAATAATGAACAAATCGAGTATTAAATCGGAGTCAAATCTTAAGGCTCTACTTCCTATCGCCTTATTTTTGATTTTATATTTAGGCAATGGAATTTACTTTCAGTATATTGCACCTATTGATGGGCAGATGGGATTCTACGTTGTATCAGTAGTTTTGTCTTTTACTTTTGCGTTGATTTTGGCATTTGCCCAGAACAGAGGAAAGAGTTTTGAAGAAAAGATACATATATGTGCATTAGGCATAGGTGATGACAACATTGTCACAATGCTGTTTATTTTTATATTAGCAGGAGCTTTTAGTGGAGTAGCTGGAGAGGCAGGTGGAGCGTCATCTACGGCTAATTTACTACTTAGTATCATTCCAGGTAGGTTTGCTGTGCCAGGCTTGTTTGTCATTGCGTGTCTTATTTCTATGGCTATGGGTACAAGTGTTGGAACAATCTCTGTACTTGTTCCTATTGCCTGTGCAGTTTCTAAAAATGGAGATCTTAGCCTTCCGCTGTGTGTAGGCGTAGTGGTAGGTGGTGCTATGTTTGGAGATAACCTTTCATTTATTTCAGATACTACCATCGCAGCTACTAAAACTCAGGGCATTGATATGAAGGACAAATTCGATGCCAATATAAAAATTGCATTGCCATCAGCTGTCATTACAATGATTGTTCTTGTAATCTATGCAATAAGAACTGGTGGAGCAAGTATAGGCAACTTTGATTATAATATCATGCAGGCCCTGCCATACTTCGTGGTATTGGCTCTGTCTATACTTAGCGTAAATGTATTTTTAGTTTTGCTATTTGGATGCTTTATGTTCATAGTGGTGGGAATGCTTACAGGCTCCCTAACTTATGTGTCTGGCCTTTCTTCCATGGGAGAGGGAATCACAGGAATGTTTGAGACGATGATTGTAACGATTCTTGTTGCATCAGTAGCGGCTCTTATCAGAGAGCATGGTGGATTTGAAGCAATTCTTGCATTGATTAGAAAAAATGCTGACACAAAAATGGGCGGTATGTTTGGAATAGCATTCCTTACTATGTTTATGGATTTAGCTACTGCAAATAACACAGTGGCGATTGTAATTGCCGCTCCAATCGCAAAGCATATCAGTGAAGAATATAACGTTGAGCCTAAAAAGACTGCTTCGTTATTAGATACTTGCTCTTGCATAATGCAGGGAATCATTCCATACGGTGCGCAGCTTTTGGTTGCATCGAATATTGCAAAGATAGCAAGCATCTCACTTATGCCTTATTTAATATATCCATTCGTACTTCTTGTATTCGTGGTTGTGTCTATCTTAAGGGAAAAATAAATTGAAATACTATGGAATTTGTTTGTAGAAATATGTTTTCAATTATGTCATAATACTGCTTAATTTAGATTGTATAAGAGGAGACCGAAGGATGAAAAACAACATTGTTTTGATTGGAATGCCAGGAGTAGGAAAGAGTACTTTAGGGGTTGTGCTTGCTAAGGAGTTAGGTTTTGAGTTTGTTGACGCTGATTTGCTTATCCAGAAGCGCGAAAAACGTCTCTTAAAGGAAATAATTGCCGAAGAGGGAATAGATGGTTTCCTTAAGATAGAAAACGACGTAAATGCCACAATAAGCGTAGATAAAACTGTTGTAGCAACAGGCGGTAGTGTTATCTATGGTAGTGAGGCCATGGAACATCTTAAAGAGATTGGAACAGTGGTATATTTAAAGCTGGATTATGATACTTTGGATAGCCGATTGGGAAGTCTTAAGGGACGCGGCGTTGTTCTTAAAGATGGACAGAATCTCAGAAGTCTATATGAGGAAAGAATTCCTCTTTATGAGAAATATGCAGATGTAATAGTTGATGAAGGTGGCCTTGATCTAGAGGCTACATTAAAAAAAGTTCTCGATGCCATCAAGTAGATGGCACGGGAACTTTTTTTACTTATCTTTCAGACATTTTTTTGTAGTTTGTTTTAATTAGCCACTGCTGGTCAATTATTTTAGTCTCTTCGCCGAAATTAATATAGAGGCTAACAGATGAAGCACCCTTTTCGATGTTTGTGATAGTACCCTCACCGAATTTAGGATGATTAACAACATCGCCTATATCGTATTTGATTTTAGCATTTTCCATTTTTTTATAAGCGCGTTGAGTGCGATATGTATCAAGCATCTGAACCTGTTTGTGGTCGACGCTTGGTCGTGTCAAAAGTGAATCAAAATCAACCTTTTTTAGGCTTTGACCTTCAACATAGTAGTCAGATGGAATAGCTCCGATTAGACTGCAGCAATATTTCCATGCGCTACCGTGAACGCCAGGCTGCCAGGTATACTCCTGAGGGATTGGGATATTTCTTGTCATGTAGTGAGCATACTCGTGCTTGTATAAGTTCATTCTATCTTCTTTGGAAAGTTGCTCGTTAAGGCAGAACCCAATAAAGAATAGTGAAAACTGGAAGTGTTCATCATCATCTGCTGATGGTGGCATATAAGATCCTAATGCTTTTTCATCCATACCGAAAGTGATAGGGACTTCGGCACCATGAAGACCAAGCTTATGGTCTAAAACTGAATAGAGGGCAGTGATTTCTGCTCTAAGAATTGGCTCTTCATCGTGAAGCATTTTAAACATTTGTTGTTTTGTCATTGTAACTCCTTAGTAATAAAAAATTCGTCAACAGAGAATTAGTATAGCAACTAAAAATCATCTTTTCAATTGGAAAAAGGTGAGATATTTGCGGGAAGAAATGGTGTTTTATTTGTTAAATCTTTCGTAATTGTTTGACTTTAAAAATACGTAAGCATAGTATAAAAATATAAAGGAAAGTGTCAGCTTTTTGGGGTATGAGTATGAAAAAAACTATTTATAAATTGAGGGTAATATTAGCGTTTTCGCTTGCTGTTTTTATGGCAGTGAGTCTTCTTGGAATATCATTTGATTCGCAAGCTGCAAAAAAGAAAAAATCAACTGGATCATATGCTGAAGGCGATGATGTAGCTTTTGGTAGATTGGATGGTACCGTCATGAGCTGGACTATCCTCAAATATGATGAAACTACCAAAGTGGCATTTGTGGTAGCAAGGAAGCCTCTCACTTCATACACGATAAAATCCTATAGACAAGCGATAGAAAAGAATTATATTAACACAGGCACAAAAGCCGGCTATGTTCGTTGGTCTGAGAACTACTGGCGTGGATGGTGCAACGAAGTATTCTATAAGGAAAACTTTACAGATGAAGAGCGAGAGAAGATTCAAAAGACTACGCTCACAAGCGAAGCGGCTAAGGCCAGTCTTATGAATTTTTATCATGATACATCTTTGGATGCATATTATACTGCAAACGGAAAAAAGAACTCACTGTACATGGATATTTATGAGAGCCAGACAACTAGCTCAGATTATATCTTTTTCCTATCGTCAGATGAATACACTGAATTTAAGGACAACATGAAGTTTGAGACAGGGTACAGTTGGCCACTCCGCACCAATGCATATGATGATCCTAACCAAGGCTTGTTTGTGGATGACAGCACTGGATTAATCAATAGAAATTACTATTATTCAGGTGATGGTATTAGGCCAGCGATGTATGTACAGCTTGGCGACCCAGAAGAGACTACGGAAGATAGCTCGAATTCTTCATCTACTTCAAATAAGACTAGCACGACTAGCTCTACTGCCAGCACTACCTCTACTTCAAAGAACGATGCACAGGCAACCACTACTGCCAGCACTACTAATACAGCGACAAATACTGCAGCAAGCTCAACTAACACTACTGTAAAAAAGAAGAGCTATGCTAATAATGGCACGAATATAGGAAACATTAATCTGCCTGACGATTCATCATATTCTATGACAGTAGGCGCAACGGCGCAGGCTGCTATTGATATGGAGTATTTAAATAGTACAGATAAAGAGTATACTGTAACATATAAGTCTTCCAATGCTAACGTATTTACGGTAGACTCAAGTGGAAAGCTTACAGCGGTAGGTTCAGGCACGGCTAATCTGACCGTTAGGATGAAAAAATCAAATGGTAAAATTTATACAATGTCATGTCGTATAGATGTTGCCTAGGAGTATACTTTGATACAGGAACAGTTTCTGAAAAATAAAATAATTGTTAACAGCTTAGATGAATTACAGCCTGACTATGAATGCGGCACCCTTGTGCTAGCCTCTAGCCAGGCTGTTATTGATGAGTGCAATGATAGAGGAATTCCTGTTGTAGGAGTGGAATCGGGCAATGGGAAACATTTGAATTGCTCGCAAATCATTATAGATGCGGAGCAAGTTGAAGATGAGGACTACGAGCGTATGTATCGAAGATGTGTTGGAGAGCCATGGCATATCGCATATACGAATCGATGCATAATAAGAGAGTATAAAGAGTCTGATTTAGATGCCCTGTTCGAACTATATGCTCAGCCGCATATGACAGATTATATGGAGCCGCTTTTTGATTATGAAGAAGAACTTCAATATGAAAGAAACTATATTGAGTACATATACAAACTATATGGCTTTGGAATGTGGTTGATTTTTGATAAATCCACAGGTAAACTGATTGGTAGAGCAGGAATCGAAGTGCGAGAATCCTGCGACAGAGATAATCAGGCAGAACTAGGCTTTGCGATTTCTTATTTTAGATGGCATGAAGGATTGGCTTTTGAAGTTTGCTCTAAAATTATAGAGATAGCAAAGACGGAATATGATCTCACAAGCCTTATAGCTAGATGTGATTCAAAGAACCTAGCAAGCGTAGGATTGCTTACAAAACTGGGGTTTTCACATGTAGGCTTCGAATCTGATGGAGATATGCGTTTTTTCAGGGAGATTTAATGTATGAATTTAAAAGAGTATCAACACGAAGTCGTTGTTACTGATGAGGGCTTACCATTCAAGCTCTTTGCGTTTGAAGGACAGGATGGTGGCTACGTCAGGGACAAGCATTGGCATCGTTCTATAGAAATTTTTGCTGTTTGGGAAGGTAAGCTGGAATTTACTTTACACGGTAAAAGATTCCCATTAAGTGATGGCGAATTTGTTATTGTAAATAGTAATGAGGTTCACAGTATTGCGGCGCCAGAGCCTAACAAGACAGTCGTCTTACAAATTCCTCAGGATACTTTTGCAGATTATTTTACAGATGACCAGTTCATCTGGTTTTCTCATGGCGACAGGGAAACTGACCACCGTGTGTTCACCCTTTTGCAGGAAATGTACTTAATCAATACCAATGGTGAGGAAGCTAACAAATTACAGGTTCTAAGCCTTTACTATGAATTGCTATATATTCTTGTAACTAAGTACAGAAAGTTCAACGTAAATGAGGAAATCCTAAAGAATAATAAGCAAATCAAAAAGCTTTCAAACATAACAAGGTATATGAAGGATCATTATGCTGAGAGCATAACACTTGAGTCCATGGCGGAGCAATTCAACTATTCGCCGTCCTATCTGTCTAGAATGTTTCAGAAGCATGCGGGAATTAATTTCAAGGATTATCTGCTTGGAATCAGATTGGAGCATGCAGTTAGGGAATTGGAAGAAACTAATGGGCAGATTGTAGATATTGCATTAGGAAATGGCTTTCCGAATTCTAAGGCATTTTCAAATGCCTTCAGAGATAAGTATGGCTTGCTTCCAAGCGAGTATCGCAAGCGTTCAGAATAAGAGAAAACGGATAGAGATTGAGAAAAATAACTAGAAAGAAGGAACAAAATGTATTCTCAATCAAGAAGAAAAAGACGCCGCAGGCGCAAAAAGAGAACTTCAAGATTTCTATTTTTGATTTTAGAAATCATACTATTAGTAGTTCTATTATATGTGGCTTATCAGGTACTTAGTCAAAAGGACCCAATAGAGGTTGCGCATAGTATCGAAGAAAATGGAGATTATCCAGAGTGGATAGATGTACAGTATATTGATGAAGGAAATCCATCCAGAGTAGGAGAGCAATTGGATGGAATAAACGATATAGTGATTCACTACGTAGGAAATCCTGGCACAACAGCACAACAAAATAGAGATTTTTACAATCACATGGATTCAAATGTGTGCTCCCATTTCGTGGTGGGAATTGATGGTGAAGTGATTCAGTGTCTTCCCCTTTATGAAAAATCTGAGGCTAGCAATGACAGAAATCACGACACCATTTCTATCGAAGTTTGTCATCCGGATGAAGAGGGCAAATTCACTGATGAGTCGTACCAATCTCTGATAAAACTTGTAGATTGGCTAATGGATGAGTTCGATTTAGATACAGACCATGTGATAAGACACTACGATGTAACAGGCAAGGAATGCCCTAGGTATTATGTAAGAAATGAAGATGCCTGGGAGCAGTTTAAACGGGATTTGTAGATTAGAAGGATAAATTAATTATCAATGAGGCGGTGGGAAAAATCCGCCTCATTTTTATTTGAATTTTGATAGAATATAATAGATGCTGATTATTGGAGGAGAATGTTTTGATAAGCATATTACTTGCAAAAAAGATTGTAGAGTTTTTTATATTTATTTTGTTTGGTTTCTTAATGGTGCGCTGTCATATACTAAAATCGGAAGATTCAGAGATTGTCACAAAGCTATGTATTTATCTTATGACACCTGCAATCATCATAAACGCATTTCAAATAGAGGCTACAGGAAATGTGGTAAAAGGATTAGGTCTTGCCTTCATAAATGCGATATTGATTCATGTGATTTGCATAGTTTTAGCACGTATTTATAGCAAGCTTACAAATGCAACAGAGGTAGAACGAGCATCTATCATCTACTCTAATGGAGGCAATTTGATAGTTCCAATAGTTGGAGCAATATTAGGTGATGAATGGGTAGTGTATTCGGCAGCTTTTGTTGCAGTGTTTAATATTTTCGTATGGACTCATGGAAGAAGCATCTTTACAAATGAAAGTCAAATCCCATGGAAGAAGATTCTACTTAATGTAAACATTTTATCTATAGTAGTAGGGCTTGTAATGTTGATATTCAAATTCCAATTTACAGGGATTGCTGCTGGAGTGATTTCTTCACTTGCAGATATGGTGGGCCCTGTATCAATGATCATTGTGGGAATGGTTATTGGTGGAATGAAATTGGGGGAGCTTTTCACCAACAATAGAATATGGGGAGTGATTGCCATGAGACTAATCATCTGCCCATTAGTGATTATGATAATAATGAGATTGCTTCCGATTGAATCATGGCTGACAGGCGGAAAGACAGTAATGCTTGTTTCTTTTTTAGCAGCATGTGCTCCTTGTGCAGCCACGATTAATCAGTTTGCAATTCTTTATTCGAAAGATTCGAAATATGCAAGTGCAATAAATGTATTGTCTACGTTATTGTGTATCATAACAATGCCTCTTATGGTGTATTGTTTTCAAAAATGAGATACAGTAATTGCACTATCTAGTTTGTGTGTCGCAATGGGATGAGGTTTGCTTTATAAAGTACTGGACGTAAAGCGTTAAATAAAATTACGCTGGCAACCGCATTTATCACAGCATTGATTATAGTTGCATATGTAGTAACGGCCACAAGAGCGTCGATTGCAGCAGTGGCTTTTTCAGCATTTGGAGTCAGTAAGGTGTACCATACATATTTGAGTGTAGGTTCGAAAACGCAGTTGAAACCAAGTCCCGCAACAGCAGCAATTATTGACCATCTTATAACATAAGCATTGTCATGCGACTCGGAAATCTTTGCAATTTTGTGGGCCACGAGGCCTACAATCAATCCGATGACAAGCTTAGTAATAAATGTTCTTGGAGAAGATTCAGCATACCCAGATAGAATATCTGCTAAAGCAAGTCCAATTGCACCAGACAATCCACCATATAATCCGCCTATGAGCAATGCGGCAAGTACAACAAATGCATTGCCTAAATGAACCTTAGTACTATTGGCGTTAATCGCAGGAAACACCGCGTAGCCCACGTAGCATAAAGCAGCCATTAATCCAGATATTGTTAGTTTTGTAATGTTATCGTTTCTCATAATATCCTCCTTTGTAACTTGGTTTATTGGAAAAGATACTATAATAAAGCTGACATTAATAAAAGTGATAGATTTGAGAAAAATTTAAGGGACAGATGTATAAGCGAGTGTTTTCAATTAAAATGTCAAAAAAGTGACATCACATAGTAAAGATTTAAAAGTCTCTGTCGGGATTATTTTGATAATATTTCATTATCAGATGACCGACAGAGATTTTTTATTTCGGAGAGGTTTGTAAAAGGAGGATATTACAATGAACAACATGCCAAATGTAAAAATTGGTGTAGTAGCAGTTTCACGTGACTGCTTTCCAGAAAGCTTATCAGTAGACAGAAGAAAGGCACTTATCGCTGCATATACAAAGAAGTACGGAGCTGATCATATTTATGAGTGTCCAGTATGTATCGTTGAGAGCGAGATTCACATGGTACAGGCTCTTGAGGATATCAAGAAAGCTGGATGTAACGCACTTTGCGTATACCTTGGAAACTTTGGCCCAGAAATTTCTGAGACACTTCTTGCAAAGCACTTTGATGGACCTAAGATGTTTATTGCAGCAGCAGAAGAGTCAGGTAACAGCCTTCTTGATGGTAGAGGAGATGCTTACTGCGGTATGCTTAACGCATCTTACAACCTTCAGCTTCGTAATGTAAAGGCTTACATTCCAGAGTATCCAGTAGGTGATGCTGAGGATTGTGCAGATATGATTCATGAGTTCGAGCCAATTGCTCGTGCCGTAATCGCACTTTCAGATCTTAAGATTATCAGCTTTGGTCCAAGACCAATGAACTTCCTTGCTTGTAATGCACCAATCAAGCAGCTTTACAACCTTGGTGTTGAAATCGAGGAGAACTCAGAGCTTGATCTTTTCGAAGCATTCAACAAGCACGCTGGTGATAGCCGTATCCCAGAGGTTGTTGCAGATATGGAGAAGGAGCTTGGCGCTGGCAACAAGAAGCCAGAGGTTCTTGAGAAGCTTGCTCAGTACGAGCTTACACTTAAGGATTGGGTTCGTGATCACAAGGGATATCGTAAATACGTAGCAATCGCTGGCAAGTGCTGGCCTGCATTCCAGACACAGTTTGGTTTTGTTCCTTGCTATGTAAACTCTCGTCTTACAGGTGAAGGAATCCCTGTATCATGTGAGGTTGATATCTATGGATGTCTTTCAGAGTTCATCGGAACAGTTGTATCAGAGGATGTTGTAACACTTCTCGATATCAACAACTCAGTACCAAAGGATATGTACAACGAGGAAATCAAGGGTAAGACAGATTACACACTTGAGGATACATTCATGGGATTCCACTGCGGAAATACATGCTCTAGAAAGCTTGCATTCTGTGAGATGAGAAACCAGAAGATCATGGCTAGAGCACTTCCTGTAGAGGTTACAAACGGAACACTTGAAGGTGATATTGCTCCAGGTGAAATCACATTCTACAGACTTCAGTCTACAGCTGACAACAAGCTTCGTGCTTACATTGCACAGGGTGAAGTTCTTGATGTTCGTACAAAGTCATTCGGTTCAATCGGTGTATTTGCAATCCCTGAGATGGGACGCTTCTATCGTCACTGGTTAATCGAGAAGGGATTCCCACATCACGGAGCTGTTGCATTCGGTCACTTCGGAAAGTCACTCTTCGAGGTATTCAAGTACATCGGAGTTGATGTAGACGAAATCGGATACAACCAGCCTGCAGGCGTAAGATATCCTACAGAGAATCCATGGAGATAATTTAAACTGAGATGTGACTGACTTGAAGGTTAGCATGCTCCCGCAGGCCACCTTCCATACTCGGTCAAGGGAACCCTCCCGCCCGGTGTAGGTCCCTCCCTTGACCGGTATGGAGCCTTCCTGCTCGCGCTGCTTAGTCTATGAGTCAGTCACTTTTTATTTATATGAATAGGAGATTATAGTTATGTATTATATCGGAGTTGATTTAGGAACTTCTGCAGTTAAGCTACTCCTGATGTCAGGGGATGGCACGATTGCAAAAATCGTTTCAAAAGAATACGCTCTTAGCTTCCCACATCCAGGTTGGTCTGAGCAGAAGCCAGAGGACTGGTGGACACAGGTAGTAGCTGGTATTAAGGAGCTTACTTCAGAGGTTGATAAGAGCCAGGTAGCAGGTATCAGTTTCGGTGGTCAGATGCATGGCCTTGTTACTCTTGATGCTAATGACAATGTTATCCGTCCAGCAATTCTTTGGAATGATGGTCGTACAGGAAAAGAGACAGAGTACTTAAATACAGTAATCGGAAAGGATAAGCTTTCTCAGTATACAGCAAACATCGCTTTTGCTGGTTTTACAGCTCCAAAGATTCTTTGGATGCAGGAGAATGAGCCAGATCTTTGGGCTAAGGTTGCAAAGATTATGCTTCCTAAGGATTACATCGCTTACAAGCTTTCAGGAAGCTTCTGCACAGATTATTCTGATGCCAGCGGTATGCTTCTTCTCGATGTAAAGAACAGATGCTGGAGCAAAGAGATGATGGATATTTGCAAGGTATCTGAGTCTCAGCTTCCAAAGCTTTATGAGAGCTACGAAGTAGTAGGAACAATCAAACCAGAAGTAGCAGCAGAGCTTGGCTTTACAAATGATGTTAAGATTATTGCAGGTGCTGGAGATAACGCTGCAGCAGCTGTTGGTACTGGTACAGTTGGAGAGGGCAAGTGTAACCTTTCTATCGGTACATCTGGTACAATTTTCATCTCTAGCAAGAACTTTACAGTAGACCCTGCTAATGCTCTTCACTCATTTGATCACGCTGATGGTGGCTATCACCTTATGGGATGTATGCTTTCAGCTGCATCATGCAATAAGTGGTGGATGGATGAAATCCTTAAGACAAAGGATTATCCAGCAGAGCAGGCAGGCATCAAGAATCTTGGTGAGAACCGTGTATTCTACCTTCCATACCTTATGGGAGAGCGTAGCCCACACAACAACCCAGATGCACGTGCTATGTTCATCGGAATGTCTATGGACACAACTCGTGAGGATATGACACAGGCAGTTCTTGAAGGTGTTGCTTTCGGTCTTCGTGATTCACTTGAAGTTGCACGTAGCCAGGGCATCGTTATTGAGCGTTCTAAGATTTGCGGTGGTGGTGCAAAGTCTCCATTATGGCAGCAGATTATCGCTTCAGTTATGAACCTTAAGCTTGATATCTTAGAGAACGAGGAAGGCCCAGGACTTGGTGGTGCTATCCTTGCAGCAGTTGGCTGTGGTGAGTACGCATCAGTTGAAGAGGCTTGCGATAAGCTTGTAAAGGTTAAGACTACAGTTGAACCTGATCCAGAATTAATTCGTAAATACGAAGAAAGATATCAGGAATTCAAGAAGCTTTACCCAACAGTAAAGACATTATTTTAAAATAGAATAACACATTAAAATAGAATCATAATAAGATGAAAAAATGGGACAGGTCATTTGTGATCAATGTCATTAAGTTAAGATGACGAAACCAAAGATCTCAGTATTAGAAATAATACTGGGGTCTTTTTATGGGGACTGTTGATGACAATGGGGTTAGCTTTACGAAGATGTATTAGATTGACAAAGTTATTAAAAGTTATTAAACTTATTATAAGTTATTAAAAGTTATTAAACTTTATAAAAGTTATTAAAACTTATTAAACTTTGTGAAAGGGAACACTATGTCTAATCCATTTAATATCAGTTTTGGTAAAGAGCCAGCCAGATTAATTGCTAGAACGTCTCAGGTGAAAAAGGTAATAGATACATTTAACAGTGAACATCCATCTACCCAGGCATATATGATTACTGGAGTTAGGGGATATGGTAAGACAGTTACTATGACATACATTGAACATGAACTTGCCAAAGATGATACTTGGATTACGGTACCACTAAATCCTAATATGGATTTACTAGAGGCTTTGGCTGCACACTTGTGTGAGAATAAAATATTAGCCGCGGCTTTCACTAAAGCAGACATAAATGTTTCAGCTTTTGGAATAAGTGCAAGCATCGGTTCTGATAGACCGGCAGCTACCGTGGAGGTTCAGCTTATAAAGATGCTTAAGGTCGTAAAGAAGCTTGGCAAAAAGGTTCTTATAACAATAGATGAAGTTGTTAAAAACGATAATCTGATTGCATTTGCATCATCTTTTCAGACCTTCATACGAGAAGATTATCCTGTGTTTTTGCTTATGACAGGACTTTTTGAAAATATACGAAACCTTCAGAATGAGAACACTTTAACCTTCTTATATAGAACTCCAAGAATTGATTTAAAGCCCCTTGGAATTGTTGGAATGGCTAACAATTATAAAGAGGTTTTTGATATTACTTCTGACGAAGCAGAAGAGATGGCTAGATTTACAAAAGGATATCCATATGCCTTTCAAACTCTTGGGTATTTAAAATGGGAGAACAATCAATCATTGGGAAATCTTATCCCAGAGTTTGACGGTATGATGGAAGATTTTGTTTATGAAAAAATATGGTCTGAATTATCTGAAGGAGACAAGAAGGTAATTCAAGCTATTTCAAAAAATGGTGGTGTTATGAAAACAAAAGATATTCAGACTGCGACTGGAAATACTTCTAGTAGTTTTTCTACATATCGCAAGCGCTTGAATGAAAAAGGTTTGATTGATGTCTCAGATTATGGTCAGGCGAAACTTACGCTACCTAGATTTGGAGAAATCGTAAATGCTTGGGGAGAAATATAAATTAAGAAACGAATAGATTTGACCAGCTGGAAATTTATCCAGCTGGTTTTTGTATTCGTGAAATTTACGAAGGTAGAAAAAAGAACCTTGTATACTGTTTATATCAATTAATGATTTATTAAAAAGATATTGCAGAAAGGAAAATTTATGAATGCAAAGCAAGTAATTGAATTTGTTAATGAGTATGTGAAAGAAAAGAGAAGTTTATTCATCAGACCATCTGAATCGTTCGAAGTAATTGAGGATGATATGCTATTGTTCAACAAAGTGTTTGATTTGGCACAGGAGATAGCACCATTTGACGAATGGCGAGATGACACAGATAGAATGTTTTGGATTAATGAAGAGAATGAGTGGTTTTATTTATATCTCGCGGAATGGCTATTTATGCAATGAGTGATATTCATGGGATGTATGAGCCTTTTATTAGAAGAAAAAACAATTGAACAATTTGGAATCTGTAAAAGCCGGCAAAGATAAATTGATACTCTTAGGAGATTATATTGATATTGGTAACAATAGTTTCAAGGTCCTAAAAACTATATATGAACTTCAAAAAGAAGTCGGCGCTGATAACATGATTGTTCTGATTGGCAATCATGACAAACTGTGATCTGTCCCTTTTTGAATCTATAACCTTGAGCAAATCTAATATGCTATGCTAAAATGCAAATGTAAGGGTGCAAATGTAAAGTAAAAAGTGACAAAAACTATGCATTTGCCTCTTGTATTTATTGTTGAAATAAAAAATCGTTTGTATAATTCCTTTTAAAGACGTCTTTAAATCAATGAAAAGGAGAAAAGGATAGTATTAGAAGGGTGAAAGGATAGTATTATGGCGAAGAAAGCTGTAACTCAAAGTAGAATAGCAGATGCTCTTGGGGTATCTAGAAACACAGTGTCAAAGGCTTTGAATAACGAAATTGGAGTATCAGAGGAGCTTAGGAAGAAAATCCGCGATACGGCTATTGAAATGGGATACAACAAGCTTATAGTTTTAGACGAAAAAGGTGGCATTTATAAACAAAATATTGCTTTGGTATGCATTGGAAATGCTCTTGTTGATAGCTATTGGAATTCATTTATAGTGGCTTTAGACAAGCGGCTTAAGAGTCTGAATTACAATATGACCTTGTGCTTTTTAGAGGAAGAGGATGACAAAAATCTTCGTATTCCAGATAATCTATCTTCAAGCTATGTTGCTGGAATAGTTTTTATTGGTGTTTGTACAAAGGCATTTGCTAAGAGGTTGATGCAGTTAAAAATACCAACAGTGTTTATTGATACTTTCTGGGATGTAGATATTAACAATCTATTTTCAGATACACTTCTTATAGATAATTACCACTCTGTATATGAGATTACCACCCGTTTGATAAAAGACGGTCATAAACGTATTGGATTTTTGGGGGATATTTACACCTGTAAAAGCTATTACGAGAGATTTATGGGATATAAGGATGCTCTCAGAGATAACAACATCCAATATGATGAAAAGCTATGTGCCATGGGAGAAAACATTGCAGGCACATATACAGATGAGAATTATTTTTATAAGCTGTTTAAGGCTATGGATATAAAGCCTACTGCCATGGTTTGTTGCAACGATAGATATGCTATGCAGTTTATGATTAGCATAAAAACTGGTGGCTATCAAGTGCCACAGGATATTGCTGTCGCAGGGTTTGATAATCTGAAGGAATCGACATATTTTTATCCAACCCTTACTACTGTTGAGGGCAATAGAACTCAACTGGGGAATCGTGCCGCTGAGCAAATTGTTAAGCGTATCAAATTTCCGGCTGAGCAATTTGAATTAGTAAGATTACAATCAACACCTATTTATAGAGATAGCACAAAGCATAAATAATATCTTTATCTTCTATACTTTTCTTAAATCAATCACATGGAAAAACTAAAAATTGAATTTTCGTCTGAACCAGTCATTGAACCTAAAAAGGGATGTGACTGGGCGGACACAATGGTGCTTAATCCTGCGTTATTTTTGGATGATGATGGAAAGACTATTCACATGCTTTTTCGAGCTACGGGACCTTGGCCAAAGAAGAACCTTAAGGGGGTTTCTGACCCATATCCTATTTTTTTAGGATATGCCCAAAGTACCGACTTAGGAGATAGCTTTCAAGCAGATTTCAGCAGACCTGCTCTTGCCCCTGCACTTGAATATGATAAAGAGAAAATGTTTATCGTAAATACGATAGGAGAAAAGGTTATAAATTTCGCCAATGGTTGCGTTGAGGATCCTAGAATTTTTACAGTAGAAGGTAAAACTTATCTAACGGTAGCGTCTCGACTTTTCCCACCCGGACCATATTGGGAAAAGGATGCCAGAAGAGACAATCTGCCTGATTGGGTTTTTGAGGATGAAACTGCTGTTGAAGTATGCGCAAGAAGAAATGATACAGTAACTGTTTTGTTCGAGCTCAATGTAGATAGATTAAAGGCTGGGGATTATGAGAAAGCTTTTACCTATGTTTGTCCTCTGACAGATGGTGCCTTAAGTGACAATAGAGATGTTTTTTTCTTTCCTAAAAGATTTAAAATCAATGGAAAAATGCAGCTTTTAATGCTCCATCGACCAGACAATCCAAGCAAGTTTGAAGGCGTTACTGATGTGACGACTCCTTCCATTATGCTTGCAGCAGCAGAGACATTTGAGGATTTTGCTACTGGAAAGGCAACAAATGTACTTCTTGCAACAAGCAAATTTGACTGGGAATCGGAACGAGTAGGCGCAAGCTTTCCACCTATAGACCTTGGAGAAGGAAAATGGTTAGTATCATACCATGGCAAGCAATTGCCAGACTATGGGTACACACAATCATTCATGATTCTTCAAGAACAGGAGGATGACTTCCCTAAAATCATTCATAGAATGTCTGATAGATTAATCTATGCAAAACAGGATTGGGAGCTTCCTGATAAATTCCCATGTCCATGTATTTTTACCACAGGGGCTGTAGTAGTGGATGACACTCTTATAATGGGATACGGAGCTGCTGATCAAAAGATTGGTATAGCAAAGGTTTCGTTATCAGTACTTGTTGAATATGTAAAATTATTTGACGCAGAGGGGGTAAAGAGTAATTAATTTGTTGAAATTAAATTAAAATTAGTTAAATTATGATATATTTGATTTAAAATTAGCTAATTAAATGTTATACTTTTTCTAAACTATAATAGATTATCTTTAATAGGATAGGAGTAGAGAGATGGCAAAAAGCGTAAAGCTAGCAGATATTGCTAAGGAATTAGGTGTAAGTGCTGTTACAGTTTCTAAGGCATTATCGGGGCAGAAGGGTGTCAGTGAGGAAATGCGAGAGAAAATTGTGGAGCTGGCAGATGAGTTGGGCTATAAGCAGCCTTCTGCAAATAAAAAGCAGGAACAGTCTTCTAAAAGCTTTAATATTGCAGTTATAGTACATGAGCGTTATTTGGATAAATATGACTCCTTCTATCTTAGGCTTTACCAAAAAATAGCTGCAAGCACCGCTTCATTGGGATGTTTGTCACTTATGGAAGTGGTCAGCTTTGATGCAGAAAGAGACTGCAAAATTCCAATGGTTATAGATGAAAATAAAGCTGATGGATTTATCTTTATAGGTAAATTCTCCAAGGAATATATTCATAATATAAATAAGCAGGTGCCACAGGCTTTATGTGTATATCTAGATTCCAGTGATGCCAGACTAAATGTGGATTCTGTTATTTCAGATAGCTTTTATGGAGCCTATTATCTGACAAATTATCTCTTTGAAATGGGACATACTGAGATTGGTTTTTTTGGTAATGTTATGGCTACAAGCTCCATAACTGATAGATATTTAGGTTATGCCAAATCCCTTATGGAGCATGGAAGGGATATTGAAAAGAATTGGATTATAGATGATAGAAGTGAGGAAAGTGGATTTATGTATTCCTCGGATGAAATCACTCTTCCAAAAATTCTTCCCACAGCTTTTGTTTGTAACTGTGATTTGGCAGCCAGCACAATGATTAAGAGACTGGAAAATGAAGGGTATAAAGTACCTGAGGATTTTTCAGTAGTTGGTTATGATAATTTTCTGTTCCCAGGTCTCTGCGATGTAGAGCTTACTACTTACGAAGTTGATATGGATGAAATGGTTCGTATGTGCCTGGATTTGCTTATTAAAAAGCTGGAAGGAAAGCCATATAAAAAGGGTATAAATATTGTTGAGGGCAAACTTATAGTAAGAGCAAGTGTTAATCCTAAACGTTAGTATTTAGATAATTAGCTAAAGGTTTCTAGTGTAGGGAATAGAATGTTCTCGCTGGAACCTGTTCCTAAATGAGACTGGCGATACTTTAATGGAGTATCGCCAGTTTGGCGTTTAAATAGATTTATAAAATGAGTGGTGTTCTCGATTCCCACTTCACATCCTATAGATACGATGGTTTCATCGGTTTCCAATAGAAATTCCTTTGCTTTATCTATCCTTACCTTATTTAAATATTTTAATGGCGAAGTCTCATAATAAATTGAGAATTCGCGACAAAGTCGATATTTACTGATTTTTAGCTCTTCCTGCAGTGAATCTAGTGTGTGATTTTCATAATACCTTGTATCCAATATTCTTTTAAGCTTTGCAATGTGCAAAGGAATGTTATTAGAAAAAGGATCATTGGGTTGACTGGTTGTGAGCAATCTTACAAAAACGTATTGAAACATAATAGATTCCATATACAAATTGCTTCTTTCTGTGGTTCTAAGAAAGTAGTTTAGCTTTTCTAAGCTGTTGACAATAAATGAATGTAGTTCAAATTTATTATAATAAAAGTATTCATTGCCTTGTTGACTAATGATTTCCTTACAGTAGCTGTCTACCGCGGAACCGCTAATAAAATATAGATAAAGAGAGAGCTCTCTGCTGATAGTTTTTAGTTTATAGCTATTGTTTTTGTATGCTAAAAGAGCAGTCTTTTCTGGACATTGAATGGTTTGTAAGTCATTTCCGAATTCAAGCTTTCCAGAAGCTACATATGCACAGATATAGTAATCTCCGGTGTTGATAATATATTCTATATTTCTATCATAATAGACAGCCCCTCCAAAACAGATATAAGGAAGAGTGTCATCTAATTTATTCTTTGGGTTTTTTCTAAAATTTTCCATGTGAATACATGATGGAAGCTTACCATCAATCATAGCAGGTCTTATTAAATCAATATGATTATGAAGAAAATCCACCTCTTCTGTACTGAAATAGTTATTCATTCTTAACGCTTCTCCTTATCTAAATAGGAGTTCTTGCTGACTTAACAATGATATTGCCAGCAAGAATCCTGCTTTTTCCTTAAACATCCCTCGAAAAGACATCATTATTAGCTAAAAATTAACTGATATAAACTAAAAATGATTAATTGCTAAGTTAAAATATTCTTAATTCGGATTAATATTAGCATAAATTACTAATTATTTCTGGTTATAATTGTCATATTTATCAAAAATAGTCCTAAAAACAATAATAAATGATTTAATGCAATAATAATAGATGATTAATTTATCTGAGTCAATATAATTAAATTAAGTTAACAAAAAGTTAACAGAAATGACCGAACTATTTAGGAGGTAATGGAAAGTGAGAAAGAAGAAAGTATTGGCGGTTTTATTAGCAGGTGCAATGCTTGCTACAGCAACGGGCTGCTCTTCGTCAAAGGGAGGTGATGGAAGCAGTCAGACAGGTGGAGATTTAAAACAATATGCAGATATTGTTTTGGGAGAAGACTTTACCGATCTTGACGCAACAATCACGATGTTCAATAACAGAACAGATTTGGATTCTGACGAATATGGCGGGGTAACATGGAAGGAATACCTTGCAGAATTCAATAAGCTTTATCCAAATATTAAGGTGGAAATCACTACAGATACAAATTATGCAGAGGACTCTCTGACACATCTTCAGTCAGGTGATTATGAAACCATTATGGGTATCCCACATATTGATAAGTCAGACTATAGCACATATTTCTTGTCATATGGAGATTTTGACACAATGAGCCAGCAAATCAATTATGCTGAGGAAAGAATGTATGACCAAGAAGTTTACGGTGTTCCTTTCACAGCAACAGCTCAGGGAATCGTCTATAACAAGAAGGTATTTGAGGAGGCCGGTATAACAGAGCTTCCAACAACTCCAGAAGAATTTTTAGCCGATCTTAAGATTATTAAGGAAAATACAGATGCAATTCCGCTGTACACAAACTATGCAGCAGGATGGACAATGGGTGTGTGGGATATGTACACAGGCATAAGTGCTACAGGTGATTCTACATATAGAAATCAGAAGATGCTTCACACAGCAAATCCATTTAAGGATACAGGCGATTCGACTCATCCATATGCGGTTTACAAGATTCTTTATGATGCAGTTGCCGAAGGATTAACAGAGGATGATTATACAACCACCGATTGGGAAGGTTGCAAAGGTATGATGAATAATGGTGAAATTGCATGCATGGTTCTTGGTTCATGGGCAGTACCACAGATTAAAGGAGCTGGACCAAATGTAGATGATATTGGATACATGGCATTCCCTATCACTGTAGATGGAAAGCAGTATGCTGTAGCAAGTGCAGATTATTGCTTTGGAATAAATGTAAATGCGCCTACAGATGAACAGCAGGCAGCAATCATTTTTGTTAAGTGGATGGCTGAGGAATCTGGATATTCATATAACGAGACTGGACTTCCTATTGCAAAGAAAAATACAGAAACACAGCTTTCATTTGATGGAGTTGAATTCCTTAATGATGCACCAGCGGTAGAGGGTGAAGAAGACTTGCTCAACGAGCTTAACGCTGAATCAGAGCTAAATGTAAATAATGGTGGAGACACTAAGATTCAGGAGATTATAGAGCATGCATCTATCGGAGATATGACATTTGATGAAATCATGAAAGATTGGAATGAAAGATGGTCAGAAGCTCAGGAGGTTTGTGGAGCAAGCATAGACTATTAATATGAAATTTTTCGGGAGGGCCGAAACGTGGCTCTCCCTATAAAAGGAGTTTATTAGGAGGAATTTTTATGGCGACCGCGCTTGGCAATTCTAAAAAATGGATAAAGAGTAGAAAGGGGCAACAGCTTTTAATCTGTGTTGGGTTCACTGTGATTCCTCTATTTTTACTTTTTTTATTCACATATCTTCCGTTTGGGCAGATGGTGAAATTTAGTTTTTATAAAATGAAATATTCCACCCCTGTAGATAAGAGAGTGTTTGTAGGGTGGAGAAATTATTTGGATGTATTTAGCAGAAAGGATTGCTTTGGAGCATTAAAGCTCAGTGTGTATTACTGCATCGGAGCACTTATTCAGTTAGTATTATCTCTTTATTTGGCGACAGTTTTAAGTTTCAAGGTTAAAGCTGGAAATCTATTTAAGGGACTTATGTTTTTCCCTTACTTAATCAGTGGTATTGCAATTGGTTTTATTTTTAAGTTTTTCTACACTAGAGGATTCGTGTTTGATACATTGCTTCAGACACTTGGTATAAATATTGAAAGTCTACCATACTGGCTGAAAGATCAGGCTGTTAATAACTGGTCTTTGGTTGCAACATCAGTATGGAGATATTTTGGTCAGAATATGGTTCTTTTCATAGGAGCAATAATGTCAGTTGACGCTGAACTATATGAGGCTGCTCAATTAGATGGTGCTAATAGATTCCAACAATTTAAGCATATTATTTTGCCTAGCATCAAGACGATTGTTACTTTGAATATTATTCTTTCTATTTCAGGATCACTTTCAGCATTTGAGCCACCTTATGTAATTACAGGCGGTGCAAATGGTACAGGAACATATTTTGTAGTAATGAATGAAATTGCCCACACTAGCCAGAAGGTTGGGTTAGCCAGCGCAATGGCAGTGGTGCTACTAATGCTTATTTTCGGAGTTACTATTCTTCAAAAGCTATTCTTTAAATATGTTTTTAGAAATGTGGACAAATAAGAGGTGGAAAAATATGAAAAGAAATCATTTAAATTTAAAGTCAGCGATAATAATTGTTCTTAAATATTTCTCCCTGTTATTCTTTGGTTTTGTTGCAGTAATACCGGTTATATCCTGCATCATTACTGCTTTCAAAACCTCAGAAGAGTATCAGAACACAAGCGTAATGACTTTACCAAAAAGTTGGCTGAACTTTGATAACTTTATAAAAGCATATACAACAGCAAACATGGGCAGAGCTTTTATTAATTCCCTGATCGTTATGGTATGCGTTCTCATAGTATCGATTATCGTCGGAACTCAGCTTGCTTATGTACTTAATAGATTTAAGTTTCCAGGTAATACACTTATAAGAAATCTGTTTTTGTTTGCTTCATTACTCCCCGGTGTAGCCATGCAGGTAACTGTATACAATATTATGTCTTCCCTCGGATTAATAAATCATTTGTATGGCTACATCATAATGATGTGTGGAACGGATGTAATTTCAATATACATTTTTATACAGTTTATGGAAAACATACCGGTTTCTCTTGATGAATCGGCTATCATCGATGGAGCATCATATTGGACTATTTATTGGAAGATTATGTTGCCACTGCTAAAGCCGGCAATTGTAACATCGTGCATCCTTAAGGGGGTGGGGGTATACAACGAATACTATGCTGCAAACCTTTATCTTCAGGATAAGGATTTACATACTATTGCAACTTCACTTTATACATTCGTTGGCCCAATGGGAAGTCAATACAATCTAATTTGTGCAGGCGTTTTGATTTCGCTTCTTCCAGCATTGATTGTATTTATCATATTCCAAAAGCAGATTTACAGTGGAATTACAGCTGGAGCGGTAAAGGGGTAGGAAATGTTTGTTGAAGAAATTAAAAAAGATTTGATTGAGGATATTATCCCTTTTTGGGAAGGTCTAAAAGACGATGATAACGGAGGATTTTATGGGTATTTAAGCTATGATTTAGAGCTTAATAAGGAGGCCGAAAAGGGCTGCATTTTAAATAGTAGAATCACCTGGTTTTTTGCCAATGCATATATACACTTAAAAGGCAAAAAGCTATTAGATTGTGCGAAGCATGGATATAAATTTATGACAGAAAAATGCTTTGACGGGGAAAATGGAGGTGTGTTCTGGTCATTAGATTATAAAGGGAATCCTCTAGACACCACAAAGCATACTTACAACCAGGCATTTGCTATTTACGCATTATGTGCTTATTACGAGGCTACAAAAGAAACAGTGGCTCTTGATAAGGCTTTGGAACTTTTTAGAATAATCGAGGATAAATGTACCGATGAATATGGATATTTGGAGGCATTTACAATCGATTTCAAGCCAGAGTCTAATGAAAAGCTATCTGAAAATGGAGTAATGGCAGAAAAGACTATGAATACTTTGCTGCATGTGTTGGAAGGATACACACAGTTGTACAAAGTATCAAAAGACAATGAGGTTCTTAAGTGCATTAACAGGATAATGGAGATTATTGAAAAGCATATCTATAATCCAAAGCTTAAGCGTCAGGAAGTGTTCTTTGATAAAAAGTACAATTCGATTCTAGATTTACATTCTTTTGGACACGATATAGAAACAGCATGGCTTGTGGATAGGGCACTTGAAATTGTTGGTGATAATAAGCTTACAGAGCGCATTTCTAATATTACTAAAGCTCTTGCATACAAAACTTACGAGGTGGCGTTCAATGGACATTCATTTGCAAATGAATGTGAAAAAGGTGTAGTTAATGAACATCGTATCTGGTGGGTTCAGGCAGAGGCTGTAGTAGGTTTTATTAATGCATGGCAAAAGACTGGTGATATTAAATTCTTGGAAGCCGCCAAGGCAGAATGGAATTTCATTAAAGAAAATGTAATTGATAAAAGATCTGGTTCTGAGTGGTACTGGGAAGTAGATGCTGATGGAAAGCCATTCGCAGACAGACCAATAGTGGAACCATGGAAATGTCCATATCATAACGGCAGAATGTGCTTTGAGATTATGGATAGGGCAAAAAGTTTATAAGTAGGAGATTTCTAATGTTACACGAAAGATACTATGTTGAAAAGGAAAAACAGGAAGAATTTCTAAATAGAAAAAACGTTAAATCAGATTTTTATAACGGTATTTATGATCGCTACGTATATCCGGTATTAACAAGAGAACATATTCCACTCACTTGGAGATATGATCTTAACCCAGAAACAAATCCATATTTTATGGAACGTCTCGGAATTAATGCCGTGATGAATTCTGGGGCAATTTACCTAAATGGAAAGTATTACCTTATAGCTCGTATAGAGGGCAATGATAGGAAGTCATTCTTTGGAGTTGCAGAAAGTGATAACGGAATTGATGGATTTAAGTTCTGGGATTATCCAATTCTTCTTGATGATGTATGTCCAGAGGAAACTAATGTGTATGATATGCGTCTGACACAGCATGAGGATGGTTATATATATGGAGTATTCTGCTCTGAAAGCAAGGATACATCTGTAAATGATTTATCAGCAGCTGTTGCAGCAGCAGGTATTGTCCGCACTAAGGATTTAAAGACTTGGGAGAGACTTGATAATCTTACAACTCTTAGAAGTCCACAGCAGAGAAATGTTGTTCTTCACCCTGAGTTTGTAGATGGAAAATATGCTTTCTATACACGTCCAATGGATGATTTTATTGATACAGGAAGTGGAAGTGGTATTGGTTTTGGTCTTTGCGATGACATTACACACGCTGTTATCGACGAAGAAAAGATGACAAGCATCAGAAAGTATCACACTATCACAGAGGCAAAAAATGGTGCGGGTGCTACACCTATTAAAACGGATAAATGCTGGCTTCACATTGCTCATGGTGTAAGAAATACTGCAGCGGGGCTTCGTTATGTAATCTATGCTTTTGCGACAGATTTAAAAGACCCTAGCAAGGTAATCGCTGAGCCATCGGGGCTTTTGATTGGGCCAAGAGGCGAAGAGCGAGTTGGTGATGTTTCAAATGTAGTATTTACAAACGGTGCCATCGTTAACGAAAAAAATGAGCTTTTCATTTATTATGCATCAAGTGACACAAGAATGCATGTAGCTACAACAACAATTGATAAGATTCTTGATTATGTATTCAACACTCCAAAGGACCCTGAGAGGTCTGTAGAGTGCGTAGCTCAAAGATGCGAATTAATAAAAAAGAACTTAGAGTTTTTAAATAATAACTAAAGGAGAGAATAATGGGAAAGTATACAATGATTAGCCCTGAAGTAAAGAATGTACCTTGGCAGGATAAGCCACAAGGGCTTAAAGGAGCACCAATCTGGAGATATGATGAGAATCCTATCATCGATAGAAATCCAATTGAAGGTGTTGCAAGAATTTTTAATAGTGCAGTTATGCCTTACGGCGATGAGTTCATCGGAGTATTCAGAGGTGAGCAGACAAACGGAATTCCTTATATCTATTTAGGCCACAGCAAGGATGCAATTCACTGGGACTTCGATCCAGAGAAGATTCCATTTGAGGATGAGGATGGAAAGCCATTTATGCCAAAGTATGCTTATGACCCACGACTTGTAAAGGTTGAGGATGCATATTACATCATTTGGTGCCAGGATTTTTACGGTGCATCAATCGGTGTAGCTAAGACAACTGATTTCAAGAAGTTTGTACGTCTTGAAAATCCATTCATTCCATTTAATAGAAATGCAGTTTTATTCCCAAGAAAGATTAACGGAAATTATGTGATGCTTTCACGACCATCGGATAGTGGACATACACCATTTGGAGATATTTTCCTTAGCGAGAGTCCTGATATGGTTTACTGGGGCAAGCACAGACATGTAATGGGGAAAGGCTCAGAATGGTGGGAGTCAGTAAAAATTGGCGGTGGTGCTGCTCCAATCGAGACATCAGAGGGATGGCTTCTTTTCTATCATGGCGTTTCAGGTACATGCAATGGTTTTGTTTATTCAATCGGTGGTGCAATACTTGATATTGATAATCCATCAATTGTTAAGTACCGCTGTGAGAATTTCTTACTTACACCAGAGCAGTGGTATGAGGAGCGTGGGTTTGTTCCTAATGTATGTTTCCCATGTGCAACAATCCACGATTCAGTTACAGGAAAGATTGCTCTTTATTACGGAGCAGCAGATAGCTATGTAGGCCTTGCATTTACAAATCTCGATGAGATTATCGACTACATCAAGGATCACAGCGTTGTAACTGAAGAAGATACAGAAATCGGAAGAAGATAATTTAATGATATACAAGGGAAGGTAAGAGATATGTTTATTAAGTTTGATAATGAATTCTTGGAATATAGTGGAAGGATTGATTATGAGGCTGATAAATCAATATTTACCTTCCCTTGTTCTTATGTAAAGGTAAAGTTTAAAGGCTGTTATTTAAAAGCAATTGTTGATAACAAACATCTATATTGGGATAACTATTTAGGCATTATTGTCGATGGCAAACAGTCTAAAGTTAAGCTTTTAAATGTGGATGGAAAACAAGAAATAGAGCTTGTTAATATGCAAGATTTGGCTGAGCATGAAGTAATGATCTTCAAAAGGCAAGATAGTTGTCATGAGCTGGGATTTTATGGATTTGAAGCAGATGATGCTGCTACATTAATTAAGCTTCCTAGTAAGCCACAGTTAAAGCTGGAGGTTTATGGAGATAGCGTATCTGCAGGAGAGGTTTCAGAAGCTACAGATTATGTTGGAAAGCCTGATCCTCAGTGGCATCAAGGAGAGCTTTCAAATAGTTACTATTCGTATGCGTGGCTTACAGCTAGAAAACTGAATGCACAGCTTCATGATATTGCTCAAGGTGGGATAGCTCTTTTAGATAATACTGGTTGGTTTAATGAACCTGACTATATAGGAATGGAATCTGTATACAATAAAGTGCGTTATAATCCAGCCTTTGGCGAGGAAATTAAATGGGATTTCAGTAAATATACACCGGATGTAGTCATAGTAGCTATAGGACAAAATGATAATCATCCTGTTGATTATATGGCTAAAGATTATCAGTGCCAGCAGGCTAAAAACTGGAGAGAACATTATCGTAAATACGTATTAACACTGAAAACAATTTATCCCAATGCTCATATAGTTTTGTGCACAACTATTTTGGAGCATCATAAAAACTGGGATATTTCTATAGATGAAATCTGCAAGGAAATTGCGGATGATAAGGTACATCATTTCCTTTTTGAAAATAATGGCGCGGGTACGCCAGGACATATAAGGATACAGGAAGCAGAAAGAATGTCTGATGAACTTGTAGAGTTTATTAAAGGATTAGGAATTTCTGGCTTTAGAAGAGGCGAATAATTATGAAAGAATTTGTTAATTACAAAGATAGTATAAGTAATAGAGGGAATCTGTTCAGACTAAAGCAGGTAATGAAAAAAGCAAATGCTAAGCAGGATATTACCGTTGGATTTATTGGAGGTTCCATTACACAAGGATCGTTAGCAACTTCGGGCAGTAACTGCTATGCCTGGAAAGTTTTTGAGTGGTGGAAGGAGAACTTTAAGGAAACCAACTTTAAATATGTAAATGCAGGAATTGGAGGAACAACTTCTCATTTTGCAGCAGCCAGAGTGGAGTCAGACTTGCTTCAGGCCAAACCGGATTTAGTATTTGTTGAGTTTTCTGTAAATGATGATAGCAATGAACATTTTCTAGAAACCTACGAAGGGCTTGTGAGACATATTTATCTGAGCGAGAGTGCCCCGGCTGTAGTGCTAATAAGCAATGTGTTTTATGATACGGGAGCAAATGCGCAACTTCAACATTCAAAGGTGGCTCGCTATTATGAGCTTCCTCTTATCAGTATGCAAAGTGCAATTTATCCGGCTGTGAGAGATGGAAAAATTTTAGCCAGAGATATTACTCCTGATGATTTGCACCCAAACGATATGGGGCATGAGCTTGTGTCATCTGTGATTAAATTCTTTCTAGATAGGACTTTACAGGAGGTATTGATTGGAGAACAGCCAGCCTTTGAAAAGGGAACAATTCCTCGCCCAATCACGGCTAATACATACGAAAATGCCATCAGAATAGATAATAGAAATTATGAAGCAAAGTGCAATGGATTTGTAGTGGATGAAAGTGACCAACATGATATAACAGATTGCTTTAAGAATGGATGGCTTTCAAATGGTGAAAAAAGTGCAATTGAGTTTGAAGTTGAGTGTAGTGGTGTTGCTGTTCAGTATCGTAAATACGTATCAAAAAATGCACCGATAGCTACTGTTTTAGTGGATGGTGTAATTGGTGCCACACTAGATGCAAACTTCAATGAGACATGGGGGGATAAGTTGGAACTTACTACAGTATTTGAGCATAAGGAATACCAGAAACACAAAATAGCAATTGTAATTGAAACGGGTATTGATAGTAAGAATCCATTTAACTTGGTTTCTTTGATTTTGGCTAGATAGGAAGTGAAAGTATGTTTAAAAAAGATTTTGTATGGGGTGTTGCAAGCAGTGCATATCAGGTAGAAGGTACAGACCCTAATGACGGAAGAGGAGAAGTAATCTGGGACGATTTCCTTGCCGAAGGAAATGGCTATGCTAATCAGACCGCAGAAGTATCCTGTGATCATATGCATCGTTATAAGGAAGACTATGCTCTTATGAAAAACATGGGGATTAAGGCCTATAGATTTTCATTGAACTGGTCAAGAATTTTGCCAGAAGGTACTGGAAAAGTAAATCAGAAGGCTATAGATATGTATAGAGATATGATTCTCACTATGAAGCAAAATGGTATAGAACCATATATCACATTGTTTCATTGGGAATTTCCTAAAGCTCTATATCATAAAGGTGGTTGGCTAAATTCAGAGGTGGTAGATTGGTTTGGAGAGTATGCAAAGATAGTTTCTGAAAATTTTACAGACATATGTACTAATTTTATTACCTTTAACGAGCCTCAATGTGTGGTGCTTTTAGGTCATATGACAGGGGTTCATGCACCTGGAATTAAGGTATCAATCAAGGATTCCTTCTTAATTGCTCACAATCTTCTTAAGGCACATGGAAAAGGTGTTATTAATCTTAGAAAATATGCAAAACAGGACATTAAAATTGGATTTGCACCAACAGGTGGAGTAGCTTATCCATATACTGATTCACCAGAAGATATAGAGGCGGCTAGGAAGGTTTACTTTGGATTCGAAAATCCAATAGAGGAATGGGCATGGAATATTTCATGGTTTTCAGATCCTGTTTTCTTAGGTCGTTATCCAGAGGAAGGCTTAAAGAAATTTGCAGATTATCTTCCAGAAATTACAGAGGAGGACATGGATCTTATTCATCAGCCTATAGATTTTATGGGCCAGAACATATACAACGGATACTATATTCGAAGTGGAGAAAATGGTAAGCCTGAGTATGTTGATAGAGAAGTTGGAAGTCCTGTTACAGCTGTGGATTGGCCTGTTACACCTAGAGCTTTTTATTATGGAATCAAGTTTTTAACAGAGAGATATCCATATCCTTTGTATATTACAGAAAACGGTATGGCTTGCCACGATAATATATCTATTGATGGACGAGTTCATGATTTTGACCGGATTACATTTTTGGATGAATATATCAGTGAAATGCAAAGAGCAGTGGATGAAGGTGCAGATGTAAGAGGCTACTTCTGTTGGACATTCCTTGACAACCTTGAGTGGGAAAAGGGCTTTAAGGAACGCTTTGGACTGGTATACGTTGATTATCATAATCAGCGAAGAATTGTAAAGGATTCAGGATATTGGTACAAACGTCTTATAGAGACTAACGGCATGAGCCTATCCGTAAATACGATAAATAAACAAATTCTGTTCCTGGACCCAGTATGCACTCATAATATTTGGGGAGGTTCAAAACTTCATGATGATTTTGGATATAAGGAAGAGGGACAGGATGTAGGCGAGTGCTGGGGTATTTCTGCTCACCCAAATGGTGATGGAAAAAACAAATATGGACCATATGAGGGGTGGAAGCTATCGGAGCTGTGGGAAAAGCATCCTGAGGTGTTTGGAAATCTTGATTTAGATAGATTCCCACTTTTGGTTAAGCTGATAGACGCAAGAGATGATCTTAGTATTCAGGTTCATCCGGATGATAGCTATGCTAAGGTACATGAAAATGGCAGCTTCGGAAAGACAGAGTGTTGGTATGTATTGGATTGTCCGGAGGATGCAAGCCTTGTAATTGGACATAATGCATCTTCGAAGGAAGAGCTTGAGTCGATGATTGAGAAAGGCAAATGGAACGATTTGATTAGAGAGATTCCTGTTAGAAAGGGAGATTTTATTCAGATTGATCCTGGTACTGTTCATGCTATTAAGGGCGGTCTTCTTATTCTTGAGACTCAGCAGAATAGTGATATTACTTATCGTGTATACGATTATGATAGATTATCGAATGGAAAGCCACGTGAACTACATATTAAGCAGAGTGAGGATGTTATAACAGTTCCGGCAAAGGATCCAGCAAAGTGCGTGATTCACACAGGAAATTCTATTACAAATGAATTGGTCCCATTATATAGCTGTGATTTTTACAGTGTGTTCCATCTCAATCTTGATGGTGATATTTCCTTTAGACAGAAATATCCATTTTTGAATATGACTGTTACAGACGGAAGTGGAATAATTAATGGACAGCCAATCAAAAAGGGAGATAATTTTATCATTCCGAATGATTTTGGCAGAGTGGAAATTACAGGAAAGCTGCAGGCTGTATTGTCGACAGCAGATAGAATTAAGGAAAAGGGGGAAGAAAATGAGTTATATAGAGACTTACGAAGTGTGGTGTAACGCGGCTACCGAAGATAAAGATGTTGTAGATGAATTAAAACAAATTGCTGGAGATGAAGCAAGGATTGAAGATGCTTTTTATAGAAATCTTGCCTTTGGCACAGGGGGACTTCGAGGAGTAATTGGCGCAGGCACTAACAGAATGAATATTTACACTGTTAGAAAAGCATCTCAGGGATTGGCCAATTATGTTATCAAGAATTTTGATGTGCAAGATAGAAAAATTGCCATTAGCTTTGATTCCAGAATAAAAGCTGATTTATTTGCAAAGACGGCAGCTTCTGTTTTTGCAGCAAATGGCATTAAGGTTTTTATTTATTCAGAATTAATGCCAACTCCTTGCCTTTCGTACGCGGTAAGAGCGCTAAATTGTGCAGCAGGAATAATGGTTACAGCTTCTCATAATCCATCTAAATACAACGGCTATAAGGTATATGGTTCTGATGGTTGTCAGATTACAACAGAAGCTGCAGCAGAAATACTAGAGGAAATAGAAAATGTTGATACTTTTGAGACAGTTAAAACGATTGATTATGAGACTGCATTACAAAATGGTAATGTGGCGTATATAGCAGATAACGTATATACGGATTTTATAAATGAGGTGTTGGGACAGAGCCTTGTGAGCTCAGAGGAGATAAATAAGGATGTAGCAATCGTGTATTCTCCGTTAAATGGTACTGGTTTAAAACCTGTAACTAGAGCTTTAAAGGAAGCTGGCTACACAAATATCACATTGGTTGAGGAGCAGAAGAATCCAGATGGAAACTTCCCAACCTGCCCTTATCCTAATCCAGAGATTAAGGAAGCCATGGCTCTTGGTATGGAATATGCTAAGAAATGCAATGCAGATCTTTTACTTGCTACAGATCCTGACTGCGATAGAGTAGGCATTGCTGTTAAAAATTCTAAGGGTGAGTATGTGCTTTTGACTGGCAATCAGACAGGTTGTTTGCTATTGGATTACGTGTGTTCAATGCGTATGAAGAATGGCACTATGCCACAGGATGCAGAAGTTGTAAAGACTATTGTTACTACTGATTTAGGTGAGCAGATTGCGGCAAATTATGGTGTTAAGACTGTAAATGTGCTTACAGGTTTTAAGTTTATAGGTGAAGAAATTGGTCTTCTTGAAAAGAAGGAAAAAGCTGATTCCTACATATTCGGATTCGAGGAAAGCTATGGCTACCTTAGTGGTTCATATGTGAGAGATAAGGATGCCGTTGATGGTGCGTTTCTGATTTGCGAGATGTTTGCTTACTACAAGACTCGTGGTATCAGTTTGCTTGATAAACTTGAAGAACTATATGCTAAGTATGGATATTGCCTTAATACATTACATTCGTACGAATTTGAAGGCTCTTCAGGGCTGGAAAAGATGCAGAATATAATGGCAGTAATGCGAGATGATATGCCAGAAATTGGTGGTGTCAAAGTCGTGAGAGTAAATGATTATCTTAAGGGAATAGATGGATTACCAAAATCAGATGTAATTAAATTCTATCTTGATGGAAATGGTTCGGTGGTAGTTAGACCTTCAGGTACAGAGCCAAAGATGAAAGTTTACATTTCAATCACAGCATCAAATGAAGATAGCGCTAGAGTTAAGGAGCAAGCTATAGTGGCTTTTATGGAGCAATTCCTTAGTTAACTAAAAAATAGCATCGCAAATGCGATGCTATTTTGCTTATTCTATTCTGGAAATGCATTTGCAAGTTCACATATTGTCTTTACACACATTTCTTCACCAAGCGAACCACTGTCTAGGATAACATCATATTCTCTGAAATCACCCCAGTTTTTATCTGTGTAATACTTGTAGTATGTTTTACGCTGCTTATCTTTTTTTGCAAGACGTTTTTCGATACTAACGTTTTCGATATTCTCGTAGCGCTCTAAAACACGTTTCTTACGGTGTTCCATATCGGCATGAATCATAACGTTCATGCAGCGCACACCTTCTTTTCTAAGGATATAATCTGCGCATCTACCAACAATTACACAAGGTCCTTTGCTGGCGCAATCTAGGATTACTTTCTTCTGAGCTATGAAAATTTCATCCTGAGGACTTTGGAAATACATTGTACCTGCTGCAGATATATCAAACCACATTGCAGTTGAAGATGTGTATTCGCCCTGAGTCTCTATCAGTTCTTTTGCGTAGCCGCTTTCAACAGCTACACGATTTACAATTTCACCATCATAAAATGGGATATTTAACTGCTTTGCAACAGCTTCTCCAATGCTATGACCGCCGCTGCCGAATTCTCTTGAGATAGTAATTACTGGATACATAGTGGCCCCCTCCAATCATTTTTCTTATTTATAGTTTAAAAAAAATCGCATAAAAAGTCAAAAAGAGTCTTATTTGTCTGATTATTTATGCAGGCTTCCTGTTCAGCCATTTCTCCTGAATCGCCACAGATATCAACACCAATAATCTGCCTGTTTGAAAGGATTTGTGAAATATAATCTTTCATTTTATCTAGTGTCATATCACCCTGATCCCAATCAGTGATAGCATGGTCAGTGCTTAACACATCTTTATCTATTGATACGTAGATTGGCATATCAGTAGGAATAGTAGATATGTCTGGAACATCTCCAACGCCGAAAGTGTAGACGTTCTTCATATGTGGAAGTGTTTCTGACGCTTCAAGCACCCATCCTCCGCAGGATGTAATATCACCAAAACTAGGAGGCTGATTGTCTGGGTGATGATCAAATAGTATTAGATTAAAATCGGTCTCTATTTTTGATAACCAGAGAAGGGAGAGATAGTGATAGTTTCCCGAATCTATAAAATGAATTCCATTTACAGAGGCAACGTCCATTTGTTTTAGAATCTTGGCTTTTGCCTCATCATCAAGATAACAGCGTGTGCCCTCTAAATCTTTGAAATCCATAATGTTTAAATTTTCAATTGAATTGTAAAATGACTGATGCTCGTATGCATCAGTCATCTTCATTAAAGTTGTCATTATCATTTTTTTAAAATTTTTCCTGCATTTTTTAGTTCTTTGCAACGTCTCTTAGAGAACAAATCTTTCCATATCACTGGATGGAAGAGCATAAGTATTGGGAATAATTCAAGTCGTCCTGCAAGCATATCAAATATCAAAACAAGCTTTGATACATCTGAGAAGAATGCAAAATTGGCCGCTGGACCAACTAAACTCATACCAGGTCCAATGTTGCTCATTGTAGCAATGACTGCAGTAAAGATTGTTGAAAAATCTAAGTTCTCAAATGAAAGTATAAATACGCTTACGAAAAATGTAAGCATAAATGTACCGAAAAATACATTGTTTGAACGGATTGTGTCATGTGTTACAGGCTTACCATCAAGGATTGTCTTTCTGACGCTGCGTGGATGAATATAGCTGATAAGCTCTTTGTGAACAGCTTTGCCCATAAGCACGAATCTCGATACCTTGATTCCACCACCAGTGGAACCGGCACATGCACCAATAAACATTAACAGTACAAGCACACAACGGCTAGTCTGAGGCCATACAGCAAAATCCGCAGTTGAAAATCCAGTAGAGGACTGGATAGATGTAACTTGGAATGCTGCTTTTGTAAGGGCGTCAAATAAACCAGCACTGCTGCCTAAAATATTGAATGTAATGATTCCAATTGATGTCAAAGTTAGAAAAGTGTACATTTTAACTTCTTCCATCTTAAATGCTTCTTTTACATGATGGAACATAATACAGTAATAGAAGTTAAAGTTAACACCGAAAATAAACATAAATATAGCAACTATCCACTGACATTTAACATTGAATGCTGCAATACTGTTAGCATATATTCCAAAGCCTCCAGTTCCAGCTGTTGCAATTCCAGTGTTGATTGCTTCGAATGGTGTCATTCCTGCTAAAAGCAAAAGAATAATTTCTAAAGCTGTAAGACCAAGATAAATTAAATAAAGCATCTGTGCGGTATTTCTTAACTTTGGAACAAGCTTTCCAACTGATGGACCTGGGGATTCAGCCTTCATAAGATTGAACTGAGAGCCATCTCCACCAGCAAGAGGGATTACTGTAAGTAAGAATACCAATACACCCATACCACCGACAAGGTGAGTGAAGCTTCGCCAAAAAAGAGAAGCATGGGTGAGTCGCTCTACATTATCAACAATGGATGCCCCAGTAGTAGTAAAGCCTGATACAGACTCAAACAGTGCATCGATATAGTGAGGGATTTCTCCGGTGATGTAAAGTGGAAGCGCACCAATTACTGATAGCACAACCCAGGATGCACCTGTGCAGAAGAAACCATCTTTTAAATAAAATGAATGATTCTTTGGTTTGAAGTAGCTGTTTGCAATGCCTATTATGAGGCAAGGAAAAGCAACAATCGCGTAATCAAACCAAACTGGCTCATGGTATATAAAGGCTACAAGTACTGGCAGCATCAAAAACAATCCCATAAAGCCCACAACATATCCTAAAATAAAACGTATAACGGAATGATTCATATCTGACTACCTCAAAGTATCTTGTATTGTGGCAAATCCAGTGTGGGTGGTGACAACCATTACTGTATCGCCAACCTCTATTGTGTCTGAACCACTTGGAATGATGATTGTACCATTGCGGTTAATAAATGCAATAAGCACATTATCCTTAAATTGAAGAACTGAAAACGGTACGCCAGTAGCTTTAGACTTTTCGCTGATATTAAACTCAATTGCCTCAACCTGTTGATCGAATAAGTGAGACAGGGTAAGTATATCGTTGCCATCGCCAGACGCGCTTTTTGCACGGACATAAGCTATGATAGATTCAGCTGTAATGTGGCGAGGATAGATAATTGAACCAAGATTCAACTGGGATATAACGTTGTCGAAATTGATTCTATTTACTTTGGTGATAACCTTGGCATTACTAACTTGATTAGCATAAAGAGTCAATAATATGTTTTCCTCATCAATACCTGTAAGAGGAACAAAACTTTCTACATATTCTATACCTTCTTCTCGAAGTAAAGCCTCGTCGCCGCCGTCGCCATTAATGATTGTTGCCTTTGGCAGAGCAATAGAAAGCTCTTCGCAACGTGTTTTATCTCTTTCAATGATTCGGACAGAGATTTTGGCCTGCAAAAGAAGTTTTGCTAAATAGTAGGAAGCTTTGCCTCCTCCTACGATAAGACAATCTTTTACCTGTCGTGTCTTAAATCCGATTTCATTTAAGAATGTACGGGCAAATCTTCTTGCACCAACGGCACAGACAATATCATTGGCCTTTAAAATATAATCACCAGTAGGGATGATAACCTCATCCTCGTGCTTTACAGCTGTGATAAGCACTTTGCTTGAAATGTTTGAACTTAAGTCTCTTATTGTAAGACCATCAAGTACGTTGCCGTCTTCAATTTTGAACTCAACAAGCTCAGCCTGGCCGTGAGCGAATGATGAAACCTCGAGAGTAGATGGCAGTGAGAGAATTGAAGAAATCTCTCTTGCAGCTTCTAGCTCTGGGTTAATAATCATTACAAGACCAAGCTTCTCCTGTAAATATGAAATTTCCTTTGAGTAATCTGGATTACGAACTCTGGCTATTGAAGCACAGTCGCCCACCTGTTTAGCGATTGTGCAGCATAGGAGATTTAGTTCGTCTGAATTGGTAACTGCAATTATGAGATCAGCGTCTTTGATACCTGCCTCTACCTGAATACTGTAGCTGGCACCATTACCTTTGATACCCATAATGTCATATAGATTTGTAAGATAGTCTATTCTATCTTGATGTTGATCGATAATTACGATATCATGCCCCTCTTTGGAGAGTCTATCAACAAGAGTACGACCGACTTTTCCGCATCCAACGATTATTATTTTTAGTCCTCGTTTTGAGGATCTGTTAAAAACCATTTTATTGCCTCCGAATATAATGATAGGGCACAAATATACCCATTCATACTCTAGTCCAAAAGGGGAAAAAGTTCAAGTCATAAACGGACATCAACCTTACGTGTTATCCTTTTGGCAGCATCATAAACTTCTTTTAGGTATTTGGAATCGTTATCAAAGAACTTTGAAAACTTTTCTGCCGAGTAAGTTTTTGAGGCTTTATCATAAAGTGACATAGTTCCAGTCTTATCTACACTAATGCCTATTTTTTGCAGCTCAGAAGAATATTCATTATTTAGTCTTTTTAGTTTTGATACAGCATTGCGCACAGAAGTGTCGCCAGCACCATATTTGTTTGCAGAAGTGATAGCATTGTTCATGGTATCTGTAAAGGCCTGGAGCTTTTCTTGAATCTGATCTTTGGTAGCGCTTTCGAAATCGTATTCTTCAAGCTTTCTGACGGCATTGCGCAAAGCACTGGCATCAGCCATTGAAAGCGTACCAGTACTGGCAGCTTTTCTAGTAGCTCCGGTAGCCACAGAAGAATAGCTGTGATAAAACATTCTTAAACTTAATGAACTAGTTGCTGCAATATTCATAAAAACTCCTTTGTGTAGACTTCTAATTATTGTATCGAATAAAATCCTATTTAATTAAGGTTTTGGTTGAAGAAATCGAATAATTCTTATATACTTAATGAAATTAAAAAAGGAATTAAAGGAGCGTCTATGAATCAGGAGAAAATCATCGTTATTGATTTTGGCGGTCAGTACAATCAGCTTGTAGCCCGTCGTGTAAGAGAATGTAATGTCTACTGTGAAATCTATTCTTATCGTACCCCAATTCAGCAGATAAAAGAAATGAATCCAAAGGGAATCATCTTAACAGGTGGTCCTAATTCATGTTATGAAGAAGGTGCGCCTACATACACTAAGGAATTGTTCGAGTTAGGCATTCCAGTGTTAGGTCTTTGCTATGGTGCACAGCTTATGATGCATGTACTTGGAGGCAAAGTAGAAAAGGCACCAGTACGTGAATATGGAAAGACTGACACATTTATTGATGGTGCAAAAAACACATTATTCGCTGGGGTTGAGGATTCAACAGTTGTTTGGATGAGTCATTTTGATTACATCTCGGCAGTAGCACCAGGATTTGAGATTATTGCTCATACAGCAGATTGTCCAGTTGCTGCAGCTGCTAACGAGGCTAAAAAGCTTTACGCTATTCAGTTCCATCCAGAAGTACTTCACACTGTAAAAGGTAAGGAAATACTTCATAATTATGTTAGAAACATTTGTGAAACAGCTGGCACATGGCGCATGGATTCCTTTGTAGAGCAGACTATCGGAGAAATTCGAGAGAGAGTTGGCGACGGTAAAGTACTTCTTGCTCTTTCTGGCGGTGTTGATTCATCAGTACTTGCGGCCCTTCTTGCTAAGGCTATTGGCAAACAGCTCACTTGCGTATTTGTAGACCACGGTCTTCTTCGTAAAAACGAAGGCGACGAGGTTGAAAGCGTATTTGGCGAGGCTGGTTCATTTGACATTAACTTCGTTCGTGTAAATGCAGCAGAGCGTTACTACGCAAAGCTTGCAGGTGTTACAGAGCCAGAGCAGAAGCGTAAGATTATCGGTGAGGAATTTATCCGTGTGTTTGAGGAAGAGGCTAAAAAGATTGGTACTGTAGACTTCTTGGCTCAGGGTACTATTTACCCAGACGTTGTTGAGTCAGGCCTAGGCGGTGAGTCAGTTGTTATCAAGTCTCACCACAACGTAGGCGGTCTTCCTGATTATGTTGATTTCAAGGAAATCATCGAGCCACTTCGTAACCTTTTCAAGGATGAGGTTCGTAAGGTTGGTTTAGAGCTTGGCCTTCCAGAATACCTTGTATTCCGTCAGCCATTCCCAGGACCAGGTCTTGGTATCCGCATCATTGGTGAAGTTACAGCAGAAAAGGTTCGCATAGTTCAAGATGCTGATTATATTTATCGTACTGAGCTTGCTGAGGCAGGACTTAAGAAGCTTCCTGATCAGTATTTCGCAGCCCTTTCAAACATGCGCTCAGTAGGCGTTATGGGTGACGAGCGTACTTACGACTACGCAGTAGTCCTTCGTGCAGTTGAAACTATCGATTTCATGACAGCAGAGGCTTCTGAAATCCCATTTGAAGTACTTCAGCGAGTTATGAGCCGTATCATAAACGAGGTTAAGGGAGTTAACCGCGTAATGTATGATTTGACAAGCAAGCCACCTGGAACAGTGGAATTAGAATAATTATTTAAAGCCATGAAAACATTGCAGTTGCAATGTTTCCATGGCTTTTTTGTTTTCAAAGAGTATACAGCACCAATAGAATTGGAAGTGTATGTTGACATTTGGGAATCCAAGCGTTATATTATTCACTATCATTTGTTCTTTTACAATAATATATCACATTTATGGCAGGTTATTTCATTTCGCCATATTATCCCGTTGTGTTTTTTTTAGTATTTTTGTTATTTTTTTGCGCGATGCAACCCATTGGCAGTTTTATTAACTTTGGGATGATTGCAATATTTTAGGTATGCAACCCATTTGTTTGAAAAACTTGTTTGGGATGCATAGTTGAATTAGTAGATGCATCCCATATGAGAAAAAAAGCTAATAGGGATGACTCCAGTGATGCTTAAGTGGTGTTGTAGAGGGGAAATCAGAGACTTTTTTGGTAAATACATGAAATCTATGCAACCCAAAAGCATAAAAAGCGTAAATGGGATGCATAGTGAAAAAATAAAATAATTTTCATGCATCCCAAAAGTAAAAAAAAGAAAAAATGGATGATTTTAGAAAGGAATTAAAGGAGAGATTGAGAAATTATAGGAAAGAGCTAGAAGCGCAGTTAAGAGAACTAGATGTTTTGATAAAACAAAATGAGAAGTATCTGGCAAAACTAAGTAATCTACCAGAGTATGGAGTAAAAGCTACAACTGTGCGAGGCTGTCAGCAATACTATTTGATAGATAAAGAAACTGGAAAGCGTGAATATGCAGGGCTACCAAAATTAAAGCTTGTAAAAAAATTGATTCAGAGGGATTATGCAATAGCAGTAGATAAGAAATTAGTTGAGTTGAGGAAGAAATTAAGCAAATTTATTGCAAATTATGATTCCAGTGAAATTGAAGATGTATATGAGAAGTTGTCTGAGGCTAGAAAGAGCGTTATCGTTCCAATAATAGAGCCAAATGAAGCTTATATATATAGATGGATTGAGGCTCATCCTGGAAATCAAAACCCATTTCCAGAAGAAGGTTTATACAAGACAAATCGTGGAGAGATGGTTCGCTCTAAATCAGAAAAGATTATCGCGGATGCATTGGAAAAGTATAATGTGCCATATCAATACGAGCCTATGCTTGAGCTTGGATATAATACAATTTATCCTGATTTTGTAGTCCTAAATCTAAGAACACGAAAGACCGTATATTGGGAACATTTAGGCTTGGTTTCGGATATAGAGTATGCTACGAAGAATTTTAAGAAACTCCAAGACTATGAAAGAAATGGTTTTGTTTTAGGTAGAGATTTGATCACGACTATGGAGTCTGCTGATACACCAATTGATGTTAAGCTTGTTGAAGAGAAAATAAAAGAGTTTTTGTTGTAGGTTGGCAATATATAGAAGCATGAGAAAATACATAAGAAGCATGACTATAATTTATCCCACTATTATCTACAGTTTATCTGTAGATAGTAGTGGGATTATTTTTTAAAATTTGAATAGCAAGTAAAAGGAGAAGTATTTATGAGTTTTTTTAGACCTGACAGTGAGTTTATGGAATTCTTAGGCAAGGTAACAGACTATATTATTATTAACATACTTACATTAGTTTTTTCTTTGCCAATAATTACCATCGGGGCTGCTCATACAGCAAAATTCTACACTTCAATGAAGATGGCTAGAGGTGAGGAACCTAGTGCAGTGAAAAGCTATTTTAAATCATTTAAAGAGAATTTTGTACAGATAACGATTGCTTGGATTGTTGTATTAATCATTGGAATTGTTTTAGCACTTGATTGGTACAATGTTTTCTATGGGATTGGTAAGAATATGCCGTTTATAGGAAAGGCTGCTTTAGGAGTAATAAGTTTTGTTGCATGGTCGGTAGCGTATTGCATGTTTGTATTTGAAGCTAGATTTAAGGTGACACTTAAAGAACTATTTAAGGCTTCGATGGTAATGGCACTTTTAAACTTTCCAAGAATGGTGTTGATTTTTATAGTGACTTTTTTGCCTTACATAATATGTGCATGGTATATCAGCTGGGGACTGGCTATATGGATTTTATGTACCACAGTGTCACTATATTATATTAGTAGAGAATTCAATCATCAGCTTGAAATGGTTCAGGTAAATGATTCTACAGATGGAGGGGAATGTAATGAATAAGGAAACAATGAAGCGAGCTAAAGAGTTAGTTTCCCAAATGACAATAGAGGAAAAATGCTCACAGATGCTCTATCATGCGGCAGCTATTGAGAGGCTTGGGATTCCTAGATATAACTGGTGGAATGAAGCACTTCATGGTGTTGCAAGAGCTGGTGATGCCACAGTATTTCCACAGGCTATAGGTCTTGGCGCTACATTTGACGAAGAGTTGGTTCAGGCAATCGGTGATGTTACATCTACCGAGGGACGAGCAAAGTTCAATCAGTTGTCTAAGCACGATGACAGAGACATCTACAAGGGTCTTACCTATTGGGCTCCAAATGTGAATATCTTCAGGGATCCAAGATGGGGACGTGGACATGAAACTTATGGTGAGGATCCTTATCTGACAGGCCAGCTTGGCATGGCTTATGTTAAGGGACTTCAGGGAGATGATTTGGATAATCCAAAATCTGCGGCTTGCGCAAAGCATTTTGCTGTTCATTCAGGGCCAGAGGCCGATAGACATCATTTTGATGCTAAGGTTAATGACCAGGATTTGTATGATACATATCTCTATGCTTTCAAGCGCCTTGTTAAGGATGCCAAGGTTGAGGCTGTAATGGGAGCTTACAACAGAGTTAATGGTGAGCCAGCCTGTGGCAGCAAGAGATTGCTTAAGGATATCCTAAGAGGAGATTGGGGCTTTGAAGGTCACGTGGTTTCAGATTGCTGGGCAATCAGAGATTTCCACGAGAATCATAAGGTGACCACTTGTGAGGTGGAATCTGCAGCCCTTGCTGTTAATAACGGCTGTGATTTGAACTGCGGTTGTGTATATGAAAAGCTTCTCTATGCATATAAAGCTGGTCTTGTTACAGAAGATACAATTACAGAATCTGTAGAAAGATTAATAGAGCTTCGCCTTCGCCTTGGAACACTTCCAGAGCGAGGAAGCAAATATGATGATGTGCCATACGAGATGGTTGAATGCAAGGAACACAAGGAGCTATCGATTGAAGCTGCTAAACGTTCTATGGTGCTTCTTAAGAATGATGGAATTCTTCCACTTAAAAAAGATGATATCAAAACAATCGGAGTGATTGGACCAAACTCAAACTCAAGAATTGCACTTGTTGGAAACTATGAGGGCATTTCTTCTGAATATATCACAGTGCTTGAAGGCATTCAGCACTATGTTGGAGAAGATGTGCGAGTATTCCATTCCGATGGCACCCCTCTTTGGAAGGATAGAATGCATGTGCTTTCGGAGGCAAGAGATACATTTGCAGAGGCTATGACAGTTGCTGAACATTCAGATGTTGTAGTTCTTGCGATGGGCCTTGATTCCACAATTGAGGGCGAGGAAGGCGATGCTGGAAACGAGTTTGGTAGTGGAGACAAGAAGGGATTGAAGCTTCCAGGCTTGCAGCAGGAGCTCGTTGAGAAGATTACAGCTATAGGAAAGCCTGTGGTACTTCTTGTTCTTGCAGGTTCTGCACTTGATCTAAGATGGGCAGACGAAAACGTAAATGCGATAATCCAGTGCTGGTATCCAGGAGCAAGAGGTGGAAAAGCTATTGCAGAAGTTCTATTTGGAGAAGATAGTCCATCTGGAAAACTTCCACTTACCTTCTATAAATCAGATAAAGATTTGCCTGATTTTAAGGATTACTCAATGGAAGGCCGCACTTATAGATACTTTAAAGGGACACCACTTTATCCATTTGGCTATGGACTTAGTTATTCTAAGGTTGAGTATCTAGATGCTTCAATTGATAAGAATGAAGGTCAGATTGGCGATACATTTACAGTAAAAGTTAATGTAAAGAATGTTGGTGACTATGCTATTCATGAAACAGTGCAGTTGTATGTTAAGGATTTAGAGGCGAGCACAAGGGTTGCTAATTTTACATTAAGAGGAATAAAGAAAGCTCATTTGCTTCCAAATGAAACAAAGAATGTAAGCTTTGAATTAAATGCTAGGGACTTTGCAATAATTGATGAAAATGGAAGATGCATTGTTGAACCGGGTGCCTTTAAAATTTACGTAGGAGGACAACAGCCTGACGCAAGAAGCACTGAGCTTACAGGAATTAAATGCGATGAATTTGAAGTCGTTCTTAAGGGAGAGGTTACAGAAGTAGAATATTAGTATTAAGCTTTCATGCTTATATATTAAATAGCCGCTTAAGGCTAAAAGGAGGATAATGTAATGGAGATAGTGAAAGCTCCAACAGATCCAGAAAAGAGTAGACCATATTTTTACATAATAAAAGATAAAGAGGTTGTCACTCAGGCCGATGAAAACGGAAAAGGAGTTGCTTATCTATATCAGAGCGATGGCAGAATGGTCAGCTCCGCTGGATTTACAGGAAATGTCACAGATGAAAAAGAATTAAAGCTTCTTGAGACGGTTGATGGTTTTAAAGAACTGATTCATTCTGTTGGCGTTTCAATTGAAATGGAGGACAAAGATAAGCAGGCTGAATTTGTATTTCAAATGTATGGTAAAAAAGATTTATATGGTGGCGGAGCAAACTTAACTACTATTGTAAATACGAATTCAAAAGAAGAAAGAATTAAGCTTTCGGAAGTGAACTGGAAGCAGGATGATGATATTCCAGGGCAAATCATAATCCATACTGATGCACCAAATCAGAAGGCATATCTTTCAGTTAGATTCTTTTTAAATGATGGGTTTGATGCACCAGAACAGGTGGAAGATAAGCCGGTAGATATAAGCTCAGCTGCATATAACCATATGATTGAACAATCGCTTGTGCACCTGGGAAATACCAAGCGTCTCGTAGAAGCTATAAATAGAGCAAAGGCAGGAAAAGATGTAAATATCTGCTACATTGGAGGTTCTATTACTCAAGGCGCGGGAGCAACGCCAATCAATACAGAGTGCTATGCATACAAATCTTTTCTTGGATTTAAAGAGCTTATGGGCGCTGGTGATAACATCCACTATGTTAAGGCGGGTGTAGGCGGTACACCTTCAGAGCTTGGAATGATTCGCTTTGAAAGAGATGTGTTAAGAGACGGCACAGTTTCACCTGATATTGTTGTTATAGAATTTGCAGTAAATGATGATGGAGATGAGACAAAGGGAAAATGCTATGAAAGCCTTGTTAGAAAGGCGTTGAAGCTTCCAAGTGAGCCGGCGGTAATGCTTATGTTCTCAGTATTTTCAGATGATTATAATCTGCAAGATAGGCTTGCGCCTGTGGGATTTAGATATGATTTGCCAATGGTGAGTGTAAAGAATGCTGTTACACCACAGTTTTACGATAGAGAGAATAGGATTCTCACAAAGAATCAATATTTCTACGACATGTTCCACCCAACAAACCTAGGTCATAAAATCATGGCAGATTGTCTAATAAACATAATGAAAAAGGCAATCGAAAAAGAGCCGGATGCTGAATACAATCCAGCTTATGAGGATGCACCAGCAATAGGAAATACATTTGATGATGTTATTCTTGTGGATAAGAAAGATAATATAGATTTGGTCTATGTACAACCAGGTGGATTCGTATATACGGATGAGGTCCTTCAGTCCGTGGAGATGGATTTAGATTTAAGTCTCACAGGCGAGTTCCCATACAATTGGATGTATGATGGTGGAAAAGGCAGTGATGCTCCATTTGAAATGGATGTGGAATGCAAGTCGCTGGTAATCATAATGAAAGATTCAGGAGAGGTTGATGCTGCCACAGCAAAGGTTTATGTGGATGGCAAGTTCGTTCGTGACCTTGATCCATACGTAAATCGCTGGTGTCACTGCAACCCACTCATCGTAATCGACGAGCCTGTAACTGGTAAGCATCACCTAGAGGTTCGCGTCGACAAAGACGACATACGTAACAAGTTCACAATCTTAGGATTTGGATTAGTTAGATAGAGAGAAAGAATAGAGGTAAAATATGGTAAAAGCACACAACCCAATACTTAAGGGATTTTATCCCGATCCATCTGCCTGTCGAGTAGGAGATGATTTTTATATTGCTTGCTCCAGTTTTGTATATGCTCCTGGAGTTCCAATTTTTCATAGTAAGGACCTTGCTCATTGGGAGCAGATAGGACATGTTTTAGATAGAGAAAGCCAGCTCCCTGTAAGCGGTGAAATTTCACGAGGTATCTTTGCTCCTACAATCCGTGAGCACAAAGGTACTTTCTATATGATAACTACAAATGTAAGTTATGGTGGTAATTTTATAGTTACAGCAAAGGACCCAGCAGGTCCATGGTCAGAGCCTTATTATCTAGGCGATGATGCTCCTGGCATCGACCCATCACTTTTCTTTGATGACGATGACAGATGCTACTATGTTGGCACCCGCCCAAATCCAGATGGAGTTCGTTATAATGGCGATTGGGAAATCTGGGTTCAGGAGTTAGATTTAAATACCATGAAGCTCACAGGTGAGTCTATGGCAATCTGGAAGGGCGCAGTGAAAGATGTTATTTGGCCAGAAGGTCCACACCTTTATAAAAAGGATGGCTATTACTATCTGCTTCACGCTGAAGGTGGCACCGGCCCAGAACATGCTATTTCTGTAGCACGCTCTAAGGAATTGTTTAAATGGTTTGAGGGGTGCCCAAGAAATCCTATTTTCACGCATAGAAATCTTGGCAAGGATTATCCAATTATTTACGCAGGTCATGGAGACCTTTTGGATGATAAAGATGGCAACTGGTACATAGTAATGCTTGCATCACGTCCTTGTGAAAAGCACTGCAGTCTTGGACGCGAAACATTTCTTGCAAAAGTGATTTGGGAAGATGGATGGCCAGTGATTAATCCAGGTATTGGAAAGCTTACAGATGAGATCGAGATTCCATTAGATGAGCATGCTTTTCCTACCGAAAATGAATGGAGTGACCAGCTTCATTTCTTCACAGATAAGTTGGATGACCGCTTGGTTGGAATTGAAAAAAGAAATGCCGATATTTATTCACTTAATGAACGTCCAGGATTTTTGAGACTATTTACTCGCCCAGAAAAGGCTGAAGAAATGTGTTATCCTTCTTATTTGGGATTGCGTCAGAAGGATTATTCATTTAAGGTAAATGTAGGAGTTGACTTTACTCCAGAAAATGAAAATGAATGTGGCGGAATAATGCTATTCCAAAATCATGCAAATCATCTGATTTTAGAAATTGTAAACAGGGGCGGAAAGAAACTTGTTCAAGTTCGTAAATGCGTTAAAGAAACTGAAGAAGTAAGTGCGACTTGCGATGCGCCAGAAGGAGTAGTTACTCTTGAACTTCAGGTTGAGCATCAAAAAGCAAAGGCCTATTTAGTTTCTGATAATAAATATATTCTTATGGAAGATGAAATAGATTTGTTACCATACACAACAGAAGAAGCAGGTGGATTTGTTGGTTGCACTGTTGGAATGTATACTTCTTCAAATGGAAATCGAAGTAAGAATCATTGTGATTTTGCATGGCTCACAGTAGAAAAAATATAAATATATAAATAATAGGGTGTAATTAATGGGTTTTCGAATGTTTTTTAGCAAAATTGCTGAGAGGGCAAATAAGAGTAAAAGAAGCTTGATGCTTATATACACTATCTTTGTCATAATTCCTATTTTGTTAATAGATGGACTGGTGGTTTCCGGGGTGTACCGTGCCGAGGAAGCTACCCAGGAACATCTTATGGAAAACGAAGCAAATGCCATTAATTACACTTTTTTTAATCAGGTGGATCAGGCTGCCAAACTGGGAAATGCTTTGTATAGCAGCTTTTATGTGGATAGATTTTTAAATGAGGAATACACCTCTAATCTTGATTATTACAATCATTATCAGAAGTTTTTTGAAGATACTTTGCTCAAGATAGTCGAAGGCCAATCAGGGCTTAATTTCTCTATTTATTTAGACAACGACACCATTACAAACGGTGGTGAGTTTCAAAAAATAGAAAAGGCATATGATGCTGATTGGTATAAATATATGGAAGCTTCCAATAGAAATAAAGGACTTTTCTTTGGAAGAAGAAAACTTGCAGATGGTAAAACAGTTAGAACCATTTATTATTTCCAGCGTCTAAATTATTATAACAGCAAGTCAAATAATTTCGTGCTTATTATAATCGACTACGGAAAATGTTCTGATAGTCTTGCAAATATGAATTTTGAAAATAGTGCATATATTTGCGATAGCAACAGAATCATAATGACTAACAGCAAATATAGCAATGTAAATAAAGATTACGATAAAAAAGATGACAGTCTTAGAATTGACTACAGACAAGAATTTAAGGTCTATGGGCAGGATCTTACTATAGAGATAGTGAATAAGAATAACCTATTCATAAGTGTAATGAAAAGAAGATGGTACCATTTCTTGTTCTTAATTCTTGTGAATATGAGTCTGCCACTATTTGTAAGTAGCCTTATGAATTCTTCATACCAAAATAAGCTTAAGGAACAGGAAACATTTGTTGCCAGAAAAAATGCTGAGCTTCTTGCACTCCATAGCCAGATTAATCCACATTTCCTTTTCAATGCTCTTGAAAGTATACGAATGCATTCGCTTTTAAAGAAGGAAACTGAGACATCTGAAATGGTAGAAAGGCTTGCTAAGCTTCAGCGCCAGTACACTGAGTGGGATGAGGATGCTGTGACAATTGCTCAGGAAGTGGAGTTCGTTAAGGCCTATCTTGAATTGCAGAAGTATCGTTTCGGTGATAGACTATCTTTCGATGTAGATATTGATGATGAATGCATGAATTTGTTGATACCAAAGCTTACTATTGTAACCTTTGTGGAAAATGCGTGCGTTCATGGTATAGAAAGTAAAATTACACCAGGATGGATTTTTGTTAGAGCTTCTTCTGATGATGAGTTTATGACTCTTGAGATTGAAGATACAGGAAATGGAATGAATGAGGAAGATAGAAAAAATCTTCTTCGCAGAATGAGATTTGCTAATATCGAAATGCTCAAAGAAAAGGGAAGAGTTGGTATTATTAATGCTTGCCTCAGGCTCAAGATGATATCAGATGAGGAAACTAGCTTTAATCTTGATTCTGAACCAGGCACAGGTACACTTGTGCAAATAAAAGTTCCAGTGAAATATTTAAAGGGGTTACACTAATGTTAGAAGTTTTATTAGTTGATGATGAACCATTCATACTCCAGGGATTACAGCTTTTAATAGATTGGGAAAAAGAGGGCTATCATATTGCTACTGCTAGTAACGGGCAGGATGCATTGGATTATATCAAAGATAACACAGTGGATTTGATTATTGCAGATATAAAGATGCCTGTTATGTCAGGACTAGACCTTTTAAAAGCACTTAGGACAGAATTAAAAAAAGATACATATTTTGTTATTCTCAGTGGTTATGCTGAATTTGGCTATGCGCAGGAAGCTTTGCGCTACGATTGTGCAGATTACATTTTAAAACCTGTTGAAAAGGAGCAGTTGCTGTCAATTCTTACACGGGTATCGGCTTTAAATACTGAGAAGACATCTCACAAGCGAGATGTTATGAAGAAGGAAAAGGCTTATATGGAGCGTACCCTGATGCATCTTTTAAGTGGTAAATACGATGCATCTGAGTTGGATTATCTTAAAGATAAGACGAATATAAGTGAAGAAAAATGCTATGTTGAAATTCAGCTAGATGATCAAACTAGTGGTGAGGAGACTCTTGATGTAGATAAAAAGCAGCAGATTGGAAAGGTTTATGCAGCAGCTTGTGACTATCTTAAAGAAGACGCCATTTTCTGTATTCGCGATATTTCAGATAGTGAGCAGGTTTTTGATATTGGTTTTATTTACAGCGAAAGCATGGGACAAAAACTACAGCTTACTTCAGAGGAGTATCTTGAATCATTTTTAGATTATATGATGGCTAATACCGGCTTGGCTCTTACTATGTTTGTGGGAAAGGATGTTGCTGATATTCGAAATATTTCAAAATCCTATGGTACTGCCAATATGCTGCATTCGCTTCAAGGATTTAGAGAAAAGAAAAACATATATTTTTATAATAAAGAATACAAGGTTGGGGAGTCTGGGCTCATCATTTGTAAGAAAGAGTTAGATGCCTTAATCGTTGCAATAGAGCGAGGCGAGCATGTAGAAATTCGTAAATGCGTAGACGATTTTTATGAGGAAATGCAAAAGACTGGAATGACACATGCCACAATGACATTAAATATAAATTACCTTTTATTCCAGCTTATACATCTTGCAAGTGAACTTGATAGTGAGGTTAATCAAGAAGAAATTCTTCGTATTATCTCAGTAAGTACATCTGATGATGGCACAAGTAGAGGTGGTAAAACACATCTTTGCAGAATGTCTTATGCATATGGAGAGTACTTAAGTCAATTACGCAAAAACGTATCAAGAGGTGTACTTGGCGATGTAGAAGAGGAGATAAAAAAGAACTATGCATCAAATCTTACACTGAAGGATTTAAGTGAAAAATATTTTGTTAATTCAGCATATTTAGGTCAGCTTTTTAGAAAGAAATATGGCTGTTCATTTAAGGATTATTTAAACAAAAAACGTATTGAAGAGGCTACAAACTTACTTCGTAAAACCGATATGAAAATATATGAAGTGGCTGAGGCTGTGGGTTATAAAGACGTTGATTATTTTGTTAACAAGTTTATAGAAGCTATGGGCTGCACACCTACGAAGTATAAAAAGAATATTTAAGATGACTCAAAGAAAGGGGGAGAAATTATAAAAATTTCTCCCCCTTTTATCTATACTTTATCCGATGAATTGTACCTTATACTGGCATAGAATATTACCATAACAAAGGAAAAACAGGAGGGTTTCTATGAAAAAGAAAATTGTTAGCGCTGTGCTTTGCGTTGCAATGCTCTCTACCATGTTTGCTGGATGCGGTAAGCAAAATGGCGGAGTAGTAAACAAAGATGGCATCAAAGAATTTACAGCATTCTTTGCAGTGCCTGGCTCAGAAATCAATGATGACAACGAAATTCAGCAGCTTATTGCAGAGAAGACTGGCTGTAAAGTAAAGGAATCATGGCTGACTGGTCAGACAGCAGAAGAAGCAATTGGTACACTTATTGCAGGTGGTGAATATCCAGATTTTGTTGATGCTGGTAATAGTTCAGTTCAGATGTATGAAGCTGGCGCACTTGTACCACTTGATGATTATATTGACAATTATCCAAATATTAAGGAATTCTTTACAGAGCAAGAGTGGGATGCACTTCGTCAGAGTGACGGACATATTTATTGGATTCCACAGTTCTCTAATATATACGGAGAGGAACGCGCATGTGTTCATAATGACGAAGCCTTCTGGATTCAGGCAAGAGTTCTTGAATGGGCTGGATATCCAAAGGTAGAGACACTTGATGAGTACTTTGACTTAATTGAATCATACAATGAAGCAAATCCAACAATGGAGGATGGAACTGAGAATATTCCTTATACAATTCTCTGTGATGACTGGAGATATTTCTGCTTAGAGAATGCACCACAGTTCCTCGATGGTTATCCAAATGATGGTTCGGTTATTGTAGATCCTGATAAGCTTGAGATTATCGATTACAACACAACTCCAACAGCAAAGAGGTATTTCCAGAAATTAAATGAAGAGTACAAAAAGGGGATTGTAGATCCTGAGTCATTCACACAGACATATGACGAGTACATAGCTAAGATTTCTTCAGGCCGTGTACTCGGTATGGTAGATCAGTGGTGGGATTTCGCATATAACGGCGAAGATGCAATTAAAGCAGCTGGACTTGATGAGCAGGGCTGCCAGTATGTACCACTTCCAATCACAATTGATAAAGGCATGAAGAATCAGTGGCACAACTCAGGCGGAGTACAAAATGTTTCAGCAGGTCTTGCAATTACAACATCTTGCCAAGATGTTGAAGGTGCACTTCAGTTTATAGATGATCTTTTAGGTCAGGATATTCATGATTTAAGATTCTGGGGTGTAGAAGGAGAAGATTATCTTGTAGATGATAATGGACTCTATTATCGAACACCTGAGATGAGAAAGCAGGCATCAGATACAGCATATAAGGCTTCACACTTATGTACATACTCATATTTCCCACAGTACATTGGTACAAGTCGTGATGGTAAGAATGCTATGAGAGCAGAGGAGCAAGAAGGCGAATTCTTTGATGGACTTTCAGAGCCAATTAAGAAGTGCTTTGAAGCATATGGCGTAAAGACATATGTTGAAATGCTTGGAACAACACCAGCTCCTGGATCTTGGTATCCAATGTATACATATTCAAGCACACTTACAACATCTACACCTGGTGGAGTGGCATGGGCTAAGATGGGTGAGATTAAACATCAGTATCTTCCAAAAGTAGTTATGTCAGAAGACTTCGAACAAGGTTGGAAAGAATACATGAAGGTATACAAGGAATGCAAGCCTGAAGATTTCATTTCAGAGATGCAGACAGAGCTTGATCGAAGAATGGAAGAAGCAGCTAAATATGAGTAGCATTTTGCTTATATTAAAAAGGTAGAGATATAAACCCCTAGAGGGCACTATATCAAAAGGTGCCCTCTATATTTTTACCCAAAATTACCATTTAGTACCTTATCGGGAGGAAAATATGACTAAAAAGAAATCCTTTAATATGGTTGATTTTAAGCACCAGAAAGTACTTATTTTCTGGGCTGCAGTAATTACTGCATACGGCTTTATTTTCTATTATCTGCCACTTGTTGGATGGGTAATGGCATTTCAAAATTATAAACCTGTAACTGGTCTTTTACATTCACAGTTTGTAGGTTTAGAGAAGTTTAAATTATTGTTCTCGGACGTAGCATTCCTTAGAGTTATACGTAACACTTTGGCAATGGGAATTATTAATCTTGTAGTTACTTTCGTTATGGCTATTGTATTTGCCATTCTATTAAATGAAATGGCGAGCAAGGGTGGCAAGAAAGTAGTACAAACAATTTCATACTTACCTCACTTCCTTTCATGGATCATCGTTACAGGCATACTTCACGATGCTCTTTCTGGAACAGGTATAATCAACACACTTTTACTTCATTTTGGTTGTATTTCACAGCCAATAAACTTTTTTGCACATGAACGTTATTTCTGGCCAATAGTCGCTTTCGCAAATGTTTGGAAGGAAACTGGCTGGAATGCAATTATATACTTAGCAGCTATCACATCTATTGATCCTTCTTTATATGAGGCTGCTGCTATTGATGGTGCAGGAAGATGGGAAAAAATAAAAAATGTTACACTTCCAGGCATCAAGCCAACTATTATGATTCTTCTTCTTATGAATGTTGGTAATGTACTTAATGCAGGCTTCGAAATTCAGTATTTGCTGGGAAATGGATTAGTACAGAATGTATCTCAGACAATCGATATTTATGTATTGAAATGGGGTATTAGCCAGGGCGATTACTCAATTGGTACAGCCGCAGGTATTTTCAAGAGCGTGGTTTCCATAGTCCTTATTGTAGTATTTAACAATATTGCAAAACGACACGGCGAAGAAAGATTATTCTAGGAGGTGTGAAAATGAATCAAAATTCAAATGTTGCTTGCACCATCCAGAATAAGGAGGGTTTTAAAGTGAAAATAGGTACAGGAACAAAATCACATAAGAAAATATCAGCTGGTGATTTAACTTTTAGAATTTGCAATGGCATATTTATGATTGTATTTGTGATAGTAACATTATATCCAGTAATAAATACGCTAGCTATTTCTTTAAACGATGGTACCGATGCACTTCGTGGTGGTATTTATTTGGTGCCTCGAGTATTTACTTGGAAAAACTATGAGACAGTACTTGCAAAAGATAACCTTATCACAGGAGCAGTTATCACTGTTGCCAGAACGATTATAGGTACACTACTTGCACTTATCACAAATGCAATACTTGCATTTATTGTTAGTCGTAAAAATTTTATGTTCTCAAAGCAGGTTTCGTTGTTTTGGGTAATCACAATGTATGTTAATGGCGGATTGATTCCTACATTCCTCCTATATAAATCAATTGGATTGACCAATAGTTTTGCTGTATATGTTATTCCTGGAATGATATCTGCTTTTAACATGCTTGTCATTAGGACATACATGAAAGGTATTCCAATCAGCTTGGAAGAATCTGCACAGTTAGACGGAGCTGGCTACACAACTATTTTCCTAAAAATTATTTCTCCATTATGTAAGCCAGTTTACGCTACTGTTGCACTTTTTGTGGCAGTAGGTCAGTGGAACTCATGGTTCGACGCAATGCTCTATAACAGAATGGCATCTGAATACACAACATTACAGTATGAGTTAATGAAACTCCTTTCTTCAGTTTCAAATCAGAGTTCATCAGCAGAAGCTATGAAGAATGCTGGTGAGGGCTCTGTTACACCTACATCTGTTAGAGCTGCTGCGACAATAATCACAATGCTTCCAATTATATGTATATACCCATTCTTACAAAAATATTTTGTAACTGGACTGACACTAGGTGGTGTTAAGGAATAAGCAAATAGGAGGCCCCACTTTAGTGGGAAGCGTAAATTATTTATGACTTATAGAAATGTTTTTTTAGAGATAGGCAAATCCCCAGCCGAAATAGAGCAAAGGGTAAACGATACATTTAACGAGATTTTCTATGGAGCTGACCGTTTTTTTGAGACAACAGAGGACGGCTCTATGGGATATCTTGTGGATACAGGTAATAACGACACACGTACAGAAGGAATATCCTATGGAATGATGATGTGTGTTCAGATGAACAAGAAAAAGGAATTCGACCAGCTTTGGAAGTGGGCTATGACAAACATGTATCTTGAAGATGGTGAAAATAAGGGATACTTTGCATGGTCAGTAGATCAAAGCGGTAGAAAAAATGCCGATGGACCAGCACCTGATGGCGAAGAGTTTTTCGCAATGGCGTTAATATTCGCAAGTCATCGTTGGGGTGATGGCGAAGGCATCTACAACTATGGCTTGAAAGCTAAAGAGCTTTTAAGAGTGTGCCTTCATCATGAAGAAATGTATGGAGGCCACAATATGTGGAATGAGGATGGGTTGATTAAGTTCGTACCTGGACTTGAGTTTACAGATCCGTCCTATCATCTTCCTCACTTTTATGATTTATTTGCAAAAAACTGCTTCGACGAAGACAAAGAGCTTTGGAAAAAATGTGCAGCAGCAAGTCGCGAATATCTCAAAAAAGCTTGCCATCCTGTTACAGGTCTCTCCCCAGAATATAGTTATTATAATGGCAAGCCTTATCCAGACCATGAACATTTCGGTGGAAGACATGACTGGTTTTATAGCGATGCATATAGGACTATAGCAAATATTGGCCTTGATTATGAATGGGCTGATAAGAACACCGACTTTGGAAAATGGTGTAAAAATACTGCCAACAATCTTCAAATGTTTTTCGAAAGCCTCCCAATCGATAAACGTAGAGGAATTTATGAGATTGATGGGACAGTACTTGAGGGAACGGCTCTTCATCCTGTTGGCTTAGCTGCTACAATAGCTCAAGCTAGTTTAGCAGCGGATGGAGAGATTGCTCTCAAGGCAGTAGAGGAGTTTTGGAATACACCTCTTCGTAGCGGTGAAAGACGCTACTTTGACAATTGTTTGTATCTTTTCGCTATGTTGGCACTTAGCGGAAATTATCGTATATGGTAATTTTTCTTCTTCATTCCTTCAAAAAAGAGGCCATGCTGGATTGCATGGCCTCAATTCTTTATTTAAATGTCTTTTGCGATATCAATGTTTTCGCCGGTGATACCTACCCAAGCTCCGTTCTTTGCTTCAGAACTTTCAGCATGAGCAAGTAACCATTTGTTTGTAGCTGTCAAAAGCTTATCTTCCTGGTTGCCTGGTGTAAACTGTGGCATTCCAACGTTTGTGCCCTTTGGTAATCCAACTAATACCTGGAAGCCTGAATCCTTGTGAGCCTGACATGGAGCATAGTGAAGAGCTGTAGCGTATACTTCAACCATAACACCCTTTGGTACAAGGAAAGCCTTTACCTTGCTTGAATCAAGTTTGTAATCGACGATTTCCTCTCTTTTAGCAAGAAGAAGGATGAAATCAGTTGCACCTAAGTTGATTTCGCTTGAACGATGATATTCAAGACAGTTGAGCTTTGTGTTGTGACCATTGCACCAACCAAACTGCATAGGCGAACCACCAAAAAGCGAATTTGTGATTTTGTCAGAAGCAGCAAGGTCCTGAAGAGCTTTTTCCTCGGCAACATAGTCTGTGCCATCAGGAATAGGAGTGTTATCTCTTAAAGCTTCCATAATCTGCTTTTTTTCATCATCGTATCCTTCGATAATTCTACCGTAATTGGTAAATTCTGGGTCTGTTACTTTTAAAATTTCCATAAGAATCCTCCTAATACATAAAGTTACTAAAATACTATAATGCTTAAGAGATTTTGTCGTATAAATAATTTAACAATTAGTGGTCAAAAATTGTTATTTAAAAAGTCCTTTTGAAATAGGAACTCATTTGGAACAAAATACTCATCTCTTTGTGTACTTTCCTTGTAGATTGCCTTTTCCTATTTTATAATAGTTAATTATAAGGAGGGTTCGATTATGAAGGTGTACTGTTACGATAGATGTACAACATGCAAAAAAGCTTTGAAGTGGCTTGATGATAATAGTATCAAGTACCAGCTTATTGATATCAAAGGAAATAATCCAGACAAAGATACTATTAAAGCGGCCTATGAGAAAAGTGGGCAGCCACTAAAGAAGTTTTTTAATACAAGCGGGCAACTATATAGAGGAATGGAATTATCCAAGAAATTGCCAGATATGAGCGAGGATGAACAGCTTAATCTTTTGGCATCTGACGGAATGCTTGTAAAAAGACCTCTAGTAATTGGAGATGATTTTGTTTTGCTTGGATTTAAAGAAGCAGAATGGCAGGAAAGGTTGTTTTAAGGGCTGATTGATGTCATTTTAAAAGTGCCTCTAATTCTTTTACTGCTATTTCGTGATTCTTATCCTTTGCGTGTACAGCGTTTAAGCCGCATTCTCTGGCACCGATAATATTTCGCTCAGTGTCATCAATAAATACACATTCACTTGGGACAAGATTGTATTTTTCTATGATACGGTTGTAGATTGCATGGTCAGGTTTTATAAGCTTTTCTTCATAGGAAAAGACTCCGCCATCAAGCATTGGAAGAAAATCCAGCTGCTTGGCAGCAAGCTGTCTCAAATGAGAAGACCAGTTTGAAAGATATAATAACTGATAGCCTCGATTTTTTAATTCCGTAATCCAGTCCTTGGCAAAATCGTATTGCCAAAGAGCATCGCCACAAGTGTCCCAGAAATGAATGATTTCATCGCGAATTTCAGGGGCATCTTTGGTGAATAATTCTACTAGTTCATCGTTTGTGAGAACGCCTCTATCTACCTCGTCCCATTTGTGATTGCCAAAAATATTAGCTTTAATCTTCTCAACTAATTCTATATTTGAGTTGAATTCTTTCATTAAATAAGCAGTCCAGTCATAGCCCACTAGAACTCCGCCTATATCAAAAATAATTGTCTTAATCATGTTGCCTCCTAAAATTAGCTTATTATTCAGCAAAAGGGTTGCCGAAAATCATATTGGAATTATGATAGCGTCTGTCGTTTGTGACGTCTTCACCAAACCAAGCAGGAGGTGTGAAACTATTTGCCTCTTCTTCGTTTGGAAATTCAACTTCCGCCATAATGAGCCCTGCCATGTGACCTTCAAATATATCTAGTTCTATAGTGTAAGGGTCTAGTGGAATAAAATAGCGCTTTTTGGTGATAAGATTGCCATCAATCTTTTCGGCCAGATGCTTGTAGCCTTCTTCTGAAATATTGGCTTCTATTTCTTCACGGGCCATAAGACCGCTACCCTTGTATGTAAGAATATATTTATCACCTTTTTTTCTAATTCTAACAACAGGCTGAGTGCTTAAATAGCCTTGTTCAATTTCGGTAAATTTATATTTTGATAAATCAGGTAATTCTTTGATTAGGAATTTTCTTTCAATCTCCATGCTTAGTACCTCCAAACAATAATAATAGCATAGCAATATGTCTTAGAAAATATTTTTGTCTGAAATGCAAGACTTTTTACATCTACGAATGACAAATTATATTCATTCTTTTATAATGAAGACATGTAAGTGTCTAAAGCTTTTTGTCGCTTACTTTGGGGTAAAGGTTTTTGGTTATTTCGGAGGATACGCATTTGAAGCTTTCACAGTTATTAGAGTTTAATAATATAATTGTACAGTGCCATAATAATCCTGATGCAGATGCACTTGCGGCAGGCTTGGCTGTGGTGAAATATCTCAAGAGTCATAAGAAAAATGTTAAGTTTGTCTATGGCGGTAATTTTGAGATTGCCAAAAGCAACCTGAAGCTAATGTTGGCAGACCTTGATATCAAAATTCATCATGTTAGATATCAGGAGCAGCTTAGTGAGCTTTTGGATATTGATGCAGATGAAAATCCAGATGTTATCATTACTGTGGATAGCCAATATGGTGAAGGAAATATTCAAAAGTTTATTGCGAAGAATATCGCAATCATAGACCATCATCAGGTAAGTAGCTTTTTGCCTGAGCTTTCAGAGGTTCGCTCTTATCAAGCCAGCTGTGCAACAGTGGTGTGGGATATGCTTCGTGCAGAGAATTATCCTGTAGAAGCTGATATAAAATTGTCTACAGCGCTGTATTATGGACTGATGACCGATAGTAATAACTTTTCGGAGTTACATCATCCTCTGGACATGGATATGCGAGACGAGCTTAATTACAGCACGTCACAGATTACCAAATTTAAAAATTCTAATATTTCACAGGAAGAGCTTAGAATAGCTGGAATTGCTCTTTTAGGTTCTGAGTATTACAGTGAGAATCATTATTCGATAGTTAAATCTGATCCTTGCGACCCAAATGTACTTGGCATTATTTCAGATATGCTTTTGGAAGTTGAAGATGTGGATTGTTGTCTGGTTTACTCTATTCACGAGGGCGGCATCAAAATATCTGTTAGAAGCTGTGTCAGAGAAGTAAAGGCTGATGAGCTTGCCAGATTTATATGCGCAGGAGTCGGAGATGGCGGTGGCCATTTGATAAAAGCTGGAGGTTCTATACGAAGAAGGCTTTTGGAGCTTCAGGAACTTGATTATACAGCCCCAACAATTCAACAATTCTTTAGAGAAAGGATGCATGAATATTTCTTGAATAACGAAATTATATATGCAGATAAATATCAGGCTGATATAAGCTCAATGGTTAAATATAGAAAAAAACGCCTACACGTGGGCTTCGTGAAGGCTACTGATGTTATGCCTGCATCTACTAAGACAATAGTTCGTACACTTGAAGGTGATGTTGAGCTTGATATAAGCGATGACACTATTATTGCTATAGGAATCCAAGGTGAAGTATACCCAATGTCACTCAAGGATTTTGAAAAGAAATATCAGGTGGAAGACACTGAGTATGTATATCCAGGAGAGTATGCTCCTACAATAAAGGATGTTATTAATGGAGTAAGCAAAGAAATTTTGCCGTATGCCCACAGCTGTGTATCCGTGGGCACCAGCGAAATATATGCAAAAGAAATTACGACTCGTACCAAGGTCTTTACCAAGTGGGATCCAGAACACTATTATCTCGGTAAGCCTGGTGATTATATGGCTGTGTCTGCGACAGACACTTCCGATGTCTACATTATCGAGCGAGACATCTTTGGAAAAACATACGATAAAATATAAAGCATTTAGAAGGATACGATGGAGAACCCATCCTTTAGTCCCTGTACCTGCAAATAAGATTTTACATCTAGTACGCGTTTGGTAAGCTTGTGACCAGTTTGGGTGAATCCATCGGATTCTACTTCGTTAAATGTGATATCATTTCCATCTTCAATACCACGTCTATCTGTGATGTGATATTTCACAATTCCACTTGCAATTCTAGCAAATTCTTCTTTTGATATAATTACGCTAACTTCAGTATTTCCACCGGCAGCACCTGTTTTCAAGGTGTTAGTATCAGCGAAAAATTGACGACCTAATTCATCCTCTTTATTTCCGTTCATAGCTTGATTTAGTCCCATTATAAGGGCTTCTCTGTTATCTGCCATGGGTACCTCCTTATGTGTTTAATCTTGTGGATAATAGCATTTTCATAATACAATGTATCTTTGAAGAATCTGTGATAGAATAATGAAAGATTAGCTTGGAGGAATGGACTATGGCGAAAGAACTAATTTCCAGGGAACAGGTGAAAATTGAAGACACCTGGAACCTTAATGATTTATATAAAAACGATGATGATTGGGAGGGGGATATTGCTCTTATCAATGAAAAAGTGGCATTGATAAAAGACTACGAAGGTAAGGTGTGCCAATCGGCATCATCACTTCTTACAGTCTTAGAAAATGCAGCAGTTGCTTCTGAAAAACTTGAAAAAGCATATAGTTATGCAGCCCGTCTTTTTGATCAGGATCAAGGAAATACAAAGCATCAGGGGATGAATGCTAGGATGTTTTCTCTGATGGCAGGGATTGGCTCTGAATTAGCCTTTATAGATCCAGAAATACTGGCTTGTGATGAAAAGAAGCTGGAGCAGTTTTACAAGGATGAGCCAGCGCTTGAACTATATAGAAAGCAAATCCATGAAATACAAAGATTAAAGGCTCATACACTTTCGGCTGAAATGGAAAAGGTTGTGGCATTAACAGCTGAGATGTCCAACACTCCTGGGGAAGTTTACGAGGCATTTACAAATGTAGATATTACTTTCCCAACAATTAAGGACGAATCTGGTGAAGACGTGGTAATTACAAATGGACGTTTTGTTCCATTGTTGATGTCTTCAAACAGGCAGGTCAGAGAGGATGCGTTCCATGCATATTATGGAAGAATGAAGGAGTTTATCAACACCTTTGCGGCTTCTTATAACGGTGAAGTAAAGCAGCGCATTTTTCATTCTCGTGTGAGAAATTATAGCTCTAATTTAGAGGCTGCAGTAGATGGAAATAATGTCTCTCCTGAGGTTTACGAGAATCTTGTGAGTACCGTAAATGCGAATTTGGATAAGCTGCATGGGTACGTTTCTTTAAGAAAAAAGTGCTTGGGTGTGGATGAGCTACACATGTATGATATCTACACTCCGATGATTTCAGATGTGGCAAAGTCAGTGAGCTATAAAGAGGCTCAAGAGACTATTTTAAAAGCTCTTGCGGTGCTTGGAGAAGATTATGTTGCACTCCTAAAAGAAGGCTTTTCAAATCGTTGGATTGATGTATATGAAAATAAAGGCAAACGGGGTGGAGCATACTCTGCAACAGCATATGGATGCCATCCTTATATGCTCTTAAACTACAACGATACATTTGATGATATGTTTACAGTAGCACATGAAATGGGACATTCAATGCATTCTCATTATTCAAACAGTGCACAGCCATATATCTATTCCAACTACAAAATTTTTGTAGCTGAGGTGGCATCTACCTGCAATGAGATTTTACTTTTGGAATATCTGCTTAAAAACTGTGATGATAAAAAGGAACGAGCATATCTTCTTAATCATTATTTGGATAGCTTTAAAGGCACAGTTTATCGCCAGACTCAGTTTGCAGAGTTTGAAAAGATTACGAATGAAATGGTGGAAAATGGAGAGTCATTGAACGCTGAAAATTTATCGTCCCTATATAAGGACATAAATGAGCGTTATTATGGTCTAGATATGATTTCGGATGATGAAATTGCATATGAATGGGCTCGTATTCCTCATTTCTATTACAATTTTTATGTATATCAGTATGCAACATCATTCTGTGCCGCAGTTGCTATTGCAGAAATGATTCTTACTGAAGGTGATGAGGCGGTTGCCCGCTACAAGAAGTTTTTATCATCAGGATGTACGGATGCGCCAGTTGAGTTACTTAAGATAGCCGGAGTTGATTTGACTACACCGGCACCTATAGAGGCTGCATTGCGCAAAATGGGAGAGATAGTAGAAGAGCTGGCAGAGCTGGTATAAAATCGTTTGCGAGGATAATGTTATGGCGAAAGCAAAATTTTGGGTGATAGAAGGTGTTAATGAAGTTATAAAGGGGTATTATACTGCCGGAAAGGGTAAGACAGCAGCTATCGAAAGCATCGATGGAAAGGTCTACGAGCTTAGATGTCAGTTTAAGGGGTACACATCTGAAAGCGAAGCCTGTCAGGCGCTTAAAGGTAGTGGCGCTGCTTCAAAAGTAGCGTCTTCTTCTGGCAGTAGCTTTAGTTTTGAACCAGGCACCTACATAGGCTCCGATGAAGTTGGTAAAATCGAGCCTTTAAAGCAGGTTATGGTAGTGGCTGTTTATGCATCAGCAGATAAGTTTGCAGCATTAAACGAGCTGGGGGTTGATGATTCCAAAAAGCTTAAAAATAAAATAGGTGCCATTGGCAAGGAACTTACAGGCTTTGAATCTTACACTGATATAGAATCAGGCAAGGTTTATGAAAACGAAAAATACGGCTTGGCGTTTTGCCCGGTAATACTTACCAGTGCCCAGTATAATGCAAAGCATGATATCATGAATGCCAATGAGGCTCTTACAGAGTTGCACAACGCAGCTAATATGACACTTTATAATCATCTCAAGAGCAAGAACATCCAGATAAAGGGATTTATCATCGATGATTATATGAATGGTTATGGAGATAAAAAGTTTAAATCATATCTTGATAATCTATCTGGAATCACTGAAAAGATTACAGATCAGGCCGGGCTGTTGGCTCATTTTGAAAAGAAAGCAGATGGCATATATAAAGAAATAGTTGGTACGGCATCAGATATTTGTGCATACATGGATTTACTTTGGCAGGAATATCTCAATGCTAAGTACGGAATGGAACTAGATTATGGAAATGATGTAAAGACAAAAGCTACACTCATCCAATCCTTTAATAGGATTAAAGAAATCGATGAGGATATGCTTGACGTCAAGCATACACAGACATACGAAGACTGGAAAAAAATAACAGGAAATTGATATTCCAAAACAGAAAGAGGTTATAAATTTGAGTTTTGTACATCTACACACACATACTGAATATTCACTTTTGGATGGTTCCAATAAAATCAAATCCTACGTAAAAAAGTGTTTGGACATGGGCATGACAGCAGCAGCTATCACTGACCATGGAAATATGTACGGTGTCACTAAGTTTTATGATGAGTGTATGGCGCAGGGGCTCAAGCCTGTTATTGGCTGCGAAGTATATGTGGCTCCCGGTTCCAGATTTGATAGAGAAATGGTGAAGGGTGAGGATAGATACTATCACCTTATTTTGCTTGCAGAAAATGATATTGGTTATCACAACCTTATGAAGATTGTTTCTGTTGGATATGTGGAAGGCTTCTACTACAAGCCTCGTGTAGATTTTGCAACAATCGAAAAATATCACGAGGGCATCATCTGTCTTTCTGCCTGCCTTGCGGGAGAGGTGGCAAGAGCACTTGCCAGAGGCGACTATGAAGAAGCAAAAAAAGTTGCAATACAGTATAGAGACTGCTTCGGTGCAAATAATTATTTCCTTGAAATGCAAGATCATGGAATAGCGGAGCAAAAGGATGTTAATCAGGGATTGCTCAGACTTTCAAAAGAGACGGGGATTCCACTTGTAGCCACAAACGACTGTCACTATACCAACAAGGAAGATGCATATAGTCACGATGTTCTGCTTTGCATCCAGACAGCTGCCAAGCTGGAAGACGTGGATAGAATGCGTTTTGAAACAGAAGAGTTCTACGTAAAATCTGAGGAAGAAATGCTTGAGTTATTCCCTTATGCGAAGGATGCAGTATATCGTACGCAGGAAATAGCAGATAGATGTAATGTAGAGATTCAGTATCATATTGCAGGTTTGCCACCATTTGCAGTGCCTGAAGGATATGATGCATGGACATACCTCAACAAGCTGTGCTTTGACGGCTTGAAAGAACGCTATGGTGATGATTCAAAGCTCTACGAGGAACGCCTTACCTACGAGCTTAACACCATCAGAGAGATGGGCTATGTTGAATATTTTCTTATTGTTTGGGATTTTATAAATTATGCAAGAACACACGGCATTCCAGTTGGCCCAGGAAGAGGTTCTGCAGCAGGTTCGCTGATTAGTTACACAACAGGAATCACAGATATAGACCCTATGAAATACAATCTGGTATTTGAGCGATTCTTAAATCCAGAGCGTGTTTCCATGCCTGATATTGATACGGACTTCGATCCAGAAGGAAGAGAAGAGGTTATCGACTACGTTCGAAAGAAATATGGAGATGATTGCGTTACTCAGATTGTTACTTTCGGTACACTTAAGCCAAAGAGCGTTGTGCAGGATGTAGGTAGGGTAATGGGACTTCCAATCCCTTACACTAACAGCATTAAAAAGCTTATCCCGGATGTTATTCCAGATAAAAAGGTTACTATCGAAACAGCTTTACAATACAGCGGTGAGCTTAAGGCTTTATACGAAAGTGACCCACAGGTAAAGCAGCTTCTTGATATTTGTAAAAGCTTGGAAGGTCTTCCTAGAAACACTGGAGTACATGCTGCTGGTGTAGTTATTTCAGGAAAGCCTACTGACGAATATATGCCTCTTGCACTTGGCAAGGGAGATGTCATTATCACTCAATACGAAAAAGAAGTTATTGAGGATATTGGTCTTTTAAAGATGGATTTCCTTGGTCTTCGAAACCTTACTGTAATTAATGACACAATCAAGCAGGTAGAGAAAAACTATGGCGTAAAGCTTGATATGCACGAGATTGATTACAATGATAAAGGCGTTATGGAGCTCTTCGCAGAAGGCAAGACTGATGGTGTATTCCAGTTTGAATCACCAGGAATGAAGAACCTTCTTAAGCAATTAAATCCGACTCAAATCGGAGATTTAATTTTGGCCAATGCCGTTTATCGTCCAGGTCCAATGGATTTCATTCCTAACATCATTGATTGTAAAAATACTGGCAAGCAGTCACCTTTTATAGAGCGATTCCCTATCTTGAAGGATGTGCTTTCAGATACTTATGGATTCCCGGTTTACCAGGAACAGGTTATGCAAATCATGACTACCTGCGCCGGCTACACAATGGGTCGAGCTGATAATGTTCGTCGAATGATGAGCAAGAAAAAGAGAGATAAGCTGGCAGCAGAGCGTCCTGCATTTGTACAGGGATGCTTTGATAAAAATGGCATTTCTGCAGAAGAAGCAGATTGGCTTTTTGATCAGCTTATGCCATTCGCTGAGTACGGTTTCAATAAATCTCATGCTGCGGCTTATTCCTATGTTGCGGTTCAGACTGCTTACCTTAAAAAGTACTATCGTTTGGAATACATGGCTGCCCTTATGACATCAGTTCTTAACAGCAGTACAAAAATTGCAGCATATATAGCTGAATGTAGAGAGTCTGGAATCGAATTATTACCTCCGGATGTTAATTATGGTGAGGCAGATTTTTCTGTAGATAATGGCAAGATTCGCTATGGTCTTTCTGCAATCAAATCTGTAGGAAGTAACACAGTCGAAGCTATTATTTATGACCGTGAGCAAAACGGCATGTACCGAGATCTTGAGGATTTTATCAAGCGTGTTACAAAATACGATGCTAACAAGCGTACAATTGAAAACCTCATAAAAGCAGGTGCATTAGATACATTAGATGGAAACAGACATCAAAAGACCCTTATCTATTCGCAGATAATGGATTCAATTAATAAAGAACGTAAGACTTCAATGGAAGGCCAGATGTCTTTATTTGATTTTGCAAGTGAAGAACAAAAAGAAGATTTGAAAATTACACTTCCAGATGCTGAAGAGTTTCCTAGAGAAGTGAAGCTGGCTTTTGAAAAAGAGCTAATGGGAGTTTACGTTAGTGGACATCCTTTGGATGAATATATTCCAATCCTCCAAAAGAATGTCACTGCTCATGCGATTGAGTTTGCTGCAAAGGGCGAATCCGAAGAAGAAGGCTTTAACATGGAAGAGGACAACAATGACACTTCAATAAAGGATGGTGATGAAGTTGTTATTGGAGGTATCGTAACCAAATCAGAGCTTAAATATTCTGGAAAGGGCAATGCCTATGGCAACATAGTACTAGAAGATCTTACAGGATCTGCTAAGGTCCTTGCATTCTCTAAGACTTACGATAGAGTGCGCCCACTAGTAGCTGAAGGAAGCAAGGTGTTTATTAAGGGCAGGGTTCAGAGCGATGATGAGCGTGAAGCTGTGCTTATTTGCTCAGACGTTAAATCATTTGATGACTGTAAACGTGAAATATGGATTCAGTTTAAAAACAAGGAAGTATATGGCACAGAAGAACCAAAACTGCTTAGCGCTATTCGAAATATGGACGGAAATGATGGTCTGTGCATTTATCTCGTGGAAGAGAAGGCAATCAAGAGAATGGGCGCCAATTACAGCGTAGAGGCTTCCGCTGAAAACATATCTACTCTTCAAGAATTGTTTGGCGAGGAAAACGTTAAGGTGGTTGAAAAGAAAATAGAGTTTGCTTCCAATGGCAAAAAATTTCGCTAATCAGCTCAAATTTTGTATGTTTTTATATTGAAAACACTAACAAAAGAGGATAAAATAGATTGGAATTGTTATGAAGAGGGATTGATTTAGGAGGATTTATCAAATGGCAGATAAGGTAAACACAATAGGTGTTCTTACATCCGGTGGCGACGCTCCTGGTATGAACGCTGCAATTCGTGCGGTTGTTCGTCAGGCTATTGCTAGAGGAAAGACAGTAAAGGGAATTAGAAGGGGCTACGCAGGATTATTATCTGGCGAGATTATAGATATGAACGCTCATAGCGTTTCTGAGACTATTCAGCGAGGCGGTACTATTCTTCAGACAGCTCGTTGTTTAGAGATGCTTGATCCTGAATATCAGGAAAAGGCTGCTATGAAGTGCCGTGAGGCAGGCATTGATGGACTTGTTGTTATTGGTGGTGACGGTTCATTCAAGGGTGCACAGAAGATTTCACATTTCGGTATCAATACAATCGGCCTTCCAGGCACAATCGATCTTGATATCGCATGTACAGAATATACAATCGGTTTCGATACAGCTGTTAACACAGCTATGGAAGCTATCGATAAGGTTCGTGATACATCTACATCACACGAGCGTTGTTCTATCATCGAGGTTATGGGACGTGGCGCTGGTTATATCGCTCTTTGGTGCGGTATTGCTAACGGTGCTGAGGATGTTCTTCTTCCAGAGAGATACGATTATGATGAACAGAGACTTGTAAATCATATCATCGAAGGACGTAAGAAGGGTAAGCAGCATCATATCATTATCAATGCTGAAGGTATCGGTCATTCTACTTCAATGGCTAAGCGTATCGAGGCAGCTACAGGTATTGAGACACGTGCTACAATCCTTGGTCACATGCAGCGTGGTGGTTCACCTACATGTAAGGATCGTGTATACGCATCTACAATGGGTGCTATGGCAGTTGATCTTCTTTGCGAAGGCAAGACAAATAGAGTAGTTGGTTACAGACATGGTGAGTTCGTTGATTTTGATATCGATGAAGCTCTTGCTATGAAGAAGGACGTTGACGAATATCAATATCAGATTTGCAAATCTTTGAACAATGATTACAAGTACGAATAATAATCAAATCAAAAATATAATTGCACTTAACAAAAAAGCCAGAGAGCGTAAAGCTCAAAGGCTTTTTGTGGTTGAGGGTATCAGAGCTGTGGCGGAAGTGCCAGGTGAATTGCTTACTGCAGTTTATTACGTGGAAGGGTTCGCTAATACAGATGAAGGAAAAGCCTTCCTTAAGGAGCTTTCATCAAGAGCGTCTCAAGCTTCAATAGAAGAAGTGGCTACATCGGTTTTTAAATCCATGTGTGATACGGTTACACCTCAGGGAGTTCTTGCTGTTGTTAAGATGCAGGATTTCTCATTAGAGGATGTGCTAGGAACTTCTACAGGAAAGCCTGCACATATTGTCATTTTAGAGACACTGCAGGATCCAGGCAATATGGGGACAATCATCCGTACAGCAGAGGGCGCAGGTGCTACCGGTATTATCATTAATTCTACATCGGTAGATTTATACTCACCTAAGGTTGTCCGTTCAACCATGGGCAGCATTTTTAGGGTGCCACATATCATAGTGCAGGATTTAGCATCTACTATCAAAGCTATTGAGGATGAGCATGGCGTAGCAGTCTACGCTGCTCATTTAAAAGGCGATAGGTATTATGATGAAATGGATTTTACAGGGCCTACTGCTTTTATGATTGGAAACGAAGGCAATGGTCTTAGTGATGATATATCTAAGATGGCTACAAGCTATCTTAAGATACCAATGGAAGGCAAGCTGGAATCCCTTAACGCATCAGTTGCGGCAAGCTTGCTTATGTATGAAACTCATCGACAGAGAAAATAATGACTAAGATAAATGTCAATGCAAATTGGCATTTATTTTTTGTCAATTGTAGTTTAGAGGATTGAATATATGCGAATATGGTTTAAATCGTGGAAAGATAATCACATGCTTCATGACTTTATGGTGGAGGATGATTCAGAAGAAACTCGCACACACAAGATTTTTAACGCAGTTGATAAGGCTTGTTATGAGTTTGATACAAGTAAGCCAGTGTGGTTTGATTCTACCATCCGAGAGTTCAAAAGACATGGTAAGGCTAGGTTTAATAGCGACAATTTTGTAGACGAAATACCTTTCGATTACCTGGAGATTCATGTTATTGAAGAGGATTAGATAATAAATAATAATTCTTCAGGATTTTGTGGTATTATATATAGTGAAATAATTTGGGGAGGTGATTCACTGTGGATTTAGGTATGTTTCCTGATGATGGTGTAAATTCATGGAACACTGTCATGTTATTGTATGAATCAGCTATTAAAAAATTCCGTACAAAGGTTGAGATTCTTAATGATGAATTTCAGCAGGTACATCAATACAATCCAATTGAATACATTAAGACTAGAGTTAAAACTCCTGAGAGCATAGTCAAGAAACTTAAAAAGAATGGGTACGAGATCTCTATACCTAACATGATTGAGCATTGTAATGATATAGCAGGTGTTAGAATAGTGTGCTCGTTCACATCAGATATTTACCAAATTGCTGAAATGATTGGTAGACAGACTGATGTTACAGTAGTTTCAATAAAGGATTACATCAAAAATCCTAAGCCATCTGGATATAAGAGTTACCATATGTTGGTGACTATTCCTATATATCTTTCAGATAAGACGGTTGATACAAAAGTAGAGATTCAGATTCGTACGATCGGAATGGATTTCTGGGCAAGTCTTGAGCACAAGATTTATTACAAATTTGAAGGTAATGCACCAGAATATATCAGCCGCGACTTGCGAGAGTGTTCTGAAATTGTATCTATGATGGATACTAAGATGCTTCAGCTTAATAATGCTATCATGCAGACAAAGCTTGAAGAGCAGGAAAAGATGCTAGAAGAAAAACGACATAAGAACAACTGGAAGGAAAATATTTAAGCATGCTAGAAATATTAAAGGCAATACTATTTGGTGTAGTGGAAGGAATCACAGAATGGCTTCCTATTAGTAGCACAGGCCATATGATTCTTTTGGATGAAATCGTAAAGCTCAATGTATCAGAAGAGTTTTACAGCATGTTTCAGGTAGTTATACAGCTTGGAGCAATACTTGCTGTAGTGCTTATCTTTTGGAATAAGATATGGCCATTCGGCAAAAAGGATAATAAAGCGCCTTTAGCAAAATCCGGATTAGGCGCATGGATTAAGACAGATATTTTTGTATTATGGTTTCACATATTAGTTTCCTGTGTGCCAGCGGCTGTTGTAGGTTTATTATGGGATGATCTCTTCGAAGAGCTATTCTACAACTACACAACAGTTGCTATTATGCTTATCATTTTTGGTGTGGCATTTATTATCGTTGAGAACATGAAAGCTGGCCATAAAGCAAAGATAAATGCGGTGGCAGATATCACTTACACTACAGCATTACTGATTGGTATATTCCAGTTAATTGCAGCTATATTCCCTGGAACATCTCGTTCAGGCGCTACTATAGTAGGTGCACTTTTGATTGGTGTTTCTCGTACAGTTGCTGCAGAGTACACATTTTATCTTGCGATTCCAGTTATGTTTGGCGCAAGTTTGTTAAAGATATTAAAGTTTGGATTTAGTTTCAGTGGCATGGAAGCTGCTATCTTACTAGTTGGTATGGTGGTAGCGTTCATCGTTTCCATGTTTGTTATTAAATTCTTGATGGGATATATTAAAAAGCACGATTTCAAAGTGTTTGGTTGGTATAGAATAGTTCTAGGAATTATTGTATTAGCTTGTGGTATAGCAGGATTAATTTAAAACATGATAAAGAAGTTTGTTGTTAAGGGGCTGGTCCAAGGAATTGGATTCCGCCCCTTTGTTGCAAGATTGGCAGATGAACTGAATATAGATGGCTGGGTTAGAAACACAGGTGGAATAGTTACTATACTCGCAGCTGGAAATGAATCCTCGATTAATATGTTACGAATTCGAATCCAGGATGAAGTACCTACTGGAGGTTTCATTACCTGTATAGAAGAGGTGAAGGTTGATTCCTATATAGGAGAGGAGTGTACAGGCTTTGAGATACTTGAGTCGGATAGGGACGAGCAGGCAAATCTACCGTTAATTCCTGCAGATATAGCAACTTGTGATAAATGTAAAGCAGAATTGTTTGATCCTGCGAATAGGCGCTATCTGCATCCTTTTATAAGCTGCACATTATGCGGTCCAAGGTATTCTATCATTGAAAAGCTTCCATATGACCGAGATACAATCACAATGGATGATTTTGATATGTGTGATAATTGTAGAAATGAGTATCTGGGAAGACTGGATAGACGTCGCCATGCCCAAACAATTGCCTGCAAAAAGTGTGGTCCGAGGCTTAAATTTACCCATATTGGTGGTGATGCAGGAAATCCTGCAAAAAATGTCGTTCACAGAAAGTTCACAGGTAAATATTTAGAAAATTATAATAGCGATAATTATGCCATAAGCCAGGCTATAGAGCTTATAAAAAGTGGTGGTATTTTGGCAGTAAAGGATATAGGTGGTTATCACCTGGCCTGCAATCCATATGATGAGGGGGCAGTTGCGGCTCTTAGAAAACTAAAGCATCGCGAGGCAAAGGCTTTTGCTGTTATGTTTGAAAATACAGAGCAGATTAGAGCAAACTGTTTTGTGAATGAACAGGAGCAAATGTTTTTAGAAAGCAGTGCCAGGCCTATTGTTTTATTAAAAGCTAAATCTGATGCAGAAAAAACGCTGGCCTTTAATGTCTGCAATGATAGTCCTAATATAGGGGCTATGTTGCCATGTAATCCGCTCCAGATGATTTTATCCCACGAACTTGGACCTCTTGTAATGACAAGTGGAAATGCAAGTGGAGATGTGCTTGAGACAGATGATGAGAAAATGATACAGTGGCTGGAGGAAAGGCATGCATCAGGAGATATGGACGATATTTCTTTAGGTATTCTTAGCCATAATAGAAGGATTCTTCGTCCTATGGACGATTCTGTTATGAAAGTAGTATGTGGCCTGCAGCAGTTCATCAGAAGGGCTAGAGGTTTTGTGCCAAATCCTATTTCAGTGGATATTAAAGGAGAGGTGTTTGCTGCAGGTGGAGATCTAAAATCGAGCTTCTGCTATGTAAAAAATGGTTTGGCTTATGTATCCCAATATCTTGGAGATTTAAATACTGTCAGTTGCCAAAACTTTTATAAGAATGAAAAGAAGGCGATGGAAACAATATTTGGATTTGCTCCAAAGCGTTTGGTTGTTGATAAACACCCAGGCTATTTTAGCAGAACTACAAATAACGTATATGCGATAGATGATAAGTTGCCAATATGCGAAGTGCAGCATCACAAAGCCCATGTTGCATCGGTGATTGCCGAGCATAAACTCAAAGGACCTGTACTTGGATTTGCATTTGATGGTACAGGCTATGGTGATGACGGAACAATATGGGGAAGCGAAACGTTTTTATGGAATGGTTCAGATGAAATGGAAAGAGTGGCGCATCTTGCCCCTGTAAAATTAATCGGTGGTGATGAAGGGGCCAGAAACTGTGACACGATACTGTCGGGATTTTTGCAACACTATGGACTTAATGAACATGACCCAAATCCAAATAAATCCATAATAGGTGCTGCTATTAACAACAATATAAATGTAGTGACATCTACATCAATGGGAAGACTATTTGATGCAGTATCTGCAATGCTTGATATATGCCATTACAATTCCTATGAGGGGCAGGCACCGGTAGAACTGGAAAATCTTGCAGCTAAAACTGATGGTGCTCTTGAGCTTCAGATAGGTGTAGATGGAGATTGTAAAGAGCTGTTTATTAGTATCGTAAATGCGATAAATAATGGTGCAGATAAAGCTTCAATTGCCAGAGGATTTATTTATGCTGTTTCTGATTATATTGTGGCAGTGGCCAAAAATAATGGAATAAGGCAGATTGTCTTGTCTGGTGGAACATTTCTTAACAGTATTTTGTTAGAGAGAACGATTAGTAATCTGAAGCAATTAAGGTTTGAAACATACATTTCAGAACAGCTGCCACCAGGTGATGGCGGAATATGTGTGGGACAGGCTTATTTGTCCCAGTATGATTCAAGTATTTCAGATCAAAACAGGAATCTATGATAAACTGTAAAAGACGATAATAATAAAAAGGTGGGGGAATTATGTGTGTAGCAATACCAGGATTGGTTAAGAAATTAAAGGATGGTAAAGTTACTGTAGATTTTAATGGTAATGAAGTAGAAGCCTATGCAGGGCTTGTTAACGTAAAAGAAGGGGACTATGCTTTGGTCCATGCGGGCTGCGTTATTCAGACTTTGAAAAAGAGCGAGGCAGAGGAGATAATCGAGCTTATGGGAGGTCTGGAAGGCTAATGGAGATTTCTGATGTAGTAGACTTTTTAAGAAACTATGATGGTAGGAGCCTCAGACTAATGGAGGTATGCGGCAGTCATACCCATGCTATTGCAACTCATGGTATCAGGGATATTTTATCACCTAAAATTGAGCTTATTTCAGGGCCAGGATGCCCGGTGTGTGTGACGCCTACAGCCTATGTCGACAGGCTGATAGAGCTGAGCTTAATGCCGGATACCACAGTAGTTACCTTTGGTGATTTGTTAAGAGTTCCAGGCTCTAAGGAGAGCCTAAATGAGGCAAAGGGCCACGGCGGTTCAGTGGAGATGGTTTATTCTCCTATGGACGTCTTAGCGCTTGCTTCAGCTCATCCTGAGAAAAATTATGTGTTTGCAGCAGTCGGTTTTGAAACTACAGCTCCAGTGTACACATTGCTCTTGGACAACGCGGTGGCAAAGAACCTTAAGAACATCAAAATTTTGACAGCCCTAAAGACTATGCCAGGAGCTATTTCATATCTATGTGACAATGGTGCGATGATAGACGGATTTATAGCACCAGGACACGTTAGTGCAATAACTGGAGCAGATTATTTTAATGGATTGGCAGAAAAATATCAGATTCCATTTGTAGTATCGGGCTTTGGGGATAAAGAGCTGGTGATTGCTATATATGGACTGGTTCAGATGGTTATCAATAATCAACCTCAGGTCAAGAATTTCTATACATCTGTGGTAGATGCCACCGAAAATAAAATCATTACATCTCAGCTTAATAAGTATTTTGAACCAGCAGACGTTGTATGGCGAGGAATGGGAGTAATACCACATTCTGGATTGGTTTTAAAAAAGGAATTTGCAAGGTTTGATGCTGGCAGCGTTGGTTTAGATGAGGATAACAAGAAAAATAAAGCATGCCGTTGTGGAGAAATACTGATGGGCAAGGCCTCGCCTGTGGATTGTCCGCTATTTGGAAAAGTATGTACTCCAATGACACCTGAGGGAGCCTGCATGGTTTCAGAAGAAGGCAGCTGCTTCAATGCTTATCTTGTAAGACGATAGGAGAATGACATGGACAAGATTATTATGGAGCATGGCTCTGGTGGTCGTGCTACAGGGAATTTGATAAGAGAGATTTTTGAGTCTCAGTTTGATAGTGATGTTTTATCAGAAATGGAAGATGCAGCTGTAGTACCTGGGGATGCAACTATAGCAATGACTACTGATAGCTTTGTAGTCACTCCACTGGAGTTTCCGGGAGGAGATATCGGGCGCTTATGCATATGTGGTACAGTAAATGATCTTTGCATGCGAGGTGCCACTCCAAAGTACATTACCTGCGGATTCATTCTAGAGGAAGGAGCTGATATAGCCACTCTAAGAAGAATCGTAAAATCTATGGCAGACACCGCTAAAGAGGCAGGAGTAAAAATTGTTGCAGGAGACACCAAAGTAATTGAGGGAAATGGTGGAATCTATATTAATACTGCTGGTGTAGGATTTGTTCCAAAAGGAATAGATATAAAGGCTAAAAATGCTGCTGTTGATGATGTTATTATTGTTTCAGGGAATGTAGGTGACCATCATGCTACAGTGCTTAGCCAGAGAATGGGAATCAAAAACTCTATAGTAAGCGATAATGCCCCTTTGCAGGAAATGGTAGGCAAGCTTATCGAACAGAATATCCCTGTGCATGTGCTTAGAGATGTTACAAGAGGTGGACTTGCCACAGTATTAAAGGAGTTGGCTTTAGCATCAGGGCTATGCTTCAATCTTAGCCAAGACAAGATTCCTGTTGACCCACAGGTCAAATCATTCTGCGGCTTGTTGGGACTAGATCCTCTTTATATGGGGAATGAAGGCAAGCTGGTTGCTATTGTACCAAGGGATTTTGGCCAGGCTGCGGTAGATGTGATTCGCAGCTGTAAATATGGTGAAAATGCCTGCATTATAGGAAATATTGATAACCCAAGTGATGACACTGAACGCGGTGCACTTATTATAAAGACCAACATTGGTGGCCGAAGATTTTTAGATATTCTTCAAGGCGAAGGATTGCCTAGAATTTGCTAGTTTTCAATCATAAGAGCAAAATTTTTTAACATAAAATTCATACTTAGATTCATAGTACCATGATATAATAAACCTAATCCATCCATTAACAATAAAAGGTGAGGAGGATTTCTTTTGGGAAAAACAGTACTTATTGTTGACGACTCAAAATTTATGCGAGCTGTTGTCAGAGGTGAAGTTGAAAGAAATGGCTGCACAGTTGTAGCAGAGGCTGACTGTAGCGATGCAGCAGTTGAGAGATACAAAGAGTTTAAGCCTGATATAGTTACAATGGACATTACAATGACTGTAGATGGACACACTATAGGTAGGAGCTCAAACGGTATTGATGCAATCAAACAGATTGTTGATTACGATCCAGAAGCCAAAATACTTGTAGTTAGTGCGATGGGGCAGAAGTGTTATGTTATTGAAGCAATCGAGGCTGGAGCTAAGGATTTTGTTATTAAACCTTTTGATGAGGTTCGTTTCGCTGAGGCGTTAGCACATTTCAAATGAAAACTGAATATTACGCACCCTGTTACTTTCGTAGCAGGGTGTTTTTCTGTTTATAGATAATTCATTGTTACCATTCACAGTTTGTTTTGTGGTGACGCCCTCAACTCTGGCGGCGGCCTCTACTATACACATGGCGCATTGCAAGAATATTGCGTTTTTCTAATGGGCCATTTATGCATCTTTATTTACATGTGTCTTTTGCAGGCCTGTACAATTTTGAAAAAAGTTTTTAGTTGGCGGACACAAAGCATAGAATAATTTGTACTTCTAAGACTGAAGGGGACTTGGTTGATTTTGGAGCGAGCTTAGTAACATAAAAGCAGGTTTTGCAATATATAAGCATGCGCTGCCATGGACGGCAGCGCAAGTGGTCACTTAAAACACGATGTTGAATGTGCCACGGTGATTATATATGCAAAACCTGCTTTGTCATGTTACTTAGCAAGCGTAATATGAAACCAAGTCCCCTCAGCCTGAGAAGTACATTAAAACTTAAGTGTCCGCCACCTAAAAAACATTTTTCAAAATGGTTCATTCCGCAACAAGACACATGTGCGATGCATAAATTTGGCCCATAAGAATAACAGCAATATTCGCAAAATCACGCCATGTGTATAGTGGAGGCCGCCACCAGGGTTGAGGGCGTCCAATGTTATTGGCAACTGTGAATGATAACACTGTAATTAGCCCAATAAATGGAAAATGGGTTGTGTGCAATGGAAACTCGATGCACGCAACCCGAAAACAGCATACTGCCCTATGAAGTAAAAAAGACCGAGAATTCGGTCTTTTTGAGGGGAGTATAAATAATTAATAAGGGTATAACTAGGAAACTCCTAGCTACGAGAAGAATTATAATATATAAATATATGCATTGCAATAAAAATATTCAAAATATTTTTGCAATTAGTGTTCTAGGCCATCAGCGCTGTAATTGCTCTTGGAGTTCCAGAGTATCCATTCGTCGTAGCCAGCATCATAGACAGCCTGAATTTGCTTGCGGATTGCAGCGCCATCATACTCAATATAGCCTTCAACCCAAGAGGCACTAAAAGCTTGGAGCCAAGGGCGGATTACGGCACAGTCTTTATTATCCACATCAGAAAGAAGATTAGTGGAGCCGTTGAGGGCTGCGTAAATGGTTTCGTATGGTGCAGCATCAGGCACATCTAGTCCAAATTCTCCGGCAGCATAGTGGGAAGGATAAATCATTGGGCAGAGAGCATCTAAAGATGATGCTAGGCTTTTATAATCCTGGCCTACATGCACTGCGTCTACTTCACTTTTTATTATGGTTCCGAAAACATCGGCAGTAACAGGCATATCTTTTGCGTGAAGCTCACTGCATGCTTTCGAGAGAAATGCTTCAATATATTCCTGCCTGTTGTCGTCATTTACCTCTGCTCCATATATAGCGGAATCAGAGTTGGCGGTAACAGGAAATCTTACGTAGTCAAATTGTATTTCGTCAAATCCTAAGTCGCAACAAGTATTTGCAATGCTGATGTTGTAATCCCAAACTTCTTCCTTGCATGGGTTTACCCAAGGATTTTCCCAGGCGTCGGTTACAGGCTCGCCGGTGTCAGTGTATAGAGCTAAATCAGGGCGAACAGTTGCAAGTGTCGGGTCTTTAAAGCAAGGGATACGTGCAATGACGTATATATCGTTAGCCTTTAGCTTTTGCATAAGGGCGTTTATGTCACCTATGTATGGCACGCAGGCGCCTGTTGCGATGACATCGGGATTATCCATCTTAAAAGTGATATTTCCATTATCATCTTTGACATCTAGAACAATTGCGTTTAACTCAGTGTCATTTATTAGTTGAATTATTTCATCTATGCGTTCAGTGCCGGCTGTGGGGCCAGTAACATAGATTCCACGGACCTTGGTGTGGGAATTTTTCCATGAGCTATGGTTGAAACCTGTATCGATATTTGTTGCTGCGACAATCTCGTCTTTGATTTCGGTTATGGTGTTGTTGCGGATACCTACATATGCGCATAGTGAGATGCCCGCTAAAATAGCTATTACTGATACAAATTTTTTCATTTTTTCTCCCATCATTCTCAATGTTTGTAATAATGATACAACATTTTCGCATATAATAGGAAGCAAATGTGGAAGGAAAAGGGGAAAATCGCTATAATAGAAAAGTACAATGTTTTTTAGATAGAAAGAAGTTTATGAAGAATAATATTTTTACAATCAGTTGCCCATGTCACTTTGGACTTGAGGCGCCACTTAAAAGAGAAATCTATGATTTAGGATACGATATCACAGAGGTTACAGATGGTCGTGTAACCTTTACTGGTGATGCAGAAGCCATTTGTAGGGCCAACATACATCTTAGAACTGCAGAGAGAGTTTTAATTGAAATAGGCAGATTTAAGGCTACCACATTCGAAGAGCTTTTTCAGGGAATCAAGGCTCTTCCTTGGGAAGATTATATTCCTAAGAATGGTAAGTTTTGGGTTACAAAGGCTACATCTGTTAAGAGTAAGCTGTTTTCTTTGACAGACATTCAGCGAATAGTAAAAAAGGCTATGGCTGAGCGCATGAAATCTTACTACGATATTGATTGGTTAAAAGAAGATGGGGCAGATTATCCTGGAAGAATCTTCTTACTAAAGGATGAAGTTGTGGTGACCCTTGATTCGACAGGTGTTCCACTTCACAAAAGAGGCTACAGAACATACACAAGCAAGGCTCCGCTTTCTGAGACAATGGCTGCGGCCTTGATTCAGCTTACACCTTGGCATCCAGATAGGATTTTAGTTGATCCATTCTGTGGCTCAGGTACCTTTTTGATTGAGGCAGCAATGATGGCCTGTCATATAGCACCTGGACTAAATAGAGATTTTACATCCATGGATTGGGACAATCTTATTGATGGTCAGACTTGGAAGGATTGCTTTGATGAAGCAAGAGCGGAAGTCGACACTAATGTGGATTGCGATTTGCAGGGATTTGATATAGATCCAGAAATGGTTAAGATAGCAAGACTCAATGCAAAGCAGGCAGGAGTTGATCATCTCATTCATTTTCAGACAAGAGATGTGGGAGAGCTTCGCCATCCGAAAAAATACGGATTTATTCTTACCAATCCACCATATGGCGAGAGACTTGAGGAAAAGGAAGCATTGCCAGAGTTATATGGCAAGCTTGGACAGGCATTCAAGGGATTGGATAGCTGGTCTATGTATGTTATTACAAGTTATGAGGATGCGCCAAAGTCTATTGGGCGCAAAGCAGATAAGAACCGTAAGATTTACAATGGAATGATAAAGACTTATTTCTACCAGTTTTTAGGACCTAAACCAAAGAAGAAGGACTAAATTAATGAAACTTTCCAAGAGATATGTGCTGTTTGCTATTTTTATAGTATTCACCTTAGTTTGGAAATTGAATAATTGGAACGATAGGTATTCAGCGGTCGAGACATTTAGAGGTGCGCAGCTTAACGAAGATGTTTTGTATCCTCTCATGTCCAAGAATCTTAACGACTCCAGTCAGTTAAAGATTTACATTAATGGACAGCAGTACTCGAATACTCAGGCCTATGCAATGCTCGATGATTCACTTACACCTGTTGGCTCTTTAGAATTTATTCGTACAGTGCTAAAGGGCTCTGCTTTCATGGAAGATGATAACAGTGCGGTGGTGCAGGTTACAAATGATATCTACGAATTTGTAGAGGGCAATTCAACTGCCACAGAAAATGGTGATGATGTTGAGCTTGAATGCATTCCCTCAATTCATTTGGGAGAGTTGTATATTGGCATAGAGGATTTGTGCAATGTTTTCGGCTATAAATATGAGTACGATAAGAGCACTTATACTGTTACTATTGAGTACGATAAAGAGCCGATATTGCCTAAGAAATATGATTTGCGTGATGTCAAAAGGGTTAGCACAATCCGTAATCAAGGTTCCACAGCAACATGTTGGGCATGCGCTTCACTAGAGGCATTGGAATCATCATTGCTTCCAGCAAAAAGCTATCTGTTTTCTGTGGATTCAATGATTAAAGACAACAGCTTTGGATTGGATGAATCTGTCGGTGGAAAATACACCATGGCGCTTGCATATTTATTGGCATGGCAAGGGCCTGTCCTTGAAAATGAGGTAGAGCAGGCTGCTTTAAAAGATGAAAACTACCAGCAGGTTCATTTACAGGAAGCTCATTTTTATGATTCGGAGAATTTGGACGAGATAAAGCAAGCTGTATATCAGTACGGTGGAGTTTCGTCATCTATATATGCTAGTGTATCTTCTTCTAATCTAACACGTTCTAGCAGCTATAATCGCTTGACCAATTCATATTGCTATGTGGGCAATTCTAAACCAAATCACGATGTGGTTATTATAGGTTGGGATGATACATATCCTGCAGAAAGCTTCAGTGAAAAGGTGCCAGGGGATGGTGCTTTCATTTGTCAAAACAGTTGGGGTACTGGATTTGGTGATGATGGAGTTTTCTACATATCATACTACGACTCTAACATAGGTAATCAGGCTGTATCTTATGTCAAAATCGATACTAATAACACATACAGCTATATCTATCAGAGCGATTTATGTGGATGGGTAGGCCAGATTGGATACAACAAGCAATGGGCATATGGCGCTAATACATTTGTTGCTGAAAGTGACCAGCAGATAGAAGCAGCCGGTTTCTATGCCTTAGGCGAGAACACAAGCTATCAGCTTTATTTTGTATCTAATTATGAAAATACAAGCACCTTATCTGACAAGGAATTAGTTGCATCAGGCACTTTGCAGGATAAGGGATATTACACTATTAAGTTTAATTCTGCTAAAGCTGTTCAAGAAGGAGAGAGCTTTGCAATAGTTTTATATGTCAACACTCCAGATACCAAACGTCCGTTAGCAGTTGAGTATGCTACAGACAAAATGACAGAGGCAGTTGATATTACAGATGGAAAAGGTTTTATTAGTAATAATGGGTTAGACTGGGAGAACGTTGAAGACGCGGTAAAGTCTAATCTTTGCATAAAAGCATATGCAAACAATATTGTGGAGGTATACGAAGCAGACGTCAAATAACAGATGTCGAATGTTTTAATGGCAAAATGGAACAGAAGGTGATGGGCGCCTTTACGGCGATTATACTTGCGGTAGCGATAGCCATGAGCTGTATTTTGATATATGTGCCTAATATGCACATGATTGCCCTAAGAATAGAGGACAATAAATTAAAGGGTGGAAGAATATCTGTTATGGATATGCTTAAATCTAGTTCAGAAGAATTAGAGACTGAGGGGGAGGCAACCCGTGAATCAGTACTTAAGGGGCACCAAATTAGATTATTACTGCCTAAAAATGTTACAAGTGCAAGTGTAGATATTGAAAATATTTACGTTAATAAAACTATCGTAATTACGATAAATGGAATTGGTAAAGATTATTTCAGTGAATATCCAATGCGTGGTTCATCAGATAATATTGTTGATGTGACTTACGACAGTGAGGATTTAGTTGGAGTTATAGAGATTACGCTTGATGATATACGTGAGGTAAAGATGACCGCCGAGGGGGAAAGCGTTTATCTTGATTTTATTGACCCACATGAAATATATGATTATGTTGTTGTAGTCGATGCGGGACATGGAGGAAATGTTCCTGGCGCAACAAAGGGTGGGGTTTATGAAAAGGATCTTAACCTTGGCATTGTTCTTGAATTAAAGAAGCTTTTCGATAGAAATGATAAAAACATAGGCGTTTATTACACCAGAACTGATGACACGAATCCTACATTTGCTAACAGAGTAGGGCTTGCAAATGATTCAGAGGCGGATTTATTCTTGTCTGTACACAATAACTCTACAGCTTCGGGGCGAATGTCTTCAATCAACGGAACTGAAGTCATGTATGAAGGAGGAGATTCATCAGGCGAGTCTAAAAAGTTCGCATCAATCTGTCTAAACCATCTGTTGGTAGAGTTGGATTCTAAATCCAAAGGAACAGTGGTTGGAGATGAAGTATACATCATCAGAATGTCGAAGCCGCCGGTGGCTTTAGTTGAAGTTGGTTTTATGACAAATCAAAGGGAGCTTGATTTGTTGCAGGACAGCGAATACCAGAGAAAAGCAGCTCAGGCTTTATACGATTCTGTTCTTGAATATTTACAATTATAAGGAGATAAAATGAAGATTATTTTTGCAACAGGTAATGCTAATAAAATGCGTGAAATCCGAGAGATTCTTGGAGAGGAAAAATACGAAATCAAGTCCATGAAGGAAGCTGGCATTGACTGCGATATTGTGGAAAATGGAACTACTTTCGAAGAGAATTCTCTGATAAAAGCAAGAGCGATTGCAAATTTGGCAAAGGATGCGGTTATTCTTGCAGATGATAGTGGCTTAGAAATAGATGCTTTGAACAAGGAACCGGGCATTTATTCTGCTAGATATATGGGTGAGGACACATCTTACGATATTAAGAATGCTAATCTGATTGAGCGTCTGAATGGCGTAGAAGAAAAGGACCGCAGTGCTCGTTTTGTATGTGCAGTAGCCGCAGTTTTCCCTGATGGAACAGAAAAATGTGTCAGAGGAACAATTGAAGGCTACATAGGTTATGAGCCAATGGGCGAAAATGGCTTTGGCTATGATCCTATTTTCTATCTATGGGACAAAAAGGTTAGTACAGCCAGCTTATCTCCAGAAGATAAAAATGCAATTAGCCACAGAGGCAAGGCTTTAAGAATGATGAAGGAAGAAATTGAAAAGTATGAAAATATTGGTTGTTAGTGACACACATGGCAAATCAGAAAATCTTAGGGATGCAATAGAGATTGAAAAGCCAGATTTGATTTATCATCTTGGAGATGGACAGGGTGTGGAAGATAATCTTTGGATGATGAGCGAGGCTCCTGCCGAATGTGTATGCGGCAACTGTGATTGGGGCACAAATCTTCCATCTGAAGTAGTTCTTGAAGTAGGCAAGCATGTAATCTTATTGACACACGGACATTATTACGGAGTGAATTATGGCTACGAGAGGATTGCAGCAGCAGCTCATGAAAAGGGCTGCGATGTTGTTCTTTATGGTCACACTCACGTTCCAACAATTGATCATTATGAGGATTTGATTATAGCAAATCCTGGAAGTATAGCATTTCCAAGGCAAAATAGTCATGAACACACTTACATGACAATTTTGTTAGATAATGAAGGTGAATTCAAAATGGATTTACATTCGTTAGAGGAATATGATAGGGCTTATGGAAATTAAGATAGTTATTGTAGGTGTCGAGCCTCAAAAGGAATATGTATTGAGGACAGATGGTCCTATAAGTTTTGTGGATGCCATGGAGCAGCTGGGACTTAGTTTTTATCGCCCATGCGGTGGCATAGGAAGATGTTTGAGCTGCGCAATTAAATTTGCTTATGGCATGCCTCAGATGACTTCTGACGATGAAAGAGCATTAGACTTTTCTGACATGCGCGCAGGATGGAGATTAGGGTGCAAGTGCGTAATAACTCGTGATTGCAAGATTGAAGTCCCTGCGTCTCTAGCTTCTGAAATCACTTCTGTCATTGCAGACGAGCTTTCCGAAGATGAGGATTTGAATAAAAGAGATATAGGAATCGCTGTTGATATTGGTACTACCACACTTGCAACAGCGGTTATAGACGTGCATACTGGCAAGATTCTTCGCCAAAGAAATTGCACCAATACCCAGCTAAAATTTGGCTCTGATGTTATGACACGAGTTAAGGCGGCTATTGATGGGCATGGCGAGGAATTAAAAAATTGTGTGCGTGATGACCTTACAAAACTTGGCAAGGAGATACTTGGCGAGGATTTCATGATGAACAAAATAGTGTTCAGTGGAAACACTATTATGACGCATTTGTTACTGGGGCTTACTGTAGACGGACTTGCAAAATATCCATTTGTCCCACACACATTAGACAGCGTTAGCTTTGTGGAAAAAGGCAGAAATATTTTCTTCATGCCGGGGATAAGTGCATTTGTTGGCGGCGATATCGTTTCGGGATTATATTATCTTAAAATGAAAGCCATAGATAAAAAAAGAGAAAATGAAAAATTCTTACTGGTTGATTTAGGAACGAATGCTGAGATAGTATACTTTGATGGTCAGACATATTTTTGTACTTCTGCTTCTGCTGGCCCAGCATTGGAAGGTGCGAGCTTAAGCTGTGGTGTCGCATCAGTGCGCGGCGCAATCAATCATTTAAGTATAAATAATGGCAAATGTTCATTTACTACAATTGGTGGTGAGGCACCTATTGGTCTTTGCGGTAGTGGTGTAATAGATTTAGTTCATGAACTTCATAGAAATAAGCTCATTGATGATGGAGGCTTACTCATCTCAAAATATGCTGAAGAAGGATATCCGGTCACAGAAAATATAATCATGACGGGGGAAGATATTCAACAGGTGTTACTTGCAAAGTCAGCTATATGCTCGGCGATAGAGCTCCTTATAAAGGAAGCTGGCGCTTCTATTGATGACATTGAACATCTTTATGTATCAGGAGGATTAGGGGCTTCTATAGGCATTTGGGCGGCTTCTGGAATAAGAATATTTCCACCAGAGCTTATCAACAAGTTTGAAGCTGTTGGAAATTCTTCATTACATGGTGATATTGAATATATAATACACGGAGATACGGAAATGTTAGAGGATATACGAGCAAATGCCAAAGTGGTAATCCTCAACGATAACCCAGAGTTTGAACGATTATTTATAGAAAATTTAAAATTGTAGATTTAAGGGCTTGAGGCATTAGCACTCAAAACGGTAGATTTGTTTTACATGGATTTAGATATTATTTTTTGATAGTATCTGAATCTTTTTTTCACAAAAAATAAATAATATTTTGATAGTATCCAAATATTCCAATCAGACTGACATTCCCATAAATGTAGGAAGGAGTACGGGGATTATGAAAGTTGCAGTGTCAAAGGAAGAAAGAAGCTTATCTTATTATAAATACTATGAAAAAGAACTGGCAGAGATTCCACAAGAAAAAATAGATATTTTAAATGGTGGGGCTTCTCAAAAATCGATTGTTCCATTAAGCGAGAAAAACTTATATTTAAGTGGCGATGACAGCGAGTATTGTCAGATAGGCTATGGCACAATGTCAGATGGATTGGCTTTTGTAATGAAACATATATGCCTAAAGTTACACCTGAAATGCTTGACTGGTGGTTCCCTTGGCATAGTGTGGGTTCTGATTTAAGATACAAAATCTGGGATCCTGAAGATCACTATTTCGCAAGAGTTGATATGGCGGACTACGTTATAGATACAAATGTTCCAATGGATCAAAAAACTTGGGGCGTAAGTCACTACATTATTGAAGATATAGGCTTTGGTCCAGATTTTCTCAAACTTAATTTCAAGAGACCTAAAGATTTTGGATATGATGAGTCCATTATTGGAACAGAAAAGTGTACGTCTTTAGTATGTGCAGTTGGGGAAGGTAATTGTGCAGCTGCGATGACTCACAAATGGTATCCATACAAGGATGGGGTGATGTTCTGCTCTAGATTCTGGGTTGGTGTAATAATGACAGAAAGTGGTGAGCTTATTAATGGTATGCCTGAGGGGATAAGTGTACCGCTACAGGTCCCAAAGAACCTTTATGCTCACAACATTAAGGAGTTTACTAACCTAGCATCTTTCCTACCACAGATATATGTTGAGAATAAAGATAACTTCTAAATCAAAAGAAATATATGTGGTTATCCTTGGTGGCATTGTTAGAATATCAGTTAAGATTAGTATATTATGACTTCTTGTGGGCTACTTAAGGAAAAAGCCCACAAGAACTTGGCTTTGCCAAGCAATATTTTCTTGCAGAAAATATTGGTCTTTGTCCGGTTCTTGATTTTCTGAGGAAAATCAAAAACCTATCACAACTAAACCAACGTGAGCACTTTGTGGGAAGATTTGTGATATAAATTAGCTAATATTGGGGAAATTCTATCGCAAGAAAGCTAGAAGAGCTTATACATTCATTGCTTTGTGATAAATATGAGAGAAATTCAGAATATTTGTATCGCAAAAGTCTCGAGAAGCCGCAGATACTCGTTGAGTTGTGATAAAACAGTAGATAATTAGATACACAAGAGGAAGGATATATGTATTCACTAAAAAAGTGGCCTAGCAAAGCTAGACCACTTTTAATTTATGCCGGCTGCGGGACTTGAACCTTAAACAGGGTTCACAAATACTATAAAATCAAGGAGGAAAAGCATGTCGGAAGTCTCGTTGCCCTTTTGGTTGCCTTTTTTATATTCATATGAAGCTCATGAAAATATGAAAAATAATCTATTTGCCAATGGCTAAGGCCTGATATAAAATTTATGCTATAAGAATTTAGGAGGCATTTTTAATGACCGATAACAATATGAATAAACCAAGGGTTGTGAAATCACATGATCTTACTCTTGATAAAGATTATACAGAATGGATAATTGATCTTAAACAACGATATCGTAACTCTCAGGTTAAAGCTGCTGTTAAAGTAAATTCAGAGCAATTACTCTTTAACTGGCAGCTTGGCAGAGATTTAGTTATAAGAAAAGCTGAGGAAAAGTGGGGCACAGGTATCGTTGAGCAAATCAGTTTAGATTTGCAAGCAGAGTTTCCAAATGTAAAAGGTTTTTCTGCCCGCAACTTATGGAATATGAAAAAATGGTACACTTTCTATTCCACAAATGATTCTTTTGAATCTACAATCAGACAGTTAGATTCAATTCTTGATAATAATCAAAAACTGCAACAAGTTGCTGCAGAAATACACGAGACCTGTTCATCTGCAAAACTGCAACAGGCTGTTGCAGAAATTGAGTTTCCAACTGTTTTTAGTTTTGTTCCTTGGGGACATCACATCGAAATCATAACTAAATGCAAGGATATAGATGAAGCTTTATTTTACATAAAACGAACTATAGAGCGTGGTCTTAGCCGATCGGCGCTGGATGATTGCATTAGAGCAGATTTATTTCATACTTCAGGTGCGGCTCTTACAAATTTCTCAGAGAAGCTTCCTGATGCTCAAGGAAAAATCGCTCAGGAGATTCTTAAAAGCAATTATGATTTAGGTTTTGTTACATTACCAGAGGGCTATGACGAAACTGATTTAGAAAATGTTATAGAAACACGCATGACACGATTCCTGCTGGAACTTGGAGAGGGCTGGGCCTTTATAGGAAGGCAAAAAGAAATAATTATAGCCGGAAAAACACGAAAAATTGATTTGCTTTTCTATCATATATACCTACGTTGTTATGTAGTTATAGAATTAAAAGTTACTTCTTTTGACCCAGAACATGCAGGCAAATTGAACTTTTACGTAAATGCGGTGAATGAATTTATACGAAAAGATAGTGATAATCCTACAATTGGCCTTTTAATCTGTAAAGATATGGATAAAACTGAGGTACAATTAGCATTTCAAGGTATAACTACTCCAATGGGTGTTGCTACATATGAGAATGTCAAAATTAAAGAGATACAGGAACACTTGCCTACAACTGAACAAATACAGCAGCAGATAGAAATAGCTGAAGAAGAATATAAGCAGAGGCAACAACAGGATAAATGATTAACATAGAAATACAATACAAAAAATGACTCCCCGATAACTGGAAAGAAATGTACGACAGAATTAATTACTTGTAATTATGTATTTTTGAAATCAATTGATGTTTGCCTAACATAAAACAACGGTTTGTGCAGCTTTGATACTGAACAAACCGTTGTTATTTTATTATCAGTTTACTTGCTAACATATACTGTATTCTCATTAATCACTTCCTTAGATTCGCTTTCCTTCGCCTTAAAATAATTATCAAAGAGCGAATCCGCAGCATCCATGGTTTGTTGGCAAATAGAAGGTAGTTTTCTTCCCCAAGACTTACCTGCTAAACCAAATCCTTTATGCATTGCCTTTTGCATTTCATGCATTTTTTCTACATCATCACCAGCTAATGCGCTAGCAAAATCAAAAAGTCTCTGTGACGTTTGTTTTACGCCCCAATAACCATCTTCTCCAATATCAGCCTGAGCTTTTGCTTTGGTGGCAGCATCAACTTTGAAATTGCCGCCAGCTAACATTCGCCAAAAGCTGTCATCATTTGCTTTTCCAAATGTTCCAACTTGTCCTGAAATAGTCTTATTAACTAATTCAAGCATCTGCTGCTTCTGCTTTTCCATATTATCCTTTAATTGTTGTACTAGGGCAGCGCGGTCCTCTTTGCTCATCTTATTGATTTTGTATGAACCCGTTTCAGTTTTATCACCCTTTTCGTATGTAACCCCTTCATCATTCGATTTTTTATTTATACTGTTTATTCTTACTGGTGTTTCTGTATTCTCAATATTACTAGGTTCATTTGAAGTTAAAGCTGTAGGTGTTACATTTGAAATTCCATTTATATCCATACCCATAATAAATACCTCCATACAAAACTATTCTTTGAAGTCATACTTACTTTTTACTAAGTCATTTAGAGAATTAGAATAGCGTCCTTGTTTGTTATAAGAGCTTCCTACACCAGCAGCATTCGCAATTGAATTTCCCTTATTCATTAATTGCGAAGCATATGAATTATGGCCAGTGAATAGCGATTTAAGGGCTCCTATATCAGCCTTTTTTAACTGGTCCACATCTAACGAAAGCTTATTTCCCTTTCCAATATATATTCCTACTTTGTTAAGAGTTTTCTGATGTGCGGAAGTTGTTTTTGTCATCCACGCACCATTTCGTAAAACGCTTTTAGTGTTGGAATTACCTGCAGCTTCAACAGTACTGTTATAGTCTTCAATAAATGCATTTAAAGCCTTCTCAATATCCGACCAGTTATAATCTGATTTAGCTTTTTCTTCTCCTGTTAATTCATCTTTTTCTGTAATTGTTTTTTGTTCCCATAAGGATGCACTCATGAGCCTTTCAGAAGATTTGGATAAAGCACTTGCTGCTTCAGCCATTGCAGTTAACTTAGCCGAAGAGTCTTTTCCGGCATTGGCTTTCTGGGCTTTGTCCTGTGCATAATAAGCCTTCATTAGCTTTCCGTAAGTTCCACTTTTGATGAGTGAATAGTCGGATAGACTAAATGATCCACTGGAAACTTTAGGTGCTGATGCACTTAACCCATCTAAGAAATTATTTGAATAGTTTTGATTGTTCACGTTGTAGTTCTCGTCGAAATACTTGTGATTTGATACATAGTCGCTAATCCTTGCCATAATAATCGACCTCCTTGTCTATAACCCAATCCTTTTAAATACGATAATCAAATGGTATATAATTCACAGGAATCCTCTTTTCCTGTTCAAGTTTTTCTAACTCTTCTTCAGTCAGCATCATCTGATTCAACTCATCCTCGGATAGTATCTCTTCTGATGATTGCTGTAAGTCTTCAACCATTTCCTCAGTAACTTCTTCAACTGCATCTGTAAGATTATCCATTAATTCGTCAAGCAATCCGTCATTCTCAACGCCAGTTGCTTCTTCAATCATATCTTCACGACGCTCTTCAGGAGTCTTAGGTTCATTCTTTTCAGCAGCCTCAGCAATCTTTTCTGCGAGTTCCTGAGCCTCATCAAATACATGAAACATTTGAGCATTGTTGTATTCTATTTTTGCTGCCGCAATCTGATCCTCATATCCATGAAACATAGCAAGCTTTTTGGCGATTTCATCAATTGTGTCCGCTTTCATATTTTTCAGATTTTCTTTTTGCTGCTCAAAGAATGCTATTTTATTGTCCCTCTCTGCTTGTCTATTTAATCTATCTTGCGTACTTTTTAATCCAAGATTACCTAATAAATCTATGCCCTGTAACTTTATATTCATAGGCAAATCCTCCTAGAATGTTTTACAACAACTCATCAATATTGTTACCAACAGGGGTATCTGGATTAATCTCAACTCCCTCTGGAATTGAGTTGTCTACAGTAGCTTCACGCTGTTCTTTATTTGAATTAGTTGATTTATCTGCAATTTCATCATTATTATTTTCAGCAGCCTTATCTAATTCTTTATCTGCTCGATTTAATACTTCCAGCTGAGCTGATTCTATATCCCTATTTCTAGATTCAATATTAGCAAGTTGTTCCTGTTTCTTTTCTACATCTTTGCCTCTGGCAGAATCTAGTTTGATTTCTGTTTCAAGAATGCCTGCTTCGCCTTTCAGATTGGCCTTAACAGCGCCCCCTGCTTCAACTTGATTTATAGCACTATCTGCTGATATAAGAGCTTTCATACTAGCTGTAGAAATTCCTTTTGCAGCTTTAGATGATTTAGCTGTTTGTTTGCCTCCAAGCATATCCTCCATAGACGAGCCTTTGCTCTGTCTGTTTTCTTTCTTCTGCTCAATTTGATGTTGGCGTAATTGATTTTGCAAATCAGTTATTTGCTTTTGAATTTCTTGACGTTTTTTCATTTTTTCATCTATGGACATTTCTTTATCTTCGCCAAGAGATTGAAGCTGTTCTTTAGCATTATTTATCTGCTCTTGAAGGCTTTTACTATACGAATCCATCTGTTGATTTTGGTTTAGCTGGAATGTAGTACTGGATTTATGCAATTCACTTATATTATTCATATTGATATTCATAGAAACTGTCCCCATACTTTAACCCTCCTTGGTATAAATTCGAAATCCTTTTCTTATAAAAACTGATACTTATAGCTTTCTATAATCGCTATCGACTATGAATTTTTCAATCTAAACCCATTTGATGTGGACTGCATCTAATATGATGTGAATAGCACTAAAAAAGCCTGCTGCATTTCTGCAACAGGCACCATTCTATATTCTTATCCAACAAACATTATGTTGAGCACAAACCATAACCCATCATTTTCACTGAATTGCTTAATTTCAATATCACCATTGTATTTTCTGGCGATCTCCCTTATGTTACGTACACCAAATCCATGGCCATCGTCATTCTTTATTGAAATAGGAATACCTTCTTCATCAATCTGAGCCTTTTTATCAGACTTATTCTTAATGCTAATAATGTAAACATTTTCTCGTTCAACAGATGTTATCTCTACATATGGCTCATTAACACTAAGTGAGGCTTCATAGGCATTTTGTATGGCATTTGTAAGAACCACACACATTTCAAATGGATTAACGGCTACATTACTTGGATATTTTAAGGATGTCTTTAGTGTTATGCCATTATCAGCAAACCTATCTACAAACTCTGATATTGCAATATCAGTTACGGCATTTCCAGTTTTAGCAGATGGAACTATATTCTTATATGTCTCTTCCCAATTACCAAGATAATCCCTTAGTTCCTGATACTTTTCTGTCTCCAAAAGACCTTTCATTACAGCCATATGATTGCCTGTATCATGACGTAAGGCTCTCATCTGTTGATATACAGTCTCAATTTGACCTACATACTTTTTGCTATCTTCGATCTGTTTAGCCAACACACGATTAGCATATTCTATTTCCTTGTTAGCCTTTATGCTCTGATAAAAGTAAAGTGTAACACAAAGCGTTAAATAAGCCATTATGCAAAACAGTATGCGATACATATTGCCTGGAATATTAGCCTTGATGCTTCCGTTTTCAATGCCATCAAACCATAGCATATAGTACGAATAAATAATTCGTGTAGCAAGGAAGATGCTTATACATGGAATTAATAACATAATCAGTTCCTTCCAAGATAGGTCTTCTTGCTTATTTTTATATGTTTTTAGAAGCAGCTTGATAGAGAAGAAAAGTAGCAATAAAGCTAATCCATACTCGACAATCGTTGATACAACATATTCAGCTACAATTGCAGGGATGCTTTCTCTAAATAATTTAAAGTTAAAAACAAAATCCCTTTCATAAAAACCAAGCTCAGTGAATATTTCCAAGCTTAACCATCTAATGATAAAAAAGCTAACACACAGAAATATTTTCTGCATAAGATTTCTTTTTTCATCTAAATAGAAAAGAATCACGCCAACAAAAAACAATGAAAAAATCGAGATTGTTAGTCTTATTCCATTTTGGACATCAATATGCCTTAGTATACAGTCTGTAATCCATTCGAAAACTACTGCATAATAAACTGACTTCATATTTTTTACAAACGGCCTGAGCCAATATATAAATAACACAGAAGTAATTATGCAATATATCTCGATTACAATATTCATAAAATAATTAAAGAATGCATCAGACACCATCATCACAATCCTCTTGTATTAAATGATAAATAAGCTCTTACCAAATCTTGATACTTGCCTCGGGCAACAGGTATTTCTTCGCCAGCCACTTTTACGATTTTGGAATTATAAGATTGAATTGCGTAAAGATTAATCAGATATGCCCTATGAACCCTAAAAAAGTCATTTCCAACAGTATTCTCTAAATCTGTCATTCGTCCATAGTATTCAATCTCATCATTATCCCTCATGTGAAGCACAATTCTACGGTTAAATACCTCAGCAAATGCAATTTCTGATATAGAAACACTTCGGCTTAATCCATTGGCTTTGATTATAAATGACTTATTATCAGGCACTACTGGCGTTACTCTAGTTTGTCTATGTATTATTTCTTCAATGGCTGCATGCAACACCTCGTTTAACTTATTTTTATCAATGGGTTTAACAAGATAGTTAAAAGCTCTCACATCGAAGGCATTAAAAACATATTCCTCCAAAGCAGTAACAAAGATAATCACTGCATCACTTCCATTAGCGCGGACTTGCTTAGCGAGCTCCATGCCATCAATTCCAGGCATCTGTATATCTAGAAACAGAATGTCAGGATTATATTCTGCTTCCAATAAATCCTCAGCAGATTCATAGCATTTAACGATGGCATCTGTAATCTCATCAGAAATGCTTTTTGCTATGAAATCTCTTATATATTTTTCATCATCACATATTGCAATTTTCATTTCCACCCCCACTGTATATACGAATATTATAGCTGATTTTACGATATATATACCTTGCCTATTGCGTGAAACGCAGTTTTTTTGTTGTGAAATGAATATATTGAGTTAGAAAAAAGGAATTATGGCTGTTATACCATAATCCCTAAATAAGAAAAAGTAGTTACGCTTTTAAATCAAAAGAAGTTTTTCCATTACTACCAAAAATGTTTTCTGTAATCGCCCTTAAATCAGTTCCCATGCCAATATATTCTTGCATCTCAAGCGTTCTGTTTTGTAGCTTCTCTAGTCTTTGCTTTTCCTCAGCCTCTTTTTCTTTCTTTTTCTTAAGTCGTCTTTTTTCATTTTTGCTATGAGCTGCTCTAGCTTCATCAGCCTTACGTTTTGCATTCTCACGTGCGATTTTACCATCAGGATCATTTGTACAGGCACTTGTCATGGTAATCTCACCATTAGAATCATATTCTATTGTCATAAACGTCATAACGGGACTACCTGGCATATTTTTTGTGAATGCAACACTTCTTTTAACACACTCATTTGTCACAGCAAGATTCTCTTCAAGAAAAGCAGCTTTTTGAGGATCCTTATTGCACTTTTCAAGAAATGCGCTAGAAACCGTCACTGTTACAGGTACTCCATACATATTTTTAGTCCCCGTATTCATTTCAGGATATTTTTCTTGAAGATATTTTGAATAATCATTTATATTCTTAAACCCTGTTTTTATCTCCTCGTGCCTTGTCACATATGGAGTAGATGTTTTGAGTTCCATTATCTGAGAGGTTACCCCGCATACATCCATAGTAGTCAACTCCTTTCAATCTCTTTCTAGTAATATCGGATACAGGTTAATCCGATATAGTCAATATGTTGTGAAACGTAAGGAAGCTGATGTGAATTGTATTTATTTTGAATTTAGCTCTAATGTGTGTTCATAGTAGTTTATACAATTATCACACTGATTGGATCGAGGCTACATATCTTCATTAGCTTGTGATAAATTTGGAAGAATATATGCTGGATTTTATCACAAGCTTAACGAAAAAACGTTTGTCTTAGCCTTTCTTGTGATATAAATCTGAGAATAATTGGGGAAATTCTATCGCAAGAAAGCTAGAAGAGCTTATACATTCATTGCTTTGTGATAAATATGAGAGAAATTCAGAATATTTGTATCGCAAAAGTCTTGAGAAGCCGCAGATACTCGTTGATTTGTGATAAAACAGTAGATAATTAGATATACAAGAGGAAGGATATATGTATTCACTAAAAAAGTGGCCTAGCAAAGCTAGACCACTTTTAATTTATGCCGGCTGCGGGACTTGAACCCGCACGATGTTGCCATCAACAGATTTTGAGTCTGCCTCGTCTGCCAATTCCGACAAGCCGGCGTCCGAAGTATAGTATACTAAAAGGGGTTCACTTTTTCAACAATAAAATGAAAAAGTTAGCCCCTTTTTTACTGATTTATTTTAGAATTCCATCAACGACTCCAAGCCCATCAAAAGTAGCAAGATAGTCTTTAATTGTTTCTGGTCGACGAATCAATTTAAAGCTTCCATCTTCCTTCAATAAAACCTCGGCGCTCTTGAGTTTTCCGTTGTAGTTGTATCCCATAGAATAGCCGTGTGCACCAGTGTCATGGATGAAGAGGATGTCGCCCATGTCAATCTTAGGAAGCTGGCGGTCAACTGCAAATTTATCGCAGTTTTCACAAAGTGAACCAGTGACATCATATACGTGATCCTCTGGGGCATTTTCTTTGCCAAGTACTGTGACATGATGATATGAACCGTAAACTGCTGGACGCATTAAATCAACAGCGCAAGCATCTACACCGATGTATTCTTTGTAGATGTGCTTTTCGTGAATAGCTGTAGTAACAAGTCCACCATATGGTCCCATCATAAAGCGTCCCATTTCTGTAAAGATTGAAACATCTGAAAGTCCTGCAGGAACTAGTATTTCATCGAATGCTTTATGAACACCTTCGCCGATTACTGCAATATCGTTTGGCTTTTGATCAGGGCGATATGCAATGCCGACACCACCTGAAAGATTAACAAAAGAAATTTCAATACCTGTTTTTTCTTTGAGCTCAACGATAAGCTCGAAAAGTGTCTTTGCAAGTGCAGGGTAGTAGTCGTTAGTAACAGTGTTTGATACTAAGAATGCGTGAATACCAAATTCTTCTACACCTTTATCTCTGAGAATCTGGTAAGCTTCAAAAATCTGCTCTTTAGTCATGCCGTATTTGCTGTCGCCAGGATTGTCCATAATTCCATTAGAAAGCTCATAGATACCACCTGGATTAAAACGGCAGCACATTTTCTTTGGAAAATGTCCAACAGACTCTTCGTAGAAATCGATATGTGTAAAATCATCAAGGTTAACAATTACACCCAAATCATCTGCGTATTTGAATTCGCTTGCAGGTGTGTCATTAGATGAAAACATAATGTCGTCACCTTTGAATCCAAGTTCGTTGGAAAGAGCTAATTCAACATATGAAGCGCAATCAACGCCGCAACCTTCTTCTTGTAAAATTTTAAGAATAAATGGATTTGGATTTGCCTTTACTGCGAAATATTCTTTGAAGCCTTTGTTCCAAGAGAAGGCTTTGTTTACAGCTCTGGCATTTTCGCGAATACCCTTCTCGTCATAGATGTTAAATGGAGTAGGGATGGTTTGTGTGATTTCTTGAATCTTAGATTTTGTAACAAATGGGGTTTTCATAAGTAATTCATCTCCGCTAGTGTGTTTCTTAATACTGCATAGTTCTCGGTTTCAGGCATTTGGCGCAGAAGTGATTTCAAATCTGCTTCGATTTCTTCTTTCGTAGCTGAGCTTGAAATGTAATTTGCATATGGCACGTTTGCTCCGCGCTTCATTATTGCCTTAATGTTTTTGACATAACTTTGAGTCTCGCCATATGGTGGTACACCATCATACATATCCACTACACTGCTACCGGCATTATAGGCAGCTAAAGCCTTGTCTACATTGCCATTGTATTGCTTGAGCTTTTGGGCAATGTATTTAGCGCCTGCCATAATATTCTCGTAGGCATCAAATGGATGCTCGAGGCCAAGCTCGCCAGCTGTTGCAGGCATAATCTGCATTATACCCATAGCACCAGAGCGGCTGACAGCGTCAGGATTAAAGCCTGATTCCTGCTCAGCCATAGCTGTCAACAAATCATAGCTAACCCCGTATTTCTGGCTCGCTTCAATAAAGATGTCCTTGTAAGATGTAGCAGTTTTAGTGGTGTCTGCTACAGTCTTTTGATTAAGGGCTCTTTCAAAGGTGTCGCTAGTGGATGTAACCTTTTTGGCTGTACTTTTAGTAGGCCCTTCGATAACCTCTTCATAGGTTACCTGAGAACCTGAATCTACCACCGAAATTTTCATACTCGTCCCCTTATCGGCTTGACATTAGTTGCCAACTTTGATATCCTTTTTCTTGCTGAAAAAGCAAGCTGGTATGGCTCAGAGGTAGAGCACTTCCTTGGTAAGGAAGGGGTCACGGGTTCAATTCCCGTTACCAGCTTTTTTTTTGTACCCAAAATTCCGTTACCAGCTTTTGATATTTAGATACACTTTATCACATTAAAGTGAAGATGTAAACTAGATTTTGCTCAATTAAAATTCTAAGCGTTTTTCAGCACATTCTTTAGCTTATCAAGTAATTCCCCGTATTCTTTCATTACATCATCATGATGTTCCTTTATATAATCATAACGATTTTCTTTAACAGCAAATTCCAATTCCTTGGCAGCAGCAGATAGTGGCGCAGCGCCAATAGTGAGAGATGTTCCTTTTAGAGAGTGGGCAACGATTTGATAGTTTGGCCAATCTTCTTTTGCTAGGAAATCTGAAAGGGCTGGGCGCTTATCCTCTGTCACATAGGTTGTAAGAATTTGTTTATAAAAATCTTCATCACCAGCAGCAAACTCAAGACCTGCATTTGTATCAATAAAGCTAAGTGCATTTACCCAATTGCTGTGAGAGACAGGCTCATTAATGGCAGATTGAGTATCAGGGTTTTCGTTTCTAATAATTAACTCTGCAGGTAGATGCTTAAGCACCATGTTCTCCAAATCCAGAGGACGGATTGGCTTTGACAGATAATCAGTAAAACCACTCTCCAGATACTTTTGATCAGCACCCATCATTGCGTTTGCTGTAAGCATAATGATAGGCGTGTTCTTGTTAGGGCTCTGAGGGTTGGCCTTAAGTCTGTTAAGAACCTCAATACCGTCCATCTCAGGCATCATGTGATCTAAGAATACAATATCGTAATGCTCTTTGTTAAGCATAGATAATGCTTCAGCACCGCTAAGCGCCAAATCAATAGTGATTTCAGTCTTTTTCAACAGTCCAACAAAAACATCTAAGTTCATTTGAACATCATCAACAGATAAGATTCGAGCCTTTGGTGCAGTAAAGCTTGAGTGATACTTGGCAGTTTTATTATTGTAGTTCTCTGAAATATTACCAATAGGAGTGCTGTTTACTACAATTTGAGGAATCTCTATCGTAAATACGGTACCTTGACCATAAACACTCTCTACATTGATGACACCATGTAAAAGAGAGACAAGGTTTTTAGTGATAGATAGTCCTAAACCAGAGCCTTGAATAGTTCTGTTGCGAGACAGCTCAAAGCGCTGGAAATTCTCAAATAAATGTGGAAGATCTTCTTTTTTAATACCGATGCCACTGTCAATTACCTTTAGAACTAAAATGATTGTATTGTTGTTTGCATTTTTGAAGCTCACATCAAGCATGATAGTTCCGCCGTTAGGTGTGTACTTAACAGCATTTGAAAGCAGGTTTGAAATAATCTGCTTAATACGAACTTCATCCCCCTCGAGAACTGTTGGCATAGTAGGATCGCATTTTGCTGAAAGATTTTGCTTCTTTTCAAGTGTCAGATTTAAGAACATACTGTAGCAATCTGAAATCAAATCGTTGACATGATATTCATCTGTAACAACTTCCAATTTTCCAGATTCAATCTTTGAGAAATCTAATACGTCATTGATTAATGATGTAAGATTTCTAGATGCAATTTTAATGTTATCAGCATATTTTAAGATGGTTTCATCAGTACATTCTCTACGAATTAATTCATCCATACCAGAAATAATATTGATAGGGGTACGAATCTCATGAGAAATGTTGCTGATAAACTCAGATTTAGCTCTGTTTGCAGCCTGTGCTTCTTCGATAAGACGATTTTCCTCAGTAAGATCGGTGGCAACAAGGATGTAACACATAGGCTCGTTATTGCGGTCCATCTTACATGAGAAATTAACAAGAGTAACTTTATCAGTGACAACGGATGTGAGCCTGTAGTCTATAGCGATTCCTTCGGTGGCTTTTTCGAACATTTTTAGAGGCTCACCGCTGTTTAATTTGAAGATTTCTTTTAGACGAATACGATGAGGCTCTTTGTTAAGGCCTAAAAGATTATTAGCATATTCGTTTGAAAGATTTAGGTGATAGTTAGTGTCAAAAACAAGTAGTCCTGTACCTAAAGTTGAAAAAATATCACGGCTAATACTATTTACAGTGATATAGAAAGTCATGTAGTTGTTGGCACCGGTGAAAAATACAACGAAGGCTAGACATATGCCAATGCAGTAGAAGATGTGAGAAAAGCTAATGTCGTGAGTGGTTTTTAGCACATCAGGAACTGCTGAAAATAAAAAGATAAAGTTAGATATAAAAGCAAATAAAACAAGGCGTCTTTCTCTGCGGTATTTTGAACTGAAAGCCCAAACAATACCAATAGTAGATAGACATATAGCAAAAACAATAAGATAAGTATAGTGGAAAATGTGACGATATGGATCGGAACGTGTGTAGCCAGTAAATGTAGCATAGCGGATAAAAGTATCTGTATCAGGATGGCCATAAATAACTACATCGAATATGGCTGCAATAGAAGCAAGACCGATAATAAGGTATTCTGCAATATGGCTGAAATTAAGGCAGCTGGTAATAAGCAAGAGCTCTGCAACCAAATAGATATCAATACCTATGAGTCCAATAAGGCGAAAATAGTATGCTAAATGAAGGTTAGTGCTTAGAGACATTGTAGCGTAACCCATACAACACAAACCATTGCCTATTGAAATTAAAAGAACTGAGTATTTAAAAAAGCCCCTAGTATGACGCTCTCGTCGTAGAAAGCTGGCACCTAGATGCATAGATGATGCTCCTGCTATGAGGAGTACGATATTAATATATAGTACGTTGTCTAAAAATTTTTCCATATGCATATTATATAAAATATTCACTTTATTTTCATTATCAAGTTGTTATAATTGTGGTATTATTTTTCTATAAGATTAAATTAAGGGGATAATTATGAGAGTAGCAGTTATTGATGACGAAAGTATTTTTCGAATGCAATTAAAAATGATGGTGGAGAGAGTATCTGCTAATAAGGCTATTCCAATCGAGGTTGAAGAATTCGCCAGCGGGCCAGATTTCATTTCAGTACTATCAGAAAGAAGATTCGATATTGTATTTATGGATATTTTCATGCCTGGTATGGATGGAATAGAAACCTCTAAAAAGCTTAGACAAAAGACTGAGCGTACTTTCCTTATTTTCATGACAGCTTCAGATGGACATTATCCTGATGCATTTTCGCTACATGCATTTGACTATGTGACTAAACCATTTAATCTGGAAAGAATTGATCAGGTGCTTACAGAGGTTATAGAGCATACACCGATGGATGAGACATTTATTAAAGTGTCTACAGGCTCTCTTGAGGAACGCATCTATCTTAAGGATATTATTTCAGTTACAACAGATGGTCATTATTTGGAGATTAATAAGTCCGATGATGGCTCTACCCGTGTCAGACTTACCTCTGGTGAGTTTTTACAAATGACAGGTTCCGATAAAAGGTTTTTAATGATTAACCGTGGAATTATCATCAATATGGACTTTATCGATTACGTGGATAATGGTGATGTACACATGGATGATAAAACAGTATTTCCAATATCTGCCAGAAAAGTTTCTGAGATATCTCAGCAGATAAAAGATTATCAATTTAGCACGAGATAAGTGAAAAAAATAAGCTAGAAGTGATTGTTTTGCCAAATTCAGTTAAATTTTGCCAAAACACTTGCTTCTAGTTTTTTTTCTGTTAATCTATATAAAGAGAAAAAATCGTCACTTTTGATAGAAAGGGTAATAATTGTTATGAAACGTTGTGCAGTTAAGGCCGCGGCTCTTAGTCTGTCTACAATTTCATTAGCAAGTACGGTTACATTTCCGGTACACGCCCAGGCTCCAGAGGAATCTGAGAGCCTTGTTTTCGTATCTGAAGATAATTCCGAAACCCTGCAGGCTGCAAGTGAGCAGCAAGTGACAAATGATGCTGCAGATACGTCACAGCTTTTAGATTCCCTTGAACCGGTGGAAGGTGCTGTGTCAGAGGAAGATATTCCAAATATCGAGGAAACAGTAGGGGCTACTGAAAACATTGAAAAGGCCAAAGATGCTATGGACGAATCAGAAGCTATGGCCAAAGAGGCGAGTGAATCAGTAGCAGAAATAACCGAAGAGACTAAACAATCTACGGGCCAGGCAGTTGAAACTGCAACTGAAGCGGCGACAGTGATATCAGACGAAAATACCACAGAAGCCGAAGCCGAGGCAATTATTGGTGATGCAGAAAAGACAGTCGATCAGGCTGAAGTAGATTATATCTCAGCAGAAGATGCATACAATAAAAAATTAGAAGAATACCAGGCTGCAAAAGAAGATTACGAGACAGCAGTTGCGGCATATAATTCAAATAAAGAAAAAGCAAATGCTGACCTTGCAGCAGCTCAGGAAAAGCTAGATGCGGCAAAAGAAAAGCTTGATGCTTTAGAAAAGCAGCTAGAGGCAGCTCAAAAGGATTTGGTAGATGCGGGAGCTACAGCGATAATTTCTGCCGATGACAATAAATCTACCGACGTTGCAGCATATGTTGCTTCAGTCGTTCAATACTACTACGCTCCAAAGATGCTTTTAGCAGAAGGAGAGCAAATACAGAACTTCGTAGTAAGCGATACATCCGCAGAGTATGTGACAATTACTTATGATGTGTACGATGTAGATGGCAATTTTGTTCGCTCTACAAAAGCTGATTATGGTTTTGATGTAGATAAAGCAACTGGAGAAATCCGTATATACGATAATAAATTAGAGTATACATATACAGATGCTAATGGAAAAGAAGTCGTTCTAAGTAAGGAAGACGCTGAAAAACTTAAGGATGGATTGGTGGAGATTGACAGTTATTGGACTGCAACAGGTTTCTATATTCCAAGATATTCAGCAGATTATCATTATACAGGAACTATTCCTGCTAAGGACTATAGTGATTCAAAAGCTATCAAGCAAGGCAACGATGCTGCCAAAGCAGCATATAGTGATGGAACTAAATACTATAATGCAGATGCATCCTTTGTGAGCGGAACCAGATCATCAGGCGACTATCTTGAAAAATATGATTTAAATCTCAATTACAAGGTTAGTTATGATCAGGTTGTTTACAGGCGGTTTAAGGTTGGTGGCTACACTCAGTCATATTCCGATGCAGTTGCAGATATTGTTGCAAATGGAGGAATAGTAATAAGCACTGAGGCAGAATACAATCGAGGTATCATAAGATACGTTGAAGGAATTGCAATCAGTGATGCTATCAAATCTGGAAAGTATAGTTCGTATTCAGAAGCACTTGCAGCAGTGAAGCAGGAAGCCCTTAATAATAAGGGTGTTGTAGGAATTGATTCAAGCAATTCTCCACTTGATATATCAGAACAGCCGGTGTATGCGAAGGTTGAAAAGGCCTACAACAACATATTCAGTAGTTTTAATAGCAACTATTCAGAATATGTTGCAGAGCTCAGAACAAAGCTTTCAGGCTATAGTGAGTCACTTCAAACAGTGGCAAAAGCTAAGGAAGAATATTCTGCGGCCAGTGAGAAAGTTGCAGATTTAAGGCAGCAGATTTCCAAATTAAATGCTGCAGATGATATTACAGCAGCTGCTACTATCACAAAGCTTGAGATTGAGCTAGAAAAAGCTGAAGCAAATTATAAACAGGCTAAAGAAAATCTTGATAATGCTAAGGCGGCACTAGCTGATGCTAAAACAACATTCGATTCTCGTTTTAATAATGACGTTGAGGAAGAGATTGTTGAGGAGATTGTTGAAGCAGATGCTGATACATCTGATGAATCATCTGGTGCTTCAACTGTAACAGAAATTGCACCTGCTGTAGTTCTTCCAGAGGTGATTCTCCCAGAGGAAATCCTTGAGGAGATTGAAGAAGTGGAAGATGACGACGATGATTCTGATTCTTCGGATAATGGTGGCGGAGAATCTGTTGCTGAGGAAGAGGAAGTTCCTGAAGAAGTTCCTGCTGAAATTCCACCAGAAACAGAAGAGATTCCAGAAGAGGAAGCACCTGCAGGTGTTACAATCGCAGGATTGCTTGCAAGAGGCAAGTGGTTTGTTGGTCTTGCAGGAGTTTCAACAGCCGGCGTTGGTGTGGCGGTCATTGAAGCAAAAAGACGTGCAGCAATAAAGATTATTGATAAGCTTAGTCAATAGAATTTAAATATTAAGAGGATTTAGTAATCGTAGTATGATACGGTGCTAATCCTCTTTTTTTATGCGCTAAAATAACAATTCTCTACAGGCCGATTTGTAGATATTTCTAAATTAGGAAAATTATTATTTGCCAGATTTAGTTCATTCCTGCCAATCCGTTGAATCACCCTATTTTTCAATGTTATAAATGATGACAGGTTCATAGATTGTTCACAGTTTGTGTATTGCAAATGTGAGCCAAAATGAAAGAGAGGGTGTATAAATATGAAAAGGAATGTAGTAAAGGCTATGTCTGTAGGTTTATCTGCAATCACAATTGCAGGGTCATTAAACTTAACAGCATTAGCAGATGAGGCAGATGCAACTTCGCAGGAGTCAACAGAGGCTTCTAGTGAATCATCAGATGCATCAGACGCAAGTCAGGAAGCTGGAGAAACACAGGAGTCTCTAACACCAGTTACTGATTATGTCAGAGAGAAAGCAGATGAAATTGCTCCAGTAGCTGAAGCCCAGACAGAGGCAGCACCAGCAATACCAGCAGATGACGTTGAGCCAGTGAGCGATGCAGGTGTTCCTGCAGAAGAAGCAGGCCAGGCAGCTCCTCAAGAGGAAGAAGTACCTACAGTTGATGGTTATATGCAGGAAGCTTCAGATGCTCTTAATAATTTAGCAAATGAGACAGAAGTTGTTGAAAAGGCCAACGATGATGTTGTAAAGGCTGATGGCGCAGCTCAGGCAGCTGAAGAAAAAGCAGCAGGATCTGCAAATGATGCTGATGCAGCAGCTACAAAGGCTCTTGATTCAGCTACTCAGGAAGATATAGATGCAGCAGCAACTGCAATTGCAACAGCAAAAACTGATTTGCAGGCAGCAGAAACAGCAGCTCAAACTGCAGAAACAAAGCTTCAGACAGCTAAAAATGAGCTTGTAAAATTATTTGAAGCTAACGGTATAAAGGATGTAAAAGATGAGGATTTAGATATACTTCTTCAGGCATTAAATGGAGAGGATGTATCTTCTGATTTATTAGATACTTTAGATGGAAATACAAAGAAAGCTGTTGTTGCAGCAGCAAATGCACTTGCTTTAGCAAAGACAGAGGCTGAAACAGCTGCAAGTGATAAGGCAGCAGCAGAGCAGGAACTTACAAGATTAGTAGGAGAGGATCTTCTTACAAAGATTGCATTACAGAAGGAAACAGTTTCTTCTGATGCTTGTACAGATGAGGATGTTGCAGAGCTTGCAAGACTTACATATGAGTATTATCTTTCTCAGAAAGTGGAAGGTTTTGTACAGGGCTCACTTACTCTTACACTTGTAACTAAGGATGCTGATGGCAATGATTTGAAGAAATCTGAATATTATTATCAGGCATCATATAAGGTTAAGGGTGTAGATGAAGATGGTAATGATGTTGAGACAGCTAAAGATGCAACAATTAATTACTTTGTAAATGAAAGCAAAGACATCGCTATTGTTGAAAAGATAATTACAGATGGTGTTATCGATGAGACAAATATTATTAAACCTGCGAAAGAAGGTCAGGAAGCTATACCTGAAAGCTGGAAGACAGTAGGCGGTAAGGAATTTGAATCAACAGAGACAACTCATACAGTTGATATTGATGCAAACGATGCTAGCAAAGGCTTCTATGCAATTGATACAAGCAAAGAGCCTGTAAATGTTGGTACTACAGACAGTGTTGCAACAGTAGTAGCTGGCAATGTAACTACATCATATGAAGCAACTGGTGAAGCTCATAATCCAACATATGCGTATGAGGCATATACAGTTACTGGTGGATATGAGCAGAAGACTGGACCTCAAAACAAAGAAATTAAATATTCGTGGGATATGTATAGTGAGGTTGAGGATTTAGTTAGCCAAGGATACAGTGTAAAAGTTACATATACACATCTATTCTCTGGTAAAACAGAAGAGGTTAGTATTAATGGTAATAACACTTGGCAGGAAATAAAGGCGTTCCTAAAAGGCTTAGTTGGAATTAGTTCTTACACTGTATCTACAACAAATACAATCGATGACACTACAAAGCCAATCACACATGATGAAGATGGTGTATGGGAGACAGTTACTCAGGATTATGTAAAGACTGTTACAACCACAACAAATCATAGTGTTGATACTAAAGATAATAAGGTTGATGACGAAGCAACAGCGAATGCTGCGATGGAGGCTAAAAAGCAGGAATTAATTAATGCAGGATATAAAAATGTTAGTGGTACAGTTAAAGATAATGGTGCATGGTTCTCTTGGAATAGGAGATATTATTATGTAATCTCTTATGATGAGGTAACAACAACTACATCAACAGAAACAAAGGTAATCTCAAAGAAGCAGTACGCAGCAGATAAATTTACAGAATACAACCCTGGTCAGCTTGCACAAGATCCAGAAGATGCAGTATATGGAACAAAGACCACATATGTAAATGGAACTACAACTCTTCAGACAGCATCTGGAATCGATACTACAGCAGCTAAAGAAAACTATGATGCTACAAAGGCTGTAGCAGAGGATCAGGATACAGTTGATGCTAAGAATGCAAAGGTTACAGTAATAGCTGGCAATGTAGAATCTGTAATTGATGCAATCAAGAAGGTGATTACTCTTAATTCAGATTACACATTAAAGCAGAATTCATTAGCTACAATTAGAGATATTGTTAATGGCGCATCTGACAATTACACAGCAGCTGTTGAGAAAAAAGCAGCTAATGATGCAGCTAACAATAATGAAAACCAAAACGGAACAACTGATGAAACAGGTGGCACAACAGGCGGTACAACAGAAGGAACAACAGGTGGCACAACAGGTGGTACAACAGGCGGTACAACAGGCGGCACAACAGGTGGTACAACAGGCGGTACAACAACAGCTACTACAGTAGCTACAGCACCTACAGCTATCGCAGATGCTCAGGTTCCATTGGCAGGCCCAGTTGCAAATAATGCAAATGCGCTAAACACAACAAATACTGCAAACAGAGCTAGAAGAAATGCTAATGTTAATGCAGACGCTGATGCAAACACAAATGCAGAGGGCGAAGATACTACAACAATCGCAGATGATGCTACACCACTTGCAGGCGATACTGTTAAGCCTGAAAAGGATGATAAAGAGGATATAAAGACAATAGAAGATGAAGAGACAGCTAAGGCTGGCGGCGAGAAGAAGAACATTCTTGCAGATGCATGGTGGGCTTGGATTCTCCTTATCATTGCAGTAATCGTAGGTGTAACAACTTACACAAAGAAAAAGCTTGAAAAAGACAAATAAAAATAGTCAGTAAAAATGAGGGCTGGTGATTAATTCACTGGCCCTCTCTTTTACGTGGATAATAAAATAACTAACGTGCTCTAATGTCTAAAATCTCTCCAATATACATTGTGTGGAAGTCATCTAAGTGACGCTCTGTATATTTCTCCTTTAGAATATCTGGATCTAATACAGTGTTTTCTGTCATTGGTACAGCTGCGATTTTGCGGCATAGTATGATGAAGTTTGCTTCGTCGATATATGGTGCATTTAACGCATGCTCAATATGAACGTGGCAAAGTTTAAGCTTGTCTTCATTTCGTCCGCTAATTTGATTTAAAACTTTCATCAACTGCACGTTATTTTTTTCTGACATATCAAAGAAGCATGCAGAAAAGTATTCAGACTCATCTATTAATTCCTTTGTATATCTGGTGTTTCGCAAAAACATATATACTACATTTTTGCCCCAAAGATGACCAACACCACCGTTGAAGGATGAAGTGGCATTAACTTTGTCTCCAGCTTCAGCAACGATTGCAATGCCATCATTTGCCAATTTTGTAAAAGGATTCCATTCTAACATATCGATTGGGTAAGGTTGAAATGTGTGCATATTCTTCTCCTTTTCGTGAATTAAAGATTATTGGTCTGAACAAAACGTAAATATTCGTGCTCAGGTAATGGTTTAGAGAAATAGTATCCCTGGATATAATCGACACCAAGATTTTTCATTTCTTCTAACTCATTTTCAGTCTCAATACCTTCGGCGATAATCTTTATGCCAAGGGAATGGGCCATTTCTATAACAGTAGTTACGATTGCCTGTGCGCGCTTATTCTTAAAGTATTCTTCAGAAAGATGTTTATCAAGCTTTACGATATTGACAGGCATATCGATGATATAGTTTAGGTTAGAACTTCCTGAACCAAAATCATCAAGTGAGAAGGTTAAACCATGCTCTATAAGTTTGTTCATATTATTAAGTAGGTTTTCTTTGCTGCTTAAAGAGCTTGTTTCAGTGATTTCTAAATTGATTAAGTTTGGAGAGACACTGTGCTTATCCAGTAGTTCCAAAAATCTTGAAACAAATACGGGACTTTCGCCCTGCTTTACAGAAAGGTTTAATTCGATTCTTTCAATCCCAAGGCGTTCTATACGATAAGTTCTAAGGAAGGAAAGAACTTTTCTATAAATGCTGTCGGATAAAGGAATAATTCTTCCAGTTTCCTCTACAATAGGAATAAACTCATTTGGATATACTAAAGTTCCGTCAGATAATCTGATACGAACTAAAGCTTCAGCACCTGTAAATTTGCCAAGTGATATATCGTAAATTGGTTGATAGTGCACCTCAATACGATCATGTTCCATTGCCTCAATAACCATTTTCTCAACCTGTTTGTTATGCTTAAGCTGTCGAATGGTTTCTGAATCTACTATGATTTCATTCTTGTTAACAGCGTTTTGATTTGTAGGAACCAAGCCAGACAAAAGCATTAATAGCTCGTCCGCATTCTCTGCAATATTGCTGTTAGGAATGATTGTATAGGTTGGATTGAGTAGAGTTATAGCATTTTCTACGTTAGGATCATCCTCAACTGATTGAAAATAGGTACCAATTTTAAATTTGGTACTTTCCATAAAATCTGTATTATCAAATACAAGAAGGAAATATCCTTCAGCTGTATCAAATACGCGGGCTGTATCTATGCTGAACAAAAATTCCGAAAGCATTTCGATAGTTTTTCGAAGAAGCTTTGTTTCGGTGTGGGCATCGGCCATTGTCCTAAAGGAAATCATCATCATCGAGAAGTTGATTTTGTGTTGATAGAGATAATCAAAATAATCTCTAATAACCGCCGAACTAAAATGGCCGGTACGTCTTGAAATCGCCCCAAGAGGATTTTCTAGCTCAAAGTACATGACAAGGGCTCCAAGACAGGCTGCAAAACTTACTATTAAGTATTTAGGCCTAATGTACTGAATGATGGCTGAAATGCTCCAAATGGCCATCCAAAACAGTAATGCGTTTATCTTTCCACGCTTTAGGTGTGCGCGAAGTATGAAGGTGGCAGCAACAATTGAAATAATGTATACAGCCACTAGTATATATGTTGCAAGTGCAGCCGTCCCATATGAATAAAGCACTTCTCCATTGTAGTAATAGTCAAGTGGGAGAGTGGCTGTAAATACCAAACCACAGAAATACAAATATCGATATGTCTGTCCTAGCATTTTTTCATGTTTGCTGCCCATTGTGTCTAAAATATCTGAAATCGTATACCTTAGTGCGGAAAAGGCTACTGTCTGTAGTGATAAAAGATAAAGCTTGCAAACTGTCAGTACAACATAAGGGTTGTATCTGGTAGAGTTTACTATAAAGTGGCAGGACGCCATATCCAATATTACGCAACCTAAAATGACATATATAGTTGTAATGAAGCGGCGCTCTGAACTAAGTCCCATAGTAGGCTGTCTCTTATAAAAAAAGATAAGCATTACTATGATGACAAGGCCGCATACTTGAGTAGAAATATTCATAAAAAAGGCCCTGCGGTAATAAATATTCGCTGCTATTTATAGCAAAAAATTCACTATATTGGCAGTTACAAATATTATAGCATTCCAATTTGGACCATTCTGTGAAAACTCAGAAAGTTCAGAGAATGTTCAAAAAGAAAAATTTAGCAATTTAATGTGTTAAAGTGTTGACTGATAGAAATAAAAGTTAGATAATAGAACAAATGTAAATTAAAGTTTAATAAATATATTATCTATGCGGAGGCAAAAGATGGAAATCAGATTTGAAAAAAGGGAGCAATTAAAGGCAAAACCAGATTGGAATAATCTTGGATTCGGAAAGTACATGACAGATTACATGTTTATCTGTGATTGGGACCGTGAAATCGGTTGGCATGACGCAAGAATCGTGCCAGAGGGCCCTATCGAGCTTGATCCAGCATGTATGACATTACACTATGCACAAGAGACTTTCGAAGGTATGAAGGCATACAGAAGAGAAGACGGCAAGATTCAGCTCTTCAGACCAGAGATGAATGCTAAGAGAATGATCAATTCTAATGAGAGACTTTGCATGCCAGCCTTCCCAGTAGATGATTTTGTACAGGCAGTAAAAGCCTTAGTTAAGACAGAGGAAGCTTGGGTTCCATCTGAAAAGGATACTTCATTATATATAAGACCATTTATGTTCGCTACAGAGGCAGCACTTGGTGTACACATGGCTAAATCATACAAGTTTATGATTCTTTGTTGTCCAGTTGGTGCATATTATGCCACAGGTCTTGACCCAGTTAAGATTTTAGTAGAAAATGAATTAGTGCGAGCAGTAGCAGGTGGTACTGGATTCACTAAGTGCGGTGGAAACTACGCTGGTTCTATTGCAGGACAGGTTAAGGCTGAAAAGCTTGGTTATTCTCAGGTTCTTTGGCTCGACGGAAACGAGAGAAAGTACGTTGAGGAAGTAGGAACAATGAACATCATGTTTAAGATTGATGGCGAGATTTGGACCGCTCCTACAGTAGGCACAGTTCTTCCAGGCGTTACTAGAGATTCAATGATTCATCTTCTTAGAGACTGGGGTTACACAGTCAGAGAAGAGCGTCTTGCTATTGATGATCTTATGAAGGCTGGACATGATGGAAAGCTTGAGGAGGTCTTCGGCACAGGAACAGCAGCGGTTATCTCTCCAGTTGGTGAACTTCGATACAAGGATGACGTTGTTGTAATAAATGGAGGAAAGACCGGCGAGCTTACCCAAAAGCTTTACGATACTCTTACAGGTATCCAGTGGGGTAGACTCGAGGACAAGTATGGATGGACACAGGTTATAGAGTAAATTCAGAATTAGAAATTAAAAATGAAGATATGAAGTCTATGCAGGATGCATTTTGTAAATCTAACGACATTTACTTAATGTGTATCAGCAAGGCTCGTGGACAAATCACATCCTTCTCAGGCTCTAAGGCTGAGGAGGATTTTGTTGATGCTAATTTTAAATCTGAGCTACGACGCGAAATAATGGACTCTTTCATAGATGGAAATGTAGAGAACATTATTGAGCGTTTTGGTAGCAAGGATTATCTTATGTACAAAGGCGTTGCTATTCGTGGCAATGAAGGACATTTCCTTGGCGTATGGCTGTGCTTTGGAATTGATAAAGATACTCTTCCAGACACAGTTGAGTTGCCAGAGGGCTTAAATGTAACTACACGAGTTGCCTTTGACAAATCAATTCTTTTATTAGAAACTCTCACAAAATATTATTTTGCTGAAAAAATTAAAACCCAGGCATTAAAAAAACAATTAAATGACGAGAAGAATAACGAGTACGAGATTAAATACAAGCTTAAGAAGAACGAAATCATGACAGAAATCTTGCGCATGATGGAGTCGGATAATTCCTTCTCAAAGATTTCTGAGGACATATTGCAGGAAGCTGGCAAGTATATGGTTTGTTCCAATACGGCATTGCTCCAAATATCAGAAAATGGCATTAATGTTGATATGATTTCGGAATGGAGTGATACTGAGGAGGATGCTTTAATAGCAAAGTTCCAGGAGATTCCTTTGGTAGAGCTTCCATTTATGAATGGCAAGCCATACACCATTTCTTCAGATGCCAATCTTCCAGAAGCATTTGAAATATTTTTCATCAAGTATGGAATCAGAGCAGCAATTTTTTTGCCTATCAATGTTAATGATTCAGCAGCTATGTATTTATGCTTCCTGTCATTGGGCAAGGATAGAAATTGGAGTGTAGATGATTTGCGTTTTGCAAACGACATCAAAAGAATTCTGCACACAATTCTTCTCAAGAAGATTACAACAAATTCTCTTGCAAGTTCTTATAATGCCTTAGAAGCTATACTACAAAATGCTGGATATGGCGTTGTGGTAGTAGATTTGGCGCAAAAGCAAATGCTATACACCAACGATACATTTGGCATTATGTTTGATAATGAATTAGATAGAGCAGCTATTCAGGAAATTGTTTTCGATGAAAAGTATAATCTACCTGAGCTTAATGGATATGCCGCAAATGCCTCTGGCAAATGGTTTGACATATCTATCAATTCACTTAAGTGGGTAGATGGTCGTGATGCAAGAATGCTCACTTTCTACGACATCACTGATTTAAGACTCTATCAGAAAAAGGTTGAAAAACAGGCCCAGGAGGATACTCTTACAGGGCTTTACAATAGACAGGCCTGCGAAAAGGATATATCAATGGAGTTCCATGTTGCCAAGAAGCTTAAAAAGAAGTTTGCAGTGCTGATGGTGGACTTGGACGATTTTACAAGTGTCAATGAAGGCATGGGATATAAAGTCGGTGACGATTTACTAGAGTATGTGGCTCATAGTATTAATGATATTTCTTATATTAAGGGCAAATGCTATCGTGTTGGCGGCGATGAATTCGCAGTATTGGTAGAGCACGATAATTACGATAATCTCGAATTCATAATCAAGAGAATTATGAATTTGTTTGAAAATCCTTGGACATTAAATGGACAGGATTATTACTGCACAATGAGCATGGGATGCGTAAAGGCACCTGAAGATGTAGAGGATGCTACAGATATCCTCACTCGTCTTAACATCGCAGTTCATAGTGCTAAAAACAATGGCAAGAATAGTGTTGAATTTTACAATGAAAAGTCAAAGGCTGTTGCCACAGAAAAGGTCAAAATGGATCAGGCTCTGCGCAAGGCTGTAGATGATGGCTGCAAGGAATTTGAAGTCTACTTCCAGCCGGTTATGGAGTTTGTTGACGGCGTTTCAAGATGCTGTGGAGCAGAGGCCTTAGTCAGATGGAATTCACCTGAATACGGAATGGTTTTACCAGACCAATTCATTATAAATGCAGAGCAGTCACGTATGATTGTTGCAATAGGCTATCATGTGCTGGAGGAGGCTGTTAGGGCTTGTAAGCACTGGAATGATTTTGGTCATCCAGAGTACAAGGTAAATATCAATCTTTCCGTTGTTCAGCTTACACAAAACGATATATTAGAAAAAATTAAATCAGTGATAGATGATACATCTATTGATCCTAAAAATATTACCTTTGAAGTTACCGAATCACTTGCCATAGAGGATATGGATTTGATGATTAAGATACTTAAATCTATCCGCAAGCTTGGCTGTAGAGTTGCACTTGATGATTTCGGAACAGGTTATTCGTCACTAAATTATATAAGGACAATGCCTATTGATACAATCAAGATTGATAGAGCGTTTGTGTCTGATATGAATAAGGATAATTTTTCTGAAGTGTTTGTAAAAACTATTTCTGAGCTTGCTGATTCTCTCAATGTAGATGTATGTGTTGAGGGCGTCGAGGTCAACGAACAGGTTAACATGATAGGAAGATTTTCCGTTAATCTTGCACAGGGTTACTACTTCGATAAGCCGCTTGAAAAAGCAGACTTTGAGAAGAAATATTTATAAAAGAAAGGTATAGGGAATAATGTACACATTAAAGGACATCAGAAACACAGATCCAGAGATTGCTGAGGCTATTGTTAAAGAGTTTAACCGTCAGGCAGAGCACATTGAGCTTATTGCTTCTGAGAACTGGGTGTCTCCAGCAGTTATGTCTGCTATGGGCTCAGTACTTACTAATAAGTACGCAGAAGGTTATCCAGGAAAGCGCTACTACGGTGGTTGTGAGGAAGTTGACGTTGTAGAAGAGCTTGCAATCGCTAGAGCAAAAGAGCTTTTTGGTTGCGAATATGTTAATGTACAGCCACATTCAGGTGCTCAGGCAAACATGGCTGTTCAGTTTGCTGTATTACAGCCAGGCGACACAGTTATGGGTATGAACCTTGATCACGGCGGACATTTAACACATGGTTCAAAGGCCAACTTCTCTGGTACATATTTCAATATTGTCCCTTATGGAGTTAATGATAATGGTTTCATCGATTATGATGAGGTTGAAAGAATTGCTCTTGAGTGCAAGCCAAAGATGATTATTGCAGGTGCTTCTGCTTATTGTCGTAAGATTGACTTCAAGAGATTCAGAGAAATCTGTGATAAGGTCGGAGCTGTATTATTTGTAGATATGGCACACATTGCCGGTCTTGTTGCAGCAGGTGTACATGAAAGCCCTGTTCCATATGCAGATATCGTTACAACTACAACTCACAAGACACTTAGAGGCCCAAGAGGCGGTATGATTATGGCTACAGCTGAAGCCAATGAGAAGTACAACTTTAACAAGGCTGTATTCCCAGGTATTCAGGGTGGCCCTCTTATGCATGTAATTGCTGGTAAGGCAGTATGCTTCAAAGAGGCTTTATCACCAAGCTTCAAGGAATATGGCAATCAGATAGTTAAGAATGCTCAGGCTCTTTGCGAAGGACTTAAGTCTAGAGGAATCAAGATTGTTTCTGACGGAACAGACAATCACCTTATGCTTATCGATTTAACACCTTTTGAGTTAACAGGAAAGGTTGTTGAAAAGCTTTTGGACGAGGCTCACATTACTGCTAATAAGAACACTATTCCTAACGACCCTAAGTCACCATTTGTTACATCTGGTATTCGTCTTGGAACACCAGCAGCTACTACACGTGGACTTAAAGAAGATGATTTTGATAAGGTAGCTGAGGCAATCTCTATTGTTATTAAAGAGCAGGAAGCTGGCGTAGAGAAGGCTCGTGCTATCATTAAAAAGCTTACTGACAAGTATCCACTTCCAGGTGAGGCTGAGTTTGTAACAGAATAATCGTTTTCAATTTGGGAGCAATTATGCTAGATTACAAAATTATCGAAGTTAAACAAAGTATCTTTGAAGATAATGATGCTGATGCAAAAAAGCTCAGAGCTGAGATTAAGGAGCAGAATACATTTTTAGTCAATCTAATGTCTGCTCCTGGCTCAGGCAAGACTAGCACATTATGTCAGACTATAGCCCGTCTTAATGGTGATATGAGCATAGGTGTAATGGAGGCGGACATCGATTCAGATGTTGATGCTGCCACTATTACAAAGGCTGGTGCTAAAGCAATTCAGATTCATACTGGAGGCATGTGCCACCTGGATGCAGATATGACTCGCCAAGGTCTTCGAGAGCTTGGAACAGAGGAACTGGATTTAGTTTTTCTTGAGAATGTAGGCAATCTGGTATGTCCAGCGGAGTTTGACACTGGAGCATCAAAAAATGTTATGATTTTATCGGTTCCAGAGGGAGATGACAAGCCACTAAAATATCCACTTATGTTTTCTGTTTGCGATGTGGTACTTATTAATAAGTGTGATACACTTCCTGTATTCTCAGATTTCTCGAAAACGCTAGTTGAAGAAAGAATCCACAAGCTAAATCCTAGTGCTTTAGTCATTTTTATCTCCGCAAAGACTGGAGAGGGCATGGACCAATGGATAGATTGGTTAAGGGGAGAAGTAGCTAATTGGAGGCAGCATGAATAAAATTTACTTATTCGCCAATGGTTTTGGTGAAACAATACGAACTCTTATAGTTGCATATTTCATCCTTACTTTAGTATTTACCATTTATTCTATTGCTAGAATGTACTATATAGAGCATCGTTCCAATGATGTAAAGGCAGGAAGAGCAAGAGTAAAAGCCCTTCAGGCAAATGGACGCTTAATGCAATTTCCTGTTTACTCTATGGAAGAGATGGCAAAAGATAAACATAAGCGCGATGTAAAGCTTACATTTTTCCCATCAGATAATCCTAAGGATCAGCGCTTCTTAATGATTCTTCCAGGCGGGGGATATGCACATCTTTGCACAAAGCAGGAGGGATATCCTGTTGCAGCTGCCCTTAACAGAATGGGAGTGAATGCATTTGTACTTGAATACAGAACAGGTCGTGACTGCGAGCCTTTTGCACCAATGGAAGATTTGGGTACAGCTCTTACATTTATTCAGAATAACCTTGAAAGATTCGATGTGGTTATGGATGGATATGGTTTGCTAGGATTTTCTGCCGGAGGCAACTTAGCAGGAATTTTTGCAAGCAAAGAGCATGGATTTGCAGATTATGAAGTGCCTAAACCAGCTACAGTAATTTTAGGTTATCCATGGACTTGCGTTAATGATTGGCTTCACCATCCTTATTGGAACATTTGGATTGGACTTCTTGGAATATGGCTTAGCAATCGTGGAAGCTTCCACATGTTTGGCCTAAGACATATTAGAAAGGGGAGAGAGCTTTTAGATGTTCAGAAATACATCGATGAGAGTTACCCACCTACATTTATGTATTCGGGCTCGTGGGACGTGTTGGTTCCTGCAAGCCGTCATGCTGATGTCTTTGATACCGCTCTTGAAAAGAACGGCATTAAGCATATATATGAAAAATACTTTGGTGTACCTCATGGCATTGGTCTTGGGCTACACACAAAAGCTGAAGGCTGGCTTGATAGAGCAGTTGAATTTTGGAATGAACAATAAAAAAATCCAGTTAGGTAAAATTCCTAACTGGATTTTTTATATTTATGCGGCTTTCTTATTAGCTTCTGATACTTCGTTTGTCTTCTTTTCACGGAAAATGCTACGGAAGATAAGTCTTACAAATGGTCCACAGTAGAATAACTGATAGAGAAGAGCCATAGGGAAATTCATAGCCCAAGTCTGTACCCAAGTACCAAATGTCTTTGTGTCTTTGAAAAGGATAGTAGCTACAAGGCTCATTACTGGACACATGATGCAGCAAATGCAAATTGAAATAGCATATGTGATGAACTGAGGTCTATCTGTTGGACGAACGACTGTAAAAGCAAGGCCTTTTGCAATCTTACCAACAATGAAGAACTCTAAGATAAATGCGATAGGCACCATGATTGGAAGCTCATGTACTGCGGCTATAAAAGTGGCTCCTGAAACACCTCCCATGTTAAGCGCTACATTGTAAACAACCATTCCATAAACCATAATGGTTGCCATAATAATAGTATAAACTACATCCTGAAATTTGTTTTTTGGCATAAAAAAATCCTCCTTTAGATAATGAATAACAGAAATAAAAAAGTGTTGTTCGTTATCTTCCAGAGGAAGTGCGTTTCCAATTTAACCATATTATTTAATTGCGAAAGCAATTGTAACATGATTTTGAACAAAATGTAAGTGTAAAATTTGTTAATTTTTTTAACTGCCTATGGCAATCTGCTCGCATTCATAAAATATGTAAGCTTCGCTTACTAGAACGCTGCGAGATTGCTTGCAGCAATCTGCTCGCATTCATATTATTCCTAAATTCTTTATTAATTCATCATAGGATTCTGTGGTCATCATATATTTACTTCCATCTGAGGTGCATACAGTATGATTGACGGGTTCCACTGCAGTCACCTGCTGTAAATTAATGTAAACGAATTCCCCGGATACAGTTGTAATCTCAAAAAACATCTAATCACCCTCCTCATTTTTTATATTATGTGGACATTATAACTAGAAAATGTTTCAGCATTGTGAAATTAGATAGAACAGCGATAGAACAGCCGTTAAATTCCTGTGTAGCCCAGCTTCAACCTAAGATTTTTCTTGTGGTTTGCGATTTTAAAGCACAGATTAAAGATATTTTCTTTTTTCCTTTTATAATATGAATACTTTTGCCGCTGATTATTTAATTCACAGGTCTTAAAGTGGAGAAAAAACTGTGAATAATCTGGGGTAAAGCGGTGAAATTGTGGTATGCTATATTCCTCTTCATTACACATTTTGCAAATCATAAGGTAACTGTCATCTTATATTCACCTAACCTACAGATTTTATTGGTAAAAATAGTTTATCAATTGAAAGAGATGGAGGGACAGTATGAAACATAAATTATTATCCAAGCTTTTAGTAGGAACAATGGCTGCATCCATGGTATTTGTAGGCTGCGGTTCAAATGCAGATTCTACGGCAGAATCAGTTGAAGTGGCAGACGAAGCAGCCGCTTCTGAAGATGGCGCGTCAGCCACAGCGACCACAACTGCGCTTACAAGAGATGACATAACAATTAACGAAACAATTGAAAACTCAGAAGACGGCGCTCATGCAATTGAGGCTTCTGGTACAGAAGACAGCTATAGTAATGTAGAAGTTATTAAGACTGGCGACTCTGATCTAGGGGATGAAGCAGATTTCTATGGAGATAATGCAGCGGTATTTGCAACAGATGGAGCAACACTGGATTTATCTGAAATTGTTGTAGATACAAATGGAACTCATGCCAATGCTGTGTATAGCTATGGTGAAGGAACTACAGTAAATATTTCAGATTCCTATATTACAACAGCAGGTAATTGCTCTGGCGGTCTTATGACAACAGGCGGAGGCACAATGAATGCCAGCAACCTTATTATAGAAACAAGTGGTAACTCATCTGCGGCTATTCGTTCAGATAGAGGTGGCGGCACAGTAACAGTTACTGGAGGAAACTATACTACATCAGGAACAGGTTCGCCGGTAATCTATTCCACAGCAGATATTACAGTTTCAGATGCAACACTTACATCAACAGCATCTCAGGGCGTTGTTGTTGAAGGCGATAACTCTGCTACTTTAAATAATGTAGTGCTAAACGCAGATAATAATACAAAGAACAGTGATAACTCTGATTATTATCAGGCAGTAATGATTTATCAGTCTATGTCTGGTGATGCAGATGAGGGAAAAGCTGAGTTTTCTCTAGTTGATAGTACACTCAACAACGAAAACGGCGATATTTTCTTCATTACTAATACAGTAGCAGACATTAATCTTGAAAATTCTACAATAGTCAATAATGATGACACAGGAGTCTTGCTTAGAGCTTCAACTGCAGGCTGGGGAAATGAAGGAAGCAATGGCGGTCAGGTCAATGTTTATGCCGTAAGCCAGGCCTTAGATGGAGATATGGTGGTAGATGATGTATCTGCAATGAATCTTTATTTAAGGGATGCCTCTAACTATACAGGTGCTATCAATGCAGATGGCGAAGCCGGAGAAGTTTATGTAGAAATCACAGATGGTTCAACATGGACTCTAACAGGTGATTCATATATTACAGCCCTTAGCTGCGATACAGATAGCATTAACTTAAATGGCTATAAGCTTTACATCAATGGCGAGGAATATACAGAAGGCTCTGAATCAACAGGCGAGGCAATTGAGCTTACTAGTGGAAGTGGATCAGGTGCACCAGATGGAGCAATGCCAGAGGGCGGAGCACCAAACGGTGAAATGCCAAGTGGCGAGAAGCCATCTGGAGAAGCACCAAGTGGTGAGAAACCCGATGGTGAGGCCCCAAGCGGTGAGAAGCCTAGTGATGCAAAAAATAAGAAACTGTTGAAGTTCTTCATGCTTTGAATATACTTTTAATTAAGACTTTATTTATTGGGAGAAGGTATGAAGGTACTTATAGTTGAGGACGAAATTAGGATTCGAGAGGGGCTTGTAAAACTAATAGAAAAAATTGATAGTGAATTTGAAGTTGTGGGCGAGGCTGTTGATGGGGCCAGTGGTCTTGAGATGTGCAAAGAGCAACAGCCAGATATAATCATTACTGATATTAAAATGCCTAAAATGGATGGACTTCAGATGCTTTCAGAAATATATGGTTCAGGCCTAAAGTCGAAAGCGATTGTCATCAGTGCATATTCGGAATTCGAATATGCAAGGGGGGCTATGAAATTAGGGGTTACAGAGTACTTACTCAAGCCTATATCGCTTATGGATTTTTCAAAGGCTATAAACAATATTGCGGAACAAATATATGAGGACAGAAGAAAAAAGCCTGAGCAGGTGGGAACACTTGAACAAATAGTAAGAGACATAATGTTTGGGCACACAAAGGTTTCTTCTGAAACAATCGATTATTTGGATAATGTTTATGGCATAGATAAGAATCAAAAGTTCCTAATAATATGTGCTTACATGGGGAACTCTTTTGATGAGAAGAGGGAGTTAGGATACAAATTTTTACGACAGGCCTTTTCCGGTTACAAGGATATTAAATATACATTGCTGGAATCCCAGTATCATAAGTCTATTGTTATGTTGCTGTATTCTTATGAAGATGGTCATGATATAGAGCGCTTTATACAATATCAGCTCTTAAATCAGGCTGGCGGAGATTTGGTTATAGGCTGTGAAGAGATTACCGGACTGGATTCGTTGACGGTTGGATTGAGCGATTTGTATCCATACATGGACTGGAACATTTCTTTTGAGGAAGGCATAGTTATTTCTTATCCAAAGATTACACATGTGCAAACAACAATTTGCATTTATCCTATTGAGCAGGAAAATGAAATCAAATCAGCAATTTTTGCACGCGACGAAAAACGAGTACGACAAGTCTTTAACAGATTCCATGAGTCATTTAAAGATGGTAAGATTTACAACCCAAGAGAATTAAAAGAGTGCTATGTTCGTTTTCTATGGACTGTTTTGGAAGTAGGAAAGGAATCGGGCTGTAGAGCCGAAGGAACAATCCAAAGGCAAAAGCTGCTTGATAAGATAATGAATTCCAAGACAACTCAAGAGCTGGATGATATATGCAATGAAGTTCTATCATCCTATGAGTTTACAGAGCAAAAGACTACCTCAAATCATCTGGTGGTTAGAAAAGCTGAAGGATTAATACATGAATTCTATAATACTGGCATTACGCTGGATGAGATTGCAGGTAAGCTAAATATTACTCCAGAATATCTTGGTACTCAGTTCCACAAGGAGACTGGAAAAACTTACAGTGCATATATTAAAGATTATCGAATAACAAAAGCAAAGGAGCTTTTAATCAGTACAAGTTTAAAACTATATGAAATAGCAGATAAGGTTGGATATCAGGATCCTAAGTATTTCAGTAAAGTGTTTAGAGAAGTGACAGGCCAGCTCCCTGCTGAATATAGAAGAACAATTAAATAATCGTCCTTTGATAATTCCTCTTTTTTTAGATTTGTCACATTTTGTATTTTTGCTAATGAAAATACAATAAATGTGACAAACAAAGAAGGAGGAATTTTTATTATGAAAAAAATAAAGGAATTCTTTAGATATGACAACATTGGCCTGCTGTTTATCTTACCGGCATTTATCTATATGGCTGTATTTGTTGGATATCCAATTTTAAGCAATATTGGATTGAGCTTTCAGGATGTATCTGTAAGAAATCTTGCAAATGGGGATAAGCACATTATTGGTCTTGCAAATTATGTAGAGATATTCTCAGATGAGGTATTTAGAAAGTCGCTGTTAAATACATTGATATTCACAGTTGCCTGCCTTGTATTTCAATTTCTAATTGGTTTCTTTTTGGCACTATTCTTTAACAAGAGATTTAAAATTGCAAAGCCTGTCAGGGGCCTTCTCATGATTCCATGGATGATGCCTATGACAGTTACAGCGCTTATGTTTAAATTTATGTTTTCAACAGATGTTGGAATTATAAACTATATTTTAAAGAGTATTGGCGCTATAAATGAAAATATTGAATGGCTAACAACACCAGGTACTGCTATGGCAGCAGTAGTAATCGCAAATATTTGGATTGGTATTCCATTCAACACAATTCTTCTTTCCACAGGTCTTACTACCATTCCACAGGAGCTTTATGAGAGCGCATCGGTGGATGGGGCTAACAAGTTTCAAAAGCTAATTAACATTACATTACCTCTTCTAAGACCTACAATCGAATCTATTCTGGTATTAGGATTCATTTATACATTCAAAGTATATGATTTGGTATATGTAATGACAGAAGGTGGACCTGTTAATTCAACACACCTTTTATCAACCTATTCATACAAGTTATCATTTGATATGTTCCAATATAGCAAGGGCTCAGCCGTAGCAAATGTATTGTTTGTAATATTGCTGTTAGTTGGAATGGTTTATATAAAAATAACAATGAAGGGAGAGGAAGAATAATGGAATCAGAAAAGAGATTAAGTAAAAGAGAAAATACTATTTGCTGTGTGTTAGCGTTAATTCTTTTGATAATACTTTTATTTCCTTTGTTTTGGACATTTATTACATCTTTAAAAACAGAAAAGGAAATATTCCAGATACCACCAACCTGGTATCCACATGTACTTAATACAAAATCATATGCAGCGCAAATTGAAAATGGCGATTTCAATATGTTTTCTTCATTCTTCAATAGCTTTGCAATTTCAATAGGGGCAATGCTAATTGCTGTAATGCTTGCTGTGCCAGCTTCTTATGCTATTGCAAGATATAGATTTAAGGGAAGAAAGTTTATGCTTTTATTCTTCCTTGTAAGCCAAATGTTACCAGTATCAGTGTTGCTTACACCAATGTTTATTATGTTTAAAGGCATAAATGTTTACAACACATGGGCATCAGCTATTTTGGCAGATGCAACAATAGGAATTCCTTTTTCTGTGCTGATTTTGAAAAACTATTTTGCATCTATTCCTGCAGCTTTAGAGGAAGCAGCATATATTGACGGATGTACCCGATTATCTGCCTTCTTTAGAATATTGGTACCTGTAGCAAAACCAGGTGTTATCGTATGTGCGGTATTCTCTTTCTTATACGCCTGGGGCGATTTAGCTTATGGTATGACTTTTATTTTGGATCAGAAAAAGCGCCCTATCACAGCCGGAATTTTCAACTTTATGGGCCAGTACGGTACTAAATGGAGTTACCTTACGGCATTCGCAATCGTTGCCATTATTCCAGTAGTGCTTATATTTGTATTCATGCAGAAATATATTATAAGCGGAATGACAAATGGTGCTGTTAAAGGATAAAAAAAGACAGATTGAATAATATCATTCTTGCGGATTAGCGGTAGTATTATTAAGATTAAATCAGGAGTTTTGCATTGCAAATCTCCTGATTTTTCGATGTGCGCCTAGCGGCGCACGTTTCTAACGGGTTCAAGTCCCGAATCCACCCGGTAGTGGGAAGGATATAGCCGAAGGCAAGGGTGTCCGCCGCGAGGTGGAATCTGAAGGAAGCTGGATGTGGGGAACATACTAACCCACGGGCAAATCTCCGGTCTGACGTACAGAAATCTCATACGAGGTTATGCATGAGGGTAAGGCTGCATCACAAGTCGAAGCCCAATAACTACACGGAATCATGCATGATAAATGAGGCAGATAGATGGAGAGGAAGAAACGTGTGGTACCTAGGGAGGTCTGTGTGAAACGCTCCGAAAGGAGT